>NZ_FOLI01000010.1 GCF_900112405.1 Fructobacillus durionis | reverse complement strand
ACTTGCCTTGTTGGTTTGAAATATCGTCTACATAAGCAGAATAAGTGTTCTGACCCATAGCTAGGTTCAATTGTGCAGGTTGCTTATTATTTTCAAGCGACATGGAAACAGTCCCATTATCGTTTAAATCAAAACCAGAAGTAACCGGCGTCATGCTGTACTCAAATCCAGTTGTTCCGAATTGAGCTGCTTTCACGGCTTCATCAGCAACATTAGAAATAGAATCAGTTACACGATACGAATTATCATCAATACCATTCTGCATTCCCATCATGGTAAACATTCCAACTTCAGCCATTTTTCTTGATGGAGAATGGATTCCCAAGGCACCTTTAACACCTTTTAGAATTCCCTTAGCAACCCTTACCGCTGCAATTACTGCATTTGAGGCAGAGGCGCCAATTCCGTTTGTCAGTCCCGACATTAAGAATCCTCCAACATCGAACAAATCAACAGAATTAGCTCCATCATGAACAGAATTAGAAGCATTAGTTCCAGCATCTTTTGCCTTACTTTGGCCATCATTAAATCCTTTAACAACAGTATCTAAAAGTTGTGATCCAGATCCCCAAAGCCGACCTGCAGCGTAACCAATCTCATAAACCAGACGGTTTACGAAATCAACAGCAGTGTCTGACAATTTGTGTAGGTTATCAGTTATACCCTGGAGAATACTTTTAACCATATCAACCCCAGCATTAATCACTTCATTAGTTTTAGTACCAATGCCTTTAAGCAGGTTGATCACTAAATTAGTACCAGCATCAAGAATATTTCCCAGATTGTCGCTAATAGCATTAATCAAACTCACAATCATATCAGTAAATGCCCCCACGACTGTTGGAGCATTGGTTGCAATAATGTTAAAGACCGATACAAGCATATCAATGAATCCTTGAACAACTTGAGGAACTGCTTCCTCTAAGCTGATTAGGAATTGAGCAATCATGCCAGCAAAGCCTTCTCCAATTGATACCAGTAATTGTTTAGCATTCTCTCCAGCTTGGTTAGCGTTATTGAGCGTATCGATTAACTTTGAAATGGCGTTAACAAGAGTTGCTAGTCCAACGCTTGCAATGGCAATTGCCGCTCCAATCGAGATAAACAAGCCAGATAGGGCTAATAATCCAGGCGTTGCAACTGAAATTGCCGGAGCAAATAACCCAATTGCAGTTATTATTCCAACAATAGCTGCACCAAATACCCCAATGACAACCGCTCCTTCATTACCAGTTTTTGCTAATCCAGTTAGTGCAAAAGCAAATAGTGAAAGAGAGGCAAAGACAATTCCAATTGAAAAACTAATTTTAATAAGCGTATTAGCGAATTTATCTAATGATTTTTGAGACTTGCCAGCCCCACTTCCTGGCTTTTCAAAATGTTTTCCGGAACTTTTTAGCAGTCCAGTAGCCCCCGAGGTTGCGCTTTTAACTTTTTTAAATGCCATCACAAGCATGATTAATCCAGTTGAACCAGCTAACAACTTCACAACTCGTTTCATAGTATCCATGGCATCTTTGTTTTCCCTGATTTTATCAGTTAAAACTTTAACCCCTCTCGCCATGGTATCTACAATATTCTTGAATGTTTTACTGTGCTTGTAAGCATACTGTGCGGCAATAGCAAGAGCAATAATAACGGCAACAACCTTATTTTTGGCAACTAAGTCCATCGCTGTAGCAAGACCGCTCACTGCCTTGTTAAACGCAAGTACTGTAACTACTCCACCACCAATTGTTCCTAAAACAATTCCCAATGTGGGCCCAATATCTTGCAACGCTTTCCAGGCAGCTTTCAAATAAGGAACAAACATTTCTGATAGAGCTTTTCCAACCTTATCAATTGTTTTCTTAAACTCTTTATTTTTGTTATAGACATCAATTAAATAAACTACCAAAGCAGATAAGGCAATCACAGATAATCCAATAGGATTAGTGAACATTGTTACAGCAGCAGATGCTGGTCCCATTAATTTAGTAAAAAGACCAATATAAGTTGTCACTGGACCAAGAACTGGAAGTAGTCCGACAAACTCTCTTCCGATGCTTGCAACTGAGCTATTACTCGTCGTAGCCCAACGAACAAAATCGTTTCCAGAATCAAGTAATGCACCAGTAATACCAGCCTTTGTATCAAATGATGCATTTTTTAACGAGCCCATGTTATCTTCTAGTCGTTTTAACTTAGAACCAACGTTTTTCTGCATTTCCGCAGCTTGACCGCTCAAAAAGTCATTAGCTTCAGCAGCAGTCGATGTCGTGCTTTGAAGCTGATTAGAAAAGGCCTTCCAAGAAGTCGTTGTACTACCTGTTTCATCACGAATTGAGTTCATCAGTGGAAGGATAGCAGCCATTCCAGATGTTCCAAACATCCGCTTTAGCGCATCAGCCTTTTCAGAGGAACTCATACCATCCATTTTTTCAGATATTTCGGCGAGTATCTGTGGGAACGGTTTCATATTTCCCTGTGCATCGTTAAAACTAAGACCCAGTGCATCCATTTGCTTAGCAGCCCCCTTTGAAGGTGCTTGCATCATCAAAATAGCATGGTTCAAATCCTGTGAAGCTTGCGCTGCACTAAATCCTTTATTGGTTAACAGTCCAATAGCAGTTGAAGTGTCTTGCATGGAAATACCAGCGTTCGAGGCTGTTCCACCAATTGTTGCCAATGCTTGCTGCATGTCCTCAATCGAGGCATTAGAAAGATTGGCCGTTTGTGTCAAGTCTGCAGCAGCCTGTGCCGGTGTGCCAATTGAAGCACCCCAAATGTTCATTGACTGTTGAACAACATTGGCCGTCGCTTGCAAATCAGCACCAGCGGCGGTAGCTGCACGAGCAACTGCTGGGAACTCTTGCTTGATCTGGTCCAGTGAAGCCCCATCTCGAGCCATTGAAAGCATTGCCTCTGCTGATTCCTTAGCACTAATTGGCAATTCATCGCCCATTTCTTCAGCAACGTGAGTCAGTCCTTTGATGTCTTTAGCTGTTCCACCAGCAACAACTGCGGCCTGGTTCATGGTCTTGGAAAAATCACCATATGACTTTAATCCGGCTACACCGGCTGCTGTCGCTGCAGCTCCTGCAACCATCATTGACTTACCAACACCAGCTACACTACCAGCCACTGATTTAGTTGATTTTTCTGCTGTACGACTAAAGTTATTCATCGAGGCAATTGCCGTCTGAACGCCAGCACTAAACGCCGTTATATCAGCAGAATAGACTGCTTTGACTTCATATTGTTCAGCCATTTAACCCCCTTTCTAGTTCTTGTA
Organism: Fructobacillus durionis; assembly: GCF_900112405.1. Taxonomy (GTDB): domain Bacteria; phylum Bacillota; class Bacilli; order Lactobacillales; family Lactobacillaceae; genus Fructobacillus; species Fructobacillus durionis. Next base: position 5,721 of record NZ_FOLI01000010.1, on the reverse strand, counting down.
ATAGGTCCATGTTGTAACCTGACTCTTCTGAAGGAATATCAACTGCAGCTTTCGGATTAAACTCTTGCTTAATCTTGTTGATGGCCTTTTTGTAATCTCTTTCGAAGAACTTGTCGAAAGTGTCAAACTTAAGGCTATTTCCACTGGCATTAGTTTGTTCAACAGCCATTGAAGCCCAGGCTATTTCATGGATAGCGTGTTTCTTGTCAATTTCTTTCAGTTGAGCCGCCTCAATTTGTAGCTGATACTCTCTCGGAGTCATATTCGCTACTTCATCAGAGTTGGATACATTAAAATAGCGCAAGCCATTGACCAAGATTTCATGGTATTGGCTTGCGCTATCTAACTCTTTTAGGCTGTTTGTGCCACTACTTGTTGAGCGACTACCTTCGCTACCTTGTTCTTCGTAAATTTTCCTTCCTTCAATGCCTCCGTTACTTCATTAGCAATGGCATCAATATCAGTTTTCTCATCATCGAAGAAGTCATCCAACATACCAGTGGTCAAGTTCCCGCCAGCAGCATGGTTAGCAGCAATCAAAATATCAGAAAGAGCGATTGGGTCGCCGTCCACAATAAACTTAGACAGGTTCATGTCAACACCGGCACCAAACTTAATGCCGTTAACATTCCCTACAACTGACTTGTCCAAGGCACGGATAAACTTGAAGTTGAATGCGAATTGGTATTCCTTACCGTTAATTTCAAATGTGATCATAATAATTCTCCTATTTTTTCTATTAGTAGTTTAGTATCGGGCTTCTCACCCCGCTCGAACGTTTAGCCGTTGTACTATCGATCAGTTACTTTGTTGTTGGTTGTGAAGCCGAGTCAGACGACTCTGAATTCGTAACATTGCCCAAGTCCTTAAACTTGTATGCGGAGTTTGCTTCATCAAGCGATAACGTTACTTCTCCACGACGTGCGTATCCATCCTTGATAGTTGCTTCTAGCTTCAACGATACAGAGTTATCCGAATCGCCAGTTTCTTCATGAGAAGTGATATCTGCCACCATGTAGCGAGCCACATACTTGTTAGCAGAAGAACCTGGCGTGTCTGTGTAGACAATCCAGAATTCCATGGAGTTACCTTTAACAACGGTGTCCTCAATGTCGTTTAACAAGTCCTGGTTAGATGCCAACATTTCCATAGAAAGCGTTCCATCAAGTGATCCGCCTTTTGAAATCTTGCCATCCTTCGTGTCTTCTGACTTTGAATCACGGGACAACTTATAACCATAAGTCGTCTGGTAGGCAACCTTTGTCCCCACCATGGCGGCTTGTTTTGAAAATGGCCGTGCAAATACAATCGCCTTGCCACCGGCCTTATTAGCTAAATCAGCCATAATTACCTCCAATAAAAAAAGACTCGTTAGAGTCTTGTGTTAGTTGACCTTAAAGGTCACATCAAGTGTTGCGTGCCACAGACGTAGGTTGTCTTCCTGCTCCTGTGCCACTGTGTTAATTAAATTGTGTGGGTCTAATTCAACCCTGTATTCGCCTACTGCGCTTAGTTGCATGAGATACGAGTAAATAGACTGCTTAACGCCCTGAACGTCTTCCAGCGCCTCAATATCGCCAAATACATGAATGGTAATAGCAGGCTTCGATACAAGCACGCCTTTTAAAGGTGTATCTTGCCCCATCGACTGATTTCCAAGAATAACCATTGGGTTGTTAAATGAATAATCGTGAAATTCTGGAAAAGTCTTAAAGAACTGTCCACCATTACTACCATCCCCGTATTTATCGAACAAATAACCGCCGACTTCTTTGTACAAAGCGTAATCTGGTGTATCAACCATTGATTACCTCCTTCAAACGACTTCTAAATAGCTCTTTATGAGCCTCAAAAGCCGTTGTAATGAAGTACTTGGGACGGACATATTTCGTTCCATATTCCTGTGCGTATCCGTAGTTAAACGAACCATTGAAGGCGTTTCCGTACACAGTAGCCGTCATTTTTGTTCCGTTAATCACCATCTCCGGCTTAATGTTATTACGCAGAAAACCAGTACGAACCGGTGCAATACGAACAGCCTGTGAACGTGTACTATTCGCCGTATCTTGCAAAATGGAGAATACTTTACCAGGAGCTTTACGAAGCTTCTCTGATTGAACATTAATAAAGTTATCAGCGCCAACTACACCCATCTAATCCTCCTTTACTCGAATAGACGAGCGAATGCCCACCATCTGTCGCTCCTGCACCACATACTTTTTGCCATCAATCAAGCAATAATCAAAGTATGGCAGGGTGCCAACAGAGCGAATAATCTTTTCGCCGTATGAAACAACGCCATACTCTCGATATGACTTAGCAGCGCTTAAGTTAGTCACATTCACTGTAACCTCGGCAACTAACTCGTCATCCCCTTTTTTGCGAGGATTACGAGGGTCTTGTGTTCCTTTGACTTTCACATACAAAGCAACCTTTGTAGCTGCGTTCATAGGAACATCACCCGACCTCTCTGCCGGCCAGTAACGTTTCCGGTGCGGTATTCGTCAATCTCATTCTTGAACTTAGAAAAATCATCTTCTTGGAAGACAAGCGTTAACCCATCTTGCCCAGACGATTTCATCCCCTCATTACCAATACGAGAAAAACGAGCAGCCACTACTTCATCCACAATGTAGTCAAACTGATCAGGAATGTTTGTATTCTTCAGCCCGAGCAAGACAGACAAGCGAGCTTTTACATTCTTTTCAATGATTTCAAGCTTATCCTTAACCGAACTCTTAGGGTCTAAGAGTTTCTCATAGTCGCTTGCAGTATCAACACTAGTTTCACTCATATTAGCCCCCTTTCAGCTAATTACTTGCCGGCCTCATCTTTAGCATCCGTGGACTTTGTGCTATCAGACTTGCCAGTTGCAGTAGATGATGGCTTCGTATATCCAGCCGTCAAGATAGCCTTTTTGTTCAAATCAGAAACCCAAGCGCCATACTTACCAGCACCTTGCAATTCGACACCAGCAAAGTCAGTTGATTCAATCGTACGAACAATGTTAATTCCCAAGAATGCACGCCCAATGTTGTCAGGCGTGAAGATAACCTTAGCACCGTTCATGTATTGAGTAGGAACTTGAGTAACACGAATTCCCTTCAACATCACTACACCATTTGTGTCAATGTTCGTAGCAGAGTTCTTAGCAGTCGTAGTTGCTGGAGCATCCACAATGGCGTTGTACGTTTCTGGATCAACATACGCACGTACTGGTGTCATGATTTCCATGTCCGTGTATGTTTGAGAAGCCTTTCCAAACAACTTGACAACGTCAGATACAGAACCCAGGTCATCAGAAGCACTTTCCGTCAACTTCTTTCCAAACAATGCGTTAAACAAACGTACCTTTGCTTGTGATTGCAAGTCCAAACGCTCGGCAACGGCAGAGTTAAGGTCTGCATTTACAGTAAACCGGTCAAGACCTTCACGGAATGCCCAAGTGCTGTCGTAGGGAACATCTTGTTCCTTGTAAATAATTTCCTTACGCTTACCAAAGCGGTTAGAGTTATCAGAACCATCATTAAACGCAGTGTTGGCGTCAGTATCATAGTTACCAAGTTGTGCTGGCAAGTCATTTGACTTGATAGAAAACATAGTTGCGTTTTCAGTTACGCCATCCTTAGTTTGCAAGTCACCGAATGCTGGTTGAAATGCGGACAACGCACGAAAAGCTGGCGTAATAATTCCAGCAAAATTCTTATTAAAGATTTGTTCTTGAGCCATTTTAGGCCTCCTTTATTTATACTTTGCTGCCTTAGCGGCAAATGGGTCATTTTCATCAGTTAGTGACGAAGCACCACCTTTTGGCTTGCCAGAGCCTTGCAGCTTCTGGTTAACCTCTTGATTAACTCGTTCAGCAATCAATCCATCAAGGGTCGTGATTGCCTTGCTAATTTGTTCAGCATCCCCAATTGAAACAAGGGTTTCAGCTAAATCACTTGGCAAGTTTTTATCAGCCAATTCATCACGCACACTGGCAGTAAGCTCACGCTTATTCAACGCTTCTTCACGGGCCTTCATTTCTTCTGCCTGTTTCTTAGCTGCTTGGTCTGCCTTTTCTTGTGCGCTCATCTTGGCTAACTTCTCGCCTTCTGACTTCGCTTCTTCGAGCTTGTCCTTCATGGTTTCTTCCCACTTAGCACGAGCCTTCGCCACTCGACGTTCTGCCTCTTGTTCAGCCAATTTGTTAGCCTCTTCTTGCGACAGAGTTTGTGTTTCTTGTTGACTTTCGTCACCTTGTACTTCGGGTTCTTGGTCAACTTGCGTATTAACTTCTTGCGACATGTCGTCCTCCTACATAAATGCACAGTAGCTTGCACAGTTTCCACCTAATGGCACACCCTCCACTCGCTACTCCGTTGTTATGGTGCTTTTAACGACTTCCCAGGTCGATTTATGTACTAAAAAAGCACTCACAATTAAGTGAATGCTTTCAACTTGAATATTAACTTCCTGTAATTACATCAGACAATCGTGATTTACCAATCAGAAGCTGAACATCCTCATTTAAATCTGGGTCACTATATTCAACTTGAACATAATCTTTTGTTTCGCTTACTGTTTGAATATCACTAATAACCTTTCTATCGCCATTTTTTGTAACCAGCGTAAGTGTCATATTATTTCTCCTAATCCTCGTATACTGTTGTGTCCGATTCGTCGACCGCTACTACAGAGCAACGACAGTTGGGGTGCTTTGGAATTACATAGCGCCCAGAACCAAAGCTCGCTGCTTTGAACTGTTTTCCATCTAATTCCATACATAGCTGGCACGAACCAGCGCCCGCCACCCATTCTAGCTTTTTATACCCAGCAGACTTAATTGACTTTACTTGCTGTTCAGCAGATACTCTAGCACCTTCTGTACGCAAAATACGTTCCGCCTCATACCTTGACACACCGTAACGGCCCTTAATCTGCTTGGTATAGGTCGTCGGGTTTTGACTATCAAGTAGAGACTCTCGTAAGATATTCGACATATCAGTACGGAGCCGTGTTTGATTACTCCAAATACGATCAGACCATTTAACGCCCTTGATACCTTGGTCAATGACTTTCTGAGCAATCTCTTGTACAGCCGTGTCATATACTTTTCGTCCAAAATCAGCCGTTACTTTGACCTCATTCTTAAGCGACTTGCCAACATAACTAATTGCCTTTAAGGCGACGACTGAAGTAAACACCATCAGTGCATACTCTAATAACTGGTCAATATTGTTCACTTGTACCGTCTTGATACCATTCTGGATAGCGTAATGGTCTATCTCACTGACCAACTCACTATCTGGATATTGTGAGTAGTCTGCCTGGTCGAAGTCATCATATTCATCATTAAAGCTCCCCCACCACGCCAAGAAAGCCTGCTGATTGTTGGCAATCATCTTGTTAAGCTCTTTAACTGATTGATTATCAGCCCTTGCTCTCTGGTTGGAAAATTGTAGTCCTAAATCATGATTACTCGTCATCTTCATCACCTAGCTGTGAGGTTTTATCCTGCAAGCGCTTCATCTCCTCCTGCATGGCATTCACTGGCTCATTTTCACGCTCTCGCATCGTTTCAAGCTCATTAGTGTCAATACCAGGGGCATAACGGTCTAAGTACTCATGAGGGAACTTAGCGCCTGATTGTTGCAATACTTGAATAGTAGCGACATCATCTGTTGGCAAGTTATCAGTAAACATAAAATTAATGTTATGATAATCCAACTTCCATGG
>NZ_FOLI01000007.1 GCF_900112405.1 Fructobacillus durionis | reverse complement strand
GGGAGTGTAGCGAAGTCTGGCTAAACGCGACGGACTGTAACTCCGTTCCTTCGGGTTCGTAGGTTCGAATCCTACCGCTCCCATTGCCTCGCTTCAGGCAAATTTGAAGCATTGCCCCTTGGCCAAGTGGTAAGGCAGAGGTTTTTGGTACCTCCATGCGCTGGTTCGATCCCAGCAGGGGCAATCAATGTTTAAGAAAAGAGCAGACCTTCGGGTCTGCTTTTTTTGTGTTTATTTTAAATAATACGATTATTTGTAATAAAAACTCCGACTTATAAGTAATTTTGAAAACATCCTTGAAATTTAGAAGAAATACTGTTGTAATAGTCGTGAAGAAAGAATAGGTACAATGTTCTTTTTAGAATCTATGTACTTATGTGAGACAGTATTTTGGTTAGGAGGAACTGTTCATGATGTACAACCATCAACAATTTAGTAAGCAGAACGAGAGAAAAGTGCTTCATAAAGTAAAGAAGAACTGGGTTGTCATGTCGGTTGCCTCCTTTGCCTTGATTGGCGGCATAGCCTTCGCATCTGAAAATAATACACTCGGGCAAGTTTCTGCCGATGATGCCACCCAAACTACTCAAGTTGACACAAAGCAAAATTTTTCAAATCCAAGTCAAAGCTTAGAGAACGGAAGCAACCAATCAGCCACTGCTTTAACTAGTCAGGTGGGGGCGGCTTCTTCCTATGAATATGCGAACCTAGCCAGTGACGGTTCTGTTCAAACGGATAAAATTTCTTGGCAACATAACGATGGTGATCAACTAGATACTGGTTGGATGGATTATGCCCAAGGAAACGCTGGTAAAGCTTCCATTTCTTTCACCATTAACGGTGGAAAGACTTTGAAAGCCGGCGATACGATTCGTATTCCGGTAAAAACAAATTTGGCGAACCAACCAGGTACGCAAACGTTTGGTGTCTCAAACTTGAATCCTGTGATTAATGATGATGAAGCGAATCAGTCGATTTCCAAGTCCGTTTCTTTTGACCAAAATACGCAAGAAATTGTCATCCCACTTGATGGTTCTAACTTTAATGCCAACCAAACCCACCGTATTACCTTAAACTTTAATACGGCTGGTGGTATGGTCTTTCCTAAGTCAGCAAGTAATGGTGCCGACCTGTCCTTCTCGGAGACAATTGCAGATCAAACTCATAATTACCACTGGGCGGCTAAGCCAACGGCACCAAACTTTAGTGAGAACAATACCCTTGGAACGATGCAGGACTTGATTTCTAGTCAAAGTTCAGATGGTGTGGAGTTACGTGCAACACTCTTTAATTCAGATGGTAAGCCATTTACACAACCAGTTCTCTTAAATAATGGTCAGGATTACATTCAAACCATTGATGTGAATGCAAGTACAACTTCTAACGGCCAAGAGGTTCCGGTTGACATCACCCCTGGAACCTTTAGCCCTTACGTGGCTGTTTCACAAAACTTCGGACCAGCAACAGAAGCAGCCGGTTGGACGGATCAAGCGGCTAATAACTGGGGTGGTACCTCAAACGCCGGTAATCGAATCGCCAACTGGTTCAACCAGGATTCAAGTAACAGTGCAACCCCTGCAGAGAACAGCTATTCAATTATTAAAGTATCAGACAGTCACTACAAGGTCGTGATTAACTACGGTAAGCAGCAGACACTCGCCTATAGTAAGGCTGAATTTGAAACCATCATTAAGTCGCAATACGCCCATGTATCGGATGCGGTCATTCAAGAAATGGAGAGCCGTTATAGCGACGGTAAGGGAAACGTTGTTATCCCATACTCAATCCAGGCAAGCATCCAGTTTAAGAACCCAAACAACAAGGACGGGCAGGTTAAGTATTCTGCTAACTTCTCTGATAACAAAGGTGTTTCGGACAACAAACATTCATTTACAACCCCAATGAACGACAACACCACCGAGGGTGAAACGAAAGTACTTGTTCACTACCAGGATGAACAGGGAAACCAAATTGCCGCCGATTCAAAGCAGTTGGGATTTGAGAAGGACAATAATACTTATTCTGCTAAGAGTGTTCAATTAGATCACTACACCTTGGATACCTCTAAGTTACCAGAAGGGGCTACATCAACTGGTGATGGCCAGTACGCCGTAAATGGACCCTTCAAGGCAGATTGGCAGAATGGTGTCCTAAACATTACCTATGTTTATAAGGCCGACCCAGCTTCTGCCAAAGTCCGTTACGTGCTCGACAAAGATGGCGATACCAATACGAATAACGATTGGGAACAACTAGACGAGAAGACGATTAACGGTTCATATGGTGAAGCTTATCAGACGCAGGCCAACGATTATTCGTCAAAGAATTACTACTTAGTTGAAGTCATTAACGGTCCTGATGGAACATTTGATGGAACTTCGGACCAGACCATTACCTACGTCTATGCACAAAACCGCAATCTAACCGTTAACTACCTTGATCAAGATAATAATAACCAGAAGATTGACGGGGACACCTACACCTACGTTAATAAGAACGGACATTGCAACGCCCTCGATTCATACCGGACGGCAGCAACCATCCAGGAACTGGAGAATAAGGGTTACGAGCTAGTGACTGATCCATATCCTGCCGCAGGTTATACCTTTGGTTCAGATTTGAACCAAACCTTTAACGTCGTCTTGAAGCACAAGCATGTCGATACGACTGAGACGAAGACCGCAACTCGTACGATTAACTACGTTGATCAGGATACCGGTCAACAGGTCGCCAACACGGTAACCCAACCGGTTACCTTCACGCGGACGGTGACAAAGGATGCGGTAACTGGCCAAGAAATCTCAACAGGAGCATGGACGCAATCCGGTTCTTGGTCTGAGGTTGACTCACCAAGTGTGGCTGGATATAATGCCCCAGATAAGGCCAAAGTCGATGCGGACAATAGCTTAAATGCGGATAACGCAACGGACCAGACCGTCACGGTTAAGTACAGCCATAAGACGAACGTCACGACCGAAACAAAGACGGTCACTCGTACGATTAAGTACGAAGATGCTTCAGACAACCACGAAATCCATGCTGAAGTAACGCAACCAGTTACTTTTACACGGACGAAGACGGTTGATGAGAAGACTGGTAACGTCACTTACGGTGACTGGACGCAGTCTGGTTCCTGGTCCGAAGTCGATTCACCATCCATTGACGGTTATGATGCACCCGACCGCGCCAAGGTCGATGCTGCCAATGTAACGGCCGATATGTCTGACGACACAGAAGTTGTTAAGTACAATCAAAAGAAGGATGCTACAACCGAAACAAGGGTTGTGACCCGTACCATCAAGTACGTCGACAAAGTCGATCAGCATGAAATTCATGCCGAGGTTAACCAAGCAATTACCTTTACTCGTCCAGTAGAGAAGAATGAAGCCACTGGTCAGGTTACGCCAACTGGCCCTTGGACTCAAAGCGGCTCATGGGGAGCAGTTCAGTCACCATCAATCGATGGTTATGCTGCGCCTGATCGTGCATCTGTACCTGCAGACAGCACGGTAACAGCGGACACAAAGGATGACACGGAGGTTGTTCAGTACGCCCATGGTACAGCTGAGAAGACTGAGACGAAGACGGCTACTCGAACGATTAAGTACGTTGATAAGAGTGACGGTCACGAGGTTGCCAAGACAGTGACCCAGCTGGTCACCTTTAAGAAGGATGTTACCATCGATACGGTCACTGGTCAGGTGACTAAGGATGGCACTTGGACACCAGATAGCGCTTCCTGGGCTGAAGTAACCTCACCAGCAGTTGATGGTTATGATGCCCCAGATAAGGCCAAAGTCGATGCTGAAAATGTCACAGCAGATACCAAGGACGAGAACGTGACGGTGACCTATCAAAAGAAGGCCTCAACACCTGTAACGCCAAATACACCGAATACACCAAGTTCATCCGACACGCCAAGTGCTTCGAACACACCAAGTCACGCAGACAATGGTGCAGCTAGCTCAAACGGCCGTGCAACAGCAAGCAAGAACCATTCGCTTCCTGCAACGGCAAAGCAACTTGGGCACTCTGTTAAGGGATTAGCCCTCTTAGGACTGGGTTCATTAGCGGTAGCGTTAGGATTGAAGAAAAAGGATTAAAAGGTAAAACGTAAGTTTTATTTAGGGATAAAAAGAAGGTCTCAAGATGTAAATCTTGAGACTTTTTTGTTCTGATAATGATAAAGAAATATTAGTTTACTTGCGAAAAATAATTGCTTGTCTTCGTGATAAGTAGTTGTTTGCCCCGTTCATTTGAACGGGGTTTTTATAATAAAAAAGCCCATCGCTGGCCGGCGATAGGCTTTTGAGAGGTAAAGTATATGCCTCTTAACTTGTTACATTAATTATAGTATTTAAATCTTGAGAGGCATGCTGAACTACTTGATGTGAGTAAAAATTACTGGAACTGCATACCACCGTCGACAATCAACGTCTGACCGGTAACGTAGTTTGAATCAGGACCAGCCAAGAATGAGACAACGGCTGAGATGTCTTCTGGTTGGGCTAAACGCTTCAAGGCGATGTCCTTTGAGAATTGGGCCATTCCCCATTCGTCGTCCTTACCGGCGTTTGCGCCAACCTTGTGGGCAATATCAAACATCATTGGCGTCTTAACGATTCCAGGAGCAAAGGCGTTTACCGTAATGCCTTCTTCTGCAAGGTCGCGGGCCGTTACCTGGGTGATACCACGAACGGCAAACTTTGTACCACTGTAAAGGGCTAAGTTAGGGTTACCAACGACACCAGCTTGAGACGTTGCGTTGATGATTTTTCCACCCTTACCAAACTTCTTGAAGTACTTGTGAGCAGCTTGGGTACCCCAAATGACACCAGCAGCGTTAACGTTGTAAACCTTGTTAAACTGTTCAGGCGTGATGGTATCAATTGGTGTGGTTGGACCTAAGCCGGCGTTGTTAACCAAAACATCAAGACCACCTAACTTTTCAACTGCTTCATCAACGGCAGCGAAGAAGTTATCACGATCAGCAACGTTAATCTTGATGGCCAACGCTTCACCGTTGGCCTTGTTCACTTCGTCAGCAACCTTTGTTGCTTCTTTAATGTTTAGGTCGGCAACGGCTACAGAAAAACCGTCCTTTGCCAATCGTTGGACGATTGCCTTACCAATACCTTGAGCTCCACCAGTTACAAATGCTACTTTTGCCATTTTGCGGCCTCCAATTATTCTGCAAGCACATCTTGCATCTGTGAATATTGTAACTTGTTATATGGCAAATAGATAGGCTTTTTAGTCACTTTGAGAAAGATTGCACAAAAGCTTTGAATTGATTCTTTTTTTGATAAATTGAAAGCTAGTTTACTGAAAAGTAAAATTCGAAGGTAAATCAAATTATCATTGATAGGGCAGCGACTTTCACAAGTAACAAAATGTACAAAATTAGCAGACTGGGCAGACATTTGCTAGTAATTGCTTTATAATTGGTCTTGTTAAGTAAAGAAATTTTGGAGGCAATCATGGCAAAATTAACTGTTCAAGATTTGAAGAATTTGGCCGGTAAGAAAGTATTGATGCGTGTGGACTTTAACGTCCCAATTAAGGATGGCGTAATTGGTAACGATAACCGTATCGTTGCTGCTTTGCCTACTATTAAGCACGTGATCAAGGAAAACGGCCGCGCCGTTTTGTTCTCACACTTGGGTCGTATCAAGACTGAAGATGACAAGAAGGAATTGTCATTGGCACCAGTCGCAAAGCGCTTGGGTGAATTGTTGGGACAAGAAGTTATCTTCGTTCCTGAAACACGTGGTGCTAAGTTGGAAGCCGCAATCAACGACCTCAAGGATGGTCAAGTATTGATGGTTGAAAACACACGTTTCGAAGACGTGAAGAACGGCGAATACGTGAAGTTGGAATCTGGTAACGACCCTGAATTGGGTAAGTACTGGGCTTCACTCGGTGATGACTTGTTCATCAACGATGCCTTCGGAACTGCTCACCGTTCACACGCTTCAAACGTTGGAATTGCTTCAAACGTTGACCAAGCCGCTGCAGGATACTTGATGGAAAAGGAAATCAAGTTCTTGGGTGACACAGTTGAAAACCCTAAGCGTCCATTCGTTGCCATTATTGGTGGTGCTAAGGTTTCTGACAAGATTGAAGTTGTTCAAGCTTTGTTGAAGAAGGCTGACAAGGTTATCATCGGTGGTGGAATGGCTTACACATTCGACGCTGCTAAGGGTAACAAGATTGGTAAGTCTTTGTTCGAAGCTGACAAGGTTGATTTGGCTAAGTCATTGATGGAAGAAGCCGGCGACCGTTTGGTATTGCCAATCGACGCTGTGGCTGCTGACAACTTTGCAAACGATGCAAAGACTGAAACAGTTGATTCAGCTGCTGGTATTCCTGACGGATACATGGGCTTGGACATCGGTCCTAAGTCAGTTAAGCTTTTCCAAGACGTTTTGGCAGATGCTAAGACTGTTGTATGGAACGGCCCAATGGGTGTGTTCGAAATGCCTAACTTCGCTAAGGGAACTTTGGCCATCGGAAACGAATTGGTTAAGGTAACTGAAAACGGTGGAACAACGATCGTTGGTGGTGGTGACTCAACTGCTGCCGTTCAAGCCTTGGGTGTTGCTGACAAGTTGTCACACATCTCAACTGGTGGTGGGGCTTCATTGGAATACCTTGAAGGTAAGCCATTGCCTGGTATCACATCATTGACTAACAAGTAAAATGATTTTTAGAAAGCTGACTTCGGTCGGCTTTTTTTGATGGTATTTTGTCATTAAAAAGTCTTTTCTCCTATTAAATTGTCATTTTTACCGTCCTATCTTTCTAAATTGGATAGGCGTATAATGGATACAACGTAAATTTAGAAGAGGTGTGCTGTGTCAAACGAGCAAAAAGTCCGCGAACAAGAATACCTAAATGGCGTCTTAAAAAAGATTGACCTCGCCCAGCTAGAAGCTGAAGCCGAAGTGAAGAAGTCCAATGGCTCACTATCTGACGTTGCCAAGGCTTGGGACGACGTCCGTGTTAAGACGTCAACCTACTCTGGTATCGTTGAAACGGCCATGTCGATTCGCCAGCAACAACAGGCTATCCAGGAACGTCAGTCTGCCAAGTCCCGTGCCGAAGACCGTTACAAGACTTTGGCGAAGCAAAAGGAAAAGCCTTACTTTGCCCGAATTGACTTCTTGGATAACGCGGAAGAGAACCGCGAAAAGGAGACCGTCTACATTGGGTTGGCTTCCTTTGCCGATGATGATGGTCGCTTCTGGGTCTATGATTGGCGAACGCCGGTTGCTTCCATCTACTATGATGGTGGACTCGGCCAAGTTGATTACATGACGCCGGCCGGTAAGCAGACCGCTGACGTTGTGCTCAAGCGTCAGTTTGAGATTGAGAAGGGGGTTATCGTCACACTCTTCGATACGGAAGAGGCGATTGGGGATGCCATGTTGTTGAACGCATTGTCAGGCGAATCAACAACGAAGATGAAGTCCATTGTCACGACCATCCAGAAGGAACAGAACAAGATCATCCGTAATACGGATGCGGACTTGCTCTTCGTTCAAGGTGCTGCTGGTTCCGGTAAGACGGCGGCCATCATGCAGCGTGTGGCCTACTTGCTTTACCGCTACCGCGGTAAGCTTAACTCTGGCCAGGTTGTCATGTTCTCACCCAACCAGCTTTTCAACGACTATGTTGATCAAGTTCTACCGGAACTGGGTGAGCAAAACCTCGTGCAACTGACCTTCTATCAGTACGCCTCCCACCGTTTGCCTCGTTTTGAAGTGCAAACTTTGGAAGACCGTTTCGAAAAGAACAAAGAAAACGAAAAGATTGACCACTTGCTCGGTTCTTTGGACATGTTTAAGGCTGTGCAGGCCTATGCCCAGGACCTGAACAAGTCCGGCTTGAAGGTTCGTAACCTGAACTTCCGTGGTGAGCCATTGCTCAGCAAGGATAAGATCCGTAGCGTTTACTACCAATATAATGAAAACTACAAGCTTTCTCAGCGATTGGAAGCCACGCAGGAGAGCCTTTTGCGCTCACTCCGTTCCCAAGTTGGTGTTCAAATGAAGTCCGACTGGGTCGAATTGGCCATCGAAAACTTGTCGAAACAAGAGTATGACGAATTGGTTGGGGCTGGTCAGGTCCGCCTAGGGGATGACCAGATTAACGACGCCGGGGATATGACTCGTTTGCACCAGTTGGGTGAGGGCCCTAAGGAACGGACCTTCTCCTCGGATGCTGCTGAACGTAAGTTCTTGGCTAAAAAGATTGCCACCCAGGCGCTCCGCCCACTTGCTAAGCGTGTTCGTCGAGCTGGCTTTATTAACATTAACGCCCAGTTCGTTGACCTTTTACGCAAGCTCCCTCATTACCTGAACTTGGCTGATTATCAAATTAGCCAACAGGAGTGGGAGAATTACATTGAGGCTGTGATTGAGAAGGTTAAGAACCGTCAATTGTCGCTTTCAACGACAACAATCTACCTATATCTATACGATTTGATTACTGGAAAGCACGGACAGCGTGAGATTCGTTACCTCTTCATTGATGAAATTCAGGATTACACACCATTCCAGTTGGCCTTCTTGAAGTTCTCCTTCCCAAACGCCAAGTTCACGGTGCTAGGGGATTTGAACCAGGCCATCTTTACGCAAGACTGGGCCTCATCGCTCGAAGAGGACTTTGCCTCACTCTTTAACCCCGATAAAGTCGATTTCGTTGAATTGACGCAGACCTACCGTTCGACGAAGCAGATTACCGACTTCTCGAAGGGCTTGCTTCGAGATGGTAAGACCATTGAAGCCTTCAACCGTAGCGGTGATTTACCAACGGTGAAGGTGACAGATACCGAAGCTGCCGCGGTTGCGGCTGTGAAGAAGCAGCTACAGCAAAACGCTGAAGATGGTGAACAGACAGCCATTATCACTCAGACTTTGTCAGAAGCAAAGGCCCTTGCTGAAGCACTGAAGGACGAACCAATTACGTTGATTCGTTCCGAAAACCAGCGCCTGGCACCGGGAGCGGTTATTTTGCCATCCTACCTAGCCAAGGGATTGGAATTCGATGCCGTGATTGTTTGGCAGGCTGATGCCGCTCACTACAGTAAGGACGACGTTCGTCGCTTGCTCTATACGGTTACTTCCCGTGCCATGCACCGACTCAGTTTGATTGGTTATGGTGCGATGTCACCAATGATTGAAGAATTACCAGACTCTTTGTACATCTTGGAGGATGACAATGTTTGATCAATTACTTAGCCAAATTAAAAAAGCCCAGAATGGGTCTTTTTTTACGATTGGGTTAACGGGCTCAGTGGCCGTTGGGAAATCGACTTTAGCCGAGCGATTGGCTGTCGGATTAAGAGAAGCCGGGTTACGAGTTGCTGTGCTGTCAACGGATGCTTTCTTGAAAGACAATGCGACCCTTCATAAAGAAGGCATCTTCGACGAGAAGGGCTTTCCAAAGAGCTATGACTTAAAGGCTTTGGAAACATTCATCCGAGAATTTCAGGAGGGACAAAGTAACCAGCAAGTCGCTGTTTACTCGCAAACCCTTGCTGATATCGTGCCTGGTGAAAGGAAGAGCCTAGAACTACCAGACGTGTTGATCTTAGAAGGGGTTGTTGCCTTGCAGCTGCCGGATGAACTACTCAACAGTACGATTTTCTTAGAGGCCGATATGGCCGATGTGAAGGACTGGTACCTGGAGCGTAACTTGCTCTCAACTGTGAAGTCCGCCAACCACCCGGACTCCTGGCGTGCACAATACGCCAAGTTACCCCTGATTGACTTTTACGAGTTGGCCATGGCCATCTGGGAGAAGACTAATCAGAAAAATTACGATGATTATATTTACCCTAGTCAAAAGTCCGCCGATTGGATTGTGGCCCTGGATTACTATCACCAGATTACAGAAATCAAAGTCGGGCCACGGCAGGCCTGAGAGGACATCGGCTCTTGTGCATAAAGTGCCTTTGTTGACTTTTGATTTTTTTAGCAGTAGTATACCTATCTGGATTATTTCTTAACAATTTTGGAGGAAGAAATGGCGAAAAATAAAGAAACAGCCGGGCAACCGGTAAATAAAATTGCCATGATGGCCTTGCTGATGATCGGGTCTTTTGTGATCATCTTGATGCAGACCTCATTGGGAACGGCCTTGCCAGCATTGATGACAGCTTTTGACGTTGATTCAGCCACCGTACAGTGGTTGACGACGATTTTCTTGATGGTGAACGGGATTATGATGCCCGTTTCAGCCTATTTAACAACACGAATTCCAACGAAGTACCTCTACTTGTCAGCCTTGGCTGTTTATATTGTAGGAACTTTCATGGCCTGGACGGCACCAACGTCTGAATTCTGGATGATGATGGTCGCCCGTGGCTTGCAAGCCGTTGCGGCTGGTATCGTTATGCCTTTGATGCAGGTTGTTGCTTTGACACTTTTCTCAGAAGAATCACGAGGAAAGGCCATGGGTTCAATCGGCTTGGTTATCGGAATGGCGCCAGCCATTGGACCTACTTTGACTGGTTGGATTTTGGATGGTAAGCACGAATTCCTTGGTATGAGCATCGGTGGTGACTGGCGTTCAATCTTTGCCATGGTTTTGCCACTGGCCGTCATTGTTTTCTTCCTTTCAATCTTCTACTTTAAGAACGTATTGGAAACGAAGCAGGTTACCTTGGACATTCGTTCATTGATTGAATCAACCCTTGGATTCGGTGCTTTGCTCTATGGTTTCGCCATGGTTTCAAACCACGGTTGGGACTCATTTAGCTACGTTATCGCCCCAATCATTGTTGGTGCTTTGATTATTGCCGAATTCACTCGTCACCAGTTCCACATGGAAAAGCCATTCTTGGACATGAAGCTCTTCATGAACAAGCAGTTTGCCTTGACGACAACCCTTGTTTCATTGACATTCATCGCCATGATTGGTGTCGAAATGGTCTTGCCTTCATACATGCAGATGGTACGTGGTTTGTCAGCCCTTGATTCTGGTTTGACTTTGCTACCTGGTGCCATGATGATGGGATTGATTTCACCAATTGCTGGTTCTTTCTATGACAAGATTGGTGCTAAGCGCTTGGCCATCTTTGGATTCGCCTTGGTTGCCATGGCAACTTTGCCTTACTACTACTTGACTGCTGAAACACCAACCATTTACATCACTGCTTTGTACATGGTTCGTATGGCCGGTGTTGCCTTCACGATGATGCCTTTGACATCTGCAGCCATGAGCGTGTTGCCACGTACAGAAACCGCTCAGGGTACTGCCGTGAACAACACGATTCGTCAGATTGCCGCTTCACTTGGAACGGCCATCTTGGCTTCTGTTATGCAATCAGTTGCCAACGACAACATGCCTAAGGCTTCTTTGAAGACCGCGGACCCATTGTCTTATGCTTCAAAGGCCATTGATGCAACCTTGGACGGTTTCCACATGTCATTCTTTGTGGCGGCCCTCTTCGCCGTTGCGGCCTTGGCTTTGTCCGTCTTCATGATTAATGGTAAAGTCGTACGCAAGGAAGAGAAGGAGAACTAAGATGATTATTATTCTATTTATTCTTTTTGTTATTCTAGCTTTCCTATCACTGATGTTAATTAAGAACCGCGCAGTACGCGTGATTTCAACTTTGGTTTCCTTTGTCCTTGTTGCCTTATCCATTGTGCTGATTGTGGCCAACGCCCATGATCACTACGGGATGGATGTGAAGGCAAAGACGGCGAAGACACAGATTTACTCAGCGCAAGACCAAAACACATACGGTGTCTTGGCCTACCAACCTGTTGGTACTTCTGGTCGCGAAAAGGCCTTTGTTTATAAGGCTAAGGCCGATGCGAAGAAGACAACGGTTGCAAAGCCAGATTTGAAGACATCAACGCAAATTCAAAACGTTGATGGCAACCAAGCCTTCCAAGTAACCACAACCAAGGAATACGTTTACAAGAACGACTTTTATAAGTTCCTCTTTGGTTGGGCTGGTAACAACCACGACGTGAAGTCAAAGGTTGTTACTTACCAAGTGCCAGCAACTTGGATTGCCCTGTCTGCTCAAGACGGTGCGAAGTTGAAGGCTGTCTTGTCAGCTAAGGTTTCCGACCCTGATTTCATCTCATGGATGAAGCAGAACAAGGAAACAGCAGCGACGGATCCTGATCAAGCAGCACGTGATGCCGTTTCGTATTATAAAAATATTCTTGCCAATTCCTAATATTGAAAAATAAGGCGTTTAAATTCTGAAATAATTGTAATATTTGTAGAATGGCTGCGTTGTAAACTCTTGTTGGCTATGTTATAGTTAACGTGTAAATTAAGTTTGAATTTTGATTTTGATTTGTTTTTTTCGAAAGGCGTCATACCAAAAACATCTTATTTATTTACATGACACAGATGGGATGACCCAAAGGAGAAACAATCATGGAAAAAGGTACAGTAAAGTGGTTTAACAGCGAAAAGGGCTACGGCTTCATCACTCGCGAAAACGGTGAAGATGTCTTTGCACACTTCTCAGCTATCCAAGGCGACGGATTCAAGACTTTGGAAGACGGACAAGACGTTACGTTTGAAGTTGAAAACTCAGACCGCGGATTGCAAGCTGTTAACATTAACAAGGCTTAATTCTTTAATTAAGTTTGAAAAGCTCGGACATGTGTCCGGGCTTTTTCTTTTGCCCTAGGCCTGCAAAGACAGGCTGGAATGTTGTATAATAAGCAAGAATCATTTCAAGCAAAAAAGGAGCTAGAACATGGCAAAATTAGTTTTGATCCGTCACGGACAAAGTGAATGGAACGCATTGAACTTGTTTAATGGTTGGGTGGACACAAAGTTGTCTGAACAAGGTATCGAACAAGCCAAGCACGCAGGTGAATTGTTGAAGGCAGAAGGTATCGAATTCGACCAAGCCTACACTTCAGTTTTGACTCGTGCCATCACGACTTTGCACTACGCTTTGGAAGAAGCTGGTCAACTTTACGTTCCTGAAGAAAAGTCATGGCGTTTGAACGAACGTCACTACGGTGCTTTGCAGGGTAAGAACAAGGCTGCCGCTGCTGAAAAGTACGGTGAAGACCAAGTTCACATCTGGCGTCGTTCATACGATGTTTTGCCTCCACTTTTGGACAACTACGAAGAAACTGTTGAAGTTGAAGGTAAGACTTATCCTGCCTTTGACGCACGTTACGCTGACGTACCTTACGGTGAATTGCCATTGGGTGAAAACTTGAAGGTTACGTTGGAACGTGTATTGCCTTTCTGGGATGCTAAGATCAAGAAGGACTTGGCAGCTGGTAAGGATGTTGTGATTGCCGCCCACGGTAACTCACTCCGTGCTTTGGTTAAGCACTTGGAAAACATTTCAGATGACGACATCTTGAATGTTGAAATCGCTAACGGACAACCAATCGTTTATGATTTGGCTGCTGATTTGACGATCAATTTAAAGAAGGTTTTGAAGTAATCTGGCCTTTTGAATCACCGATATTGTTTCGGTGATTTTTTTTGAGCAAAAACACGATTTTATAATTCTGGAGAATGTGAAATGAAAAAGACTGTTGAGAGCGAACAAGCGATTTATAACTTGTATGACCGACCACCTTTGCTGCCATTTATTGGATTATCCTTACAGCATTTATTCTCAATGTTTGGTGCAACCATCTTAGTCCCTCTGTTAGTAGGCCTTGATCCAGCCGTTGCCCTTTTTGCTTCGGGTGTTGGAACATTGATTCACTTGTTAACGACCCACGGTCGTGTGCCAGCTTACATGGGTTCTTCATTTGCCTTTATTATTCCCATGGTTTCGATGATGAAGACGGTTGGCTATTCCGCTGTTGGACAGGGTGTGGTCTCTGTTGGACTTTGTTACTTAGTCATTGCCTTGATTGTTGCCAAAGCCGGAACGGCTTGGATTGATAAAATTTTTCCACCAGAAGTGGTGGGACCGGTCATTATGGTGATTGGTTTGTCACTGGCGCAAACGGCCGCCCAGTCAGGTACCGAAATTAACGGACAGTACGATATGCGCGCCTTCATTGTCGCTGGGGTCACGCTTTTAGTAACGATTTTCTGTAACTTCTATTTAAAGGGCTTTCTAGGTTTGATTCCTGTGCTGCTTGGTATCATCTTTGGCTATATCTGTGCATTACTCTTTGGATTAGTCGACTTTTCCCCAGTGATGCAAGCCGATTGGTTCTCTCTGCCACACTTTGATTTCTTCTTTGCTGGTTCGGCTAAGCACGCAGCGCACTTTTATCCAATGGCCATGTTGACCATGATGCCTTTGGTTCTAGTGACACTATCGGAACACTTGGGTCACTTACTGGTGCTGAAAAAAGTTACGGGACATGACTTCTTCAAAGATCCTGGCTTGAGCAAGACGCTGGCAGGGGACGGATTAGCCTCGGTCTTTGCTGGTTTGGTTGGAGGACCTGCCTTAACTTCTTATGGTGAAAATATCGGCGTGATGCAACTGTCCCGTGTCTTCTCTGTTTGGGTGATTGCAGGTGCTGCTGTCTTTGCTTCCATCTTTGCCTTTATCGGCAAGTTAGCTGCCTTGATTCGCTCTGTGCCGGGTGCGGTAACCGGTGGTGTCGGCCTCATGCTCTACGGTGTGATTGCTGCCGCGGGTATTCAAGTGATGGTGGATAACCGTATTGATTATGGTAAGAAGCGCAACCTGTTGATTGCTGGGCCGGTCTTGGTTGTTGGGATTGGAAACTTCCACCTCCAGCTTTTGTCAGAAGTTGATTTTTCAGGTGTTGCCATTGCGACATTGCTAGGAATTATTTTGAATTTAATTTTGCCAAAAGAAAGCAAGTAATTTAGAAAAAAGGAGCCATTCAAAAGAAGGGCTCCTTTTTTTGAATGAGTTTTCACAAAATTGTTAAAAAATCTCATTCTAAATAAGTAATTTTAGTATTTGTTCATCGTTTCGATTTTAATAAACAGATTCACAAGACTGTTGGATAGGCCTTTTATCGGCCTTTTCGACACTTTTATCATTCTGTCGCATATATTGATTCTTTTCTTTAAAAAATCTCATTTGGTTGTGAAAATGGCACATATTCCCTTGTGTTTAGAATACAGTGAGCGTATTATGGGGGTATATTTTGAGAGATGACAAGATGTCTTGCGTCAAAATAGAAAATTGCAGAAAGGAGAAAACCGATGGATGAACCGACATCAACATTTTCTTTCCTAGGGCTGACATTCACCTGGACAACAGTGCTCTCAACCTTATTGGCAATGACCGTTGTTGTCTTGTTGGCAGTCTTCCTTACGCGGAAGGTGGCCATCCGGCCTTCACGTGGTCAAAACGTGATTGAATATGTGTTGGACTTTGTTAGGGGAATTCTGGGAGACCAGTTGCCAAGCAATCTGGCCCGTCAGTTTGGCCTGTACAGCTTTACTTTGTTCCTTTTCTTAGTAGTATCAAATGAAATGGGACTATTGTTGCAAGTTAAGACAGCCTCTGACGTGACTTTGATTAAATCGCCAACGGCTGATCCTTTAATTGCCTTTAGTTTGGCTATCATGTCAATTATGCTGGCAAATGCAACGGGTATTAAGACCTTAGGATTAGGCGGTTATCTCAAGAACATGTTCTTGAAGCCTTATGCGGCGTTGTTCCCACTGAACTTCGTTGAGCAAGTGACAAACTTTTTGACACTGGCTTTGCGACTCTTTGGAAACATCTTTGCTGGTGAATTAATGTTGAACTTGCTAGCAAGCATGGCCTTTTCATTACATGGATTTGGCTGGATTATCGCTTTGCCGCTTGAGATGGCCTGGCAGGCCTTCTCATTACTAATCGGTGGCATCCAGGCCTACGTTTTCGTTATGTTAACAGCCGTCTTCACGGCGCAGTTATCCGGCGAAGAGTAGTGTGGAACTACTGCTAGTAGCAGACGCGGGGGACCGTTATCATCCAATAGTAGAAGAAAGCTCTTTCGTAACTAAAGGAGAAAGCAAATGGATTTACAGAACTTAGGTGTTATTGCAGCTGGAATCGCCTTTGCCGGAGCCGCCATTGGTGGTGGTATCGGTGTTGGTGTGATGTACTCACAGTTTTTGGCCGGAATGTCTCGCCAACCTGAATTGGCTGGAAAGCTTTTGTCACGTGCCTTCCTTGGATTGGCCTTGGCCGAAGCCTTGCCAATCATCGTTGTTGGTATGGCCTTTACTTTGATCAACAAGTAAGAGGAATCCTTAGAGGAGATAAAAGATGGCGCAAACATTATTAATGACAAAGGCGATGCCACTTGGCGATATGGTCTTTATTATTGTTGCCTTCCTCCTACTAATGGTCATTTTGAAGAAGGTGGCCTATGGACCTTTAACAAAGGTCTTAGACCAACGTGCGGATAAGATTAACAAGGACTTAGATGACGCTCAACAAAAGAGTGAAGATGCTGCTTCCTTGGTTGAACAACGCCAAAAGGAACTTTCTGAATCAAAGAACCAAGCGAGCCAGATGATTGAGACGGCTAAGAAGTCCGCTCAAGCACAATCCGACTCATTGATTCAAGCAGCAAATACGCAGGTTGCTGGCATGCGCCAATCAGCCCAAGAAGATGCTGTGCAGATGAAGAACGATGCGATGAACACGGCCAAGAAGGACGTGGCAGACTTGTCTGTAACCATCGCTTCCAAGTTGATTCAAAAGGAATTATCTGCTGATGACCAGCGAGCCTTAATTGATGCTTACTTAGCAGAATTAGGCCAGCAGTAAGGAGGACAGATGGCTAACAAAAAGGAAAAAGTGGTCGAACAATACGCCGAAGCGCTTTTGGCGTACGGCTCCGATCAAGATTCTTTTGACAGCCTACTGGCTGACTTGAAAGTCGTGAACGATGTGGTAACAAAGAATCCGAAATTAACGGCTTTGCTATCCGCGCAAACGATTTCAGAAGAAGACCAAGTCTCCTTATTGGACACATTAACCAAGGGTGCTAACCAAGGTGTTGTGAACTTAACAAAAATTTTGTTGAGTCACCACCACTTCGCATTGTTTGGGGCAGTCGTTAACCGATTCTTTGACCTTTATCAAGAACGCCAGGGTATTGAAAGTGTTGTCATCACTTCAGCCGTAGCAGTTGATGATAGTCAAAAGGAACGCTTAGCACAAGCCTTCCAAAAGCAAAGCGGGGCAAAGAAGGTTGAAGCAACCTACACGGTCGACCCCGAGTTGATCGCGGGTGTGTCCATGCAATCCAAGTCAATTTTGATTGACGGATCGCTGAAGACGAAAATTGCCAAATTGAAGGCAGAGTTACTAGGTTAGTGAGGAAAAGACATGGCGATTCAAGCTGAAGAAATTTCTGCTTTAATTAAGCAGCAGCTCGAAAAGTTCGACACAAAACTGACTGTAGAAGAAATTGGAACGATTACCTATATCGGTGATGGTGTTGCCCGAGCAACTGGCTTGGCAAACGCCCTTTCCGGTGAATTGGTTACCTTTAACAACGGTGCCTATGGTATGGTCCAAAACCTTGAAGAATCTGAAGTTGGAATCATTGTCTTAGGTTCCTCAGAAGGTATTCGTGAAGGGGATACAGTTAAGCGAACAGGACACGTAATGGAAGTTCCTGTTGGTGAAGAATTGATTGGGCGTGTCGTCAACGCTTTGGGACAACCCATTGATGGATTAGGCGACCTAAATACTACAAAGACTCGACCTGTCGAAGCCAAGGCACCTGGTGTCATGGCTCGTAAGTCAGTTTCTGAACCATTGCAAACAGGTATCAAGGCGATTGATGCCCTTGTTCCAATCGGTCGTGGTCAGCGTGAGTTGATCATCGGTGATCGTAAGACAGGTAAGACTTCAATTGCTGTCGATACGATTTTGAACCAAAAAGACCAAGATATGATCGTTATTTACGTAGCGGTTGGTCAAAAAGATTCAACGGTTCGTGAACAAGTTGAAACGCTCAAGAAGATGGGCGCAATGGACTACACAATTGTTGTTAACGCAGGGCCTGCTGAAGCAGCTGCTTTGCTTTACCTGGCACCATATGCTGGGGCAGCAATGGGTGAAGAATTCATGTACAACGGTAAGCATGTCTTGATTGTCTTTGATGACCTATCAAAGCAAGCAACGGCATACCGTGAGATATCTTTGATTCTTCGTCGTCCACCTGGTCGTGAAGCCTATCCTGGTGATGTCTTCTACTTGCACTCACGTTTGCTTGAACGTGCAGCCAAGTTGTCAGACGAACTAGGTGGTGGATCAATGACGGCCTTGCCAATCATTGAAACGCAAGCTGGTGATGTGTCTGCATATATCCCAACCAACGTTATTTCAATTACCGATGGACAGATTTTCTTGGATGCTGACCAGTTCTACGCTGGTGTACGTCCTGCCATCGATGCCGGAACTTCTGTTTCCCGTGTTGGTGGAGATGCCCAAATTAAGGCTATGAAGAAGGTTTCCGGAACATTGCGTTTGGACCTTGCTTCATACCGTGAGTTGGAATCATTTGCCCAGTTCGGTTCTGATTTGGATGCGGCAACGCAGGCTAAGTTGAACCGTGGTAAGCGTACGGTTGAAGTTTTGAAGCAACCATTGCACAAGCCAATGGCTGTTCAACACCAAGTCTTCGTTTTGTATGCATTGACACATGGTTACTTGGACGATGTTGCTGTTTCTGACATCCAACACTTCCAAGATGAATTCATCGCTTACTTGGATGCTAGTCAAAAGGATTTGTTGAACGAAATCGTGACAACAAAGCAATTGCCTGACACCGATAAGATGGATGCTGCAGTGAAGACCTTTAAGGATAGCTACACAGGCTCTTCAGCTGACAAATAAAAGGAGGCAAAATGGCTTCTTTACAAGATATTAAGCGGCGAATTGCTTCTACCAAGAAAACTCGTCAGATTACGTCAGCCATGCAGATGGTTTCAACTGCAAAGTTGAGCCAAATCCAACGTTCGACAGAGGGCTACCATGAGTATGCCTACCGTCTAAAGGCCGTTGTTTCACATTTGATTGAAGCACACGTCCTGGATAACGTTGATTCATCCCATTTGCCAATGGTTGCCAAGCGTCCTGTTAAGAAAACGGGAATCTTGCTTGTGACTTCTGATCGTGGTTTGGTAGGATCATACAACGCCAACATCATCAAGAAAACAAACGCCTTGATGAAGGAACACAACTTAACGCCAGAAAACACTGTGATTTTGGCTATCGGAGGTAACGGAGCCGACTTCTATAAGAAACGTGGCTTTACCGTTGCTTTGGAACACCGTGGTCTATCGGATGTGCCTACCTTTAACGAGGTTCGTCAGGTTCTAAAGACTGTGATTTCCCTTTACGAAGCCGAAGCCTTTGACTCTTTGCACATGGTCTACAACCACTTCATTAACCGTTTGCAAGCGGACCAACGAAACGTCCAATTGCTTCCGTTGACACGTGAAGTTGTTGAAGAAACCAAGGAACAAGAGGATGAAGATGGGCAGGAACAATCGTTCGATACGATGTCTGCCTACGATTCTGAGCCGGATACAGCGACTGTTTTGAACGTGGTTTTGCCACAATACATTCAGTCCCTCGTCTTTGAGGCCTTGCTCGATGCGAAAACCACCGAGCACGCTGCTTCATCGACAGCGATGTCTTCTGCAACTGACTCTGCTGATGATTTGATTTCAACACTCAGTTTGCAGTACAACCGTGCTCGTCAGTCACAGATTACGACTGAAATCACCGAAATTACCGGTGGTATGGTCGCTTTGGAATAAGAAATTGAGGGCGGTGTTTAACACCGTTAACACAGAAAGGAAACAAGCATGACTACTGGAAAAGTCGTACAAGTGATCGGTCCAGTCGTTGATGTGGCCTTTGATGAAGGAGTCGAAATTCCTGAAATCAACAACGCTTTGTTGGTTCAATTAGGGGATGATAAGACTTTGACCGTTGAAGTTTCATTGGCCTTGGGTAACGGCGTTGTCCGTACCATTGCCATGGACGGAACGGATGGGTTGCAGCGCGGCATGGCCGTTCAAGACACTGGTAAGCCAATTGAAGTTCCCGTTGGGGAAGCAACTTTGGGTCGTGTCTTCAACGTTTTGGGTCAACCAGTTGATAACGCTGGTGCCATTGACGATTCTGTTGAACGTCACCCAATTCACCGGGCAGCCCCTGAATACGATGAATTGACTACTTCTCGAGAAATTCTCGAAACTGGTATCAAGGTTATCGATTTGTTGGCGCCATACATTCGTGGTGGAAAAGTTGGATTATTCGGTGGTGCCGGAGTTGGTAAAACCGTTTTGATTCAAGAGTTGATTCACAACATCGCCCAGGGTCATAATGGTATTTCTGTCTTTACTGGTGTCGGGGAACGTACCCGTGAAGGTAACGACATGTACCACGAAATGAAGGAATCTGGCGTTTTGAAGCAAACTGCCATGGTTTATGGTCAAATGAACGAACCTCCTGGTGCACGTATGCGTGTTGCCTTGACTGGTTTGACAATGGCCGAATCATTCCGTGATAACGAAGGAAAAGATGTTTTGCTCTTTATCGATAACATCTATCGTTTCACTCAGGCCGGTTCTGAAGTTTCAGCCCTTTTGGGCCGTATTCCTTCAGCCGTTGGTTACCAGCCAACGTTGGCTTCTGAAATGGGTAAGCTCCAGGAACGAATCACGTCAACGAAGAAGGGTGCCGTTACATCAATCCAGGCCGTTTATGTGCCTGCCGATGATTATACCGACCCTGCTCCTGCGACGACTTTCGCCCACTTGGATGCCACAACCAACTTGGAGCGTTCATTAACGCAACAAGGTATCTACCCAGCCGTTGATCCTTTGGCATCAACGTCATCAGCCTTGGACCCAGAAGTGGTTGGCCAAGAACACTACGAAGTGGCAACTGAAGTTCAACGGACGCTCCAGCGTTACCGTGAATTGCAAGACATCATCGCCATTTTGGGTATGGATGAATTGTCAGACGAAGAAAAGGTTACAGTTAACCGTGCTCGTCGTATTCAATTCTTCCTTTCACAACCATTCGCTGTTGCTGAAACCTTTACTGGCGTAAAGGGTGAATACGTCCCAATCGCTGAGACGGTTCGCTCATTTAAGGAAATCTTGGATGGTAAGTATGATGACCTACCTGAAGATGCTTTCCGTAACGTCGGTCCCATCGAACAAGTGGTGGATAAGGCGAAGTCAATGGCCCAATAAGGGGGTAATCCATGGCTGAACAAGAACAACAACAGACTGGTATTACAGTGAGAATCGTGACACCAGATGGTCAAGTTTTTGATCAATCTGGATCCGAAATTGCCGTAATTAACACTAAGGGTGGCCAGATGGGAATCATGGCTGGCCACGAGCCAATTTTGGCAGCGCTGGCCATCGATGAAATGATTGTTAAAAAAGACAATCAGCAACGTTCCCTTGCCGTTAACGGTGGAGTTGCCGAGTTTTCACATAACCTATTAACGGTTATTGCCGACTCAGCCGAAGTCGCTGACGATATTGATGTTGATCGAGCTAAGAGTGCCAAAGAACGTGCGCAAGCACGTTTGGCTGAAGCACAAAAGGTCAACGATAACCGTGAAATCAAGATGGCTCAAGTCGCGTTGATGCGAGCTGTTAACCGAATTCATGTTGCTTCTATCCGCTCAGGCCGATAAGAAGTGAAAAGGACTAGCGAAAGCTAGTCCTTTTTTTATGTTTTTTAAAAGTTTTTTTGCATATTTAATGTGTACTTAAACTTTAGGGGTGTATCATAGGACATAGAGTAAGTTCAGGAAGTGGAAACATCTCTTGAAATGAGTTACAGAAAAGGAGATTACACATGACTATTAAGAATAAGTTGTTAGTTGCTGCAGGACTTGCTGGATCAGTTGCTTTAGGTCACCACGCTGCTTCTGCCAATAGTGCAAAGCAACACACCATTCGCTCAGGCGAAACATTGACAAGTATCGCTAAAGACTACAACGTCAGTGTTGACCAACTAGCTAAGGAAAATAACATTCAAAACGTTCACCAGATTTACGCTGGTGAAAACTTGGTTATCGACCAAACAAGCTCAGACAATTCAAATCAAACGACTACCGATTCAAATGAAAACACTGGAAGCTACACGGTTCAATCAGGGGATAACCTTTGGACTTTGGCACAACGCTTCAACACAACAGTTGATAATTTGGCATCATTGAACAATATTCAAGATGCAAGTAAGTTGTCAGTCGGACAAGTTTTGAAGACGACTGGTACTGCAGCCGCAACACAGAACACGCAGACAACCAATACAGATAGCCAAAGCCAGGCTGACTCACAAGCACAAGCTGATTCAGCAACTGCTCAAAGTCAAGCTGACTCACAGGCTGCTGCATCACAAGCTGCTGCTTCACAGGCACAGGCTGCTTCCGCCTCATCATCAGCAACAGTTGTTAATACATCAACTGCAACAAGCACGGACTCTTCTGAAGAAGCTGCTTTGCAAGCCATTATTAACAAGGAATCTGGTGGTAACGTAAACGCCACAAACGGTATTTACTACGGAATCGGTCAATTGTCACCATCATTGCGTGCTCGCTACGGTGGAAACACTGCCGATTACCAAGACCAGTTGCAAGCCATGAAGGCTTACATTGCCGATCGTTATGGTTCAGCTCAAGCTGCTTTGGCTCACCACAACCAATACAATTGGTACTAAAATAAAAATATTTTAGATTTCCTATTGACGAGGGTAGCGTCTACTTGCTATACTAACATAGTTGTTTGATAGCGATATGAAACAACAACTGACCATGGCCCGTTGGTCAAGTGGCTAAGACGCTGCCCTTTCACGGCGGAATCGAGAGTTCGATTCTCTCACGGGCTACTAAAGAGTCGCAAGCTTTGCTTGCGGCTTTTTTGTTTACATTTTTAATAGTCATTGCTTGATTTATAAATTGTAGACAAAAGAAAAAGCCCCTGGTAAGAGGCTTTTTTTAATGAATTACTTTACTTCCAACTGGTTAACCGGTGGGTTAAATTCACGCATGGCTTCGGCCAAGTGAACCAAACCTGTGATGAAACGCTGCGTTGGCGCTGCGACACCGTGTTCTTCAGCTAAGTCAGCAATCCAACCGTTGATATAATCAACTTCTGTTGGACGGTTCTTAACAAAGTCTTGGTACATTGAAGGGAAGTGGAGTGGTACCACTTCACGGGCAACGTAATCCACTTGAATCAACATTTCTTCGCGTGTTTCAAGCAAGGTGATGCCGGCTGCTGCCGCAGCATCGTAGGCTTCATCAACCAATGGCTTGGCGATGGTTGGGACGAATTGGTCGTATGACAACAAGTTACCCATTCGTGCTTGGAACATCGTTGCAATGGAGTTCTCAACGGCGTTGAAGAAGACCTTTGTCAACAAGGTACCCATAAAGTTGTTTGAGTACGTTGGGTTCAAATTGGCGGCTTGGAAATCTTCCATGACCTCTTGGGTCTCGGCAGTCTTCACACCAGACAAGTTTGAGTAGGCAGAAGCACCTGAATTTGACTTACCGATGAAGTCAACATCACCATAATCGCTCAAGATTGTGGCAATCATGGCTGTTCCACCAATGATTTTGTCATCCTTAAAGTAGGATTGGAGCTTTTCGATGTGGCCCATACCATTCATCGCACCCACGGCCACTTGGTGGTCCTTGAAGTGGGGCGCCATTCGCTTCAAAGTCTCTTCCATCTGCATCTGCTTCATAAAGAAAATCCAGACGTCAGGATTACCTTCGTATTCTTCTGGTGAAAAGACCTTTACTGGGACCGGATGTCGGTCCTCATGATCTCGTGATTGGTAGACAACGTTACCTTGAGCCTTAATCTTATCAACTGACTCCTTGGTTGGCTCAACGAACTCAACCTCTTTGCCAGCGACTTCTTGAAGTAAAAGCCCATAGCGCAAGCCCATGGCACCTGCTCCAACAACTGCATATTTCATAGTACCGACCTCACTTTCATTAAATGTTTTTAATTTGTTCTTAATAATATACCAATAACAAAGCTATCCTGCAAGACTTTATACAATTCGATATAATAGAGTGGTTAGAAAATAAAGGGAAATAAAAGCAACCATGGAAAAAGAAATTTATTTAACCGGCGATCGACCAACTGGAAAATTGCACATCGGGCACTACATCGGTTCGTTGAAGAACCGTGTGGCAATGCAGAACGAGGGGATTTATGACCCTTACATCATGATTGCGGATACACAGGCTTTCACTGATAACGCCCGCGACCCAGAAAAGATTCAGAAGTCACTGACTGAAGTGGCCCTTGATTACTTGGCTGTTGGGATTGATCCAAGCAAGTCAACGATTTTCGTGCAATCACAGATTCCAGCTTTGGCCGAATTGACGATGTTCTACATGAACTTGGTTTCACTGGGCCGTTTGGAACGAAACCCAACAGTTAAGACTGAGATCCAGCAAAAGGGCTTCGGCGAAGGAATCCCAGCCGGATTCTTAACTTACCCTGTTTCCCAGGCTGCTGATATTACCCTCTTTAAGGCAACAAAGGTGCCGGTTGGTGACGACCAAAAGCCAATGATTGAACAGACCCGTGAACTGGTTCGTTCTTTCAACTCCGCTTACAACACAGATATTTTGGTTGAGCCAGAAGGGGTCTTCCCACCTAAGGGGCAGGGCCGTTTGCCTGGTATCGACGGTAATGCTAAGATGTCAAAGTCTTTGAACAACGGGATTTACCTGTCAGATGATGCCGAGACTTTGGCCAAAAAAGTCAAGTCCATGTACACGGACCCAACGCACATTCGTGTGGAAGATCCAGGTCACGTGGAGGGCAACGTTGTCTTCACTTATTTGGACATCTTTGATCCAGATAAGAAGCGTGTTCAAGAACTAAAGGACCACTACCAACGTGGTGGACTCGGCGACATGAAGTTGAAGAAGCACTTGATTGACGTCATGGAAGCTGAATTGGCACCAATCCGCGAACGTCGTTTGGAATACGCCAAGAACATGGATGCTGTCTTGAAGATGTTGAAGGACGGATCTGAC
Source organism: Fructobacillus durionis (assembly GCF_900112405.1). Taxonomy (GTDB): domain Bacteria; phylum Bacillota; class Bacilli; order Lactobacillales; family Lactobacillaceae; genus Fructobacillus; species Fructobacillus durionis. The sequence continues at coordinate 47,918 of NZ_FOLI01000007.1, read as the reverse complement.
AAGGCCAATGCCAAGGCCGAAGAAACTATGAAGCAAGTGCGTGCAGCAATGGGCATTAACTACTTCGGATAAACATTCACCATTGCAGAACATTAGATGAAAGGTCGCAAATTCATTGATTTATCCACTGAAAAAGAGACGTTTCCTGCCACTCTTTGCATTAATTATTTTTATCATTCTGTCGGGGATGCTCCGCTTTAACTCCTCTTTTTTGACTTTGTTTGACGCAGCTGGATCGATTGCGATTCAGGCGCTCGCGAATTCAAAGCTCGGCTTTCTCTTCGGACCGGCCTACCTGTTGAAGAACTTCTGGATGGCCTGGTTGCTAACCATTGTTTGGGCGGCCTTCCTAAGAACCCTCGGCTTCAAAGTTGGTTTCTGGTGGTCCTTGGCCTGCTCATCGATTTTGATTATCATGTGTTGGGCCTGGTCATTGTTGACCTTCTTCTACTGGGACGATGGGCCGGTTTTGCTGCAAATGATGCCAGCACTGTCCAATACGATTTGGGCATTCTTGCTCTTCCAAATTCAGCAGGTCCTTGTGGTACGTTTGCCACTGGCCTACTGGGTAAAGTCGACTTTGTCCGGCTTGATGATTTTCTTCTGGCTAATTTTGGCCGCTGCTTCCATCGTTGATTACGATGTGTCAGTGACAACCTTAATTGGTTCCGCCCTCTTCGGCTACTGGTTCTTCCGCACGGCTGCGGGGATGTACATCCGTCTTTCAAAGCACTGGCAGCAGTTCTTCGGTGTTGACGGTAAAATTTAGTTATGCTATTCTAAAAATACAAACAAAGAGGTTGCGACCAAAATCAGTCCTGCCGGCTAGTCTACCCAAGACGATGACCCGGTACAAAAGGTGCGGTTGCCGAAAGTTTTCCACTCGGGGGAGTGCAGAGCTTGGGACATGGAAAAAGATTTCATGGACTGTCGTTTTTTAAACGGTGCGCTTTGCTATCATGCTTAAAAAATGTGATGACGCCTACTTTTGTTTTGATACAAGAGTAGGTTTTTTGTTTGAAAAATCAAACGGAGGTTTTTGCTCATGGCAGAAACAAATGAAAATACAATTCAACATGAATTGAAGACACGCCACGTGTCGATGATTGCCCTCGGTGGGTCAATCGGAACCGGGCTCTTCTTGACCTCGGGTGCTTCAGTTTCACAGGCCGGACCATTCGGTGCTATCTTGGCCTACCTCATCATCGGAATCATGGTCTACTTCCTCATGACTTCCCTTGGGGAGATGGCAACCTTTGCACCAACGTCGGGTTCATTTGCAGAATATGGGAACCGCTTCGTTGATCCAGCCTTTGGTTTCGCCTTAGGGTGGAACTACTGGTTTAACTGGGCCATTACCCTAGCCGTTGATACAGTGACGGTTGGGTTGGTTGCTCAGTTCTGGCTACCAGACGTTCCATCTTGGATTTTCTCGGCGATTGCACTGTTCTTAATCTTCTTGATTAACCTCTTCTCCGTTAGCACCTTCGGTGAAACGGAATTCTGGTTGTCATTGATTAAGGTTGTTACCATCTGCTTCTTCCTCTTCATTGGGGTTTTGGCTATCTTTGGTATCATTCATTCCAACACGGACGTTGTCCGCAACCTTTCAGTTGGTCAACACGGTTTCGTTGGCGGTTGGCAAGGTGTCCTTTCCGTCTTCGTTGTGGCTGGATTCTCATTCCAGGGAACCGAATTGATTGGGATTACGGCTGGTGAAGCCAAGGACCCACGCAAGTCTGTGCCAAAGGCCATTCACTCGGTCTTTTGGCGTATCTTGCTCTTCTACATCGGGGCCATCTTCGTGATTTCAGCCTTGGTTTACTACCAAGACCCACGTTTGATGTCCGCTGCCGATTCCGGTAACGTCATGATGTCACCATTTACCATCGTTTTTAAGAACGCTGGTATTGCTTTCGCTGCTTCCTTGATGAACGCGGTTATCCTGACTTCTGTTTTGTCAGCCGCCAACTCAGGAACTTACGCTTCAACCCGTACCCTTTACTCATTGGCTAAGAAGGGTCAGGCACCAAAGATTTTTGGTCGCCTAACAAAGCACGGTGTGCCATGGGCATCACTCTTGCTGACGATGTGCGTTGGCCTTGTGGCCTTTACTTCAGAAATGAAGGGCGGCAACGTTGTCTACGGTTGGCTGGTTGCCGCTTCTGGTTTGACTGGATTCTTGGCTTGGATGGGGATTGCCATCGCCCACTTGCGCTTCCGTAAGGCCTACGTGGCACAGGGCAACGATGTCAACGACTTGCCATACAAGGCAAAGTGGTTCCCATTCGGTCCAATCTTTGCACTTTTCATGTCCTTGGTTGTTATCTTCCTGCAAGATCCCGAAGCCTTTGCGCACTGGGAATGGGATAAGATTGCCGTGACTTACTTGTCCGTGCCAATCTTTGTGATTCCTTACTTGGGCTACAAGTGGTCAAAGAAGACCAAGGTTATCCCACTGCAAGACGTGGATTTAACTGGTAAAAATAAGTAAATGAAAAAGTCGTTCGCATTCGCGAACGACTTTTTTGTGCCTTAATTTAATTCCGTGACCTGCTTGTAATAGGTGTGGGAAGTAATCTTGTAAATGATGTAGTAGATGGTCACCATCAGGAGAATGGTCATCGCCATTACCACGTAAACGGCGCCGGTTACGGGAACTGAGAAGGCTAGGAGCAGCTTGTTAATCATTGGCATGGCGAAACTCAAGTGAATGAGTGAAACGGCGATTGGGAGACCAAAGAGCCAGATGATTTGTGAGCGGATGGTCTTCTTGATTTCCCCTTCGGACATTCCCACCTTTTGCAGGATTTCGAACTGGGCCTGGTCGGCCTTTCCTTCGGAAATCTGCTTGTAGTAAATCATCAAGCCGGTGGCCAGGATGAAGGAGATCGAGAAGAGAATCCCGATGAAGAAGAAGCCACCGTAGATACCGTTCATGACTTTTTCAGTCATGGACTTCACTTGGAAGGACATGTTCTGGCCCTGGTAGTTATCGAGGGCGTTGCAGAAGTCTTCTTCATGCTTTGCTGAACCGCTAATGTTAAAGAAGTAGCTGGTTTGCATGATCTTTGACTCATCCACCTCTGGGAAGAAGGTCTTGGTTGCGGACTGCAGGCTTTCTTCGGTTGGTAGAACAAAGACGAAGGAAGCGGTGCTATCGGCCGATGCAGATGGCATACCCTTGATGCTCTTCAGGTTTTGCTTGACGCTGTAGCGGTCCTTACCCAAGTAAATGTCAGAGCGGGTTAGTTTGCCACCGTTACGACCGTAGGCTAAGACCTGGTTGGCCTTTAGGCTTTGCTTGTCGCCGGTTGCGGCCTGGTATTCGTCCAAGGTCATGAACTGAATGTTACGTTCGTTGGCATTGCTTGCGTACTCCGTGCTAGTGAAGTGCTGATCCTTTGACATGGCCGCACGGGCTGGCAGTGATACGGTTTGCGTGTACTTACCAGATGCTTTTAAGTCGTACTTGTTAACAAGTGAATCGACCTGTTCTTCTGTAATGCCCTTGTTTTCGAGGGCTACCTCAACGTCTCGTGGGAACATTTTCTGAACGAGGTCGGCCTTACCAAAGTACATCGATGCCGTCGTCACGGTCACGACCAAAGTCATGGTAGTGAGTAAGGCAATCGAGGCTAGTCCAACGGCGTTTTGCTTCATACGGAAGAGCATGTTGGAAACGGTAATGAAGTGCTTACTTTGGTAGTAGTAGCCTTCCTTCTTTTGCAGGGCTTTCAAAATCAAAGTCGAAGCCGCGATGAAAAGGAGGTAGGTGGCCACCGCCACAAGCAGAACGGCGAAGAAGAACTGGTTGACTGCCTTGATGGGGGATGGCACCGTCAATGACAGACCGTAACCCCAGATAAGGGCAGCGCCACCGAAGAGGAAGAAGAGCCAGCGGTTCTTAGGAGCCGATGCACCCTTTTTTTCGGACTTCATTAGGTCCAAAGTCTTGGTGCGAGCGACTGCGATGGCATCGATAATGGTCAGTACCGCATAGACGCCAAAGAAGAAGGCGATGGTGCAGGCCAAGGCGGGGAGGGAAAGTTCCATCCCGAAAGTTTTACCACCCACCATGCGAACGAGCAAAAGAATCATCAGCTTGGCGAAAACGAAGCCTGTGATCAGACCGGTCACGATGGTGATGGCAAAGGACATGGCCTGTTGAATCAAAGAAATCTTGACCAAGTCCGACTTTTTCATTCCGAGAATGCTATAAAGGCCAAACTCTTTTTCCTTGCCCTTCTTTAAGAAGGAGTAGGTGTAGATCATGATGACCAGGGAGAGCAGGCCGATGATGACCTGTCCGAGTACGAGTAGCAGACGGACGATGTCGGAGGCGAACTGTAGGTTCTTAACACCTGATGAGTAGATGAGCAGTTGAACTAAGAAGTTCAGCGCTACCGCGGCTGTTCCAGCGAGGAGGAAGGGCAGGTAGCTTTCCTTATTCTTTCGAAGCGAGTCGAAAGCGAGTTTCACGTAAAACATTTTAAGACTGCCCTCCCAGTAGGTTGGTCATGGCCTCGTTGATGGCCACGAGCATTTCCTGCTCGGACTTGTCGCCCCGGTAGAGCTGGTGGAAGACGGTACCGTCCTTGATGAAGAGCACTCGTCCGGCATGGGAAGCCGAAAGGGATGAATGGGTAACCATCAAGATGGTCTGTCCGTTTTCGTGGCATTCATCGAAGAGGTTTAAGATGTCGGCGGCGTTCTTGGAATCCAAGGCCCCAGTTGGTTCGTCACAGAGCAGTAATTCGGGCTTCGTGATTAAGGCTCGGCCGATGGCCACACGTTGTTGCTGTCCACCGGAGAGTTCGTAGGGGTACTTGTTCAAGAGGTCTTCGATACCGAGCTGCTTGGCTAGGTGAGCCAGCTTTTCTTCCTTACCCTTGGTGTTCTTAGCGAGCACTAGTGGAAGGTAGATGTTGTCCTTAACGGACAAAGTGTCTAACAAGTTGAAGTCCTGGAAGACGAAACCAAGGTGGTCGCGACGAAAGGCGGCCAGGTCCTTGTCCTTCAAGTTAGCCAGGTCGTCATTCTTCAAGAGAATGTGGCCGGCAGTGGGCTTGTCCAAGGTCGCGATACAGTTTAGCAAGGTGGACTTACCAGAACCCGACTCCCCCATGATGGCGATGAACTCGCCCTCGTTGACCTGGAAGTCCACGTCCTTTAAGGCGAGAACCTTTTGGGTTGAGCGCTTTGATTTGTATTCTTTTTTAAGATGATTAACGGCTAATAGTGTCATGATGTTTCCTCTCTGTTTAACGTGAATTAAGCATAACGTAAAAAGGACGGCGGCCGTGCTTACAGGCAGGGCTGCCATCCTTACAGTCTTGTAAGATTAGGATAAAGTCTGCTGGGAGCAGTCGATGGTCACCGTTGTACCGACCCCAATCGTCGATTCAATCGAGACTTTGTGGCCTAGTTTGTCTAGAATCTCTTTGACTAGGTAGAGACCCAGACCAGAGGCGTTATCTTGGACACGACCGTTAAAGCCGGTATAGCCCTGATTAAAGACCTGGGGAAGGTCGGCTGCATCAATCCCAATCCCGGAATCCTGAATGATAATCTTTTGATCATCCGTGCAGGAAACTTGAATCGAGCCCTCTTTCGTATACTTAATGGCGTTATAGATAATCTGTTCAAGGGCAAAGCGTAGCCACTTGCTGTCGGTCATCAGGGTAAAGTCGCCCTCGGAAACTTTGAGCGACAGGTCCTTTTGGATAAAGAAGAACTTGTACTGTTTTAACACTTGCATGACAAGTGAGCGGGCAGAGGCCTTTTTCAGGTTTAAGTCACCGTTAAAGTTCTGCAGACGGATAAAGGAAAGGAGCATCTCAAGATACTGATTAATCAAGAAAAGTTGTTCCTTGGTTTGCGCCTGGTCCACCGTGCCGGTTTGGTTCATCAAGTCCAAGACGGAGAGGGGAACTTTGATTTGGTGGGCCCAGAGGGCGTAGTAATCCTTGAGCTTTTGGCTCTCCCGTTCCTTTTCTTCGACGAGGTTGGTTTTCTGTGAGAGAACCTGTTCCAGTAGTTCTTGCAGTGCCTTTTCCTGGCTACTGCTCCCTAAGTGCTCTTCCACTGTGGATAAGTCTGGGTCTTTTAGCAGCTTACGAACAGCCAGGCGCTTGCGCCGCCATTTGATGGCTAAGATGGCCGTCATAATCAGGAGCAAATAGGTAAACGGCCAGAAAACATCTGAAAAGATAGCAGCATTGGCCGAACGCAGCAGGGTGGACCAAGCTAAGAAGAGAATCGTGCAGGCATATAAGAAGTAGAGCAGCCAGTAATCCTTCAGAAAGGTAAGACAACTTTTAATCATGAAGCATCAGTCCCTTTCCTTTGGCCGTTTGTAAGACCATATCAAAGCCAATCTTCTTCGTCTTTGTCCGAATTCGGTTGACCATTACGGACAAGGTGTTGCGGTCAACGAAGAGTTCGTCGTCCCAGAGAGCCTCCATGATATCTTCTTTGGAAACAACCTGACCCGGTTTTTCAAAAAGGGGATAAAGAAGCTTGGTTTCGTTCTTACTCAAGGAAACGACCTGGCCATCCTTGCTCAAGCTATTATCCAGGATGTTCAGTTCGAATCCGGCAAAGTCCCTCACGGCCGTTGACGTGGATTCAGCAGCACTTTCTGTCCGTCGCAAGAGAGCCTGAATTTTGACAATCAGCAGGTCCAAGTTAAAGGGCTTGGTCATGTAATCATCGGCACCCAGGTTCATGGCCATAATCTGATCCGCGTCTTCCGCGCGGGAAGAAAGGAAGATGATGGGCAGTTGCGACTGCTTGCGAATCGCCTGTGTCCAGTAAAAGCCATTAAAGAAGGGCAGGTTCACATCCATCAAGACCAGGTTTGGCTTAGCTGCCAAGACCTCTTGGTCCACTTCATGAAAGTCCTGGCAGGAAGAGACAGTAAAGCCCCAGCCAGCAAGGCCCTTTTCCAAAAGGTCCACGATTTCTTGATTGTCTTCCACGATAAAAATGTGTGCGGTCATGGGGATGTCTGTCTTTCTTTCTACAAATTGATTTGGTTGACTTTATATTAACATAGCGACGAACAGCGGCGTTGTTCGTGTGTAGCAGTGCTATACTGAAGTTGTTAATTAGAACTATTCTTTTCTGTTAGGAGGAGAGCTAATGGCTTCCGTTTTATATCTGATTGCAATGGCTTTGATTGCCGGTGTTTTGAACGGCATTGTGGGGATGGCCGCGCTGACCCTTTATCCAGTCTTGCTGTCGCTTGGAATTCCGCCAGTTTCCGCCAATGCGACCATTACGATTTCACAGATGGCCTCGGGGGTGGGAACGCTTCTGTCTTCCTTAAAGGAACTGAAGAACCACTGGAAACAAACATTACTGATTACGGTCATTAATGCAACTGCTGGTGTAGTAGGCGCTTTGCTACTCATTCACAGTTCGGATTCGAACTTTAAAAAAGTCGTGCCTTTCTTCATTTTATTAGCGGCTGTTCTGATTTTGATGCCCAAGAAGCAGGGGAGTAATCAGCCTACAAAGCAGTGGGTCAAGGTTGTGTCTTGGATTAGTATCTTCCTAGTTGGAGGCTACATTGGCTACTTTGGCGCTGGATCGGGTTTGCTGATGATTGCCGTCCTTTCTCGTGCGCTGAACGAGAAGTACGCCACCTACAACGCCATTCGAAACTTCGCCACCTTCATCAACAACCTGATTGCGGCGGGGATGTTCTGCTTCTCGCTACCGGTGAAGTGGACGGTGGTGCCAGTCTTGATGATTGGCCTCTTTGCCGGCGGTTTTCTGGGACCCATTGTGGTTCGTCACGTACCGCAAGACAAAATTAAGACTTATGTCGGCATCTTTGCCTTGCTTTTGTCCGTGGTGCTCTTTTACCAGGCCTATTGCTAATTTTGAATAAATCAATCTTTTCTGTCAAAGTCGCGCGCTTGCTCGACTTTTTAAATTGAATCAGCTAAAGCAGTTTTCTGAATTTTTGTCAAGTACCACCCTTGTTTTTCCGCTCAAAACCCGTATAATAGTATTCAGTAACACTGTAAATAAATATGGCGACTGGTGATCTATTGTCCATCAGAGCCCTTATAGCAGGCAAGGTCCGCGACTTTTTAAGGCGCGAGACTTGCTTTTTTTGTGCCTTACGGCGCTAAAATAAGGACTTTTTTGCTAAATTTTTATGAAATTGTAATATTTATTTTGCATGAACAGTGAATTTTAGATGAGGTGATAAGTGTGGCAGGACATTTAGTAAAATATGGTAAATACCGTACTCGTCGTTCATATTCAAAGATCAAAGAAGTTCTTGATCTTCCGAACTTGATCGAAGTGCAAACGGCATCTTACCAGTGGTTCCTTGATGAAGGAATCAAGGAGATGTTTAACGACATCATGCCAATCGAGGACTTCCAGGGTAACTTGTCTTTGGAGTACGTTGACTACCAGTTGATGGAGCCAAAGTACACTATGGACGAAGCTCGCGAGCACGATGCGAACTACTCAGCACCTTTGCACGTGACTCTTCGCTTGACTAACAAGGAAACTGGCGAAATTAAGTCACAAGACGTCTTCTTTGGTGATTTCCCATTGATGACAAAGCAAGGTACTTTCATTATTAACGGTGCCGAACGAGTTATCGTTTCTCAGCTTGTCCGCTCACCTGGTATTTACTACAACCAGGAAGCTGATAAGAACGGTCGTCCACACTTTGGTACAACGGTTATCCCTAACCGTGGTGCATGGTTGGAATACGAAACAGATGCCAAGGGTATCGCTAACGTTCGTATTGACCGTACACGTAAGTTGTTGATGACGGAACTGGTACGTGCCCTTGGGTTCGGATCAGATTCTGACATCATCGACATCTTCTCTGATGGCTACGATGCCTTGAACATGACTTTGGAAAAGGATGTTCACAAGAACATGTCCGATTCACGTGTTGAAGAATCATTGAAGGACATCTACGAACGTTTGCGTCCAGGCGAACCTAAGACGGCCGACTCATCTCGTGCCCTTTTGGTTGCTCGTTTCTTCGATCCAAAACGTTACGATTTGGCTCCTGTTGGTCGTTACAAGATCAACAAGAAGTTGTCATTGAAGAACCGTTTGTTGAACCAGACTTTGGCCGAAACTTTGGCTGACCCTGAATCTGGTGAAATCATTGCGGAAAAGGGAACGGTTGTGGACAAGGCTGTGATGGCTAAGTTGGCACCATTCTTGGACAACCCTGACTTCAAGACGGTTACTTATACACCATCTGGTGATGCTGTCTTGCAAGACCCTGTTGTATTGCAAAAGATTAAGATTGAATCACCTGAAAACCCAGACAAGACTTTGCTATTAATTGGTAACGGTCACTTGCCTGAAAACGAACACAACGTTCGCCCAGCTGATATCATCGCTGGTATGAACTACTTCTTGAACTTGCAAGAAGGCGTTGGCCAAGTTGATGACATCGATCACTTGGGTAACCGTCGTATCCGTTCTGTTGGTGAATTGTTGCAAAACCAATTCCGTATTGGTTTGACTCGTATGGAACGTGTCGTTCGCGAACGCATGTCTATCCAAGACGCCGCAACGGTTACACCACAACAATTGATCAACATCCGTCCGGTTGTTGCGTCAATTAAGGAATTCTTCGGTTCATCACAGTTGTCACAGTTCATGGATCAGACCAACCCACTTGGCGAAATGAACCACAAGCGTCGTTTGTCAGCCTTGGGTCCTGGTGGTTTGACTCGTGACCGTGCCGGTGTTGAAGTTCGAGATGTTCACTACACCCACTACGGCCGTATTGACCCTATCGAAACGCCCGAAGGTCCTAACATCGGTTTGATTAACTCCTTGGCCACTTACGGTCGTATCAACAAGTACGGTTTCATCGAAACACCATACCGTCGTGTTGATTGGGGTACTCACAAGGTTACCGACAAGATTGATTACCTAACTGCCGATGAAGAAGATAACTACATCGTTGCCCAGGCCAACACGGAGTTGGAAGATGACGGTTCATTCGTTCATCAAACAGCCATGGCCCGTTACGGTGAAGAAAACATCGAAACGCCAATCGAAAAGATTGACTACGTCGATGTTTCCCCAAAGCAGGTTGTTTCAATTGGAACATCAGCTATTCCTTTCTTGGAAAACGATGATTCAAACCGTGCTTTGATGGGTGCCAACATGCAGAAGCAGGCCGTGCCTTTGCTCGACCCACATGCGCCACTTGTTGGTACTGGTGTTGAATACAAGGCTGCCCACGATTCTGGTGCTGCTTTGATTTCAACGGCCGCTGGTGAAGTTGAATACGTTGATGCTAAGCAGATTCGTGTTCGTCGCGAAGACGGTCAATTAGATACTTACGAATTGATGAAGTTCCGCCGTTCAAACGGTGGTAAGAACTATAACCAAAAGCCAATCGTCAAAGTTGGTGAAAAGATTGATGATGACCAAATCTTGGCCGATGGACCATCAATGGAAAAGGGTGAATTAGCCCTTGGACAAAACCCTGTCATCGCCTTCATGACTTGGCACGGTTACAACTTCGAAGATGCCATCGTTTTGAACGAACGTTTGGTCCGTGAAGATGTTTATACATCAATTCACATCGAAGAATACGATTCAGAGGCTCGTGATACAAAACTTGGCCCTGAAGAAATCACACGCGAAATTCCTAACACTGGTGAAGAACAGTTGCGTGATTTGGACGAAAACGGAATCATCCGTGTTGGTGCCGAAGTTAAGGATGGCGACATCCTAGTTGGTAAGGTTACCCCTAAGGGTGTGACTGATTTGTCAGCTGAAGAACGACTTTTGCACGCAATCTTCGGTGAAAAGGCTCGTGAAGTTCGCGATACTTCATTGAAGGTGCCACACGGTGGTGGTGGAGTTGTTCAATCCGTTCGCGTCTTCACTCCTGAAAACGGTGACGAACTTTCACCTGGTGTTAACCAGATGGTTCGTGTTTACATTGCTCAGAAGCGTAAGATTCAAGTCGGTGACAAGATGGCCGGTCGTCACGGAAACAAGGGTACTGTTTCAGTCGTTGTTCCCGAAGAAGACATGCCATACTTGCCAGACGGAACACCAATTGACATCTGTTTGTCACCCATGGGTGTGCCATCTCGTATGAACATCGGACAGGTTTTGGAATTGCACTTGGGATACGCTGCTAAGAAGCTTGGTATCCACGTTGCCTCCCCTGTCTTCGATGGTGCTACTGATGATGAAATCGAAGAGACTTTGGCCGAAGCTGGTTTGCCAGCCGATGGTAAGACAGTTGTCTATGATGGACAAACTGGTGAAGCCTTCGATAAGCGTGTTGCTGTTGGTGTTATGCACTACTTGAAGTTGGCCCACATGGTCGACGACAAGATTCACGCCCGTTCAATCGGTCCTTACTCTCTTGTTACGCAACAGCCACTTGGTGGAAAAGCCCAGTTCGGTGGACAGCGTTTCGGAGAAATGGAAGTTTGGGCTTTGGAAGCCTATGGTGCTGCCTACACCTTGCAAGAAATCTTGACTTACAAGTCAGATGACGTTGCAGGTCGTGTTAAGGTTTACGAATCAATCATCAAGGGTGAAGCCATTCCTAAGCCAGGTGTGCCTGAATCATTCCGAGTTTTGGTCAAGGAATTGCAAGCCCTCGGTTTGGACATGCGTGTCTTGAACCAAGAAGGTGAAGCAGTTCAATTGAAGCAAATGGACGAAGACGACTCTGTCTTGCCTGTTGACGCTTTGGAAAAGTTGGCTCGTACCAACCCTGACTTGTTGAACCGTGATGATGAAGAAGTTAAGGTTGCCTTTGATAAGGTAGATGGTCAAAAAGAGACCCAAGAACAAAGCACCTTTACTGACGAAGAACAATAATTTAAGAAAGGTGACCGAATAGATGGCAATCGATGTTAACAAGTTCGAATCTATGCAAATCGGTCTTGCTTCTCCTGATCAAATCCATGACTGGTCTCATGGTGAGGTTAAGAAGCCAGAAACGATTAACTATCGAACACTCAAGCCAGAAAAAGACGGCTTGTTTGATGAACGTATCTTTGGTCCTACCAAGGATTACGAGTGTGCCTGTGGAAAGTACAAGCGAATCCGTTATAAGGGAATCGTTTGTGACCGCTGTGGTGTTGAAGTCACTTCAGCTAAGGTCCGCCGTGAACGGATGGGTCACATTGAGTTGGCTGCACCCGTTACCCACATCTGGTACTTCAAGGGAATTCCATCACGTATGGGATTGGTCTTGGACATGTCACCACGTTCATTGGAAGAAGTAATTTACTTTGCTTCTTACGTTGTGGTTGACCCAGGTGATGCCCCTGTTGAAAAGAAGCGCCTTTTGACAGAACGCGAATACCGCGACTTGAAGAAGGAATACGGGGCAAACTTTAAGGCAGGAATGGGAGCCGAAGCCATCAAGGAATTGTTGGCTGACGTTGACTTGGCTGGTGAAGGCGCTGCCTTGAAGGCTGAATTGCAAGAAGCAACTGGTCAAAAGCGTGTCCGTGCGGTTCGCCGTTTGGATATCATTGAGGCCTTCTTGCAATCAGACAACAAGCCAGAGTGGATGGTAATGGATGTTATTCCTGTTATCCCACCTGACTTGCGTCCAATGGTCCAATTGGAAGGTGGCCGTTTTGCCACTTCTGATTTGAACGACTTGTACCGTCGTGTAATTAACCGTAACAACCGTTTGAAGCGTTTGTTCGACTTGCACGCTCCTGGTATCATCGTTCAAAACGAAAAGCGAATGCTCCAAGAAGCCGTCGATGCTTTGATGGATAACGGTCGTCGTGGCCGTCCTGTTGCCGGTCCTGGTAACCGTCCATTGAAGTCCCTTTCACACATGTTGAAGGGTAAGCAAGGACGTTTCCGTCAAAACTTGCTTGGTAAGCGTGTCGACTACTCTGGTCGTTCCGTTATCGATGTTGGTCCATTCTTGAAGATGAACCAAATGGGATTGCCACGTCCAATGGCAATCGAATTGTTCCGTCCATTCATCATGAAGGAATTGACGGCCCGTGGTCTTGCCGGCAACATTAAGTCTGCTAAGCGTAAGATTGATAAGGCTGACGAAGACGTAATGGATGTTTTGGAAGACGTGATCAAGGAACACCCAGTTCTTTTGAACCGAGCACCTACCTTGCACCGTCTTGGAATTCAGGCCTTTGAACCAATCTTGGTTTCAGGTAAGGCCATGCGTCTGCACCCATTGATCTGTGAAGCTTATAACGCCGATTTCGATGGTGACCAGATGGCCATTCACGTTCCTTTGTCAGATGAAGCACAGGCAGAAGCCCGTTTGCTTATGTTGGCCGCAGGACACATCTTGGCTCCTAAGGATGGAAAGCCAATCGTTACGCCTTCTCAGGATATGGTTATCGGTAACTACTACCTAACCACTGAAGAAGCCGGACGCGAAGGTGAAGGCATGATCTTCTCATCTGTTGATGAAGCTCGTTTGGCCTTTGAAAACAAGTTGGTCCACTACCACACTCGTGTTGGTATCCAAACTTCTTCATTCCCAGCCGAAAAGCCATTCACTGATGAACAACGTTCAAAGATTATGGTGACGTCAGTTGGTAAGCTCTTCTTCAACGAAATCTTGCCAGTTGAATTCCCATACATCAACGAACCTTCAGATGAAAACTTTGAAAGCATCTCTGATGACTTCTTCCTTGAACCAGGACAAGACATCAAGGATTACCTTGATGGTAAAGCCATCATCAAGCCTTTCAAGAAGGGATTCTTGGCCGACATTATCGCCGCTGTTTACAAGCGTTATAAGGTTACAGAAACCTCATTGCTTTTGGACCGTATGAAGGACCTTGGTTACGATATCTCAACCAAGTCTGGATTGACGGTTGCCATGACCGATGTTACGGAATTGGACAACAAGCAAGAAATCTTGGAAAACGCGCATAAGGATGTTGCTACGGTTACGAAGCAGTTCCGTCGTGGTTTGATTACTGATGCCGAACGTTACCAACGTGTTATCGAGATCTGGTCAAAGGCCAAGGATGTTATCCAAGACGAATTGATTCAGACTTTCGACCTCCGAAACCCAATCTTTATGATGCAGGATTCAGGAGCTCGTGGTAACATTTCGAACTTCGTTCAGCTTGCTGGAATGCGTGGTTTGATGGCCGGACCTGGTGGAAAGATCATCGAATTGCCTGTTACATCAAACTTCCGTGACGGTTTGACTGTTATGGAAATGTTTATCTCAACCCACGGTGCCCGTAAGGGAATGTCTGATACGGCCTTGAAGACGGCCAACTCAGGTTACTTGACTCGTCGTTTGGTTGATGTTGCTCAGGATGTTATCGTTCGTGAATACGACAACGGTTCAGATCGTGGTGTGAAGGTTGCGGCCATCACCGACGGTAAGTCAGTTGTTGAACCACTTTACGACCGAATCCTTGGACGTTACGCAATGAAGACTGTCTTTGACCCAGAAACTGGTGAAAAGATTGTGCCACGTAACGAAATGATTGATGAAATCGCAGCCAAGAAGATTGTTGCTGCCGGTATCGAAGAAGTTACTATCCGTTCTGTCTTTACTTCAACGACTGAACACGGTGTTTCTGTTCTTGATTACGGTCGTAACTTGGCTACTGGTGAAGAGGTTGAAGTTGGGGAAGCCGTTGGTACGGTTGCCGCACAGTCAATCGGTGAACCAGGTACTCAGTTGACCATGCGTAACTTCCACACGGGTGGAGTTGCCGGTGGAAACGATATCACGCAAGGTTTGCCTCGTGTGCAGGAAATTGTTGAAGCACGTATCCCTAAGGGACGCGCTGAAATTTCTGAAGTAACGGGTAAGATTGCATCAATCGAAGAAAATCCTGCCGAACGTACAAAGGATGTCACAATCGAAGGTGAGACGGATACTCGTACTTACACTTTGCCTTTGACAGCCCGTATGCGTTTCGGTGAAGGTGATGCCATCAAGCGTGGTGAAGCGATTAACGAAGGACCTATTGATCCTAAGGAATTGCTTGCCGTTACGGATACTTTGACTACTGAATCATACATGTTGTCAGAAATCCAAAAGGTTTACCGTTTGCAGGGTATCGAAGTTTCCGACAAGCACATCGAAGTTATGATTCGTCAGATGCTTCGTAAGGTGCGTGTCATGGATCCAGGTCAGACTGACTTGCTTCCAGGAACTTTGTTGGACATCGCTGACTTCAAGCGGGCTAACGAACCAGCACTCTTTGCTGGTAAGGTACCTGCCACAGCACGTCCTGTCTTGCTTGGAATTACGAAGGCTGCCTTGGAGACAAACTCATTCTTGTCAGCCGCCTCATTCCAGGAGACGACTCGTGTCTTGACGGATGCAGCTATCCGCGGAAAGAACGACCCATTGGTCGGACTTAAGGAAAATGTTATCATTGGTAAGATTATTCCTGCCGGAACGGGTATGTCTGAATACCGTAAGATTAAGCCAGAAGTTGTTGGAGAAGTGGTTGCAAAGCCAGAAGATTCAGCAGAAGACATCCAATCATTGGATGACGTGGCCCAAAAGATGGACCAAGAAGACTAATGACTTAAATAAAAGCCAGTTGGCTAAGCGAAAGAAGCTTAGTCAGCTGGCTTTTTTAATTGAGTGAGCCCTTAAAATGGGGTAGACTAGTCTTAGTGAATAAATGGAGGTTACTATGGCAAAAGTAACAATTGAATGGGTGAATTGGGTAAAGAAGTTGTCTAAAAAGCAGCTTTGGCTCATTGCCATTGTGCCGGTTATTATTATCTTGGCATTGTTAGTTTGGCGCGTGAAGTCTGGTAATTCAGAGTATGAAGTAAACTGGTTTGCTTATGGCCTTTGTACTTACTATGCCTTAGCCTTTAGCCCTGCCGGAGAACAAATCCAGTACCGCCTCTTCCCTAAGTCTGTGCCTCATAACCAATATCAGGTTACGAACTGGACACAGTGGACGCAGGCCCTTATGGCAACTGCAGTTTTGTTAATTGCAGCCTTGCTATTCTGGCCACCACAAAATCAGGGTGAAATTGCGGTGCACGTCATTGCATCCGTTGTACTTGGTTTCATGGTGATGTGGACCTGGCGCTGGTACAATGGAATTCGTGCCCAACACCAATCAAAGAAATAAAAAAAGGCCCTGACTGGTGTACTTTTCCAGGAATGGGTTCTTTTTATCGGATTGATAGGGACATTAAATTTAGTAGTGTATAAAAAAGGCCTCTTTGGCCAAATTAAAGGAAATGGCGGGCGACTTTTCACGCATTATTCCAATATGGAATTAAAATGAAGTTGCTCGAGGGATTCTTTTATTAGTTAGGAAAATATGGAAAAGCTCGACTACGAACAAATGAATGGGTTGTCTCTTGCCTACATTGGCGATGCAATTTATGAGATTAAGGTGCGGACACATTTGGTGGCCACCGGTTTGACGAAGGTTAACGATCTTCAAAAGAAATCCCGGCACTATGTTTCAGCCAAGGCACACGCGGCCTTGTTTGATATCATGCGGGATGAGGACTACTTGACCGAGACGGAGATGCACTATTTTAAGCGTGGCCGCAACGCCAAGTCCTATACGAAGGCCAAAAATACCAACGTTGTAGCATACCGGATTTCAACCGGTGTTGAAGCAATGGTGGGATACCTTTACTTATCCGGCCAAGAAGAACGCTTGGAACAGATGATGAATTGGATTTACGAGCAGGTTGAACAAGGGAGAACAGACGATGCCAAAACAAGATAACCAAGCCTTTATTTACGGGCACCACGCTGTTATTGAGGCTTTGAAGGGTGACCAGTCCTTGAATAAGTTGTGGATTCAAACTGGTTTGAACCCACGTGTTGCCCAAGAAGCTAGTAAGCTGGCTAAGGACCGTGGCTTAGTTGTCACGCAGGGACCTAAGGGTAAGTTGGACGAATTGGCTGACCGTGGTAACCATCAGGGATTGGTTCTTTCCGTTGCAGCCTATGATTATGCTGATTTAGATCAGCTCTTTGAAAAGGCAAAAGAGGCTGGTGAAGAACCTTTCTTCCTGATTTTGGACGAAATCGAAGATCCACATAACCTGGGATCAATCATGCGTACGGCAGACGCTGCCGGTGTTCATGGAATTATCATTCCGAAGCGCCGTTCAGTTCAATTAACTGGAACGGTGGCGAAGGCATCGACTGGTGCGATTGAACACGTGCCGGTTTGCCGTGTGACGAACCTGGTTCAGACTGTTAAGACTTTGAAGGACCGTGGTCTCTGGGTCTTCGGTACTGACATGAATGGTCAGGACTACCGGACCTGGGATGCCAAGGGGGCAACGGCCTTAATTATTGGAAACGAAGGAAAGGGTATTTCGCCCTTGCTTAAAAAGCAGGTCGATGCCATGTTAACGATTCCAATGATTGGTCACGTGCAATCTTTGAACGCTTCCGTAGCCGCATCGCTTTTGATTTATCAAGCCTTTGGTACGAGACACCCAAAGAACTAGGTGGGTCTTAAAAACCTGCCAGAATTTGGGAGGTTTGGATGAGAAAAGACATCCTGTTACCAGCAGTTATTGCGGCACAGCGCGGCCACGAGTGGGCCTATTGTGTGTTGAAAAGCAGAACAAAAAGATTAGCTTACAAAGTATATGAAGACCACCTGTCCGGCTACTATCGTTTGGATGATTGGGAGGCGGATGCTTTAGAGGTTTTGCTGAATTCTGTGCGTTGCTTCATTGCTTTAGATTCGCGAGCGCTTTTTTCAACCTATTACATGCAGTCTTTAATCAACAAGTCCATTGATTTAAAACGGATTCACAAGAGTGATAAAGGACATTTTCGAACGAGCCAGCTTTCGTTAGAAGAAACACCGGGCGTGGAGCGCTTTGTTGCAACGAATACTTTTAACCCTGAACAGATTGCCATACTAAAAGAGTCGCTATCCCATACGCACTTGCGGCATGGCATCGTTTACAGACAGGGTTTACTAACCTTGATTGGGGTAAACCCCCTATTGAAAAAGATATCTGTTAAAGAAAAGCGACAGGTACAACAGGTACAATACCATTTGAAAATGACGATTCATCAAGTACTGCAATAGTAGGTAGCTGTAACTTGTTCTCCGCCTGAAATCGTGCTATTATAACAGGAAGTGAGGATTAATATGCCTAGTCAAAAAGCATCGTTAGCCTGTGACGTTTGTGGTTCAAGAAACTACACGGTAACCCTTTCAAAGGGCCGTACAGAACGTCTGGGTGTTAAAAAGTTTTGTCCACATTGTGGCAAGCACACCTTCCATCGAGAAACTAAGTGAGGTTTTTTCATGATTACTTATTTTAAGAATGTAGCTTCAGAAATGAAGAAAGTGACCTGGTTGTCATGGAAGCAAACAAACCGTGAAACCGTTGCGGTTATTGCTATGTCAATCATCTTCGGTGTCTTGATTGGGGCCTTTGATTGGGTCTTGAAGCAAGGTGTTAATTTCTTGGTAGCGCACTAAGAAAAGCTGTAGTATACTAGATGCAGCGAGAAAAAGAGTCAATCGACTCTTTTTTATTTACAAAAAATCAAAGGAGGGCGAGCCTAGCTCGCAGGAATATGACCGATTCAATCGAAAAAGCATGGTTTGTTGTGCATACTTACTCAGGATACGAACACAAGGTGAAGGCTAACCTTGAATCACGTACACAAACAATGGGGATGGCTGACCAAATCTTCCGTGTCTTGGTGCCTGAACAAGAAGTTTCAACAGTGCAAGATGGTGAAGTAAAGACATCGATTGAAAACGACTTTCCTGGTTATGTTTTGGTCGAAATGGCTACGCCACAAGATGGCAACATGACGGATGAAGCTTGGTACGTTGTTCGAAACACGCCAGGTGTTACTGGATTCCTTGGTTCTCACGGTGCCGGTTCAAAGCCTAACTCACTTTTGCCAGAAGAAGTTGATTTGTTGATGAAGCGAATGGGCATGACTGGTGAAAAGGTTGTTGATTTGGACGTTGAAGTTGGTCAAACAATCAAGATTGTTGCCGGACCATTCAACGGTATGGAAGGAATTATCCGTTCTATCGATCCAGAAAAGCAAGAAGTTGAAGCAACTGTTGAAGTCTTCGGACGTGAAACACCAACTGAACTTGGATTCAACGATATCGATACAAACATTTAATGAGAAGCTCCCTTTACGAAGGGGGCTTTTTTTGTTATGATAATAGGGCATGTCAAAGACATGTGTGGAAGCAGCACTTAAGCTGCGCTCTACCACAACACGAGGAGGAAAATATCGTGGCTAAAAAAGTCGTAAATGTAGTTAAGCTACAGATCGCTGCCGCTAAGGCAACACCAGCCCCTCCAGTAGGTCCTGCATTGGGACAAGCTGGAATTAACATTGCACAGTTTACTAAGGAATTCAACGCCCGGACTGCTGACCAAGCTGGTTCAACTATCCCTGTTGAAATCTCAGTTTTCGATGACCGTTCATTCGAATTCGTAACGAAGACTCCACCAGCAGCTGACCAATTGCGTAAGATTGTTGGTAAGGGTTCTGGTGAACCTAACCGCACTAAGTGTGGAAATGTTACCCTTGACCAAATCCGTGCCATTGCGGAAAACAAGATGGCCGATTTGAACGCCAATGACATCACAGCTGCCATGAAGATGATCGAAGGTACTGCCCGTTCAATGGGTGTTACTGTCGACGGTGTGGACTTGACTGTTGATGGAACAGCAATCAAGGAGGACGCAGAATAATGACTCAAAAGCATGGAAAGAAGTATTTAGAAGCCGCAGCCAAGGTTGAAGCCGAAAAGGCTTACAACTTGACTGAAGGTGTTTCATTGTTGAAGGAAGTTTCATACGCAAACTTCGACGCTTCTGTTGAATTGACTTTCAAGTTGAACGTTGATACTCGTCAAGCTGACCAACAACTCCGTGGTGCCGTAGTTTTGCCTAACGGTTCTGGTAAGGACAAGAAGGTTGTTGTCTTCGCGCAAGGCGACAAGGCTAAGGAAGCCGAAGCTGCTGGTGCTGACGTTGTCGGCGCTGCTGACTTGGTTCAAAAGATTCAAGGCGGATGGCTTGACTTTGACGTTGCTATCGCAACGCCTGACATGATGGCACAAGTTGGTCGTGTAGGTCGTGCATTGGGTCCTAAGGGATTGATGCCTAACCCTAAGACTGGTACTGTTACCATGGACGTTAAGAAGGCCGTT
Source organism: Fructobacillus durionis (assembly GCF_900112405.1). Classification (GTDB taxonomy): domain Bacteria; phylum Bacillota; class Bacilli; order Lactobacillales; family Lactobacillaceae; genus Fructobacillus; species Fructobacillus durionis. Next base: position 27,753 of record NZ_FOLI01000007.1, on the reverse strand, counting down.
TCTGACGCCAAGGGTGGTCAAGTTACCTACCGTACTGACCGTGACGGAAACGTTGCTGTTACTGTTGGCCGTGTATCATTTGATGATGCTAAGTTGGCAGAAAACATCAAGGCAATCGCTTCTGTTATCTTGAAGGCTCGTCCAGCCGCTGTTAAGGGAACTTACGTTTCTAACGTGGCTTTGGCTTCAACGATGTCACCAGCCGTTACTTTGGATGTAACGTCTCTTTAATTGACAGTCGTCAATTAAGCTGTTAGACTAACTAAGTAAATTAAATCAATTTTGCCTAAGACTCAGGTGGTGCTTGCACCTTAATCTCCTGCCGAGGAAGTTATGAAAACTAACTGACCCGTCTGTCTTCTGGCAGGCGGGTTTCTTTTGCAAAAAAATCTTTAGGAAGGAGAATTTCACATGAGTGAACAAGCTATTGCTTTGAAAGCGCAAAAGGTTGCTGAAGTGACTGAACAATTCAAGAACGCTTCATCTGCTGTTCTTGTTAATCCTATTGGTTTGACAGTTGCAGAATCAACTGATTTGCGTCACCAATTACGTCAAGAAGGTGTCGTTTTGGAAGTCATCAAGAACAAGGTTCTTGTACGTGCTGCCAAGGATGCTGGCTTTGAAGAATTGAACGATTTGTTTGCTGGTCCTACTGCCGTTGCCTTCTCAGAAGACGACGCTGTTGCCCCAGCCCGCATTTTGAAGAAGTACTCTGATGCCAACGAAAAGTTGACTATCAAGGGTGGTGTTATTGATGGTTCTGTCGTAGATATCGACGAAATCAACAAGTACGCTTCATTGCCTTCTCGCGAAGGTTTGCTTGGTCAGTTGATGGCCGAGTTCCAGTTCCCAATCCGGAGCTTTGCATATGCTGTTAAGGCATTGCAAGAAAAGAAGGAAGCTGAAGGCGAAACTGCCGAAGCTGCCGAATAAGTTTGACTTATACTTATTACTAAACATTTATAAATTGGAGGAAATTAATCATGGCTTTTGATAAAGACGCGATTATCGCATCATTGAAGGATGCAACGATTTTGGACTTGGCTGACTTGGTTTCAGCTATCGAAGAAGAATTTGACGTTTCAGCTGCTGCCCCTGTTGCCGCTGCTGGTGCTGCTGGCGAAGGTGCCGCTGCAAAGTCAGAATTCGATGTTGAATTGACTTCTGCAGGTACTGCAAAGGTTAAGGTTATCAAGGCAGTTCGTGAAGCAACTGGTCTTGGTTTGAAGGATGCTAAGGACTTAGTTGACAACGCACCTTCAATCATCAAGGAAGGCGTTGCTGAAGCTGATGCCAACGCAATGAAGGAAGCTTTGGAAGAAACTGGTGCCTCAGTTACTTTGAAGTAATTCTTAAAAGAAGAGAGCACTTCGTGCTCTTTTTTTGTACATAAATTTGTTGGTGCTAAACAGAGGAGAGAATCGATGGCAGAAAAAGTGAGCGGACAACAGTATTTCACGGCTGATCCAACGGCGGAACACGATTACCAGAACTTCGACTTTGAATTACTAGGTCATAACCTGCACTTTAAGACTGATGCCGGTGTTTTCTCCAAAAAGACGATCGACTTCGGAACGCGCGTCATGCTTGACGCTGCGGCGGAAGAAGACTTTGTGCCTGGAAAAATCCTGGATTTGGGTTGTGGCTACGGGCCAGTAGGAAACGCAGTTGCAAAGGCCTGGGGTCGCGAGGTCGACATGGTGGATGTGAACGATCGTGCCCTGGACTTGGCCAAGGTCAACTGTCAAAAGAACGGAGTCGATATTCTGACGCACGTTTTCCAATCTTCCATCTATGACAACGTGCAGGATCAGTACGCTGCCATCTTGGTCAACCCACCAATTCGTGCTGGGAAGCCCGTTGTAACGGCCATGCTTCAGGGGGCAGCGAAGCACCTGGTGGATGGCGGTGCAATTGTTGCCGTGTTGCAAAAGAAGCAGGGCGCACCATCTGCACAAAAGAATTTGGAAGCGGTTTTTGAAGACGTTTCCGTTATTGGTAAGAAGAAGGGCTACTTTGTTTTGATGGCAAAGAACCCAAAGGAGAACTAAGGATGGCAGTCATTCCACAACTGGAATCAAGCCAGATTAAGACCTTTATGGAAGCGGCATTAGCTGAAGCCAAGGCAGCCGGCGACCGTGGTGAAGTGCCAATTGGGGCCGTCATTGTCAAAGACGGTAAGATTATCGCTTCGGCCGGTAACCGTCGGGAAGAGGACCAAAAAACCGATGCCCACGCTGAAATGCATGCCATCTTGGAAGCGAACGCAAAGCTGGGAACCTGGCGCTTAGAAGAAACCGCGCTCTTTGTGACCTTGGAACCCTGCTTGATGTGTGCCGGTGCCATCTTGAACGCACGGATTCCCTTGGTCTACTTCGGGGCCCAAGATAAAAAGGCGGGGGCGGTCACTTCACTTTATTCCGTTTTTGATGATGAGCGCTTGAATCACCAGGTCAAAGTCGTGCCAGGTGTCTTGCAGGCAGAGTCGTCAGCGATGCTGAAGGACTTTTTCCAGAGCCTACGTGCCAAGCAAAAGGCCGAGAAGAAACTCCGAAAGGCTGCTCAAGATACTGGACAGAATTAGTGATAGTTTCCCTATAAAAATGACTGCTTTTGTTTGCGCCCCTTTCGAATTTTCGATATAATAAAGGAGCAGGCAAGGGTCTACTTTCGAACCGAGTCAGGACAGAGATGTAGCAGCTCTAAGATTGCTTGACCTTGTGCTTGTGTACATAGCAAAACCGCCTTCCGGCGGCTTTTTTTGTAAGGGAGAAAAGATGGCGTATCAAGCATTGTACCGGGTATACCGGCCAAAGACTTTTTCAGAAATGGTTGGCCAAGAGGTCATTACCAAAACACTGCAAAACGCCATTGAAAAGAAGCAAACGGGGCACGCTTACTTGTTTGCTGGACCACGTGGAACTGGTAAAACTTCCGCTGCCAAGATTTTCGCTCGTGAAGTGAACGGCATTGGACCGGATCAGGCAGGGCAGTCGCAACCCGATATCATTGAAATCGATGCGGCTTCCAACAACGGGGTTGATGAAATCCGTTCCATCCGTGATTCTGCTAACTATGCGCCAATTGAGGCTCCCTACAAAATCTACATCATTGATGAAGCACATATGCTCTCAACAGGTGCCTTTAACGCCCTTTTGAAGACACTGGAAGAACCACCTGCACAGGTAAAGTTCATTCTAGCCACCACCGAAATTCAAAAGATGCCGGCAACAATCTTATCGCGTACGCAGCGCTTTGAGTTTAAACGTTTGTCCAACCAAACAATTAAGGGGCGTTTGGAAGAAATTTTGAACAAGGAAAACCAGCCATACGAAGAGGCGGCTTTGGACATTGTTGCCACCGCCGCTGAAGGTGGAATGCGTGATGCCTTGTCCATCATGGACCAGGTGATTGCCTTCGGTCCTGATAAAGTCACGGCTGAGAATGCTCTGACAGTGACGGGATCGGTTGATATTGACCAAGTCTTGACCTACCTACACCAGGTTTTGGCCGGTGACACCGCACAGGCACTCGAAACTTTGACTCAGATTTTGTTGTCTGGTAAGGACGCCAACCGCTTCTTGTCCGACCTAATCGCCACACTGCGTGACGTTATGTTAGTTGATTTGGCACCGGATTTGGTGAAGGCCAAGTCGAAGGAAGCTGAACTAAAGGCCTTTCTGGCTGAGAGTTCACAGGCTCAGATTCAAGACATGCTACAGGTCATTGACCAAATCAAGACAGCCTTGGCGCAATCTTTGCAGTCTGATATTTACCTAGAGATTCTAACCGTCCAGTTGGCACAAAAGGCGGCAGGAGAAAAGAATCAAAGTGTGACGGGGGCTCAGGCAACACCCGCACCAGCGGCAAAGCCTGCAAAGCAAACGGCTGAGGCACCGGCTAAAACAGCTGAACCAGCACCACAGCCAGTTCAACAGGCTGCACCAGAACAGTCAGAATTACAGGCTCAGTTAGAACCAGCAAAGCCAGCGACAAAGGTTGAAGAAAAAACCACTACTCAACCGGAAGCTCCGGTAGAAGCACCAGTTGCTGTTGAGCAAGCCAGTGTGGCGACTGATTCTGTTGAAATTACGGCTCAAGCGAAGCCAGAAGAGAAAGCAGAACCAGCAGCACCAGACGAAAACCCAGTAGTTGAAGAGAAAACTGCTGATGCTTCGCAATCGGTTACGGAAGCACAGTCGGTGGTCAGCGATAACCCAGTTGCCTCAACAGCAGCAACAGCCGCTCAATCACTGACCATTTACACGGGTAACGAACCTGTTCAAGCGGTGTTGGCTCAGGCCAAGCGTGACCAGTTGAATAAGGCACAGTCAGAGTGGCCAAATATTGTTGGGAAGCTACCTGTGAAGGATCAGGCTGTTTTGCAAACTGCTGAACCAATGGCGGCTTCCATGGATGCCATTGTTTTGGCCTTTGATTATCCGGCCCTACAGGATAAGGCACAGAAGGATAGCGCCTTACAAGCAGAGTTGGCCCAGGCATTGAAGGCAGAAGATTTGCCACAAACATTGGTCATGCGTAGTAAAGACCAGTGGCAAAACGACCGTGCTGATTACGTAAAGGCTTTGAAGGCTGGTCAAACGGTCAAAATTGCCTTGTCTGATTTGACGCCCACGGTTGTGGCTGAGCAAAGTAACCATTCCGTCGGACAAACTAATTCAGCACCCGTAGTTGAAGCTGACAATAAAGATGATGAAAATGATGTCGTCGCCTCTGCCAAGGCACTCTTTGGCGACGATCTGGTTGAGGTAAAGTCCGAGACCAAGTAAGGAAAAACAATGCAATACCCTGAACCAATCGCAAAATTAATTGACTCTTATTCTAAGCTACCCGGGGTTGGTGCTAAAACCGCTTCTCGCTTAGCCTTTTACACCTTAACAATGGACCCAGAGGACGTAAAGAATTTTGCTGATTCATTGTCTACTGTAAAAGATTCGATTACTTTTTGTGAGATTTGCGGTAATATTACCAGTAAGGACGAAAACCCCTGTGCCATCTGCATGGATAGCTCTCGAGACCGGTCAACGGTCCTAGTGCTACAAAATCCAAAGGATGTCATGGCCATGGAACAGACCCAGGAATACCACGGTCTTTACCACGTTTTGAACGGGGTTATCTCACCCTCTGCTGGTACCGGACCAGAAGACATTAACTTACCAGCTCTAATCCGTCGTTTGTCAAAGGATGATGAGATTAAGGAAGTTATTGTTGGAACGAACGCTAACACCGATGGTGAAGCAACCGCCATGTACATTGCCCGTCTAGTGAAGCCCGCCAACATCAAAGTCACGCGCTTAGCATCCGGTTTGGCAGTCGGTTCTGACATCGACTACGCCGACCAATTGACTTTGATCAAGTCAATCGAAGGTCGAAACGAACTATGATTTTTAAGAAGAGAACAACTCGTTATAACAATTTAAAGGCTGAGTACGACCAAATTTTATTACAAGAGGTTGATCACGCTCGTAAGGACTACCATCAGGCCCAGGATTCTGAAACGGCTCTGGTGGATGCCCGTGTGAACGGCCACATGGTTCAGGCGCAAACGGCTTTGAAGAAGGCACGCTTTACTTACCTCTATAAGGAAGCAAAGCGCCGAAAGACGGTGGCCAACGGCCCTCGTTTGTACCACCAAAGTGATGAATAAGGGGAAATGATGAACAAAAAAGCCCATTTTATATCATTTGAAGGCCCTGAGGGTGCGGGGAAAACAACGGTTATTCAAGCTGTTTTGCCCTATATCGAGGAACTCAGTCAACGAAAAGTGTTGCTCACCCGTGAACCGGGTGGTAATCCCGTTGCAGAAGCGATTCGCAACCTACTGAAGGCTCAAACGGAACCAGAAATTGACCCCTGGACAGAAGCACTTTTACTAGCGGCTTCCCGGCGCGAACACGTAGTTCAAACGATTTTGCCAGCTTTGAAAGCTGATCAGGTCGTCGTATCTGACCGCTACTTGGACTCGTCACTGGCCTACCAGGGTGGCGCCCGCCACCTGGGGATGGCCGATGTGCAAGAGATTAATGACTTTGCCGTCCGTAATCCAGAAAACGGGGAGGCGGTCCTTCCTGAATTAACGATTTATTTGGACCTACCCGTTGAAATTGGCTTGGAACGAATTTTTAGTAACCGTACTGATAAGATTGATCGTTTGGATCAAGCCGGATTAGACTTTCACCAGCAGGTACGTAACAGTTATTTGCAACTGGCTCAGGAAAACCCCGACCGCATTCAAACGGTGGATGCGACTCAGTCACCAGAAGAGGTCTTAACTGCAGTTAAAGCAATTATTGAAGAAAATTGGAGGTAGAACATGAAGCTGATTAACGCCATTGTACAAGATAAGGATGCCACGAAGTTATCTAACGCCCTTGTGAAGAACAAGATTCAAGCGACCCGCTTGTCCACTTCAGGTGGCTTCTTGCGTTCTGGAAACACGACGTTCTTAGTTGCCATTGATGATCAGCGTGTCCAAGAAGTTTTGGACATCATCAAGGAAGTTTCACAAAAGCGTAAGCAATTCATGGTTCCACCAATGGGAATCGAAGGTGAACGTGCAGCTGCTTATCCAGTTGAAATCGAAGTTGGTGGTGCAACTGTCTTCACACAAACCATCGATGACTTTTACCGCTTCTAATGGCAGCGGCGAAGAAACAATCGACTGCTGCAAAATCGAACGAGTCGGCCGTTTTTGAGATGGCCGATTTTTTAGACATTGCAAAAGCGGCTTATCCAGAAAACCTTGAACAGCTCCAGCAGGCCGTTGATGAGAATCGTCGTTCCCACCTCTACCTCTTAGCTGGCCCGGGCGATGAGGAAAAATTGGCCTTAGCCCTCGCTTTTTCCTCAATGGTTTTGGGGCAGGATGAGGATACGCAGGCACGAATTGCGAAGCTTGACCATCCGGACTTGGTAACGGTCTTACCCGAGAAAAAGGGTGCTAGCATTAAGATTGCCCAGATTCGAGCCATCGTTCCTGAGTTGACGACAACGGCGCTAGAAGCCCCCGCTAAGGTCTTTATTATCGACCGTACGGAAACATTGACGACCGCAGCTGCTAATTCCCTGTTGAAGTTCATCGAGGAGCCGGCAGGACCTCAGTTGATTATTTTGCTGGCTAACAAGGCAGATGATGTTTTGCAGACCATTGTTTCCCGTGCTCAAGTTGTTCACTTGAAGGCTAGCCCTGAGGTGGCGGAGAAGGCACAGGAGGGAATGGCTAGCTTCGAAGCAGAAGTGCAGCCTTTGGTCTTTAAGTGGTTTGAAAAAGTCGTCGCACGCGACGTCGCCTCCATGGCCTATTTGCAAACAACCTTGATTAAAAACATCGACGAGAAGGCCAAGGAAGAAACTACCTTACTTTGGTTGCAGCAACTGGCCCGCGACCTCTACATGCAGAAGAGCCTGGCTCAACCAAGACTCTACTTTCCACAGCTGGCAGGCTTCTATAAAAAGGCCGCGGCCAGATATTCGGAAAAGCAACTGCAGGAAGTGGTCGAAGAGTTTTTATCTATCGATAAACTAAAGAATGTACAATTAGCTTTCCAATCAAAGCTGGAAAAAACAGCGCTTGAATGCGCCATTTTGTTAGGATAACGATGCAGACACAAAAGTCCTTTACAACTCATGATACTGGTACCCTTTACCTGGTTGGGACGCCGATTGGTAACCTTCAGGATATGTCCAACCGGGCGCTGGAAACCTTGCAAGAAGTCGATTTGATTGCGGCCGAGGACACTCGTCATACGCAGTTGCTCTTGAACTACTTTGATATCAAGAACAATAAGACCTCCTTGCATGAACACAATTGGCAGGAAAAGGCACCGGAGTTGGTTGCCGAACTCCTCTCTGGTAAGTCTATTGCCCAGGTTTCGGATGCCGGCTTGCCATCAATCTCTGATCCCGGTAAGGAATTGGTTGCCCAGGCAATTGAAGCCGGTATTCCGGTTGTTCCAATTCCTGGCGCATCTGCTGGGATTACCGCTTTGATTGCTTCGGGATTGGTACCACAGCCCTTCTACTTCCACGGCTTTTTGCCACGAAAGAAGCAGGAACAGGCGGCAGAAATTCAAAAGCTCTCCTGGCGTCCAGAAACCATCATCTTCTATGAAGCGCCTCACCGCTTGAAGAAGACTTTGGCAAATCTTGTCGAAGTTTTGGGCGGACAGCGTCGAATAGTTTTGGCCCGCGAGTTGACCAAGCGTTACGAAGAGTTCCTGCGTGGTACTACTGAAGAAGCCTTAGAATGGGCGAACAATAATGAAATTCGGGGTGAGTTTGTTGTTCTCTTAGAAGGGCAAAAGGACGGGGACGGTCTACCAGCAGATGACCAGTCACTACTGGACGAAGAGGTCGAAACCAACCCGGAAGCCGCAGTTCGCACCCTTGTTGATTCGGGGATGAAGCCAAACGCTGCCATTAAGCAGGTGGCCAAGGAAACCGGACGAAATCGTCAAGAAATTTATAAACTTTATCATCACATCGAGGAAGAAAATGGCTGATATCTATTCCATTGACCGACCGGTTGAATACTACCAGGTCGACCTAACTCGAAAGCTTTCGCTTTCAATGATTTTGAATCTTGCAATCCTTTGTTCACGTAAACAAGGGGAGTACCTTAAAGTTGGTTACGAGGAAACGGACCGACGTGGTTTAGGCTGGGTTATCCTGCAGTACGACGTCAACATCATTCGTCGTCCTAAGCTGGGAGAAGAGCTAACTATCGAAACCAAGGCTGGTGCTTGGTCAACCTACTTTGCCATGCGAGGCTTTCTCTTTAAAGACGCCAAGGGCGAAGTGATTATCGACATCGATTCACTCTGGACCCTGATTGATTTGGAAAGTCGGCACATTCAAAAACTGCCTTTGGACCTTGTCCAACCATACGGTGGAGAAGAGTCCAAGCGACTGCCTAAAATGGTTAAGATTCCTAAGATTAAGGATGAGCCGGTTGATACGGATAAACCCTATCAGGTGCGTTTCTTGGATATCGATGGTAATCGCCACGTAAATAATTCCAAATACTTGGAATGGATGTTAGACGTTTTGCCATTAGAATTCTTAAAAGAGCATGAACCAAGTCGCTTTTCTATTCGATATGAGAATGAGGTCCACTATGGCCATCAAGTTGATTCTCAGGTCGTAATGGGGGATAATGAGACGAAACACCGGGTCAAAGACGGTGAACAGACGGCAGCCGAGGCCATTATCCACTGGACTCCTGTCAAAGCGAAGTAAGTGAGGATAAACATGTCAGTATTAGTATTGGGTGGTGCCGGTTACATCGGTTCCCACATGGTTCGTCAGCTTTTGGCCGACGGTCAAGATGTTGTCGTTGTTGATAACTTGGTAAAGGGTCACCGCGCTGCGGTTGCACCAGAAGCAAAGTTCTATCAAGTTGATATTCGTGATAAGAAGGCTTTGTCTGAAGTTTTCGATAAGGAAGATATTGAAGCGGTTGTTCACTTTGCAGCCTTCTCAATCGTTCCTGAATCAGTGGCAGAGCCATTGAAGTACTTCGATAACAACACGGCCGGAATGGTGACTTTGCTTGAAGTCATGAAGGAACACGATGTGAAGAAGATTGTCTTCTCATCAACGGCCGCTACTTATGGTAACCCCGTTAACATTCCAATTAAGGAAACGGATCCACAAAATCCAATCAACCCATACGGTGAATCAAAGCTGATGATGGAAAAGATGATGGGATGGGCTGACAAGGCCTACGGCATCAAGTGGGTTGCCCTGCGTTACTTTAACGTGGCCGGTGCAATGCCTGACGGTTCAATTGGTGAAGACCACGGACCTGAAACACACTTGGTTCCAATCATTTTGCAAGCTGCTTCTGGTAAGCGTGACTACATCGAAATGTTCGGTGATGACTACAATACACCAGACGGTTTCAACGTTCGTGACTACGTGCACGTCGTTGATTTGGCCGATGCCCACATCTTGGCTTTGAACTACTTGAAGGAAGGCAAGCCATCCGCTCAGTTTAACCTCGGTTCAGCCACTGGTTTCTCTGTGAAGGAAATGGTTGAAGCTGCTCGTAAGGCAACCGGTGTCGACATTAAGTCAAAGATTGGTCCTCGCCGTGCCGGTGACCCTGACATCTTGATTGCTGACTCAACGGCAGCTCGTGAAGTACTTGGCTGGAAGCCAAAGTACGATGACGTGGAAGAAATCATCAAGACGGCCTGGAACTGGACTGAAAAGCATCCAAATGGCTACGATGACAAAAAGTAAAAATTAATTTTAGAAAGCGACCTTGTGGCCGCTTTTTTATTTTGGTGATTTTGGGATGCGATGATAGACCAAAATCTTAGGAGTCGTTTCAGGTATAGCGTTATCAATGCTTATCGGACTAGACCAGTTAGACTTTTTCGGCCGTAAAGTATTGTTTGTCTCAAAAAAAGTCCTTACAATATAGAGTGCAAGTACGAGACAAAAGGAGGCTTCAAATGGCACTCTTAGGAGCAATTGAAGCCGGCGGCACTAAGTTCATCTTGGCCGTCTGTGATGAAAACTTTAATATTATTGACCGAACGGTCGTCCCAACGGAAGACGGCCCTACCACTTTGGCCAAAGTAACGACCTATTTTGACCAATTTGATAACATTGATGCGATTGGTGTGGCAGCCTTTGGACCAGTTGATTTAAACCCTCAGTCGAAAACATACGGCTATGTTTTGGATACGCCTAAACCCGGCTGGGCTGGCTTTGATTTCTTAGGTTACCTGAAAAATTGGCGGGATATTCCATACTACTGGACAACGGATGTCAACGGATCAGCCTGGGCGGAGTACCGCCACGGAGCTAATTCTGAGGTGAAGTCCCTGGTTTACTTGACTGTGGGAACCGGTGTTGGGGCTGGTATCATCGTGAACGGACAAATTTTGTCTGGCTTTGGGCATCCTGAAGCAGGGCACATTATCATTTCAAAGAATCCCAAGGATCACTACCTCGGGCACTGCCCCTTTCATCATGACCGTTGCTTAGAGGGGGTCGCTTCTGGTCCTGCCATGGAAGACCGCTGGCAGCAGTCTGCAAAGGAGCTGGCTGACGAACACATGGCTTGGGAAATTGAGGCGGATTACTTAGCGCAAGCCGCGATGACCTACACGACCATTCTGCGGCCCGATAAGATTGTTTTCGGCGGTGGTGTACCCCATCGCGAGGTCTTACTACCATTGATTCGAAAGCGCTTTGCAGAATTAATGGCTGGCTACTTGGCCACTCCTGATTTGGAGGACTACCTCGTGCCCGTTGCGAACGGCGATAACGCCGGTATCTTAGGCTGCTTTTACTTAGCCAAGTCAGCGATGACAAGGGCGTAATAAACGATTAAAAGAAAAAAACGACAAAACCGATGATGGTTTTGTCGTTTTTTATTTTGAGTTTCTCTTAAGCAATATAGGAAGAAGACATTACAAAAAAAGATACACTAAAGCAAAAAAGGAGATAGACGATGCAAAAGATTTTGGATGCAGTGGAATGGTTGAAAAAAGGTGGACTGTTAATCGTACTGGATGATTTTGATCGGGAAAATGAAGGCGATTTGCTAGGCCTGGGCCAATATATTACTGAAGATAATATTAACTTTATGATTTCAAAGGGGCGCGGCTTACTTTGCACTCCGATTACTGAGAAACTGGCGCAAAAGCTTAAATTAAAGCAAATGAAAGACCATAATACAGAATCGAATCAAACAGCTTTTACTGTTTCAATTGATGGCGAATACGTTAAAACAGGTGTGACAACAGGTATTTCTGTTAGCGACCGCACACAAACCATTCGCCAATTAGTTAAAACAGAGGCTATGGCTGAAGACTTCGTTCAACCTGGGCATACCTTTCCCTTAGTTGCGAAAACAGGAGGGGGATTGGAGCGTGCTGGTCATACGGAAGCCGCCATTGACTTGGCTAAATTAGCGGGTAGTGCTGAGGTTGGCGTTATTATTGAAATTTTAATGCCTGACGGTCAGATGGCTCGGTCGGAATATCTGCGGCAAATGTCAATTGAATGGAATCTGCCAATGATAACCATTGCTGATTTAAGAAAGCATCTCTTGGAGGGAAAAGACCGTGGTTAAGTTGATTTCTACTTGTCTCTCATGGGCGATTCGTACGTTCTATCTTCGAAAGGTGACGGGAATCGAAAATTTAAAGCATCTCGAAGGCAGTATCATCTCTGCTAACCATGCTAGTTACCTTGACCATTTTATTATTTTAGCTTTATTAGAAGGCGTAATTGATCGAAAGAAAATCTATTTTTTAACTAAAAAAGAAGCATTTCAAGGTCTCTTTACTAAGTGGTGGCATGAAATGATGCAGGGGATTTCAATAGATCGTGATGGAAAGGCCACATCTTCTTTGAGAGAAATTGTAAAACATCTCAAACAAGGTGATGTCGTCGTGATTTATCCAGAGGGAACGCGTACAAGAACAGGTTTAATAGGACAGGGTAGTGATGGTGCCGTTGTAATAGCAAATTTAACGGGAGCACCAATTATCCCGATTGGCATTACGGGTGCTTTTGATGCCCTACCCGCGAAGCATTTCTGGCCTAGAAAATCTATCGTTCACGTAGCCGTTGGTTCTGCAAGAAGAATCCAGTTTAAAGGGAATCGGCATCGTGCAGTTGAGACGCAAAAATTAATGGATGACATTGCGCAACTAAGTGGCGAATATTCTAATAACAATCAGGTCCAATCCGTTGTTGATGTAGCCCGTTTCTACAATACTGTAGGTATTCGAGATTTCTTAAATGAAAGAATACCAGCTCGTACTGCTTTTATTCGTGCGCAATTGTTGATGAAACAATATGTCAAAAATAATCCTCAGGATGAAGAGGCCTGGTTAGAGCTTGGCATTAGTTATGCCCGTCTTTCTTTGTTAACTCGTCATACTGTAAAGCGCTGGTATTATCAGCGAAAAGCGATGGGGGCTTTTGATGAGTCTCTTCTTATTAACCGAGAAGATGAATCCATACTATTTGCGGTGGGACGACTCTATCATGAGCAAAAGAAATATGAAAGAGCGCGCCTTTTTTACGAGCGGGCGTTAAAAGTAAATGCTAATCATTTCCCAAGTCGAATCTGGCTTATCCGAATTTATCAGAAACAAAAAGAATACAATTTGGCTGAATCGTTAGCGAAAAATACGACTACTTTACAGAGTGTCGATCAAGTTTCACAACGTCGTCAGTTAGAAGCGCTGGCTTTCTTAATGCGCTTTAATAAAAAATACGATTACATTGTTGAACAGGAGAAACAACCATGACCTTTGATAAAATTCACGAATTAAATCAAAAAGGAATTGAGAATATGGAACATTCGGTACAAAGAAAGCGGATGTATCATCGTCAAGCAATTAAATTAGCTAAGGAATTAAAAAGAAAACATAAAGACGACGTACTATATTATGAATTGGCACATGCATACGCTCACCAAATGCTAGTTAATCGCAATTTATTTACTAAATTTTTGCCAATGGTTAAGATGGTTTTTTATACTCACAAAAGTCTGAACATTAATCCTCAGAATGATCGAACACTTTACTTGGCTGGTGCTATCGCCTATTTTTTTAGGCAGAGTCAGAAAGCAGAAGAATATTACAAAAAATCGCTGCTTAGCAATCCCCATAATTTATTAACGGCAAAGTCTCTGTCATTTTATTTATACGATGTTGGGCGAAAGTTAGAGGCGGTGTCAGTTATTAAACAGGGGTTGCACGTACAAGCTAAAACGCAGGCGGAACGGCGTCGACAGGTTGAATTGGCTAGCCTGTACATGCGAATTGATTCAACGGTAGTTTTTGCATTCAAAAAGTATGCTAACTAATTTTTTGAAAATGGAGGTTTGAGTGAACAAGAATTTTACAGAAGTACAAAAGTTGGGGAAACTAATTCGGCATATACGAGAAACACGGAGCATCTCAGCTGCAAAATTAGCGCAAAAAACGAAGGTTTCAACAAGCGCCATTTCAAAGTTTGAAAGAGGCCATACAGATATGCAGTTGAGTACAACCATTCAACTGTTGGCAGCCATGGGTGTAAGTATGAAAGACCTTTGCCGGCAGGGCGTTTTTGAAGGATTTCGTTTACTGGATTGGGCACAGCTGGCTGCAGAAAATAGCCAAAATAGAGAAATGCTATCTAATATATTAGATAATGTGCAAAAGATTGAGTATCGTTTACGACATGAAATGATTTTTCGTCGAGTATTGCGATTGCGTTTAGGATTACATGATAGTATTGACGAAGTGATTAACTACTTTGAGGACTTAGATATTTTGCTAGAATTCGATGATTATCTTTATCAAATTGTCGTATCGGACCTGCCCGAATGGTTGATTAATCATTTAGAAAAAATTCGTTGATTGATAGGAAGCGTGTTGAGACTCCTTGTAAAATTAATTGAAAAAACTGTTCTAAAAACCTTGTCACCCTAAGGAATCCATGGTATGATATTTTTTGTTGATAAAGACATCATGGTTAGTTAGCTCAGTTGGTAGAGCAACGGACTCTTAATCCGTGGGTCCAGGGTTCGAGCCCCTGACTGACCATCGTAAGGACCGGGAATTCCCGGTCCTTTTTTGTACACTGGAGGAGACTATGAAACATAAGAAAAGCATTGTCGCTCTTGCCGTTCTAGTTGTTTTGGCTGCCGGATCAGTGGCGGCTTACACGCTGAATGGCGACCATGGCAATCAGACGTCTAGTAAGTCTGAAAAGAGCCAATCGAGTTCGTCGTCCTTAAAGGATTTGCCAAAGGGTGTGAAGTCAACGGACTGGGACCTGACGCTTGTGAACAAGTGGCATCCTTTGTCTTCTGAAATGAACTTTGATAAGGTGTCGGTTTCCGGTAAAGTCGTAGACGCCCGTATTAAGCAGGCTGTTCTCGACTTTCAGAATGGCGCCCGTGCGGCTGGCTACCAAACAGTCCTTGTCTCGGGTTATCGCTCTATTCAATACCAGCAAGAAGTCTTTGATAACGTGAAGAAAAACGATATGGCTGAGGGGATGACCGATGCCCAAGCTGAGAAGGCGACGAAGGCTGTTGTACAAGAACCTGGATCATCTGAGCACCATACTGGTTTAGCAATCGATATTGCGGGTTCTGACGCCTTTGAAAAGTATCCTAGCTTAGAGGCTAATATGGATACCTTTGACTCTCAGAAGTGGTTAATTGACCATGCTGCCGATTATGGCTTCGTCCTCCGTTATCCTGAAGCAAAGAGTAAAATTAAAGAAACTGGAATTGACTATGAATCTTGGCACTTCCGCTACGTTGGTGTGAAGAACGCTAAGTACATGGTTAAGCACAACCTGACGCTCGAGGCCTATGTGAAGGCTTTGAAAGAAGCGGGACGTTAAGAAAGTTTAATTAAAAAAGGCATTGACTACGGTCAATGCCTTTTCTTTATTGAACAGATTTTGAAAATGTAAAGAAGGTAATATGGGATAGCAACTATACCAATTTTAGAATGCATGTTCGCTTGTTTTGGGGTAAAATCTATGCATTGACCCTTTTTGGAAAAGGCCGTTCGGTTTTATCGTCGCTCTTAAAAGTTTTTTTAACATGTTTATGGGATTTATTGGTGAAAACGTACCGGAAAAACCGAAGTATTCTTGGTCGAACAAGTCCGAACAAATGTGCTTATCAACAGCTGTGGATAAGTCTGTGGATAAATCGACCTAATGGGGGATAAACCGCGGTATCATAATCTTTTTATACTTGGATAAGTTTTGACTAAAAAGTTGTGTAAAAAGAGAATAACTGTGGATAACTATAGTGAAATGCGGATATAAGCGGACTTTTTACCGAGTCAATGGGGGATAACTGTGGATAACCTTGTTGATAAGTGCAAAAGTCGGGATAAGTAAAACGCTTAGACCAAATGAAAAGGGAGAAATTTAAATGAAAATTAAAGTAATTACCGTAGGAAAATTAAAAGAAAAGTACCTAAAAGACGGCATTGCGGAGTACGCGAAACGCCTTCAGCGTTTTGCCAAAGTTGATATGGTTGAATTAGCCGATGAAAAAACGCCTGAAAAGGCTTCTGAAGCGGAAAACCAGGAGATTATGGCCAAAGAGGGCGAACGCATTTGGGCCAAAATTGGTGAACGGGACTATGTTGTGGTCTTAGCTATTGAAGGAAAGCAGTTGCCATCTGAAAAGTTTTCTAAGGCCTTGCAGCAGGCTAAGCTATCAGGTCACGGCACGCTTACCTTTATCATTGGTGGTTCTTTGGGATTGGACCCTAAAATCAAGAAGCGGGCGGACTTGCTGCTATCCTTTGGTTTATTAACATTACCTCACCAATTGATGCGTCTGGTTTTGATGGAGCAGATTTACCGAGCGCAGATGATTGAAGTTGGATCGCCATATCACAAGTAAAACAGAGACAGTGTTTTAAAACTGTCCCTGTTTTTTGAATTAAAGTAAAAATAAGGACTAAATATTGAATAAATTAAGATAAAATGTAACAAATATACTACAAAACTGTTACAATAATGAAATAAAGGGGAAAGAGATATGATTATAAAAAAGCAGCGACAATGCTTATTCTTCTTTATTTTAACTGCACTAACAATGGGTGCCATTGTATTCAGTCAAAATAACCAAGTATTCGCCAGTGACAACCAATATATTACAAATGTAAAATTAACTGATTATACTAATCCGAAGGCAAACGGTAACTACGATCAGCACGATTCAATGAAGGTTGAATACACCTTTAAAATTCCTACGGGGTCATTGAGTGAAAATAATAAGACATTTGACGCCGTTCTCCCAGAACAGTTTACTTTAACAAGAGACGTTCAGTTCGAGATTAAGTCTAGTGACGGTTCCAAGACTTTGGGGGAAGCGGTTGCAGACCCAACCACTAATACTATCCACGTTACAATGGCAGACGATGTTGTAAACGATAATGCGACTCGTGATGTTTCGGGTAGTATGTGGTTTTTGGCCAACTGGAACATGGAAAAAGTTGATGCCGGTGTACAGGTACCGATTCATTGGAACATACCAGGTAGTGATAACATCAAGCCTGGCGAGACAGTTGTCGTGATTAATCCTGACAACGGACCTGGTAAAGACCAAGTATTAACAAAATTCGGTGTCTATGATCCTAGAGACCCCACTTTGATTCGTTGGACTGTTATCGTGAATGCCGGGTGTGAGCACGTTGACAACGCTGTTGTGACGGACGAGTCGCTTAATAACCAGAAATTGGTAAATGAAGCAATTTATCCGTTCGTTATATTACGCGGCGACTATGAAAACGGTAAATTCAAAGCGAAGGGTAGTGTGGATAGTTCAAATATTATCCGTGACAGTGATACTAAATTCCATGTTAACCTCGGAAATATTGATGATACCTACCAAATTTACTACTACACCCGGATAACGGATAACGGTAAAGCTAATAAATACGGTAACAAGGTTGATTTAACTGGTTCAAACTTTCAAAAGAAGGAACTGACAGTTTGGACTGCAGACTACGCTGGCGGTGGAACTGCCGATAACGGAAAGACTTCTGTAAGCGGTAAAAAGACTTGGAATGATAATAACAACCAAGACAAGATTCGACCAGACAGTATTACTGTTCACTTGTTAGCAAATGGTAAAGTCGTTAAGACGACAACTGTGACGGCTGCTGATAACTGGGAGTATACATTCGACGATCTACCAAAGTCTGACAATGGCGAGGAAATCACTTACACTGTTTCTGAAGATCCGGTAAGTGGTTATAGCTCATCCATCAATGGCTTTGATATTACGAATACACACGTTCCAGGAACGCCAAGTGTACCGAATACGCCAAATACACCAAGTACGCCAACACCTGCCCCAGCGCCAGGTAAGAAGAACGTCTTGCCGGCAACAGGTGGTGACGAACCAGCTTCTGAATCAACACCTGCCCAAGAACAAAAGACGAGTGTTCTGCCAGCAACGGCTAAACAGGCGTCTTCAACAGCCATCCTTGGCTTGATTTTCACACTAGCAAGTGCATCCGCTGCGGTATTCATCACCCGTAAGCATTAATTCCTTGTTAATAATTAACTGAAAAAAGTCCCCCGAAAGAAATAAACTTTCGGAGGACTTTTTTAGTTGGGAAGAATGCTTCGTTTAAAACTTGGCTTTATTTAATTGAGAAATCAAAGTTTTCGGGTGTAATCAAGCCAATATCTTGTGTGATAACACGTCCGGACATTTTCTTTCCGTTAGAACGGTTAACGCCGGCTTTTGGGTAGCCAAAGGCAATTGTGGCTTTAGCCTTTAAAGCCGCTCCGTACATATCGCCGGTGTCAGCGTTAATTCCGGTTGGAATATCCAAGGCTACAACTGTGTTATCGATATGGTTAGCCGCTTTGAGCATCTTTTGCAAACCCTCTGGAAGATCATCGTGTAGACCTGTTCCGAAGATTGCATCAATGATGAGGGAAGGCTCCTTGAAATCGGATTTCTCGGCCCGTTCCACTCCACAAGCTGTGGCGGCTTTTAGTTGGTCCTTTACTGCCTGATTCGCTCTGTTAACGTTTCCAACAAATTGTAAGGTAACTGGAATCTTAGCCTGATGTAAAAGTCGGGCTAAGGCGACACCGTCAGCACCGTTATTTCCTAGTCCGGCTAGAACTAACACCTTGGAAAGGTCAAATCGGCCAGCGGCCAAAACGTTCATAGCAGCCATAGCTGCACGCTCTGTTAAGACGTCAGCTGACAGGCCGGCTTCGTGAATGGTGTAGGCTTCAATAGCCTGCATTTCATCTCTAGTTACGAGTTGTGTCATAAGTTCCACCTTCGTGTAATCGATATAGCTATTATAGTATAGCAGAGGTGAAATTACATGAAAAAGGACTTGTTTCAAGACATTTGCTCTACAAAAGATGGCCCTACGAAATGAATTAGTCGGTTTTTTAAAAGTCCAGTAAGAATACACGGCTAAAGCCGATGTTCCTTGCCGGGAGGCCGATAATCTGGTATAGTATTATCTGTTATTGGAGAAGTACTCAAGAGGCTGAAGAGGCGCCCTTGCTAAGGGTGTAGACGTGTTAAAGCGTGCGAGGGTTCGAATCCCTTCTTCTCCATCAGCTATATCAAGGGCTGGCACTGGTAGTCAAAACTACCGGTGTTAAGCCTTTTTTATTTTTTCGAAGGCAAGAGAAATCAAGAGAAAGTAAGCAAAATAACACATTTTTATTTAGCAGGGATACTAGGAAAGGCGGCTTATTTGCCGCCTTTTTTTGTTGTGTGATATTATTGTTCCGTAAATAGAATCGAATATTTTAAATAGAATCGACAACAATCGTTTCAAAGAGTTGTTTTGGAGATAAGATGTATTTTAATGAGTTAGCAGGATTTGCGTTTTTAGTAGCTAGCATTTGGTTTTTAATCGAGCGAATTTTAAATTTCAAGGCGGGTGTTCCACTTTCGAAAAGGGGGAAGTGGTTACTGGTTACCATGGTTCTTTCTGTGCTTGTCATGATTGCAGAAAATAATTCTGGTTCATCCAAAATTCATGAAGTGGTTTCGCTTACTTTTATCGTAGCTATCATTTGGTTAATTGTTGAGTGGCGTGCCAATCGAAAGATGGGCGTTCCGCTCTCAAAAAAAGGAAAGTGGCTAATTGTATTCATTGTTGCAACTCGGATGTACAGCATCGTATCCGATGCTGATTCATCTGAGCTTTCCGAACTCTTCATGCTTAGCTGCATTGTTACTGCGATTTGGTTAATTGTTGAATCACGCGCCAATCGAAAGATGGGGATACCACTCTCGAGAAAGGGAAAGTGGCTGCTTTTCGCATTCGAACTTTCTTTTCTTGGTTTTGGCGTAACGGTTTCTTCTGATGCGTTTAAAATTTCGTTCATACTTGCCGCTTGTTTATATGATGCGTTGCTTTACCTTGTCATCGAGTGGCGTACAAATCGAAGATCCGGTCTTCCGCTCTCGAAGAAGGGGAAATGGCTACTAGCTGTGACTGTTTTTTTCTTTTTAGCGACTGGGGTATCAGGATTAATCGAAATAGAAAATACGACACACGTTTTGCAGAAATCGGAAATGAGGCAATTGATCGAGTCGCTAGGTGTAAAGTTGTGATGAGTTAGTTTGCTGATTAGTGGGATTGAATAGCTGAGTGTTGGTTGGAAGATTTTCTTCTCCACTAAACAGAAAAGAGCTAATCTTGGCATTCATTGCTGAACTTAGCTCTTTTTTCTTACCTATTCGCCTTTCCTTTTCAAAACAACTACAATAGAAGCAGAATTGATTGAAAGAAGGCCGATATGAAAGTCGCAGTATTAGTTGGATCAAACCGTCGTTTTAGTGTGTCACGCAAGGTGGCCCATTGGCTGGCGCCTATTCTCAACATGAAGGGCTTGGACGCGGATGTTTTGGACTTAGCCGAAATTAATCTTCCCTGGTTGGATGAGCCCGAGCTACCAGCCCTCGGACTTTACCAATTGGAAGCGACAAAGACCTGGTCTGAAATGATTAAGGAGTACGATGCTCTGGTCATCGTTTTCCCACAGTACAATTGGGGTTACCCAGCGGTTTTGAAGAACGCCTTGGACACACTTTATCAAGAATGGCAGGGGATGCCCGTTGCAACCGTTGCCATCGGATCTCATGGTGGTTTTCAGGGTGAATTAGCCCTTTCAATGGTCTTGCAGGGGTTGAAGATGCAACGTCTCTCGGTTAATCCACGCTTGAGCATTAAGCCGGATGAAATCGCTCGTTAAGCTGACGAAGCTGAGACAGATGCTTTTTTGGCAAAGTACTTAGATCAGGCGGACTTACTCGTCCAAGCGTTGAAAGAAGAAGTGAAGTAACGAATCGTGCATCGACAAGCAGAAACCGATAGGATGGTAGCATGACCAAGATTTATGGAATTGATATTGGCCCTCGGGGTACCTGCCAACACTACCATAGCGAATTAGACGTGGTGGCGCTGGAATGTGCACAATGTCAACGCTATTATGCCTGCTACGAATGCCATAATCGCTTGGCGGACCATGACTTTGCACCCTGGCCAAAGGGGGATGGAAAACCGGTTCTTTGCGGTGTTTGCCAAAAAAAGCTCAGCTTTTCTGAGTACCAACAGGGACAGTGCATTTACTGCCAGACACCCTTTAATCCGGGCTGTGCCAAGCACTGTCATATCTACTTCAATTAAGCAGCTATCCTAGCTGCTTTTTATTTTTGATAAAATTAGTCTTTTCTAATCGTTTTCTTGACATCTTCTCATTAATCTTCTATCCTTTGTTACATGAAAGCGGGGTATTAACATGCGAAAAGTTGGAATTATCGGAATGGGACACGTTGGATCAGCGGTAGCACACGCTTTGGTTCAAGAAGGAACTTTTGATGAGTTCGTTTTGATTGATAAAAAGGTCGAAAAAGTTCGGGCAGAAGCCTTGGACTTGGAAGACGCTTTGGCTAACCAAAATGAATCCTATAAAATCGTGATGAACGACTACGCTGCCTTAGATGATGCCGACGTTGTGATTTCAGCACTGGGAAATATTCAATTACAGCATAACAACCCATCTAAGGACCGTTTTATTGAACTGCCATACAACGTCGAACAAGTACGAGAAGTGGCGGGGCAATTGAAGAAGACCGATTTTTCAGGTGTCTTGGTTGTCATTACCAACCCTTGTGATGCCATTGCGGCCCTTTATCAAAAGGAAACGGGGTATCCAGTCGAACGAGTGATTGCAACGGGGACACTTTTGGATACGGCTCGGATGCGCCGTGCAACCGGGGCGGCTTTCGATGTGTCGCCTAAGTCTGTTGCTGGCTACAACCTTGGCGAACACGGAAACACTCAATTTACGGCCTGGTCAACGGTTTCAGTCATGGGTCAATCAGCTAAAGATGCTGCCGCAGCCAAGGACGTGGATTTGGCGGAAATTGAAAAAGATTCCGTTGTCGGTGGCTATACGGTCTTTGCCGGAAAAGGCTTTACTTCTTATGGTATTGCTTCTGCAGCCATTCGTTTGGCTAAGGCGATTGTGTCGGATGCCCACGAAGAATTGCCTGTTTCTCACTACCAAGAAGCATTTGGCACTTACTTGTCAACGCCAGCCATTGTTGGCCGCCAAGGAATCGTGGCCGAATCGACTTTGACATTAACAGAGGATGAAAAAGAGAAGCTAGCGGCTTCTGCCAAATCGATTTCAGATAAGTTTGCTGAAGTTGTGCAAGGCCAACAATAAGGATAAAAACATGCGAAAAGTCGGAATTATCGGAATGGGACATGTGGGATCAGCAATAGCCCACGCCCTGGTGCAAGAAGGCACTTTTGATGAATACGTGTTAATTGACACGAAGGTTGAGAAAGTCCGTGCGGAAGCTTTGGATTTGGAAGATGCTTTAGCTAACCAAAATGGCTCCTATAAAATCACCGTGAATGATTATGCCGCTTTGGATGATGCCGACCTTGTGATTTCAGCACTGGGACACATTGCCTTGCAATACAACAGTGTTAGCAAGGACCGCTTTACTGAATTGCCCTATAACGTTGAACAAGTTCAAAAGGTTGCGACTCAATTGAAGAAGACTAGTTTTGCCGGCGTACTAGTGGTCATCACCAATCCTTGTGATGCCATTTCTGCTTTTTATCAAAAAGAAACCGGTTATCCAGTTGAACGAGTGATTGGTACGGGAACGCTATTGGACACGGCACGGATGCGGGCGGCAGCTGGTCAAGCTTTTGCTGTGTCTCCTAAGTCGGTAGCCGGGTATAACCTCGGTGAGCACGGAAACACGCAGTTTACGGCATGGTCGACGGGTTCCGTGATGGGCCAACCCGCTCTGCAAATGGCTGAGGCAGCAGGGGTTGATTTGGCCGAAATTGAAAAGGCCTCCATTGTCCGCGGAAACGATGTCTTCGATGCAAAGGGGTATACTTCATACGGTATCGCAGCCGCGGCGGTGCGCTTGGCCAAAGTCATTGTTTCCGACGCCCATGAAGAGCTACCGGTCTCACACTACCAAGAGGCCTTTGGTACTTACTTGTCGACGCCAGCCATCGTTGGCCGTCAAGGAATTGTGGCCGAATCGAGTTGGACTTTATCGTCTGATGAAAAGGAGAAGCTAGCAGCTTCCGCAAAATCGATTTCAGAAAAGTTTTCTGAGGTTGTTGGTAACGAATAAAAGTCGGCGATATCGAATTGAATGTTCGTTTTCTAACTTGAATTTATAATATTACTAATTTTTGAAAAACTTTTGACATTGATTGCCGAATGTCGTAATATAATAAACATCACAGCGAAGAACAGATAAGTAACTGTCGCGACTGCTTAGCGAGCCGGTGTTTGGTGAAAACCGGACAGTCAACACAGTGAATATGGTCTGGGAGCTAATTATTTGGGTGAGCTATTGGTGAACTTGAATCGGGAATCGCCCGTTACAGCGAATCGTTTCAGACCAAAAGAGTCTCGAACGTATGAAGGGTTATTTTGTGAAAAATAACCAAACACCAGGTGGTAACGCGAACATTTCGTCCCGGGCAGGTCTTTTGACCTGTCCGGGTTTTTATTTGCTTACTAAAACAAAAAATGCTCACATTGAGCCGGAGGAAGAACATGAAAGCAGCACTTGTATTGCAAACAGATTTTGGATTGAATGACGGCGCCGTTTCAACGATGTACGGTGTGGCACGTCAGGTTGACCCTGAAGTGACCGTGGCCGATTTAACGCACGGGATTACACCATTTAACATTTTTGAAGGTTCCTTCCGACTTTCACAAACAGCGAAGTACTGGCCAGCTGGTACGGTCTTTGTTTCAGTTGTTGATCCTGGCGTTGGCTCAAAGCGTTTGTCATTGGTTGCCAAGTTGAAAACTGGTCACTATGTCGTAACACCTGATAACGGAACGTTGACTCACTTGGACAAGTTATACGGAATCGAAGCCGTGCGCGTCATCGATGAAAGCATCGACCGTTTGCCAGGCTCTGAAAAGTCCGCTACGTTCCACGGCCGTGACATCTATGTATACAACGGTGCTCGTTTGGCCGGTGGACAAATTACTTTTGAAGAAATTGGTAAGGAATTGCCAGTGGCAGATATTGAACGCTTGGCCTTGAACCCAGCCCGTATCGAAGGTAACAAGATTGTTGGTAACGTTGATATTACCGATGTTAACTTCGGTTCATTGTGGACCAACATTGAAGAATCACGTTGGGAAGAAGACTTTGGTGCCCGTTATGGGGATGTCTTCAACGTTTCTGTCT
Organism: Fructobacillus durionis; assembly: GCF_900112405.1. Taxonomy (GTDB): domain Bacteria; phylum Bacillota; class Bacilli; order Lactobacillales; family Lactobacillaceae; genus Fructobacillus; species Fructobacillus durionis. The sequence goes on along the minus strand of NZ_FOLI01000007.1, from coordinate 3,485 downwards.
TCTACGAAGGCAAGCGTGTTTACCAGGCAAAGTTGCCTTACTACAAGACTTTTGCCGATGTGAAGAACGGCGAAACATTGATTTACATGAACTCGGTTTACACGGTTGGAATTGCCATCCGAATGGGTTCAATGGCTGCTGAAAACCACTTGTCAGCCGGTCAAAACTGGACGATTGAAATTGAAAAGGATAACTAAATGAAAAAGAAGGGCTTATCAACAAAGGATGTCGTAGCCATTGGAATTGGTGCTGCCGTCTTTTTGATTCTGTTTAAGTTTGTGGCGATTCCAACGGGAATTCCCAACACGCAAGTCAACGTGGCCCAGTCTTGGTTATCATTGATTTCGATTCTTTTTTCACCAATGGTTGGCTTCTTCGTTGCCATCTTAGGACACAGCTTGAATGATGCCATTTCCTACGGATCCGTCTGGTGGTCATGGGTGATTGCTGACGGCTGCTATGCTTTCATTTTTGCCCTATTGGTGAAGCGTGCCCGTTTACTAAAGGGTTCGCTGAACTTTTGGAAAATCGCCTGGTTTAACATTAGCCAGTTGATTGCCAACTTGATTGCTTGGTTGTTGATCGCGCCAACTTTGGACATCGTGATTTACGCTGAGCCTGCCAACAAGGTTTATCTACAGGGTGGCCTTTCGGTTATTGTGAACGTGATTTCAACGGGTATCATCGGAACGACACTCTTATCACTTTATTTGAAGAACAAGGGGCAGCAAACCTTGCTGCGCAAAGAAGATTAAAGAAAGGACAGCGAATGGCTGATTCCGCTTTACAATTCGACAACGTGACTTTCCGCTATGAAACGCAGGCAGAGCCAACGTTGAAAAATATTAACTTTACCATTAAGACGGGTAGCAAAACCTTAGTTTTGGGGCCTTCTGGATCCGGTAAGTCAACCTTGATTTCCTTGATTAACGCCTTAGTGACCGAAGAAAACGGGGACCTATCAGGACGTGTTTTGATTAACGATGTTGACCAATCTGGGAAAGACCCCTTTGACCGTTCACTCTTAGTTGGAACGATTTTGCAGGATACGGACCGTCAGTTCGTTGGCTTAACGGTAGCAGAAGACATTGCCTTTGTTTTGGAAAACGAGGGGGAACCTTTGTCCAAGTTGCGCCAGGCAGTGACGGATGTTGCCAAACGTTTTGGCTTAACCGAGCTTTTGCCATTGGGGCCAAACGTTTTGTCCGGTGGACAAAAGCAACGGGTCGCCTTAGCTGGCGTGTTGGTCGGGGATAGCCCCATTTTGGTTTTGGACGAACCACTGGCTAGTTTGGATCCAAAGGCGGGACAATCCTTGCTTGAAACGATGGACCAACTTCATCAAGAAGGCATCACGGTCATCATGGTTGAGCACCGGATTGATGAAGTCTTGCGCAAGGGCGTCGACCAAGTTTTGGTCCTCGAAGAGGGGGAACTAGTCTTTGATGGTGGCGCTGACGAACTATTAGTCCAGCCGGACTTTCATGACTGGCAGTTGGCTCAGCCAGCTTATGTCTCCTTGATTGAAAAGTCGGGCTACGCTTTGGACGATTTAACGGACATCTCGGACTTGGTGAAAGTTGACGGGCCGAAACTAGCGGATAAGTTGTCTGATTTTTTGGCCGTCCACCCAACCGTGAAGGCGGAAGAAAGCTTTGGCTCCACGGCTTTGGAAGCGACTGGGATTGACTACCAGTACGGAGAGCGTCAGGTTTTGAAAGACATTGACTTCTCAGTCCAGAAGAAGGAATGGTTAGCCTTAATTGGTGAAAACGGTTCTGGTAAATCGACCTTAGCTCGTTTGTTGGCAGGCTTCTTGCCTATACAGGCAGGTCTTGTGAAGGCGAATGGCAAAGATGATAAGGCCGTTGAATTAAACGGCTTGCCTTTGGCAGAACACGCTCAGTACGTGGGTTATGTGTCGCAAAACCCCAATGAAATGTTGATTGGTTTGTCAGTCTTTGAGGAAGTTGCCGCTGGCTTACGCCTGCGCAACGTGTCCGAAGAGACCATTAATGAAAAAGTCTTGGTTGCCCTAAAGGAAGCCAACCTTTATCCATATCGTAACTGGCCAAGCCAAGCCCTGTCCTTTGGACAGAAGCGTCGTTTGTCCGTCCTAGCTGTCGCTATTCTAGAACCGGCCGTTTTGATTCTTGATGAACCAACTGCTGGACAGGATGATATCTCGGCTAAGGGACTCTTAACTTACTTGCAATCCCTCCGTGATAAGGGATTAGCTCTTGTTACAGTGACCCACGACATGGCCTTGATTGAAAAGTGGTCGGATCGAGTAGTTTCATTAGTAAATGGTCGAATCACTAGTCAAACTAGTCCAAAGACGCTGTTCGAAAGTACTGATTTGTTGTCTGAAACGTCTTTGATTCAACCATCTGATCAGGTCTTGTTAGAACGACTAGGCCTAAAGGGAAAGGGGGCCAGCCATGAATGATTTTCTTGGTTACCAGGAACGTGATTCTTTCATTCATAAGATGAACGGAACGAGTAAGTTGATTGTCTTCATTCTATTGACAGTTGCCGGTATTCTTTCCTTTGACATGCGTTTCCTAGTTGGACTAACGGTCTTTGCGGGATTGGTTCTCTACCTATCCAAGATTTCCTGGCAGTCCATTCGCATCCTGGTTTATTTAACGGTTCTCTTTGCCGTGCTGAACCTGCTATTGATTTACGTCTTTGCACCACAGTACGGAGTAGAACTCTACCATAGTAAGACAGTTTTGCTTGGTTCAGGCTACTACGCCTTAACTTCCCAACAGATCTTTTACGAGTTACTCGTGCTCTTAAAGTACTGTTTCTCGGTTCCGCTTTCACTGGCCTTCTTGTTGACGACCCAGCCCTCCCAGTTGGCGGCCGGTTTGAACAAGGTGGGGGTGTCTTACAAAGTCGCCTACGCCTTTTCACTCACACTGCGCTACTTGCCAACCATCCAAAGTGAGTTTCAAACAACTCGTAAGGTGCAAGAAGCCCGTGGCTTTGCCTTAGGTAAGAAAGCATCGCTTGGAAAGAAGTTAGTTGCCTCAACACGTTTGCTCCTAGCTTTGGCTTTTTCAACCCTTGAAAAAGTCGAGACAATTTCAGAAGCGATGGCACTTCGTCGCTTTGGAAAAAAGAAGAAGCGTACCTGGTACTATGCCCAATCCTGGCATTTGGCTGACTGGGTTGGACTATTGTTAGGAATTGCTTTGCTAATCCTAGCCATTGTCCTTGTTTCAGTCGACGATGGTCGATTCTGGAACCCCTTTGCTTAATTTAAAGTTCAAAAATGTCATAAAAGCGCATATAATGAGCTTTTTATCATAATTTTGTTATTTAATTAAAATTAATTTCATAAAAGTGTTGTCAAACACATGGTAGCGTGATATATTTATATCACGCTATTTGATTGTCTTGTAGTTCAGCAGGTAGAACACCGCACTGTTAATGCGAAGGTCGCTGGTTCGAGCCCAGCCGGGACAGTTGGAAAGAAA
>NZ_FOLI01000006.1 GCF_900112405.1 Fructobacillus durionis | reverse complement strand
AAACTCTCATGTTAAAGTTTGAAGATTGCTCTTCGATTAAACTGACTATTTGTTATCTATCCGATAACGCCTATCCGTTTATTGTTTGTTACGAATTGACTTCGCAAATTTGTTAGATTTAGCTGTCAAAGCTAAATCTCGTTACAGATTTGTTTGTTCAAAGTTTTGTTCAGTTTTCAATGTGCTAACCCGATTGGGCAACTCATTTATTGTAACAGATGTTAGCAACTTGTGCAACAACTATTTTGATGAGTTTTGCTGGTGATTATCAAGCAAAACTTGATAACCGCTTGTCCCTCGCAAGGAACAATAATTAGTATACCGGCATTGCACCTTTCGGTCAATGCTTTTTCACGAAAAATATTAAAAAATGTGTTTTGCTTTTAAATAAACAAAGGGAATAGAAAACATTCGTTTTCTATTCCTTTTGAGAGGTTTTGTTATATATATTGTTCGTTATTTCTAGATGAATTCCACAGATTGACCATCTCGTCCATCTTTCACCAAGATTCCCAGTTCTTTTAGCTGGTCTCTCAGTTCATCGGACTTCGCGAAATCCTTATTCTTACGTGCTTGAGCTCTTTCTTCCAATAGAGCCTTCGCTTCCGTTGGTAACTCACGACTTTCCTCAAAGTTATCCACACCAAAGATATGCAGCCATTCTGCTAACTTTTGTTCAATCAACTGCACCGTCGCCTCCGACTGCCCCTCTTCCAAAGAGCGGTTGGCCAAAGTCAAGCCTTCGAACACCACAGTCAGTGCGTTCTCCACACCAAAGTCATCGTCCATCGCTCCGATGAAACGTTCCTCCAACAAGTGTAGCTGCGCTGCAACGGCAGCATCCACCTCACCTGCAGCGCCCGCCTTCTTGGCCAAGGCCCGCATCGTGCGGTAAATCTTATCTAATTCCTGCTGGGCCTGGTCCAAACGATCACGAGAGTATGCGACCGGACGGCGGTAGTGGGTCTTAACTAAGAAGTAACGCAAACCCTGTGGTTCAATGCTATCATCTTCCAACAAATCATGAATGGTAATGAAGTTACCCAAGGACTTAGACATCTTCTCATCGTTAACGTTCACAAAGCCGTTGTGCAACCAGTAGTTCACGAAGGTCTTACCATGGTAAGACTCAGATTGTGCCAACTCGTTTGTGTGGTGTGGGAAGGCCAAGTCGATTCCACCGGCATGAATGTCAATGGTCTCACCTAGCAAAACGTCGTTCATCACGGAACACTCCAAGTGCCAGCCCGGACGTCCCGGTCCCCATGGGGAAGGCCAAGCGGTCACGTCAGGACGCACTTCCTTCTTCCAAAGGGCGAAGTCCGTGTTGTTTTCCTTTTCATCCTGGTCATCCCCATCCAAACGGCCCGCTGCGTTCTTCTTCAGCTCATCCATGTTTTGGTGGGACAAAACGGCGTAGTCCTTAAACTGGTTCGTCCGGAAGTAGACGTTTCCGTTTACTTCGTAGGCCATCCCCTCCGCCATCAACTTCTCGACAAAGGCGACCATTTCTTCCATAAACTGGGTGGCACGGGGACGGGAACTGGCGGGCTCAACGTTCAAGGCTGCCGCGTCTTCCAAAAAGGCGTCGGCGTACTTGTCCGCCACCTCTTCTTCAGTCAACCCTTCCTTTTCGCCCTGGGCAATGACTTTATCGCCCAAATCGGTAAAGTTCGACACGAAGTTCACTTCGTAGCCGCGCCATTCCAAGTACTTACGGATGGTATCAAAAGCAACCGTTGAGCGGGCGTTTCCAATATGAATGTAGTTATAGACAGTTGGACCACAAAGGTACATGCGAACCTTGCCCTTTTCGATGGGGGTGAAACTTTCTTTTTCGAGGCTATACGTGTTATAAACCGTTTGCATGTCAACTGTCCTTTTTAAACTTTTTTCTTATTATAACAAAAAAAGCAGGAACCTTTCGGCTCCTGCTCTTTCAATTCTTCATTAGGCAAGGTACTTTGCTTTCACATCGTCCATTGTCTTCAAAACTTGCTTCTTGTCCAAGAGAACAAGTAATTCAGGCAAGTTTGGTCCTTGGATTTGGTGAGTGGTTGCGATTCGGATTGGGTTCCAAAGTTCGCGTCCCTTGATTTCCAAGTTGTTTTGGATGGCACGGATTGTCTTCATGTAAGTATCCGCGTCGGCATCTTCAGGCAAAGCTTTGTAAGCTTCTTCCCAGGCAGCAAAGACCTTGCGGCCGTTTTCAGACGTGAGGTATTCCTTCATTTCGTCTGTAATGTCGCCCAATTGGAAGAATGGTTCGCGCATCAAATCAACGATTTGACGGGTGTATGAAATACCATCCACACCGGCAACGTCGATGGCTTGCACAAGCCAGTCATGCTTAGCCTTGGCTTCGTCTTCGGTGATAAAGCCTGCCTTAACCAACTCTTCGATGAGTTGTGGCATAATCTTATCCTTGTCGCGACGAATCCACTGGTTGTTAATCCATTCCAACTTCTTTTGGTCGAACTTGGCGTTGGCCTTTGACAAACGAGTTTCGTCAAACATGTTCTTGAATTCTTCCAATGAGAAGATTTCGTCTTCACCCTTAGGTGACCAACCAAGCAAACCGATGAAGTTATCCAAGGCTTCTGGCTGGTATCCCAATTCGCGGTACTGTTCCACGAACTGCAAGACATCGTTATCACGCTTTGACAACTTCTTTCCAGTTGCGGCGTTGATGATCAAAGCCATGTGGCCGAACTTTGGAATATCCCATCCAAAGGCATCGTAAACCATCATTTGCTTTGGTGTGTTTGACACGTGATCGTCACCACGCAAAACGTGGGAAATCTTCATCAAGTGGTCATCGACAACAACGGCAAAGTTGTACGTTGGCATACCATCGGCCTTCTGGATGACCCAGTCACCACCGACTTCTTTTCCACCAATTGAGATGTGACCCTTAACGATATCATCCCATTCGTACATCTTGTCTTCAGGCACGCGGATACGAACAACTGGCTTCAAACCCTGTGCTTCGTACTTTGCGTATTCCGCTTCACGTTCTTCCTGTGACATGCCTTCGTATTCGTAGACATAGTGAGGCGCTTGCTTAGCAGCTTGTTGCGCTTCACGTTCAGACTTCAATTGTTCAGAAGTCTTGTAGGACTTGTAAGCCAAACCGCGCTTCAACAAATCGTCGATGTATGGTTGGTAAATTCCTTGTTCGTTACGTTCTGATTGACGGTAAGGACCGTATTCACCAGGGTTTTCTGGTGATTCGTCCCAGTCCAAGCCCAACCACTTCAAGTTATCGAGCTGAGACTTTTCCCCGTCAGCAATGTTACGGGCCGCATCAGTATCTTCGATACGGATTACAAAAGTCCCGTTGTAATGACGGGCAAAAAGCCAGTTAAACAGCGCCGTACGGGCGTTTCCAATATGCAAGTAGCCCGTTGGTGATGGGGCATAGCGGACACGAAAGTCGTCTGTCATGAATTCTTTACTCCTAAGTCAGCTTAGCTGAAAATTTCTCTTAATTAGTATACAACAAAGTTCCTAGTCATTTCAGTGCTTGCGGGGATTTTCTGAGAAAATCTAGTCTAAGGCAAGCTTCAAGGCCTCTTTAATAGTAGAAACCCCGATGACTTTGATGCCATCTGGCACATCCATCCCCCCTAAGTTATTCTTAGGCACGATGGCTCTGGCAAAGCCAAGCTTTCGGGCTTCCTTCAACCGACCCTCAAGGTCAGAAACGGAACGGATTTCACCGGTCAAGCCCAATTCGCCAATGAAGACGTCTGATGCCGGCGATTCCTTATCCTGGTAGGAAGAGGCAATGGCAACGGCAATGGCCAAATCAATGGCTGGCTCATCCAGCTTCACGCCACCGGCTGCCTTCAAGTAGGCATCCTGGTTTTGCAAAAGCAAGTTGGCCCGCTTTTCTAAGACCGCCATGATTAAGGACACGCGGTTGCGGTCCAATCCAGTCGCTGTTCGCTGAGCATTTCCAAAGACCGATGGTGTCACCAAGGCCTGTAATTCGACTAAGATTGGTCGTTCGCCTTCAAGGGTTGCCACAATGGCCGAACCGGTCGCCCCGGCTAGGCGCTCCTCCAAAAAAATCTCGGATGGATTAGCCACTTCAGCCAAACCGCGGTCGCGCATTTCAAAGATACCCAGTTCATTGGTTGCACCGAAACGGTTCTTCACCGCCCGTAGGATCCGATACTTATAGTGGCGGTCCCCTTCAAAGTAGAGCACCGTATCCACCATGTGCTCCAAAATCTTAGGACCAGCAATGGCGCCACCCTTGGTCACGTGACCAACAATAAAGATGGAGATGTTATTGGTCTTGGCAATCTGCAACAAATCAGCCGTGACCTCCCGAATCTGAGCCACCGACCCAATTGGCGAGGTCAAATCCGGTTCCTGCATCGTCTGAACGGAATCAATCACCATGAAATCAGGCTTCAACTCCTCCACCTGCTTCTTAATGGCTTCCATATCCGTTTCCGGGTAGAGGTAAAAGTCATCCCCGCCAACCTGCAGCCGGTCAGCTCGCATTTTCACTTGGGTAGCCGACTCTTCACCAGTCACATAGAGGACTTTGCCGTGGTTGGCCAACTGGCCAGAAACCTGAAGGAGCAAAGTCGACTTACCAATTCCAGGGTCACCACCGATTAAGACCAAAGTCCCAGCGACAACACCGCCACCGAGAACGCGGTTCAACTCTTTCAGGTCGGTCGCCACCTTAGGCGTCTCTTCCAAAGAAACCTGGTTAATCTTTTGAACCTTGGCAGCCTTCCCGTCTAGCCCAACACGGGACTTACGGGACTGTGTTTCCGGTTGAATCTTTTCTTCAACAAAGGTTCCCCACTCACCACAGTTTGGGCAGCGACCCAAGTAACGGGCGGAGATGAAATCACAGTTGGAACAAATAAATTGTGTTTTTGTCTTGGCCACTAATTAGGCCTCCCCCGTTGAACCAAATCCACCGGCACGCACGACTTTGATATCGTCTGCATCCTGGTCAGCAAGCAAAAATGGTAGGAAGATTCCCTGACCAATTCGCTCACCCTTCTTGATGGCCACGTCTTCATCCCCAAAGTTCAAGAATTGGAGGAAGATTTCGCCTTCGTTCTTCTCGTTGTTGTAGTAGTCACCATCAACGACACCCACGCCGTTTGGCATGATCAACTTCTTCTTGATTGGCCCAGATGAACGGGAAACCAACTGCAAGTATTCCCCCTCTTGCATGTAGGCCTTGATACCCGTTGGCACCAAAACTGGCTTAGCTGATTCCTGCAAGCCCTTGGCTGGGATCACCATATCCACGGCCGCTTCAAAGTCATAGCCGGCAGCCTGCATCGTGGAACGCTTAGGAAGGTTCAATCCTTCCCCTTCATATTTACTGACAATTTCAAATCCGCGTACTGACATTTCGCGTCCCCTTTATTTCTGCTAAAATTTACTTATATTATGTCTACCATTATACGTCATCAAAGATATTTCAAAAAGGAGGAAAGCATGGCAATCATTCAAAAGCCCGGTTGGTTCTACTACGAAGAAGAGGGTGAACGACTCGGCGAGGTTTCCTATCTCAAAGCTGGCCATGGTAAAGTCCTGGTTCTCAACCACACCTATGTCGACCCTAAGCTACGTGGCCAAAACATCGCCCGCCAACTAGTCGATGCCGTCTGTGAACTGGCCCGTTCCGAAGGCAAGAAAGTCCAACCGGACTGCCGCTATGCCGCCGCCCTCTTCAAGCGTTTCAAGGAAGACTACGAAGATGTCGCTCTCGAGCCCGGACAAAACGCCGATTCCTGTCCCATTAACTAAAGGAAAAAATACATGAAGCAAAAGAAAACCTTCAATAACTTTTGGCGCTACTTTCTGACTGCCTTTCTGGCCATCACGATTGCCGAAATCCTACAGATTCTCATCCCAGCACTGGCTAAGCCAATGTGGGTCAACCTCTTAACATTCTTACTCGTTTACTTCCTGGTATCGACGACCATTACGGTGATTGTGACCCGGATGAATCGAAAGAAGTAGATTGAAAAGGTCCTGCTGGTTAAACGACCAGCGGGACCTTTTTATTTTGTTAAAAATACCCACTGCCAGCTAATTATACGCATCACACCCGCATTTATCTCATCACATTTTGTCATAAATTCCTCCCAAAAAAACGGTTATACTGTGAGCAGAAAATAACCGAAAGAAGAAATGGAGGTTAGAAAATGAACACAACGATTAACTTGGACTTTGGTTCTAAAGAAAAATGGGCGCTTGCCGGTGACCATTTTGGAAAACAGGTCTATCAAGAGCAAGTTGCCAACGTATTAACTGATGAAGAGTGGCAAAACGAAATAACCATTTGTTTTCCAGATCAGATTACCCTAATAAGTATTTCCTTCTGGGATGGGTTTGCTCAACCCATGGTTAATAAAATTGGATACGACGGTATAACCGAACGCGTACACTTCGTGACTTCATCCAAAAAACTAACAAAGGAGTTATACAATGACCTTATTTGAAATTCTGATTTTTTCAACATCCATTATCACCTGCTTAACTTCTTTTATCACATTCTTACTCTATGAACGACGGCTGAAATCGACTCGTGAACTCGAAATGTCGAAAAAGTTATATCTTCCACATCTACTGGTATATCTGCCAAACCTTTTCGCTGAATTTATCAAGTCGAATCAATCAGAAGAGTCAATCGTTGATTTTTCAACACACCTCAAGACCTTTAGAAAAGATCTTGGTTACTTTAAATACGCACACGCCACTATTTATCAGACTGTAAACCAGGCAATTCGAAGGATTGATGAAGAACTTTGTATTAGTATTCAGAACGTCAAAAACCCACTAAACAAAACAAATAAATTAGCGGATATGATGAGCATTAACCAATCTCTCAACACCATCTACAAAGCCTTTCTCTACGAACTGCCCGACGACCACATCGATAAGTACTTCAAGACAAAATAAGAGGTATAAAAAATGACAAAAACAATCAACCTATCTTTCGGTCCCAACACCTATGGGTTGGCTGGGGTAACCGAAGGAAAAGAGACTTTCAAAAAACAAGTAGAACCCTTGATTACTCAAGAAATGCTAAACAGTACCGCTCCAATCACCATTCAATTTCCAGATTCTATCGTAATTATTGGTATTTCCTTTTGGGATGGTTTTTCAGAAGAACTCATTAATACGGTCGGCTACGACGGCATCGCAGAGCGCATCCACTTCGTGACTTCATCAGAGCGTCTCACCCAAGAACTGTACGACTACATGATTTAATTTCCTGCCTCTCTTAGACAACACAAAAACACGCCCCCGATTTCTCGGGAGCGTGTTTTTTAGAGTAGAATGTCAATTGCTTTAAATTACTTAGCCTTCTTTTCTTCGATAGCTGAGATAACAACCTTGCCATCAACCATGTCGGCTGACAATTCGGTCTTATCTGGGTTATCCAAGTAGAAGTCGGTGACTTGGTCACGGATTTGCTGTTCGATAACACGGCGCAATGGACGAGCACCAAGGGCTTCATCGTATCCATCTTCAATCAAGTGTTCCTTGACTGCGTCAGAGATAGTCAATGACAAGTGCTTCTTGGCCAAAGTCTTGTTCACATCATCCAACATCAAGTTAACGATTTGCTTCAAATCGTGCTTCGTCAATGCTGAGAATTCTACGACACCGTTGAAACGGTTCAAGAATTCAGGACGGAAGAAGTGTGACAAACGCTCCATCAAATCGCCCTTTTCAACTTCCTTGTTACCGAATCCGGCGTTAGAAGTTGCAATGACAACCGTGTTCTTGAAGTTGACCACGTTTCCTTGACCGTCCGTCAAGCGACCATCATCCAAGACCTGCAAGAGCAAAGTCAAGACTTGAGGGTTAGCCTTCTCAATTTCATCCAAGAGAACGATTGAGTAAGGGTTACGACGAACTTTTTCAGTCAAGGTGTGTGAGTTATCGTCATATCCGACATAACCGGCAGTGGCACCAATCAACTTTGAAACAGCTGTTTGGTCAGAGTATTCTGACATATCCAAACGGATAATGGATTCCTTCGTACCGAAGAGGTCCTTAGCCAACTGCTTTGCCAACTCCGTCTTACCAACACCAGTAGGTCCGACAAAGAGGAACGATCCGATTGGACGGTTTCCTTCGTCGAATCCGGCACGGTTACGACGGATGGCACGAGCGACCATGTTAACGGCTTCGTCTTGGCCAATGACTTTACCAGCCAAGCGCTTGTCGATTTGCTTCAAGTGCTCGATGTCTGAGGCACCCATCTGTGAAACAGGGATACCAGTCAAACGTTCAACAGACTTCGCAACATCGTTGGCAGTTGCGGTTACCTTCTTGGCTTCCTTGGCTTCCTTCAATTCGTGCTTGATGTCCTTAATTTGCTTCTTGATTGACAAGGCCTTTTCGTAATCTTCTTCGGCTACGACGCGGTCTTGTTCAGCCTGCAAAGCCTCTAAGCGCTTCTCCAAAGATACCTTATCGGTAGCTGGGTTCTTAGCAGACAAGTGAGCAGCCGTCATATCAATCAAGTCGATGGCCTTATCAGGCAATGAGCGCTGTGGAATGTACTGAACTGAGTAATCCACGGCTGCCTTCAAAACGTCATCAGGCAAGCTGACGTTGTGGTGCTTCTCGTACAAAGGTGCGATACCCTTCAAAATCTTGAAAGTATCTTCAGCTGAAGGGGCGTTGACCTTTACTTCGTTGAAACGACGTGCCAAGGCAGCGTTCTTCAAAATCGTGTTACGGTATTCGTCTTGCGTGGTTGCACCAATCAATGACAACTCACCACGTGACAAGGCTGGCTTCAAGATATCAGCCAATCCCTTACCACCGTCTTCGCCACCGGTTGAACCGGCACCCAAGATTTGGTGGATTTCATCGAAGAAGAGGACAACGTTTCCGGCCTTCTTCACTTCATCGACCAACTTTTGAACGTTCTCTTCGAAAGCGCCACGGTACTGCGTACCAGCTTCCAACTGAGAAATGTCAATTGAGTAAATTTGCTTGTCTTGGATAGCAGCAGGAACGTCACCAGCGACAATGGCTTGTGCCAATCCTTCGATAACCGCCGTCTTACCAACACCGGCATCCCCAACCAAAACAGGGTTGTTCTTTGTACGGCGTGACAAAATCTCGGCCGTTTCTTGAATCTCTTTGTTACGTCCAATAACTGGATCCAACAAGCCATCCTTGGCTTCCTGTGTCAAGTTACGTCCTAACTTTGCCAACATGCCGTCTTCTTTTACTTTACCGGCTTGTTGACTTGCACGACCGTTACCAGCCGTTTGTGCTTGGTCCATGTTAGGCAACTTACCTGTTTGCTTGTATTGTGCAAATTCTTCAGGAGTTACTTCACGACCGTTGATGAGGTAACGACGGTTTTCTGAGTTCATGCCGCCGAGGCCACCCATCATGTTGTTAAAGATATCATTCATATCTGAGTTAAAAGGATCATTTTGGTATGCCATAATCATTACCTTCCTTATTTATAATCAAATTTTTTCTGTGCAGTTACTAAAGTCTCATGCACGGAGTCGGTCATTCCGGATCTTCTGTCTTTTCACGGTAGTTATCTTCTAGCTCACGTAGCACTTGCCACATGGCTAAGTGCTGAGCCTTGGCTAAAGCATCTAAGTCACGGACGTTCATTGACGTCGCCTTTGACTGTGCCTTATTGAAGGAACGGTGAATTGTTGTATATCCATAGCCGGAATTTTTCGATACTCGATAAATCGTTAACGAGCGATCTTCTAAATAACGCTTGATATTAAACTGAACCATATGCAGCCTCCATTTCTTGATTTGCTGTCATATTTTCTGAACCATCCATATGACCTCCTCAACAATTAGTATAACACATATGTGGTATAACACAAGTGTGCTATATCTATTTTTTTACATTTCCATTAAACTATAGATAATCACTGCCAGAAAGCGCTCTGCTAACTGGCTTTTCTTTATTTGTCCTATTCAAGAGGTATAACACAGTGGGTAAGAAACATTTCGAAATCGAGCTTCCCGACCAAGTCGTACAGGACTTGCAGTTAGAAGACGGCGACCAAATTGACATTCAAGTCAGCAACCAATCCTTTAAAGTTCTCCCAAGCAAGAAACTCCAGGAAAACCAGAACCAGCAGCTATCAATCCGCCGCTTTCTCATTCCTTCCATCTTAGCCACTGTGGCCTTTGCTTTCTATAATATTTGGCAAAATGAACATTTAATCGCACTAACCGGCGCCGATTCCATCGCCACATGGGTGATCTTCCTTGGGGAGCTAACTGGAATGGCCGCTTTCATCTATACACGCATTCAACGATTAAAGAAAATTGCGGACCCTCTTCAGAAAAGAACAGCCATTCGATTGGCGCCAACGCTTTTTATTTCCTTTGCCTTGATTCAGGCCCTCACCATGGTGGCCATCTTCTGGGCAATCGGCTACCTCTTTCAAGCAGCCTCCTTTGACTCACTGACCGCGACCCTCATTTTCTTCACCTTTATTTCAGTCGTCAACTACGTGATGATTTATTCAGCCACCCTAATTTCAACCACCTTTATGATGTTTCTTCTTATTATCACCATTGTCGGCGGTGTTCTGATTGCCATGGTGACAAACTCCCGCCTCCTTTGGTGGCAGCATAACTTCTCCTTTTTAGGAACATCGAAGGCCGACTTTTCATGGACCTTTAACGCAACCTTGATGGTGTCAGGCATTCTCTGGGGAACTTTAATTGATTACCTCTTTGTCCCCATCCAAAAACGCCTACCCCGAAACTGGCGCCTGATTACCCTACGAATCTTTCTAACCTTTGATGCCATTTGCCTTTTTTCCATTGGTGCCCTACCAAACAACCCAGGTTTCCTGCACGTTGCTCATGATACGGCAGCCAACCTCTTAATTTTGGGGACGGGACTGCCAATGATCAGCATCCGTTTGCTCCTGCCCAAGGCCTCCAAGGAATTCTTGATTTTCTCACTCTCAACAGCGCTTGGTATCATGATTTCCTGCTTCCTTTTCTATGGCATCCGCTACTTCTCACTAACAGCCTTTGAGATTTTTGTCTTAACAATGGGAATTTCCTGGTTGCTACTGCTCATGCAAAACATTCACGAACTATACGAACTAAAGGAAAACACTTACTCCTTTAAGCTCAAGGCACTCGACTAGGAGAGACTATGTCAGATTATCAAAAGAACTTTAAATCAAAAAAGCGCCCCCACCAGGGTGGCAATAACCGCTACCAAAAGCGGCCCCAACGTTCCAATCAACAAGACGTGAATGTCAAAGTCGGCCAGAAGTTCCCACTAACCATCAAGCGCCTTGGCATCAATGGTGAAGGAATCGGTTACTTCAAGCGCAAGATTACCTTCATCCCCGGTGCCTTGCCTGGCGAAGTGGTCACTGCCAAAGTCACGAAGGTGACTGACAAGTTCCTGGAGGCCAAGACTGTTACCGTTCGCGAACCATCCCCAGACCGTGTCACACCTGACGATCCAGCCGCCGACCTCGTGGGTGGATTCGAATTGGCTCACTTGGCCTATCCTGCACAGCTGGCCTTTAAGAAAGACTTGATTGGTCAGGCCTTGGAGAAGTTCCAGCCAAAAGGTTACGAAAACATCAAGGTGTTAGACACCCTCGGCATGGAAGTGCCCGCTCACTACCGTAATAAAGCTTCCCTGCCCATCCGTAAGTTAAAGGGCCAGTTGACCATCGGTCTCTACAAGCGTGGTACCCACGACTTAGTCGACCTCCCAGAAATGGCCACACAGGATCCACGGACCCTGCACATCATTCGTAAGCTGGGTCAGATTTTGGACAAGCACTCCCTATCCTTCTACAACGAGAAGTCCAAGAAGGGACTCGTCAAGACTTTGATTGTTCGTACTAACCAAGAAGGTTTGGCACAGGCAACCATCGTCACAACTGAAGACCGTTTGCCAGATGAAGAACTCATCGTTCAAGATATTCAAAAGGAATTACCAGAGGTAATCGGCCTCTTCCAGAACCTACACGATGACTCAAGCTCTTTGATTTGGGGTGAAGAAACTTGGAAGCTCTGGGGGGCTGACTACCTGCAAGAGGATATCTTAGGCCTGACTTTCAACTTTTCCCCACGTGCCTTCTTGCAGTTGAACTACGAGCAAATGGAAAAGACCTACGAGATTGCCTTGGCGGCCATGGACTTACAACCAACCGATAAGTTGATCGATGCCTACGCCGGGGTTGGTACCCTGGGACTTTCAATGGCTTACAAAGTCGCCGAAGTGCGCGGAATGGAAATCATTCCCGAAGCCGTTGAAGACGCCCGCCTGAACGCCGAGGAAAACGGCATCGAAAACGCCCACTACGAAGTCGGATCTGCCGACCGCGTCTTTAAGAAGTGGGCCAAGGACGGCTTTAAGCCAACAGCCTTAGTTGTTGACCCACCCCGTCCTGGTTTGGAGGATGACTTAAAGAAAGCCATCCTCAAGGCCCGCCCAAGTAAGTTTGTTTACATCTCATGTAACCCTTCGACCCTTGCCCGGGACCTGGCAGACCTTGATTCAGCATACAAGGTTGACTATATCCAACCAATCGACATGTTCCCTCAAACCCCACGTTGGGAAGGGGTCGTTAAATTAGTTTTGAAATAATCACCGGTGTTCGTTTAAACAAAGCCGGATAATTGAACAGGAGAATAATTATGCACTATCGCGACGGACAGTACTTTGAGCTTTCCTTCCGCCAATTTTTCTTTTACTTTATTTTTTCGCTAACACTCGATGCCCTCGGCAATGCCCTTTCTGTTTCAACAAACTTAGGGTCAGCCCCTTGGACAGCCGGTGCGGCTAACCTGTCAAAATTGACCGGCTTTCCCATTGCCCTCTTCTTAGGCCTGACCACAGTTTTAGTTGCCACGGCCAACATCTTCTTCTCGGGTAAGCTGAACTGGAAGCGTTTCTTTGGAAACATCCTCTTCGGTGTTCTCTTCTCGCTGATGGTGGGTATCTTCAACGGCTGGTTGGCCGTTCTCCACCTCAACCAGCTCCCAATCTATGAAAAGATTATCATCGACATCGCTGGATTGGCGACAGTTGGGGTTGGAATTTCCATCTACCAACGTGTCAACGTCATCCTTCACCCAATCGATGATTTGACCAACATCCTGCGCTTCTCTTATTTCAAGGGATCCGCACCAAAGGCCCAGATGTCCAACTTCATCGTGGCCATCTTCATCTCACTAATCTGTTGGTTACTCTCTGGAACAGTGGTGGCCCTAAACATTGGAACAGCCTTCGCCTTTATCTGTCAGGGCTCTATTATTGCCTGGTCAGACCGCCACGTCTTTCCAGCGCTGGTCCACGGAAACATGGAGCAGTCTCACAAAGATATCCCACAGCAAAGTTAAACTCACTAAAAAGCACCCCTTCGAAAGAAGAGGTGCTTTTATTAATGACTATTTATTAAATAAGCGCTTTGACAAATCCAAGACAACTCGGTTATTCAACATCCAATAAGTTAGTACTAACTGAATTGGATAAAAAATCACTGACTTCAAAAGTCGTGGTGCCAACATTCCGGTAAAGACCGACCATGAATGGTGGTGTGAATACAGGAACATAATGGCCAGTGTATTCGTCATCAGGTTAACAAAAACCGTGATGCAAAGTACTGCGACGGCAATCGTCCACCAGGAGAGCTTCTGGTCCTTTTTCTCACGGTAGAAGAACCCACCGTAAATCAAACCAGCCAGCGCCACCCCAATCGCCATGATTGGTGACCAAGTCCCCCCTGAAATGAAGGTGACTTTTACGAAGTCCGTTAGAACCATGGCAAGCATAGTCCAGATTGGCCCAAACCACTTCCCCATCAAGGATGAGGCCAGGAAAACAAATGAGATTCGAAGAATCTGCGTTGTAATCGAGACCCGCCCCAAGATAAAGGAAAGGGCAATCAAAGCAGCCAGTAAGACCAGCTGCTGGACCGACAAGCGGGGCAAGCCCCACTTCAAAAAACGAGTGCGTGAATTGTTCATATGATTGAACCTCCTCAAAGGAGTGTCCACCTGTGTTGGTGAATGCGAAACCCGCACCGCACATTAACTGTTTCGTCGCTGGCCCACATTCCGTTTCCAGCGCACTTAACGCACGGGTTTCTACCCCATAAATTTTAGCGGCGTCCGCTAGCAGAACGCCGCTTCCAATTATAGCAGGTTTGTTTGTTTATTCTTAGTAAAAGTTCTGATATCGATGAAAAAGCAGAAATAAAAAGGAAGACCAATCGGTCTTCCTTTTTCAATACATTTCTTTATTACTTATATAGAATCAATGCTGAAACGTGCTCCAGTGATTCTGAGAATTTTACATCAATGATTTCATTGCCATCATTCTGCAAATCCTTCAAGACCGCGTTCAATTGGTCCGTAAAGCTTTCTTCTGACTTGGTTCCTGTGACTAAACGACTTAACATGTTTTATGCTTCCTTTCGTTCTATCTACACCTCGAGTGTAGCACGATTTTTGGAAGGTGACGCACTGACGTTGCAAAGTCATTTTCGTTCAGGTCGATAAACAACGTGAAAGGACTCCAAAACAATCTGTGCCTTTTCCTTATCAAAGGTCTTGTCCATCGCTTTATACTCTTCCTCAAAGAAAGGTTCATGCACCGAACGCCAATAGCTTAGGCTCCGGTCCCCTTCGCCCTCTGCACGGGCGTGTTGCTCACTCACTGCCAAGTATTCTTCCAGTTTGACCGAATCATTTTGAATCACGCAAACCGCTTCATCCTGACCGTCCAGCACAACATCATAGGCGCCCTCTTTGGGCAGTGGTTCCTCTTCTTCATAGAGTTCATAGGCGGAAGCCGTTGCCGTCTTTGTACCATCCAGCACCAAGGCTGCTAATCCATCCGCATCAACGCCAAACTGAAATGCCGATTGCATCTTAGCCGTTTGCGGAACAGCCCCCGCTTCCTTAGCCTTCTCAAATAGCTCTTCTGCCTTCATAGCGATTCCTTTCTATCAAAAAAGCAGCCATCAAAAAGATAGACTGCTTTTAAATTTCAATTTACATTTTTGCTTCCAAATCAACGTTTGGATACTTGTCCTTGAACCAGTTCATCGCAAATTGGTTTTCAAACAAGAAGACTGGACGGTCATAGCGATCACGAACCAAAAGGTTACGTGATGAAGCCATCTTTTCATCCACTTGGTCCGGGTTCACCCAACGAGCCACCTTTGAACCGATTGGCTCAAATTGGATGGCCACGTTATACTCGTTTTCCATTCGGAACTTGAAGACTTCAAACTGCAATTGTCCAACAGCCCCCAAGATATATTCATTGGAGTTCCAGGACTTATAAAGCTGAATCGTTCCTTCTTGTACCAACTGGGTGATTCCCTTGTGGTAGGACTTCTGCTTCATAACATCCTTGGCAATGACTTTGTTAAAGTATTCTGGCGTAAAGGTTGGGAGGTCTGGGAAAGTCACTTGCTTCTTACCAGAGTAAATCGTGTCCCCAATCTGGAAGTTACCTGTGTCGTAAACACCGATAATATCACCAGGAACGGCCGTTTGAACGTTCTCACGTTCCTCGGCCATAAACTGGGTCACATTAGCCAAGCGAAGCTTCTTACCCGTACGCGACAAAGTCACGTCCATTCCCTTAGTAAACTCACCGGAGACGATACGTACAAAGGCAATTCGGTCACGGTGACGAGGGTCCATGTTGGCCTGAATCTTGAAGACGAAACCAGTAAACTGGTTATCATCTGGTTCAACCAAGCGGTCGTCAACCGTTTCAATGGCGGCTGGTTCTGGCGCATACTGCAAGTATTGCTCCAAGAATTCCGTCACACCGAAGTTAGCCAAGGCGGAACCGAAGAAGACGGGTGTCAACTTACCGTGCGCAACAGCATCGGTGTCAAAGTCGTTCCCAGCATCTTCCAACAACTCCACTTCATCCATTCCTTCTTCCAGCACTTCAGGATGGTCCGAAGCATTCTTGAAAGGAATCATTTCCTTTTGACGAAGGTCGTAGATACCCTGCAAAATCTGACCGGATCCAATTGGCCAGTTCATTGGGAAGGCCTTGATACCAAGAGTCGTTTCCAACTCATCCACAAGATCCAATGGTGCGCGAGCATCACGGTCAATCTTGTTGAAGAAGGTGAAGACAGGAATACCACGCTTAGAAACGATTTCAAAGAGCTTCTTCGTCTGAGGCTCGATACCCTTCGCGGCATCGACAACCATGACAACCGAATCAACGGCCATCAAGGTACGGTAAGTATCTTCAGAGAAATCTTCGTGCCCAGGGGTATCCAAGATGTTAATCCGCTTACCGTCGTAGTCAAACTGCAAAACAGATGAAGTAACGGAGATTCCACGCTGCTGCTCGATGGCCATCCAATCGGATGAGGCCATCTTCTTAGCACCACGGCCCTTAACAGTTCCGGCTTCACGAATAACACCACCGTGCAAAAGCAACTGTTCAGTCAGTGTTGTTTTACCCGCATCGGGGTGAGAAATAATGGCGAATGTACGCCGTGTTTTTAACGCTTCTTTAAAGTCTGTCATAATGTCTTTATTTTACCCGAAAAAAGCAGTTAGGGCTAGACGTAATGTCTGCACTAACTGCTTTTATAAGTCAATATTTAAATACCTTCTCGTATCGCAATATATCACTTTTGGTCAGCTTTGTACTTCGCAGCTTCTTCATCAGTTGCCAAGACAAAGTGTCCTGTTTCCATCTCAACCATGTGACGCTCCTGACCGTCCTTTTCAAAGGATGGGTCGTAGCTCTTCACGTGGTGGGCCTTTTCCTTAACGGGATCTGGCACTGGAACTGCTGAAAGCAATGACTTCGTGTATGGGTGCAATGGGTGGTTGTAAACCTGGTCAGCCGTTCCCAACTCAACCAACTTTCCCCAGTGCAAAACACCGATACGGTCAGACAAGTACTTCACCATCGCCAAATCGTGGGCGATGAAGAGATAAGTCAAGCCTTGTTCCTTCTGCAACTTAGCCAGCAAGTTCACGACCTGGGCTTGAACCGAAACATCCAAGGCAGAGATTGGCTCATCGGCAATCACAAACTTTGGCTGTACGGCCAAGGCACGGGCAATTCCAATACGTTGCTTCTGTCCACCAGAAAATTCGTGAGGATAACGTGAAGCATGGTCTTCGTTCAATCCAACCATGTGGAGCAATTCCAAAATCTTCTTACGACGTTCTTCCTTGTTCTTGGTGAAGCCAGCTTCATCCAGCCCTTCACCCAAGATGTTTGAAACTGTCAAACGACCGTTCAATGAAGCCTGAGGATCCTGGAAAATCATCTGAGCCTTTGAGCGGAAGTCTGCCAACTCCTTCTTCTTCATCTTGTTGATGTCGTGGCCGTCAAATTCAATCGAACCACTGGCTGGATCATACAATTTCAAAACCGTACGACCCAGGGTCGTCTTTCCTGAACCAGATTCCCCAACGAGTCCAAAAGTTTCCCCTTCGTAAATATCGAAGGAAACGTCTTCCAAAGCCGTCTTTTCGTTCTTCTTACCAGCATTAAAGGTTAAAGTCAGATTCTTAATCGAAACTAATTTTTTTGCTTCTGGATTTTGCATCGTTTAACCTTCCTTTACAAAGTGTTCTTGCCAGTAGGCTTGGCGCTTTTGAATTTCTTCTGGTGGCACAACCTTTGGCGCACGCTTATCAAGCAACCAAGTGGCGGCTTCGTGAGTTGGTGAAACCTGGAAGAATGGTGGTTGCTTTTCGTGGTCAATCTTCAATGCGTAGGCATTACGGTTGGCAAAGGCATCACCCTTTGGTGGGTAAAGCAAGTCTGGAGGCGTTCCAGGAATAGCATGCAATGAACCCAAAGCCGTTGAAGTTGTTGGCATTGATGACAACAATCCCCAAGTATATGGGTGCTTTGGATTGTAGAAAATTTCGTTAACCGTTCCCTTTTCAACAATCTTACCAGCGTACATAACAGCAACACGGTCAGCCACGTCAGCCACAACGCCAAGGTCGTGGGTGATAAAGATAACAGCCATCTTGCGCTTTTTTTGCTGAGCCTTCAAGATGTTCAAAATCTGTGCTTGGATGGTAACATCCAAGGCAGTCGTTGGTTCATCAGCAATCAAGATGTCAGGTTCAGCTGCCAAAGCAATGGCAATAACGGCACGCTGACGCATACCACCTGACCATTGGTGAGGGTAATCATCAATGTGCTCTTCTGCATCAGGAATTCCAACGTCCTTCATCAAGGCTAAGGCCGCTTCACGCGCTTCCTTGGCCTTCTTTCCCAAGTGCTTTTCCATTGGCTCGGCAATTTGCTTACCAATTGTCATTGTTGGGTCCAAAGAAGTCATTGGGTCTTGGAAAACCATGGCAATCTTCTTACCACGGATTTGATCCCAATCCTTCTCGGTATAGTCGGCTAAGTTCGTGTCTCCAAGAAGAATCTGGCTGCCTTCTTTAACCGTTGCATTCGCTGCATTCAGTCCCAATAAAGTCTTTGTGGTAACTGATTTTCCGGATCCAGATTCTCCAACGATGGCTAGTGTTTCACCTTCAAAAAGTTGAAAGTCGACACCACGAATGGCTTGAATGGTTCCTGCATAGGTTGCAAAGGAAACCTCTAAGTTTTTAACTTCAAGAATTGGCGTTTGCATAAAACACTCCTATTCGTCTAACATCTTTGGATCGAAGGCATCGCGCAAGCCATCCCCTAAGAGGATGAAGGCCAATGATACAAGAACCAAAACCGCTGATGGAATCAAAATTTGATATGGGTAGTACTGCAACATTTGCTGAGCATCGGAAATCAATGTTCCAAGTGAGGCAGTTGGTGCCTTAACACCCAAGTTAATGGCTGACAACACGGCTTCAAACATGATGGCTGATGGAATCGTCATCATAACCTGAACGATAATCGTTCCAGCCATGTTTGGTACCAAGTGCTTATAGGCAATCTTAGGACCAGATTCACCAAGAGTCTTTGCTGCCAAAACAAAGTCACGTTCCTTGAGGGTCAAAGTCTGGTTTCGAACCTGACGGGCCATTCCAACCCAGTTGGTCAAGGCGATGGCCAAAATGATTGAACCAATTCCTGATCCAAAGAGCATGGCTAACAAAGTAACAACAACCAGCGTTGGGATAGCTGAGATAATTTCAATGAATCGCTGCATCACTGTATCGACCCAGCCTCCGAACCAACCGGAAACCAAACCATAGGAAACTCCGAAGAGCAGGTCAATGGCCGTTGCAGCAAGGGCAACGAACAATGAAATACGAAGACCAACGGTGACACGCTTTCCGAGTGAACGGCCAAGGTTATCCGTTCCAAGGATGAACTTTTGGTCGACATCATTCTTTTCGTAGACATCAACTTTATCCGTTGAACCTAGAACTGTACCAGTTCCATCCCAGAATGGAATCGGAAGACCGGACTTTGGTGGTAAGTTCTTGTACTTACTACCGGCGTTTGTATTAAATTGGTTAGCTGAATTTTGTGAAACAACGGCTGTTGAAACAAGGGCAAAGGCACTAATGGCAATCAAGAAGTACATTGAAATAACGGCTAACTTGTTCTTCTTCAATCGGTGCCAAACGGACTGCCAAAAAGTCAGCGTTGGTTTATTAATCTTTTCAGTGGCGGCAACGTTTTCAATGCCGACCAATTCGAAGTCTTGACTAGCTTCCATGACTATCCTCCTACTGCAAACGAACTCGTGGATCAACGATAGCCGTTAAGATATCGGTAATCAAAATCATAACCATCAGCATCAAAGCGTAAACAATCGTCGTTCCCATGATAACTGGATAGTCCTTGGTTGGAATTGAACTAACAAATTGCTGTCCAATTCCAGGAATTGAAAAGATATTTTCAACCAAAGTTGAACCGGTCAACAATCCCGCCGTCAATGGCCCAATCAAAGTCAGGATTGGAATCATTGAGTTTCGGTAGGCGTGCTTCTGAATCACTTGGTCTTCCCCAATTCCCTTCGCGCGGGCCAACTGGATGTAGTCAGAGTGCAAAACTTCAATCATTTCAGAACGGACAAAACGCGTTGTAATTGCCATTGGCGTCACGGCCAAAGCCAGTGTTGGCAAAATGGTTTGTGAGAATGAATCGCCCCAACCGGAGATTGGCAACCAGTCGAGCTGGTAACCAAAGATGAAGAGCAAGACAATGGCCAAAATGAAGGAAGGTGTTGAAATTCCAAGGGTTGAAATAATACCCAGGAAACCGTCCAACTTCTTGTTTTGATGACGGGCTGACACGGCACCGAACCAGAGTCCTAGCAAAACACCAACAACCAAGGCCTGGAATCCCAACTGAGCTGAGATTGGCAAGCGTTGACCAATCAAGGTTGAAACAGATTGGTTCTGGTACTGGAAGGAGGTTCCCATGTCACCGTGCAAGAGGTTTACCAAGTAATCCCAATACTGCACCATGACTGGCTTATCTAACCCGTAGGTCGCATTCAGCTGTTCAATCGCTGATTGCGTCAACTTAGGGTTGTTATATGGCGTCCCCGGTAGAATCTGCATCAGGAAGAAGGTAGCGGTAACAACGATCCACATCGTGATGATCAAGATTAACGCACGTTTTAGAATATAGCGGGCCATAAGGTCTCTCCTTTAGTTTCATCAATATGTACGAAAGTCGGCTCTCGCCGACTCTCATAAAACTTATTTTACTTGCGGTGTGCGTAAGTAAGGTCAAGTGTCAAACCAACTGGGTTTTCAACAACACCCTTCACGTTTGAACGTACCAATGAGCTGGACTTCCATGAGTAAAGTGGGTTGATGTTTGCATCATCCATCAATGCCTTTTCAGCAGTCTTGAAGTCTTGTTCGCGGGTTGCAGCATCGTTTGCATCCGTTGTATCAGCCTTCTTGATTGCATCGAAGTATGTTTGGTTCGTAAACTTACCGTCGTTATAACCAGCATCCTTTGAAGCGAACAAGTCGTAGAATGTTGAACCGTCGGCATAGTCACCGCTCCAGTTTGTCATGATAACGTCGAAGTCACCAGCTTGTGCATCCTTCAAACGTTGCTTGAATGGCACAATCTTTTCAGTTACTTCGATATCTGAACCGAATGTTGATTCCCAAGCTTGCTTGATGTAATCAACCGTGTTCTTTGAGATAGGAGAATCAGCATCAGTTTCAAGGTTGATCTTCATCTTACCTTGGTTCACTTCAGCAAGTCCTTGCTTGAAGAGTTCCTGAGCCTTCTTCTTATCATAAGTATAACCAGGCTTTACATAAGTTGACAAGTCAGTACCAGAAGTTGTCTTAGTCAATCCCTTTGAAACAAGTGATTGAGCAGCATCACGAGTACCACCCGTTGCTTGTGAGGCTAATTCTGAACGGTTCGTTGCCAAGTTCAATGCTTGACGAATCTTTTCGTTCTTCAAGAAGGCGTTCGTTGATTGGTTATATTCAAGGTAAGTAGAAGCGGCAACCGCTGCTGACTTAACGTCCTTCTTGTTCTTGTTAGCTGAGTACATTTCAGGCGTGTTTGAGATTGAAACGCGGTCAATCTTGCCTTGCTTGTAGAGCTTCAAAGCTGTATCAGGGTTCTTAACCACTTGCCAGTTAATCGTCTTTGTCTTGACGTTCTTAGCATCCCAGTAGTTATCGTTCTTAACCATCTTGAACTTACCGTTTGTACCGTTCCAGTCTTCAAACTTGTAAGCACCTGAGTAAATTTGCTTTGCGGCAGTTGTTCCGTACTTGTCACCTTGCTTATCAACAAAGCTTTTCTTCTGTGGTGCAAAGTTTGCAAAGGCAAGTAAGTACTTGAATTGTGGCATTGCGTGGTCAAGTTGGAAAGTAATAGTGTTACCAGAAGCAGAAACGCCCAATTCTGAAACTGCCTTCTTACCGGCCATGATGTCATCGGCGTTTGCCACACCAGATGCCAATGAAGCGTACTGTGAACCAGTCTTTGGATCAACGATTCGCTGCCATGAGTAAACAACATCCTGAGCTGTCAACTTTGAACCGTCAGACCACTTCAAGCCTGAACGCAATTCAACTGTATAAGTCTTTCCATCATCAGAAACCTTATATGACTTTGCCAAGTCAGGTGCTGCTTCACCCTTTGAGTCCATACGCAACAAGTTTGATTCAGTGTTACCCAACACAATGTTTGAGTACTGATCCGTTGCCTTTGAAACATCCAACGTTTGAACATCCATTGGTAATGCATAGTTCAACGTGTTCTTATCAGTACTGGGATTTCCACCCCAGAGACCGGCTGCTTTGGTTCCACCCGCCACAGCAGCGACAACGACTACCGCCGCTGTCCACTTCTGCCATTTTTTCATCTTTCCAACCTCCCGTAGGTCTTTTTTAATGTTGAATTAATCGTATCAGACTGTTTTTTGATTTTCAATTCATTTTCTAATAAAAAATTCATAAATACGGTAGAAAACCTGACATAAAAGTCTTTCGCCCCTTTACTACCAAGGGTTTTGACTGGCCTATACCAAATGAAAATAATTATTAAAATTTTATTACAGTTCATTTTTAATGACACAATTATTAGAATATGTATACTTTTTTAAAACTTTGAAATACCTTTGTAACAAAAAAAACACCCGCTAAGCGGGTGCTTTTTTATGCATCTGGGTTTTCTTTATAAGAAAGAGCGGCAACGTTCAATGTTTTGTCCGCTAAGTCCTTAGTAAATGATACTTCGTGGGAAACGATGATGGCGTTTCCTGGGAAAGCCTTAATGGCCTTGTATAAGGCATTCTTTGTTTCTTCGTCCAAGTGGTTAGTGGGCTCATCAAGAATCAAGAAGTTCGATGGCTTCATTTCCATGATGGCCAACTTAACCTTGGTCTGTTCCCCTCCAGAAAGTTGGAAGAGAGGCTTTGATGCGTTCTCAGCGTTAATTCCAGCGGCTGCAAGACGTTGGCGTAGTTCCTTTGGCATTGTTGTAGGAAAGAGGTCCTGCATGGCCTGTAAAGGCGTCTGCTGGTCATTATCCCAGTCCAAGTCCTGATCAAAGTAGTTGACCACGGCAGAAGGTGAGAATTCCACTGTTCCACCAAGCTTTGGAATATCGCCCAAAATAGACTTGATCAAGGTTGACTTACCAGCCCCGTTAAATCCAGCAAAGACGACCTTTTCTTCCGTACGCATTGAAAAAGTCACGGGTTCCAAGATTGGCTTGTCGTAACCAACAGAAAGCTTGGTCACCGTCAAAGGTGCTGCTGACTGTGAGTTCAAGTATGGGAAGTTGAACTTCGCCTTCAGATTTTCCTGAGGAGGCTCCACCTTGTCCATACGGGCCAACATCTTTTCACGGGAACGGGCCTGCTTGGAAGTTGAGGCGCGGGCCTTGTTCTTTGCGATGAACTTTTCGGCCTTGGCAATTTCTTCCTGCTGCTTTTCGTATTCGCGAATTTGCTGGTCCGCACGTTCTTCCTTCTGGCGCATGGCCTTCTGGAATGAACCACGGTACTTGGTAATCTTACCGAAGGAAACGTCGGCGATGGCGTTCGTGACTTTATCCAAGAAATCAAAGTCGTGGGAGATAATCATGGCAGCGCCTTCGTAGCTCTGCAAGAAGCCTTCCAACCATTCAATGTGAGCCACATCCAAGTAGTTGGTGGGCTCATCAAGGATAATGACGTCATCGTTTTCCAAAAGCAGCTTAGCCAAAATGACCTTGGCACGCTGTCCACCGGACATGTGTTCCAATTCACGGTCGCGACCAATTGCTTCCAGACCCAAACCAGAGATAACACGTTCAATCTCGGTATCCACGTCATAGAATCCGGCTGCATCGAGTTCTTCTTGGAGACGTCCAGCCTTTTCAAGCAGTTTATCATCAGCGGTTGCCGCGTACTTTTCGTACATGGCCGTCGCCCGGTCCTGCTTATCATAGAGGTCTTGATAGGCCGTATGCAAAAAGTCCACCAGGGCCATCCCCGCTGGTATCTCCGCATACTGGTCCAAGTAGCCAATTTTTAAGTTCTTGGCCCACTCAATTTTTCCTTCCAGTGGCAACACCTGTCCGGTTAAAATCCGGATTAAAGTAGACTTACCGGCCCCGTTTTGACCGACAATTCCCATGTGTTCCCCTGCCTGGAGTTCCAGATCAGCGTCTTCGTATAATGTTTTTTCTGCGTAGGCCATTGATAGCCCACTTACTTCTAATAATGCCATAAGCCTAATTATAGCAGATTTTCAAGCTTTTCCATAGCAAAGCCTTGGCGCTTGGCCTATACTATTTAAGAAGATAAAGCGAAGGAGACTTTCAAATGAAAGCACGAAAACTAAATATAAAAACCATCCCCGCCCAGGACACCAACCGTGCCTACCGTTTCTGGCGCGATGTTTTCGACCTTCCCCAAGTTGGTGCACAAAGCGAACGCCGTCTCGCAGTTGACCACGAAGAGTTATCATTCGTGGAAGGCACACCCGAAAAGGACTTTGAACTCTTAGTACGTGACCACGAAGCAGAATTAGAACAGCATCTCAAGAATAACTTCGTGCCCATTATTAAGCGTGAAGAACGCTTTGGCGACAAGGTAGCCCTGACTGTACGCGACTCGGAAGGTAACGAAGTCACCATCGAAGGCAACCGCAACAAATAATTTCTAAAAAACCGACTTTTTTATCGAAAAAGTCTTGTCAGCCCCTATCTGCCATGCTATACTAATATCTGTTGTTTGAAACTGGTTAGTTAGCTCAGTTGGTAGAGCAACGGACTCTTAATCCGTGGGTCCAGGGTTCGAGCCCCTGACTGACCATCAACTAATAAAAAGACCAACACTTCGGTGTTGGTCTTTTTTTGCACTCTTAAATCGACAACAAAAAAGCCGAAGCTTTCGCTTCGACTTTTTTAGTCAATTACTGACGGTAAACATAGTAGGTCAAGTGACCACCGTTTGCTTCTTGGTTGTAGGCATAAGCGTTGGCGTAGTTCCAAACCGAAACGGCAGCGCCCTGTTGCTCACCATGAGCATAGTTAACAGAGATGGCATTGTTTTGGTCAACCATCACTTGTGCGTGACCTGCTGAACCTAATGACGCACCCTTTTGTCCCCAAATAACCACGTCACCACGCTGTGCATCCCATGGCTGGTCAACAGCTACCAAGTGATAACCATTTTGAGTCAAGTAGGAGTGCAAGTTTTCCGTGCTGTATAGATAGGCTGGCTTAGAGGCCCCAGCTTCGTACAAAGCTTCGGTCATTGAACCAGAACAGTCGGCCGTTCCATCAGAACCGTTACGTGAACCGCCCATGTCATAGGTCAACTTACCCATATGGTTGTAGAACCAATTAATCAAAGCTTCCGTGTTCACACGGTTAGTAGCAGCCGGTGTTGAGGCAGGTGTTACCTGGCTGCCACCATCGCTGTTAGTAGCTGGTGTGTAGGCCGTTGGTGTAACAGAACCCTGGTTATTATCAGATGAGTCATCATCTGCCATACGTGCTGATGGTTGATCATCATTCGAATCGTCAGTGTTATCTGAATCACTGTTTGATGCGGAAGAATCCGAAGCAGGAGTCGTTGCTGCAGCATCATCTGAAGTGGATGTTGCGTCTGAAGCAGCTGGCGTTACCTGGCTCTCTGAATCTGCCGTTAAACTAGCTTGCGAAGCGTCATTGTTTGCTTGGCTTGCAGCAGATTGAGAGTATTGGTTAGTCGCTGCAGTTGCGGCTGCCATTGAGTTTGACTGAGAAATTGCTTGACTCTCTGCAGCAGCTTGCGATGCTTGTTCATAAGCCGCTTGAGAACCAGACTGTGAGTTTGTTTGGTTGTTAACCGTCGTATTCTCAGTAGTCTGCTGACCGTTGTTCGTATCCAAGGTTGGTGTTCCCTGTTGAACCATGATCAAGTTTTGATCACCCTTACCAAGGTCAGCCTGCTGTGTTTGTTGACCATCAGCCAAGTAGCCAGCAGTCTTCAAGCCTTGAATGATTTCTTCTTGCTTACCCATTGTTTGACCAGCAACCAAAAGGCCGTGGTCTGACAGGCCAAGTTGCTGTCCGGCAGCATCAGCAGTCGTTCCGAAAGCTTCGGCAATGGCTGACAATGTGTCACCCCATTGGACTTGATAATCCTTCAAGTCCTTAGCCGATTGCTTCTTAACAGCCTGCTTGACATGGTCGACCGAATTGGCCTTCCATTGGTTTTGCGCATCCGTTTGGCTGGTTGGCTCAGTTACATCATTAGCTGACGCAGTTTGAGCATTTCCAACCACTGTTGCACCCAGCACGGCACCGGTTGCCGCCAGAGTACTTGCTCCGGCAGTCACCATTAAGCGCTTGCTGAGTTGCTTCATTGTTTGATTCTCCATAGTATGAACCTCCATTTCATTTAGCGCTTCTCTACTATAGAGTAGCAGAATCATACTTCATGGCGGCCCATCCACGCAAGGCTTAAACTTTGCTTAACGAACTTTATAAAATTGAAATTGCTTAGTAAGGTTAGTTATTGAAAACATACCATATAAAGCCACCTTTCCAACAACTTTAGACATAGCCCGAAAAAAAGAAGCAGCCATCCGGCTACTTCTTTTCGAATTATTTAATATCCAAAGATGACGAATGACCTGGTCCCGCCTGCTCCGGTGCATAGTACGCAATAGCCGCGTTAACAGCAGCTGGTGCCTGGCCAAATCCCGTTGCGATCAAATCAATGTGATCTTCGTAGGTCGTCAAATCACCAACCGCAAAGAGGCCTTCCTGCTTTGTCTTAACCAAATCATCTACAAGCAATCCGGCACGGTTCCAGTCCAAATCAATTGCCCAATCACGTTCGGCCTGACCGGCGGTCTTAAAGCCATATTGAACAATCAATCGGTCAACCGCTAACTCTTCTTGCTGGCCATCGTCTTTAGGGTTCGCCAATGTGAGCAGCAGTTCATCCCCACTCTTCTTCACGGCATCAACCTTGAAGGGTGTCTTTTTAATAACGGCAGAGTCATCTAGGGCCTTAACCGATTGTTCCAAAGCACGGAAACTATCCCGGCGGTGAATCAAATGGGTACTCTTCGCAATGTCAGCTAACCCAGCTGCCAGGTCCACCGCAGAGTCACCTCCGCCTAAAACAGCCACCCGCTGCCCTGCAAAACTAGCTAAATCAGGTGCTGAATAGCTCAAGCCCTCAGACAAAAGCTCTGCTTCGTTTTCAACTTGTAGACGACGGGGTTCAAAGGCGCCCTTTCCAGTTGCAAGAATCACAGACTTAGCCTGCAGTTTTTCCTCCCCCTGGTTAATCTCCAATTCAAAAGACTGACCGTCCTTCACTAAGTTTGTCAGACGCCAGCCGGTACGGATAGGTAAATCGAAACGCTTCGTCTGCTTCAGGAGGCCTTCAATCAAGTGACGGCCGGTTTCACCAGCTAAACCAGCGACATCCCAAATCTTCTTATCTGGATAAAGAGTGGTGACTTGACCGCCCACCGTATCCTGCGCTTCAAGCAACAGCACCTTTGCATCACGCAGCGAAGCGTAATAGCCGGCAAAAAGTCCAACCGGGCCAGCACCGACAACAATAATATCGTACATTTCAGACATTTTTATACCTTTTATTCGGATATTTCGTAATATCCCGGGTTTTTTCGCCCTTTTCTTGAATAATTTTTGCTATACTTATTGTACCGAAACAAAGGAGACTTTCAATGCCACAATACAAAATGATTTTAGACCTGGACACCGGTATCGATGATGCTTTGGCACTCGCCTACGCGATTGGCCATGAAGACATTGACCTAATCGGAATTATTGCTTCCTATGGAAACAACTTAACTTCAGTGACGGCCCAAAACTCACTGAACCTCTTAGACCTCTTAGGCGCTTCTGATGTTCCTGTCTTTTACGGAGCCAGTCATTCCATCACGACTGACGACTTCTCAGTGATGCCCGTTTCTAAATTGATTCACGGGGATAACGGAGTCGGTGACGTTGACGTTCCTCGGTCTAGCCGTTCCGTTTCAGAACAGTCTGGTATCGACTTCTTGATTGAAGCCGCTCACCAGTACAAGGATGATCTCATTTACTTGCCAACTGGTCCTTTGACCAACATGGCATTGGCCCTTCAAAAGGACCCAAGTATCGCACAACTTATCGGTCAAACAACGCTCATGGGTGGTGCCTTAACCGTTCCTGGTAACGTAACTTCATTAACTGAAGCAAACATCAGTCAGGACCCTGAGGCGGCTAACCAGGTCTTCCAAGAACAGAAGAACTTGACCATGGTTGGATTGGACGTTACCCTACGTACCTTACTTACAAAAAAGGAAACGGCCGCATGGCGTGCCACTGGTACCGAAAAGGGAAAGCTTTACGCTGACATCATGGACTTTTACATTGATGCCTACAAGACCCTTAAAATCGATGAACGCGGTGCCGCTTTGCACGATCCTTTGGCTGTGGCAGTCGCCGTGCAACCGGACTACATTGAAACCCTCGACTTGAACATGAAGGTCACAACCGACCGCTTCACCGGCGACTACGGACGTACCATTGGTGATGCCAAGAAATTGCTTGATCCAACGACTTCCAAGGCAGCCGTCTTAGTTGACCAGGACCGTTTTGTTTCCGACTTCCAAAACATGATGTTGAAGGTCTTGAAGTAATTAAAAAACCATTCAAAAAGATAATAAAAAAAGGCTCACCCATTGGTGAGTCTTTTTTACTTTGCCTGTACTTCAGCCAACTTATTATCAATCATCTTCAAAACCGTCTTCTTGGCTTCGGGGTCTTCGACAAAATTCAATTCATCCCCATTGATTAACAACTTTGGTGAACGGTCGTAGTTTTCAAACCATTCTTCGTAGCGGTGGTTCAAGTCCTTATAGTATTGGTAAAGGCTTGGATCTTGGTCAACCTGTTCGTAAGGGCGACCGCGCTTAGCGATGCGTGCTAGCATCGTATCCAAAGAAACACGAACATGAATCAAAAGGTCCGGTGTCTTCAATTGGTGTTCTTCATCGACTTCTTCAAGAACGTTGTTCAATAGGTCCTTATAGATGTCCACTTCTGTTTGAGTAGCTCGACCCAAATCAGCATTTAACTGGAAGAGAAGGGAATCTTCAAAGATTGAACGGTCGATAATACTGTTCTTTTCCTTCTGTGCTTCCATGATTTGGTCTAACCGTGTGTTTAGGAAGTAAACCTGAAGCAAGAAGGCGTACTTTTTAGGGTCCTTGTAAAACAGTGGCAAAATTGGATTGTTATCAACACTTTCATAGTAAGCTTTCGCCCCTAAGTGTTCAGATAAAATTTCGGTTAGAGAGGTCTTCCCCGCCCCAATTGTTCCAGCCAATACAATCATGATTTGTTCTCCTAAACATTCGCTTTTTTTAGTATAGCAAAGTTATTCAAACACCAGTAGTCTTGACTTTTATAAATGTCCTAACAACAGAAAATAAAAATAGCTCAGGCGTTCTGCCTGAGCTATTTAAAGGAATTGTTACCGTTACTTTACGATTTCAAAGTCTGGTTTAACTTCACCGTTACAGTCTTCTTGGCTGTACCACGGTAGTAGGTCAACTTAATCTTATCGCCAACCTTATGCTTATAAAGTTGTTCACGTAAGTCAGCCTGTGTTGAAACAGACTTACCATCAATGGCCGTTATCAAGTCATACTTCTTCAAACCGGCCTTTGAAGCAGGTGAACTGTCGTTTACCTTGTATACCACAACACCACCCGAGATGTCGTTTGGCAACTTCAGCTTGGACTTCTGTTCGTCTGCTGGCACCTGAGAAAGGTTGATCATCGAGATACCAATTGCTGGTCGAGTAACCTTACCGTACTTAACCAGCTTGTTAACGATGTTAACCACCTGATCAGAAGGAATGGCAAAACCAATTCCCTCAACAGCAGTCCCTGACGATGAAGATGACAACTTCATGGAATTAATTCCGATGATTTGTCCGGCTAAGTTAATCAATGGTCCACCAGAGTTACCAGGGTTAATGGCCGCATCCGTTTGAATAACGGTTGAACCACCGTAGTTCGTACTTGAAGAATCATCGGTGTTCACCAAACGCTTCTTGGCCGAAATAATTCCTTCCGTTACGGAAGAAGCATATTCTGAACCAAGTGGCGATCCGATGGCCAAAACCTTTTGACCAACGGAAATCTTTTCCGAATCGCCGAAGGAAGCCGCGGACAAATCATCTGAATCAGCAACCTTCAACACAGCCAAATCAGTTAGGGAGTCCTTTCCAACTAGGTCGGCCACAATAGTCTTACTGTTGTTGGTGATAATCTGAATTTTGGCAGCTCCATCAATCACGTGATTGTTCGTGACAATAAAGGCTGAACCATCAGTCTTCTTGTAGACGACCCCGGACCCTTCAGAAGACTCTGTATAAGAAGAGCCAGACTGCTTAAAGTTCACCACTGAAACAACGGCGTTAGCGACTTTGGTATAAGCCGTTGAAGCATTATCCGAAGAATCCATGTTCTTCGTAGTATTAGCTTCCGTTAACACCTTCGAATGGGTTACTTGGTAATTTTGATAAATCTCTTGACCGGCTAAAACGGCAGAACCGCCAATAAGGCCGGCAAAAGCACCAGCCAATATTAACTTTGTGAGCTTACTTTCCATAATCTACTCCAAATTTTGCTGATTCTAGTTTATCCAGTGCCGATTAATTATAGATTAAGTGTGAACTTAATCATCATCCCACTGCTTTTCAGAAGATAGCAAATCGTCATCAACATAGGCTAATTCTAGCTTAAAGGTTGAGCCGATTCCCTCTCTTGATTCTACCCAAATTTTACCACCAAATGTCTCAATTACCTCCTTGGAAATTGCCAATCCAAGTCCAGTTCCACCCATTGCGCGTGAACGGGATTTATCAACACGGAAGAAACGGTTAAAGACCTGCTGCTGATCCTTCTTAGGGATTCCCAAACCTTGGTCGGAGATGGCGACTTGAACACGCTCGCCGACTTTTTCAAGACGGACGGTAATTGTTCCACCATCTGGTGAATACTTAATGGCGTTATTCAGCAAATTATCCAAAACCTGAATAATTTTATCGTGGTCAACATCAACCCAAAACTCTTCCGTCGGAATATGACGAACGATGTTTAATGGTCGGCTAGTCTTATTTGTATTATTCGTCTTGATAATCATATCGAAACGGTTAATCACAAAGTTCAGCAAGGCGTTTAAATTAACCAATTCCGTCTTAACCGTCATCGTGCCCTGGTCAATTCTAGAAAGTTCTAGCAAATCGGCAACCATTCGGGACATACGGTCTGTTTCCTTTTGGATAACAGAGAGGAAGTGGTCCAACGTTTCAGGGTTATCCTTTGCGCCATCAATCAAGGCTTCAATGTATGAAGTAACCGTTGTTAATGGTGTTCGAAGTTCGTGAGAAACGTTTGAAACGAAGGCCTTTCGTTCATCTTCCGTCTTAATTTGGATGGTAACATCGTGCAGAATCAAGATTAAGGCGTTAATCATCCCTGAAGGATCCTTAATCATCGAGATACGCACTTCAATGACCCGGTCGCCCAAGTCCATGGTAAATGGTTTTTTCGTCTTAATTAAATCACGAATATTCTGATATTCTGGCATGTCCAAAATATCAAAGACAGGCTGTCCCAAGGCATCGTATTCGTTCACCTTAAGGTAGTTCGATGCCGCCTGGTTAATAATTGTTAAGCGTCCACGGGCATCCGTTAGCAGCACCCCATCGGTCATGTGGTGCAGAACGGAGTAGAGTCGGTTCTTCTCGTTTGAAATCATCTCGGTCGAAGAGGCAATCTTCTGTGACATGACATTGACCGATCGAGCCAAGGAAGCAATCTCACTAGAACCGGCAATCTTATTCACCATGGCATAATCACCAGCAGTGATACGGGCCGTCTGCTTTGATATCTGCTCAATTGGCTTCGTTACCGTTCGAGAAAGGATAAAGGCTAGGTAAACCGCTGCCAGTACCGTCATCGCTCCTGAAATCACGAAGAGCCACATCACGCGGCGGGCATTTGCATAGACTTCACGGAGGTTACCATAAGTAACCACCGCCCCAATCACTTGACCGTCCTTCTTTAAGGGAGTCGTGACAATCACTTCTTGTCCCTTAGGTCCATCGTTCGTACGCGCCTTACGGTAGGCAGGGCTTTCGCTCAGTGCCAACTTCGTATTGGTGTCTAAGCGCTTTGTTTTCTTATCACCGTTAACCAAACTATTTTGGTCGGTAACAACTTGCCCATCCTTGTTGTAGACGACAACGTTATCAACCATCTTATCGTCAAAAGTCGTAACCGCAGAATCTAACTCACTCTGTGCCCACTTTTCAGAAGGCGAAGTTAAACCGGCAACCACCTCATTTTGCATGTAGGACGGCATGGTCAGACGGTCACGGGACGAGATTAAATCATTGGATTCAATTTGCTGGACAAAGAAAACCCCAACAGACTCAAATAGAATCACAAAAAAAAGGACAAAGACTAGTGACAGTCTAAAGCGAATCGATTGTAATGACTTGGCAAAAAATTTCATATTCGCAAACTGGCTAGGCCTTGCCCTCCTCAATTGTATTTATTGTCCTTGCTTACCTGATGACAGGAAGTATCCAACACCACGACGTGTTCCCAACCAAACCGGATGAGATGGCACATCTTCAATCTTTTCACGCAAACGGCGAACCGTTACATCGACAGCGCGGACATCGCCAAAGTAATCGTAACCCCAAACTTGACGAAGCAGGTTTTCACGGTTCATCACTTGGCCAATGTGTTGTGCCATGTAGGCCAACAATTCGAACTCACGGTGCGTCAATTCAACATCCACACCATCCTTCGTCACCATGTAGGTCTTTGTATGAATAACCAAGTTTCCCAATTGGATATCATCCTGGTTAATCGTTGAGTCATTTGTTTGGCCTGGTGTATGGCGATTACGCAAGTTCGCTTTCACACGCGCAACCAATTCTCGGTTTGAGAATGGTTTGGTGATGTAGTCATCGGCACCCATTTCAAGCCCAATAACCTTATCGATTTCAGAGTCCTTGGCAGTGACCATGATAACCGGTGTCTTATCCTTAGCACGGATTTGGCGGAGTACTTCAATTCCTTCGATTTCGGGAAGCATTTGATCCAACAAAACCAAATCAGGGTTTTCTGTATGATACAAGTCAAGGGCTTCTTGCCCGTCACTTGCTGTCACAACTTCATAGCCTTCTTTGAC
Source organism: Fructobacillus durionis (assembly GCF_900112405.1). Lineage (GTDB taxonomy): Bacteria > Bacillota > Bacilli > Lactobacillales > Lactobacillaceae > Fructobacillus > Fructobacillus durionis. The sequence continues at coordinate 65,365 of NZ_FOLI01000006.1, read as the reverse complement.
CAAGTTTAACTTAATGATATCTGAAATTGGTTTTTCGTCATCGACGACTAAGATTTTGTACATAGACCCTTCTCCATTTAAAAAGTTGTTATATTGCTCTCATGATAACATATTTATGTCGTTTATTGAGCATATTGATAAATTCTAGACATAAAAAACACTAGTTTGACATTTTTAAAGGTCTTAACTAGTGTTCGAATACGCTATCTATTTATTGAAAAGTCATTTAAGACCTATTCTGTTTTCGGAAACCGAATTACTGGTTACGACGACGGAAACGGTGCTTAAACAATGGTGAAATGGCTTCATTCATTGATACACGGCGAATAGCTTCACCAATCAACTCACCAACTGAAACAATTTCCAACTTATCAAACTTCTTTGAATCTGGGAGATTGATTGAATCCGTCACAATAACTTTTGTGAAGACTGAATTTTGCAAACGTTCCAAGGCCGGACCTGAGAAGACGGCGTGTGAAGCAACAACATATACTTCCTTGGCACCGTGTTCCATGACGAGTTGGGCACCTTGAGTGATCGTACCGGCCGTATCAATCATGTCATCAATCATGATAGCAGTCTTACCGGCAACATCACCAACGATGGAACCAACTTCGGCAACGTTTGGCTTTGGACGACGCTTGTCGATTACGGCAACCGGTGCATCCAAGCCCAACATGTTGTTCAAGTTACGGGCACGAGTCATACCACCGTGATCAGGTGAAACAACAACGGCGTTTTCCTTATCGGCAATTCCCGTTTCAATCAAGTAATCGGCAAGCAATGGGGCACCTTGCAAGTGGTCCATTGGCAAATCGAAGAATCCTTGAATTTGGGCAGCGTGCAAATCCAACGCCATCACACGAGTTGCTCCAGCACGTTCAATCATGTTGGCAACAAGCTTAGCCGTGATTGGTTCGCGTGAACGGGCCTTACGGTCCTGACGAGCGTAACCATAGTATGGCAAAACAACGTTAATTTGCTCTGCTGAGGCGCGCTTCAACGCATCAATCATAATGAGCAATTCCATCAAGTTATCGTTAACCGGCTGTGAAGTTGATTGGATAACGAAAACGTTCGCACCACGAACAGATTCTTCAATGTTAATCTGCACTTCACCATCGGCAAAACGCTTTACTGAGATATCAGAAAGTGGCACACCAACTTCCGCTGCAATTTTTTCAGCTAGCGGATGGTTTGATGAAAGTGAAAAGAGCTTAATATTAGACTGTGACATAGATTACTCCAGGCATCATTTGCGATATTTCCCTTTTATTATACCAATAAATCCATTAAAACTGGATAAAAAAAGGGAACGATTTTATCTTCGTTCCCTTTAATCTTTTTAATTAATTACGATTGACGAAGCGCATATTTTAAAATTGCATTTGCGACGCCATCATGGTTATTATCAGTCGTTTCAACATCGGCCGCTTCCTTAATCATTGGAACAGCATTTCCCATGGCGACACCAATACCAGCCTGGCGAATCATCGTGACATCGTTCTCTTGGTCTCCGATGGCCATCGTCTCTTCGGGCTGAATTCCTAGTTGTTCAGCCAGGGCTAACATAGCGGCACCCTTAGAAGCATCCTTATTCATAAATTCCAAGTTATTAGGGGTTGACCGAACAACGTTTGCGGCTTCATCAAGGTCCTTTGGAACACGGGCCTGCACCTGATCCATGAAGTCCTTGTCACCAATTAACATGGCCTTAACAAAGGGTACCTTCTTCATGTCCGCAAGAGAATCGACTACCTTCAGCGGAAGTTGAACAACGTAGTTTTCCTGTGCGACAAAAACATTTTGTTCACGGTCTAAAGTATAGGCATATTCATCTGATTCAATCTGTAAGTAAGCCCCTTGCGCTTGCGCAAACTTCTCCGCCTCTTCAAACAAATCCCAAGGCAAAGACTCGTGGTAAACCTTCTTTGAATGATTAGTAGTTTGTGCCATTCCACCGTTATGGGTAATCACGTATTGATGGTCTGAAACCAAACCTAGGTCCGAAAGGACTTGTTTAACACCAGTTGCTGGACGGCCGGTCGTAATCACGACATAAATGCCCTTTTCGCTTGCTTCTGTCACCGCTGCCTTAACAGCTGGTGTGATTTCACGACTATCGTTTAAGAGTGTGCCATCGATATCAATCGAGATTAATTTAATGTTTTGCATGGCGGAATCCTTTTCTTTAATAGGGCCTATTATAGCAGATTTCACCCCTTTTCCGAGGAGAAAAAACACTGTCTCATTCTTTAAAATATGTACAAAAAAAGAACGAAGCAAATGCTTCGCTCTCTTTTTATGAAATGTGATTAGCTTACTTCAAAGCTGACCATTGCCACTTCGTGAATTCTTCGATGTCTCGACCTTCTTCACGAGTAACCTTCATGTGCTTTGCCAAGATGTCATCCATCTTTGAGATGAATGTATCAGCAGCAGCTTGGTCGATTACGCCACGTCCTGAAAGGACTTCAACGGCTTCCTTAGCTTGGTGGAAGCGGTCAAGGTGTGAGTATACACGCATGTCGTAAGTAGTAGTGATGTCACCATCTTCACGGTAACCGTGTACGTATACGTCGCCACGGAACTTACGCTCGAAGAAGAATGATTCAACCAAGTTTTCGTAACCGTGGAATCCGAAGATAACAGGTGTATCAGCTTGGAAGAACTTGTTGAATTCGTCAGCTGACAATTCACGTTCGTCGTTACCGGCTGATTCTGACTTCTTTTGCAAACGAAGCAATTCAACAACGTTAACGTAACGGAACTTTACGTCAGGGAATTCTTGGTTAACCAACCAAAGGGCAGCCAATGTTTCGATAGTAGGTTCAGTACCTGCAGATGCGAAGGTAATGTCAACCTTAGCAGAAGGTGCAGTAGAAGCCCAATCGATAACAGCCAAACCTTCGTTAGCAAGAACTTCAGCTTCAGCAGCTGAGAACCATTGCTGACGTGGTTGCTTTGAGATAACCATGTGGTTAACCTTTGAATGTTCTGAGAACGCACGGTCCATCACAGCCAAAGTAGCGTTACCATCAGCTGGCAAGTACTGGCGGATGAAGTTTGACTTCTTTTCGGCCAAGTGAGTCAACATACCAGGATCCTGGTGAGTGTAACCGTTGTGGTCCTGCTGGAAAGCAGTTGAAGTTGAAATCAAGTTCAATGATGGGTAGTCATTACGCCATGCTTGTTCTGAAGCGTGACGCAACCACTTGAAGTGTTGTGTGATCATTGAGTCGACAACGCGGAGGAATGATTCGTATGATGCGAAGATTCCAACACGACCAGTCAATGTGTAACCTTCCAACCAACCTTCAGCTTGGTGTTCTGACAATTGAGCATCCAAGATACGGCCTTCTGGGGCTTCGAATTGGTCGTTTGGTTCCTTCACTTCTTCCATCCACTGACGGTTAGTCGTGTCGAAGAGTGACCACAAACGGTTTGACATCGTTTCGTCAGGTCCGAAGAAACGGAATGACTTAGGGTTCATTTGCATTACCTTTTCAAGGTAAGTTGACAAAGTGAACATGTCCATGTTGTGGTTTCCGTCTGGCAACAAAGTACCACGGTTGTCGGCAGTAATGTCGTTTGTGTATGCGTGCCAGTCTGGCAAGTCAAGATCCTTAAGATCTTCACCGCGCTTACGTCCACCGTTAGTGATTGGGTTAGCTGACATACGCTTGTCGCCCTTAGGAGCGATAGCCTTCAATTCATCCTTCAATGAACCATCAGCGTTGAACAATTCTTCAGGCTTGTATGAGTTCATCCATTCTTCGAATTGTGGCAAAGTCTCAAGGTTGTTTTGACCAAGAGGCAATGGAACTTGGTGGGCACGGAATGAATCTTCGATTGGCATTCCCTTTTGGTCCTTACGTGGACCACCCCATCCCTTAGGAAGGCGAGCAATAATTACAGGCCATGCAGGGATAGTTCCGTCTTCGTACTTACCGTTTTCACGAGCATCCTTTTGGATAGCTTGGATATCTTCGATGGCTTGGTCAAAGATTGACGCTGCCTTTTCGTGGTAAGTCATGTAGTCATGGATGTCATCGTTTTCGATGAAACGAGCTGAGTATCCAAGACCCTTGAAGAAGTTTGTGATTTCTTCATCTGACATACGTGAGAAGATAGTTGGGTTAGAAATCTTAAATCCGTTCAAATCCAAGATTGGCAAAACAGCACCGTCGTTCTTAGCGTTCAAGAACTTGATTGAGTGCCATGATGTCATAGATGGGCCAGTTTCGGCTTCACCATCACCAACAACTGCGAAAGCAATTTGGTCTGGGTTATCCAAAACAGCACCGAAGGCGTGAGACAATGAGTATCCCAATTCTCCACCTTCATGCAAAGAACCTGGTGTTTGGGCCGTCATGTGAGAACCAATTCCACCTGGGAATGAGAAGCGCTTGAACAACGTTGACATACCCTTCAAGTCTTGTGTAACTTCTGGGTAATCTTCAGTATATTCACCATCAAGGTAGGCGTTAGTAACCATTACCTGGCCACCGTGTCCTGGTCCACCGATGTAGAACATGTTCAAGTTATACTTGTTGATCAGACGGTTTGCGTGAGCGTACAAGAAAGTTTGACCAGAGATAGTTCCCCAGTGCCCGATAGGCTTAACCTTCACGTCTTCAGCTTGAATTGGCGTCTTAGTTACTGAGAACAATGGGTTTGACTTCAAAAAAATCATCCCAGCTGACAAATAATTGGTAGCACGCCACCACTTGTCAACGAGTTCCAAGTACTCTTTTGAGTTGTAATCAACCATGTAAATAGTACTCCTTTTTCTTTCCACGAAGGCTGCTTATGCAATCCTTCGGTTAAATATTTACAAGTATTATTATATCTGCACATTAAATGGGTTTCAAGATAAAAGCGCTTTCAACGAAAACTTTCTTAATTTTGGTTGCACCTGTTTTTATAATTGGTACGTTCCAATTATAAAAAGAACAGCAATTTTTATACTAAGAAGAAAATCGCTGTTCTTTTCTTTTACTCCGAGCCCAACGACACAAAGGCGTTATAGCGGAGGTATTCATAATGCAGACGCATGTTGGAATATTCGAGCGGCGTACCGTCGTCCATAAAGAAAATTCCTTCCATAATGCCGACCGGTTCCGTTGGCTTTAACTTCAGCAAAGTCTGTTCCTCCTCATTGGAAGGGGCGGCCATGATCGTCATGAAAGACCGCGTGACTTTTTTATGCTTTTCCTTTTCCACGTAACCATAGATTGACTGGGTGACATCCCCCTTCTTCAACCCAGGCAAAAGGGCAATTGGGACGTAACCGTACTCAATCATGAATGGCACGCCGTTTAGCTTACGCAGACGCTTGATTTCATAGACAAAGTCACCATCGTTCAAAAAAAGGGCCGACTGTTGTTCTGGAGTCGCTTGAATCACGCGAAAGTCGAGTAACTCGATTGCCGGTGCCTGTCCGTTAATTCGAAAGGAGTCCGACACGCCCAAGTTCGATCCTTCGTGCTGAAAGATTGCCTGATTCTTCAAATAAAGTGGGTTCACAAAAGTCCCAGAACCGCGCTTCTTGAAAATAATCCCCTGTTGAACAAGCACGTTCAAAGCACGCTTGATGGAAGAGCGGGAAACCCCATAGCTCTCAGCCATCGAACGTTCGTCCGGCAGCTTCAGCTCTGGGTACCCACCCTGGTAGATTTTTGATTTAATATCGGCTTGCACCGTTACGTATTTAGCTTCTGTCATACAGGTATTTTATCATAAATTGGGCCGGACCACTTTTCTAGTTGGTCGGCCACACCCACTTGACCCCTATGCTAAAATAAAACTATGGCAAAAAAGAAAAAAGACAAAAAAACACTTCCTGAACTGGTTCTCGAAAAACACAAGGTGGCATTCGAACCGCTTCACCTGAACGCACTCGACTTGACCCCTGAGGAAAAGGCCGAGAAGTTTTCAGCACTGGGCATTCAAGAATCCGACATCTACAAAACCCTGGCCGCTAAAGGTGATAAAACGGGGCCCATTGTTGCGGTTGTTCCCTTGACCGAGCGCCTAGACATGAAGAAGTTCGCGGCTGTTTCTGGTAACAAGAAAGCCCATATGCTCCCCGTCAAGGAACTGGAAAAGACCACTGGTTACGTTCACGGTGCGAACAACCCCGTCGGCATCTGGCAGAACAAGCACTTCCCAATCTACATTGATCAACACGCCAAGGACGCTGATTTCATTCTTGTCTCTGCGGGTGAACTTGGCCGCTCCGATAAGCTAAACCCCCGCGAACTTTCAGAAATGCTAAAGGCATCTTTTGAAGATCTAACGGAATCATAAATGATACAAAAAAGTCCTTTGAACTTACGTTCAAAGGACTTTTTCTTTACCATGAATTATTCATATTGGCAGGTGCGGGTGGGATTGGTCCGTTTTCAGGTCCGCCAGCACGGTACTCCGGTGCTCGATCAGCAAACTTAAAGGTTGGCTTGTTAAACATCAACGTAGCTGTACCACGCGCTCCGGCACGGTTCTTTTCCAAGATAACTTCGATTGGAACCGAATCCTGCTCTTCTTCAGGAGCGCCAGCACCGTCTTCATCCCCTTCATCACGATAGTAATCATCACGGTAAAGAAAGGCAACGATGTCGGCATCCTGTTCGATTGATCCTGATTCACGCAAATCAGAAAGAACTGGCCGCTTATCCGTACGCTGTTCGACGCCACGGGAAAGTTGGGCCAAGGCGATAATCGGAGTCCGTAATTCCTTGGACAACTTCTTAATTGAACGCGAAATTTCAGAAACCGCCTGCTGACGACTTTCGGTATTGGATGATTCAATCAAACCAAGGTAATCAATCATGACCATCCCCAGTGGATGAGGGTTCTCATCACGCTCGTCTTCTGACATATTAGCCAAGAGGTCCTTTTCCAACTGACGAAGCTTGGAGGCAATCTGTGTCATTCGAATTCCAGGTGTATCGTCCATGTAAATCTTCATGTTCGATAGCGATTGAATGGCCATCGTCAAGGAAGCCCAATCGTCCTTTTCCATCTGACCAGTCGTAATGTGGTTAGAGTCAATTGAACCTTCCGAAGCCACCAAACGAGTAACCAAATCAACGGCACCCATTTCCAAAGAAAAGATGACAACAGGAACTGCTTCCGTCTTCGCCACGTTCTTAGCAATGTTCAGAACAAAGGCCGTCTTACCAACGGCGGGACGGGCACCAATGACAATCATCTGATCTTCACGGAAACCGTGGGTCAACTTGTCTAACTCAGGGTAACCTGTGGCTAAACCGACAATATCGGAGTCGTTATCCACAGCCGCATCCAGGTTTTCCTGGAATTCGACGATGACATCTTGAATACGACGAAGTTCATCGTTGCCACGGTCCTGTGCCAGTTGGTCCACCTCGTGGGAAACTTCTTCAAGTAACTTCGTTGAATCCGTTCCCCCATCGTAGGCTAAGGACATGTTCTTCGTGAGTGTTTCAATCAAACGACGGAGAACCGCCTTTTCGTGGACAATGTTAGCGTAGTGCTTCAAGTTGGCAGCAGAGGCCGTTGATTCAGCCAGTTCAGCCAAATAGGCAATCCCACCAACGTTTTCCAACTGCTGGTTAGCATTTAACTTGTCTTGCAAAGTCAACACGTCGATTGGTCGATCATCATCAACCAAAGACTGCATGGCTTTAAATATTTCTTGGTGAGCCGTTCGATAAAAATCTTTCGGCTCCAAAATCGCTTGGGCCGTTACCATGGCAGTGTCTGATTTCACATCAAAGAAAATCGCCCCAAAGACGGCTTTTTCAGCTTCGATGTCTTGGGGCGCCTGCCGGTATTCATTGGCCATTAATGAAACGTCGGCCATCATTACCCCTCTTGTACGTGTACGCGGAGGTCAGCTTGAACTTGCTTGTGGAGCTTAACAGGAACAGTCGCAAAGCCCATTGAGTGGATTGGTTGTTCCAACAAAAGCTTGCGCTTGTCCAACTTCACTTGGTATTGCTTTTCCAAAGCCGCAACGATTTGCTTTGATGAAACAGCACCAAAGAGACGACCGTCAGTTCCAGCCTTACCAGGGATTGTGACCACTGTCTTTTCGTCTTCCAACTTGGCCTTCAATTCCTTCGCAGCAGCTAATTCGGCGGCAGCTTGCTTTTCTTCAGCCTTTTGACGGCCCTTCACAGCACCCAGATTCTTACCAGTTGCTGCTTCAGCCTTCTTGTTCTTGATTAAGAAGTTGTTTGCATAGCCATCAGGAACTTCCTTGACTTCGCCCTTCTTACCGCGACCTTTTACATCTTCCAAAAATACAACTTTCATTTCTGCCTCCTTTTGGGGACGAGGTCCCGTTTGCTTTTCTCTATTATAACTTAAATTGACTTTTCTTCAGCCTCTTGGCCGTGAATTGCCTGGACTAATTTCTCATAAGCTTCATTGGTTGTCGTATCTGCCATCTGCGTTGCCGCGTTAGACAAGTGACCACCACCACCAAGGTCTTCCATCACCGTTTGAACGTTAAAGTCGCCGTTGGAGCGGGCCGAAATACCGACCTTACCATCCTGACGCTTAGTCAAAACAAAGGAAGCTTTAACACCTTCGATTTGTAATAGTTCATCAGCGGCTTGGGCCGTGATAACTCCGCCGTAAACAGTATCGTTATCCCCAACAGAAATGGCTGCACCATCCTGTACTTCGGCCTGAGCAATCAACTGGGAACGCGCCTTGAAATCGCCAAACTTTTCCTTCAAGAAGGATTGAATCAACTCGTTATCCGCACCGTTTGCACGCAAGTAAGAAGCGGCATCAAAGGTACGTGATCCGGTACGAAGAACAAAGTTCTTCGTATCCACTTGAATACCACCAAGCATGGCTGTGGCTTCGATACGAGTAATTGGGGCACCCTTTTGGTTTTGATACTGCAATAATTCAGTAACCAATTCAGAAGTTGATGAAGCATATGGTTCAATGTAGGCCAACAAAGGCTTGTCAGCCAAGGCATCTTCACCCATTCGATGATGATCAACAACAACCAAACGGTTGGACAGCTTATGAAGTAATTCTGGCGCACCCGTCAGCACTTCTTTAGCGTGGTCAACTAAAATCAACAAGGATTGATCAGTTGCACGATTCAATGCATCCTTTTCAGAAATGATTGAAGCGCCTAAGTTCACACCTGGTGTTGGGTCTTCAGGGTCCGTGTTACGAACAGCTCGAAGCAGTGACTGAATATCGGAGAAAATATGTTCTTCGTCAATGACAACAAAGGCCTTCTTATCACGGGTTTGACTAAAGCGCCAAAGTCCCATAGCAGAACCAACCGCATCCATATCCGGATTTTTGTGACCCACCACAAAAATCTGGTCGGCCTGGTCCATCAATTCCGCAATCGTTTGTGAAATCACACGGGCACGAACACGAGTCCGCTTCTCCATTGGGTTCGTCGTCCCACCATAGAAACGGGCAGGCGCATCTTCTGCCTTCACAACAACCTGATCACCTCCACGTCCAAGGGCAAGGTCCAAGTTGGTTTGTGCCAGTTGAACGAGGGAGTTAATCTCCTTTTCACCATAGGCAATTCCCATTGAAAGTGTCAAAGGTGAGTTCTGCTGAGCAGTGGCTTCACGAATGGACTTCACAACCGTGAACTTATCGTCTTCGGCCTTTTGCAAGTCCTGTTGATAACCCATTAACAAGTATGACACTGGGCTCAAACGGCGAACATAGAGCTCGTACTTCTTCGCCCAGTCCGTTAACTGTCCAGTAACTTCTGTACGCAACTTAGACGTTTCAGAATCTGGCATCCCTTCCGTTACTTCTTCGTAGTTATCGACCGAAATAATTCCCGTCACAAGACGGTGGTCAGCCAAATTCTGTTCCAAAGCAACGTTATCGGTAATATCTAGGAGATATAGAGCACCGACACTCTTTTGATAAATCAATTCAAAGGAACGATCAAGCCATTGAATGCTGGTATGACCGTCTTCCTTCATTGCCATCGCAATATCAGGTTCGGAGTCATCGATAACAGAACCAATCAGGTCTTGATTACCAAGTAGTTCCTGCAAATATGGGTTTACCCAAACAACACGTTCCTCATCAAGCAGAATAACGCCAATTGGCATCTCCAAGACCGCTTCCTGCTGCCCGACTTTGACACGGTGGGTTAACTCCTCCATGTAGGACTCGGAATCCTGACTAGCTAAAATTAACTGACGTACTAAAACCCCAGCCATCACGACCAAGATTAATAGCCAAACAAGTGCAAAAATCCAGTTCACTAAAATCGCTAGAACCATCGATAGAATGGTAATTAAGGCGGCCATTCCGACCGACATGACAAAAGTCTTATTTTGTTGATAGCGGGCAAGTGCCCCAATGTTTAAAAAGGTTTTCATTTTTCCCTCAACAGTCCTTTATGCTTAGGTCTATTTTACCATATTTAGTGAATTCTTAATATTTAGCTCTTTTTCAATTCGACTGCCAAAAGGCATTTTTAGGCACAAAAAAAGCAAGACCGAAGTCTTGCTTTTGATAACCATTAGTCTTCAGTGACGAATGGCAACAACGCCATGATACGAGCGCGCTTGATAGCGGCTGTAACCTTACGTTGGTTCTTTGCTGAAGTTCCAGTCACACGACGTGGCAAGATCTTACCGCGTTCTGAGATGAAACGTTCCAACAATTCAGTGTTCTTGTAGTCAACATATTCGATATGGTTGGCTGCAATGAAGTCTACCTTACGGCGACGACGTGGTCCACCTTGTGGGCGACGACGTTGTGGACGTGCGTTTTGTTCTGACATGAGAAAGCTCCTTTCCTAAAAGAATTTTTAGAATGGCAAATCGTCATCTGAGATGTCGATTTCCGAATTAGAGTTGGCTGCAAATGGGTTAGCATTTTGGCTGCCAGCTTGATTATTATTTTGACTGTTGCTTGCAAATGGGTCAGCAGAAGCAGCGTTGCTACCAAAGCTGTTGTTACCACCAAATCCACCGTTCTGACCTTGGTCAGATGAACCATTTTCTGCACGGCGACGTTCTGAATCAGCCTTTGACTCCAACAATGAGAAGTTGTCAACTGATACTTCAGTCACGTAAACACGCTGGCCGGCGTTGTTTTCGTAGTTACGAGTTTGCAAACGACCTTCGACGGCCACCAATGCACCCTTACCAGTGAAGTTTGCAAAGTTTTCAGCTGCCTTCCGCCAGATAACGGCGTTGATGAAGTCAGCTTCGCGGTCGCCATTGGCGTTGGTAAAGTTCCGGTTCACGGCAAGCGTGAAAGAACCAACCGCCACCCCAGACTGGGTATAGCGCAATTCCACGTCACGGGTTAACCGTCCAATTAAAACAACTCGATTGATCATATTTTAGGTCCCTCCCGGTGGAATTTCGTTTTACTTTTCGTCTACTTTAACGATCATAGTACGCAAGATGTCTGCTGAGATCTTAGCCAAACGATCGAATTCGTTAGCTGCTTCGTTTGATGAAGCAGTGAATTCGATAACGTGGTAAGTACCTTCGCGGTAACCAGCGATTTCGTAAGCGAAACGACGGTTAGCGGCCCAGTCAGCTGACTTAGTAACGTTCGCACCGTTGTCAGTCAAGATACCATCAAAGCGCTCTACAAGAGCCTTCTTGGCATCAGCTTCCATATCAGGGCGAATAATGTATGTTAATTCGTATGCTGTAGTCATCGATTTTTCCTCCTTTTGGTCTCTGGCAACCGGCTGGTTGCAAGGAGTGCGTGCATGTATGCACTCACATCTATTAAATATACTAAATTTGAAACGATTTAGCAAGGGTTTCCGATATCCACCGTTTACTTCTTTCCCCTGCACAACTTGATACGTAAAAAGTCGGCGAAACTCACCGACTTTTACAAAAAAAATATTTATTTTTCTTCTACATCTTCTGAAGCTTGGCGCAATCCAATTCCCGTCAATGCGGATAGCAGTGAAAAGACAGGCGAAAGCAAGGCTAAGAAAGTGTAAGGAACAAAGGCCAGCACGGAAACGTGCAAGGTTTGACTGGCAAAGGCGCCGGCCACACCCCAAGGAACCAAGTAGTTGGCAATGGCTCCGGAGTCCTCCATGGCACGTGACAAAGCCAAAGGTGACAGTCCAAAGCGCTTGTAGTCTTCCTTAAAGAGCTGTCCTGGCAACATCGTTGAAAGATACTGTTCCCCGACCAAGAAGTTCGTGGCAATTCCCGTTAGCAAAGTCGAGAAAACCAGTGAACGTTGGGACTTCAACTTTGCAACCAGGGGATTCATCACGGCACGTAGAATGCCCAGGTTGGATAGCAAGCCACCTAAGCCAAGGGCCAACATAATCAGCATGATGGTGTCCATCATGGCAACCATTCCCCCACGGTTCAACAGGGCGGCTAAGGTCGCATTGTGTGAAGCAGAACGGAACCCGTTCACCACTAAGTCTGACCAGGCCGTCAAAGAGTGCCCTGAAAGCAAGTAGTAAGCAGAACAAACGACGATGTTAATCAAAAGTGATGGAATTGCTGGGACTTTTTTAATTGCCGTAATGAAAATCAAAGCAATTGGCACAAGCGCCCACCATGTTGGCGTAATCAAATTCGTGATAACAGCAGTCTTGGCAGATAAATCACCAGTGTGACTACCCGTAAATCCGAAGGCAAAGGCCAGAACCAAGGTGGTTAATAGTGCTGGAATGGTCGTCCACATCAAGTTCTTCAAGTGGGCGAAGAGGTCCACTTCAGCGACGGCTGCAGCCAAGTTCGTTGAGTCAGACAAAGGTGAAGTCTTATCGCCAAAAATCGCACCGGAAATAATAATTCCAGCCACCAAAGCGGGGTTGAAACCGAGGGTCGTACCGATCCCCATTAATGCGACGCCAACCGTTGACATGGTGGTAAAAGCGGAACCAATCATCGTTCCAACCAAGGCCGATGTCAACAAGGCCGTTGGTAAAAACCACTGGGGGTTAATCAACTTAAAGCCCGACCAAATCATGGTTGGGATGACACCCGTACCAATCCAAAGGGCAATCATAGCGCCAATTAATAGGAAGAGAAAGAGCGGTGCAATCCCCGCTTCAATCCCCTTTATCAAGGCCGCCTGTGAGTCTTTAAAAGTCACACCAGCCATCCCGACGAGTAAGATTACCCAGGCAATGGCCACCAACAGTGGCGCAATGGGCGCCAGCCCAAGGCCGATAATGCCACCAGCCAAAATGAAAACGACCCCTAAGAGTAGGATGGTCGAAAATGTACGATTCAATGTTTTTGTCATGTTTTTATCCAATAATTATCTGCCACTGTAATATTACTCGCGTAGTGACAGCAGTTCAAACCTAATCGTTGGCTTACGCCTTCTGCTTCCTTGCGATTGAGAAAAGCCCGATAATGACCAAGACCATCCCCACGAAAACGGAGAGGAAGAGTCCGGCGAACCAGCCATGATCCAGCATAATACCACCGTAAACCGGTCCGAGCATTCGTCCCATGGAAATCATCATTCCAACAAAGCCCTGTGCCTGGCCTGACACTTCCTTTGGCGTCACCTGCGCTACCCAGGCTGGAACCTGAGGAGAGGCTAACATTTCACCAACAGTCAAAAGTTCAAAGACTAGGACGATTTGCCAGAACTCGCTGACAAATAGCATGAGCAAGAAAGACGAGGCAAAAATCAAACCACCTGCGATCACTGAAATCGCATAGTTACGCTTGTTCGCCCAGTTCGAAATCATCTTCTGGAAGACGATAATGGTAATCCCGTTTAAGACCCAAAGGTTAGCATAGTGGGCCGTTGAGATACCAATCCGGTGCATATAGGTTGCCATGACCGTTTCCCAAAGCATGTAGGAAAGGTACATTAATAGAAGAAAACCAGCAATCCAGATTAGTAAGGGCGTGATTTTCAGCTTTGGACGTTCTCCCTGAACAGCCGCCGCAGGTTCAACAGCAACATCGTCTGCCAAAACCGTCTTGTTCTCGTCCTCTTCCAAGGGCACTTCGTCGCTAACAGGATCTGTATCAACGTTGAAGAAGATGGCAACAACAACCCCTAGGGTCAAATAAAGCGTTGCCGCAATCAGCATCAACCATGAGAAACCATAGTCGAAGAGGTAGCCAACTACCAAGGTTCCCAAAACCACACCAACATTCAAAACAATGTACATGTTGTTGAAGATGACACGGGTGTTTTTACCAGTCACCGTTGTCGCGTATGCATTTAGCAAAGTCGTCACAGAACCCAGGCCAATGGATGTCAGCCAAATCAGCAGTGCAAAGACAGGCCAGCCATTGAAGAAGAACAGGGTTCCAACTGACAAAAAGGCAATTGCTGTCGCAATCAACAGGGCTGGATAAGGCTTCCAACGGTCAAAGAGCTGTCCGGCAATAAAGGAACCCAACATGTTCATTAGAGCCGCTACCAGAAGGACAATCCCAGAAGTGGTTAATGTTTGTCCAAGAGAAAGCGTCATGTGAAGGGTCGTCACCGGCCAAATCATGGCATGACCAGTGTTGGCAGCTAAATTGGCTAGCAACAACCATTTTTCATTTAATTTTTTAACCTGATTATCCACCTTTGACGCCCCCTTCAGCATTTTTATTTAGTATAGCATAGCCTTTTTTAGAAAGACTTCACTCGAAAAATCATCTACTGTCCATTCTACCAGGGACAGCTAAAAAAGAATGAAGAATTTTTCGACAATGCTTATCTATCAACAAAGTAACCGTTTTCATTTTTTATCTTTTTTCGGTATTATCCACTGATTTTTCAGTTCGTATCGTTTATAATGTAGAAGATAGAGAAAAAAGAGATAAAGGGGAATCTTAATGGTTGATGAATTAAAAACCTTAGTTACGTTCTTCGGTGCTACTGGTGACCTTGCCAAGCGCCTGCTTTACCCATCTGTATTTAACTTGTACAAGAAGGGGTTTTTGGCTAAGAACTTCGCCATTGTTGGAACGGCTCGTCAAGATTTGACAGATGCTGAATACCAAGACATGGTTCGCACATCGATTTCAGAAGGTCAGGACAAGAAGCAAGTGGAAGCCTTCTTGGAACACTTCTCATACATCGCTTCTGATGTAACAGACGCTGCTGGCTACGTTGGCTTAAAGGAAGAAATCGAAAAGGCATCTGACAAGTTCGGCGTTGCCGGAAACCGCATCTTCTACCTTGCTGTTGCCCCACGTTTCTTCGGAACAATTGCTCAGTTCTTGAAGTCCGAAGGACTTTTGGCAGATACTGGTTACAACCGTATCATGATTGAGAAGCCATTCGGAACTTCATATAAGACAGCCGAACAGTTGCAAAACGAATTGACGGCTGCCTTCAACGATGATCAAGTTTACCGTATTGATCACTTCCTTGGTAAGGAAATGGTCATGAACATTGCCCCTCTCCGTTTCGGAAACCCAATGTTGAACACGGCCTGGAACAAGGACTACATCAAGAACGTGCAAGTTACCTTGGCCGAAACACTTGGTGTTGAAGAACGTGCCGGTTACTACGACACGGCCGGTGCCCTTTTGGACATGATCCAAAACCACACGATGCAAATCATCGGTTGGTTGGCCATGGAAGAACCAAAGGACTTCTCAGCTTCTGAAATCCGTAACGCTAAGAACGCGGCTTTCTCAGCCTTGCAGATTTATAACGAAGAAGAAGTAAACCGCTACTTCGTTCGTGCCCAATATGGCGCAAGCAAGACAAACACTGACCACGTTGCCTACACTGAAGAACCTGATGTTCCTAAGGATTCAAAGACAAACACTTACATCGCTGGTGAGTTGCACTTCAACACACCACGTTGGGAAGGCGTTCCTTTCTACATCCGTTCAGGAAAGCGCATGAGCAAGAAGACTACTCGTATTGACGTTGTCTTCAAGGCCGGTGCCTTCAAGTTCGGTGGTCAGCAAGAACCACAAGAAACAGTTTTGACAATCGTCGTTTCCCCTGACGAAAAGATTACAATGTCATTGAACTCAAAGAAGGTTTCAGATAACTTCTCAACACAAGTTATCAACCTTGGTTGGGCACCTACCGATAAGGAAAAGGCTGAAACGCCAGCTCCTTACGAACGGATGTTGCACGATGCCATGGACGGTAACGGTTCAAACTTTGCCGACTGGCACGGTGTGGCAACTGCCTGGAAGTTTACGGATGCCCTTTCAGATGTTTATGCAGCTGATAAGGCACCACTCTTCACCTACGAATCAGATACCATGGGTCCTAAGGAAGCCGACGAGCTTCTCGCTAAGAACGGCGACGCCTGGGTATTCGACGGCGAAGAATAATCATTCAATCAAAAAAGCAGTAGTCCGAAATCAATCGGATTACTGCTTTTTTATTATGCCCTTTTAAAGGTGACCAACAATCAGTTCGTAAAGATGCGCAATGAGCCCTGAGTCATAGAAGACATAAAGACCAATTAGGATATAGCAGATACGCATCAGCTGTTCACCAAAGCGGTCGATAACTTCGGTTACCAACTTCTTTTGATCAACCCAGTTAATTAGGGAGACAACAAGGAGCGTCAGAATCGCAATAACGACTAAGCTGACTGCAAAAGTCGTCCAACTTTTTCCCAATAAAACCGGTAGGAAAATTGATAGGTTACAGCCGGTACAAACTGATAGGTAGGTTCCAAAGACAATCCAGAAGGGCGACTTGGCCTGCACATCGCCCTCTTCTTCATCTTCGCCTTTCAGACCCACATAGATTGGGATAATACCTAATACACCCAGTAACCATTCTGGCAGGAAGTTTTCCAGTAACTGACCTGCGATAAAGCAGAGCACCATCAGCAACATCGTTGCCGCCATAAAACCAAAGAGCACCGCCCGAAAAGAATACTTCTTCAATAAAAAGAGCATCATAATAAAGAAATCGAGGTTGATCGCTAAAAAGGTCAGCGCTAAAACTAAAACATTCATATGTATCCTCTCAATCACATAACATGAATAATAAATCATATTTAATACATGAATAGATTATCATATATAGAAACAAAGTCAACCAGACAATAAAAAAAGCAGTCAAACGACTGCTTAAACTTTCTTTTCCATCATAATGTCGCGCTGACGGTCACTGCCAACCACAAAGACGTGCTCGCTAAAGGGTTTGAAACCCTTCTTTTCATAAAAGTGTAGGGCTTTCTGGTTATGCTCCCAGACACCCAACCAAATCCGTTTCTTACCGGCTTCCTTCGTTTTTTCATCAACCAAGCGGAAGAAGTCCGTCCCGAGGCCAAGGCCCTGGAACTTCTTCAAAAAGTAGATTCGCTGCACCTCTAATGAATCCGGCCCTTCCGGTTCGGTTTGACTGTCATCGGTATTCAACTTCAGATAGCCAGCCAGTTCATCCCCCACAAAGGAAAGGTAGAACGTGGCGCCCGGTTCCGCCATCTCTGCCGTCACTTTTTCCAAAGAAAAAGCTTCTGCTAAGTAATTAGCGACGTCTTCTGCCGGACTTTCCTGACCAAAGGTCTCCACAAAAGTCGCCTCACCCAATTGAGCTAAAGCGGGAATATCTTCGACTGTTGCTTCACGAATCGTCTTATCAATCATTAAACATTATCTAGTGAGAATGCAGGGTCTTCTAAGAGACCCGTCTCTTCATTCAAAGTTCGCAAGAAGTCCTTCATGTACTCCTTGCGCTTTTCACCCTCTACCCGTGCTGCCGGGGTATTCAACTGGGCTGGGAGCTTAAAAATTTTCTCGTAAAAATGGTTTACGGAAGGATTATCGTTTTGACGGTAGGCCGCCTTATCCTTGATATCCGTCACAGGCAGTACCTTTGGGTCTGCCAAGACATGCCCTTTGGCCCCACCGTATGCAAAGGTGCGGGCAATAGCGATTGCCCCAAGTGTTTCAATTCGATCAGCATCCTGAACATACTGACCCAATTCAGACAGCTCGTAGTGGTGCACGAGGTTAGCTGAATAGGACATGTGTTGGATGGTATCCATCACATCGGCCCGTTCTTCAGGGGAAAAGCCGCTTTCTTCCAACAACTTTTCCACCTTTTTAACTTGACCCGGAACATCGTCCACGACTTTATCATCAATCGTATCATGCAGCAAACCACCGGCACGCATAATGGCTTCCTGCTCAGCCGTCACTTGACCGTGGTCTTCAACAAAGAACTTCACTGCCCAGTCGGCTACACGCTGTGCATGGTAAAAATCATGGCCCGAGGTATCATCCCCCAGAGTCGCCAAAGCAAAGTCGTGAATTGCATCCAAATCAATCATGTAAACCTCTCCCCTTCAATCAAAGCGCAAATCGTTTTTCTCATTTTAGTGTAAAAAACGCCATGGTTCAAGTGTTTATTTTTAAAATATTTGAATAAAAAACAAACCTTTTTTCTTTAAATGTTTTTATGTTCGCCTTTACCCACTAAGCCGTACATAAAGAGGCTTTCAATATCAGCCATCTGATCTTCTGTTAATTCTTCGTGACGGTTTTCAATGTACTCCATCAGCCAGGAGACAAACATTAAGATTGAATCGTTACTAGCCTTAGTATGAATCACACCCGAAACGCGGCCGGCCATGATAAGCATGGTCACTAACTGCTTTTGCATTTCTTTAAAGTAGGCAGCAATCCGTTCTGACTTCTGGCCAAACACCCGGAACTCTTCAAAGCCTTCAGGGCCAAGCAATTCTTCCAACTCCTGTTGGTTCTTCTCAAAAACCCGAATCATCTCTTTAAAAGAAAGGTCCTTATCAGTCACATCCTCTAAGAGCTGATCCAAGTGCTTCTTTTGAAAGTCATAGACCACCTCTTCGGCCAAGGCTTCCTTACTATCGAAATACTTGTACATGGTCACAAAGGAGATACCGGACTTCTCCGAAACCTCCTTGATGCTTGTATGAGCAATTCCTTGTTGAATCATCAGCTCCGTCGCCGCCTGTAAAATACGGCGGCGATTCTGTTCCTTTAATTCTTCCCTTTTCATACAAAGCACCCCAGCGAGTTTAATAAAATCATTATAACTTGACTTTTCATGAATTAAAAGGTTAAATATACACAACGAATATTTAAGTTAATGAAAGGAAGCACCATGTCATTTTTAGAATTAAAGGACATTCATAAGTCCTACTTCTTGGGATCACAAGAGTTCCCTGTTTTAAAAGGCATCGACCTCAACTTTGACCTTGGGGACTTTGTTTCCATCCTAGGAGAATCCGGTGGTGGTAAGTCCACGCTGATGAACATCATTGGTGGGTTGGACCGCAACTTTGACGGGCAGGTTCTAGTGAACGGGCAAAAGCTTGACCACAAAAAGGAAAAGGCCCTTGATAAGTACCGCCGTGAAACCATTGGCTACATTTACCAGTCTTACAACCTCATCTCCCACCTTTCCGTAATGGACAACGTGCTTGTTTCCTTAGACATGACTACCTTGTCAAAGAAGGAACGAGAAAACCGCGCCAAGGAACTCCTGACTAAGGTCGGCCTTGACGGTCAGATGAAGAAGTACCCAAATCAGCTTTCAGGTGGGCAGAAACAGCGTGTGGCCATTGCCCGTGCCCTCGCTTCTGACCCTAAGGTCATCATCGCTGATGAGCCTACTGGAGCCTTGGACTCTGAAAACACCAAGGAAGTTTTGGAACTGTTGAACGAGATTGCCGCTGAAGGTCGTCTTGTTATTACCGTTACCCACTCACAGGCTGTTGCCGATGCTGGAACACGAATCGTTCGCTTAGCCGATGGTCAAATTGAATCAGACGAACGTATCAAGCCTGCCTTCAAGCAGACTGATAAGGAAATGATTCAGTCACGTCCATTGCCTCGCATGGCTTCATTGAAGAATGCTGCTAAGCACTTCAAGTACAACCTGGGCCACAACTCCTTGATTATTCTAGGAACTTCAATTGGGCTATTTGCCGTCATCCTCTTCTCTGGCCTTGGAAACGGTGTGTCTGGCTACATGTCTAGCCAAATCACTAAGGTTGCCAACCCACAAGTTATGTCGGTTAGCCGCTACGTCAAAGAAGACGATGACGATGATTCCATGTCATCCATGATGTCCGATACGGAAACACCCGCCTTTACGAGTGCACAGCTTGAGCAAATTAAGAAACAAAAGCACGTCTCAAAGGTAGACCCTTCGCTCAGCGCAAGCAACGTCAACGTTTCATACAACAACCAAAACGTTAAGATGCGCTCCATGATGAACTGGACTTCCGCTTACTCAAACGATTCAGTTAAGGCTGGTCACGCCCCTACCAAGGAAGGCGAAATCCTTTTGGACCAATCAGCTGTTGCTGAAAAGTTCAACAAGAACAACTACAAGGATCTCATTGGTAAGCAAGTGACGGTTAGCTACGATACCCAAAACAGCCAGAAGCAACCGGTAACGGTTACCTTCACGGCCACTGTTTCAGGTATTGGTCACACCGACAGCAAGGGCTATCAAGTAAACGCCGTTAATACAACGACGCTACAAAAGGCCATGCAAGCGGCTGGTGTAAGCACTGACCCTAGCGGTATCTCTGTGAAGGTTGACGACTTGGACAACGTTGAAAGCACTGCCAAGTCCATTGATAAGATCAAGGACGGTCAGACTCGTCTTTACAAGACATCAACAATTCAAAGCACCATCAACACCATCCAGACTTACGTCAACTTGGTCACAACGATTCTTGCTACCATCGCCGGTATCTCACTGGTTGTTTCAGCTTTGATGATCATCGTGACGATGTTCATGTCAGTTGCTGCTCGTACCAAGGAAATCGGTATTCTCCGTGCCTTGGGTGAATCAAAGCGTGACGTTAAGTGGCTCTTCGTTTCAGAATCACTTATCACTGGTATCCTTTCTGCCACTGTTGCAACAGGTATTGCCTACCTCGCCGAGGCAGCAATTAACGCTGGTTTGAAGAACATCGCCGATTACGCCTTCGTGCAAATTTCTGTTGGCAACGTGATCACTGCCTTCATTCTTGCCCTCTTAATCTCTTTGCTCGCCGCCCTACTTCCCGCACGTCGCGCCGCAAAGCTCAACCCAATTGATGCTTTGTCAGCTGATTAAGTGGTCAATCAATATAATTAAAAAGTCGTACGCGAATTATTTCGCGTACGACTTTTCTTTTATCCGACATCAGCCGGTGGCAATCCTTCCAAGTAGTCTCGGAAGAAGGGACAATCGAAGAATGCTGCCAAATCATTCCCATAAAGATGGCAGAAGGTCAGGATTACCAGAAGGTCTGGCAGTACCTGACCCGACTCATACTTCGAAATGGCTGATTGGGACAAGTGAAGGCTAGCCGCAACTTGCGCCTGCGAGTAGCCGTGCATCAATCGGGACTTCTTCAGCCGGTTAGCCAGTTCTTCTTGAACTTGCTGGCGCAGTGCTGTTTCCATCCACTTGTGGTCGAAATGCTCAATTGCTGTGGGATGTGCAAGAACCATTTTTCTCTCCTCCTTCTAAATGGTTGCTTGCTTTGATTTCCTTTCTCCTACTGTCTTGTCCATATTATAACCAGTCATAGTCCCCTTTAGAAGTACAAAACAACCGATAATGGCCCATTATTCCTAAGGTTCATAATAGTTATACAGAAGGTCAAATAGAGTATAAAAAAAGACCGGCAGCACTGCCGGTCCTTATTCATTTTAGAAGTAAACACCAGAAATTGGGAATCCAATTGCCACAAGGTAAATGGCCCAGCCCCAGAATAAGTAGCCAATGATTTCAACAATGGTACTCTGCCATGGTAGGTGCCAGAAGAATGGCCGCTGACGAAGCAAACCCTTCACGCCCTGTTCAACCACGGCCCAAACGAGCAAGCCCCAAAGAGTTCCAGAACCCTGCGTAATGGAAGAGTCATAGTTGGCCCAAACCACAAAGAAAATACTCAAGAAAATGGAGATCAGGATTTCAATCCCCTTGCCAAAGTCGACAAAGATGCCACCGCCCAGGGACAGTGCCTCCACCTTAGTTGTTTGTTCACTCTTGAAGACCTGCTGCCAGCCAATCCGGACAAGTGAGGCTAAGATTCCCCCGAGCAGTCCAACCCAAAGGGCATTTAATAGAATTGTTGCAAACATATCTGGTCTCCTTTAATTCGCTTCTTTTATGATAACACTACAATCATTCTAAATAAAAGGCAGACCAGTATTTTCTTGCTAAAGTCTAAAGAATCAAGCATGAAGCCCAGTATTATTGACTTTTTGGTATAATAGAACATTGAAAGGTTATTTATCCAGTATTCTATTCCGATATCTACACAATGTTTCATCGCAGACTGACGAAGAGTCGCTGCATTCAAATGGAGGTTTTTCTTTTGAAAGTCAAACGCGAAAATATGATTGATTACTACACATTCGGTTCAACCGCCGAACTACTGCTCTACTTAGGCATCGAACGGGAGACCCTCTTCCACCGTGCCAAGTTGCGCGGCATCGATTTAAATGGCACTTATACCGAAGAGGACCTAGCAGCCCTCAAGCCATCTAAGGATGCCTACCTCGGTTCCCTCAACGCCGAAACTGAAGCAGAAGTCGAAGTATTGAAGATGAAGCTCCAAATGCTGGAATCACAGCTCGGCTACAAGGATCAGCAACTCGAAGACCGCCAAGAGCACATCGATACGCTCAAGGCGACCCTTTCAAAGGCTGAAAGCAACCTTGAAAAGACCCAAACAACGGTCGACCAACAACAGCACCTTCAATTGGCTACCCTTTCCCAACTCGACAAGGTCACATCCCGTGTCCAACGAATCGAAATGCAAGAAGACCAAAAGAAGCACTGGTGGTCCCGTAAAAAGAAGCAGTAAAAGTAAGGAAGCACTAAGTGCTTCTTTTTTGTTGCAATGAAAAAGAGAATGTTCAGCAGGAATTAACCTGCGCAACATTCTCTTTTATTTTATTCAGTTAGTCACCAGGACCGCTAATCATGGTGTAGTCAAAGGTAGCACCAACATAATTACCTGCCTTTAAAGCATTGGTGGTCTTAATCATCAATCCATGATCTTTATCGTAATTACAGATATAACTATTACCTGCATCGGTTGACTTTGTGGTCTTCCCCTTCGATGACCAAATTTGTTGTGAATTTCCTTCAGTCAGTTCGTCTCCAACACTTCCTGAGGTATCCTTCCAGAAGTACGAAATAATATTTTTTTGATTATTACCGGTCATCTGCAGCATAACATGAACGGCCGGATTAGGATTATTTGAATCGATCTGGAATCCCATCCCATCATCTCCTGAAATCAAATCTGTCTTTGCATTGGACGCATGAGGTAATTCAGATGATGTCAATGAATAGGTTCGATTTAATTGTAATCCCTTAAACGATAGAACGGTGGGTGCATCCCACAATTCAAAGTAATCCGGATTTGAATTAAGTATGTTTGCAGCATCAGTAGAATAGCCGGGATTCAGTCCACTCAAATCAAATGAATCACCCTGGCTCGTATCATTAACAGTCATTGAACCAGTGTTAGAGCCCTCCGTCTTTGCACTTGAACCGTCATAATTTTTAGAGAACTTTCCACCTAACCCACTACTTGGCATGCTAATTGTCCATGGGTTTTGAAACAGCAAACCCGACATGGAACGTACCAACAAATGTGAAGAATCAGAAAGACTAATTCCATTAGCCAAGGTTCCTGAGATAGCATAGTTACTTGAATCTTGGGCTACTTTGCTTAGCAAGAATGTTGCACCGCTACCAACACTAATACCAGAGCTACTATCATAACCTGGATCAGGTGGATTAAGCGAACCAGCTGTTACAGCAGAAAAAACAGACTTATTACCAGTATTAATATTTAATGGTTTCTCGTTACCGGAAAACCACTGTGACTGAGCAGTATTAGAAGTCCCGTTTATATCAAATTCAGAACCATTACCAAGTGTCCAAGTACGTGAACTAATTGCACCATCAGCAACCGCATTGGCATTATCAATATTCCAATACATTTTAGCATTATCAGCAATGTTCAACGAAGCATTATAACCATCACTCTGTTGATGATAAAACGGATCTGATTGGGTCCCATTCATATTCAAGGTCGTTGAACCATCTAAAATACTAACATTGTTAGCCCCTTGTATCCAGTTCGCTTGACCCGTTTGGAATAGCCCTCCAGAAGGGGTAATTGGCGATCCTAAAGAATTAGGATTTTGTTTTCCAGGACCGAAATTCTGTGCACTACCTGTTACATTAAATACATTATTACCAGAGAATTCGACTCTACCATTTCGATTAATAATTGGTGTTGCAGCATCATTACTTGACCCGTTATATTCAGTTACATTGTGATACTGAGTGGTCGAACTTGCATTATTTGAAATTTCAAATATTCCAAAACTTGTACTGTTTACCCAGGTAGCATTCTCTAACCTCAGCGTTGCGTTAGCGCTAAATAAACTAGAATTATAATTTGAGTAAAACCCCTTTGTCATAAATATAGGAGCGTTATAATCAAGGTGTGTTGGACTATTGGGATACCCGAAGTAAAGCGTTTTATTATTCCCAAGAATAGTTAAGTTTTTACCATCTTGTACCTGAGCCCCATTTGAGGTAGAACCATATGGGGAAAAGTCATTAACAACATTCAAAAATACGGTACTTTGATTAGACCTTCTATATGCTGAATACATATCCGACCAAGAAGAAACATCGTAATATGTCTGATTAACGATACCTGTAACACTACCGTCTGTATCAGTTCGTGTTGTATACGCAGATGCATTGATACCTTTTAACATAAAAAGAGCACATAAAACGGCCCCTACAAGTAATAGTCTTTTTATGATACTCTCTTTTAATTCTTTATTAATTACGAACATTTATTTTGCCTTCTTAGATTACAAAAATTCTGCTTTAACAGTTTTTGTATTCCTTGTATTGCAAACGGTGTTCAACCGTTTTATCAACTACAGTCTTATGCATTTCTACTATATTTCATGGCATAAGCCGGAGAAGATAATCAATGCAAGAACTCCCTAATGCCATTATAACTCTCATTCGGGGTAAATTAGAACCCTTCTTATCCTGATTATTTGTAATATATTGGACCAAAAAGAACGTTTCACAGAATATAATCTGCGAAACGTTCTTCTTATATTTTATAAAAGTCTATGGACCAGTAACCATCGTATAATCAAAGGTTGCACCTTCATAATTACCAGCCTTTAAGGCATTCGTTGTCTTCATTAACAAACCTTCATTAGGCTGATAATCAACATTATAATTGTTACCAGAATCATCCGAAGTTGTCGATTGACCGTCCGATGTCCAGATAGTCTGATCTACTCCTGTTACAGGAGTAACAGAACCATCCTTTTTCTGCCAAAAGTAAGAAACAATATTATTCTGATTGTTTTTTGACATTGACAGCATAACATGCACAGCGGGGTTAGGATTATTAGAATTAATATTAAATCCCATATTCGCTTGTCCAGAAATCAAACCTGTCGTTTCGTTGGCATTTTTTGGTAAATCAGATGACGTCAACTTATACAATCGGTCTAGATTTCCAGTGAATTTTAGAACCGTGGGCGCTTCGTACAGCTCAAAATATTCTGGGACTCCGGTCAAAAGGCCTCTCGTCCATGAATTATATCCGGGACTTAATTGCGAAAAATCATTCAGAGCGGTACTTATTGAGCCGTGGTTTGCCGGTTCTGTTCGAACATTAGATGAAGCATCAAAGGTTGAAGAAAACTTTCCAGCTAATCCACTATCAGGTAAAACTATCTGACTATCTGAATCGAATAGTTCTGCATCTGCTGAACGCACTAGAAAATGAGAAGCATCAGAAAGTCTAATATTTTGAGAAAAGCTCCCTGAAATCGCAACACCACTATCGGTTGAAAGATTGCTTACTGAAAATGTTCCCTTCTTACCAACTATAATACCAGCCCGAGTACTGCTTTTAGTTGGTCCATTAAGAGGCCCCCCCGTAGTTGCATCAAACGTTCCACCATCAGCAACGCCAATAGCAAGAGGGGTTTTATTTTCTGATGAAAAAAGTGATTTATTAAAATCAAACCACTGAGTGCTAGTGGTATTTTGGGTACCGTTTATCAAAAATGTTGCACCGGATCCAATCATCCAAGTACGTGAGTTCACTGCACTTTTTTCTAGGAATCTTGCATTATCAATGTTCCAATACATTTTGGCATTATCAGCAACTTTTAACGAAACATCCACTGAGGAATAAAGTACATCGTGATAGAAAGGATTTGAAGAACTTCCATTCATATTGAGAGTAGTTGAACCATCAACAACCGTGACATCTCTTCCACCCTGAATCCAATTCGCCTGGTCAGACCAGGTAGTCCGAATGGAACTACCTAACGAACTAGCATTCTGCTTACCAGAACCAAAATCCTGCGCACTTCCTGTAATATTAAAAGTATTTTTACCAGAAAACTCGATTTTTCCCGAGTGATTCATAATCGGCGTTGCTGCCGTCCAAGTAGATCCATTATACTCAGTGACATCATTGAACTGCATAGTAGCAGCTGCGCCGGTTGATAATTCAAAAATACCATTGGAAATACTGTTAACCCATGTTGTATTTTCTAACCGCAAGACCGTGTCATTACCAATCCTTGAACTACTTGAATAGAAGCCATGCGTTCTGGCAGGAATATTCTCTGAAAGTTCCGTAGTAGGGTAATTAGGATCCCCAAAATACAGTGTATTACCGTTTCCCTTAATGATAACGCTCTTTCCGCTCTTAACTTCGGCTCCACTAGTCGAACCAGATGGGCCTATATCATTAGTAACATTTAAGACAACAGTATCTGCCTTTGAGCTCTTGTAATCTGCATACATTTCCTTCCAAGAGGAAACATCAAAAGTATCCGTGTCAGCCGACGCACTCAATCCTTTGAACGCAAAAAGAGCGCACAAAGTAGCCAATACAAATAATAGCTTTTTCATCGTACGCCCTCCTTTTATTCATTCGTTATGAGCAATTTTTACTTCTTTACCTTTTTAGCCAAAGTTACAAACATGCCGTCTTTGAGCATCTTCTTGTACTCCTTGTATGCTACTCGGCGTTGAACTTCCTTACCTGCAACAATCTCGATAATATCAACCATGCGACGACGGCGCAAAAGGAAGAAGATAATCAAGAAGATGAGCAAAGCAAGAAGTGCTAATAACCACCATAACCATGCATAGTTCTTACCAAGCTTGTCACCAAACCATCCTGATACAGGTAAGAACATTGACACCTTAAACTCTTGGCTCCAGTGCCAAGTTAAGTTGTTCTTATTGTCATGAATTGTAATATCAGCAACGTATGTCTTACCAGCCTTTAAGGCATCAGTTGGTACTTGATAAGTAAAGACAGAACCATTCGCAATGGATTGGTTTGTTTGCTTGTAGTCAGTAACGTTCTCCGATTGACCCTTTTGACGAATCTTAACTTCAGAGTTCGCATCGGCTACATAACCAGCCTTATCGTTTTGTAACTTAATATCAACTTGACCAGCTGAAGCTTTCTTTTCATAAGAAACTTTCTTTAATGAAAGGTCTGCCTTCGTAACTGTATCAGTATTTGATAGTTGAACATAACATAGATAGTTAAAACGGTTAGTATAACCATTCTTAACGCGGTCACTGCTATCCACCTGCTTTTGGATGTGGATACCACCCAGCCAAGAACCGTTAATCTTTGATGATGGCATGTTAACCTGAGCAGTAATCTCACGCGTATCACCCGCTGCAAGAGTAACCTTGGTCTCGGGTACCGTTAAGATATTACTTCCAAGCTGCAAAGATGGAATAACAGAGCTTTGCACATCGCTGATCGACCGATCAGCTACCATTGCCATATTCGTTTGCGTTTCGGCTTGAGTGGCAGCAATGATAAAGGTTGCAGCCTTATCACCACGGTTTGTTAGCTCCAAGTGTAACGTTGTCTTTTCACTTGGATTCATCTTCAAATCAAACCAAGCACGAGAAGTATCGCCTCGCATTTTATCGCTTTTAACGACAGAAACATTAAACTTTGAATCTGTATCATTAGCAGATGCAACATGACTGCCAAAGAGCAGTAAACTAGCAAACATCGCTAAAAGAACTGTAAATTTTTTCATGTGACTTATATTCCTTTCTTACGTACCACTGTACTACTTTAGAAAGAAAAACGGGCAGAAAATTTCTGCCCGTCCCATTACTTACCGTTCTTAATTAGTTGAGGCCTGTAGCGACAGTATAGTCAATCGTACCGTTGTAAGTACCAGCCTTGACTTGGTTACCACTTAACTTGATGTGAGAGTTCGTGTTACCAGATGCGTTAGTACCGTTGGTATTAGCATCACCAGTAGCTACAGTAGCTGCAGCTCCGAAGATCTGAGTTCCAGTAGTTCCGTGAACATATCCACCAGAAGTGTTCTTGGCACCGTCAGCAACCGTCATTGACAATTGAGATACAGGGAGAACAACTGAAGTGTTACCATCCAATGTCAAGTTGTTAGCTTGAGGAGTAACGTGGTAACCATCGCTGCTTCCAGTCAAATCAGTAACCTGAATTGGAGTTGATTGGTTAGCATCATAATCCATAGACATGTTTGCAGTGATGTCGTGGTTATTAAATTCGAAAGATGGCGCCTTGTCCAAAGTCAAACCTTGTGAACCGCTAGCCTTCTGGAATTCAATACGTGTCGTTCCCTGAGCCTTTGTTGGGTCAGTTGTGTTATCAGCATGAGCTGCGACTACAGGAGCCATTGCACCTGCCATTGCAAGAGTTGCAACAAATAGGTTAATCTTTTTAAAATTCATCATATATATTCACCTTCAATTTCACTTTCCGTAACTTCATTTATAATTGTAGTCTCCCTGTAACAATATGTCAATTATTACAAATAAGATATTTTGGTTAAAAATGTCCTTTTTATGCCCAAAAAGGCTCTGTATCAACGAAAAATACGGTTTAAATAAATATAAAAAAAACAATAATTCTTTTCAGAATTATTGCTTTTGTGTCTATTTTGTCTTAAAAAATATCATTATGCGAAGAAATGCTGCTCTTCTTTTGCAATATTGTTCTTTACTGTCGTTGAATACCAGAACGGAACGTGGACTTTACCGATGACGTGCTTCTTTGAAACGAAGCCGAAGTAACGGGAATCGTTTGAAACGGAACGGTGGTCACCTAGCACGAAGTAGGAGTCCTTCGGAACGACCGTTGAGTTTCGGTCATTCTGCTTCCAAAGTCCCGTTGACGACAAGGACTTCAGATCCCAGGACGAACCGAAGGAAGAAGCAGTTCCTGTTGTTTGTTCATCCGAAGAGATAAAGGACTGGTTCACCTTCTTGTTGTTTACGTACAAAGTACCGTCCTTGTAGGAAACGGTATCACCGGCCACGGCGATGACACGCTTAACGTAGTCCTTGTTTCCACTTTGAATTCGTGGGTCTTCCTTGCGGGCGTCAAAGACAACAACATCCCCACGTTTCAAGTTCTCCGTCTTTTGGACAAAGACCTTTTGCTGGTCCAACAAGTTAGGATCCATTGAGTCACCGTTAATCGTGACGATGTTGACCCAGAAAGTCGTGATGGCCAAGTAGGCCACAACACCTAAGGCAATTGGCACAATCCAATTCCAAATAAATGATAGTAATTTCTTCATAGTAATATCCTCGAATTAAGCTTACTCGTTTCCCTACGGGCTGGCAAGTTTGTCCAGTGAGTCAGAGTAAGTTTTTTATCTTTTCTTCTATATAAATAGGTCGAATGACTGTCTTTATCAAAAGGTCTCAACAGAGGGCTTAGTTAATCTTTGGTAATTCAGACAACACCGCTTCTTCATAGGGAATCGATGGCAGGGCGCCAGCAGAAGCAACCGTGATGGAAGAAGCCGCTACGGCATAGCGAATCGCCCCTTCAATGTTATCAAAGGAAGGTGACAAGCGTGATAGCAAGGCACCGATGAAGGTGTCACCGGCAGCGGTTGTATCAATGGCGGTTGTCTTGATGGCTGGTACCATCACTTCCTTACCAGACTTTGCCTTGTAAAAAGCACCTTTGTCACCCAGGGTGATCAACACGTGTTCCAATCCCATGTCAAAGAAGAAATTGGCATTGGCAATCAATGATTCGCGGTCCGTTACTGGAATGTTCGAAATCAAAGCAGCCTCGTGTTCGTTTGGAATAATCATATCCGTCAAAGACAGCAATGACTTTGGCAGGTCTTCCTGGTCAGGCACCGGTGCTGGATTCAAAACTGTCGTGACATCCATGTCCTTAGCTTCTTTAAAAGCTGCCTGGGCCGTTTCCAAAGGAATCTCCAACTGCGTCAAGCAGAAGTCGGAATCCTTCAGCGACTCCCGTTGGTCCCAGATATCCTTGGCTGACAAGTCACCGTTGGCGCCTTCGTAGACATAGATGATGTTATCGCCGGTCGCCTTGGAAACCGTGATGTAGGCCTGGCCAGTCTGGAACTTCTCAGACTGCATGACATAGTCCAAGTTCAAGTTATCCTCGCCGACTTGCTCGGCAAGGTTGAATTCGGCACCGACTTTGGTAATGAAGTTCGACAAAGCACCGGAACGGGCGATAGCCACGGCCTGGTTCAAGCCCTTCCCGCCCATCACTTCTTCCTGGTGCTGAGCAATTGATAGTGTCTCACCAGAAGCCGCCAAACGGGGCACTCGGGTTACGCGGTCCAAATTAGTTGAGCCAACTACGGTTACTTGCTTTTTCATGGTCATCCTTTTCTGTCTGACAAAATTTATTCACTCCTTATTTTACTAAAAATGCCCGACTTTAGCAGTAAAAATAGGAAAGTCATCCCGGCCAAAAGGCCCTTGTCTGCTATAATAGAGAATAGATTACGTCGTTTTAATGGAGGATTTACCGTGAATGACCATAAAGTAAAAGCTGCTCAAATGGCCGTTGAGTTGATTCCTAACCAAGCCATCGTTGGCCTCGGTTCTGGCTCAACCGCTTCCATCTTTATCGACTTGCTAGCTAAAAAGGCCCATGAAGAGTCCATGGACATCACCTGTGTCGCCACTTCCGGTCAAACACAGCAGTTAGCCCTTGGCTTCGGTCTTAAAGTTGTCGACATCGACGCCGTTGATCGCATCGATGTTACCGTTGACGGTGCCGACGAAGTGGACCCTTACCTGAACGGGATTAAGGGTGGCGGTGCCGCCCTTCTCTTCGAAAAGATTGTGGCCGTTAACTCACAGAAGAACATCTGGGTGGTCGACTCTTCCAAGAAGCATCCCCGCCTCGGTTCCTTCAAGCTGCCGGTTGAAGTTGTGAAGTTCGGTGTCCACCACGTTTACAACTACTTGAAACAGCGGGACTTGAAGCCCGTTTACCGTCAGCAAGAAGACGGCAACTACCTGACGACCGACTCTGGTAACTACATCATCGATATCGATATTTCACGTGTGGATGATTTGCCAAAGTTGGCGGACGAACTGAAGTCCCTTACGGGCGTTGTCGAACACGGGCTCTTCATTGATGTCTGTGATGTTCTTTTGGACGGAAACACTGGTGAAAGTATCTACCGCAAAGATTTATAATTCATGATGCAATCAAAAAGGTGACGAAACATGGTTTCGTTGCCTTTTTTCTGTTGATTAACTATCTAAAGTAAACCGTTTCATACCTTTAGATAGCCGCCACTTTTGTCTGTCTCGGTTCACTTCACTACCGCTTATTCATAAATTACTCCAAATAATAAATGACACATTCGTCATTTTATAGTATAATTCTCTTTATCGTAATGACACTAGTGTCATTTTTTAAAAAGAGAGGTTATTTATGATCAAAGAAAGTAAAAAAATTGCTGGGCTAGCCGTATTGCTAGCCATTCACATCTTGCTCAGTCGAATTGCGATTGGGCCCGACTTTGCCAAAATCAGTTTGGCCTTTATTCCACTCGTTATTGCGGGCTACTTCTACGGTAGTATTGCCAACATGCTCATGTGCATTCTAGCCAATATTATCGTGTTCACTATTTTTTCAACCGGTACTTTCTCCCCCTTTTTCCTGTTCTCGGCAGCACTAGCTGGATTTTCTTACGGCTTTTTGAAGAAACCAACAATCACCCGGATTATCCTTGTTAACTTCGTGGTGGTCGTCGGCATTTCCTTCTTCATCAACACTGCCATTATCTCCTTCTCCTACCACGTACCGCTGAAAGGCTTACTTGTGAGCCGTGCGATTCGAACGGCTATCACCCTTGTTATCCAAATCGCCATCAGCATCCCCCTACTAAAGAACTCCGCCATTCAGCAGATGAAAAGAAAAATGAACTAAACGATGAAGTATATTCATAGAAAAAAGGTGACGAAACAATGTTTCATCACCTTTTTCTATTAATTAATTAAATCAAACTGTCGTTCAAACTGCTGGAACTGCCGGTCAATCTGAATTTCCTGCAGCTCACCGGTCAAGGCGAGGACGTTCATCCCTTCAATCAAGAGCATCAGTTCCTCGGCCAGCAGGCGCACTTGGTCACTAGCGAGCTTTCCCTGCTCAGCCCCTAGGTTTAGAAGAGACTGCACAGTTGCTCGCGTGGCGTTCACTTGTTTCTGTTTTAGACGGCGATCAGCCTCCGTATTATGGGTGAACGAATACTCGTACATTGCCCGTAGCAAGGAAGGCTTACCCTGTGACAAACCAAGTAAGCGTTTTTTGTGATCGGTCAGGTAGTCTGTCAGGACTTTATCAAAGTCTGGTTTGTCCTTTAGCTCCTGGCGGATGAGGTCAAACTGACGAACGGAACGACTACGAATTACCTCGATAAAGAGTTCGTCGACCGATTGAAAGTATAAATAGATTCCGCCACGACTAATGCCACATGCATTAATGATTCGCTGCATGTTGACGTTTAAGAAGCCCTCTTCTGAAAAAACCTGCGTGGCCGTCTTCAGAATGGCTTCCTTTTTTGCCTGTCTTGTTTTACTTAGTTCTGCTGTAGTCATGAATAACCTCAAATATAAAATGACATCCTCGTCAATTTATAGTATAATCAATTTTATTGAAATGACAAAGGCGTCATTTTTTTGAATAGGAGAATCACATGAAATCAAAGCAAACAAACCAACTCTTTGTGGCAACCACCATGTTTGTCGCTATTATCATCTTACAATCCGTTGTACCCTTCCTAGGCTACATTCCATTGGGGGCCGTTGTCATCGGTGCTTCGGCGGTTATTCTACCAGCCACCGCTGCCTTGGCCGGTATTAGTCTCGGGGCAAAGCCCGGCTTCATCGTTGCCTTTTTCTGGGCCGGTTATTCCTGGATAAAAGCCATGCTCCATCCAGGCACCTTTGGTGCGCTGCTATTTTCGAACCCACTGGTGGCCTTTATCCCCCGCTTGCTTGTCGGCTTCTTGATTGGTTACATTGCCAAACGTTGCTTTGTTGATCAAGACAAACCCGTCTGGTTCCTTTTCTCAATGGGAAGTCTCGCGGCCTTCATCAATACGTCCATGGTGATCTTGATGACCTGGTTGTCCTTAACGGTCATGCCTACCCATGCCTACGGCATTCCCAAGGAGAACCTATTCTTCTGGTTGATCTCCGTCTTGGCCTTCAACTTCATCTTTGAAGTCATCATTAACGGTGTTCTAGTCGCAGCCATTGGCCCCATCTTGTTAAAGCGCCTACCAAAATTTAACTAATCTGTTGTAGTCATAAAAAGTCCCGCCATTTGTTAAGCAAATGGCGGGACTTTTTCATTAAGTTATTAATCGTCAGTAGTTAATGTTTTTACTTACGACCCTTTGTAAAGAAGTAGGTCAGTGTTGCAGAAAGGCCGAGCGTAAGTGGTAGGAAGACACCGAACTTCTGCTCAATCTGCTTTCCCGTACTTGGCAACTGGGCCCGGTGCTTGCGGCGACTGTTCTGTGTTGACTGGGATGATTGACCGTTATCGTCTTGATCATCCTGGTCGTTGTCATCCTCCCCACCGGTCGATGGCAAGTTCAAGCCATTCCGGTGGTGACGGTTATTGTTTGATGCTGGTGCCGCTGGGTTAACTGAATAATTGACGTTGACTGTCTTATCCAGTTCATCTTCCGTATCCGCCTCCGTTAGGTTAGGCGTCTCACTGGCAATCTTGGTAACTGCTTGGCCGTCCACCTTCGGATTAATGTACTTGGTATCAATGGTTTCTGGCAGGACTACTTCAGCAAATTGACTCGCCTGACCAGTCTTTACTGTCCAAGCGCTCGTCTTACTCGTATCCTTTAGCAAGTCCTTGGTAATGGTACGTTGGTAGGTCAACTCCTGGACCGTGGCTGAAGCGATGGTCTTACCGGATTGGTCCTGGTAATTAATCGTTCGCTTCACGACTTTGGTCTCCGTTTTCGTCAAATGACGACCCCAGACGTACCAACCACCAGGGTGGGAACCCGTGTCGTACAAGGTACGGAAGTCCTTACTACTCAAATCATCACCAGTTTCATTCCGGTCGGTTGGATTATCGATTGGCGTATAGAGGTGGTCGTACCGGTCACCCTTCCAGGTGTCGCCTAACAGTGACCACCAGGAGAAGTGGGCGTTTGGCATGTTAATGAAGAGCTGGCTACCATCCCCAATGCCATTAAACATGTAATCCATGCTGTCCTTCAGGACTTTACTGGTATCAAAACTCGAAATGTCCAAGTAATGCAAACCAGAAGCCATGGAGAACATAGCGTACATCGACGTTACGTTTGCCGTGTTAAAGTGGCTCAAATCCAATGAATGCAAAGCAGAATCGTTGGAGAAGAGGTAGCGCATGTTCGTCACCTGGCTGGTGTTAAAGTTGCTAACATCCAGACTCTGTAAGGCAGATAAGCCGGAGAACATGGCCGACATATCGGTGACCTTCGAGGTATCAAAGTGACTGACATCCAAAGCAGTCAACTGAGCATCCCCACGGAACATGTAGTACATTGACGTTACGTCGGACGTATCCAAGTAGGATAAACCATCAATGCTAGTCAACTGGTGCAATTCAGCCAGTAAGTGATCCGAGTTCTCCGGTGCTTTCACCGCACCGGTAAAGCGAATCGTTTGAATATCCTGGGCAAAGCTGAGGTCTTCGACCTTGCTCATAGTGCCACCCGCATTAATCGTTAGCGTCTTACTCGTGTCATCCCAACTGTAGGAGGCGCTTCCTAAATTACCGGTGCTAGGACTTACTACAGCTGCTTGGCTAGTCGTGTCTGCGGCAAAGGCTGTCGAATGGTTCTGCGATGCAGCCGTCCCGAGACCGCCCAACAAGACGAGCGAAACGACTGGTAGAATTAACCAACTTTTCTTCGTTCGAGGCAGCACTGTTAATTGATGATTGTCATACACGTTATACTTCATGGTTCCTTGCTTAAGTTCGTTTGAGATAAGCCCCTCCGAAATGTTTGATGAGTGATGAATGTCTTCTCAGGTTAAATTCTGAGTTATCCATTGAGTGAATTGTTACACAATGTGACGATACTTTTACATTTGTAATATTACTTATCTGTTTTACCACCAATATGTGGAATTGTATAGGGGATATCGAAAACTTTTTGTCCATTTTTAATAGGAAATTTCTTTTTACTCTCGTCTTGAAAAATAAAGGGCAAAAGCCTATCATAAAGCTATATCTAGCTAATCTAGAATCTTTCTTTAATGGAGCTTGAACCATGACCTCGTCAACAACTCAATCCGCCCTAAACGACACTGTCCATCCCGAGCACCTACGCCAGCACATGGCTGTGCGTTGGGAGAAGTTAATCGGTGAGGAAAAAGTCCCCGCCCGTCAGGCCTCCTTACCCGTTCGCGCCTCGATTGTCGGCCGCGTCGGCATTCTCTTACTCTCCTGTGGTACGGGAGCCTGGCGTGTCCGTTCGGCAATGAACACGGTCGCCCGGGCCTTGCAACTGACTCTATCAGCCGACATCGGCTTTACCGCTATCACCTTCTCCTGCTTTGATGGTTCGGAGTCCTATACCGAATCACTGTCATTAGCCGCAACCGGTGTGAACACCCACAAGATGACACTCATCGAAAACTTCGTGGCGAACTTTGCAACCGAGTATGCGGATCAGCAACCACAAGTGGCACACAAAGCGCTCAGCAAAATTCAAAAGCAGCCTGGTAACTACTCAGCCTTCATGGCTGGTCTAGCCGCTGCCATCGCCTGCGCAGGCTTTATCTTTTTGCTTGGCGGGGGACCAGTTGAAATGTTCGGTTGCTTTACAGGCGCCTTTGCCGGGAACTTCACCCGTAAAAAGCTCGGTGGTCGCCACTGGAACGCGGTGGCCACTACCTGCCTCGGCGTTGCAGCAGCCTGTTTAACCTATGTTGCAACCCTCTTTATCCTAGGACTCTTCGTTCATCTTTCATCCGCGCACGAAGCCGGTTACATCGGTTCCATGCTCTTTGTCATTCCAGGTTTCCCCTTCATCACATCAATCTTGGATTTGTCGAAGAACGACATGCGCTCGGGATTAGAACGTCTGGCCTTTGCCTTGATGATTATTTTCTCGGCTACCTTGATTGGTTGGCTACTGGCCTTGCTCTTCCAACTGCATCCCCAAAACTTCCTGCCCCAGGGGCTGTCGCTCTACCCACTCATCGCCTGCCGCCTAATGGCCTCCTTTGCTGGGGTCTTCGGCTTCTCGATGATGTTTAACTCCAAACCAAAGATGGCCATCACTGCCGGTTTGATTGGAGCTGTGGCCAACACAACCCGTCTGGAACTGGTGGATCTCTCACAGTTACCACCCGCAGCAGCAGCCTTCATCGGTGCTCTAATTGCCGGTGTTGCCGCATCCCTCATTAATCACCGGACGGACTTTCCCCGTATTTCACTGACCGTTCCCGCCATCGTAATCATGGTGCCTGGTCTCTACATCTACCGCGGAGTTTATAACCTGGGTCTAAACAACATTGGTACCGGTGCCACTTGGCTGGTCCGTGCCGCACTGATTATGGTCTTTCTACCATTTGGACTATACGTCGCCCGCTTCCTCTTTGATAAGGACTGGCGTAAAGTCGACTAAAATATTTAACTAAAAAAGCGTCCTTGAAGATGGTTCTCCAGGGACGTTTTTTATTTGAGGTTTTTTAACAATAAAACAGAATAGATGATAGAATGATTGATGTTTAGAGAGCACATCATAGAGAGAAGAATCCCAATGCATTTTATTAAGAAATACCGCTTCCCAATCGGTCTGATTGTCATCCTTTTGGTGGCTGGAGCAACCGCCTTTGTCTACTTCAGTCAACCTAACCAAAGTGATAAATCAGAAAAGAGTTCTGTGACCGTAGAAAAAATATCAGGTAAGAAAACATCTGATAAATCGAGTTCTTCAGCTAGCCAGTCGTCAGAAAATAGCACGTCTTCATCAAGTAACCTGGGCAGCGATTACGGCTTCCAGCGTCTCTCGGATACGCAAAATAAAAAAATTCCGATTGACCTTTCCCAGTATACAACTAGTAAAGTCGAACAGTTCCGCGCGTATTGTGGTCATGAAGAAGCCAACATTCCAATGACCGAAGGAACGATTAAGCCAAACAAAATGTTTACGGACGGTATAGCCTACTGGCACAGCAGCCTAACCGTTGATGGCAAGAAGATTCCGGTTGTCGCTTCCTACCAGCGAATGGGCTCATTCGCCATTTACACGACCCAGCCAACGGATAAGGATCTCAGCTTTATCTATAACGGTCAGGACTACAACGACTACATCGGTAAGGACAACTTAGATGCCATTGCCCACCAAAATAATTAACCATATCAATACAAGAAAGCCAGGAGGGACTTCTTCTGGCTTTTTATGTACAAAAAAAGAACCGCCAAACGGCGATTCTTTTCTTTAAAGTTTAAGAGTTACTCTTAGTACTTTGGTTCCCACTTCAAGGCTTCGATCGCTTCCTTAACGTCAGAAATCTTTTCCTTAGTGATGCCTTGGTCAACGGCTGATTGAGCAACCGCGATGGCAACGTCTTCAGAGAACTTTGTCAATTGTGAAACAGGAGGCAAAACAGCGGCACCTGGTTGTGATGCATCAACCAAACCACCCAATGAGTGAGCAGCGGCTGAGATCATTTCATCGTTCAATACTGTAGCAGTTGAAGCGATAGTTCCAAGTCCAAGACCTGGGTAAACCAAAGCGTTGTTAGCTTGTCCGATGTTGTAAGTTACACCCTTGTATTCGATTGGGTCAACAGGGATACCGTTGGCAACCAATGCCTTACCATCAGTCCATTCAAGCAAATCCTTAGCCGTTGCTTCAACCAACTTAGTTGGGTTAGACAATGGGAAGATGATTGGGCGTTCTACGTGAGAAGCCATTTCTTGAACGATTTCCTTAGTGAAGGCACCAGGAACAGTTGAAGTACCAACCATGATTGATGGCTTGATAGTTTGAACTGCAGTCAACAAATCAGTCAATTGGTCGGCGTTTTCGAATTCTGAACGCTTGCGAGCAAATGGCTTTTGTTCTGGAGTCAAGTCGTCCATGTCGTCAAAGAGGACACCTTGCTTGTCAAACAAGTAGATGTGTGACTTAGCTTCGTCTTCTGACAAACCTTCTTGCAACATTTCGTCGAAGATACGTGCGGCGATTCCACATCCGGCTGAACCAGCACCGAATGACAAGTATGTCTGGTCTGACAACTTTTCACCAGTGATGTTCATGGCACCCAATGCAGCGGCCAACGTGATGATTCCAGTTCCTTGGATGTCATCGTTGAATGTTGTGATGTCGTTCTTGTACTTGTTCAAGATCTTAGCACCGTTTTGACGGGCAAAGTCTTCCCAGTGCAAGTAAAGGTTAGGGAAAGTCTTTTCAGCAGCTTGTACGAAGTCATCAACAAACTTGTCGTACTTTTCACCACGAACACGTTCGTGACGGTTACCCAAGTAGTTAGGGTTTTCCAACAATTCCTTGTTGTTTGTTCCGTTGTCCAAGACAACAGGCAAAACGTCGGCTGGGTTAACACCTGCGGCTGCAGTATAAACCATCAACTTACCAACGGCGATATCAACACCGTTAACACCCCAGTCACCAATACCCAAGATACCTTCAGCATCAGTAACAACAATCAACTTGATGTCACGTCCGTTTGCGGCGTTCTTCAAGGCTTCTTCCATGCCTTCTGGGTTGTCGATTGACAAGTAAACAGCGTTTTGTGGGTCAACAAACAAATCTGAGTAGTTTTCGATCGTGTCAGCGATAACTGGATCGTAAACGATTGGCATGAATTCAACCACGTGTTGTGAGAACATGTAGTAGAACAATGTGTGGTTTGTGTTGAAGATTTCCATCAAGAACAAACGCTTTTCTAAGTCAGATGGCTTTGACTGGTATTGTGCGTATGTTGCTGCTTCTTGTTCTTCCAAAGTTTGCACACGTGGAGGCAAGAGACCGGCTACGCCGAGTTCCTTACGTTCTTCCATTGTGAAACCTGTCCCCTTGTTCAAGAAGGGGTTGTTCAAGATCTCGATTGGTGTTGTCATATGAGATGAACTCCTTTTTCTATCCACTTTAGGTTGCATCTTGTGATGCGCTTCCATACCTAAGTTCTGGCCACTAGTTTACAAGCAAAATCGCACTCCGTCAAACCAAAACGGCCTTTTTTCGCGGACAATATTTCGATAATGTCGCTTTATTTCACAATATTTTTGATATACTTTAAATACTTTAAACAGAAGAAGTTTTTTTATAATTTTAACTTTTTTATAATTTGAGAGGGAATCCCAAATGAGAATTCAAGATTTAGAATACTATCTTTCACTTGCCGAACTTGGTTCCTTTTCACAAGTCTCCAAAAAGTTCCAAGTTTCGCAGCCAACCATTTCATTGGCCATGCAACGACTAGAAAAAGAACTCAATACTGAATTAATTTGGCGTGATCCTGGCCATCAGAAACTCGCCTTAACCCACCCGGGTCAAATTCTGCTTAAACACGCCAAGAAAATTGTTGCGCAATACCAACAAGCAGAAGATGAGATTCAAAAGGAAGCGGAGCAAAAGCTAGTTCTCGGCCTGTCCGAAATCGTTGACTTCGCCTACTTCCCATCCATTGAAGAACACCTGTCCGATCACTTCTTTACCCACCTCCGTAAGGAAACGGTCAACGCCGAGACCGCCCTCGAGCAATTACAAAAGGGTCAGTTCGACGCCCTCTTAATTACCGGTTCTCTTCCAATAGAAGAAAAGTTAACCATCATCGACATCCCCCATCCCCCCTTGCACCTCTCAGCAGGCAAGCCCTTGCCGGACTTTCAGCTCTCCTTTGTCTACCAAAAGGACAGCCTAGAAAACAGTGACTTAGCGCTGATTCTAGAAGAGTTACAGGGGGCCATCGCCTCGGCGCAGGCCAAAGACTTTGCCCTTATAAGCAAAAGTGAGTAAGTACCAGCTGTTTGACTATAAGATTTGCCCTCCGATATGCTTAGAACGTTGTTTAGAAACACTTTCTGCGAAAGGAACAAAATCATGAAAAAAACTGGTATTTTAGTTGGGGCCATGACGGTCTTACTCGTCATTGTCCTGGCCATCGTGCTCTGGCCCAAGTCCTCTGAAAAGAGTAGTAGCGACGGGAAGCTCAACATTGTTGCTTCAACAAACGTCTACGCTGAAGTAGCCGAGACGGTTGCGGGTAATAAGGCCCATGTCTCAGCCATCATCACCAAGCAGTCCGTTTCACCCGAGGACTACGAGCCAACCAACGATGTCGCAAAGAAAGTCTCGAAGGCTGACATCGCCCTCGGTAACGGTCTTGGTTACGACGCCTGGTTGAACAAGCTGACGAAGTCGTCCAAGACAACCAAGTTGCTACTCGCCTCCGACATGCTCAACAAGGATAGCAAGGCCAACCCCCACCTTTGGAACGACCCAAACAACATGATTACGGTCGCTCAGAAGTTGGCGGACGAACTATCCAAGAAGGATCCAGGCAACAAGGACTACTACCAAAAGAACGCGGCTGCTTATAAGGAAAAGTTGCAACCAGTAACCGATAAGGTGAACGAGTTGAAGGCCAAGATGGCTGGTAAGAAAGTCTTTGAGACGGAATCCATTTACGAATACATGTTAAATAACTTGGGTGCAACCATCGTTGGTGATGACTTCGCAGAAGCCATCGCTGAAGATACGGACCCTTCCGCTGCTGCAACCAAGGAAGTTCGCGAGGCCTTGAAGAACCACCAGGTCGACTTCGTGGTCCAAAACACGCAGACAACGGGTGGCGACGTTGATAAGATGGTCAAGCTGGCCAAGGAACAGAACATTCCAATCGTCAAAGTCACGGAAACATCACCAGACAACACCTCCTACGTTGACTGGAAGTTGTCCGAACTAAAGCAAATTGAAAAGATTGTCTCCTAAGTACACGGGGACACAGAAAAACCGGTTCGCAGAAAGGCGAGCCGGTTTTTCGTTTTCATCTTTTAATTATCTTGACCGCGTAGTCGGCGTGACAAACGAGGTTCATGCTTTTTCCAATAGAAGAAAGTGACAATCACTAGAACAATCTTGAAGCAAGAGAAGGCTGAATGGGCGTAGCCTTGAAGCATCCCCTCGGTTCCCGTTGTGGTCAGGATGAAGTCATCCAGGAAGTGGGCCGCCACTGCCGCCCAAATCGATCCAGTCTGTGCGTACAAGGCTGAAAAGGCTAATCCACCAACAAAAGCCAGGGCAGACTGAACAATTACATAGGCCAGTGGCATGTGCGTCAAATTCGTAAAGTGCATGAGTGCAAAGACTAAATCGGAGTATAAAATCCCCTTCACGAGCTTCTGACGTGTATAACCATCACGCAAGAGGTAAGTGAGGAACATTCCCATCAGAACACCACGGGCGAAGAATTCTTCTGGGAAACCACCCATCAAGCCAGTTCCAAGTGACTCCCAAAGGTTATGAGCCGATAGGAATGGGATAGCCACGGCCACGACAAAGATCCAGTAGGCCGCTTCCCACCATGAAAAGGCTGGCTTGATGAAGATTCTTTGTTTCGTGACAAAGGCGTTGATACCCAGCACCACCAGTAGCTCCGTCATCTTCGAGATAAACTGGGCGGTGAACTGTTCCAGGTGGAACTGGTAATAGGCCCAGTTCACGGCCTGAAAGACAAGTATGTGTTGGACGAACAGGTCCAAGGCCAAGAAGGAAATGGTCAGGATGACCAATTTCTTAAAATTTGTTTGCTGCTGCATCTTATCTTCCCTTTTATTTTAAATTTTTTGTTTAATTTCAAATTCATTTTGAAGTATACCACACTTGGAGGGAACTTCGCTTAAGTCCTAACAAAAAAGAACTAGCCAAATTAGACCAGTTCAAAATAAAGCATTATTCTGTTCATTCTTAACGCAAAGCAAGAAGATTCATAGCCTTTAATCGGTCCCTTTTTCAAGGGAAATCTTGCCGTCCACTAACTGATATATGCGGTCAGCCTTTTCACGGAGACGAAGGTCGTGGGTCACAACCACAACGGCCTTATTCTCCTTTTCGGCAATATCTTTAAAGAGCTGGCCAACCTCCTGGACACGCTTTGAATCGAGGGCAGCAGTTGGTTCATCGGCCAAAACAAAGTCTGGGTTGGCGTAAAGGGCACGAGCGATGGCCACTCGCTGACTTTGCCCACCCGATAATTCGCCAGGATACTTCTTCATTAAGTTACCAATGCCCAGGCGGTCGATATCCTCTTGAAAGCGCTGGGCTGGCAAGTTTCCCGTCTTTTTGACTTTATCGACCAGGCGGAACTGCTCTTCGACCATCAGGTATGGCACTAAGCTGTATGACTGGAGGACAAAGCCGATGTGATTCAAGCGGAAGGCATCAGCGGCCTTGCCATGCTGGTTATCGAAACGTTGGCCATTAATGATAACCTGGCCCTCGCTCGGTTGCTGTAAGCCACCAAGAATGGTCAAAAGCGTTGACTTTCCTGAACCGGAAGGGCCCAGAATCAAGGTTAGCTCCCCGGCCTTCGCCTCGAAGTTCACATCGTTGAGAGCCTGAACACGGTTCGTTCCGGCTCCAAAGACTTTACTAACAGCCTTTAATTCAAGTTTCTGCATGCTAACCTCCAATAACCGAAACAGGGTCGATTTTTGCAATAATACGCATTGGAATAACGGCACCGATAATACCGGTCAGAACCAAGAGAACGGCAGTGGTCGTGATGAGTCCCGCGTCAAAGCTCATTGGAACGGCACTCGGAATCACAAGTGCTGTTGCAGCGGCCAGGCCAACGGCAAGGGCCACGGCGATTATCATGATGAGCAGGGTTTGACCAAGAGTATTCCAAATCAAGTAGGAAGTTGGAATACCCTGGGCCCGGAGGACTGCCAAGTTTTCTAGCTTTTGCATCGTCAAGATGTACAGGAAGATGGCCACGATGACGACCGAAATAATGATCAAAAAGGCAATCATAAAGAGGAAGGTCTGGTTCTGAGCTGAGTAGCCGGGCATCTTATTGAAAAGTTCCTGCTTGGTCAAAACCTGTAGGTTTGAGCCA
Source organism: Fructobacillus durionis (assembly GCF_900112405.1). Lineage (GTDB taxonomy): Bacteria > Bacillota > Bacilli > Lactobacillales > Lactobacillaceae > Fructobacillus > Fructobacillus durionis. The sequence continues at coordinate 21,958 of NZ_FOLI01000006.1, read as the reverse complement.
GACGCACTTTGCTTGGATTCGCTCACAATGCCAGAGCCAACAAAACCAGCAGTAACACCCTTGATGTCGGACCAGTCATCCAGGGAACCGTAGACAACGGGGGCCATATTGTAGACCGATTTCTTGGCAAAACCGACCACCGTTAATTTCTTGTCAGACAGTCCCATCTTCACCTGCTGATTGAGGTGGAAGCCCTGCTTCTTTAACTGGTCGGACAGCACCACTTCACCAGCCTTATCGTTCCAGCGACCGGATGATAAAGTCACCTTCTTTTTGAGCTTGGCTTGCTCTTGTAAACCAACGAAAGTTGCCGACTGACGGGCGTTGCCATCTTTCAAAATCCCCTGGGCCAGGCCGACTAAGTCCTGATTATACTTCAGAGAACCACCGTTCACATCTGCCAACTGCTCCTTTGTCAGCAAGGATTGAGCCAGGTTACCATTTGCATCCTTATTCAAGATAACGGAGCGGCTTGACCAGGCGTTGACGGCGTCGGTGTTTTGACTCGCTAATCCCTGGGCCAGTGCCGACAGAATGAAAATCAGGTAGGCAACTAGTAAAATCACGCCGATGACGAGGCCATAGCGTAACTTTTCCTTTTTCATTTCATGTAATGCTAAGTACATTCGTTTTATCCCTTCTGCCAGTCTTCGACTGCGGACAACTGGGCAAGAATCGCCTCTTTATCCCCAGGATTTAAGAAGAATTGTCGTAACAAATGGTGGATGGCTAACGAGCCCAACCACTTTGGCAGCTCTTCTTGAGTCGTGACCTTCTCTTTGTAGCCTTGATGTGCTTCCAGAATCGCCTCGTTGATCACATAGTAGTGACAGATGAAGTCCTTATCCGGATTTTGGTTAATATTCTCGATAAAGTCCCGCGCAGCCTCGTAGGGATTGCCGACGTTCGTTTGTTTGTGAACACGAGTTAAGACGATTTTTAGCACATGGGCATAGGCATCCTGCAAGTCGTCAAAGTAAGTGTAGAAGGAACCACGTGGAATCTTAGCCTCTTCAACAATGTCTTTGACCGAGACGGTTAAGAGATCTTTTTCTGAAAAAACAGTAAACAAAGCCTGGATGATTTGTTCCTTTTTTTCTGCTTTGAGGTGGTCAAACATTGCTTTTGCCATCTTTTTTCTCCTTTTGACAGACTGTCATTTCGTTGACTAGTATACATCGAATTGACACGGTGTCAACTTTTACCAAAAAGAAAAAGCAGGGAACCAATTCCCTACTTCTGTTCTTTATCTTAGCGGGCGGCCAAGACTTTCTTAGCACTTTCGACTTCTTTTTGTACGTTTTCCATGGCCGTTCCACCGAGGGAGGTACGTGTGTTAACGGCTGTGACTGGGTCCAGTACTTGGTAGACGTCTTCTTCGATGAGGTCTGAAGCCTTCTGCAATTCGGATAATGGCATATCCTCTAGTGCAGTGCCTTCTTCAATGCCTTGGTAGACAAGCATCCCCACCACCGCGTGGGCCTGACGGAATGGCAAGCCCTTCTTGGCCAAGTAATCGGCCAATTCAGTGGCGTTGGAGTAGTCGCCCTTCAAGGAAGCGCGCATCTTATCCTTCTTAACCGTCATCGTTGACAGCATACCAGTGAAGACTTTCAAAACAGCACTAATCGTATCAAAAGTCTCAAAGACGCCGGCCTTATCTTCCTGCATATCCTTGTTATAGGCCAGTGGCAAGCCCTTCATTACTGTCAACAAACGCATCAAATGACCATAAACGGAACCGGTCTTACCACGGCTAAGTTCGGCGAAGTCCGCGTTCTTCTTCTGTGGCATGATGGATGATCCGGTTGAGAAACTGTCGGACAACTCCAAGTAGTTGAACTCGAAGGAGGTCCAGAGAATCATTTCCTCGGCCATCCGGGAAAGATGGGCCATCAAAATGGCGGAGTTGGACAGGAATTCAAGGGCGAAGTCACGATCAGAAACGGCGTCCAAACTGTTGTGGTAAACCTGGTCGAAGCCAAGCTTGTCAGCGACAAATTCACGGTCGATCGGGAAAGTCGTGCCGGCCAAAGCAGCTGCACCCAGAGGCAAAATATCCGTGTGCTTCTCGTTGAACTCGAAACGCTCGAAGTCACGTTGCAACATCTCATAGTAGGCCAAGAGGTAGTGCCCGTAGGAGATTGGCTGGGCGTGTTGCAAGTGGGTATATCCGGGCATCAAGGTATCAACGTTCTTTTCTGCCAGTGTTACAAGCTCCTGTTGCAAGTCCGTGATGGCCGCCTTAACAGCAGGCAGGCGGTGCTTCAACCAGAGGTGGAAGTCCGTGGCTACCTGATCGTTACGTGAACGAGCGGTGTGGAGCTTGCCGGCAACTGGTCCGACTTTTTCGGTCAGAATGGACTCGATGTTCAAGTGGATGTCTTCGTTTTTAACAGAGAAGTGAATCTGACCCGCTTCGAACTCGGCCTCGATTTCCTTTAGGCCAGCAATGATTGTGGCCGCTTCATCCTCTCCGATAATCCCCTGCTTGGCCAGCATGGTAGCGTGAGCGATGGAACCTTCTATATCTTCTTTTGCGAGTTGGTAATCGAAGTGAATGGATGCACCAAAGTCATCAACCCAATCTGCTGCTTGACCGTGAAAGCGGCCACCCCATAGTTTATCTGCCATTCTGCTGTCCTCGTTTCCTATCTTTAATCGTGAATGTGGTTCACCTGCTCAAAGACCGTTGTTGGTAGTGACCAGAGCTTGATAAAGCCGGCCGCTGACACTTGATCGAATGAGTCGGCATCCGTGTAAGTTGCTAAGTTTTCGTCGTAAAGTGAGTTGCTCTCTGATTGACGGGCGATGGCTGTGGCCTGACCCTTGAAGAGCTTCATCTTGACCACGCCGTTGACAACTTCCTGGCTCTTTTCAATAAAGGCCATGCTTGCATCAAAGAGTGGTGAGAAGTACAAACCGTTGTAGTACAATTCCGTGATTTTTGCCTCGATAACTGGCTTGAAGTGGGCCAAGTCACGTTCGAGTGTCAAGTCTTCCAAGTCCTTGTGGGCGGTCATGATAACTGCCGCCGCTGGGGCTTCGTAGATTTCACGGGACTTGATTCCAACCAAACGGTTTTCAATCTTGTCGATACGTCCGATGCCGTGCTTGCCGGCCAAGACGTTCAATTCTTCAATGATGGTAACCAAAGACTTTTCCTGGCCATTGATGGCAACAGGTAAGCCCTTTTTAAAAGTCAATTCCAAAACGTCAGCTTCATCTGGCGTTTCTTCAACAGCCGCTGTCAACGCAAAGGCGTCTTCTGGCGCTTCGTTCCAAGGGTTTTCCAAGATACCGGCTTCGTTAGCACGGCCCCAGAGGTTGTCATCGATTGAGTATGGTGACTTCTTACCAATTGGAACAGGTACGTTGTGGTCCTTGGCATAGTCGATTTCTTCTTCACGTGACCAGTGGAAGTCACGGATGGGCGCTTCGATGGCCAAAGATGGGTCCAAGGCGTGGATGGCCGTTTCAAAACGAACTTGGTCGTTTCCCTTACCGGTTGAACCGTGAGCGATTGCCTTAGCGCCGGTTTCATGAGCGATTTCCACTAACTTTTTGATAATCAAAGGACGTGAGAGGGCTGATACCAATGGGTACTTACCTTCGTAGAGGGCGTTTGCTTGGATAACTGGGCCAACGAAGTCCTTGGCGAACTCGTCCTTACCATCGACAACGTATGATTCAACGGCACCGACATTCAAAGCCTTTTGTTGAATTTCTGATAAGTTCTTACCAGCTTGTCCAACATCCAAGACGGCTGCGACAACGTCGTAACCCTTGTCCTTCAACCATGGAATGGCAACGGAAGTATCTAATCCACCGGAATATGCTAATACAATCTTGTTCATGTTTACTCTCCTCTTAATCTTAGTCCATCAAAACTTGTTCAATAAAGTGCTTGGTTTTTTCTTCCTTTGGTGCGTTAAAGAGCGACTCTGGGTCGTTTTCTTCAACAATTTGGCCATCGGCCATGAACCAAATCTTGTCTGAAACCTTCTTGGCAAAGTTCATTTCGTGGGTCACAATGACCATCGTCAGCTGTTCGTCAGCTAGCTTCTGAATGACTTTTAACACTTCGCCGACGTTCTCGGGATCCAAAGCCGAAGTTGGTTCATCAAAGAAGAGAACCTTTGGCTTCATAGCTAGCGCACGGGCAATCGCCACACGCTGCTTTTGTCCACCTGACAATGAGTTTGGATAGGCATTGGCCTTGTCGGCCATCCCCACCTGCTTCAGGTATTCCATGGCTTCTTGGTTAGCCTGTTCTGTTGAAAGCTTCTTAACACGGCGTGGACCAAGCGTTACGTTTTCCAAAACCGTGTGGTTTGGGAAGAGGTTAAAGCTTTGGAAAACCATGCCAATCTTTTCGCCAAGGTGGGCCATGTCTGACTTTGAAGCCTTTGTTAGGTCCTGTCCTTCAAAGATAACTTCACCAGATGTTGGTCCAGAAAGTTGATTCATGGCACGAAGCAAAGTTGACTTTCCAGAACCAGAAGGCCCGATGATTGAAAGCACTTGTCCTTCTTCAACAACACCGTTAATTCCCTTCAGCACTTCGTGGTCTTTAAACTTTTTAGTTACATTCTTCAATTCAATGGCTGTTTTAGTCATGGTTCATCTTCCTTTCGAAGTAGTTCAAAGCCCGAGTCAACGTGAAGGTCATGATGAAGTAAATCACCATCACAACAACGATTGGGGCAACGGCACGGTAAGTATCCGCCCGGACAACGTTCAATTCGTAAATCAAATCCGTCACACCGATGATGGAAACAATGGAACTTTCCTTCACAACGGAGATAAATTCGTTACCAAGTGATGGCCAGATGTTCTTGAAGGCCTGTGGCAAGATAACAAAGCGCATGGTGTCGACCTTTGAAAGTCCCAAGCTTTGGGCAGCTTCCTTCTGTCCGTCATCCAAACTATTGATACCACCACGGATGATTTCGGCCACGTAAGCGGCTGAGTTCAAAGCAACAGCGATAATACCTGATAGCAAGGCTGGCAAGTTAACAATCGTTCCAACACCGAAGTAGATCAACAAGACTTGAACCATCATTGGTGTGCCACGGACAATTTCAATGTAGGCGGTAGCAGGCCATGAAAGCAATTTCCAAGCTGACAACTTCATCAAAACAAGGAGAATTCCAAGAATAATTCCGAAGATAACAGCAATAACAGCAATCAAAGTTGTGTTCAAGAAACCGTTGTAGAAGTACTTCCAGTAACGTGTCATGGAAGTATCCTTCGTGTTGTCCTTCATGTACTTCGCTGACTTCTTCAAGTAATCAGAAGTCCAGTCGTTCTTTGTGATCTTATCAATACTCTTGTTAACTGCTGCGGCCAATGAATCAGAACCCTTTGCAAAGGCAACGGCTGCACCAGTTTCATTTTTATCCAACTTGTAGCCGGCATCGATGGCAACCAAGTCCTTGTTGTTTTCAACGTAGGCTGCAGCAACTGGCTTTTCAACCCCAACGGCATCCAACTTACCTGACTTCAAAGCGAAGACCAGGTTTGGTGTTTTTTCCATGCTTGAAAGGGTACTGTCCTTAAAGTACTTCTTTGACAAAGTCTGTTGCAATGAACCAGTTTGTGTTCCAATCTTAGCTCCGTGCAAGTCCTTGGCATTCTTATACTTCTTAGCGTCCTTCTTTTGAATCAAGAATGACTGTCCACCGTTATAGTAGATATTTGAGAAGTCCACTGACTTCCGACGTTCTTCCGTTGGATTCACACCAGTAATGGCCATGTCGACTTTACCAGTCTGAACGGCAACCAAGGTTGAACCGAAGTCCATGTTCATAATCTTTAACTTAACGCCCAAGTCCTTGGCGATTTGCTTAGCAACTTCGATGTCCATCCCCACGTCTTCGGACTGACCATCAATGGTTGCCCGGAATTCAAATGGTGGATAATCAGGTGATGTTGCCACCTTCAATACGCCGGCATCCTTAATCTTCTGCAATGAATTATCATCTGCAGATGCTGTTGCATGGCCTCCCCATGCCATCATGAAGAATACTAGCAGCGTTGCTAGCAAACTTCCTATCTTCGTCTTCTTCATCTTCCTTCTCCTCTTGTGTATTGGACGTAAATAACAAAAAAAACGTCCTTTAGTCATCTTGACTAAAGGACGTTTGCACGCGGTACCACCTTGATTGTGCCCAAAAAGAGCACCTCTCATTATTCGATCAAAACTACTAATCGTCAGCTCTATAATGGGAGCACCCAGCATGGTTTGCATCGCATGCACTCTTAGGCGACGTTCATCTTACCTTGTACGTGTTTCACACCAACCAACACTTCACTGAACTACAAGATGTAAGATTACTACTTCCTAAACATTTGTTTTTGTTATTAACTTGTCTTTAACTATAACAGGGAATTTTCATAATGCAAGACTTTTCTGAGTTTTTTTTAATATTTATTTTATTTCTCTCAGATTAGATCATATCAAGGTGTGTTTGGTTGGCCTTGATCCAGTTCATCTTACGCATTGCCCAGTAAGTGAAGAATGAGACAACAACAGGGATAGCAACAGCAATTCCCATGTAGGCGGCAAACATTCCCATGCTCTTACCAAAGAGGGCAAGTGGCACGATGAATGAGTTAAATCCGATTCCAGCCATCGTAAATGGTACCGTCACGTGGAAAACAATCGTTGCAATTGGGGCAGCAATGGCAGCACCAATCATTGGTGGGATTAAGATCATTGGGTTCTTGATAACGTTAGGGAATTGGATCTTTGGTGTCACGATACCTTGGGCAATCGTTGCACCAATCTTGTTTTCATGCCATGACATAGCAGGGTATGAAACGAATACAGCAGTTGTTCCAACAAGGATGGCACCAGCAGCTTCAGCAGAAGTAACACCAGTGGCACCGATCGCAACAGAAAGCGCAGCAGCAGAAGCAGGCGTCATTGTCATTGCACCAAAGGCCATGGCAACGATAGCAGTTCCAAAGATTGGGTTAACAGAAACCATTGAAGCAATACCATGTCCTACCCATACAAGGAATGGTGTGGTTACGATGGCAAGGTAGTACCCTACAACCGTTCCGACAATTGTCGTTGCAGCAGGGACAATAATCATGTCCAGTGGTGTCTTACCAGAAAGCCACTTTCCGAAAAGAACGGCTACCAGTCCAGCTAATACGGCTGAAATTGGTTGCCCAGTGGTCATGATGGCTGAGCCAGCAACTTGTGCTGATGAGAAACCAGTCATCGTCTTTAATACCATTGGTGTCGTTGTGAAGAAGACGGCGTTAGCACCAACCGTTGAGGCAGCCATGGCTGAGAACATAACCATCGTATTCGTCTTCATTTGTGAAGCAATCGCTGCACCGAAGGCAGCTGGTAGGATGACCTTTGTCACCGCACCCATTTGGACCATTGGTCCCCAGTGAATAAATCCAGCAATCGTTTGGAGCAGCAGTCCCATTCCCAGCGTAACCAGGATGGCGTTCGAAACGGCGGCGGACACGTTATAAACGTATTCCTTTGTCGTTGACTTACTTTCGTCCTGCTTTGTCATGGCTTGTTCAGCCTGTTCAAAGTCCTTAATGCTTTCTTCTTTCTTTCCAGTAGCAGGCATTCCTGCTTTGTTTCCTGACATATCCATAATTCTTTTCCTTTCAAACAAAAAAGTCCCGGTAGTTGGTAACTACCGGGACCATAATTTGGCGAGCAGTTACTAGGTATCTTTTCCTAGTAACTGACATACAAAAATCAACTTACTAGGTTTAACATAGCAAGCTCAACAACAAGGCAAATTCAGATGACTTAAATGATGAAGTGTTCTTTGATTGAGAGTTAAACATGATGCCATCTTCCTTTCTTGATGTTTTATGATAAATTTATTATAACATGAGACAAAACTTATGCAAGTAAAATATTAAAAAAAGTTCATTTTCTTTTAACCAGCCTTAGAAAAGCCCGGTAATATGCCCTTTTTCATCGATATCAATATCCATTGCAGCTGGATGTTTTGGCAATCCAGGCATGGTTAAGACATTTCCAGTCAACGCCACTAGGAAGCCCGCACCCAACTTTGGCACGAGTTCACGGACATGAACCGTGAAGTCCTTGGGCGCCCCAAGCTTCTTGGCATCATCTGACAATGAGTACTGGGTTTTCGCCATAACAATTGGTAACTTATCCCAGCCATGGGCTGCAAAAGTCTTCAGCTGCTTTTCTGCCTTATCTGACAGCTCAACCCCGGCACCACCGTAGATATGTTGAACAATCTTGTTCATCTTCTCGATCGCAGAGTCGTTCAAATCGTACAATGGTTGGAAATCGTGCTCTTCTTCGGCCTTTTTGGCAACTAACTCAGCCAGTTCCGTAGCGCCTGCACCACCCTTGGCCCAGACATCGGCCGTTACGGCTGTTGCCCCAACTTCTTCGGCTGCTTCGCGAACAAGGGCCATTTCCGCCTCTGTATCGGCCGTAAACTGGTTCACCGCCACAACAACGGGCACACCATAGCGCTTCATGGCCTTGATGTTTTGCTGTAAGTTCACAACACCGGCGCGCAAAGCGTCCAGGTTTTCTTCATTCAGATCGGCTAGGGATTGGCCCCCGTGGTGCTTCAAAGCGCGGACCGTGGCAACAACCACGACAACATCAGGTTCCTTACCAAGCTTTGGAACCTTGATGTCCATGAACTTCTCACCACCCAGATCGGCACCGAATCCGGCTTCCGTGACGGCGTAGTCCGCTAACTTCAAGGCCGCCTTTGTTGCCTGAATCGAATTAGTTCCCTGGGCAATGTTTGCGAAAGGTCCACCGTGAATGATGGCTGGCGTGTGGGCCAAGGTCTGAACCAGGTTGGGCTTAATAGCGTCCTTCAATAGAACAGTCAAAGCACCAGCAACACCTAAGTCCTTGGCCGTCACGGGTTCCTTATCAAAGTCATAAGCGACCACAATCTTTTCAATACGAGACTTCAAGTCCATGAGGTCGTTGGACAAGGTCAAAATCGCCATCATTTCAGAGGCAACGGTAATGTCAAAGCCGTCTTCACGAGGCACACCAGAGGTTGGTCCACCCAAACCAATGGTTGTGTGGCGGAGGGCACGGTCGTTAATATCCAAGACACGCTTCCATATCACACGGCGTTGATCAATGTGCAATAGGTTGCCCTGGTAGATGCTGTTATCCAAAGCAGCGGACAACATATTGTGAGCCGCCGTTAAAGCGTGGAAGTCCCCCGTAAAGTGCAGGTTGATATCCGCCATTGGGACGACTTGGGAGTAGCCACCACCAGTGGCGCCCCCTTTGAGTCCCATAACTGGTCCCAAGGATGGTTCACGTAAAGCAATCATCGTCTTGCGACCGGAAGCTTGTAGAGCGTCAGATAGGCCAACGGTCACCGTGGACTTTCCCTCACCCGCTGGGGTGGGGTTGATGGAAGTTACAAGGATTAACTTTCCTTCTTTGTCACGTTTAATAGAAGAATCCAAGTTAATCTTCGCCTTATCGTATCCGTAGGGTTCGATTTCATTTGGCTTCAAACCAGCTTTTTCAGCAATTTCGCTAATGGGCAAAACCGTTGCTTCTTGTGCAATCTCAATATCTGTCTTCATGGGCGGACCTCCCTTTTTCTTATTAATAAGTATACCCGAATTCTAAGTTTTTCCATCAAAAAAAATGACCGGCCCAGGCCGATCATTTTTTTATTTTATTAAGCTTTTTGTGCTGCCCGGCGTTCTTGCACTTGTAGATAGAACTTCGCTGTGGCAGAAGACAGTGCGACCGCGACTGCAAAGATAATCAATGCTGAAGAATGTAGGTGGGCAATTTCAAAGACCATGAACATGGCCATCAATGGCGCCTGCTGTGAAGCAGCCAAAAGGGCAACGGCTCCAATCAAAGCAAAGTGCCAGGGTTCGATACCTGGTAAAACACCGGCGAAAATGGCGGAGACTACCAAGCCCAGAACGGATCCCAGAGCAATCGATGGTGTCAATGTTCCACCGGTCCCACCACCGTACAAAGTCAAGAAGGTCATAGCAAACTTAACAAGGCCAAGGACTATGAAGAAGAACAAAAGGTGCTCGTTGGTCTGATGGAAGGCCAATTGGGCAACGGCACGACCGTTCCCCATCACTTCCGGCATAATCCAGGCGATCAAACCGGTTAACAAGCCCACTAAGGGCATCGTCAACAAGACCGTCTTGCCAGTGGCCTGCTGCTTTTGCGCCCAAGCAAAGCCCTGTTTTGCCCAAGCACCAAAGATTCCAGCCAAAGGACCAATGACTAGGGCTGCTATCAGCATCCAATGTGAGAAGTCCGCGGCAGCCACCCAGTAGTATGGCGTGAATCCTTTAGCAATCGATCCAATCAAGCAGGCAATCGTCGACATTAACAATGAAATCGCAATGTTCTTAATCGAATTCTTCTTTAATAGTAGCTCGACTGAGAAAAGCATCCCCGTAATCGGCGCGATATAGACACCCGCAAAACCGGCCCCGGCGGCTGCAGCTAAGAGCAGCTGACGGTCTTCTTCCGTCAACTTCAAGAAGCCTTTTTTCTGCCCAAAGTCTTGTACCTGCTGAGAAAGCATGACTCCCAACTGACGTGGGGCCAATTCACGACCAACCGAACCACCTGTTCCAACGTAAAAGATTTGTGTCAAAACGTTGATAACCGTCTTCCAGAAAGGCATTTTCTTGCCTTCCAAAGCGCCCTTAATCCCAACAACCTTAGGATCCCGCCGGCGAATCAGGTACCAGGTGACCCCCGCGATGATGCCACCAACCGTTACCGAAAGTAAACGACGGAAGGCTGGTACATCTTTGGGCGAAGCCGTGTGGTAAGACTCGTGAAAATGCATAAAGACATCAGCCACAATATCCAAGAAGTAGGATAGTAACATGGCTGAAATTCCAATCAATACCGCCAAGAAGAGACTAGTAAAGAGAAGTGAAAAGACATGGCGCCAGTCTACGACTGGTTCTGCCACTTGGTTTTTGGACTCGTCCATGATGATGACCTGATTTCTTTCATATAGTAGAAAAACGCTTTTTAAGCGTATTCATTCGCTATTTAATGTACAAAAAGCTGCTTTAAAAAGCAAGAATTCTAGATAAAATATAACTAGACCAATATTTAACTATTTTTATAAAAAAGAGTATTCAACGTCCGCCAATTCGACTTTAACCTGTATAAAATTGCAAATTATATTTATGAAAGTGGGTATAATAAGTAAAATCCTTGCAGGGATTAATCAGTTGATTTAAACTAGACCAGTAGAGATAATATGTTTTAAAGGGAGGCTCCCATGGCAGAAGATAAGAATCAGCAGTCCATGTCTAACATGGACCAGCATTCAATGAACCAGCAAGGGTCCAATCATGACAACCAACACGCACAAGGTACAAAGATGCATCAACAGTCCAAACAGATGGGCGGAATGCAAATGGACCATTCGAACATGAATCACCATGAACACTCAGACCATGGTCAAAAACGCGAAGAGCACATGGACATGCAGCATGGTATGAAGCATGATTCAAAAGCTTCTAATATGGATTCAATGCATCATGGACATGACATGAAGAACATGGCAGATATGCACCAAGGACACGATATGAAGAATATGGGCCATATGCAACACGGTCAGCACATGTCGAACATGCCTGGTATGGATATGGGACACGATGACATGAAGACCCGCTTCTGGATTTCACTGGTTCTCTTGGTTCCTATCATCTTCACCGCTCCCTTCATGGGCGTTGACCTACCATTCACCCTGACTTTTCCAGGTTCTAAATGGGTAACGGTTATTGTTGCTTCCGTCATGTACGTTGTCGGCACAAAGCCTTTCTTTGAGGGTGCTAAATCCGAGATTAAAAACAAAAAGCCGGCTATGATGTCTTTGATTTCCATGGGATTAGTGGTAACCTTTTGGGTTTCCATCTACGCCTTTATTCAAGAAACTTTCTTCAATCGAATGGCCATGGATTACTTCTTCGAGTTCGCTAGCCTAGTTGTCATCATGCTGCTGGGCCACGTGATTGAAATGGAAGCAACCATGAAGGCCGGAAACGCCACCTCCGAGCTTGAAAAACTAACGCCAACCACTGCGCATGTTAAGCATGGCGATTTCTTTATGGACATGCCCGCCTCTTCCCTAAAGGTCGGCATGGAAGTTCAAGTGCAAGCCGGGGAGTCCTTCCCCGCTGACGGAATCGTCCTAGAAGGAACTTCACAGGTCGATGAATCGCTAATGACCGGTGAATCCAAGCCCGTTAAGAAGGAAAAGAACGCCAAAGTCATCGGCGGTACCATTAACGATGACGGCACGCTGCTTGTTCGAGTTGAAGCCGTCGGCAATGATTCCTTCCTCGGTCACCTCAAAGAAACACTAAACCAAACAGAAACTTCTTCATCAAAAGCTGAATCACTAGCAAACAAAGTTGCCGGCTGGCTCTTTTGGATTGGATTAGTTTCCGCACTACTCGCCTTGGTTATTTGGACCAGCATTTCAGGTCCAGCCGAAGCCTTCAACACCGCGGTGACAACCTTAATTATCGCCTGCCCCCACGCCCTTGGTCTCGCCATCCCTTTGGTTATCCAACGGACAAAGGCCATTGCTGCTAAGGAAGGTATTCTAATCAAGAAACACGGCGCCATTCTCCAGGCCAAGCACCTCGACTACGCCCTCATGGATAAGACCGGAACGTTAACAAACGGTCACTTCCAAGTCCAAAAAATAGAAACAAAAGGTGTTGAACAGTCAGATGCTCTCGCCATCATGGCCGCTTTGGAAAGCCAGTCCTCCCACCCATTAGCCCGGGCTATCGTCCAAAAGGCTCAGGATGATCACATTACTGCTAAGCAAGCCCAAAACGTCCAGACCATTAAGGGTGCTGGAATCAAGGGTGAAATCGATGGTAGCAACTACGCTTTGGTTAACTCCCGTTACCTAAGCGAGCAGGGCATCGACTTTAACAAGATGGAATCCGATGGATCCGTTTCATACCTAGTGAAAGACCGTCAGGTTTTGGCCGATATTTCACTGGGTGACTCGCTCAAGCCATCCGCTAAGGATTTCGTCAACGCTCTCAAGCAAATGGGTATCACACCGGTCATGGTTACCGGAGATGGACAGGAGAGCGCTAAGCATGTTGCCAGCGAACTTGGCATCCAAGAGCTGCGTGCCCAGGTATCCCCTGAGGATAAGATTAATTTGGTAAAAGAGTATCAACAACAGGGTAAAGTCATGATGATTGGTGACGGAATTAACGACGCCCCTGCTCTAGCACAGGCCGACCTTTCCGTTGCTATTGGAGCTGGAACGGACGTTGCTCAAGCCTCGGCTGACGCCGTCTTAATTTCGGCCTCACTGCCAAAGATTATCGATCTCATCCACTTAGCCCACCATGCCAACCGCAAGGAAGTTGAAAACCTTTGGTGGGGAGCTGGCTATAACATTTTGGCCATCCCAACCGCTGCGGGTGTCTTCGCCTTCGCTGGCATTGTGCTAAATCCAATGATTGGTGCCATTGTCATGTCGCTTTCGACTTTGATTGTGGCTGGAAACGCCATGTTACTGCACAAATAAAGTAAAATTTATCTTAAAAAACAGAAATTTAAAGTTCCTTTATTCTAAGAAGGGTACAATAGACAATTGTACAGAATGAATAAAGGAGCTTTTTTATTATGCGTAAGTACCTCTCAGAATTTTTGGGAACGGCTTTCTTGGTAATCTTTGCAACGGTTGCCTTGATTTACGTTTCTACTTTCTCAATCGGTCAATTGTTTGATGTCATGGCAGTCCTTGGATTGGCCATCGCCATGTTGATGTTTGTCTTTGGACCATTTTCAAATGGTGGACATTTCAACCCAGCCGTTTCATTGGCTGCTGCTTTGAACAAGCAGATTTCATGGAAGACTTTCGGTGGCTACCTCTTGTCACAAGTTATCGGTGCCATCTGCGGTCTCTTCCTCGCCGTTTCAACTTTGATTCCTGTAATCAACACTCAAATGGCTTCATCTTCAACATCAACTTCTTCAACGGTTTCTGCAACGAAGATTTACGAGACTTTGGAACCTGCAGCATCTGTTGCCTCATTGCCAGTTTCATTGACAATTGAAGCCGTCTTCACTTTCCTTTTGGTCTTCGTAACGGTTTTGGCATTCAAGAAGATGCCTAAACAAGCACCTGCTATCTCTGGTTTGACAATGACTTTGACATCATTTGTGGCTTACCCATTGACTGGTGGTTTGATGAACCCTGCCCGTGCCTTTGCACCAGCAATCATGACTGGCTTAGGATCATCTGCTCACCTTTGGTTCTTCCTCTTGATTGAAATCGTTGCTGCCGTACTAGCTGGATTCGCAGTAAAGTACTTCGCCGCAGACGAAGCAGCTGCCTAATTTTCAAAATAAATAAATAGAAAAGCAGTCCGAAAGGGCTGCTTTTTTTATGTCTCTTTTTTCATTTTATTGATTTTATTAGCCGTAATTCAAAAATAAAAAATACCCATTTAACATATTTAAATTTCGTAGTCCATTTATGCGTCTTAGTGTAAAAAACGGAGACTTTTTCTATTTTAAAAAAATTAATTTGGAATTATTTAAAACTTTTTTCTAGCACATACCTGTCATAAACAAAGTTAAATAAAGGTGCTTCTTTTGAAAATAAGATATAACCAAGCAGCAAAAAGCGTAATTTAATTTAAATATGTAAAAATAACGACAGTGTTTTTTAAATTGTATCTATGTTTTAAAGATATTAAAAATTGTACTTATTATTTTTAATATGTTAGTATTTTTAATTGTTACATAACATTACGGAGAAAAAAATGAAATCAGCTTCAAAAAAACTACTATTGTCATCACTTATTGTCTTAGGCGCAATTAGTGCAGGAACAGTTACAACTATTACAAACCAAAACCAGCCTGTCACTGCTAGCCAAACGGCAGAACCAGCGGGGAGTATTAAAATTAGCACAACTTTCCCAGATCCTAAGTTTCAAGAAACTCTAAGAGGCTGGGATCGAAACGGTGATGGTTACCTCAGCCCTGATGAAATTCAAAATATCACTTACATTAGTCTTAACGGAGTTAACAACGCCGAAGGAATTAAAAAACTAACTAGTGTACAAAGAGTTAGTGTATCTAATTCTGGCCTAAGCACACTAGATCTTAACGGTATGTCCTCCGTGACAAGGGTTGAGTATAGTGACAATCCAAACCTCAAGATGATTGATCTGCGAAACTGTCCCAACCTGGTTACGGCTTACCACTCAAACCATAACGAAATTGTCTGGATTAGCGCCGGTATGACAAAATTTACTGGCTGTGATCAGCGGGATGAGCACACGGGAAACGTCAACATTGATTTTGAAGGCCTAACAACCATCCACTCAGACGGAACTCAGACAATTGACCTTTCTAAAGTCCTCTCAGACACCTTCTTAAAGGTGTATAAAGAACATACACAACCCGGCTTCAATCCCGACACCAACATCTTGACCATTCCGAAAGATCAACTGGCGTCAAAATATACGGCCGGAAAAGATGACAACGGAACTGATACCACTTGGACTTTCTACACCAAGGCCCCATTCTCAGTCGATAATATCCCAACCGATTTAACGTCTGAAGAAACAAAAACAGTTCGTCGTACGGTGAACTACCGCGATGCATCTGGAAAGTTGATTCCTGGTCACGAGCCAATTACTGACACCATTACTTACCACCGAACGATTTCACAAAATCTATCAACAATGGAAGTAAGCAAGTCAGATTGGGTAGCCGATAGCGTGCTTCCAACCATTGATGTTCCACAAGAACTCGACAGCAAGTACGAAAAGCCTCAAGTCAACAACAAGGAAATTCAAACAATTGATGGTGCAACACCCGTTCTAACGGATGACCCCTCTGACCAAAACTTCGTTATTGACGTCCTCTACTCAAACAAGAAGGAATCAACAACTGAACATAAGTCCGCCAAGCGTACCATTAACTTTAAGGACAAGAACGGTAACCTCATTCCGGGTAAGCAGCCAATCGAAGAGGAAGTTCACTACCACCGCACCGCAACAACCGATTTGGTGACTGGCGATGTGATTTATACGGATTGGGTAGCCGATGATGCTGCTAACAGCGAATTCGCCGGCGTGACCATTCCACAAAGTTTCGACCAATACAACAACCCAACGGTTGACGGTAAGTCCGTTACGGGAATTGATGCTGCCAAGCCTAAGTTGAATGCAGACGGGACCCCTCAAGACGAAACAATCGATGTTGTTTTTGATGAAAAGGAACCAACTCCTACGCCTACTCCAGATCAGCCTGTTACGCCAAGTCCTAAGACTCCCGTAGCTCCTGCTACACCTGCATCTCCTTCATCAACAACACCTGCAACACCCGCTAAGGAAGAGACAACAGCTAAGAGTACAACTGCTCCTGCACTGGCTATGGCAGTCCAGGAAGCCCTCCCTGAAACGGCAAAGCAATTCGTTAAAAAGAACGTACTTGGTCTATCAGCCGTAGCCATTGCAACGTCTTCACTGGTCTTCTTCCTAACGAAGAAGCGCCACTAAGATTCATTTAATAAAAAAGCCTAATAGCATTTCGCTGTTAGGTTTTTTATTTATCATTAAACGGATTTTCAATCAGCAACCTTTTTTCTTCCCCCGTCCAGGGTAGGTAAAAACGTAGTTCGCTCGAATTTAGGTAAAGTCGGTTCGCAGGACGCCCGCCATACAAATCATCACCAACAATGGGATGACCATTCGCCGCCAGGTGCACCCTTAACTGGTGCATACGGCCTGTTTCTAATTCTAATCGAACTAGACTGGTATGACTTTTACAGTCCTTAGAGAGGACCTGGTAGCCTGTCAGAGCATTTTGACCACCATCATCAAGGGAACGGACAGCTCTTTTACGCTCATCTTCCTTGGAACGGCCGATTGGTTGATTAAATTGACCAAATTGTTTTACAAAATCCCCTTCGACTCGAGCCAAATAAACCTTTTTAACCATCTTATCCTTAATCTTCCGGTTTAAAATGGGAACGGCCAATGGATTTTTTCCAATAATTACTAAACCAGAAGTTGCCCGATCGAGTCGGTGGGTCATATAGGCCCTGGCTGGTTGCCCCAACGACTGGCTTTCATTCTTATCCAGGTAAGCCTGCACGTAGTTCAGGATTGTATCGGTCTCCGTTGGCGAATGGGGGTGCATCTTCATCCCAGCCGTCTTATTGACAACCAACATATCCTCGTTTTCGAAGAGTATGTCTGGCAGACAATCGTCATTAGCAGGATAGGGTCCCTGAAGGTCGCAATCATCAATCGTCAGCGTCAATTCCAACAAATCCCCCGCAACTAATTGGTAGGCCGTCGAAACCAGTTGATTGTTGACCCGAATCCCACGTTCCTGTCGCAGCTGTCCACGCAAATGCTTTGGTAACAAACACCTTGTAAGGAAGTCCTTAACAGTTCGACCCGCTTCTTTTTCACTAATTTTAATTGTCTTCTTATAAATTTGATTCATCGATTAACAGAAAAGACAGGATTTCTCCTGCCTTTTTTAATACCCTTTATTCTTCAGCAGCATTCGTCTGGTAGAGCGAAGTAGTACTGTTGCCACCGTTCTTTGAAATTAGTGAAGTTGAGTTCGACTGTTGTGAAGCCTTCTTCAACCGTGACAAAGTCTTGGACTTGGAATAGTTATAGTCAGCCGCATTCACACTCTTAAAGTCTTTTGGATGGTAGAAACGTAGTAAGTTCTTCTGATTCAATGAATCCGAAACAGATAGTTTTTCGTTTGCTTCCGACTGTAACTTCGCAAAGAGTTTCTTTTGTTCGGTCGTCGGATTTTCTACAACCGTATTCGTATGGCAATCCCAAATTGTACCAGAGATTGATGCGTAATCTGGTGTAATCCAGTCCTTATTTCGCATCACAACCAATTGTGAACGTTTCGTTGACAACAGGTCCTGGCCCAGCTGGATGTAGTCCTTCGTCGAAATACCAAGCAAGTGTTCAATCGTAGGGGCTACGTCAATTTCACCACCGTAGGTGTGACGAATACCACCTTCTTTCAAACCTGGCATGTGAATGATTAATGGCGTACGTTGCAAGTTTTCAGTATCCAAATCCGTCCACTGGCTTGGGTCCTTGCCAAGCAGTGGTGCGAGCTCTTTATCCTCGGTATTGTTAATACCATAGTGGTCCCCATACATGACAACCATTGTGTTGTTATAAAGGCCGGACTTCTTCAGGTAGTTAAAGAATTCTTGGATAGACTGGTCCAAGTAGTGGTTAGTAACAAAGTAGTTATCAATGTACTTAGAACCAGAATTACTCGTCTGGAAGTTAGGGTCTTGATCGGCCTTATCCAGTTCGAATGGCGTATGGTTTGTTACCGTTAAGTACTTCACGTAGAAAGGCTGCTGCAATTGTTCAAGATAGGGAATGGAATCCTTAAAGAGCAACTTATCCTTCAGTCCCCAGGCCGTTGAGCGCTTACCGGCAGTATTGAAGTAGTCACCTGAAATCCAATTTTGGTAGCCCATGTTCTTGTAAACATTGCTACGGTTCCAGAAAGAACCGTTGTTACCGTGGAAGACAGCTGACGAATAGCCGGCCCGCTGGTTCAAAATAGCTGGCATGGCTTGGAAAGTCTGGTCGTTTCCTAGCTTAGCAAAGAGGGAACCCTGTGGCAGACCGAACGTTGAGGTTTCCAACATGTTTTCGGCATCCGATGTCTTTCCCTGACCAACTTCGTGGAAGAAGTTATCAAATGAAAGGGAATCAGCACTGTGATACAAGGAATTCAAAAACGGTGTGACTTCCTGTCCGTTTACCTTGCGGTCAATTGAGAACTGCTGGAAGGACTCTAGATGAATCACAATAACGTTCTTCCCCTTCGCCTGACCAGCATAAGTACTGTTCATTCCAGCGTAGTGCTTATTCACGTAGTCTTGAACCGTCTTCAATTCGGATGGCTTAGCAGCCTTACGAACTTGGGAAGTGTTAAAGGTGTTATAGGCATCCAATCCCATGAAAGGGCCAATACCCAAATACTTGACCAAATACTCACGGTCAAATTGACGGGTCAGCAGCTGTGGTCGATCAATATCGGCCAAGACCAAATTCACCATGATGATAAAGAAACCAAACATCATCAGCAAAGCGGCTCGACTTTTGCGGACCACTTGACTCTTTTGACCAATCTTCTTGCGGAAGAGTAAGTATAGCAAAACGACGATATCAAGCCAGAAAAGAATGTCCCCATAATCAAAGGAAACGGCGCCAGCTGCCTTACTTCCCTGGTTAACAGAGGAATAGGTAAGGATGGTATTCACGGACATGAAGTCGGTAAATTCACGGAAGTAAACGACGTTTAAGTACAAGAAGGTCGTCAACAAACCGTTCAAGGTTAACATGGCTCCGTAGAACAGAGGCTTATTCTTAAAGAAGAGCGGAATGGCCATCACCAACATGGTGAAGCCAAGTGGGTTCACAATTAGTAAAAAGAATTGGAATGGCGTGGACGCGTGCATCCAGTGAAAGTCTGATCCGTAGGCATACAGTGTTTTAGCCCAAACCAAAAAGACCATCCAGCCATAAAAGCCAAAGCGTGTTTGACTCTTCTTTTTGGCCCAGATTAGCCCATTTTTAATGTTCTTTAGTCGCTTTTTAAACCATTCCATAATAGCTATATTATACTCGTTCAGGTACCGTTTTTCATTGAAAAAGATTTTGTAAATAATCAAAAACTTGAAAGATTAAGAAAAGTAGCGGACAATGGTCACTATATCCCACTTAATTGACAAGGAGCACTTTATGGCACAGTACGATGCATATTTAATTGACTTAGATGGCACCATTTACCACGGTAAAAATCCCATTCCTGAGGCAAAACGGTTTATTGATCGACTGAAGGATGCAAAGGTCCCCTACCTCTTTGTCACCAACAACTCGACTAAGACAGCCGCGGCCTTTGCCGATGATTTAACAAAGCTACACAACATTGAAACGACTCCTGAACAAGTTTATACTTCCGCGATGGCAACGGCAGACTACGTAGCCAATGACGACGCTGTAAAGGGTGTCAAAACCATCTACCTGATTGGTGAGGCAGGATTGAAGGAAGCTTTTAACCGTCCTGAATTTAAACTCGTTGATGATGCTCATGCCGACTACGTGGTCATGGGACTCGATCGAGAGTTCAACTATCAAAAGTTGATGACTGCGACTTTTGCCATTCAGAAGGGGGCCAAGTTCATCGCAACTAATGCCGACACGAACCTCCCTTCTGAAAAAGGCATGTTGCCAGGAGCAGGTTCACTTGTCGCTGCCCTTCAGACGGCCTCCGGAGTCCAACCAACAATTATCGCTAAGCCTGAAGCACCAATTATGCAGGGCGCCTTAAAGCGCCTAGATAACCCAGAGAAGCCAATTATGGTCGGTGATAACTACCAGACTGACATCCTAGCTGGTATTCAAAACGGACTATCGACCCTTCTCGTTTATACGGGTGTTTCAACTAAGAAGCAAGTTGCAGAAAAGGATGTTCAACCAACCCACGAAATTGATAACTTTGATCAATGGGAAGTGAAATAAATAAAAAAGAACTGGCTTAGCCAGTTCTTTTTTATTTTGCTAACTCAAGTAGGCGTTTATTCAGGGCAGGGTCAGCTGCCGCAATGTAGAGACCATAGTGACCACGCTTTGCCAAAATGTTTAGCGCGTTCAACATGAAATCCTGCTTAGCCTTTGCAATAGCCTTAGGGTCGGTCAAATGAGGGGACTTCTTATAGATTTCACGGTGAATGACTTTATCGGGGTTAACCCAGATGCGGTCATGTTCGGCATCGTATTCGAAGGCCGGACTTAGCAGTAAGCCAACCAAGTTCAGGTCAAATCCCTGGACCGTGTAGATTGAACCAACTTCGTTAATCGACTCCGGACGTTTCGCCCAAACTAGTTCCTGTGGGTCATACTCATCCCATGGCTGGTCAAAGTCATCCATGACCACGTGGTGCTTCCCATCTTCATCGTGGTGGAAGCCTGTTGTCGATACAACACGGGCCATACCCATCTTTTTATCAACCTGCTTCAACTTTGCAAAAAGGTCTGCCGCACGATGGAAAATCTCAAGGTCATAACCATTACGCTCAGACTTCGGAGGTAAAGGACGAAGAATTCCCTTAGCGAAGTCATCAATCCAAGCCTTAACCTGCGGAGAGGCTTTCATTCGATATTGGAAGTCCAAGTGGAATGTTTTATGTGGAACATCCTTCACAACTTCGTCCAATAACTTCTGATTCCAGAACATCTTACTCTGAATGACCTGGGCAAAGTCAAAGACGACAACAACGACTTTGGCCAGGCGAATCAATTCGGTTAACTGGTTGTTCTGCTTAAACTTAATGTATGGCTCTGGCTTTGTCAGCAACAAATGCCCTTCATCAACGAATAGGACATCTAACTCTTCCTTCTTTTTATCAAGGGAGTTAATGATTGAGGTCGGACGCTGGTAATCCTTTTTGTAAATATTAGAGTATTTAGCCCCCATGTCCTGGTAAACCTTCAGTAACTCAGGATGGTTGACCGTAAAAGCGGTTTTTAATCTATAGTAAGGGCTCTTTGGGTCAAGCTTCCCATCCCGAACCTCTTTGAAAAGTTTTGTTAGGATAACAGACTTTCCAGTTCCGGCAGCCCCCTCGATAATGGCAACATGGTGCTGATTACTTTTTAAGGAAGAAGTGATATATTCCTTTAAGTTATGAATGACTTCTTCCTGTTCAGAAGAAAGATCTGAGCGGTCAAAAGCTTCTAAGTTTTTATCGTATTCTTTACTCATACCATTAGTATACAACGGTTAAAAGAAAGCACAAAAAAAGCCGACCGAAGTCGACTGATGATGGGCCATCCTGGATTCGAACCAGGGACCTCTGCGTTATCAACACAGCGCTCT
>NZ_FOLI01000008.1 GCF_900112405.1 Fructobacillus durionis | reverse complement strand
ATTGCCCCTGCTGGGATCGAACCAGCGCATGGAGGTACCAAAAACCTCTGCCTTACCACTTGGCCAAGGGGCAATGCTTCAAATTTGCCTGAAGCGAGGCAATGGGAGCGGTAGGATTCGAACCTACGAACCCGAAGGAACGGAGTTACAGTCCGTCGCGTTTAGCCAGACTTCGCTACACTCCCATGTCTTAAACAACTTCTCTATATTAACAAGAATGAAGTTGTCTGACAAGGTTTTTACTAAATTTTTTTACCAAATTTGGATGCGCTTTTCTGGAGCAAGGTACATACCATCCCCCTCTTGCACATCGAAGGCCCTTTCAAAGTCATCAAAGTTCTTAACCGTCACGTTGGTACGTAACTTAGCGGGTGCGTGAACATCGATGGTTGCTAACAAAGCCAAGTACTTTGGCTCCGCCTTTTGACGCCAAAGCGTAGCAAAGTTTTCAAAGAAGGCTTTCACGTCAGCATCCCCGCTAGCCTTTGTGGCAGCAAGGGCCGCTGAAACACCACCCAAATCTGCTACGTTTTCCGAAACCGTTAAGTGCCCGTTGACTTTGGCACCGGCGGAATCGAGACCATCGAAAGCCTGCACAACCGCCTCCGTCTTTTCTTCAAAGTGGGCAAAGTCTTCCTTAGTCCACCATTCCTTTAGATTACCCTTTTCGTCATAACGCGCACCGTTCGTATCGAAGGCGTGGGTAATCTCATGAGCGATGACCGTTCCAATTCCACCGAAGTTTTGGCTAGCCGTCTGCTTTAGATCGTAGAATGGCGCCTGCAAGATGGCAGCTGGGAAAACGATTTGGTTAAAGTCCGGTGAGTAATAGGCATTCACCGTATCGGCTGACATTCCCCAACGGGACTTATCCGGTTGCTTACCCCACTTGGCAAAGTGTTCGGCAACGGCTTCCTTTGAGAAACGTTGTACATTATCAACAAGCGATGCCTTAGCATCCACTTTTCGTTCTTCCAAATAAGCTGGTAGCTTTTCTGGGTAGCCAACCTTCACGGCAAGGGCAGCCAACTTCACCTTGGCCTTGGCACGGGTTTCGTCTGACAACCAGTCAATCTGGTCGAAACGCCCCTCATAGACCTTAATCAGCTCCTGGACCATCTTTTCAACATCGGCCTTAGCCTTTGGACCGAAGTAGTTTTCGCCATACCATTTTCCAACAACTTGGGAGAAGAAGGCCCTAGCCTGGCGGAAGGCAGACTTAGCAGGCTGAACCGCTTCCTTCGTACCTGATAAGGCACGTCCGTACTGACCAGCCATGACGCGAGTATCGTTTCCTAGGAGTCCAGCAATCTCCAAGAGGTTTTGGATGATCATCCAGCCCTTCACGATGGCAAAGTTTTCTTCTGTATAAACTTCCTTTGCCTTCTCAAAGAATGGGCCGTCGTAAACAATGACCTTATCCGGCACTTGTCCAACTAAGCCTTCCAAGGTCTTTGCCAAAGTCACCGCCGGCACCTTGGCATTGGCCTCTTCGACCGTCATTGGGTGGTAGTTCTTCCATGAATCGGATAGTTCTTCTGATGATGATTCACGGTCTGCTAAGAGTTGGTCAAAGGCTAGTGCCTGATCAACCCATTCAGCCCCCTCTTCTGCCAAATCCAAGTGTTCCAAAAGTTCCTTTACCATCTTCGACCAGGTCGACAAAAGAGTTTCCTTTTGTTCCTGATTGTCATAAGAAGTCGTATCAGGCAAAATCAAATCAGGACTGGCTAACCAGAGTTCGTTTCGGCTGGTATTCTTCGAGTCAGGACTGATGGTTGCTTCCAAAACAGTCGTATAGCTCTCCTTAACCAGCTCCGCTTCGCGCTTTTGCAAATCCTGCCAGGATTGCAAATCCAACAAAGGCTGCAAGAACTTCTTTATTTCAGCCTTTTCCGTTGCCGCACGCTTGTCCCAGTCCTTGGTCAACTGGTGCATTTTGACGAACTCCTGCAAGGCAGCAGGCGTTTTCTCGTTCCCTGCCTCGATGGCAGCCAACACACGCCGTTCTTCCTTTTCAATCCCTTCAACTAGGTCGTAAAATCCCCCAGTTACTGGTCGGTCAGCCGGAATCTTCGCCTGGTCGATCCATTCACCGTTCACCGCTTGGTAAAAGTCATCTTGGTATCGTGTTTTTGTCATGAAGGCCTCCTTTTAACGTGCTAATTCTTACCGCCATTATCCCCAACTTCTCATCTTTTTGCAATAAAAAAGACCGCAAAGCGGTCTTTAAAGACTTTTATAACGTGCTTTCACCAGCGTTTTTAGGAAGCGTCAGCACTTCAAACAGTGGATAAAGTGAAATCAAACCAAAGATAAAGAGTGTCATCTGGTAGGCTAAGCTGCTGGTAAATGCTTGAGCAAAAAGGGCTACCAAAGTGGCTGCAAAGCCAACGCCAAAGGCCTGGGACAACATCTGCATAACTGACTGCAGTGTGTTAGCCGCGTTCTTTTCCTTCTTTGTTAAGTCGGAAAAGGCCAGTGAATTATAGGCAGTTAAGGCAAGCGAACGTCCGACACCGGATACAAAGGCAACGAAGGCAATCCAAGCTTTGACCGTATTCATTTCGAAAGCCGCCATCAAAAAGGTCGACATGGTTGCTAATCCCAAGGCAATGACCAAGGCGTACTTATAACCAGTTCGCTTAATAATAGCCGTGGTAAATGGCTTAATTGCCAAGTTACCCAGGAAGATAAAGATGACATAGGTACCGGCTTCAACAGCGGACCAGTGGAATGGGACCTGCAACAATAGGGTCAACAAATATGGCAAAGCCCCAATCGTAATCCAAAAGATTGATCCACCGGTTGTATAGATGCGGAAAGTTTTAGTTTTCAGAGCGTCTAAGGCAAAGAGTGGCTGATCCACCCGCTGCAAATGCTTAAAGGACAAGATTGAAAGGATAAACCCCAATACAAGTAAGGTTGCCCCTAAGGCTAGACTCTTCAAACCATGCGACAGTGTCTCGGCGGCAATCAAAATCAAACCAGCGGCCAGTGCGACCAAAATGAATCCAACCATGTCGAAAGGCGCATTTTCAGTTTCATTTTCATCGTGAATCAAGAAGTAACCAGCAATCAAAATTCCCAGGCCAATTGGTAGGTTCAAGAAGAAAATCCAGTGCCAGGAAAGGGCCGAAATAATGTAACCCCCTAATAAGGGTGCAATGGCTGGCGCAATCAGCGCTGGCCAAATTAAATAGGAAAGAATCTGTAGCAAGTTTTTCGAAGCTACGTTTTCCAAGATAATCAGTTTTCCAACCGGAATCATCATAGCCCCTGCAATTCCTTGAAGCGCACGCATAACTAAGATGTAGGCCAGGTTATTGACCAGGCCAACCGCTACGGAAGAAAGGGTAAAAATCAAAACCGCCAATAAAAAGAGCGTTTTCCGGTTCATCTTCTTTGCCATCCAGCCCGAAAGCGGAATAAAGACAGCGGCAAAAAGCATGTAGACCGAAACTAAGAGAGACGCGGTCGACTGGTTGACCGAGAGATCACTAGCAATTTGTGGCAAAGCCGTTGTGACAATGGTCGAGTCCAACATTTGCATAAACAAGGCGGCAGCAACAACTAGTGCAGCCCGTTTTAAAGCTTTTTCATTCATATATAACTCCCTTGCAAATAAAAACAGGGCCAACTGCTGTTGTCCTGTTTTTTAACTAAATTAACTGTACGCTTGTTAAGCAAAAATCGTCAAGACATTGACTCAACTTGGTGCCAAAGCACCTCCCGCTCCTGCACTGGTTGCACGTCCCGGTGATTATCTGGATAGGCCTGGGTAAAAGTCACCAAGTCCTCGGTGTTTATCCCCAGCGTTTCCTTCAACAACAACCAGTGCACGTCCTTTTTCAAAGGAGGTGTCGTTAGTGTCCCAACGTAGGTAACCGCTTCCGTCACCACGGCAGGTAAGAAATTCTGCAGGTTTACCTGCTTTTTCTCTTCTTTTAAGATGGGGCGAAAGAGTGTCTCCGCCTGCTCATCTAGAGTCAAAAAGACAGCCAGAACAAAGGTCCCACCTTCAGGTCGGGTGAAAACAAGATGGAGCTCCGCTGGGCCCCCCTGGCCATTCCAGAGGTGTTCATACCCATCATGGATGTGAAAACGAACCAAATCATAAGTCACATCGTTAATCATTACTTGGCCGTCACAGAAGAACTGGTCGCCAATGACCTGTTCGTCCTTGCGCACGGCGCTGGTCTGCAGCTTTGACCAATCGATTCTCAAAGGAGAACCCTCAGCTAAATCTGCAGCCACTACATCAATTGGTGATTGACAGGTGGCCGTGGTCGTGTGGCGCCAGGCGTCCTGATAGTGGTAATTTAATTTTTCCATGAATGTTTTTTACTTTCTGGTCGACAAGCGACTTTAGATAGTTTGATAAATTGAGAAGTACATGAGTCCAGCACCGAGCATAACAAAGAGGTGCCAGTAGACATGCCCCATCGGAATCTGGGGTAGCAAATAGAAGATTGTACCAAGCGAGTAGGTTACCCCACCAGCCAGCAAAAGCCAGAAGGCTGCTGGGCTCAGTAAGGACCAGATGATTGGCATCACTAAGATAATGAGCCAACCCATCACTAGGTAAATTGTCACGGCAACCCATGGCCAACGACCAACGAAGAAGATATCGTAGATTAAACCAGCAATGGTCATCAATAAAATGGCCGTCCAGATTGCCCAGCCAACCGGCCACTTCAATACCAGCCAGGTATAGGGAGTATAAGAGCCCAAAATCACCAGGTAGATACCGGCATGGTCCATGAACTGGAAGATTTTCGCCGCTTTGGTAAAGACCAGGGAGTGAAAGAGCGTCGAAGCAAGTAAGAAGAGCGAAATCGATGAAACGTACACGATAACGGCCGCTAACTCAATGGCGCTTGGGGACTCCTTAGACACTTTAACTAGTAAACAAATTGAGGCAATAATCGCTAGAATGAATCCTAGGCCATGGGTACTAGCATTCAATACTTCATAGACAATTTGGTAAGCCTTTGTCCTTTTTTTCATATTGTCTCCTTATGTAAAAAGGGAAATTACTGTTCTATCAGTCTATACTAGTTGTTCCAATTTAGCAAAGCGAAAAGAATCGCTTTAGGTCAGTCATCATAACAATTCAAATTAGCCCACTAGCCAACCCATTCTCTTTAAACTTTACAAAAAAACCAGTTCGATGAACTGGTTTTACTTTATATATGCTTCATTACTTTTGGTAAGATTCGTAATCGCGCGACCAGATAACCGCCATTGCTCCGTCACCGGTGTGCACAACGATAACTGGATCCATTTCGGCCCGTTCAAAAGTCACGGCAGGATACTTGGCAGAGAAGTCCTTGAGCCACTTGTCACCAAGCTTTTTGTTATTGGCATCGATAATGTAGGCACGAACTGGGAAATCGACCTTTGAGAGATACTCGTCAAAGGCCTTTTGAATTTCGTCCTTAGCACCTGACATCTTACGGACCTTACCGACTGCCGCAATTTTACCATCGCCAGCAATGTCAAAGTCCAAGAGTGGCTTAATGTTAAGTAGACCACCAACCAAGGCCTGTCCTCGTGACAAACGGCCAGTACGCTTCAAGTGGGAGATATCGTTTACGACAAAGCGAACACCCAAGTGGGTACGGAAATCCGCCAACTGGGCCAAGATTTCGTCCATGTCGGCGCCTTCTTTAGCAAGCTTGGCTGCTAACAAAGCTTGGGCAGCCTGTGCCATGTTAACCAACTTTGAATCGACCACTTCAACACGGTCCAATCCCTCGTAGTCTGAGGCTACCAGTGATGCCGTTTGGAAGGCACCAGAGATTCCAGATGAAAGGGTCACAATGATTGCCTGATCATAACCAGCATCGCGGGCTTCGTTCAATGCCTTTTCCCACTGTGCAGGTGATGGCTGTGATGTGGTTGGTAGTTCCTTCTTCTTAGACATCATGTCCACGAGTTGGGCAACTGATGTGATATCCTTTCCACCCAAGAAAGTCTCTTCCCCAAAAAGAATTGGGATAGACACTTCAGTGATTGAGAATGAGTTTCGAATACTTTGTGGAAGGGCTGCTGAAGAATCAACAATAACCGCAATTTTTGCCATGATTTCTCTCCTAATAATACTAAAACACTATACCATAAAAGACGGTTTTAGCTCATGCTAAATAAGCTATAACCAATGATAAAGGCAATGAAGCCCGTTAACATTTGCACTGTTAAATAAGCTGCTTCCCGTTTATTACTAGTTGCGGCTGCACCCTCTGTCATCATTGATGAAAAAGTCGTCAAGCCACCAAGAATCCCTGTCTCTACGAGGAGAACCAAGGGCTGATTCAGCTTTAATTCAAAGAGAGCCCCCAGTGTAAAGGACCCAATTAAATTGACCAACCAGACACCAGTCAAAAAAGACCCACGATTCGTCCACATGGTCATCAACCAGTAGCGTAAAACAGCACCAACTCCGGTTCCTAGTATGACTAAGAGTAATTTATTTACCATTGTTAGCCACCTGTTCCCCGTTGATTCGACGCTGAACGAAGACTTTTCCAATCCAAAAGCCAACCTTAAGGGATAGTAAAGCAAAGATGATGGAAGCCGCAATGAGTAGGAATAAGTTAACAAGTTGTCCAGACCACAAGTACTGGTAGCTTTCCAAAATCAAAGCGCCAAAGGTTGTGAAACCACCGCACAGCCCAGTTCCAACAAAGTCTTGGACGTAGGCCGGCTTTTCGTTCAAACCTTTCATATATGTACCGAGAGCTGCCAAGATTGCCGTTCCCAAACAGTTAATGAAGATGGTCATCAATGGCCAGGTTCCCATTACAGGTACTAGACTCAATCCATAGCGTGCTAGTCCGCCAATGGCTCCCCCTAAAAAGACAACCAATGTGATAATTTGTGGTTTTTCCTCAAGCATTCTCTATTCCATTAACCTGACAGAGAGGTTCTCCCGCCCGTTCATTGACATCTTTTAATATATCTTCAAAAGTCACGGTCTTCATCTTTTGAATCAACGATTCATCAAAGAGCTCGTAGTAGCCAGCTAAGACTGGATTAACCTGCTGAGCAATGGGACATTCCTCGTTCACCTTATTGTCCAATGGGAAGGTAACCGAACTTGGATCAACGGCTTTTAGTACATCAGCCATTGTGATCTCCGTGGCTGGCTTCGCCAGGATAGGGCGAGAAAAGTGATCCCCTTCCCGCTTAATAATGTCAGCGTTTTGGAGGTCCGACATCAGGGCCCGAATCCGAGAAGGGTTCGTGTTAACCGAATTGGCAATGTCCTTTGATGAATAAGAAGACTGCTTATCGGCACGGGCAATATAAATCAAAATATGAATCGCATTAGTCAATTTTAGAGATGGCTTCATGTCATAAATATTCCTTGTTTTTTTATCTTAGATAGTATAACATACCACTTGTACTTTTATTAAATACACCACAACAGAGGAGAAGCCACATGACTGACTTTGCTAAGATTCAAGAAGAGCGACGCTCGATTTACAACCTGGGGAAGAATGTAGAACAGGATTCCGATGAACTGTTTTCTATTATTAAGGGAGCCATACGAGAAACCCCTTCCGCCTTTAATTCACAATCTGTTCGTGCTGTTCTTTTGACCGGCCAAGCCCACGAAAAGCTTTGGCAGATGACCTTGGACGAGCTCAAAAAAGTGTCAGCTTCTGACGAGGCCTTTGCTACAACCGAAGCCAAGGTGAACAACTCCTTTGCTGCTGGGGTTGGGACCGTTCTCTACTTTACGGATGAAAGCATTGTTGATGGCTTGAAAGAACAAGCACCAACTTATGCCGACCACTTTGATGACTGGGCTGAAGAAGCAATTGGTATTTCTCTCTATGCCGTTTGGCTAACGCTAAGTAACCTTGGATTAGGGGCATCTTTGCAGCACTACAACCCGCTCATTGATCAGGCCGTTCAAAAGGCATTCGACCTACCAAGTAACTGGACACTCCGGGGACAAATGCCTTTTGGTTCCATTGAAGGGCCTGCAAACGCTAAAACCTACCATGACGATGACGTCCGTTTTATGCATTTTAACTGACTTTTCTTAGAAAAATCGACCTTTTTCTAATTGTTTCTTGACAGGCAAGACAGTCTCTTGTATGCTTAAGACAACTTTTAATACTTTAGGAGCAATCAAATGACTGCATTCTCATCACAATTGAATCGCCAATGGTGGCGCCGGTAGGAAAACAGCTTGACGGAATACGGACAGGCTGTGACACAGTTTGTCCCAACCGGTCTCTTTTTACTGTATAAAAGTCTGTTTGGGTACATCACATTACCCGAACAGGCTTTTTTCATGCAAAAAAACTGATTTGGGTTAAGTATTTTATTTGGGAGAGTAAGATGAATAAACGTCTATTAACGGTTACATCACTGATTTTAGCCTTTCTTGTTGTCGCCTTCTTCACCGAAGGGCAATCAACAACGAAGAAAAACCACAAGATTCCAACGGTTGGAATTCTTCAGTTAGTTACCCACCCTGCTTTGGATCAAATTCATCAGGGTGTGGTTGCTGGTTTGAAGGACGGTGGCTACACGGATGGTAAGAACGTCAAAATTTCTTATCAAAACGCGCAAGCCAACCAAGCCAACTTAAAGACCATGGCTCAGGATTTTGCCAACAAGGATACCGACCTAACCGTCGGAATTGCCACACCAGCAGCCCTCTCACTTGCACAGGCTGCCAATGGTAAGTCCCCTGTTGTCTTAGCTGGTATTACCAACCCAGTTGGTGCTAAACTGGTCAACTCGCTTGATAAGCCAGGTAAGAACGTCACCGGTGTTGCCGGGGATTCTCCTTATGAAAAGCAAGCTGCCGTCTTTAAGGAAGTTTTGCCAAAGGCCAAAACAATCGGAATCATCTCAACGACTTCCGATTCAGGTGGCACTTATAACGCTAAGCAGATGAAGAAGACACTTCAAAAGTCCGGTTACACGGTCAAGTCTTATACCATTTCTTCTACTAATGATATGCTGCAGGTTGCGACAACCATGGCCGGTAAAGTCGATGCTATCTACGCGCCACAGGATAACTCGGTGGCGACGGCCATGAAGACTTTGGTATCCGCTGCCAAGGCAAAGAACGTACCAGTTATTCCATCGAACGACACAATGGTTGCTGACGGTGGACTGGTCACTTACTCACAATCACAGTACCAGGTTGGTTACCAAGCTGGTCAAATGGCTGCCAAGGTTCTAAAGGGCGAGAAGGCTTCAACAATGGCCGTTCAATCCGTTTCAAAGGGAAATTACGCTGTTAACCTTCAAACCGCTTCAGACCTTGGTATTACACTACCAGAAAAGATTGTTTCAGACGCTAAAGCTAGCAAGGAGGCCTACTAATGTCCATTATCGTTTCTTCCATTTCACAGGGCATTCTCTGGGCCATCCTAGGGGTCGCTCTCTACCTAACCTTCCGTATCTTGAACTTTGCGGATATGACGGTTGAAGGTTCCTTCCCCCTTGGTGCTTCGACGGCCGTTGCCATGATTGCCCACGGCGTGAACCCTTTCTTAGCCACTGCTACTTCCCTTATCGTTGGGGCTGCAGCCGGTCTCATCACCGGTTTGCTCTACACGAAGGGTAAGATTCCAATCCTATTAGCTGGAATCCTGGTTATGACCGCCTGCCTATCAATCAACTTACGCATTATGGGTTCAGCTAACATTTCTCTGTTAGATCAAAAAACCATCTTCTCCCTTTCATTCTTAAATGATTTGCCAAAATACTTTGACGGCGTTGTCCTTGGGTTAATTGTCATTGCCATTATCCTGGGTTTCCTCATCTGGTTCCTACAAACCGAACTCGGTCAGGCTTTTATCGCCACTGGTGATAACAAAGTCATGGCCGCTGCCTTCGGTATTAAGACAGATCGTATGACCATTATGGGTCTGATGGTATCAAACGCGTTGATTGCCTTCGGTGGTGCTGTTATTGCTCAAAACAACGGTTTTGCTGACATCAACATGGGTATCGGTATCATCGTTATCGCCTTGGCTTCCATCATCATTGGAGAAGTAGCCTTCGGTGATTTGTCACTAAACCAACGTTTGGTTGCTGTCGTCATTGGCTCAATCATCTACCGACTCGTTCTCCTCGCGGTTCTACAGCTTGGATTCTCAACAAACGATTTGAACTTAATTTCATCACTCATTTTGGCCATCGCCATGATGATTCCTCAAGCTCGTAAGTTCTTGAAGCTTGAAAAAGTCCTACACATGGGAGGTAAAGCAAATGACTAAACCTGTAATCTCACTAAAAGATGCGACCGTTACTGTTCCAAACGGTACGACCATTTTGAATAAGATGAATTTGGACATTTACCCAGAGGATTTCATCACCGTTCTTGGTACCAACGGGGCCGGTAAGTCGACTCTCTTCAATGTCATCTCCGGTGACCTTCCCCTTACTTCTGGCTCTGTTAGTCATGACGGCGAAGACATTACCCAAGTACCTGCTGTCAAGCGGACGTCCTTTCTTGCTCGCGTCTTTCAAGATCCCAAGCTTGGAACCGCTCCCCGTATGACCGTTGCCGAAAACCTGCTGCTTGCTGAAAAGCGTGGATCTCGTCGGACTTTGAAGAACCGTAAGCTCACGTCTGAAAAGCTTGAACATTACTACGAATTAACAAAGACAATGGGGAACAACCTCGAAGACCGACTGCAGACAGCGACTGGTTCCCTTTCAGGAGGGCAGCGCCAAGCCCTTTCCTTCCTAATGGCAACACAGGTCAAGCCAGGCTTGCTGCTCTTAGACGAGCACACAGCCGCACTGGATCCAAAGACGTCGGATCAGTTGATGGCGGCAACAAACCACCAGGTCAAGGATAATCACCTAACCGCTCTAATGATTACGCACAACCTGAAGGATGCCCTTCGATACGGTAACCGCCTGATTGTCTTAAACTCTGGACAAATTGTTCTAGACGTTAAAGATCAGGAAAAGGATGCCTTAACAGAAGCCGATCTACTCAACTACTTTGTCCACTAATAACTAAAAAGTCGGACCGTTTCACATGAAACGGTGCGACTTTTTTTAGAAGTAAAAGGGATTTTCTTCTGAATTGATTTTATCAAAGACCTCAAAGAGATGGTCTCGTTCGGTAATCTTATACTTCTTCATCTTACGGTCGTAAACAACCTCGGATTTAATCTCTTCCCCCTGCTGCAGGTCGGCAAGGAACTCACGAATCGCTGCAATGTCACGCTGCACGGTTTTTTGACCAACAAAAAAGAGGTCTTCAATCTGGTCCACCGACATGGCTTGCTTTGAGATCAAAATTGAGTATAAACGCAGAATCCGTTGTTTATCATTAAAAACGCTTTTGTTTCGTGACATTGCTAACTCCTTTGCTCATTGTAGCAAAAAAAGCAGCACTAAAACGAAGAAAATGATTCATTAATCAAAAAAGACAGGCGTTAGCCTGTCTTTTTAATTTATTTAAACTGAACGACGTTGGAAAATCAAGAAGGTCAAAAGGTATAGCAATACCAAGTATCCTACGTAGACAACCCAGATGACCCAAACATCTGCACCAAAGTACATGTGTAGGCCAAAGTTGACGGCTGAAGTGCCATCAAACTGTGATAAGAAAGATTCAACAGTCAATGGGTTCCACTTCAATGGCTCCCAGAATTGCACCAAGGAAGTCGTAATCGCCGCAATGATTGAAGTGGCAATTGACAAAACAATTCCCAATGAAACAGCGGCGGCTGATGACTTCACGAGGTTTGAAACCAAGATAACGATGGCGAAGAAGAACAGGGTCATCACAACATCCATCACCTGGTGGAAGAGGAATGGCTGCCAGTCAATTTCCGTCCCGGTCGTGCCATTCATCATTTGGAAAATCAAGCGTCCTGCCAGCGTTCCCAAAACAGCTGAAGCCAATACAATCACGTATTCGATCACAATCATTACTATCTTAGAGATAAAGATTTGGAGCCGTGAGTACTGACGAGAAAGCAATGGGCGAATCGTTCCAAAGTTAAATTCCTGTGTAAAGGTCAAAGCAGAAAGAACTGACGCAGCAATCGCTACAACGATTCCAGCCCCACCAAGTGCAGCATAACCAAGGGTTTGTGACTCGGCTGGGATAAACCAGATTAACGTTATAACTGGTAATAGGAAGGAAATAATGGCCCAGACATAAAAGCGATTTTGCTTTACTGCCTTCATCCATTCTTGTTTTAATAAGGTAATCATAATCTCTCCTTTAACAAAGTCTTAGGCACGGGTGCCCTTTTCGGACAGCACTTCTAAGAGGTGTTCTTCCAAGTTAGCGGTTCCCGTTTGGATATCTAAAACATCCAACTTAGCTTCTGTAGCCTTTGCCAATACGGCCTGGGCGTTAACGCCTTCTTCAACCGTAATCAACACTTGATCATTGTCACCAAGCTTAGCGTTCCAACCGGCCTCTTCCGCTACCTTCAACATGGCCTGGTTATCAGAAGTCTTAACCTTAACCTCTGCCTTATCTTCTGAAAGGAAGTCTTTCATCGTCGCCCGACGAATAATCTTACCCTTGTTAATGATAACCACATCGTCAGCAAGACGTTGCAATTCATCCAAAAGGTGGGAAGAAATCAAAAAAGAAATGCCCTTCTGAGCTAGTTCTTGAATGAGTGAACGAATTTCGCGAACAGATTGTGGATCCAATCCGTTCATTGGTTCGTCCAAAATAACCAACTTAGGCTTACGAATCAAGGCGATGGCAATACCAAGGCGCTGCTTCATACCAAGTGAAAAGTGCTTGGCCTTCCGCTTACCAAAGTTCGGACCATCAATACCGGTCAACTTCATGAGTTCTTGAATGTCTTCAGGGTCATCTGAATCCATCGCATAGTACTTCATGTGGTCTAAAGCGGTAAAGTTTGGATAAATTGATGGGTACTCAATCAAGTTTCCCATCTTAGACAAAGCCTTTGTCTTTGAGAACTTAACAGGTTGTCCGTCAAAAATGATGTCCCCTGAATCAAAACGCATCAAACCAGTCATGGCACGCATTGCAGTGGACTTTCCGGCCCCGTTTGGACCAATCAAACCAACAATACGACCAGGTTCTACTGAAAATGATACGTCATCTAAGGCTTGGTATGAGCCAAATTTCTTTGACACGTGACGCAGTTCTAATAATGACATATGCGGTGTCTCCTTTGTAAACGTCCCTTTCAATATACATTGAAGGACTTAAACTTATTTGAGTCCCTTTCATTATAACAAAGCAGGCAGGACCAACCATTAAAGTCCACAATCTTTAATAAATCCATAAAAAAACTCCCCTTTCGGGGAGTAATTCAAAATGATCAGATACCTAGAACGGGAGAGAAGGTATAAATTAGGTTTAGAGAGAAGTATTTATAATGAACTAGGTACCTGACCCTTTGATATATTGCTATATCATGTCTATTATTATGGGCCGATGAGATTAAACTAAGGTTAAAGTAGAATAACTTTTTTAAAAAGGTTCAAAAAGGTTGATTTACCAGTCTTAATTTTACTTCACTGTTCCTAAGAAGTACTTCTTCTTACCACGACGGACAAGAACAAACTGCCCATCATAAGCAGCATTTGGATCAACTTCAGCATCAACATCGAACACCTTTTCGCCGTTAATGCGAATGGCACCGTTTGTTACGTCTTCGCGAGCCTGGCGCTTTGACTTTTCAATACCAGCATCCACAAGGAAGTCGACAATGTTTTGCTTTTCCTTAGTCGTATCAAAGGCTGGCACACCAGAGAAGACATCCTTAATCTGTTGTACGCTTAATTCAGCCACGTCCCCTGAGAACAAGGCCTTTGACAAAGCTTCGGCTTCATCAACAGCAGTTTGCCCGTGAACAAAGGCTGTCACTTCTTCTGCCAAACGCTTTTGTCCGTATCGTGCACCAGGGTTTTCAGCCGATTCAGCCACAATCTTTTCAATTTCTTCAGGTTCTAAGAAGGTAAAGTACTTCAAGTACTTTTCAATATCGGCATCCTGTTGGTTAAACCAGAACTGGTAGAAAGTGTATGGCGATGTCTTTTCGGCGTTCAACCAGATGGCGTTCCCTTCGGACTTACCAAACTTCTTACCAGTTGAATCCGTCATCAATGGAATCGTCAAACCAAAGGCCGGTGCTTCCGGCCCTTCAATCGTGTGAATCAAATCAACGCCAGAGGTGATGTTCCCCCACTGGTCAGACCCACCAATTTGCAAGCGAACGTTTTCTTCCTGCCAAAGGTGCAAGAAGTCGATGGCCTGCAAAATTTGGTAAGTGAACTCCGTATAAGAAATCCCCGTTTCCAAGCGGGAAGCCACAACGTCCTTCTTCAACATCACGTTAATTGAAAAGAGCTTACCATAGTCACGCAAAAAGGCTGGCAAGGTCATAATGTTCAACCAATCAGCGTTGTTGACAATTTTTGTACCATTTTGCCCGAACAGCTTCGTAACTTGAGCGGCGATACCCTTTTCGTTTTCCTTCAATTGCTCTTCGGAAAGCAATTGACGTTCCGTTGTTGGGCGTGGATCTCCAATTGAACCCGTTGCGCCACCAACAATGATAACGGCCTTTCCGCCAGCGTTTTGAAAACGCTTCAGGACCATGAAAGGAATCAAGTGTCCTAAGTGCAAAGAATCAGCTGTTGGATCAGTTCCTACGTAGGCGCCAATCTGGCCTTCTTCCATGGCCTTCAACAAACCCTCTTCGTCCGTTACTTGGTTCAAAGCTCCACGCCACTTCAAATCTTCAATAAAATTCATTACAAGCTCCTATATTGATATTTTCTTTTTAATGATATAAAAAAGTCGCCCTAATCTCTTCTGATTAGGGCGACTGAACCGCGGTACCACCTAAATTACCTCTTCGAGGTCACTTAAACTGCCTTAACGCGGCATTTTACGTCATTGTGTTTTGTTGTGTACCTGAAGAAGTTAGACCAACTCACAGCAACCGTTGGCTTTCTGACTACCAGTGCTTCTTCGCTCTGCAACAAATGATATCTCTATTATACCAGTAATAGTAAGGCTATGCAGTCTTTTGTTACAAATTGGTATATTCTGTTATTTTTGACATAATTACCTTATTCACTTACAATTAAAGGGTAAGATTTAACACTGTATATCGCAAAATCAACAGTTTTGTTGGTTTTCGGTTTGCCCTGCTAACGCGCTCTGTTAGCTTTTTTATTGAATTTCAATAGGAGTATGGCACCGATGAGAATTGCATTAATTGGAGCTGGTCCACGTAACTTAGCTATTTTGGGCCGGCTATTATTTACTATTGACCCCAAAATAGAGGTTGTTATTGACCTTTTTGACCCCAGTACTATTGGTGGTCGCGTTTGGGATCCCTTCTTAAAGAACAATCACACCTTTTTAATGAACACATACGCCAATCAGGTTACCCTTTTTGACGACTATGAGTTACTTGATCATGAAGTTCCTATCGCCCGTCCTAATTTACTAACATGGGCGCAAACGGTGGCCTTTGACTATCTTTCTGACCATCCTGAATATCCTTCAGCATACCGTGATGAGGTTCTTTCCTTAATTTCTGCAAATACATTCTCTTCTCGAGGATTATTTGGGGTTTACGCAGCCTGGTACTTTGAAGAATTACAGGCTGCCTGCCCAAAGAACGTTTCCATTGCCTTCCATCAAAAGGAAGTGGTTGATTTACACAAGGGCACTCGCCGGTTCAAACTCAAGACTGCCGATGGTCGCACCGCTCGATACGATCGTGTTGTTCTTGCACCTGGCCATATCGATAATCAATTAAATGAAAAGCAATCCGACCTAATGGACTTTGCTAAAAATAAGGGACTGGTCTACTTTCCTGCTTCTCATCCGGCTGAAAACGACTTCACCAAAATCAAGGGAGACGATTCTGTCCTAATCGAAGGGCTTGGCCTTTCCTTCTTCGATGTGTTGCTATCACTCACTGCGGGTAAAGGTGGCACTTTCATTACAAATCGTGATGGCTCCCTCACCTATCGCCCATCAGGACGTGAACCAAAAATTGTGGCTGGTTCCTTCAACGGGCTCCCTCCTCGTTCAAAGGGTGTTAACCAAAAGGAAGCATCACAACTTTATCAACCTCGTTTCTTTACACTCCCCCATTTGAAGGAAGTGGCATTAGAAAACGACAGAACCCTGCCTTTCGATACCTTCATGACAATCCTAAAGCAGGAATTAACCTACAAGTTTCTTTTCAATCAAATTCAGCAAACAGACCTACCCTTTGACTCCAGTAAGACAAATATTATTCATTTCATTCAAAACCCAAAGCATTGGCCTCTATTAAATAAGGTTTTTGATTTGAACATTGAAACGGATATCAATTGGGATGATAAGATTTTTCCTGCTCTAAAGTGGACCCACGAAAACTATCGCCAAAACCTAGAAAATCATCTAGAAAACGATATTATTTCTGCCCAATTAGGAAACGATTGGTCACCATTAACCGGTTCCTATGATTTGCTTCGTGACTTACGAGATATTGTTCGTACACTATACAATGACGGTTACTTCACCGATGACGGCTACGCAAAAATGCTGACGGCCTTCCGTTACTTTGACAATCAACTCTCAGCTGGGCCTCCCATTATTCGTATGCGTCAATTACTCGCGCTGATTCAAGCAGGTATTATTACCATTGCCGGTCCCGGCTACAAGACCGGTCATAACGATCAACGCTTTACGGCAACTGATAACTTCGGCGATCACTATGAGGGAACTTGCTTGATTGAAGCCCGCCTCTCAACCATTGATTTCCGAATCGCTAAATCACCGCTCATTCGTTCTTTGGCCAAACAAGGACTGATTCAATCCAATAATGAGATTCCAAATGGGCATTCTAGTTCTCTATTGGCTCACACCATTAAGATTAACCCCAAGAACTTCATGGCGATTGATAAACGCAATCAAAATGTTTTTGGATTGTTTATCTCTGGTATTCCGCTTGAAGGTGAACGTTGGTTCAACACCGTTATTCCAAGGCCGTATGTTAATACTCTGATTTTTAAGGAATCAAAAGAATTGGTTGCGGCTTTGCTTACTAAACACCCTCATCTACATGAATTATTCAAATAAAAAAGGACCGATGTTTTCACATCTGCCCTTTTTTATTATGGCTTCAAAAAATCAACTTTCATCTGATACACTTCATCATTATCAAAATCTTGGATTCCGTGGTGTGCTCCCACTTTCCAATAAGTCTTCGCTTCTTTACCAACCATTTTATTAAAGCGCTTAACCATTTCTTTACTTTGTAATTCGGGTACTACCTGATCAGCCGAACCAGCCATTGCAAAAATTTCTGGCATCTTACTTGTAAAATAATTGGCAGGATTTCCCTGGGAAATCGCAATTGGGTTTTCGTTCACTTGATGATCAGCAATGGCTAATCCTTCAAATGAAATTGGATTCCCGGATTCTGGGTATTTTGGGCTTACTTTTAATTCATCAAACTGCTCAGCAAATTGATCGAATTCGTAAGGCCCATAAGAGGCAATAACCTTTTGAATTGTTGGCATATCCGTCAGCTTATCATCCAAATGAGGAACACGGCCAATCTTAACGCCCGCTGTTACTGAAGCTGCAGTTAACATTGCTAACTGTGCACCGGAGGATTCTCCAGCTAGGTAAAAAGAATCGGTATCCAGTCCCCATTCATCTGCTCTTTTTTTAAGCTGAATTAACACAGCCCTTACTTCTGCTATCTGATTAGGGAAGGCATAGTTTTCTTCCGATATCAATTCATAGTTCATTGAAGCAATTGCAAACCCTTCGGTTGTTAACCTTAAGTTTGGGTCTAGCTTATTAGTTGATTTTTTACCTCTCACTAGTCCTCCGCCTTGTAAATCTAGCAAGAGCGGAATCTTTTCCGTTTTATTTTTAGGAAGATAGAGATCGTATTGTTCCCACTCTTTTTTTCCATAGGCCTGGTCTTTAACTACTTTCCTGACCGATTCTGGCACTGTAACTGGTTCAAAGTTTATATTTAAGTCTTTAAATAGCATTTGAAGCCTCCTTATGTTTCACGTGAAACAGGTTTTGTAAATGTTCCACGTGAAACAATGATAAAGAAAAAGCTAAGAAGAAAACTTAGCTTAACAAAATACACAGTATCTTAAACACTTCTTAATCATTCCCCTTGCGGTTATCCCACAAGTAAACAACCAACAACATGATCGTTGCAAGATTAGATGTTACCAATGCCAAATCAACTGATTTGAACACCCATGCCACAACGGATATAAACAACAAAATCAAGGCAATAATTGCCGTGTAAACAGTAGTTACTTTCATTTTTGGTTTCCCTCTTTCGAACTATCCTTGAGTAATTGAATGATCTCTTTTTGCAAAGCAATGTTCTCTTTCATTAGTGCATTGTTCTTCTTAATCAAAGCCTGCTCGTTTAATGAATCTTGATGGGGCTCATCGTATCCCCACTTCTCTTCTTCCGAGCCAATTAACCAATTGTTAATAAATTGAATGAAATAAAAGACTGCTAAAGCAATTGCTAATAAAGTTAAAGCAGAGGTTAAGAAATTAGATAATGCATCCCATGTCGAATCAAAACTAACCGGATGCCCTTTTCCAACTAACCAACGCCAAATTGCGTAAAAGAAATGAAAAAGAGTTGTTACCAATTCTTTTACAGTTGATCCAAACGCATTACCAACAACAACTGAAATAACAAAGGTCAGCAGGTTCGGAGCAAAAAGAAATCGGCGGAAAGATATCATACCTTCAGAAGACTTTTGAATCAGCCGATTTTTTTGGTAAATAAATTCTTTCTTTTCCCGAGGTTTGAATAACATGTCGCCTCCAGTAATATCTATGTTCCTATCTATTATACGTCAGTTTATAGCTATAAAAAAGGCTAGTAGTCACTTATGAGCATAAAAAAAACGGCGTATGCCGTTTTTTATTTCTTTAAGAAACCGTAACGATGGAAAACATAAGTTGCCGCCACCATTAAGCCAATCATTATAAGAATGGTTACCCACCATCCTGATTGGTGGTTTGCAAATGGAAGATATTCGACGTTTTCGCCATAAAAACCAGAAACAACCGTTGGTATGGTAAAGACAATCGAATAGACAGTTAGCACTTTCATCGTCCAGTTCAAATCACGATTACCAAGTGTACCAGTAGCCTTAGTTACTGCGTTAATCACTTCCATGGCTAAACCAGCCATATCTCGTGCTTGTTCAACCTCAACACGAACAGCATCGATTAAATCTAAGTCATCTTCTGACACGTGGCTCTTGTAAGAGCGACGAATCTGATCCAACATAATCAAGTTATTAGCTAATGAGTTCTGTAGGTAAATCATTTGAATCTGCAGGTGTAGCAAATCATTCGTTTGCTTAGTTAACTGCTTACGGTTCCCAAACTGTGCCTGAATAGCGCGTCGTTGGCGATTAATCTCAGTGATTTCCTCACCATACATCGTCATTAATGGGTAAATGCCAGTAACTAGGAATTCAAAAACCGATAAGTGGTCATCATCGGGTAAATGCCCGTCAATTTTACCTGCCGTGAATTCCTTCTTTATATAGTCAGTTGGTCGATGTGCAAAGGTAAATAAATCACCATGAACCAAAACAATTCCAATGGGACGGGTCAAAACAGGCTCAGGTTCAGCAGAAATCACATCCAAAATAATTAAAGCTTCATCAGCCTCTGGATCAAACTCCATTCGAACAGACTCGTTTCGATCATTTGCATAACCAAGCATTTGCTCGGTCAACCCATGCTTCGAAAGAAGTTCAGTTCGATCATCCTCTGACATGTTCGTGACATGGTACCAGTGAAAGTTTGCGTTTTGTTTTAACATTTCAATCATGGTGTACCACCTTTTTAAAACATCAAGTACAAGCTTTCCTTATCGCTTCTTAGAACGCTTAGCCTTACGCATCTTGCGGGCCTTTGCCTTCTCCTTAGCACGTGCTTCTTCTCGTTCTTGCTTCAACTTAAATGGGTTTTGCAAGAAGAAAGTCTGAATCATTTGGAAGAGGTTTCCAACAACCCAGTACAATGAAACGGCGGCTGGAACGGCCAAAGAAGTGAAGAAAATAATGAATGGGAAGATAAATGGTAGAATCTTCGTCATTGTATTTTGCTGAGGGTTAGCTTGTGTTGAAAGCCAAGAAGAACCGAAGGTAAACAGGGCAGCTAGCACTGGCAAAACAAAGTAAGGATCTTGATTCCCAAGGTTTAACCAAAGGAAAGAACCTGAACGGAGAACAGGAGAGTTATGAATACCTTGATAAAGGGCAATCAACACTGGCATCTGCACGAGCAATGGCAACATAGAAGCAAATGGTGAAACTCCATGTTCCTTATAAAGTGCTTGTTGTTCCTGTGCTAACAACGTACGAGTTTCTGTATCACGGCCAGCATACTTTTCTTGAAGGACCTTTAGCTGTGGCTGCAAAACCTGCATTTTCTTCATTGAATCAATTTGATAAACCATCAAAGGTAAGATGAAGAAACGGACCAAAACCGTGAAAACAACAATCCCTAATCCATAAGATGAAGAGAACCAAGAAGAAACACCTAAAATTGAGCGGATAAAGAAGGCAACAAAACTACCCCAGATTCCTGAACCAGCAACATAGCCAGTGTATGAATGGTCCGCTGCAATAATACCGACTAGGGCCAAGGCCGCTAAAAATAGCGGAAGGAAGCCAACTGTCTTTACCCACTTATTAATCTTTGTCATCTTGCTCATCCTTTAGTAGTTTTGCTAAGCCCAGTACATGGACTAACTGCTGTTTGATAAAAGCCTGAGAGGCTCCAGCGACTGCTGGTCGCGCTATAACAAGTATATCGCTTCTCTGATCGAGTACTGGCTTTAATTCCAGCATTGATTGTCGAATTCTTCTTTTAACATGAACTCGATCATGGGCCTTTCCAATTTTCTTTCCAACGGAAAGTCCTAATCGAAAGTGCTTTTGATCTTTTTTCTGCAATCGGTAAACCACGAAGTACTTGTTCGCCACTGAATGGTGGTGATCGAAGACTCGCTGGAATTCCTCAGGCTTTTTAATACGAAATGACTTACGCATAAGTATCCACCTAAATTGTTATGTACGCAGGAAACCTGCATGAATCATTGAAAATAAAAAGGCCACTGCAAGCAGCGACCTGTTTAGGCAGATAATACCTTGCGGCCCTTCGCGCGGCGGCGAGCCAAAACCTTACGACCGTTGCTCGTTAACATACGCTTACGGAAACCGTGTACGCGTGCGCGATGACGCTTCTTTGGTTGGAATGTACGCTTCATTAGGATTTTCCTCCATTTAAACTAATTTGTCTGCAAAATTCTTTGCAATTCGGGATTAATCATACCACGGATAAGCCGGCCTGACAAGCAAAGCAAGGGAGGATACGCAATATTTTTATATATAAAGGAAAAAACTTATCCACATTCTTTTAAACAAGAAATCCAAAGCCCTTGCGTAAGTCGATAAAAAGAAACGGTTTTACCAACCTTTTACACAAGTTATCCACTTTTCCACAGGTTGTTAGTTGCTATCTGTGGAAAACGTTGATAAAGAATATAAAGACGATGTTATCAACATTCTGACTGTGGATAAACCCTTGTTTTTGTGGATAAAGCGAATTTTTGTTCCCATTTGTTTCCACAAGACCCTTTTTTCTTTCCCACTCTTGGGGATTTTTCCATTCCTTTTGATCTTTCTGTGGATAACTATCCTCTCCTCTTTTTTTTTGCTATACTATTTTTAGTATTCATCCCTTTTTATCATCATTTTTAATTGGAGATTTTGATGTCAGATACCCTATCATCAACTGAATTATGGGATAAGGTGAGTTTCGCACTGTACCAAGACCTTGGTGCCATCTCATTCGACACTTTCGTTGACCCCTTAACCCCTGTTGGTATTGAAAACAACCGCTTCATTTTTAAGGTACCCGAGACTTTTGCCGATAAAATCATTAACCAATGGAATACCGAAATTTCAATGAAATTCGTCGAGTATGCCAATAATGAAACTGGTAAATTTATTCGTCCAGAATTTCAAAAAACCGAAAGCCTTGCAAGTGCTGCCAGTCCCGTTACCACAGGACTAACTTCTGAATCAGAACAACACATTCCCTTTTCACAGGATGCCGGTTTAAACCCTGACTACACCTTCGAAAAGTTCGTTGTTGGTTCTGGTAACGAAAATGCCCGTGCCATTGCACAAGCAGTCGCTGAAGGTCCCGGTAAAGTCTACAACCCCTACCTTATATATGGAGGTGTTGGACTAGGTAAGACCCACCTAATGCAAGCCATTGGTAATCAATACGCACAGGATAATCCCAATGCCCGTATCAAATACGCTACGGCCGAGGATTTCCTAAATGACTTCACTAACTCCCTCCGTAAGGGTGGCGATACGAATGCCACGGCACTCTTTAAGAAGACCTACCGTTCGCTGGACATGTTACTTGTCGATGATATTCAGTTCTGGGCCGGTAAGCCACAGGTGCAAGAAGAGTTCTTTAACACCTTTAACGCCTTAACGAAGGCTAATAAGCAAATCGTGATGACGTCAGACCGTTACCCAAATGATATCCCCGATTTGCAAGACCGCTTAAAATCTCGTTTCGAACAGGGAATTACATCAGACATTCAGAAGCCCGACGTACAAACCCGTGTTGCCATCCTGCGTAACCTCCAGGATCAAAATGATTTGGATATTCCAAACGATGTCTTACAGTTAATTGGAGAATCCGTGGACGACAACGTCCGAACGCTAGAAGGCGCCTTCCATAAGTTTGAAGCGAAGATTCGCTATATGAATAAACCGGCAACCATTGAAACTGC
This sequence comes from Fructobacillus durionis, assembly GCF_900112405.1. Classification (GTDB taxonomy): domain Bacteria; phylum Bacillota; class Bacilli; order Lactobacillales; family Lactobacillaceae; genus Fructobacillus; species Fructobacillus durionis. The sequence continues at coordinate 9,163 of NZ_FOLI01000008.1, read as the reverse complement.
CAAAACAATTTTGGAAGAAATCAATGCCAATAAGAAGTCCGTCATCACGGTTGATCGGATTCAAAAGGTTGTCGCCGACTATTACATGCAGACGGTGGAAGACATGAAGTCCAGTCGTCGTCAGTCAGACATTGTCATGGCAAGACACGTTGCTATCTACTTGACTCGTACAATGACAGACATGTCCCTTCCTCAAATTGGACAAGCCTTCGGAGATCGAGACCATTCATCGATTTCACACGCCTTCACGAAAATTGAAGAGCAAGTTGAAAAAGAAGGTCAAATGAAAGCAATGGTCCAAGATTTAGCCGAAGCCATTCGAAATGGTCAATAAGAACCTGTGGATAACTTCCATTTTTACGCCGTCGCTTTCGGCAGAGTTATCCACAGGCAAAAACTGATGGTTCTGGGGTTCGTTAGCTAATCCCCCGAACCCACAGCCCTTATTACTATTACTATTTATTTATTACTATATTTATTTAATAATCGCACCTGCCACAAAGGAGGCCATGTGCTATGAAATTTACGATTAATCGTCAAGCATTTATTAAAGCTTTGAATGACGTTGCTCGAGCAATTTCATCTAAAACAACAATTCCAATTTTGACTAACATGAAGTTGGATTTACAAGAAGATCAATTAGTTCTAACTGGATCTAATGCTGATATTTCCATTCAAATGACTTTGACAGCAGAAGATACTGCAAATGAATTGGTTATTGAATCAACTGGTGGTATTACGCTACCTGCTACATTCTTTATTAACATTGTGAAGCACTTGCCTGCTAAGGACATGACTTTATCAATTGAAGGATTACAGGCATTAATTACCTCCGGTTCTGCTTCATTTAAGATTAATGGTCAACCAAGCTCTGCATATCCAAAGTTGCCTGAATTATCAGAGACCAAGTCTTTGAAGATTTCTGCTGCTCAATTAATCGAATTGATTGCACAAACTAAGATTTCAGCCTCCACCCAAGAGAGTCGTCCAATCCTTACTGGAATTCACCTTTCTCTTTCTGGTAACCAAATTAAGGCTGTTACAACAGATTCACACCGTTTGTCACAACGTATTATTACCTTGGTTGGCTCAGAAACAGTTGATGACGCATCCGTTATCATTCCAGCTAAGGCCTTTAATGAACTGCAATCACTGTTAGAAGGACAAAACGTTGTTGAGGTAAAGCTTTCAGCTAACCAAGCCGTCTTTATCTTCGGAAACACGACCTTCTACTCCCGTTTGCTAGAAGGAAACTATCCTGAAACAGACCGTTTGATTCCTTCAGAAGCCAACACTGAACTCGAAATCGATGCTGGTGTCTTGTCAGGTGCCATTGATCGTGCTTCCCTTTTGTCACACGAATCACGTAATAACGTTGTTTTGCTGACAATCAAGGATCAACAGGCAGAGCTATCTGGTAATTCACAAGAAGTTGGTCAAGTGAAGGAAGCTTTGGCAGCCAATAAGATTACTGGCGATGATCTTGAAATTTCATTCAACCCCGATTACGTACGAGACGCTCTCCGTGTCTTGCAAGGTAAGACGGTTGAATTGAAGTTCACGACAAACCTTCGGCCATTTATCATTATTCCTGAAGGTGAAACAGATAATAAGCAACTACAGTTGGTTACACCTGTTCGTACCTTCTAAGTTAAAAAATAAAAAAGACCTCGTGGGGTCTTTTTTTTATTATAAAAGCGAAAAGCGACTTTGTTCCCTTTTTCATACAAAGAGACTACTTTTAGTAAAATCGGCTAAAAAAGGCTCTTAGGGGCAAATAAAGATAAATATGGTATAATAATGGGGTAAGTCTGATAAAAAATTAGGGGATATTTATGGCTGAGCGCGTGGCAATTACAACCGATTACATCACTCTTCAGCAATTGCTAAAAATCGCTGACCTAATCCGCACTGGCGGAATGGCAAAAGCCTATTTAGCAGAGCAGGAAGTTTTAGTAAACGGTGAAGAAGAAAACCGCCGGGGAAAAAAGTTATACCCTGGCTACACTGTCGAAACTGCTGGTCAAGTCTTTGAAATTGACAGCGAGTCTGATGTTGAAGCAAATGAACGCGAAGAGAAGGCGGCTATTCTAGCCCGTTTCCAAGCGTCGCAAGACAAGGGCTCAAAGAGAGTTGCAAAGAATAAGCCAACGGGACCTTCTTCGTGGAGCTAACCGAATTATCGCTCAGTCACTTTCGTAATTACGACGATGCGAAGCTGACTTTTCAACCAGGAGTCAATATTTTTCTTGGACAAAACGCCCAGGGAAAAACAAACCTGCTGGAAAGTATCTACGCTTTGGCCCTGGCCCGTTCCCATCGAACAAAAATCGATAAAGATTTAATTCAGTGGGGCCAGAGCCAGGCCAGAATATCGGGTATTATTGAAAACCGATTTGGTAAGACGCCCCTTTCCCTTTCCTGGTCCAACAAAGGAAAACAGGCCCGAGTGAATCATTTAGATCAGAGCCGCCTGTCAACTTACATTGGTCAATTGAATGTCATTTTATTTGCCCCTGAGGATTTGGACCTTGTTAAAGGACCACCAGCCATCAGACGGCGATTTATCGACATTGAATTTGGTCAAATGAACCGGACTTATTTACAACTGTCTTCCCAGTACAAGCGTGTTTTAAAAGACCGTAATGCCTACTTAAAGGCCTGGTCCTTTGGTGGGAAAAAAGATGCTGTCTTTTTATCAGTTTTAACGGACCAATTGATTGAACTATCAGTCAAGTTGATTCTGTTGAAGCAACGCTTTTTAAAAGAGTTGGAAAAGGCAGCGGCTCGGATTCACCGTGAAGTGGCTAATCAGACAGAAGAGCTGACGCTCCACTATAAAACAGCAGTGGATTTGCAGCAAGTCTCAACGGAAGAGGAACTCTTAGGAGCCCTGCAAGCTGCTTTTTCGAAGCAGTCTGACCGGGAAAAGAAACAGGGAACAACCTTGGTTGGCCCCCACCGGGACGACTTTACCATTGAGGTCAATGGCGTTGATGTTTCGAACTTTGGGTCTCAAGGTCAACAGCGAACCGCTGCTCTGGCCCTTAAGTTGGGAGAAATTGACTTGATGCACCAGGAAACTGGCGAATATCCGGTCCTATTATTAGATGATGTTTTATCAGAGTTGGATGCTTCACGGCAGACCCACCTCTTAATGAGCATTGAAAACAAGGTACAAACCTTTATTACCGCCCCCTCTCTTTCTGAGGTCGCTCGGTCGTTGATCAAAGAACCGAAAGTCTTTTTGGTCAAGGACGGAACGATTCAGGTCGAGACGAAGTAGGAGGCAAGAGGAGAATCATGGCTGAAGAAGAAAAGAACGAAATCGAAACAGTCTCAGTTTCTGCTGAAGATATCGAAAATGCCAGCAAGATGCAGACCGATGCTGATGACTATAACGCCGATCAGATTCAGGTTTTGGAAGGCTTGGAAGCCGTCCGTAAGCGTCCTGGTATGTACATTGGAACAACGACTGCCCAAGGTTTGCACCACTTGGTCTGGGAAATTGTCGATAACGGAATCGATGAAGCCCTAGCTGGCTTTGCTAGCCACATTACGGTGACGATTGAAAAGGATAACTCCATTACGGTGACCGATGACGGTCGTGGTATTCCGGTTGATATCCAATCAAAGACCGGAAAGCCCGCCTTGGAAACGGTCTTCACCATTTTGCACGCCGGTGGAAAGTTCGGCGGTGGCGGATATAAGGTTTCTGGAGGTCTTCACGGTGTTGGAGCCTCGGTTGTTAACGCTCTTTCAACCTCACTTGATGTGCAGGTTGTACGTGACGGACAGCTCTACTACATGGATTTCCAAACGGGCCGTGTGAAGACGCCAATGACTAAGAAGTCTGGTCCACTTCCAATCGAACGTGGAACCATCGTTCACTTCAAGCCAGATCCTGATATTTTCCAGGAAACAACGGTTTACAACTACCAAACACTTCTTTCACGTGTTCGTGAATTAGCCTTTTTGAATAAGGGACTCCGCATTTCTATTACGGACAAGCGTCCGGATGAACCTGTTTCTGAATCCTTCCACTTCGAAGGAGGAATCAAGGAATACGTTTCCTACTTGGACGAAGGCAAGCAAGTACTCTTTGACGAGCCAGTTTATGTTGAAGGTGAAGAAAACGACATCGTCGTTGAAGTTGCCTTGCAGTACACAACTGAAGTCAAAGAAAACCTCAAGACTTTTACAAACAACATCAACACCTATGAAGGTGGAACCCACGAAACTGGGTTCAAGACTGCTTTGACCCGTGTGATTAACGATTACGCTCGTAAGCAGAAGATTTTGAAGGAAAACGATGATTCTTTGACGGGTGAAGACGTCCGTGAAGGAATGACTGCCATCGTATCCATCAAGCACCCGGACCCACAGTTCGAAGGTCAGACAAAGACCAAGCTTGGGAATTCAGATGCTCGTCAGGCCGTTGACCGCATGTTCTCGGATACATTCTCCCGTTTCATGATGGAAAACCCAGCAGTTGCCAAGCAAATCGTTGCCAAGGGTGCCCTAGCCCAAAAGGCTCGTTTGTCTGCTAAGCGCGCCCGTGAAATGACACGTAAGCAGTCTGGACTCGAAATTTCAAACCTTCCAGGTAAGTTGGCGGACAACACGTCAAAGGAACCTGAGATTTCTGAATTGTTCATTGTCGAGGGTGACTCAGCCGGTGGTTCTGCTAAGCAGGGACGTAACCGTTTGACGCAGGCCATCTTGCCAATTCGTGGAAAGATTTTGAACGTTGGGAAGGCCTCATTGGACCGTGTTTTGGCAAACGAAGAAATTCGTTCCCTCTTCACTGCCCTTGGTGCTGGATTTGGTAAGGACTTTGACGTTTCAAAGGCCCACTACCACAAGATCATCATCATGACCGATGCCGATGTCGATGGTGCCCATATTCGAACATTGTTGTTGACGCTGTTCTACCGTTACATGCGCCCAATGATCGATGCCGGATACATCTACATTGCTCAGCCACCTTTGTATGGTGTGGCACTTGGTAATTCCAAGCACTTAACCTACTTGGATTCTGATGAAGAATTGACAGAGTACCTTGCGCAGTTGCCATCAAATGCTAAGCCAAAGGTTCAGCGTTATAAGGGTCTTGGAGAAATGGATTACGACCAGTTGGCCGATACAACCATGGATCCACAAAACCGCCGTTTGTTGCGTGTTGACCCACATGATGCTGAAGAGGCGGATGCCGTTATTGACATGCTGATGGGTGGCGATGTGCCACCACGTCGTCAGTTTATCGAGGATAACGCGGTCTACGTCCAAGACCTAGATATTTAAGCTGCTGCTTGATTCGGAGTAAGAAATGCCAGAAGAACAAGATAGTCGTATTAAAAATACCCATCTAGCGGAGCAGATGAAGACATCCTTCCTTTCGTATGCGATGTCTGTTATCGTTGCCCGTGCCTTGCCGGACGTCCGCGATGGAATGAAGCCTGTCCACCGTCGAATTTTGTATTCGATGATTGAACAGGGAAACACACCAGATAAGCCCCACAAGAAGTCTGCTCGTATCGTCGGTGACGTTATGGGTAAGTATCACCCACACGGTGATTCAGCCATCTACGAATCAATGGTTCGTATGGCCCAGGACTTTTCATATCGCTACATGTTGGTTGATGGACACGGAAACTTCGGTTCTGTCGACGGTGATTCAGCTGCCGCCATGCGTTATACCGAAGCACGTTTGTCTAAAGTTGCCATGGAAATGGTTCGTGACTTGAATAAGGACACGGTTGACTTCGTACCCAACTACGATGGCGAAGAACGCGAACCAGACGTTCTCCCTGCCCGTATTCCAAATCTTTTGGTGAACGGGGCAACCGGTATCGCCGTTGGAATGACAACCAACATCCCTACCCATAACCTGGGTGAAGTTATTTCAGCCCTCCACATCTTGATGGGAAATCCAGACGCAACAACGGCTGACTTGATGGAAGCCTTGCCTGGACCTGACTTCCCTACTGGTGGAATTGTCATGGGAAAGGCTGGAATCCGTAAGGCCTATGAAACGGGCCGCGGAACCATTACCCTCCGTGCCAAAGTCGATATCGAACAAACGAAGACTGGTCGCGAGCAAATCATCGTGACCGAACTGCCCTACGCGGTTAACAAGGCCCGTTTGATCGAACGAATTTCTGAATTGGTTCGTGATAAGAAGATTGATGGCATTACTGCCATCCGCGATGAGTCTGACCGTGAAGGATTGCGAGTGTCAATTGATGTTCGTCGTGATGCCTCAGCATCTGTTATTTTGAACAACCTTTACAAGCAAACCCTTTTGCAGACTGGTTTTTCATTTAACATGTTGGCCATCGATCATGGTGCCCCAAAGACCCTTTCTCTGAAGGAAATCTTGGAAGCCTACCTCGAACACCAGCGTTCAGTTGTTCGTCGTCGTACTGAATTCGATTTGAAGAAGGCTGAAGCACGTGCGCACATCCTCGAAGGATTGCGAATTGCCTTAGACCACATTGATGAAATTATCCATATCATTCGTTCATCAAAGACGTCAGACGAAGCCAAGGGCCGTTTGATTGACGGCTATGACCTCTCAGACAAGCAGTCACAGGCCATCTTGGACATGCGTTTGGTTCGTTTGACCGGTTTGGAACGAGACAAGATTGAGGATGAGTATCAAAAGCTTGTGGCTTTGATTGCTGATTTGAAGGATATCTTGGCTCACCAAGAACGAATTGATCAAGTCATCTACGATGAATTGCTCGAAATCCAAAACCGCTTCGGCGACCCACGTCGTACCGAATTGCAGGTTGGTGATGTGACAAGCATCGAAGATGAAGACTTGATTGAACAAGAAGACGTCATTGTCACTTTGACAAACAACGGCTACATCAAGCGTGTTGCTGCCTCTGAATTTAAGGCACAGAACCGCGGTGGCCGTGGTGTTCAAGGTATGAACTTGAATGACGAAGACTTCGTTGCGCAATTGGCCAACCTTTCAACTCACGATTCCCTTTTCTTCTTTACGAATAAGGGAAAGGTTTATCGTATGAAGGGTTACGAGATTCCTGAATACGGCCGTTCGGCTAAGGGAATCCCTGTCATTAATCTCTTGAACTTTGACCAAGACGAAGCCATCCAGAGCCTTCTAACGGTTCATGGTAACCCTGGTGAAAGTCAGGACAACCTCTTCTTTGTAACTCGTAAGGGTGTTGTTAAGCGTACCAAGGTGCAAGACTTTGCCAATATCCGTACGTCAGGATTGAAAGCCCTCACTCTTCGTGAAGACGATGAAATCTTGAAGGTCTTGCAGACCAATGGTGAGCAAAACATCATTATTGCAACTCATAACGGTTACTCAGTGACCTTTGCTGAAGATGCTGTTCGTCTCATGGGACGTGCCGCTGCCGGTGTGCGTGGAATTAACCTTCGTGAAGGCGATGAAGTCGTCGGAGCGGATATTCTTGCAGCCGATCATAACGTCCTTGTCATTACTGAAAAGGGTTATGGAAAGCAGACACCTGCCGAAGAGTACCCTGTTAAGGGCCGTGGTGGTAAGGGAATCAAGACCGCTACAATCACGGAAAAGAACGGTCCACTTGCTGGAATGGTCACTGTTGACGGTGATGAAGACATCATGGTCACAACCAACCTCGGTGTGATGATTCGTTTCGGTATTGCCGATGTATCACAAACTGGCCGTGCCACACAGGGTGTTCGTTTGATTCGCCTTGAAGATGGATCAAAGGTTGCCACCTTTACAAAGTTGGAACCAGTTGAAGAAGTGAATGAAGAGGAAAACGAAAGTGAAACCCCTTCTGAAACAACGGAAGACTAATTAGTATTAAATTGAAAAGTCGTCGGGACATTGTCCCGACGACTTTTTATTTGTTATGAATTAACTGAGGCTGTTCTGGCTTTTTGGGTGACCAACGCAAGACATCCCGTAAGTGACCGGCATAGTTTCTAGAAACAGGAATGCGTTGTCCGTTAACAAGCGTTAGGTAGTGCTCATTTGGATAGTAGGCATTCAAGTAGCTTGTATTCACAATGAATGATGTGTGAACCCGTTGGAAGTGTTCGTGTAAAGTCTCAACTTCTTTCATAGAAGAGCGGATTCGGAATTGATGATCGGCCTCGTGAACAATTAAATGGTGGCTCCCGCTTTCCGTTGTAATATAGATGATGCGCGTTAAATCGAATAAGCGGCTCGTTCGGCCATCAGGTAAACGAATGGAAACGGGTCGAAGTTCATAAATGTGGTGAATGTTCAATTTAGCTGTTGCAACGGCACGCAAAAGTCGATCAAAGAAAGCTGAATTAAAATCACGTTTGATGATGAAGTCCAGTAAACCGACATGCGCTTCAAAACAGCGCATGGCCATCTGGGCGTTATCAGAGATCATAATAATCTGTGCGTCTGTATCTCTTTGGCGAATTAGTTGAGCGGTTTGAATACCAGCCAGTTCAAATCCTCGAATACAGGAGTCCAGAATAATCACCTGTCCTTGGCGGGTTCTTCCTAAAGCATGTAGTAAGGCAGATGGGCTTTCAAAAAAGATTGAATCAAGCAGAACCTTCTTAATAAGACGTTGGCTCTTTAAGTTGTCGGTCAAGATGTAGCAAGGCATACTCGTCTCCTTTTACTAGATGACTGATTCTACAACTATTATACGAAATATTGACGAAAAAGGCCTTGTTTAATTTAAAATAATCAATTAATTAAACAAATTCAACAAAATATTAAATAAAATAGACTGATTTGTCTAATAACTTTCGTAGGGAGATAAATAATCGAAATTTCCAATAAAAAAAACAAAAAAAGCATTGACCGAACGGTGCAATGTCGGTATACTAATTATTGTTCCTTGCGAGGGACAAGCGGTTATCAAGTTTTGCTTGATAATCACCAGCAAAACTCATCAAAATAGTTGTTGCACAAGTTGCTAACATCTGTTACAATAAATGAGTTGCCCAATCGGGTTAGCACATTGAAAACTGAACAAAACTTTGAACAAACAAATCTGTAACGAGATTTAGCTTTGACAGCTAAATCTAACAAATTTGCGAAGTCAATTCGTAACAAACAATAAACGGATAGGCGTTATCGGATAGATAACAAATAGTCAGTTTAATCGAAGAGCAATCTTCAAACTTTAACATGAGAGTTTGATCCTGG
>NZ_FOLI01000009.1 GCF_900112405.1 Fructobacillus durionis | reverse complement strand
GCGCTGGTTCGATCCCAGCAGGGGCAATAAGGTCGTTTAGACAATCACTTTTAGCAGGCAGAGATGCTTGCTTTTTTATTTGAAAAATATTCACTTAAAAAAGCTTTCTAGTAATTTACTAGAAAGCTTTTTCTATGTTTTATTGAATGTATTTTTGGTATCGTTGAACTTCTTCACTTGAAAGGGCGACGGTCAGAACCGTACCGTTTTCGTCGAACTCCTGAGCTAATAATTCATGGTGGTCTAAGATGTTGGCAACAACCGCTGAATCAGCAAAGGGAACGTGCAAAGTCACTTCTTGCCGGTCAGCAAAGATTTCCTTCTTAACAAGCTTTAAAAGCTCGTCTTGGGAGGTGCGGTCCCTTGCCGAGATTGTAATGGCACCCTCACCATCAACAAGTGGATAGGACAGGTCGGCTAGGTCCGCCTTGTTAAAGACGGTAATCATGGCCTTATCCTTGATTCCTAAGCGCTCAAGGGTTTCTTCAGTAGTGGCCATCATTTCCTTGTAGTGAGGGTCTGAAATGTCCACAACCTGCAGTAGTAGATCTGCCTGTGCGGCTTCTTGCAAAGTCGATTCAAAGGCAGCCACTAAGTGGTGGGGAAGCTTTGAAACGAATCCAACTGTATCGGATAGGAGGAACTGGGACTTATCAGGAAGCGTGAGCTGGCGAATTGTCGTGTTCAGGGTTGCAAAGAGCATATCCTTTTCAAAGACCTGCTTACTTTGGTCGCTTTCGGCTCCTTGTCCAAAGCGTGTTAGAAGCTGATTCATCAAAGTTGACTTACCGGCGTTGGTATAACCAACGAGAGCAACTGTTGGGATTTCGGATTCTTGACGCTTCTTGCTTTGAACGGAACTGTCTTTTTGCAGCTCAGCTAATTCCTTTTTGATTGCAACCATTTCAGAAGTCAAGCGACGGCGTGATTGTTCCAGTTGGGTTTCCCCGGCTCCACGAGAAGTGAAGCCACCCCCACCGGCACCGGTCTGCTGATCTAAGGAAACGGACATAGACGTGCGGAGACGGGGGAGCTGGTATTGTAGACGGGCTAACTGTACTTGCAGCTTGGCCACCTTTGTTTGGGCACGTTGTGCAAAGATGTCTAAAATCAAACCTGTTCGATCAACAACTGTCGCATCAGTGGCTTTTTCAAGGTTGCGAATTTGCGATGGGGATAACTCGTCGTTTGTCACAATTAAATCCACATCGTAGGTTTGCACAGCAATGCGCAGTTCCTCGACTTTTCCCTTACCGAAGTAAGTGGCTGGATTTGGCCGTTCCAATGATTGAATATAAGTTTCCACAGGATCCAGGCGGTTTGCCCTTGCTAAGTTCGCAAGTTCTTCTAGTTCATAGTCGAGGTTTTGCTTTTGGTCCTGTCGTAGCGCTGCTAAGAGCACTGGACGTATTTTTACTTCGGTCGAGTTAAAATCTTCCATTTGTTTCTCCATTGAAAAAGTCGGCGAATGCCGACTTCGTCTTACTTTACGTTAAAAACCGTTTCACTATCGTTAAAGATATCGACACGACCACCATCTTCGGTGAGGTGAATTTTGGTTACTGCACCGTTGTTAATTGATTTAATGGCTAATTCAGAGTGTCCAAAGTAATCGACGATGGCACGGATAGTTGTACCATGGGCCACCACTAAGACTTGGTCGCCGTCGTTGTGTTCCTTCAACAGAAATTCAAAACCGTTCTTAACACGCTTGATAAAGTGATCATAGTCTTCGGCGAGTTTGTAAGGATCAGCTAGTGCGAAGAGGTTCATCGATTCGGCCATGCCACGTTTTGTAATCATGTCGGAGTAATCGGCATAGAAGGTGTCTGAGAAGGCGTTTAACTGTGTTAAAGCAACTTGTGAGTCAATCCCTTCAAAGGAACCAAAATTCTCTTCACGAAAGTCTGGTAGCTGTTGTGGCCAGATGGGCGAACCAGCTTGGTTTTCAGATAGAAGGTACTTAGCAGTATGGATGGCCCGTGTTAAATCAGACGAGTAGGCTCCTGCAAAATGAACGTTGGCCAACCGCTTGCCGGCCAAATGACCATCGTGAATACCTGATTCCGTTAGAGGTGCATCAGAGTATCCTTGCAAACGACGTGTGAGATTAAAATAGGTTTGGCCGTGGCGAACGAGGTATAAATCAATGGCGGTCATGCGCTTCTCCTTTAAAGATCTTGTTGCATGCTGCAACAAATGTTTAACCCTAGTTTACCACGAAAGAAGGGGGAGTCCGAATGGTGGGGGTATTTAATTCATGAATTAGCCAATAAAAAAAACAGCCATTCGGCTGCTTTTTATTTCGATCATTTATCATCAGAAGTTGCGTGATGATCATCGCGTTCACGAAGGTGGAACTTTGGTTTGTCAATTGAATCATCTTGTTCATCAGTACTTGTCTCACCATCTTCAGATGACGATGGTGCAACAGGTTCAGCATCAAGTTCTTTCACCGCGAATTCTGGGATAAAGGCGTTTTCGTATCCGAGTGCAGTGACCTTGTAATTAGCGATACGCAATGAATCACCCGTTCGGAAGTCAGGGTCACGCTTCAAAACGTAACCCGTTAATGTGACGGCTTCGTCGTCGTCTAGTTCCTTCACGTCTGTGTGGAAGTAGCGCTGAAAGTCGTACAAGGTTGTTTTACCAGAAACCTTGTAACGGCGGTCACCGAGCTTCTCGATGTATTCATCGGACTGGTCATCCATTTCATCGCGAACGGAGCCGAATAACTCTTCGTAGATGTCCTTATCGGTGATGATACCGGCAGTACCACCATATTCATCAACGACAACTGCAATAGGTGAGCGCTTCATAACCATCTCGTCCATGACGTTGTGAAGATCCATGTTCTCGGGAACGGCTGGAATATCACGCATGATTTTCGCAACAGACTCTTTGCCTGAGATACGACTTTGACGAACGAGGTCGTAGTTGAAGACATAGCCAAGAATTTTATCCTTATCACCGTCTGCAACAACGGGGAAGCGAGAGTGACGAACCTTTAGATATTCATCTAAACCATCGGCAATGCTCTGCGAAACATCAATGACATCCATTGACGTACGGTCAATCATGACGTCAACGGCAACCTTATCGTTCATTTCAAAGGCACGTTGCATGAAGGTCAAATCTTCCGTATCTAATTCACCGGCTTCGGCAGCGTTCTTAGATAGAGAAAGAATTTCAGTTTGCGAGTAAATGTCTTCGTCGTTTGTTACTTGGAAGCCAAGTAAGTGGGTAACCCAGTTTGACATGTGGTCAAGCAACCAAATCATTGGGAATAAAGTGATATGGAAGAAACGGACTGGCTTAACAATGAAAAGGAGGACCTTAATTGGTTCTTCAATCGCGATGTTCTTTGGGACCAAATCGGTGAAGACGGCGTGCAAAACGGTAAAGATAACGATGGCGGCCACGGAAGCAACTGGCTTTGCCATGTCCGTTGGGAGCAAGTGTGACTGAATAATTAAGTCAGCCACGGTTTCTTCACCGACCCAACCTAAGATAAGGGAGGTCAACGTGATACCAACCTGAGCAGTGGATAGGAACTCTGTTAGGTGGGTAACCATGTGAATGGCAGAAGCGATGTTCTTTGAAGGCTTTTCTCGGTCGTCTTGTAGGGCCTGTAAAGCTGAGAGTCGTACCTTAACTAACGAGTACTCTGTTAACGTAAAGAGCACTGCGAGTAGTAAGATAAAAACAATAATAAGTGTATTAATTAAATACGAAGGACCTGAATCCAAAACATATACCTCTTTCAATTCGATTTCTTTATTTAACCCTTATTATATCAAAAAAAACAGCGATAGTAAGTGGGTAATGACGTACAATGACAAATGTAACAAAGTGTTCTTCACAAGGGATGACAGAATGGATGTTCCCCTTTTTATTGAGCTGATAAGTGCTTTATTAAATTCTAAGTTGTGATAAAAAGCTAAGAACCCGAACATTAGGGCGTTGCGATGCTTTGTATAGAAGTGCACAAAATAAACATAGAAAGCCAGTCTAATAAGGTTCTACAATTTTTTGTTTGTGCAGACATCTTTAGACCTTGAAGTCTATTTTTAAAACAGTAAACTAGAGATTGTCCCGTTGTTTAAATCAACGTTAAACACTCGATTAAACAGCGATAAATATAGAGAGAAAGAAGGACCACGTTATGTCAGAAATCACGGTCTTTACAAAAAATAACTGCGTTCAATGCAAGATGACAAAGAAGTACTTGGATCAGCTTGGTTTAGGATTCAAGGAAATCAACATTGAAGAGCAACCTGAATACCTCGCTCAATTGAAGGAACAGGGATTCAAGCAAACACCCGTTGTTCAAGTAGCGGGACGCGAAGCCTTTGCCGGTTTCCAACCCGCTGTTTTGAAGCAATTGACCGCTTAAGCTTTTTTAGTGTAGCTACTTTTTATTTCATATCGTAATAAGATCTGCTTCAGTAAAAAAGAATTTGCTAAGTACAAGCAACGGAAAGGAATTTCATGTCATTATTAGACATCGACCTCGCGAATGTTAAGTATTTTGATTTAAACAACGAAGTTAACATTCCAAAAGACGGTCAGATTCAACTTGAAAAAGACCAAGAAGCTTTAGAAGCATTCATGGAAGAAAACGTTGAACCAAACATGAAAAAGTTTGATTCATTAAAAGAACGTTTTGACTGGATGATTAAAAACGATTTCTTGGAAAAGGGCTTCATTGAAAAGTATAAGATGTCTTTCATTGAAGAACTTTATGCCTTCTTGGAGGGCGAAGACTTTCACTTTGCTTCCTTTATGGCTGCCTTTAAGTTCTACAACCAGTATGCACAAAAGACAAATGACAAGGCCTATTACGTTGAGTCATATATTGATCGCCTTGCGGCCAACGCTTTGTTCTATGCAAATGGTGATGAGGCGTTAGCCATGTCACTTGCAAACGAAATGGTTCACCAACGTTATCAACCAGCAACGCCATCCTTCTTGAACGCGGGACGTGCACGTCGTGGCGAATTGGTTTCTTGCTTTGTTTTGCAAGCAACGGACAACATGAATTCCATCGGACGTATTATTAATTCAGCACTTCAACTATCTAAGATGGGTGGGGGAGTTGGAATTAACTTGTCCAATGTTCGTGAGTCTGGTGCGCCGGTAATGGGGATTGCTAATTCCGCTGGTGGAATTGTGCCAATCATGAAGTTGTTGGAAGACTCTTTCACGTTCTCTTCACAGGTTGGTGCCCGACAAGGGGCGGGTGTTGTTTACTTAAACATCTTCCATCCTGACGTTATGACCTTTATGGCGACTAAGAAAGAAAACGCCGATGAGAAGGTTCGTGTTAAGACACTTTCCCTCGGGTTGATTGTGCCAGACAAGTTCTACGAATTGACAAAGGCCAATAAAGAAATGGCTTTATTCTCACCTGACGATGTTGAGCGTGAGTACGGGGTACCATTTAACTATGTTGACTTGACGGCAGAATACGATAACTTGTTAGCGAACAAGAATATCCGTCGTAAGATGATTCCCGCTCGAACAGTCGAAGAAGAAATTTCAAAGTTGCAGCAGGAATCTGGTTATCCATACATTATGAACGTGGATACGGTGAACGCTGCCAATCCAATTGATGGAAAGATTATTTCATCAAACCTCTGTTCAGAAATTTTGCAGGTGCAGACACCATCAGAATTAAACGATGAACAGGAATATACAAAGTTGGGTGAAGATATCTCATGTAACTTGGGATCCGTTAACATCGTAAACATGATGAAGACGCCGGACTTTGGTGCTTCTGTTGAAGCGATGATTCGTGCGCTTTCCTTTGTTTCTGATAACTCAAACCTAAACGTTGTGCCATCTGTTGAAAATGGTAACCAGAAGAAGCATGCCGTTGGCTTGGGAGCCATGGGTCTTGCGGCACTCTTTGCGCAAAACCAAATGATGTATGGGGATGAAGAGGCTTTGGACTTCACTCAAACCTTCTTCTCAACATTGAATTACTATTCATTAATTGCTTCCATGCATATCGCAGAAGACCGTGGTGAGACTTTCGCTGGCTTTGAAAAGTCTGCTTATGCAGATGGCTCATACTTCAACCAGTATTTGGAAAGGGACTTTGGTCCAAAGACCGAAAAAGTTGCCAAGCTCTTTGAAAACATTCACTTGCCAAGCCATGAAGACTGGCAGCAGTTGAAGAAGGAAGTCATGGAAAACGGTTTGTATAACGCTTACCGTCACGCCATTGCACCAACTGGTTCAATCTCATATGTGAATAACACGACGGCTTCCTTGCACCCAATCATTAACCGAATTGAAGAACGTCAAGAGGCGATGATTGGAAAGGTCTACTACCCAGCGCCTGGCCTTTCAAACGAAACAATTCCATACTATCAGTCAGCTTATGATACTGATATGCGTAAGGTTGTTGACGTTTATGCAGCCGCACAACCACACGTTGACCAAGGAATGTCTTTGACATACTTCATGCGTTCAACGATTCCTGACGGACTCTACGAATGGAAGGATGATCGTACGAACAAGATGACAACACGTGACTTGTCAATCTTGCGTAACTACGCCTTTAAGAAGGGTATCAAGACGATTTACTATGTTCGTACCTTTACGGATGATAATCAAGAAGCCGGTGTGAACGAGTGTGAATCTTGTTCAATCTAATTCTTAAAAAATAAAAAACAAGCGGAAGCTTGTTGTACATATGGTACCCTTAACGGGTGCAATCAATTTAAATCTTGCGGCTATGCTCTTGAATGGCCTGTGATAAATATACAATGAGATATGAGAAGGGAGAGAAGGTTACATGTCTGAATACCGTGTTTTATACACGTCAATTGAGGGTAATACTGAATCCTTTATTAATAAGTTAAAAGCTGAGGCTGAAGCGGTGGGTGACCAGCTTTCCGTTCTTGAAATCGGTGAAGAAAATGACTTTGCCCACGAAAAGAAACCCTATGTTGTTGTAGTACCAACCTATTTGAACGGTGGAACTGGTACAGGACCGGAAGTAATCGAAATCTTTACAAACGGTTTGGGTGACTACGTTGATTATGGTAACAATGCTCGTTACCTTCGCGGTGTCATTGGATCGGGGAATCGTAATTTCAATGATCAGTACATTTTGACAGCAAAACGCTATGCTAAAAAATACAACGTACCAGTTATCGGTGATTATGAGTTAAGAGGAACACAGCGAGAGGCTGAGAAAATTTTTGCTCGTATCAAAGAGACGTTAGGAGAATAATTATGCAACACGTTAATCAAGGTTCTTATACGGCCGTGAATTGGAATAACATTGAAGATTCACTTGATAAGGCAACTTGGGAAAAGCTAACTCAGCAGTTCTGGTTGGATACGCGTGTGCCAATCTCTAACGATTTGCGCGTTTGGCGTGGTGAACTAGATGATACGGAACGCCGGGTATATAACTTGGTTTTTGCCGGGCTGACAACGCTTGATACCCTCCAATCACAGGATGGTATGGCTTCACTGCGTGCTGATGCAGTGAACCAGAAGGAAGAAGCGGTATTGAACAACATCCAGTTTATGGAGTCTGTTCACGCTAAGTCTTATTCCTCAATCTTTGAAACGCTGAACGACAAGAGTGAGATTGATGAAACCTTTGATTGGGCTGATCATAACGAGTTCTTACAGTACAAGGCGAACAAGATTAATGACATCTACCATAATGGAACGCCTTTGCAAAAGAAGGCAGCCTCAGTCTTTCTAGAAACTTTCTTGTTCTATTCAGGTTTCTTCACGCCCCTATACTACTTGGGCCATAACAAGATGGTTAACGCTGCTGAAATTATTAAGTTAATTCTTCGTGATGAATCAGTGCACGGAACTTATGTTGGGTATAAATTCCAGGTCGGCTTTAAGAAGCTTTCCGAAGATGAACAGGAAGAGCTAAAGGCTTGGATGTATGACCTACTCTTTGATTTGTATTCAAACGAAGAACAGTTCACGCACGAAATCTACGACCAAATTGGTTGGACGGATGATGTACTTGTATTCCTCCGTTATAACGCGAATAAGGCTTTAATGAACTTGGGACAGGAACCAATGTTCCCTGACTCAGCCGATGATGTGAACCCCGTTGTGATGAACGGAATTTCAACGTCAACATCAAATCACGACTTCTTCTCAGCTGTTGGTAACGGTTACCTATTGGGTGAGGCGGAATCAATGTCTGATTCAGATTACGATATTTAAATACAAAAAAGCGATGACCGAAAGGTCATCGCTTTTTATTTATCTTTTTAAGCTTCTTGGTCTTTGAACATCCAAAACTTTTTCTTTAGGAATGTCGCGACCATTGGGTAAAGGGATGCACAGAAGATTACCCAAACGTAAGCGAGTAGGAAAGCCCCAATTGTATCAGTCAAGAAATGTGCTGAGAAGTAGAGGCGGGATAGCATGGTCATCAAGGTCAAAGTAATCAAGAACCACTTCGTTAGGATACGAATTAAGGCTGATGAAATATTTGGCGTTACCAAGAGGAACATGATGAAGACTGTGAGCCACATCGCTGTTACGTGTTGTGAGGGGAATGATGCACCGCTATCCGTTAGCAAGTGACCAACGGGGCGATCACGGTGTACCATGACTTTGATAATCTGTGTTACGATAACACCGCTGAAAATTGTGACAATCACCCAAAGGGAAGGTAACTTCAAGTCAGCGAGTAGCAAGACCAATGCCAAGATAATTCCGTAAAAGAGGTTCATAGCAGGTGAACCTAAGAAAGTGGCAACTGACATGATGGCATCACCATAAGAGGTTTGGATGCCTGTCATAAAGAAACGGACTGATTCGTCCATGTCCGCGGGCCAGCTGGCGTTTGTGCCAATTAGGACGGCTAAGACGATAAATAGAAGCGCTGCTAGCAGAGCATGACGGCGCTGTTTATTGGTTACTGAAATAATCATAGTGGATACCCCAAGTAGTTCATTACTAACATTTAGTATAAAGATTACAGGGCGACAAAACAAGGAAAATAGCGTTTTTTAGAAAAAATAGGCAAGAAAAAAAGCTAGCCAGAGGCTAACTTTCTTTACTTAGTCTTAGGAAGTTCAACATCTTTTCCCTTAGCCCATTGTTGCAATTGTGCAACGGCTTCGAGGCGACGCTTCTTCTTTGCATCATGACCAACCTTGCGGCCACGGGCGAATGAATTCAATGGTGTCTTGACTGCCATAGTGGTACTCCTTATATTTAAACTTTAAAATTCTATCGTACAGAATTTGATTATACCCGAATCAAAGGGGCTTTTCAAGTGTTATAATACTGGTTATGGAGAATTGGGACGAGCAAACAATAAAAGCTTTTCGTAAAGACTTATTAACTTGGTATGACCAAGAGGGTAGGGCCTATTTGCCTTGGCGAGTGGACCATAATCCCTATCGAATTTTGGTATCTGAACTAATGTTACAGCAGACACGGGTGGATACGGTTATTACATACTTTAACCGTTTTATGAAGGAATTACCAACCGTTCAAGATCTTGCTGAAGCGCCCGAAGAGAAGGTTTTAAAGCTTTGGGAAGGTCTAGGGTACTATTCAAGAGCTAAAAATCTGCATAAGGCTGCCAAAGTCGTCGCTTTTGATTTAAAGGGGGAGTGGCCTGAGTCCTATGATGATTTACTCGCCCTTCCTGGCGTTGGCCCATACACTGCTGCAGCCATTGCTTCCATTGCCTTTGAACAGGTGGTTCCCGCTATTGATGGTAATTTCTTTCGCGTTTTTTCACGCTTGCTGAAAATTGACGATGACATTGCTAAACCTAAGACGCGTAAGGTCTTTTACAACGCCGTTGAGCCCATTGTTGACCCAGAACGTCCCGGTGACTTTAACCAAGCCATCATGGACCTCGGAACGTCCTATATGAAGACGGTTGATCCGGACACGTTGCATTCACCCGTTCGCAAGTACAATGCTGCCTACCGAGATGGGGTTGAAGATCAATATCCGGTTAAAACAAAGAAGAAAAAACCAGTTTTGCAACGGTATCAGGCCTTAGTCATTTATAATGAAAAGGGTGAACTTTTGTATGAACAACGGCCCAAAACAGGTTTATTAGCTGGCTTTTGGACCCTTCCATTGCGACCTATTGATTCAATTGAAGAGATTGATGGTGAACAACTGTCAATTAAACCCATAACCCACGTGTTTTCGCATCGTAAATGGGAAATATGGCCAGTTGCTAAAGCGGTTCCTACAGAACTTAAAGAAGGCCAGCGTTTCTTATCTGTAGAAGAACAGGAAGCCATTGCATTACCAAAGGTTCAACATAAAATTTTAGATAAATTGAAGGAGCAACTTTAATGTTTCCAAATGAAAAACTAAAGCAGGTATTCTTCTGGACAATTGAGCTTTTAGCCCTCGCTACCTTACTTTTGATTGTCTTCAGTTTTGATTTCCTAATGAAGCCCATTGGGGTTTTCTGTGGAACGGTCTTTATTCCCTTGATTACTTCGGGTTTCTTGTACTACTGTTTGAAACCCCTTCAAAAAGTAATTGAAAAAATTAAGATTGGGTCCTGGCAGTTACCTCGGACATTTGCCGTCATTATCACTTTTACCGTTTTTATGGTGGTAATTGTCGGTGCCTTGATGATTTTTGTTCCTTTGATTTTAAATGAAATTACAAATTTAGTTACTTCAATGCCGTCCGTTATGAATCATGCTCAAGACTATGTGCAACACATGATTGATGAACCTTGGTTTAAGCGACTGAATCTTTCGGTATCCGATAAGGATATTCGAAATGCGGTTTCACAGTATTCTTCTTCATTTATTAAGATTACAGCCGGAACATTGACCGGTGTTGTGGGAGCTGCTACATCCTTTACAATCGGGGCGTTAACAGTGCCAATCATCGTTTTCTACATGCTATCAGACTCCAATCGTTTTCTTCCTGCCATTCAAAAGTTCTTCCCTAAGAACCGAGCGGAAGATGTTGAAATCCTTGGTAAGGAACTAGACCGTACGATTGAGCGATACATTTCGGGCCAGGCAATTCAAATGATTTTTGTTGGCTTTGCCATGTCAATTGGATTTGGTGTGATTGGACTGCCTTATATCTGGTTGCTCGGTTTCATTGCCGGTGTTGCTAATATTGTTCCCTATGTCGGACCTTTTATTGGTGTATTCCCAGCTGTTTTAGTGGCTTTATCAATCAACTGGAAAATGCTAATTGGGATTGTTATTCTGATGGCCATTGTTCAGCAGATTAACGGTTCAATTATCTATCCAGCGTTGATTGGAAAGTCTCTACGGATTCATCCATTGACTGTTATGCTTTTGCTTTTGGCTGCTGGAAATCTCTGGGGGATGATTGGAATGATTGTTGTGGTTCCTTTCTACGCGATTATTCGAACGATTGCTCTTTATATTTTCAAGCTAAAGCAAGCGCAACGACATGAGGCTAAGGTGTCGAGTTTAACTAAATCGCTCGACGATGATTTGAAATAAAAAAGTGGTGACAAAGTCACCGCTTTTTTTGTTGATTTTGCTTGACGGTTGGCAATAATTCCAGTATTATTTAATAGTTGCTTAAGACATGCGGATGTGGCGGAATTGGCAGACGCGCTAGATTTAGGTTCTAGTGGATTATATCCGTGCAGGTTCGATTCCTGTCATCCGTATAACCAAATTTTTATAAAATTTGGTTGTCATAATTGCTAGCATTTGCTACAATTATCTAGTATTAATTTTGCCGACTTAGCTCAGTTGATAGAGCACCTCACTAGTAATGAGGGGGTCAACGGTTTGAGTCCGTTAGTCGGCA
>NZ_FOLI01000005.1 GCF_900112405.1 Fructobacillus durionis | reverse complement strand
GGTAGAACACCGCACTGTTAATGCGAAGGTCGCTGGTTCGAGCCCAGCCGGGACAGTTAAGAAAAAACACCAACCCCAATCGGGAGGTGTTTTTTTCTTGAAATGAGGGCTTGTGATATAAGCTCACGCGAATAGTTCTAATCAATTAAAGCTGAAATATAATTGTAATTAGGACTATAATCGAGATGGAATGAAAAAAGGGGAGGAAGTTGCGCAATGTCGATGATTGAATTCAAAGACGTGGAAAAGTACTACGGTCACTTTCACGCACTAAAAGACATCAACTTAAAGATTGATGCAGGTGAAACGGTAGTTTTGATTGGACCTTCAGGTTCTGGAAAGTCTACCTTAATTCGTACGGTAAACGGCCTGGAGGAAATCCAAGAGGGGCAGTTAATCGTTGATGGTTATGATCTCCACGACCCAAAAACGGATATGAATAAGATTCGTAAGAACGTGGGGATGGTTTTCCAGCACTTCAACCTTTATAACAACAAGTCAGTTTTGGAAAACATCATGCTGGCGCCACGTTTGGTATTGAAGCGTGATGAAGCGGAAAACAAGAAGATTGCGATGGAACTTTTGGAACGTGTTGGTTTAGCTGATAAGGCTGACAACATGCCATCCGCTCTATCAGGTGGTCAAAAGCAGCGGGTTGCCATTGCCCGTTCATTGGCGATGAAGCCTAAGTGCCTGCTCTTCGATGAGCCAACTTCTGCTTTGGATCCCGAAATGGTTGGTGGCGTCCTAAAAGTCATGCGTGAAATCGCCCAAGACAGTGCGATGACGATGCTTGTCGTGACCCACGAAATGGACTTTGCCAAGGCGGTTGCCGACCGTGTTATCTTCATGGCCGATGGTGCCATCTTGGAAGACGCCTCAACGGAAGAATTCTTCAAGGCGCCAAAGAACGAGCGTGCCAAGCAGTTCTTGAGTCAAGTGGATAGCCACTGAGAAGGAGGATGAAATGGAAAAGAACAAAAAACGTCTTTTTGGTATCATTGCTTCCATTCTTCTAGTCGCCTTTTTGATTATTGCTGGTGTATGGGCTGCAGACGCTGCTCATAAGAACCAGACTCACCAAGATACTTTGGAACGAGTGAAGACTACCAAGCAGATTTCTTGGGGTGTTAAAACGGATACCAAGCTATTCGGTTTGGTCAATACGAAGACTGGTAAGTCCGAAGGATTTGATGTTGATTTGGCCAAAGCTCTGACCAAGCAAATTGGAAAGCAGTTGAACTTGAACCTGACGCCAACCTTTACGCCGGTCAACGCCTCATCAAAGGTTCAACTATTAAAGAACACGAACATCGATGGTGTTTTGGCCGTTATGACCATTACGAAGGAACGTGCCAAAGTTGTTGATTTCTCTGATTCTTACTTCCCTGCTGGTAACTCTTTGCTGGTTAAGAAGGATTCCGGAATTAACTCAATCAAGGACTTGAACGATTCTTCAAAGACCATTTTGGTTGCCTTGGGAACAACGGCGGCTGACACGGTGAAGAAGGAAGCACCAAATGCTAAGGTTTTGGCCTTGCAAGATTACGCTTCCGCTATGCAAGCCTTAAAGGCTGGTCAGGGACAGGCCATTGTTACTGATAACGCCATCCTGTATGGTTTGGCAACCGAAAACCCAGACTACAAGGTTGTCGGTGGTACATTGAGCTATGGTCCTTACGGTGTGGCCTTTGACCACAACCAAAAGGGCATGGTTGATGAGACCAACAAGGCCTTGGCTACATTGAAGAAGAACGGTACTTACAACGCTTTGATTAAGAAGTGGTTTGGTCAAGTACCTGGTTTGGACATTAGTCAGTTGGAGGTGAAGTAATGACTTTATTCGATAAATACTCTTCACTATTCTTCTCGGGATTTGGCTACACAATCATGGCATCGTTGATTGCTTTGATTGCCTCCTTGGTCCTTGGAACGGTCTTTGCCCTTTTGCAGCTCTCAAAGAAAAAGGGCTGGGCAATGCTTGGAAACGGCTACGTTCAGTTTTTCCGAAACGTACCGCTGTTGATTATCACGCTCTTCTTTTACCTGGCGGTTGCCAAGGTGATTAAGATGACAGGATTTGCCGCTGGAACGATTGCGCTGTCACTCTACACGTCAGCCTTTATCGCTGAATGTGTTCGTGCCGGTATTCTTTCCGTGGACAACGGACAAATGGAAGGGGCCTTAGCAAACGGCCTTTCCTACGGACAGGCGATGCGTAAGATCGTTTTGCCACAGGCCTTCCGAATTGCCATTCCTTCATTAGGAAACCAGTTTATTAACTTGGTAAAGAATTCATCCATCCTGGCCTTTGTTGGTGGTTTGGATTTGATGTATCAAGGAAACATCGTTGCGGCGAACTCCTTTGATACCTTTACGGCATACATGATTGTTGGTGCTTTCTACTTGGTCTTGACGTTACCATTGAGTTACTTCATGCAGTACCTAGAAGCACGTACACAGGAAAATCGATAGGAGGATGAGCAATGAATGACTTTTTTGCAGCTTTATCAGCTGATAATCTGAGCTACCTCTTGCAAGGTTTGGGTATCACCGTTGGTGTTTCCGTCTTTTCAATTATCATTTCCTTGATTATTGGATCCTTTGTCGGTATCGCCATGTTTGAAAAGATTCCGTACTTTTCTTCTTTGATTGGTACCTTGAATAACATTGTGCGAAACTTGCCCTTGCTGTTGATTATCTTCTTTACTTATTTCTCACTGCCACAGGTTGGTATTCGCTTACCTGTTTTCTGGTCAACGGTTGTGGCCATGTCCTTCTTTGAAGCGGCCATGCTATCCGAGATTATTCGTGGTGGTTTGGAGTCGATTGATAAGGGACAGTTTGAGGGAGCGCGTTCGACGGGGATGTCGAACAAGCAAACGATGATTTACGTTATCCTGCCTCAAGCCTATAAGAAGATGATTCCACCTTTGATTTCACAGTTGATTTCATTGGTTAAGGATACGTCTTTGGCATCTGGTATCGTTTTAGCGGACTTGACCTACCGTGGTCAGGTTGTTTATGCCCAGAACAGCCACTATATCGTGCCAATTTTGATCTTCATGACCTTTGCCTACTTCGTGGTGAACTACTTGCTTTCACTATTGGCAAAGTACTTTGACCGTCGTTTGGCCTAAGTGATATTAAATATAAAAGTCGCGCTTTCCAGCTGGAAAGCGCGACTTTTTGAATGGAATTAATTTGAATGCTTGTACCAGTACCAGGCGCCGTAGAGTGCGTTCACCAGCATAACAATTTGTAGAACGAGCATCGAGACGGCGTAAGAACCGTCTAGAACGAAGACGTTTTGTGCCCAAACGGACACTTGAACGATGTCAACTAAAATCCAAGCGAACCACTGGGAACGGTAACCGTAGGTCATGAGAACCTGACCGATGATGTTCAGCGGTAGGACGGCGGAATCTAGGTAGACCTGTAGGCCGTTTAGGTGTTTTGAAATGGTCAAAACGATTAAGTAGGTGATAACCGTGATAATCAAAACGGCCCAGGCTAATTGCTTGGATAACTTCTTAGGCTTAATTTCACCAGCGTCTTCATCTCGGACTTTGGCCCAGAGATAAATACCAAAGAATTGCATAATGAAGGCGAATCCCTGCGCAAAGACGTCACCGAAAGTTCTTGAGTTAAAGGCGACGATTAGCCAGGCTGAGGTACAAAGAAGCCCCCAAAAGAAGTTGGACTGTTTTCCCTGATCAACCAGTGCTAGGTTGATAACTGCGGCAAATCCGGTCCAAAGGGTTAGCCATGCCAACCCTGAACGGTCGGATGAGAGGGCGAAGGTCAAGACCTGTGCACCAATCATGACCGCCAGTAGCCATTTCGTTGTGGCCTTGAGCTTTCTTAGGTCCGACCAAATGGCCCGAGGGCTGAAGGTCAGTGCCATCGTTGACTGTGTGTGATTCATATGTGTTCTCCTATTGTTTTTAAGGTGCCGTCATCGGAAGCAACGCACCATGTGTTCGCTGTTTATCACGATTGATAAACGTTTTGATTATAGCAGAAAAAACAGGAGATGCTAGAAGACTTAAATTTAAATATGGTGAAATACAGGGTGATTAAACGAATGAGATTTAAATTGTTAAAAGCGAACGATTAGAAAAAATTAACCAAATTATTCGGCGAAATGCTTCTGATCCGTTAGTCGACTGTCTAATTTTTAAATAATAAAATGCTATAATTGATTTGCTTATGCATTGTTGTACAAAAAACAGGGGGAACGACATGTACTTATTAGTGAATGCCTTAGGACTGCTCGTGTTTATCGCGATTGCCGTTCTGTTTTCTAAAAACCGTTCCAAGATTAATTGGCGCTCCATTGCCACAATGGTAGTTGTCAACTTAGTCTTGGCCTGGTTCTTTACTTCATTCTCGGTTGGACGAGACATGATTGACGGAGCTGCAACCGGTTTTAACGAGCTGGTTTCAGTGGCCCAAGAAGGAATCGACTTTGCCTTGAAGCCAACGGGTGCTAAGTTGCAAGGTAACTTCTTCACCAGTGTCTTGCTACCAATCTTGTTGGTCGTGCCACTGTTCGATATCTTGACTTACTTTGGTATTTTGCCATTCGTCATCAAGTGGTTGGGAAAGGGCTTGTCAAAGCTTTTCGGACAACCAAAGTTCGAATCATTTTTCTCCATTGAAATGATGTTTCTTGGAAACACGGAAGCCTTGGCGGTTTCAGCTTTACAGTTGAAGAAGATGAAGGCGGACCGGATGTTGACCTTAGCCATGATGTCCATGTCCTGTGTGACGGCTTCAGTCATTGGTTCTTACACGATGATGATGCCTGGTCGTTACATTTTGACCGCTGTGCCAATTAACGTCATTAACGCCTTGATTGTGACGGCCATTTTGAACCCGGTTGAGGTAACGCCTGAAGAAGACACCATCGCGAAGATTGGAGCAGCACCAGCTGCGGCAGAAGATGTTGATTCAGGTTCAGAAAAACTTGCGGAAGCTGAAGTGAAGGAAGCAACTAAGGTTGAACGCGAACCATTCTTCTCCTTCCTTGGTGACTCTATCCTGGGTGCTGGAAAGTTGATTTTGATTATTGCCGCAAACGTTATCGCCTTTGTTGCCTTGGCAGCCATGGTTGATAAGTTGCTTGGTTTGGTTAACCCTTGGCTTTCCCTTGAACACATCTTGGGAATCATCATGTACCCATTTGCCTGGTTACTAGGTGTTGGTTCGCAGGCCTTTGACTTGGCCCAGCTGATGGGAACGAAGTTGATTACCAACGAATTCGTTGTAATGGGTTCTGTGACAAACAAGATTAGTCACTTCTCAGACCACTACGCAGCGGTCTTGACGGTCTTCTTGACATCCTTTGCAAACTTCTCAACGGTTGGTATGATTGTTGGTTGCTTCAAGGGAATGGTTTCAGAGGATAAGAGCCGTGTGGTTGCCAAAAATGTTGGTTACTTGCTCTTGTCTGGTATCTTGGTATCGCTTTTCTCAGCGGCCATGGTTGGACTCTTCGTTTGGTAAAAGTAAATTAAAAAGGCGGGCGCTGCTCGCTTTTTTCCTTTTAAAAAGTCGGCTGACCCCCAGCCGACTTTTTGATTACCTTGGCCTTTTGTGACATTCCTGCTAAAATGGATTGTGATATCAACTTGTTTTGAAAGGATTTCGCCGATGGCAAAGAAAAATAAAAAGCCAGTTACGAATGATGATGTGCGGGCAGAAGAAACAGAAAACGTTTCGGAAGATAAAGCGCAGACTCCTTCTTCGGCTGATCAAATGCAAGAAGCGGTTACTGCTGCTCAAAAGGGTGCGCAGGCTGCAGCTGATTCAACAAAGCAGGTTTTTGATAAGGTAAAAGAACGTTCTGAATGGTCAAATCCGGTGGTGGTAGTTGTTGCTGCTATTATTGTACTGGTCGTTCTTCGGGTGCTCTTTGCTAGCTTATTAACGGACTTATTTAACTACGTTGGTAAACTATTAATGGCAATTGTCACCCAGGATGCCTGGCCAATCGTTTTCGCAGGCTTTATCATTTACTATCGTAAAGAAATCCGTGACCTCCTAAATCGTCTAGGTCGCTGATTTATTTATTCTTGAAAGGATTTAAATTATGTTATCACGTGCAAAACGACGCCAAACGACTAAGCGAGGCATGACTTTTTATAAGAAGTGGTGGTTCTGGTTAATCATCGTTATCATCGCTGGAGGGGTTGCCTTCTACATGGTTGGTTCTGCTTCATCAAAGTCTGATGATGACTCACCAACACCTGATATTTCTTATTCATCTAAGAAGCACCATACGTCTACTGAATCATCAAGTTCTTCTGATGATAAGGAGCAAGAAGAGGCGGCAGCCAATGCTGCTTCAGCAAACGCTGCCGCTGCTGCAAAGGCAAGTTCTGAAGCTGCTGCGGAACGTGCTGCTGCAAATGCCGCTCAGTCATCACGTGCTGCAGCTGAAGCTGCTGCCAAGTCTTCTTCTGATGCTGCGGCTAAGGCTGCTGCGGAATCTTCAAGTAAGGCTGCCGCTGCTCAAAGTCAATCATCTTCTTCATCTTCACAATCACAACAACCTCAACAGCAACACGAACAGAAGCAACAGTAAACTTTACGAAAGACCAACGAATTCCGTTGGCCTTTTTTATTATGTTCAAAAAGAGGAGTATAATTATTCCTGTTAATAATAAAAGTAGGAATGAAAAATGAAACGGAAAAAGTGGCTTTGGATTTGGGCGATTGTGATTCTTCTGGTAGCGATTGCTGGTACGGTAACCCTTGTATGCACCAAGCAAGAATCTTCTAAGAATAAGGTCGAGAAAATCAATACCTCACAGTCCACCTCCGGATTGCGAACAAATGCAACAACGAAGATGATTAACATGAAGTCTGGTCAAAAGAAGGTTGTTAACGGCCTTCAAATTGACGTGAAGTCCATTTCTAAAACTGATTACAAGGCTTATAGTAAGCGAAGCGTTGTGAAGGTAAAGATGTCGGTTAAAAACACAACGAAGAAGGATTTGTACGTTGTGGCTTCTGCGCCCCATGGTGCCTTTGATACTGGTTTTGCCAAGTCTGATAGCTGGAACTTAGCAGGGCTTGCTACCGATAGCATTACAGATTCGCACTGGACATCTAGTGTTGCCTCCATTGCTAACGATAAGGGGAAGCTTTCTGATGATAATTTGATTAGTAACCAACTTCAAAAGAAATCTGGTGTGATCTTAGGAATCGGTGCTAATTATAAGTACATGTGTTGGAAGTTAACACCTGGCCAAAGTGTTTCTGGAAATGCCTACGGTGCTTATGACCAGGATGCAAATAATCCGGATCAACTACCTGTTTTGAAGGTTAACCCTGATCAAATCGGGGTCGACAAGTCGACGGTGGACATATACAAGGATGAGTATCAGCGGCAAGCTGCAACGGATACGAATACGGATAGCGAATAAAACTTGACTATCCCGTTAAGTCTTTGTAAACTAAGTACAACCTAGAGGAGTACGCAAGCGCTACTAAAAGAGACCTACTGGAAGCTGTGAAGTAGGAGAGTTAATGCGGAAGGTTGCTAGGGGTTAATAATTGATTTAAATGAAGTGGTGTTTTCTAACGATATAGTTGGTAAACGCAATTTAGGTGGTACCACGTGTAAGCGTCCTAATCGAAAGATTAGGGCGCTTTTTTTATATAAAAAACCTAAAATAACCCTTCAAAAAATAGAAGTGAGGACAGACTATGCGCGATGTAAACATGTCGACCAAGTACGACCCAACTGCGGTTGAAGCTGGTCGTTACGAAGATTGGTTAAAGAACGATCTCTTTTCTCCTGAAGCCAACAAGGCTATTCAGGGAAACGAACCAGAACCTTATTCAGTGGTTATTCCACCACCAAACGTTACTGGAAAGTTGCACTTGGGCCACGCTTGGGATACGACTTTGCAAGACATGTTAATCCGTCAAAAGCGGATGCAGGGATTTGATACACTCTGGTTACCAGGAATGGACCACGCCGGAATCGCTACGCAGGCCAAGGTTGAACAACGTTTGCGCAAGGAAGGAATTTCCCGTTACGACCTTGGTCGCGAAAAGTTCGTCGAACAAGTGTGGGACTGGAAGAACGAATACGCTTCGACTATCAAGCAACAGTGGGGAAAGATGGGCTTGGCTTTGGACTACAGCCGTGAACGTTTCACCCTTGACTCTGGTTTGAACGAAGCAGTTAACAAAGTCTTCATCGACCTTTACAACAAGGGCTTGATCTACCGTGGTGAATACATCATTAACTGGGACCCACAGGCTCGTACAGCTTTGTCTGATATCGAAGTTATCTACCAAGATGACGAAGGTGCCTTCTACCACGTGAAGTATCCATTTACGGATGGCACGACTTTGAACGGTAAAGACTATATCGAAATTGCGACGACTCGTCCAGAAACAATGTTTGGGGATGTGGCCGTTGCGGTTAACCCAACTGATGAACGTTACAAGGACATCGTTGGTAAGACGGTGCGTGTGCCATTGCTTGGACGTGAGATTCCAATCATTGCCGACGAATACGTTGAAAAGGACTTTGGAACTGGAATGGTGAAGATTACACCTGCCCACGACCCAAATGATTTCCAAGTTGGTAACCGTCATAACTTGGAACGCATCAACACGATGACTGAAGATGCCCACATGAACGCTAACGCTGGTAAGTACGAAGGCTTGGACCGTTTTGAAGCCCGTAAGGCCATGGTGGCGGATATGGAAGAAGCGGGCGATATGCTCCGCATCGAACCATACACCCATTCGGTTGGTCACTCAGAACGTACTGGTGTTGCCATCGAATCACGTTTGTCAACGCAGTGGTTCGTTAAGATGGAGCCATTGGCTAAGCAAATCTTGGCTATGCAACAAAACCCTGATGAAAAGGTTAACTTCGTTCCTGGCCGTTTCGAAGATACCTTCACTCGTTGGATGGAAAACATCCGCGACTGGGTTATCTCTCGTCAACTTTGGTGGGGGCACCAAATCCCAGCTTGGTACAAGAACAAGGGAACTGACCAAGAAGAAATTTACGTTGGAGAAAAGGCGCCTGGGGATGACTGGGAACGCGATCCTGACGTTTTGGACACTTGGTTTTCATCTGCTCTTTGGCCATTTTCAACAATGGGTTGGCCAAATAAGTTGGACGGCGACTTTGCCAAGTACTACCCAACGAATACCTTGGTAACTGGATACGACATCATCTTCTTCTGGGTTGCTCGTATGATGTTCCAAGGTAAGGAATTTACTGGCGAACGTCCATTTAAGAACGTTTTGATTCACGGTTTGATTCGTGACGGTGAAGGTCGTAAGATGTCTAAGTCATTGGGTAACGGTGTTGACCCAATGGACGTGATTGAAAAGTACGGTGCCGATGCCTTGCGTTGGTTCTTGGCTACTGGATCAACGCCAGGTCAAGATGTCCGCTTTACTTATGAAAAGATGGACTCAGCTTGGAACTTCATTAACAAGATTTGGAACGCTTCCCGTTACGTTATCATGAACTTGGATGATGACACGGTTGCCCGTATTCCGGATGCTGACAAGTTGTCATTGGCCGATAAGTGGATTTTGGACCGTTTGAACAAGACTGTGAAGAAGGTTACGGATAACTTCGAGAAGTTCGAGTTCGGTGAAGCTGGTCGTGATTTGTACAACTTCATCTGGTCTGACTTTGCTGACTGGTACATTGAAATGACTAAGGAATCCTTGAATGGGGATGGGGACAAGACCGCTGTTCAAGAGACTTTGGCCTACGTTTTGGACCAGACTCTGCGTTTGCTTCAACCAATTATGCCATTCATGTCAGAAGCCATCTGGCAGGAAATGCCAACTCAAGTTGGTAAGGATGCACATTTGGGTATCCAGGCTTATCCTACTTATAAGAAGGAATTGGAAAACGAAGAAGCAGCCAAGGCCTTTAAGTCTCTACAAGATTTGATTGTTGCCGTTCGTACTATTCGTGCTGAAGCCAAGGCGCCAATGTCTAAGGAAATCGACGTGATGATCAAGGTGAAGGATGAGAACTTGGTTCAGGTCTTTAACGACAATGCCGATTACATCCAACGTTTCGTTAAGCCAAAGTCATTGACAATTGCAGCCGATGTGGCTGTTCCTGATTTGGCCATGTCACAAGTAATCACCGGTGCTGAAGTATACGTACCATTGGCTGGCTTGATTGACATCGATGCCGAAATCGAACGTTTGCAAGGCGAATTGGCTAAGTTCGAGAAGGAAGTAAAGCGTGCTGAAGGAAAGCTTTCAAACGAAAAGTTTGTTTCATCTGCCCCTGAAGCCGTTGTTGCCAAGGAAAAGGCGAAGTTAGCCGACTGGCAAGAAAAAGCCCAATCAACAGAAAAGCGTCTCGCTGATTTGAAGAAGGCTTAAGATATCGCTATAATGAATAACGGATAAAATCCTCACCCTTTGGTGGGGTTTTTATGTTAATTTAGTATAGATTCGTTAATCTCTTCGTGAGCACTTTCGTCTTTAGTAGACATTTGCTCCAATTTAATATAGGAATGATTATGATTGGAAGTAAGATACTGGCCAGCGGCCACTATGTGCCAAAAGATATAGTAACCAACGATGATCTTGCCAAAGTCGTTGATACCAGTGACGAGTGGATTGTCGCACACACTGGAATTGAATCTCGTCATGTTTCATTGCAGGGGGAGAACACCTCTGATTTAGCAACCAAAGCTGCTGAACAGGCTTTGGAACGTGCCGGTGTAGCGGCTGATGAAATCGGTTTTATCATCGTGACGACTTTTACGCCAGATGGTTTAGCACCCTCGACGGCTGCTTTGGTTCAACGAAACCTGGGGGCTAGCCAAGCTTGGGGCTATGATTTATCAACGGCCTGCGCTGGATTCGTCTTTGGCTTGTCGACGGCGGATAAGTTTATGCGTACTGGCGACTACCAATACGGATTGGTTATTTCAGCCGAAGTTAATTCCAAGATGATGGATTTCAAGGACCGCACGTCGACCGTTTTCTTTGGGGATGGCGCTGGTGCTGTGCTTTTGGGAAAGGCTGAAAGGGACTTTATCCAAGCCGAAGAAATGCATACACGTGGGGATGCCGAAGTTGTGCATTCCGGCCGGATTGCACCTTTGACAAAGTTGTCTGCGGATAACTACCCTAAGATTGATGCTTTTGCACAAGTGGGGCGTTCCGTGTATAACGAAGTAACGACTTTGATACCTGGACACATCCAGTCAATCTTGGAAAAAGAAGGCTTGACAGTTGATGATGTCGATTACTTTGTTTTACATCAAGCCAACCTACGGATGATTGAGAAAGTTGCAGAAATTCTTGGTCAGCCAATGACAAAGTTTGTGACAAACGTGCAGCACTATGGCAATTCTTCTTCAGCAGGGATTGCGATGGCTTTTGATCAATTAAATCAAAAAAATGATTTAACGGGTAAAAAAGTTTTGCTAACCGGCTTTGGTGCTGGCTTCACGTATGGTTCTCTTTTGTTGAGCCTGTAAATTTGCATTTTCGGTTGAAATATTGTAATATAAATGTAACCTATGGGATATTATGTGGTAACGCAGATATCCTAAAATAGGCTTATAGATTGAGCGCTTATTGATTAAGCAAGCCAATTATTATAAAAATAAGTAGAAAAATATGGAGAGTCTCTCATGAAGAATAAACTTACTAAGACAATCTTGGCTACTTTAGCTTCAGCTACTGCCTTCGCGGCAGCAGGTCATTCAGCTTCAGCCAACGATATCACAATCAAGGCTGGTGACACTTTGTCACAAATCGCCGAAGATAACAACACAACTGTTGAAGAATTGGTTGCTAAGAACAACATCGCTAACGCTGACTTGATCATCGCTGGTGACACAATCTCAACTGATGGTGTTGCTTCACAAGCCGCATCAACTACTGCAACAGCAACTGCTTCAGTTGCAGCAGCAGCTGATGAAAACGTTACTGCATCAACTTCTGATGATTCAGCTAACACACAAGCTACTACAAACACGAACACACAAGCACAAGCAGCTACAACTGCTTCAACTGATTACACGACTTACTCAGCCGGTGCTTCTGGTTCAGTTCAAACAATCATTAACGCTATGAACGCTAAGCGTGCTGCTGCCGGATTGGCACCAGTATCATACGACGCTTCATTGGCAGCAACTGCTGTTTCACGTGCACAAAACGCCGTTGCAAACGGTGGATTGCCAACTGGTCACTTCCAACAAGTTGCTGGACCTGAAGTTGTTGCTATCCAATGGTCACCATCATCTGTTGTTGATGCATGGTACAACGAAACTGGAATGCTTGCAGCCCCTGCCCACCATAACTGGTTGATGAACGCCTCATTCACTAAGGTTGGATTTGGTATCGTTGGTGACACTATCGTTGGTATCGCTGGCTAATCACTTTATAAATAACGACGACTAGGATTTCCTAGTCGTCTTTTTTTATATTTTAAAAGTAAAGCTTTTACTAAGAATACGTACTTTGGCCGTTTTTAACCTTGGTTTAACATGCACTGTGATAGAATAATAAAAGTTAAGAGTAAATCTCAAATTCGTTAGAAGCGGAGCAAAAGTATTTATGCAAGAAGAGCCTAAACAGCTTTCACGTGCGGTACGCAACGAAGGCCTACGTGCAAAGCGCAAAAAGCGAAGTCGTATTCGCAAGTGGATTTTTTGGATATTAACGATTATCATTCTTGGTACTGCTGGATGGGGAACCTACCTTTACGCCCAGTACAAAGGCGCTATCGACGATATTCAAAAGTCCGCTAACATTAATAAGACCCGTAATGTGTCAAACTTAATCGCCCGCGGAAAGCCCTTCTCAATCTTGGTATTGGGAACGGATGTTGGTGAATTGAACCGTGACCGAACAGGTTTGACGGATTCAATGATGTTAGTAACGGTTAACCCTAAGACAAACAAAACTACGATGGTGTCAATTCCACGTGATATTTTGACAGCAATCCCTGGCTATGAGGATTCATTCCCACAGAAGTTGAACGCTGCTTATGCCTTCGGTGGTGTTGGGGCAACGATGAAGGCTGTTCAGAACTATTTGAACGTCCCAGTTGATTCCTACGCGCTTGTTAACATGAAGGGCTTGGAGACTTTGGTCAACAAGGTTGGTGGTGTTTCTGTTGAATCACCAATGGACTTCCAATACAGTCAAGATACTGCCCATGATTATGGTCCAAACTTGTATCGTTTCCACAAGGGTTCTACTAAGTGGGAGAAGTCCGATGATAACGGCGTTACTTGGTCATCATCAAAGACTAAGCTGGATGGTGATGCGGCTTTGGCCTTCTCACGTATGCGTTACGACGATCCGCAAGGGGATTACGGACGTCAGCAACGTCAACGTTTGGTTATGCAGGCAATGATTAAGAAAGCAATCAATGCGGATACGCTTTTGAACTCTTCCTTCATCAAGTCTTTGTCTAAGTACGCTCAGACTGACCTTTCCTTTAACGATATCGTGAAGATTGCTCAGAAGTACCGTTCTGCTGCAAAGCACCAGGATTCCGATCATATGCAAGGAACTGGTGTCATGTTGAGTGGTGTGTCATACCAGGCTGTAACGGATACGGAAAAGCAACGTGTAACGGATAAAATTCGTAAGCAGTTGGGCTTGTCCGCTAAGGAAACGGGCTCACAGTTTGGTGGCGACGTGCCATCAAGTGGATTGAGTATCGCCCAGACTTACCTATCACAGATTAATGAAACGATTGATGAATAATTGACTCATAAAAGCATTAGACAGCCGTCTAATGCTTTTTTTCTTTGATCAATATCCGTGTTATACTGGACAATAATCACTAAATGGGGCCGCTATGCGAGAAAAGACAATTGCAATTATCGACTTAGGGAGTAATTCAGCTCGAATGGTCGTCGAGAAGTTGAAAGAAGACGGCACTTACCAAGAGGTTTTTCGGGTGAAGGAAGACACCCGTCTCTCTCAGGGGATGGGGGATTCGCTCATGCTTCAAGAAGAGCCAATCAAGCGAACGTTACGTGTTTTAACGGATTACCGTGAGCGGTTGACAAAATTTTCAGTTGAAGCCATCTACGGTATTACAACAGCTGCAGTTCGAACTGCTAAGAATCAACAGGATTTTTTAGACCGTGTTTACGAAGCCATTGGCGTTCGATTGCGTGTCTTAACTGGTGAAGAAGAAGCGCACTATGATTTTCTAGGCGTCCTGTCTTCCTTACCAGACGAACAGTCAGCCGTTATTTTGGACACCGGTGGTGCATCCGTCGAATTAATTCCCTACCATCAAAAGGTGGCGGAGGCGGAAGTATCCTTGCCCTTTGGCGCGGTTAATTTATCTGAGAAATACCATCTTGCGGATGTGATTTCAGAAGAAGATATTAAAGATGCTTGCCGGCAAATTCATGCCGATTATGAAAAGCTCCCCTTTATTGGAGATAACCAGGGTCAACCAGTTATTTTACTAGGTGGTGCAAATCGTTCGTTAGCAAAAATGGCAGAAAAGAAGGGCTGGGCGAAGCAGCATCAATCAAGTTTACACGGTCTTTTCCTTTCTGCTACACGAGTGGAACAGGTTTTTTCTGAGATTTCTCAGATGAATCGTAAGGAGCGGGAACACTTGGCGGGATTAGAAAAGAACCGAGCCGATATCATTATTTCAGGTTTGCTACCTGTCTTAAATTTGATTCGTGTTCTTCATTCTCCTAAGGTTGTTTTCTCGGAATCCGGTGTTCGCGAAGGCCTTATTTTCGAATTGATTCAAAAGGAATTTAGTCATTCATGACAAAAAAGTTTTACCAATTATCACCAGCCGAAAGGTTGGAAACATTAGAATTACCCGCTGATTTAGCTGACTTTTATAAGAAAGAACAATCAGTTGAATTAGAAAACGTTATTGAGAACTACCTAGCTGATTTTAGGCTGCCTGAAGGGCTTTTACACCATCTCGTAGTTGATGGTAAGGTGTATGAAGTACCAATGGTAATCGAAGAGCCATCAGTTGTTGCAGCTGCGAATAACGGAGCCCAAATGGTGGGCCTTGCTGGTGGGTTTACCTCCGAAACAGCTAGTCAGCCTCTGTTGGGCGGCCAGATTCTCTTCAAGGGGGTCAACCAGTTCAAACTTCAGGCCTTTGTTGACCAAAATAAGGCAGCAATCTTTGATGCTGCTGAGAAGGCCAAGCCCTCCATGGTTGAGCGTGGTGACGGCCTTAAAAAGGTCGAGTTGCGTTTTGTCGGGGGAGAACAGGCCGCCCTTGATTTGACCGTGCAGACCGGGCAAGCAATGGGAGCCAACGCTGTTAATACCATCCTTGAAGCGGTAAAGAACTGTCTACAGCCTTACCAAGACAGTATTGTGGCAGCTATTTTGACTAACGCCGGTCGCGATGCCTTGGTAACGGTTAAGGGTTCTGTACCGGTTGAAGCAGTTGGTGGTGAGTTAGCTGCTGAAAAGCTTGTCTCACTTTCGGACTTTGCCAAAGCCGATGCTGACCGTGCGGTCACAGAGAATAAGGGGATTTTTAACGGACTATCAGCGGTTGTTATGGCCACAGGTAATGACTATCGAGCTGTGGAAGCTGCCGGTCACGCCTATGCAGCCAAGTCCGGTAAGTATCAATCACTGTCTACTTGGCGATTGAGCGATGATAAAAAGACTTTGATGGGGCAATTAACAATGCCTCTCAATGTTGGGGTACTTGGTGGGGCGATTGCAGCCTTACCAATGGCACAGAAAAACTTAGAATTGCTTGGAAATCCCACTGTTGATGAACTAAAGAAGGTTATTTTAGCAACCGGATTAGCAAATAACCTGGCTGCTTTAAAGGCGGTTTCAGGTAAAGGAATCCAGTCCGGACATATGAAGATGCAAGCTCGTGTGCTCGCCGTTCAAGCGGGTGCCCGTCCTGACGAGATTATGGCGGTCGCCGATGAATTAGTTCAATCGGGACGGATTGATCAAGCAAGTGCAGAAAGAATCCTAGGAGAATTAAGAAAGCCATGACACCAAAATTGGAAGTGTTACTCGAACAAGTGAATCAGACTTATCCAGGAACGGTCATGGTTCGCACTGGTCAAGAAAAGTCCGGACGTTTACGCCTTGATCAAGCTAAGCAATCCTTTTTAGCGGATCGATTGTTAATTGAGGTACCAGACCAGACTGAAGCCGACTTTGTCATTGGAAACGAGCTCTTGCAGTTGATGCTTTCTTTGAACGGGATTGTTCCGCAGATTTTCTTCGGTTTGACTTTTGAAGATGAAGCATTGGACCAGCAATTGGTAACCATCGCTAGTCGTCTACACAAGATGGTTATGCACGGCATTACCTACCGTGAAATGGCTAAGCAGGGTTATTTAACGACCGCTACTGCGGCAGCCTTCCAGGCGGGAATTGAAGACGAACTTTCGGATGAAGAAAAAGAAGTGGACGGACAACACCTGTTCCGACTCCTTTCCTTGGTCGACGCTCAAATTTTCTTAGCCGTTTTGAAAGAACAAGGACTAGCGGCAGAGGCAAAAACTGCGGAAGCATCTTTTGCTAAGCGATATCCAAAGGCCAATTCTGAAGCCAAGGCCCTGGCTGAACCAATTATGACAGCTGATTTAAAGGATTCTCGAGCAATCCGTAAGACAATTGTCCGCCTCTTCGCAGGCCTTGATGAACTGCTTGAAAAAAATCAGCTCCCAACGGTGAATGCCAAGCAGTATGTGACCTTGGCACCAGTATTGTCAGAACGTCAATTGGCAGGACCAGTTAAGAACCTATTTGAGATTTTCCATTCTGACATGACGGACTTTGCCTCAAAGGAAAAGGCCTACGTTGGCTTAGGAAAGCAGGATCAACAAAATACTTTTGTTATTGCACCACCTAAAAACCCAGCAGACCGTCCTAAGTTCTTTAAGGAACTGTACGAATTGCCAGTGAAGGACTTGCTTGAAAAGTTAGCCCTACCATATATTGTGCGTAAATAAAGGGGATTGACTGATGGAAATGGTGGATAAGAGAATACAAGAAAGCTTCAACCAGGCCAAGAAGATTGTTTTTCTGACCGGTGCGGGTGTTTCAACGGCATCGGGGATTCCTGACTACCGTTCGAAGAACGGGGTTTACCAAGGATTACAATATTCTCCGGAGTATCTTTTATCAGATCAGGCTTTCCAAGATATCCCAGAAATTCAGTATAAATTTATGCAGGATAACCTGTATTTTCCCGATGCTTTGCCAAATGTCATTCACAAAAAAATGGCCGACTTTGTCCGAGATGGACGGGCAAGGGTGATTACCCAGAATATTGATGATTTGGACGTGAAAGCGGGACTGACTGATAGCCAGTTGATTCGCTTCCACGGGTCACTTTATGATTTATACTGTCCGAAAGATGGTCGAAAGGCGACGCTTTCGGAGTACCAGAAGTCACTTTATCGTGCTTCAGACCATGCTAAGATTCGTCCTCGGATTACTTTCTACGGTGAAGTACCATTCCGTGTCGAAGAAGCGGTGTCGTGGGTTGCCGATGCCGATTTGATTTGCCTTGTCGGCACCTCTTTTAAGGTCTACCCATTCGCTGGATTGTTGAATTACGCACGTCCTCAAGTGCCTATTTTTGCTGTTAATCTAACACCATTACCAAGCATGCCCGGTGTAGAACAGGTGATTGGGGATGCCACGGATTTCTTTAGTCAATTAGAAAATTAAGCCGAAAGGCTTTTTTTTATTTAGAAAAAAGGTATGATACAAAAAGGAGGAAGAGTATATGTCTAAACAAGAAGAGTGGCTGGATGAATCAAATAGCCACTCAACAAATACAGCTCAACCAAAGGAAAATCATGTTCACGAGCACGCGCACCAGGCTGCCCAGCCATCGCAAAAACCCTATCTCATTGGGATTACTTTGAACCTGATTTTCGTTTTGTCGGAGTTAGTATTTGCTAAATTGGCCCATTCAACGGCCTTATTCGCCGATGCCTTTCACAATTTATCCGATGTTTTGGCCTTGGTTATCGCATGGTTAGCGGTCTTGGTGTTCGGTATTAAAGCCACGCGTAGTAAAACGTACGGCTGGCACAACGTGTCCATCTTGGCATCAATTTTTAACACCGTCTTACTACTTTTTGCAGTTGGTACGATTTTTGTTGAAGGAATGAGCGATCTGCTTAATCCTGGTCACATCCATACAAACGGGGTAATGATTACCATTGTGGCTGCCATCGGGATTGTCGTGAATGTTTCGACTGCCATGCTTTTTAAAGCGTCTGGCGTGCCTGATGAACACGGGCATAGTCACGGTGGACACAGTCATAACCATGGCGATGGACAGGACTTAAATGCGAAGACGGCTTACATCCACTTGCTGTCTGACGCGGCCGTTTCCATTGGTGTTATTCTTGCTGGTTGGTTAATTAAGGTCACTGGTTGGCAGA
Source organism: Fructobacillus durionis (assembly GCF_900112405.1). Lineage (GTDB taxonomy): Bacteria > Bacillota > Bacilli > Lactobacillales > Lactobacillaceae > Fructobacillus > Fructobacillus durionis. Next base: position 86,313 of record NZ_FOLI01000005.1, on the reverse strand, counting down.
TTATCGATCCAATCGTCTCTTTGTTGATTGGTTTGATTATCCTGATTACAGCCTGGCCTGTCATGAAGGAAACGGTTAATTTGGCCATTAACGGAGTCCCTGATGAAATCGATGAGGACGCCATTTACGACTATTTGACGGAAAAACCTGGTGTTGTTTCCTTGCACGATTTACATATTTGGCCATTGTCTACAACCGAGACGGCTTTGACCGTTCACCTTGCCTTTTCAAATGAGGTCTTGGAAGAAAATTACGGTCAAAAATTATTGACGGTGATTGAGGATGAATTGAAACATGACTTTGGAATTAGTCACGTTACGATTCAAATTGAAGCGGCAAATCATCAAGAGAATTGCAATACAATTTAATCAGAATTGTTCGTTAAAAGCTCTCTTTTCTAATTTAAATAAGAACCATTCTTACCTAAATGAGAGTTTTTCAAAGAAAAATTAAATTAAGATTAAATCATAAAAAAGGCTTGGGACTTGTTCCTAAGCCTTTTTAAAAAAATATGAGACAAAAAAAGGCAATAGATGACAAAAATTACACTTGACCTCTTCTGTTGCTCGTGTAATATTGGTTCTAGACTTAGGAAAAAGTCATTGGGTTAAGTACCTTTCATAAGCTTTCAACAACCAAGTTGAATGAAATCCTTTATGAAAATTATTTAGCGTAAAAAACGATAGCATTTTTGCTATTCTATCTACTTTAGAATAACTCAATTTTGAGCAAGGAAGTCTTGTGACCTTTTTTGCTGCGTTCGTTTTTAACGACATTCAATGACCACCTTCCTAAGGAGAATTCCAAAGGAGACAATTATGGACAATTCCATGAACAAAAAGACTCATCATTCATTGATTGAGCACGCCGGTGAAAAGTCATTGGCAGAAGTAAACGGTTCGATTGAAGTTCCAAAGGATGGATCTTTCTGGCGCCGTTTGTTAGCTTTCTCAGGACCAGGTGCTTTGGTTGCCGTTGGTTATATGGACCCAGGTAACTGGGTTACATCAATCAAGGGTGGAGCTGCATACCACTACTTGTTGCTTTCAGTTATCTTGATTTCATCTTTGATTGCCATGCTCTTGCAGTACATGGCTGGTAAGCTTGGAATCGTTAAGCAAGAAGATTTGGCCCAGGCTACTGGTAACCGTACGAACAAGTTCGGACGTTACGCACTCTGGATCATGACTGAATTAGCCTTGGTCGCAACGGATATCGCCGAAGTTGTTGGTGGTGCCATTGCCATGTCATTGTTGTTTGGTTGGCCACTGTTGGTAACCATCTTCTTGACAGCCTTCGATGTTATCATCCTTCTTCTTTTGATGAAGTTCGGGTTCCGTAAGATTGAAGCAATTGTTATGACTTTGATTTTGACTATCTTGGTTGTCTTTGTTTACTTGACAATCTTGTCAAAGCCAGACTGGATGGCAATCATGGGAAACTATGTGCCTCGTCCACAAACTTTGTCAACTGAATCACTTCACGGATTGGATAACCCAATCACGTTGACTGCTGGTATTATTGGTGCCACAGTTATGCCTCACAACCTTTACTTGCACTCATCAATTTCACAAACACGTCAAGTGAACCATGAAGATCCTGCAGAAGTGAAGGAAGCTATCAAGTTGATGACTTGGGATTCAAACATCCAATTGACTTTGGCCTTCTTCATCAACTCAATGTTGTTGATTGTTGGTGCCGCTTTGTTCTTCGGTCACGCCGCTGAACTTGATGGCTTCCACCAATTGTATGACGCTTTGAATGACCATAACATCGCTGGTGCAATTGCATCACCTGTTTTGTCAACATTGTTCGCCTTGGCCCTCTTGGCTTCAGGTCAGAACTCAACAATCACTGGTACTCTTACTGGTGAAATCATCATGGAAGGTTTCTTGCACTTCCGTATTCCAATGTGGCTTCGTCGTGTGATTACCCGTGGTATCGCCATTACACCTGTTTTGATCATTGCTATCATGTACGGTGGTAACGAATCACAAATGGATGCCTTGATTGAATCTACACAGGTATTCTTGTCAATCGCCTTGCCATTCTCAATGGCACCATTGATCTACTTTACTTCTTCAAAGAAGATTATGGGTCAGTTTGCTAACTCTGCTTGGGTAAAGTGGGTTGGTTGGCTCTGCTTCGTTGGATTGACAATTATCAACATCGTCCTTGTTTGGCAAATGTTTGCTGGATAAAAAACGAGTAGAATTTAGGAGGCTATGATGGCTGAATTACAATTAAATGTTGAACCAAAGCATTTCAAGACAATCTTGGTGGGTGTTGATGAATCAGAACAAGGTTACAACGCCTTGGCAAACGCCATTCACCAAGCGCGCGAAGATAACGCGCACTTGATTATTGCTTCAATTTTGGAAATGGGTGACTTGTCAGCCATTGCCGCTTTGCACTTGGACGCAATCAAGGAAAAGCGCGAAGAAATCGAAAAGAACTTGGCAAAGTACCGTGCATACGCTGAATCACAAGGCGTAAAGCAAGTTGACACTGTCTTTGATGACGGTGACAAGGCCGGACAAATCATGGTGGAGGACATCGCTCCTTCAGTGAAGGCTGACCTACTTGTTGTGGGTGCCCACTCACGTCAAGGCTTCTGGGGATCAATTGGTTCTCAAGCTGCTTACATCGCACGTAACTCAAAGATTTCTGTTTTGATTGTTCAAGACTAATAAACTTTGAAAAAGCTCCTGATCATTCAGGGGCTTTTTTTGTTACCTATTTTTTCTGGTAACTAGCTTAAAACTGAACTTTGCTATAATGGGAATATGCAAAAAAGAATCCTTGAAGAATTGAGTCATATTTTTAAATTGCTATCGGCTGAGAAACGTTTGGCAATCTTGATGCTGCTACAGGAACGTTCCTACACCGTTTCTGAGCTGGTCGAGCAGCTTGAGATGGAACAATCGGCTGTCTCTCATCAACTGAAGGCTCTACGTGAAGAGCAGGTGGTGACGGCTGAAAAAGTCGGAAGGACGGTTACTTATCGTTTGACGGATTCCCACATTATCGACTTGCTTGAAAATGCTGAAGAGCACGTCAGTCACTTAGTTAAAAATGAAACCCACGCGCAGTGGTTAGCTGAAGAAGCGTCCCATCAAAATTCGAAATAAAATATCGTTTTGTTCTTGACAGGGGGGACTACCCTTGATAAACTGATATAGTTGTAAAAAACGAATTGCCCTTGTGGCGGAATTGGCAGACGCGCTGGACTCAAAATCCAGTGGTGGCAACACCGTGTGGGTTCGACTCCCACCGAGGGCATCATAAAAGAGAAGCGAGAAATCGCTTCTCTTTTTTTGTTCTTGTAAAGGCTCGGGATGGCTCGCCTTTTATTGTGCTCGCTTGAGTCGGAGAGGATAAACACGATTGTTTCTTATAAGAAAAAGGACTTCCTATTGAATAGGAGTCCTTTTTTGACTTTAGTTGATTGAAGATGCGCCGGTGTTGTAGTTGATAGTAACGCCCGGTTGGACATTGAAAATCCAATAGTTCAGGTTTAGACTTGCACCGTTATCTTCAACCGATTTGGCCATGTAGTGTACGCCACGGGGAACGAGCTCGTTGCCCGAGTAAACCGGTGTCACCTGTCCGCGAATGGTAATATTAGGGTTCTGCTTAATGGCATAACGGATATCATCTTCAGGGACTAACTGACCTGGATAAGCGTTTTCAACACGGGTTCCGGTCGTCATGTTTTCAGTCACCATGGTGGGCATGCCAAAAAATTGATAGCCGACGATATGGGACTTGTTCCATAGGGCCTGCTTGCTTCCGCCAAGGCTGACCTTCGAATTGTTGTGGTAGCCACCAACCCAGGCCGAACCGTTAAAGTGGTCGCCTTGATTCCAACCAGATGGGCGAACCGATTGTGGTATTTGACTTGGTCGTTTAGTGACTTTGTCAATTGCGGCTTTGGATGCAACGAAGTTGGCTTGCTGAGAACGACCGAGAGAATCGAGAGCGGAGAGTGAAAGTCCGTCAACGGGATTCAGCTTGCTACCGTTTCCAGGAAAAGTTTGCTTTAGTTCAGAATCCGTAAACGTCGCATGGTTATTATTCAGGTGAACGATGTCGCCATCGAGGGTACCATCCCACTTAATGTTTAATAGATCGGCATCGTTAGAAGCTGAGCTAGAGGGGGTGTTGGCGGATTTATTTGCCTTTTTGGCTGATTGCAGCACCTTGGACTGACTCTGCCCGGTGCTTGATTTGTGTTTGTGGTTATCCTGACCGAAGCTTTGATAGGATAGAACGGCTGCAATCGCGATGACGATGGCAACGGTTTGAGAAAAGCGGGATTTAGATGGTTTTCGACGTTTAGCCATTAGAAGGACATTGCTCCCAAGAATTGTTTAATGCGTTTATTATCAGAATGGAAGAAACCTTCCGTAGCTCCATTATAGCCAACATGACCATTATCAATGAAAACAATTTGGTCGGCTACTTGTTCAGCAAAGGCCATGTTATGGGTAACAATAATCATAGAGGTATCTTTTTTGGCTAAGTCTTTCAGAACGCGGAGCACCTGAGCCTCTAATTCTGGGTCTAGGGCCGAAGTTGGTTCATCTAAGAGCAAGTACTTTGGTGACATGGCCAAGGCACGTAAGATGGCAACACGCTGCTGTTGTCCCCCGGAAAGCTGGTAGGGGTAACGGTCGGTCAGTTCAGACATGCCGAATTGCTCGAGTAGTTCGCGGGCGCGAGTCTCGGCCACTTGCTTGTCCTTCTTCTGAACCTTAATGGGTCCTTCCGTCAGGTTACGCATCACCGTTAAGTGGGTAAACAAGGCCTTTTCCTGGAATACCATCGCTGTTTTTTGCCGAATCTGTAAGATTTGGCTGGTCGTGATTGGCCGTGAAAGGTCCAAAGTCAAATCGTCGATTTGCAACTCTCCCTGGTCCGGCCGTTCGAGTAGGTTTAAGGAACGGAGGAGGGTGGATTTGCCGGATCCGGATGGTCCGACGATGGCCGTGGTTTGTTCGGCCGGGAAGATTAGATTGATGTCGTCTAGGGCGACTTTGTCAGGATAATGCTTTGATAGATGTTCAACTTGAATCATTGGGCGAACCTCGATGTGTACTTCTCTAGGTAGTGCTGAGCGATGGCTAGGATTGACGTAAAGAAGGCGTAGACCATGGCGACTAAGATGTACATGGATAGAACCTTATAGTTAGCCGCAGCAATCTGTTGCGCCAGGTAGAAAATCTCAACAATTGTGATAACGGATGCCAGGGAAGTGTCCTTTAACAGGGAAATCAACGAGTTCGATAGAGGCGGAATGGAGATTCGGGCTGCCTGTGGGAGAACGACGTTCCAGTAGACCTGCGAACTGGTCATTCCCAGTGATTCAGCAGCCTGCTTTTGGACTTCTGGTACCGAAGCAATGGAGGCACGAATCGTTTCAGATGCATAAGCACCAGTGTTCAGCGAGAAGACGGTAATGGCCGATACCCAAGCTGATTGGAAGAGAGCGATGTGGGCGTTGGGCAGCCCGTAAAAAACGATGAAGAGTTGCACCAAGAGGGGCGTGGAACGGAAGAACCAAACGTAGGCTGCTGCGAGCCACTTGAGAATTTGTAGGGCTGCTGCGGCCCATTCGTTCTGCGGTAATTTAGCCACTCGGATGATGGCGGTAATCGATGCAAGAATGATGCCAAAGAAGAAGGCGATTGCCGTGAGTGGGAGGGTGTATTTGAGCGCTGTCATGAAGAGCTCGGGCAAGTATTTGATTGCCAGGTTGAAAAAGTCGATCATCTTTTCTTCCTATCTGTAAGCTTCTGCTTATTCCTTAGTTAGGTCCTTGTTAAAGTACTTCTTGGAAAGCTTGGTCAAGGTACCATCGTCACGAAGTTCCTGCATGGCCTTGTTGACCTTTGACTGCAGTTTCTTGCTGTCCTTGTTCATCAAAACGCCGTCAGGGGTTGAACCCATTTCCTTGGAAATATCAACGGCTTCGACATCGGCATCAGGGTTGGATTGTTTCCAGTTCTCGAAGGCACCCATGTCGTTTAGTGAGCCATCGGCACGGTTTGTTGTGACTAAGTTCATGGCCTCGATGATACCGGCAACGGCTTTGATATTTGCGCCCTCTGCCTTGGCCTTCTTACCGTAGTTTGATGTAACGGATTGGGCCATGGTCTTTCCCTTGATGTCAGACAAGCTGTTTAATGACGTGTCACCAGTTCGCTTAATCAAAGCGGCACGAGGGTAGAGGTAGGCCGTTGACATGCGGTAGTTTTCTTTGCGCTCGTCGGTGATACCGATGTTGTTGATAACGGCGTCGTAGCGCTTGGAGTTCAAGCCGGCGATTAGTGAGTCCCACTTTGATTGGACAAAGTTGACTTTCATGTCCATTTTTTTGGCTAGGGCCCGTGCGATTTCAACTTCGAAGCCGGTTAGCTTACCCTTGTCGTCGTGGTAAGAGAAAGGGGCGTAGGTTCCTTCGAGCCCGACCGTGAAAGTGCCGGACTTAATCGTTGTTGATTCTGAGTTTGATGAGGTCATCTTCATGATGCCGAAGATACCGCCAATGACGATAACGAGACCTGCGAGGATAATTGCGATTTTCTTATTCATGTTCTTGCTCCTAAATTTTTGCAAAATAAAAACCACCCATTCAGCAGATTATTTTCTGCTAGTGGGTGGTTTTTAGCCTATAAACGCCACCCTAAAAAAGAGGTGCGCAACAGCAAACCATAAGAGTCGTCGTCAGTTGTTGGTTGTTTCGAATGTTCGCGTTCATAGGTTGTCTCCTTTTGTGATATGCACTAAGTGTACCGGGGGGCGTTTTTTTTGTCAATACAGATTGTTAGAAAATATGCCGTTTTTTATCAAATTGGTTGCTTGGTCCACATGCTTTAGATGCCCATATATAAGACTTTGTGAATAAAATAATCAAAATGGTTTATTAGAACTTTAAATATGGATTGAACCGCTTTACTTGGCCTGAACGGGGCGACTTTGCTATAATAGTGAGCAGAACAGGCTCCATTAGCCAGGAAAGGGACTCATATGTCAGAAAAAAATACCTTCTATATTACAACCCCAATTTACTATCCATCAGGAAAGCTCCAATTGGGTAACACCTACACGACTGTTTTGGCCGATGCCGCAGCTCGTTACCACCGCTTGCTCGGTGATGATGTTTTCTTCTTAACTGGAACCGACGAACACGGTGAAAAAATTCAGAAGAAGGCCGCAGCCGCTGGAACTAGCGAAAAGGAATACTTGGACAAGATGGCTAAGGACATCAAGGAACTCTGGTCCTTGATGCACATCTCTTACGACAAGTTCATTCGTACGACGGACGTTGACCACGAAAAGGCCGTTCAAAAGATTTTCAAGAAGTTACTTGATCAAGGTGACATCTATAAGGGAACCTATGAAGGTTGGTATTCAGTTTCTGATGAAGAGTACTTTACCGAATCACAATTGGCCGAAGTTTACCGTGATGATGACGGAAACATGATTGGTGGAAAGGCCCCATCTGGCCACGACGTGGAAAAGATTCAAGAAGAAACCTACTTCTTCAAGATGTCCAAGTACGCTGACTGGTTGGTTGACTACTACAAGAACCACCCAGAATTCGTTCAACCTGAATCACGTATGAACGAAATGCTCCAAAACTTCATCTTGCCTGGTTTGGAAGACTTGGCGGTTACCCGTACGTCATTTGACTGGGGTGTGCCAGTTCCCGGTGATGAAAAACACGTTATCTACGTTTGGATTGATGCCTTGGCAAACTATATTACGGCCTTGGGATATGGTTCAGATAACGATGACTTGTTGAAGAAGTTCTGGCCTGCCAACGTCCAATTAGTTGGTAAGGAAATTGTTCGTTTCCACATCATCTACTGGCCAATCATGCTCCACGCCCTTGGTTTGGAATTGCCAAAGGAAATCATTGGTCACGGTTGGTTGGTCATGAAGGACGGCAAGATGTCAAAGTCTAAGGGAAACGTTATTTACCCTGAGGATTTGACTAGCCGTTACAGCTTGGACGCAGTGCGTTACTACTTGCTCCGCGCCATGCCATTTGGAAATGACGGCGTCTTCTCACCTGAAGACTTCGTTGACCGCGTGAACTTCGACTTGGCAAACGACCTTGGAAACTTGTTGAACCGTACGGTTGCCATGATTAACAAGTACGAAGGTGGTGTTATTCCGGAATTTGTTTCTGACAAGACGGAATTTGATTCTGACTTTGAAGAATTGGTGGCCGAAAAAGTCGCTGCCTTCAACGAACAGATGACGGCCGTTCACACGGCCGATGCGCTTGAATCCGTTTGGGCCATTGTTCGTCGTGCTAACAAGTACATCGACGAAACAGCTCCTTGGGTATTGGCTAAGACAGCTGGAGAAGATCCAGCTGCTAAGGAAACCTTGTCAGCTGTTATGGCCCACTTGGCTGCAGCGCTCCGCGTGATTGCCGCAACCTTGCAACCAGTTATGGTTGATGCGCCAAAGGAAATCTTCGAGCAGTTAGGCTTGACTTTGCCAGAGGCCGGCTTGAGCTTGGAAGACTTGGCCATGGCCGACCTTCCTGCCGGTGCCACCGTTGTGAAGAAGGGACAACCAATCTTCCCACGTTTGGATGTTGAACAGGAAGTGGCCTTCATTGCCGGTTTGGTATCTAAGGATACCAAGGGTAAGGGCCGCGCCGTTAAGGAAGCTGCTAAGCAAGCTGAACAAGAAAAGGAAGCTGCAGCAGTGGAGCACAAGGCTGCCATCGAATACGATGACTTTGATAAGGTAGAAATCTTGGCCGCTAAGATTACGGCTGCTGAGTTGTTGCCAAAGTCAAAGAAGTTGATTAAGTTCACTTTGGATGACGGTTCTGATAAGCCTCGTCAAATTCTTTCTGGAATCCGTCAGTGGTATCCAGAACCAGAAGTCTTGGTTGGTAAGACGGTTGCCATTGTGGCGAACATGAAGCCTCGTAAGATGGCTGGCGAACTTTCCGAAGGAATGGTTTTGTCTGCTGAAAAGAACGGTATTGTGACCGTGACAATCTTGCCAGACTCAATTGAAGCTGGTTCAGGAATTGAATAAGTTAATTTCATAAATAAAAAGCACCTCATCTTTTAGAAGATGGGGTGCTTTTTTGTGTTAACGATTTGTTGAAAAGTAACTCGCTTACTGCAAGTTATCCAAGGCTGAGTAGCCGATTGATGGGAAAATGGTTACCAGACGCTTGATTTGAGCTGGCGTGTAACCAAACTCGATGGCGGGAAGAAGGGCGTTGACCACGTCTTCGGCCTTGTCTGACAATTCAATCACACCGACCAGTTGCTTCTCCTTGTTGTAAATCAAAGAACGCTTACCGGCCTGTTCAAAGTCGACCAAGCGGTACCAGTCGTCCATGACGTCTTGTTCGATGATATCGAACTGATCAGGATGCGCTTTGGCTTCATCAACCGTGACACCAGCTTGTGCTAAGCGAGGGGTAGTGAAGAGGTTCTCACCGATTGCTGGGTAGTTGATGGCTTCTTTTTCTTCACCCAGAATGTGTGACACGATGTACTGAGATTCGAAAGTAGCGGTTGGCGTTAGCTTTGGCACATCCTTTTTGATAACATCACCAGAAGCGTAAATGTTTGAAACGGCTGTTTGAAGGAATTCGTTGACTTCAATACCCTTGTGATCGTATTTGATGCCGAGTTCGGCCAAGTTAAGGCCGTCGGTATTAGGAATACGGCCGGTTGCGTCGAGAATATAGTCGGCAGGGAAGGAACCGGTGTTGGTTGAGATTGAGTAAGATGAACCGTTCTGTTCAATCTTTTCAACCGTTGTGTTCTTGATGAAGAGAACACCTTGTTTAGCCAAAGCCTTCAGCAATTCTTCCGTGTAGTCACGGTTAAAGGCTGGCAATGCTTGTTGGTCGCGCATGATAACCGTTACCTGTGAACCAGCTGCACGCATGATAGAAGCAGCTTCCAATCCGATGAAGCCGGCACCGATGATAACCATCTTCTTTGGTACAACGGGGATGCTCAAGAAGTCCTTTGAATCGTGTAGGAATTCTTTACCAGGTAGGTCTAGGCGGTGTGAGTGCTGCCCAGTGGCGATGACAATCTTATCCGCTGTAACCTTGCGGTCACCAACTTGTAGCGTATGGGCATCAACGAACGATGCGTGGCCAAAGATGAAATCAACACCGACAGATTCCATGGCACCTTGAATGGCAGGAGCGAATCCATTGATAATTTCTTGCTTACGCTTCATCGCAGTTGGCCAGTCGATGTGCGTATCACCAGCAATGACACCGTCTGACTGTTTAGCTGTTTGAACAGCCTTAGCAGGCGCTTCCAAAATAATTTTGGCGTTGCAGCCCCAGTTTGGACAAGTTCCGCCGACCTTATCTTCTTCGATAAAGGCAACGGTCTTACCCGCAGCGGTTAGTGCAGGTGCGCCATCAAAGGCTCCGTGACCGGCACCGATGAAGACAACGTCATAATCAAATGTTTGAGACATGAATTTCCTCCTTGTTTCTTATTTATATTATCCCATGAATATTAAGAAAATAAAAACTTTCGAAAAAATAAAAAGGCAGGCCAGTGGGCCTGCCGTAAAATTATTTGATTGTCATACGTCCTTTTAGGAAAGGCAGGATGATGAGTGCGATGACGGCACCGAAGACACATTGTCCAAGGTTTCCAACAATGGAAGCCCAACCGGCCGCCCAGTTATAAAGAATAGCACCGGCAAATACGTAACCGATAATCATGACGATTGAGGCAACAACCAGTGCGACCGCTTGTGCCCAGCTAGACTTAGCAATGGCTAAACCAGCGATATAACCTTCTAATCCGTGGATAACGAATGAAAAGATTAGCCACTGTGGGTAGCCGGCAAACAAATCAAGTAGTCCACCCGAAAAGGCACCAACCAAGAAACCGGCACCTGGTCCCATGGTTAAAGCGGCAACGAAGATACCGGCTTCAACTAGGTTAACAAAACCAGAAGTGGCTGGAACGGGGATGTGCACCACGTAAGATAGTGCCACGTTGAGGGCGATTATTGCTGCTAAGATCGTAATTTTTTTACTTGACCAAGTTTTCATAGTCTCTCTCCTTTGTTCTCCCTTATTTAGAAAGGAAAAATTTAAATATTCTTTTTATTTTACCATGATATTCTCATAATACCCAGTGATAATAGTAAATGGTATGGTCCAGTTTGTGAGGAAATAATTATTTGACTTGCATTGCTAACTAGCCGTTGTGTTATAATATGGGTGTTGACATAGGTCAAAAAATTATTTGGAGGTCTACACACATGACTGTGAAGATTGGTATTAACGGATTCGGTCGTATTGGTCGTTTGGCATTCCGCCGTATCTTGGAATTGGGTGACTCAGCAGCTGATGTTGAAGTTGCAGCCATCAACGATTTGACTAGCCCTGAAATGTTGGCATACTTGTTGAAGTATGACTCAATTCACGGTACTTTGAACGCTGATGTTTCAGCTGATGAAACTGGCATCATCGTTAACGGAAAGCACTACACGGTTTACGCAGAACGTAACGCTGCTGACTTGAAGTGGGTTGAAAACGACGGCGTTGACTACGTATTGGAAGCTACTGGTTTCTATACTTCAGCCGAAAAGTCACAAGCTCACTTGGACGCAGGTGCTAAGAAGGTTTTGATTTCTGCACCAGCTGGTGATGTTCCTACTGTTGTTTACGGTGTTAACCAAGACATCTTGAAGTCATCAGATAAGATTGTTTCTGCTGGTTCATGTACTACTCAGTCATTGGCTCCAATGGCCAACGCACTTGAAAAGGAATTCGGTGTTAAGACTGGTTTGATGTTGACTATCCACGCTTACACAGCTTCACAAAGCTTGCAAGATGGACCTAAGTCAGCTAAGTTTGAAAAGCGTCAAGCAAACCGCGATGCTGCTTCAAACTCATTGCCACACTCATCTGGTGCCGCTAAGGCAATCGGAAAGGTTGTTCCTTCATTGGATGGTAAGTTGACTGGTTCAGCTATCCGTGTTCCTGTTCCTGATGGCTCAATCACTGAATTGACTGCTGTTTTGAAGAAGGATGCTACTGTTGAAGAAATCAACGCAGCTATGAAGAAGTACGAATCTGATTCATTCGGATACAACGGTGACGGATTGGTATCAAACGATATCATCAACGACACTCACGGTACTGTCTTTGACCCAACACAGACTGAAATCATCGAAGGTGACGGTCAACAATTGGTTAAGATTGCTGCTTGGTACGATAACGAATACGGTTTCACTTCAAACATGATCCGTACTTTGTTGCACTTCGCACACATCGGCTAAAAATAAGACTTTATTTCAAAGAACTGCCATCTGGCGGTTCTTTTTTTTGTGCCTTGCATTTTTTTCGATATATAAAAAAGGACATAGCAAAGGCTATGTCCTTTTATTTTTTACTTAATAAACCAGGTATCGTAAATGGTAACCGGTTCGTGCCGCTTGTGTTGAGAGGCAAGGTAGAGCGTTTCGATACGTTGCGCATCCTTTTCGGGAATATCTTTTCCCTCTAGGTAGTCGTCAATGCAATCATAGCTAACTCCTAGGGCAACTTCATCAGGCAACTGAGGATGATTATCCTCCAAATCCGCCGTTGGCACTTTTTCATAAAGTCCTTTTGGAGCGTGTAATGCTACAAGAATTTCCCGGCCCTGTCGTTTGTTTAAGCGCCATAGCGGGTTGATATCGGTACCGCCATCGCCGTATTTAGTGAAAAAACCAGTGACGGATTCAGCTGCATGGTCGGTACCAATCACTGCGAGATTGTGCTCTCGAGCCACGGCGTACTGAGCAATCATTCGCATTTTAGGTTTGATTGATCCACGACTCAGGTCGTCGACGACTAGACCAGCAGCCCGAAGCGAAGATACCATGGCATCGGTACTTTTCTTAATGTCCGTCACCACCACTTGGTCGGGTTGAATAAAGTCCAGAGCAGCTTGTGCATCATCTTCATCAGCTTGCCGACCGTATGGCTGACGTACTGCAATGAAACGGTAGTCGCTGCTATCATTTTCTCGTAACTCGTTGATGGCCGTTTGGGCAATGCAGCCGGCTAGAGTAGAGTCCTGTCCGCCCGAAATTGCGAGTAGGAGCCCATTGTACTGACTGTTGCTTAAGTACTGTTTGAGAAAGTCAACGGAACGCCGGAACTCTGCCATTGGGTCAATGGCGGGTTGCACCTTTAGTTCTGCGATGATTTTGCTTTGTAATGCACGCATGATTTGCCTCTGTGAATTCACTTTTCTATTGCGAGGGTTTTGAAAGAAGATATTCTCGAAAAAATAATTGTCACAGTGTTCATTATAGCAATATCGCAGGAAAGTGAACCAACGAACTGTCCTTATTTAACCATTGGGCGATAGTGATTATAATAAAGGTAAAGGCCTTTCAATTGATGGCCTTTACTCACGAGTGGGGTGATGATGTGGCTCTCTTTATTCTATTACTGTTAACAACAATTCTTGTTTTGGCCCTAGCATGGCTATCTTGGGGAATTTGGTGGCGTTTGCGGATGCGTCCGATGATGCTGCTATTGACAATTTTTCTCCTGATTTTGTTAATAATGGCCTGGTCGGGCATGGCTTTTTCAATGAAAAACGTTATCTTAAAGTCTCTTTGGCAGGGGGCATTTGCCATTTTGATCTTGCTTGATGCCGGTTGGTGCCTGACCCTATTCGCAATGAAAGGCTATGAGTACCGCCATCGGAAGGTGCCACAAGTTCAGGATATGATTGTCCTGGGCGCCTATTTAAAGGACGGTCATGAGGTTGGCCCAATTTTAGCTGGCCGTATTAACCGAGCCATGGACCTGGCGATTCAGCAAGGCAGCCAAGCGACCGTTATTTTCACTGGTGGACAGGGATTTGATGAACAACTACCTGAAGGGGTAGCGATGAAGGCTTATGCTGAAAGAACTTTTGACTATCCAGAGAAGCAACTGTTAGTGGAAAGTTCAAGCCGGAATACTTTTCAGAATCTGACTTTTTCTAAAGAAAAATTGCATGACTTAAATCAGACCATCTTAATCGCCACATCGGATTACCATGTCTTACGGGCTTCTTTCTTAGCACGCCGGGTCGGATTATCCGCGCAGGTCATTGGCGCAAAGACGACAATCCGGGTCCGCTGGCGGGGACGCTTGCGAGAATATTTGGCTTTGATTAATTTACAGCAGGGCGCCGTTCTGATTTTGATTGCTTTGATCTTCGGAATAATCTTTTTGATGAATTTCTTCCTATAATATACAAGCTTTTAGGGTAAAAAAACTCTTCTAAAAAATGGCAGCTATTTTCGAATAACTATTACATTTATATGAAAAAGGTTCAAGAAAACACCGCTTATGTTACGAAAAGATAACAATTTAAATATAAGCGTACAGAATAAACATTATCCGTTGAAATACGGGAGGGAGGGGAGTACAACTAAGGTATAAGGTAGGGCGTTAATATGCTAGAAGATATCAAAAAATCGATTGGGAATTAACCCATAAATATACACATCTAAACAAGAAATACTTGCATAAGCTTGAGAAGGAATGGGCAGTCTTGTCCGTTGCTGCCTTTACTTTTGCTGGCGGGGTTGAAATGATTCAACCACCAAAGGTTCAGGGAACTGATGCTGAGGTAACCAAGACAGTAGCGAATGCACCAAGCGCGAATTCCTATAATTCGATGATCCAGGCGATGCATACAAAGCAAAGCCAATTGACGAACACGAGTACGAATGCTAGTGCGAACACGACGGCTACGACTAATACGACTGCGAAAGCAAATGGCCAAGTGGGCGACAACTATGGTTTGATTCACCCTGGTAATATACCAGCGGGGGTTCCTCTGTCGGACTTCATCAAGACCTATAGCCGTGTTATCCATTATAAGGATGCTGAGAATCCAAACGGTCCTGATATCGCGACATCAGTGACTCAACCCGTTACTTTGGTGCGTTGGGCAACCTATGATTACACAACCAAAAAGGTTGTTGGTTGGGGGCAATACAGTCACTGTGATGCTTCCTATAATCCAGACGGCTACTACGCGGACTTTCCCGCACAAGCTTCACCAGATTTAACTTCAGAAGGATTTACTAATCCAGATCAGCCAACCGTTGCAGAACAGCCAATTCAAGATACGCGCTGGATTAACCCTCTTCAGCCGGATGAGCAGGTAACGGTTTACTATCAGCACGCACGACGGGCTGTTGTGCCAGCTGACCACGCTGAGACGGATAAAGATGTTACCCGTACCATTAACTTGGTCGATGGTGATGATGACAACCACTCACTCGGTCAAACAAAGCAAATCGTGCACCTACACCGTACTGCTGAGTACTTCGACCTTGTAAAGAACCAAGTGGTTTATGGCGATTGGACGGCAACGTCGGCCAACAAGGATTGGGCGGCTTACACTGCTCCTGACAAGTCCGGTGAAGGTTACGTCAATCCAACGGACTCAGTAAGCGAGCAGGCGGTAACGGGCACAACTTCTGATGATGCCAAGACACTTGTCTATCACCACCAAAAGAACGAAGTGAACGGCCAAACGCCTAACTTGCCTAAGAAGTACCAGGACGAATTGTCTAAGAAAGTCACTCGTACCATTCACTATGAAAACGGTGAAGGACAAAAGATTGCGCCAGACGTTGTACAAACGGTCGACTTTGAACGAACAGCGGTTGAAGATATGGTCACCCACCAGTTAATCTCGATGGGAAACTGGGGCACGACCACTGGTGATACTTGGGCTAGCCAAGCTTCACCAGCCATTGCAGGATATGAAAATCCTGATAAGGCCTCGGTTGCGGCTCAACAAGTTAAGTTGGATGATAGCGACCAAACGGTAACTGTTCATTATCAAAAGAATGCGGTTCAGCCAAAGCACCACAACGGGACGAATGGTGGCAACGCAACGAACGGTACGAACAGCAATAGCAACAACGCAAATAACGGTTCAAAGGCGGCCAACACTGCTGCGGGGGCAACGGCTAACCAGTCCACTTCGGCTAAGAAGCCATCTCGTCTGCTGGCGGCACTACCAAGTACAGGTCAAAAGGTTGTCCGGTCTGTATGGCCTGCTGTGACGGGTGCGGTTGCTGGTTTGAGCTACCTGTTCACCAAGAAGCGTCATGACGATAAGTAAATAAAAGTTGTTCGGCATATCAATGTCGACTAAAAAGAACTGTTCACCTTTTACGTGGGCAGCTTTTTTTTATTCAGTAATGCTTCGATGGAGAGATAGTTTGACTATCGAAGTATTTATGGTAGACTATCATTATCTTGAATAATTCTTTATAGCGGGTGACTCTGCCCCAAGAAAGGAACAGCTAATGCCAGTGTTAACAACTACGGAAATCATGGATTTGATTCCGAACCGTTACCCAATCATTTACATGGACTACGTCGAGGAAATGGTGCCCGACGAATCAATCGTTGCCGTGAAGAACGTGACGATTAACGAGCAGTTTTTTCAAGGACACTTCCCTGGTAACCCAGTAATGCCTGGTGTGTTGATCATCGAGTCATTGGCACAGGCTGCTTCAATTTTGATTTTGTCTTCACCACAGTTTAAGGGGAAGACGGCTTACATGACTGGAATTAACGACGCTAAGTTTAAGAAGATGGTTGTTCCTGGTGATGTTTTGAAGCTGCATGCTACATTCGGCAAGGTTCGCGAAAACATGGGAACTGTTGAAGTTGTGGCTAAGGTTGACGATAAAGTCGCAACTAAGGCGGAGCTGATGTTTGTGGTGGCTCCTGATGAAAAAGACTGATTTAGCACCTGCTTCAAACATTGACTTTAAAACGGCCAGTCAGACTCTGGTTGATTTAATTGCAAACATTGCCTGGGTCGAAGAAGGTGCGCTAAAGCAAGGTCCCTTTTCTGCACTAACAGTGAGAGATGTGCATACGATTTACGCCATCTCGATGTATGAGGAAAAGACGGCTTCACAACTTGCTAAGGCTGTTCATTTGTCACCATCTGCGATGACAACAGCCATTGATCGACTAGTTCAAAAAGGCTACGTGGAACGTCGCCGTTCCAAGACGGATCGACGTGTGGTTAAGCTTGGCTTGACTCACCAGGGTCGAATTTTGTACCGTGCTCACCGCGCCTTTCACATGCAATTAACGAAAGCCATGTTTACAGGCTTTAGCGAAGATGCAGCGGAAGTGCTGGAGAAGGCACTGGGCAATTTGAAAAACTACCTTCAGGACTTACTGAAAGAGTGAGCACAAAAGGATTGAACATGGAAAAGATGAAGATTGTAGCAACCGCAAAGCAAGTGCCAGAGCGCGTTGTGACAAATGATGATTTAGCCGGTTTGATGGATACATCCGATGACTGGATTTATCCACGAACGGGAATTCATAACCGTCACGTTGTGACCGATGAAAATACATCTGACTTGGCAACTTCTGTTGCACAAAAGCTCCTAAAGGAAGCTGGATGGGCTGCATCAGACCTCGACTTCATTATCGTTTCAACCATGTCACCAGATGCACTTTCACCCCATACATCCGCCATCGTGCAGGGCAACATTGGGGCTGAAAAAGCTTTCGCTTTTGATATTAACGCGGCGTGTTCAGGATTTGTTTATGGAATGTCTGTTGCCTCTTCCTTCCTTTCTTCTGGTCGCTATCAAAAGGGAATGTTTATTGGGGCCGAAGTACTTTCAAAGCTAATTGATTGGAAGGACCGTACGGTTTCCGTTCTCTTTGGGGACGGTGCCGGAGGGGTCTTACTTGAGGCAAGCGATGAAGAACAAGGGTTACTATCCGAAGAGCTAGAAACCTTTGGTGACCGTGGTGAAGCCATCTTAACCGGACGCTTTGCAAACAAGAATGCCTTTGCAGGTGAGATTTCACCATTGGACCCTTACTTCCATCAAGATGGTCGTGGTGTATACTCCTTCGCAACTCGCGAAGTGCCAAAGGCTTTGGATAAGGCCCTTCAAAAGGCAAACTTATCCGCAGATGACGTGGACTTTTACTTGGCCCACCAGGCGAACCACCGCATCATTGAATCGATTGCTAAAAACTTTGGTCAATCGATGGATAAGTTCCCAACGAACATGGTTGAATACGGTAACACTTCTGCCGCTTCAACAGCCATCCTGCTGGATGAACTTTACAAGTCTGGCCAAGTAAAACCGGGTATGACCGTTGCCTTCGTTGGCTTCGGTGGTGGCCTGGCAATCGGCGCTCAGATTTGGAAGCTCTGATCAGGACTTTTACAACATTATTATTCAATTACGGTGTAGGAGGCTGCACCGTAAAAATCTAACGTATTGCAATACGAACCTATAGGAGACTGTGCTCATGACACAAGAAGAGATTTTTGACAAGGTAAAGGACATCTTGGTTGACCAATTCGATTTGGAAGACTCAGAAGTTACGATGACTACTAACATGACTGATGACATCGATGCCGATTCATTGGACTTGTTCGAAGTTTTGAACCAAGTGGAAGACGAATTCGACATTAAGTTGGAAGATACTGAAGAAGTATCAACTGTTGCTGACTTGGTAAACAAGATCAAGGAACAAACTGACAAGAAGTAATCCTTCTTATTAGGCGGCGCTTGTCGCCGTGTACATATATCAATTTGAAGTAAGGGTAAGGGCAAATTATGACTGTAAAAGTTGGAAATGAAATTTTTGATAAGCTCGGTATGAAGTACCCCATCGTTGAAGGTGGAATGACTTGGGCCGGAACTGGTGCATTGGCAGCAGCCATTTCAGAAGCTGGTGGACTTGGGTTCATCGGAACTGGTTACTGGCACGGAGATGATGTTCGTAAGGAAGTTCGTCGTGCTAAGGCTTTGACTGATAAGCCTTTTGGTGTCAACGTGATGTTGATGTCTCGTCACATTCGCGAAGTCTTCGACGTCATTATTGAAGAAGGTGTTAAAGTCGTAGCTACTGGTGCCGGTGATCCATCACCTTTCTTGGATGAATTGCACGCCGCTGGTATCGTTGTTATGCCGGTTATCCCATCCGTTTCACTTGCTAAGATGATGCAGCGTAAGGGTGTTGATGCCGTTATCGCCGAAGGAATGGAATCAGGTGGTCACATTGGCCAAATGACAACCATGGCTTTGGTGCCACAGGTTGTAGACGCTGTTGATATTCCTGTTATCGCCGCTGGTGGAATTGCTGATGGCCGCGGTGTTGCTGCAGCCCTTTGCTTGGGTGCCTCAGGTGTTCAAATGGGAACCCGTTTCCTTGCATCACCAGAATCTGAAGTTCACGAAAACTTCAAGAAGAAGATTATCAAGGCCCGCGATATCGATACCATCGTTACTGGTAACATTGCCGGTTCACGTGCCCGTGTCTTGAAGAACAAGATGGCCAAGGAATACGTGAAGAAGGAAATCGAAGAGGCTCAAAAGCCTGCTCCAGATTATGAAACGGTTGAAAAGCTTGAATCAGGAACCCTTCGTGCCGCCGTACAACAGGGTGACAAGGACGGCGGTGCCTTTATGGCCGGCCAAATTTCTGGTTTGATTCACGAAGAGAAGCCAGTTGCTGACATCTTGGCCGATACATGGGCACAAGCAACAGACATCTTGGGTATTCCAAACACAACGAAGTAAAGTAAGGACTTTCTATGCGCATCGGATTACTATTTAACGGCCAAGGTTCACAAAAGGCCGGTATGGGGCAAAACCTCTACGACAATTTACCCGCCTTTAAAAGTAAGATTGATCAGGCATCACAGATTCTTGGCTATGACCTTGTCGACGTTTTCAACGACGAAGACAAGATTAGTCAAACAAAGTGGGCACAACCAGCGATTGTTGCCTTTGATTCTGCTTTGGCAGCCTGCCTAGTGGAAGCTGGTGTTCGTCCAGTTGTTGCTGGATTAGGACTCTCTCTTGGAGAATATCCTGCTTTAGTTGCTAACGGTATGATGACTTTTGAACAGGCTATCGCTTTAGTAAAGGATCGTGGCGAATACATGCAAGCGGTGGGGGATGCAAATCCTGGCAAGATGGTTGCGGTTTTGAATGACAACCAGGAAATGATTGTTGAAACCGTTCAAAAGTTGCAAGCAGATGGTTTGGCTGTTTACCCAGCAAACTTTAACACCTTTGCACAGTTGGTCATTGGTGGAAAGAAAGCGGACGTTGATCAAGCCGTTGAAGCGCTTATGGCTGCTGGCGTAAAGAAGATGATTCCTTTGCCAGTGTCTGGCGCCTTCCACACGCCACTCTTGCAGGAAGCTGCCGATAAGATGGCAGAGCGTTTTGCGAATGAAAAGTTTGCGGAGGCCAAGTACCCTGTTTATTCCAACACGACAAAGAAGGTCTTTGTAGAAGCCGGTTTGAAGGATACGTTGACTAAGCAAATCGTTTCACCAACCTACTTCGCCCAGTGCCTGGACGAAATGGTGAAGGATAATCAAGTGGATACGCTCCTTGAAATTGGACCTGGTGTCACACTTTCAAAGTTTGCACGAAAGATTGTCTCAAAAGAAGTTAACCGTTATTCCGTAACGGATTGGACGACTTTTGAAAAAGTTGTTTCAGCAGTTAAGGGAGAAGAATAAAAATGGATTTTACTAATCAAACTGTTTTGGTTACCGGTTCTTCACGAGGAATTGGTTTAGCTGTTGCTCACGCCTTTGATAAGGCTGGCGCAAACATTATTTTGCACGGCCGTTCACCTTTGAAGGAAGAAGTGATTAACTCTTTCTCAAAGACACCTCGTACTTTGCAATTTGACATCGCTGATGGGGAAGCTGCTGAAGCTGCCTTGAAGGCTTTGTACAAGGAAGAAGACTTCGACGGGATTGATATCTTGGTGAACAACGCCGGTATCACAAAGGACCAGTTGGCAATGGGAATGAAGTTGGAAGACTTCGCTGCCGTTGTGAACACAAACTTGACTGGTACTTTTAACGTTACGCAGCCGGTCTTTAAAAAGATGATTCGTCAAAAGCACGGTGTCATCATCAACATGGCTTCCGTTGTCGGTTTGATGGGAAACATGGGTCAGGCGAACTATGCCGCTTCAAAGGCTGGTGTGATTGGTTTGACGAAGTCCCTTGCTAAGGAAGGGGCCCGTCGTAACATTCGCGTGAACGCGATTGCGCCTGGAATGATCGTTTCAGACATGACGGACGCATTGTCTGACAAGGCGAAGGAAGCTATCTTAAACGAAATCCCATTGTCACGTTTTGGAACGGTGGATGACGTTGCGGACGTTGCCTTGTTCTTAGCAGGTAACGATTACATCACTGGTCAAACGATTACGGTTGACGGTGGTCTTTACATCTAATTAACGATTCTTTAAACAAGAAGTTGAAAGGAAACATAATGACACGAGTTGTAGTTACTGGAATGGGTGCAATTGCTCCTAATGGAAATGATACAAAGGCTTTCTTGGACGCCATCTTTGCTGGTCAAAGTGGTATTAAGCCAATTACAAAGTTTGACCCAACAGAAACTGGTATTGCAGTTGCCGGTCAAGTGGATGGCTTTGATGCCACAACACGCGTTGGAAAGCGTGCTGCCCGTAAGTTGGATTTGTTCTCACAGTATGCCATCGATGCCTCAACTCAGGCGATGGAACAAGCTGGACTTTTGCCAGATGAAGATTCTGAAGAACAGTCAAAGGTGGAAAACCCAAACCGTTTCGGTGTTATTTTGGGAAACGGAATTGGTGGTTTGACAACCATGCAAGAACAGATTATCAAGATGCACGACAAGGGGCCACAACGTGTGTCACCATTGTTCGTTCCTGAAGCAATTCCTAACATGGTTTCTGGTAACGTTTCATTGCGTTTTGGTGCTAAGGGAAGCAACATGACCATCGTTACGGCCTGTGCTTCTGCCACAAACGCCATCGGAGAAGCCTTCTGGCGCATTCAATCAGGTAAGGAAGACGTTGTCTTGACTGGTGGAGCCGAAGCCGCTGTTAACGAAATCGGAATTGCTGGTTTCGCTGCCTTAACTGCTTTGTCAACTGAAAAGGATCCAAAGGAAGCCTCAAAGCCATTCGATAAGAACCGTCATGGTTTCGTTCTTGGTGAAGGCTCTGGTGTTTTGGTTCTTGAATCTTTGGAACACGCCGAAGCACGTGGTGCTAAGGTTTTGGCCGAAGTTGTTGGTTATGGTACGACTGCCGATGCCTACCACATGACATCACCAGCTCCTGATGGTGAAGGTGTTATCCGCGCATTCAAGGAAGCCATTGAAGACGCTAACATCAAGCCAGAAGATATTTCATACATCAACGCCCACGGTACTGCCACTGGTGCCAACGATTCAGGAGAAGCGGAAGCCATTGCTGCTGTCTTCGGTGAAAACTCAGTTCCTGTCTCATCAACAAAGGGAATGACTGGTCACTTGCTTGGTGCTGCCGGTGCTGTTGAAGCCGTTGTTTCAGTTGGTGCCATTGACCGTGGTATCTTGCCTGAAAACGTCGGCTTTGATGAAGCAGATGAACACACGAAGAAGGTCAACTTGGTTAACAAGTCAAACCAGGACCAAGCGCCAGAATACGTGATGTCGGCTAACTACGGATTTGGTGGCCACAACGCTGCTATCATCTTCAAGAAGTTTTAAGGGGAACACTCCAAATGAATTTAAACGTTAATGAAATTCGTGAGTTGATGTCTGATCTTGAAAAGTCATCGCTCCGCGATATCGCCATTCAAGATGGTGACTTTTCACTTCACCTTTCAAAGAATGAACAGGTTGCTCCAGCTGCTCCAGCTGCGGCCGCTGCTCCCGTAGCAGTAGCCAGCGCCCCTGTTTCAAACGAAGCGAGTCCTGCTGCCGTATCAGAAGTAGCCGCTCCAGCACCTGCTGCACCTACAGCTGGTAAGGAAATCAAGGCACCAATGGTTGGTACAGTTTACTTGAAGCCAAAACCAGAGGAACCGGACTTCAAGTCTGTTGGAGACCACGTCGAAAAGGGCGAAACGGTTGCCATCATTGAAGCGATGAAGTTGATGACCGAAATTAAGTCTGATGTTTCAGGTACGATTGCTGAAATCCTAGTTGAAAACGAAGAAGTCGTTGATTACGACAAGCCACTTTACCGAGTAACAACGGACTAATAATCTGCATTACTTGCTCAAGTTGGCCTTAGGCCAAGTAAACTTTCAACCGTTTGCTTGGCATACATAGGCATAAAAGGAGAAGAAACATGTCTTTAATGAACGCACAAGAAATTCAAGAAATCCTTCCACACCGTTACCCAATGCTCATGTTGGACACGGTTGAAGAACTCGTTCCTGGTGAAAAATGTGTTGCTATCAAGAACATTTCAATTAACGAAGAAATCTTCCAAGGACATTTCCCAGGCAACCCAACTTTCCCAGGTGCTTTGACTGTTGAAGCCTTGGCACAAGCTGGTGCCGTTGCTCTTCTCTCAATGCCAGAATTTAAGGGTAAGACTGCTTACTTTGGTGGCATTAAGAAGGCCCGTTACCGTAAGATGGTTCGTCCTGGTGAC
Source organism: Fructobacillus durionis (assembly GCF_900112405.1). Lineage (GTDB taxonomy): Bacteria > Bacillota > Bacilli > Lactobacillales > Lactobacillaceae > Fructobacillus > Fructobacillus durionis. The sequence goes on along the minus strand of NZ_FOLI01000005.1, from coordinate 62,816 downwards.
CAAGTTCGTCTCGAAGTAACTTTGGATCGTTTGCGTGGCCCTGTCGGTTCCGGAAAGGGAATCGCCTGGGTTGACGGAAAGAAGGCAACAACGGCCGAACTGACCTTTATTATTGGAGAATAAAATGTTCAAAAAAGTATTGGTAGCAAACCGTGGTGAAGTCGCGGTGCGAGTTATCCGTACCTTGAAGGAAATGGGTATCAAAACGGTGGCCATCTACTCAACGGCGGATAAGAATTCGCTACACGTGCAAATTGCCGATGAAGCAATTTGTGTGGGTGGCCCTAAGCCTGTTGATTCATACATCAACATGAAGAATGTGATTTCAGCTGCTGTTTTGACTGGTTCTGAAGCCATTCACCCTGGTTATGGTTTTCTTTCGGAAAACGATCTCTTCGCCGAAATGGTTGGCGATGTTGGGATTAAATGGATTGGTCCTCGTCCAGAAACCATTGATTTGATGGGAAACAAGGAGCACGCTCGTAACGAAATGCGCCAGGCTGACGTACCGGTTATTCCGGGTTCCCTGGGTTACATTCACAACGTTGACGAAGCCCTTGAAGTGGCCCACGAGATTGGCTACCCAGTTTTGTTGAAGGCTGCTGCCGGTGGTGGTGGTAAGGGAATGCGTTTCATCTATCATGATGAAGAAATGCAGGAAAACTTTACGAACGCCCAAGCCGAAGCCAAGATGAACTATGGTGATGACCATATGTACATCGAAAAGGTAATGCTTGATTGCCGCCACATTGAGATGCAGGTTATCCGTGACCAATTTGGTAACGTCGTTTGTTTCCCAGAACGTAACTGTTCTTTGCAGCGTCGTAACCAGAAGGTGATGGAAGAATCACCCGCAGTTTCAATGACACCTGACATGCGTGCTGACATGGTTGATGTCGTAACCAAGGCCGTGAATGCCATTGATTACGAAAACACTGGTACGATTGAGTTCTTGCAGGATCAAGAAGGAAACTTCTTCTTCATGGAAATGAACACTCGTATCCAAGTTGAGCACCCCGTGACCGAAATGGTTACTGGACTGGACTTAGTTCGCTTGCAGGTCCTTGTCGCAGCCGGAGAAGAGCTACCTTTGAAGCAAGAAGACGTGAAGATTCAAGGTCATGCTGTTGAAATGCGTTTGACGGCTGAAAAGCCTGAAGCAAACTTCGCTCCTTCTGCTGGACGAGTTGACTTTGTCTTCTTGCCAACTGGTGGTCCTGGGGTTCGAATCGATTCTGCCCTCTACAATGGTGACATGATTCAACCATTCTACGATTCAATGATTGCCAAGTTGATTGCACACGATGATACTCGTGAAGAAGCAATTGCGAAATTGGCTCGTATCATCGATGAAACCTCCGTTTCCGGTGTCGCAACTTCTAAGAACTTCCAAAAGGCCTTGTTGAAGGACGAAGGTGTCCTTCAAGACAAGTTCACAACGAAGTACCTGGAAAACAAGTTCTTGCCTGAATGGGAATCCTCATTGGCAGAAGAACAGTAAATCTTTTCAACGGTAGTTTAACTACCCATCGAGAGAGGAGTGGGCTTAGCCCAGACAATATGGAATTGTTTTCATCTGACAATAAAGTCGATAACACTAAAATCAAGGTTACGGACGCCGTTCGTGATCGAATTCCTGATGGCCTTTTCTTGGCCTGCCCATACTGTGGCACTCAGATTTATAACAAGCAGCTCGGGGACTACCGTGTCTGCCCAGAATGTAATTACGGGTTCCGTTTGCAAGCTCGCGAACGTCTTGAACTTTTCGCAACGGACTTTGTTGAGTTCGATGCGGACCTAACGATTGACCAAACGGACTTTCCAGGTTATCAAGGAAAGTTGGACCGCGCTAAGAAGCAGACGAACATGAACGAATCCGTTTTGACTGGTTCAGGTAAGATTGCTGGTGAAGCAGTTGACCTTGGTATCATGGACTCTTACTTCATGATGGGTTCACTCGGTTCAAAGACTGGTGAAAAGATTACCCGCCTTTTTGAGCATGCAACGGCCAATCAATTGCCTGTTGTTATGTTCACCGCTTCAGGTGGAGCCCGTATGCAAGAAGGTATTAATTCCTTGATGCAGATGGCTAAGATTTCTGGCGCAGTTGCTACCCACCAAGAAGCCGGCTTGCTTTACTTGGTGGTCTTGACCGATCCAACAACCGGTGGTGTGACCGCCTCCTTCGCCATGCAAGGGGATGTGACCCTAGCAGAACCACACGCTCTAGTTGGTTTTGCTGGTGCTCGAGTCATTGAATCAACCATTCATGAAAAACTACCAAAGGACTTTCAACGTGCTGAAACGCTCTTGAAGAACGGTTTCGTGGATCAGATTGTACCTCGTCAAGATATGGCGGAAATGATTGGAAAAATCGTTTCAATGCATAAGCAGGAGGTAGCCGATGTTTGATTTTATTAAGACGATGTTCCAAAAGGATGTTAATCCAGCTGACATCGTGAAAAAGTCTCGCGAAGACCGTTTTATGGCTCGGGAACTCATCAACGGTTTGGTCACTGACTTTGTTGAATTACACGGTGACCGTTTATCATCTGATGATTCATCGGTTATCGGTGGAATTGGCCGTTTAAAGGGCCGTCCCGTAACAATTATCGCCATCGATAAGGGAACGGACATCCAGGATAAAATCTCAAAGCGTAACGGTTCACCAGAACCTTGGGGTTACCGAAAGGCCCAACGTTTGATGAAGCAGGCTGCGAAGTTCAACCGTCCAATCATCACATTGATCAACACACCTGGGGCCTTCCCGGGTAAGGATGCTGAAGCACAAGGACAGGGAGAGGCCATTGCGAATTCCATCCTGGAATCAATGAAGTTGACGGTGCCAATGATTGCCATCATTTACGGAGAAGGTGGTTCTGGTGGAGCCTTGGCCCTTGCCACAGCTGACCAAATCTGGATGTTTGAAAACGCAACGTACTCAATCCTTTCACCAGAAGGTTTCGCTTCCATCCTTTGGAAGGACGCCAAGCGTTCTGATGAAGCGGCTGCCATTATGGGAATTACGCCCAGTGACTTGTTAGAGAAGCATGTCATTGACCAAATTATCCCTGAGGGTCGCCACCATGCTAAGATTTTTGAAGGCATGCAGGATAAGCTTGATGAAGAGTTCAAGCAGATGCAAGAGATGTCCGGTGAAGAAATCGTTGCTGCACGTCGTGCACGATACCGCGCTTTCTAAACAATAGAAGGGCTTTCTTGAGAGAAGGAAGATGGTATAATAGCACTAAGGATTTTTATCCTTAGTGCTTTTTTATTTGGGTCTGTCCCGGAATTCGACAGGCTGTTTCGAGCGCTAGCTGCATTCCGCCGTCTGGGCGTAAAGCAGGCAGACTATTTAACTGCAAAAAACAATAACTCTTACGCTGTCGCTGCCTAAAAACCAGTGACACGTGAGCATATCCGTTAGGCTAACATGGTGGATTTTGCTCTTATAGATGGTTAGCTCGAGTGTAAGACGATGTCGGCGCCTTGCCCTTTAAAACCAATTCGATCCCAGCCAAAGTCAAGTTCTGGACAATGGCTGCTTTGGTTGCGGTAACAATGATTGCCCTATGAATGTAGACGCTGGCGTGGCGGGCGGTTTGGACAGGGGTTCGACTCCCCTCAGATCCATAAAATAAAAAGACTTAACAAGATTATGCTTGTTAAGTCTTTTTTTATGATAATTTTAGAAATAGCTAGCACTTAACAGTCAAGAGTGCTAAAATACTTTCAACAGAAGAAAGGACGTACTAGATGATTCTCTTTTCATTCCTAATTTTATTTATTTTCCTTCTTTATCTTTGCTTTGTCTTCCTAACCTGGATGCCGGCAATTTTAATTGTTCTATTGCTCATACTAGGGGTGATGTTTATTTTTACCCACTTACTGCCAATTCTCTTGATTATCGCTGTACTCTGGGGAATCTCCTATTTTGTAAAGAAACAACGTTCTGATAAGTCCGAACAGCAGGGCCAGCACTTTTCAAGAAGTGCGGAGGGTCCTAAGACTGTCCATGATGATCAACCAAGTATGACTAGGCAAAAGAAGCCCATTCATCCTTTTAAGGCAACATTGAATACGGTTGAAGAGCAGTTTAAACAGAACCAGGCGCTGAACTTGGGCGATGGCTTTTGGGTAGACCAGGCCCGTCAAAAGGTTCTGGTTGTGCTAGGGGACGATGACACAGACGATTACCTCGAAGCAAACTTTTCAGATATCCAGAAGTACTTTACACAGTTTGAATCGGATTATAGTAAAACTTATGCCATCCATTTTAAGGGGATGGCCGACAATGACTTTGCCAATGTGACCTTGTCAAAGCAGTCAAACGATCTGCTGGGTCAGAGCCCAGTCGACTATTTGCAGACCTTGCTCTCCCATTATGGGGTCCCATTGAAGAAAAAAGATTAAAAAGTGGAGCACTGCCGTGAAGGTGGTGCTTTTTTATTGACTAAATGTTCGGCTTTTTGGTTGAAATTATATAAATTTCATTTAATGTTCGGCTGCAGATTAAATAAAGTTTAAAATTAATGTTGAAGGACGATTGAAAATGAGAGATACTTAACTCGTAACGAATGAAGAGTATTCTTGATTAACCAAAGTCGTCAAAAGGCGAATTATTTTGTTAATTATCTGCTTATTGGGAGAAAAACGGAAAAATGAAAAAACTTCTTGTTGCTATTGCAGTGTTGATTATCGCTGTTGGTGGTTTCTTTGCTTTCACGGCTAGTGGAAAGAAATCCGATTCAGGGAAGTCAAGTTCTAAGATGGATTTGAAGGAGTTGAACGTTCAGTTCATTCCTTCGTCTCAGTCGGACACCTTGCTAGCCAAGGCGAAGCCACTTGAGAAGCTGTTGAGTAAGCAACTGGGAATTCCAGTTCACGTGTCGTTGTCAACTGACACGAACTCAGTTATTGAAGCGATGGGTGCTAAGAAGGTCGACATGGGCTTCTTGTCACCAGACGCTTACGTAATGGCACACAAGCAATACGGTGCTAAGGTTATCTTGCAGTCAACGCGTTACGGTATTAAGAATGATAATACCGGAGCTAAGACCGATAAGTTGGTTGATAACTATGATGCCATGGTTATCGTTAAGAAAGATTCAAACATTAAGTCAGTCAAGGACTTGAAGGGTAAGAAGATTGCCGTTCAAGGGCCTACTTCAGATGCGGGATACATCTTCCCAGCAGTTGAATTAAACAAGAAGGGTGTTAACGTCATTAAGGACTCAACCCTTGTTCAGGTGAAGGGTCACGATCAAGGTGTTCTTTCAGTATTGAACGGTGATACAGACGCCGCCTTTATCTTCGGTGACGCTCGTAACATTGTTAAGAAGGATCAACCAGACGTCTTCGATAAGACTCGTATCCTTTACACAACGAGCGGTATTCCAAACGACACCATCTCACTTCGTAAGGGTGTCAGCTCATCAGATTCAGAAAAGATTAAGAAGGCAATGGAAAAGATTGCTAAGACAGACGAAGGTAAGCAAGTCTTGCACGACGTCTACTCATGGGACGGCGTAACGGACTCAAAGGATTCAAACTTTGACATCGTTCGTAAGTACCAGAGCCAGCTTCAAAAAATGCAATAAAAACTAATTTGGCCAAAATGGTCGCCACCATTGGTGGGCGGCCATTTTGTGCGGTATAGAAGATTTTAAAATCTGACAATTAAGAGGATGCTATGACTGCGAATAAGGGAAATATCGAAATAAAGAATGTCTCGAAGGTGTATCCAAACGGTACAGTGGGATTGAAAGACATTAACCTAAACATCAAACAGGGTGAATTTGTGATGATTGTTGGTCTTTCTGGTTCCGGAAAGTCAACGCTGCTCCGTGCCATTAACCGTCTTCATGACGTGACGGAGGGAGAAATCCTCATTGATGGTCAAGATATCACGAAGGCGACTGGGGACAAACTCCACAAGATTCGCCGTTCAACAGCCATGATCTTCCAGAACTACAACCTGGTGAAGACATCTTCTGTTTACCGAAACGTTATGTCAGGTCGTGTTGGTTACTATCCAGCATGGAAGGCAGCTCTCGGACTTTTCACTAAGGCAGACCAGGAGATGGTTAAGACCAACTTGGCCCGCGTGAACCTGCTTGACAAGTACTACGTCAAAGCTCGTGACCTCTCTGGTGGTCAGCAGCAGCGTGTTGGAATTGCCCGCGCGATGATGCAGGAACCCGCCGTTATCTTGGCCGACGAACCAGTTTCTGGTTTGGATCCTAAGACGACCAAGGTTGTCATGAACGACCTGAAGAAGTTGAACGAAGAAGATGGGATGACCATCATCTTGAACGTTCACTCCATTGGTTTGGCCTTGAAGTATTCAAGCCGAATCGTTGGATTGAAGGAAGGTCGTATCATTTACGATAAGCCAATCGAAGAAGTCGACAAGCGCGACTTCAAGGAAATTTACCGTGAAGCAGGAGACGACAGCAGTGTTGATGCTGGCGACGATGTGGAGGCAGATTGATGAAACAGTCGATACCAAAGCGTCCAGCGATGAAGGAGTGGCACGTCGTTGGTTTTACAATTTTCTTGCTACTGGTCTTTGCGGTGATCCTTTCCGCGCAGGCAACGGGGGTTGGTCAAGACTTCTCGGCTGACCAATTCTTTGACCTTTGGGCCAAGATGGCGAACCCCGACTGGTCATATATCCCTGATATTTTGACACCATTGGTTCAAACGATTCAGATGGCCATTGTCGGAACCTTAATTGGTTGTGTGGCGGCCATTCCGGTTGCCCTTGTGTCAGCTTCAAATATCGTACGTAACCCCTATGTTCGTGGGATTGTTCGTTTTATCATGAACTTGGTTCGTTCGATTCCTGAAATGCTTTTGGCAGCACTCTTTGTTGCCGTTGTTGGAATCGGGGCCCTATCTGGTGTTTGTGCTTTGTCGGTCTTTTCTTTCGGAATGATGTTCAAACTGCTTTACGAAGCAATTGAAACGGTTGACGAGGGGCCAATTGAGGCCATGCGTGCTGCCGGTGGTAACCGAAACCAAGTGATTGTTTTCGCCGTTATTCCACAGGTCTTGAACCAGTACTTGTCTTTCTTCCTTTACACATTGGAAATCAACGTCCGTGCTTCTGCCGTTCTTGGTTACCTTGGTGCCGGTGGAATTGGACTTTACCTGAACACGACGCTCGAAATGTTCCGTTATGACCGAACATCGGTTGTTATCCTGGGCATTCTAGTGGTTGTTGTTCTGGTGGATGCACTATCGAATAAACTTCGGGAGGCTTTGTCATGATGGTTAGAAAACGTTCATTTTACCAGCAAAGTCGTCCATACATCATTTCATTAATTGTTTTGGTCATTGTAATTTGGTCTTTCTCTGGTATTGAGTTCTCAGGGATTAAGTCATCGGCTGGTCAAATTCTTGGATCAATCTTCTCAGGGCTCTTCCATCCTGATTGGTCTTATGTCTACTCAGGACACGGGGAAGATTTGGTTTCTGCTTTGATTGAAACCCTGGCCATCGCCTTCCTTGGAACAATTATTTCTTCCTTTATCGCCGTGCCATTTGCCTTTTGGGCAGCACGGACGACAAAGAAGTTCTCAATTCGTTCTTCTTCAGGAAAGTTCTTGTTGACGGTTATCCGTGTTTTCCCAGAATTAGTTTTGGCGATTATGTTTATTAAGGCCGTTGGACCAGGAGCCTTCGCTGGTGTCTTGGCCATGGGTGTCCACTCAATTGGTATGATGGGAAAGCTTTTCTCAGAAGCCATTGAAAACATTGATCGTGGACCTGAAGAAGCCATTATCTCAGCTGGTGGAAACCGTTTCGACGCCCTAAGCTGGGCAACGCTTCCATCAGTGATGCCAGAATTTATCAACTTTACCCTTTACCGTTTTGAAATTGCGGTTCGTTCCGCATCAATTCTTGGTATTGTTGGTGCTGGTGGTGTTGGTGCGCCTTTGATTTTCGCTTTGTCGACCCGTTCATGGTCACGTGTTGGAATTATCTTGATTGGTATTGTAGTGATGGTGACGGTCATTGACTGGTTGTCAGGTACAATCCGTAAGCAACTATTGAAGTAATATCAAAAAAAGCAGGGGCCGGTTGGCTGGCCTGCTTTTTGATTGGAGAAGGACATGAAATTACAGGTATTATCAACTTCAGATAGCCATACCTTTTGGTGGGCTAGTAATATTATTGATAAGGATGCGATTAAGCCTTACGGTCTATTCCGTGCTGCCTCAACCATGTCGGTGATCGAAAGTATCGCGCGTGCCGAAGGCGACTTTGTTATCAAAATTGAAAACGGCGATTTCATTCAAGGCTCCCCATTTGGAACGTACTTAGCCAATGTAGCGGTGGATAAGTCCAAGGTTTTTGAGACTATTCCACAGGAGATGGGCTACGATGCCCGTGTTCTGGGAAACCATGAGTTTAACTACGGCCGGCAGTACTTGGAAAGCATCTTTAAAGATGATGATTCCCTTTTGAACGCTAACGTTTTGGACGCCACAACCAACCTGCCATTCATTGGAAAGGCCTATAAAATCTATGAAAAGAAGGGCAAGAAGGTGGCGGTCATTGGCCTGACGACTAAGTATGTGCCAAATTGGGAACGTCCCGAAAACATTCCTGGTCTTTTCTTCGAAGATCCTGTCAAAGTCGCAAAGCGCCTTGTACCTAAACTGCAGAAGAAGGCCGACGTAGTCGTCATTGCCTACCACGGTGGATTCTCACGTGATTTGGAAAGTGGTGCCGTACTGGAAAAGGAAACGGGTGAAAATCAGGGAAACGAACTTCTGGCTATTCCTGGCGTAACGGCCCTTGTCACCGGTCACCAGCACCGCCTACTGACTGGTGTTTATAACGGTGTGCCAATTAGCCAACCGGGTTATCGAGCAGAAACCGTTGGTCAGCTGACGGTCGATTTGGATGCCGGTACGGATCAGGAGGCGGAGGATTCTGCTGAACTACCGGCTTCACGTTTAATTAAAACGGCTAACTGGCCTGAAAAGGCTCAGTACCTTAGTGAACTGGCTCCTTTGAAGAAAGACTTAGACAACTGGTTGGACGAAGTCATTGTTCATTTAGGTACGGATATGACTTTGGACTATGTTCCAAAGGCTCGACAGGAAGGGCATGCTTTCGTTGATCTAATTAACCAAGTACAGTTGGATGCAACGGGGGCCGACCTTTCGGCAACGGCGCTCTTTAATGATGAAATGCCTGGCTTCCATAAGGACGTCACCCGGCGTGAGTTGCTGGGGAATTACCCATTTCCAAACACCCTAGTCAACATTGCCTTGACGGGTGAACAGTTGAAAACAGCTTTGGAGGTTAACGCTGGTTACTTCACCCTACAGGATGGGGATGTGATGATTAGTCGGGCGTATTACTACCCAAAGAAGCAGGACTACAACTATGACCTCTGGTCCGGATTGGATTACCGTTTTGATTTGACGAAACCGGAAGGTGAAAGGGTGACGATTGAAGACATTAATGGTCAACCCTTTGATCCAGAAAAGACCTATACGGTGGCGGTCAATAATTACCGTGCCACGGGTGCTGGTAACGAAGTCTTTGCGAAGGGAAAAGTCGTGAAACGCTACTCAGAAACATTGACGACTTTGCTATTGAATTACTTGGAAAAGCACGAAGGCTTAGTTGTTGAACATCGAGATAATTTCCATATCGATAAGTAAGTATTAAAAAAGGACCCGTAAACAGAATGTTTACGGGTCCTTTTTATTTTTATTTAGCGAGCTTCTTGTCTAGGGCGTAATACAGGTAGCCGAAGATTAAGAAGAAAAGGGTTAGGCCGATAACAAAGACTGCAACCATGCCCCAGCCAATCATTTCGTTATTGATGAAGTAGTAGGGGTAGTGATTACCCGAAAGGGGATAAACAATCTTGAATTGGGCGGCAATGACGGTAAAGACGTAGTAAATCAGTGGAATCAATAGCCAGTAGAGTGGCGCTTTCTTTGAAAAACGCCCCTTGGTGTCGAAGAGAAACCAGTCGAAGATGACCATAAGTGGAACAATCAAGTGCACCATGAAAGTTCCGCAGTAATCTAACGTACTATCCATGTGGAAGGAGTAGGGAGCCAAGACGCCCCAGTAAATTAACATGGTCACTGTAATGGCCAGTGTAACGGCCCCTTTAATATTCTCGTTCAAGACTTTACCGGACTGTGTTAATGCATAAATGAAGTAAAGAATGCAGAGAACGTTTGAAAGCGTTGTGTAGTAAAGGAACATGGCAGGGCTGAGCTTTGTATTGATGCAGACACCGATGATTCCGATAATCACTAACAATGTGCGATAGATGGTTTTCGCTTTGTGGGATTGAATGAACATTATTTTTTCCTTTTTTGAATTGATTCGCTAATATTAGCAACCTATTGAGTATACATGAAAACAATATAAAGCTGTACAGATAAAATTATATAATTTTATTCTAATGTAACACATCTGTCGCTTGTTTTTGTTTTTAGAAATCTGTAATATTATGTACGTTGCTTTTGAAATAAAAGTAATGTTTTTGTGGTATATTGAAATAGTTTGATGTATTTGAGTTGCTTATCGCGTCATTTATACAAGCAGCTCCTAAATGGGAAAAAGGAGCAGTACCAATGAACATATTAATCATCCAAGGGCATCCGGATGACCAATCATTCACTCATTCAAACGCCCTTCACACGTATGAAACATTGCGTCATGATGGTTTGAGTGTCCAAATTATCGATTTAGCGATTGCCGACTTTGACCCGGTTCTCCGCTACGGTTATCGAATACATATGAAAGAACAAGGCTTCATTAACCAAGTACAGCAAAAGATTCTATGGGCTGACCATATCTGTTTCTTTTTCCCTGTCTGGTGGGGAGCCGAACCTTCCATTTTGAAGGGGATGATTGATCGTGCATTGATGCCTAACTTTGCCTATGAGCGTAAGGGGCCATTACGAGTGAAGGGCTTCTTGAAAGGGAAGAAGGCTAGTCTCTTTATGACGGCCGATGATCCTGCTTATTACCACCGCCGTTATGGTGGTATTATTACCCGTTGGAAGAAAGACATTTTGGGACTATCAGGTATCAAAATGGCGAAAGTCCACATTATGGGCGGCGCCCGTTGGGTAAACGATGAAAAGAAGCGCTTGGCCTTCATGGAACAGTGCTATCAGCAAATTAAAGAGTTTGCGGTTCAACCCGTGAAAGACGACCTTTTGGTTGATTAAAGAAGACAGGCCTTTGCCAGTCTTTTTTATTTGCATTAAAAAAAGGCGCCCCCGTAAAGGGGACGTCCTTTTCTTTTAGTTATTGAGCTCGTTTGTACCAGTTGCTTTGGTTGCTACTCGCAATGTGTGGAGCACCAATGGGTTGTTCAGCAACGGTGATTAACCGCTGGTTGGAACTTCCTTCAGGAGCTGCAGTTGCCAGCACACCGGTTTCAGCTTCAATACGGAAGAGGGGCCGTGATTTAACTTCGGTAAAGACTTTACCAACGTAAGTACCAATAACGCCAATGGCCATTAAGTTTAAGCCACCGAGGAGCCAGATGGAAATCATCAGTGATGACCAGCCGGCCGTTGGGTTACCAATTAGCTTTTCAACGATGGTATAGGCAATTTCGATACCGGCAATCGATGAAACGACGAGTCCTAAGTTGAAGAGTAACTTGATGGGCTTCACGGAGAAGGAAGTGATGCCATCAACGGCGAAGTTAATCATCTTCTTCAATGGATACTTAGAAGTACCCGCTTCACGCTTGGCACGTTCGTAGTAGACTTTATCGGATTTATAACCTAATAAGGGAACCATGGCCCGGAGGAAGAGGTTTCGTTCCGGCATGGCCAGCAGTGCTTGAACAGCTACTTTAGACATGAGACGGAAGTCGGCGTGGTTGGGAACCATTTCGATACCAAGCCAGTCGGCCATTTTGTAAAAGGCCATGGCTGAGTTCTTCTTGAACCAGGTGTCGGTCTGCCGGGAAGAACGAACCGCGTATACGATTTCGTTTCCTTCCAAGTATTTATCGACCATTTTTCCGATGATTTCTGGGGAATCCTGTAAGTCGGCATCGAGTGTAATGGTAATGTCGGCTAACTTGATGGCTTCGGTTAAACCGGCAATTAAAGCTGGTTGGTGGCCAAAGTTACGGGATAATTTAACGATGAAGATATCGTTATTTTCACGTTCCAAAGTCTGCATGATGGAGTAAGTTTGATCCTTAGAACCATCGTCAACAATCAAAATAAAGGAGCCGGTTGCAATTCGATTCTCTTGAATCAGATTTTCTTTAATGCCCTGTAATTTGGCTACCGTGTGGTTGAGCATCTCCTCTTCATTATAAGCGGGAAGTATCAGTGCTAACTTCGGTGCCTTTTTAACTTGTGTGAGCATGGCAAGCTCCTTTCTTTTAAAAATAATTACTTAAATGCGGCGGATAGGTCGTACAAGGTTGAGCTGCCTGATTGACCGCCCATTCCCATTCCACCGGTCATACCAGATGATTGGGTCGATGTCTTTGATGAAGATGATGAGTAGCTTACCTGCTTACCGTTCTTCTTAACCCAGGCGAGAATCTTTGAGATGTCGCCGGTCGATGACTTGGTGTTACCAAGGACGAAGTACTTCAACTGTCCACTCTTAACCAATTGCTTGAATTCTGACAAGGTCATGGTTGGATCAGTACCGTTGTAACCACCTAAGGCCATGACTGCCTTACCAGACTTGATGATGTAGCCGGAAGCAGAGTTGGAATCGGTTGTTGCAAAGAGGTACTTAGCTGAACCTTGGTTCTTCTTTGTGTAAGCCAAGAGTTCTGAATCAACTTGACCACCCATGTCAGATGAACCACGGGAAGAAAGAAGGGAAGGACTGGCAGCGGGGATGGCTGCTGAGTTGTGTGAAAGTGTTGGGGTCAAGGCCCAGAATCCGGAGAGCAAAGCGACAACAACGATTGAGAGTGCAATCTTCAACTTGTTGTTCACGACTTTGTTCACGAACCAGAGGGCTGAGATTGCGATGGCAAGAATGAGAATAATGATGCCAGCGACTGGGTAGTATGACCAAGCGTAGTAAGCTTGCAAGGCGGCTGTTCCTGTCAAAGTCAAAGCTAGGAGAGACTTGGCAACCATTCCTTGCTTCTTGCCACCTTCCTTGACCATCTTCGCGATAGCGACTGCGGCAATGGCTGTCAAAGCAGCAATTGCTGGGGCTAACATGATGGTGTAGTAAGGGTGGAAGAAGGAAGCCACTGAGAAGAAGCCGTAGACTGGGACGAACCAGCCTGCCCAGAGAAGGACGTCTGCTTGTTCTTCAGAGATGCTGTACCACTTGCTGCCCTTCTTACGGAAGGCCCACCAGCCAGCGCCCATGCCTAGGAAGGCGAATGGGAGGAACCAGCCGATTTGTGAACCAAGGTCAGATTGGAAGAGACGGAATGGACCGGCTGAACCGATAGCGAATGCAGAGTTACCACCGCCGGCCATGCCGCCCTTGCCACCTTTACCGCCAGGATTGCCCATCTTACCAGATGGTTTCGTACCAGTAGGAGCACCGTTCTTTGATCCAGATGGCTTGCTTGGAGCACCGTTTGAAGACTTTGAGCCATTAGCGCCAGATGGGGCCTGACCCTTCGTACTTCCGGATGGGGGAGTAGGTGCGTTCTTGCTGTTTGAATTTGTAGCGTTTTGGCCATTGCCAGTAGGCGCTTGACCGTTACTATTGGTGTTTGTCGTGCTGTTCTTGGTTCCGGATGGCTTTGTACCGGTAGGAGCACCGTTACCGCCGTTTGAGCCAGACTTCTTCGAGTTCTTACCGCCCATACCAGAGAATGAACCACCGGTTCCGGTTGATTGACCTAAGAGACGTTCCGTTCCGTTATAGCCAAAGGCTAGTTCCATCAAGGAGTTGGTTTGAGAAGAACCAATGTAGGGACGGTTTGCTGTTGAAACAGAATCAACGGCTGCTGGGTAAGCAACTGTAAAGATACCGAGGGAGGCCATGGCTGCGACCAACCAGGCGACTTTTTTCTTCCATGGAAGCTTGATAGCGACCCAGTAGAAGACAAGCATGGCTGGTAGAATCATGAAGGCCTGCAACATCTTGATGTTAAAGGCGATTCCGATAATGGCGAATGCTATAAGCACTAACCAGAACTTTTTCTTGGCTACTGCCTTCGTGAGCGTGTAAACCGCTAGAAGTAGGAAGAAGACCAAGATGGCATCCATGTTGTTAGTACGTGAGTTAGCAACCACCGTTGGTGTCAGCGTCATGACCAAGGCTGCCAAACGGCCAGCCCATGGTCCGAACTTAGGGGTGATTAACTTGTAGAGAAGGGCAACCGATCCGATTCCTGCCAAGACGGAAGGAAGAACGACTGACCAGCCGTGAATGCCGAAGATTTTAGCCGAGATGGCCATGAACCAGAGGGCGATTGGTGGCTTATCAACGGTGATGAAGCCGGCCGGGTCAAAGGCCCCGTACCAGAAGTTATGCCAGGATTGCGTCATCGACGTAATCGCTGCGGTGTAGTATGAGTTGGCAGAGCCTGCGTCCCAGATTCCCCAGCCGTACAAGAATGCGGCGAGGACAAGAATACCGGTCAGATACCAGTCAATTTTTTTGAAAGATAGTTTTTTCAAAAGACTTGCCTCCTTCAATAGGATAAATTAAGTTTAAAATAGAATGCCTATATTAAAATTAAATGAGTATCAAACGAAAATTAAATTTTTGCCTTTTAAAAAGTCGCAATAAAGGATTTTTAATAAGGAAGTGTTTTATATTTGAGTAAACACCGAGCTGCCTTTTTTACTTTATTTTCAGTAAAGATGGTCAGATTTCATATGTTAAACTAGGTAAAATAAGACGATTCGAGTGGGGAAGAACATGAAAACGAGTAATTTAGTCGATTATACGGTGCTAGGAGGCGGAACGCCCATCGTCTTCCTGCACGGGATGGCCCTTGATAAACGGTCAACTTCCTTGTTTTTCGAACCCGTTATGCGTCAATCTGACTGGCAGCGGGTTTACTTAGATTTACCGGGGATGGGCCAGAGTGCCCCAACAGCGGTAGCTTCCTCTGAAACACTGGTAGAAGCATTAATTGCAGCCATTCATGAAATCATTGGTGATCAACCCTTTGCCGTTTATGGTCATTCGTACGGCGGTTATTTGGCCCAAGCACTAGCTAATCGATTACCTGAACAAGTGGTGGGACTCTTCTTAACCGGACCCGTGGTCAAGGCGGAGAAAGGCAAACGACAACTGGCAGAGCATCAAAACATCTTTTTAGACACCGTTCAGGTCGACGTGAATGACGCCTCCTACGAAGACTTCTTGAAGATGAATGTTCAGATTAGCCAGAAACATTGGGAGCAGTATCAGAAGATGATTCTGCCGGGCTTAGCGGCTATCAACCACCGTTACTTGGTTGAC
This sequence comes from Fructobacillus durionis, assembly GCF_900112405.1. GTDB lineage: Bacteria > Bacillota > Bacilli > Lactobacillales > Lactobacillaceae > Fructobacillus > Fructobacillus durionis. The sequence goes on along the minus strand of NZ_FOLI01000005.1, from coordinate 47,387 downwards.
CTGCATAAACACTATACGCTAGCAGAAGAGGCCATCTTGAATCAAAAGGACTACCAGATTCCCTTCACAATGATGGTCGGAAAGAATGACCAGATTGTTGGCTATCAAGATCAGTGCCAGCTGGTGGAACACAGTACAATGGGCGAGCTCTTTCTTCTCAATCAAACGGGACATAACCTGTTGATTGATCAACCGGAACTATCCAGGGTCGCCTTTGGCCATTTCTTGGAAACGGTTAAAAGCTATTTGGCTAGTCGATAACTTTCTCAACTATTTAATGAATAAAAAAACGCCCTCACCAAATCGGTGGGGGCGTTTTTAGCTGCACTGAATTTTTTTAATTAATTATCCGAACCACTTGTTTTCGATGGTCTTCATGAAGCCATTCTTTTCAAGCTTTTCGAGTTGTTCGTTAACCTTCTTTTGAAGGGCCTTGTCGCTCTTTCGGAATCCAACAACGTCGCCGTTTGATTCGAACTGTCCATCGATGATGTTGTAGTTATCAAGAGTACCTTGCTGCTTCAAGTAGTAGCGAGCGTAGTCTTCATCCACTAGGATTCCAGTAATACGGTCAGAGTTCAAGTCATCAAAGGCCTTATCAAAGGTATCGTAACCAACGGCTTTTTGATCCTTGATGTATTGCTTCAAAACCTTTGGTTGGTTGTTCAAAGCTGTTTCTGGGGATGACTGTGTTTGCACACCCAAGACCTTGTTCTTCATGTCAGAATACTTGTTGATATTTGCTGACTTCTTTGTAACCAAGCAAATTGGAGCCGTGTGGTAAACCTTTGAGAAGTTCACCTTCTTGGCACGTTCGGCCGTCTTTGAGTATCCGTTCCAGATGGCATCGATGTTACCGGTCTTCAATTCAGTTTCTTTCATTGACCAGTCGATTGGTTGCCATTTAACCTTAATACCGAGGTTGGCAAAGACTTTGTTGGCCAAGTCGATATCAAAGCCGACAATCTTACCAGAGTTGTCCCGGAAGCCCATTGGTACGAATGTGTCGTCCAAACCAATGGTAATGGTCTTGTTCTTTTCAATGCGTGACCACTGGTCCTTTTGTCCGGATGAACCGTTGTCTGATCCAGACTTCATAAAGAAGAACACGGAACCGATGATGGCAATGAGGACAAGACCGATAATGGCGTTGACCGTTACTTTTTTCTTATTATTTGTTTTTTTCATTCTCTCTCTCCTTAAGAAAATCAAAGTTAGTGTCAGCGACTTTTTCAGCAAATGGCAAGTCGTGGGTGACAACCATTTGACTAACGCCTTCTTGTTTCAGTGCAAGCATGATCTTTTCGACCTGTTCCGTGGACTTCTCATCCAGGCCAGAAGTTGGTTCATCGTAAATGATGACTTCTGGATTCATGGCCAAGGCCCGAGCGATGGCCACACGCTGCTTTTGGCCACCGGAGAGCTGATAAGGGTAAAGGTCAGCCTGTTCGCTGATGCCCAGTTGCTTGAGTAGGCTGTCGACCTTGGCAGCCACTTCTTTCTTGTCGCGCTTTTTGACAAGTACTGGCGCTAGCGCAATGTTTTCCTTCACCGTGAGGTGGGGGAAGAGGTTAAAGTCTTGGAAGACCAAACCGATTTGTTCGCTGATGGCAGGGTCGCCGATTTCGTATTCTTTGCCGTTGATTTCGACCTGGCCGGCCTCGGCATCTTCGAGTCCGGTGAGGACTTTGATGAGCGTCGTCTTACCGATTCCGGAAGGGCCCATGACGGTGAGAATCTCGCCGTCGTTGAGGTCTAAGGAAAGGTTCTTGAAGATGACTTTGTCACCGTATTGCTTGCTAAGCTTTTTTAGTTGAATCATGGTGTTACCTCCAAGTGTTTAATTTCTTTTCGCTGGCCCGTAGGGCAAGAGTGACAATGGCAATCATGATGAGGTAAACGACCCCAACAATCAGATAAGGGATAAGTGAGACGTCACGACTCGCTGCAATCGTTCCGGCCCGGAGGATGTCGCCCAATCCGATAACGTAGACAAGGGAAGTATCCTTGACCAGGTTAATGACTTCGTTTCCAAAGGCTGGGACAACAATCTTGATGACCTGTGGTAAGACGACTTTGAAGAAAGTCTGTGTTTTGCTGAGTCCAAGAACCTGTGCGGCTTCGAATTGGCCCTGCGGAATGGCTTGGATACCACCTCGGAAAATCTCAGCCAGGTAAGCCGCGTAGTTGATGATGAAGGCAAAGGCCACGGCGTTGAAACGGGAGAAGGTAATCCCAATCATGCCTAATCCGTAGTAGACGAAGATTAACTGGAGCAGAAGGGGCGTGCCTCGCATAATCCAAATGTAGCCGTTAACCAACCAACGAAGCATAAAGTACTGTGAGCGCATGGCCAAGGCAACGATGATACCAAGTGGAATTGATCCGATGATGGTAACGAAGAAGACACCCAGTGTCATATTTAGGCCGGACATGATTGTTGGCAAGTAACTTCCAATTTCTGACATATTTTTCCTCCAGATAAATAAAAAAGCCCCCTAAGCACGGCTAGTGCTTAGAGGGCGATAAAGAACGCGGTTCCACCTCATAATTGTCGAGTCATCGCTGACTCAACCTCAAGACGTCAAAGACGCCTAGTACGGTAACGGGTACAAATCGTTGCAGACTACTAAAATTCGCCTGCACGCTCCTAGGTGTGGTTCACAGAAGACCCATTGCTTACTCGCAGTCCTACGTAAGCTTCCTGAGAATGGAATCAAATGCTACTCTCCTAATCGGTGCTTTTTTAATGTTGGCTTAATTATAGGCAGGGTTTTTTCATAATGCAAGCTTTATTTAAACGAAAATATAAATATATCAAGGGGTTTCGTCCAAATGGTTTATTAAAAACAAATGATAAAGCTTATTTTTGAGTTGCTTGAAGGACTTTTATGAGAATGAAATATTGGCTTGAATTTAGCGAAAAAATTTAAAAATAAAAAGAAAAAAGTCGCACTCAAATGAGCACGACTTGTCATAATTAGTCTTTTTGTTGCAACTTTGAATGGCGAATACCATAAGTAAAGTAGAAGACAAATCCGATTACCAACCAGATGGTAACTGAAATTTTGGTGATGCTTGGCAGCATGACAATGAAGACAATGGTACATAATCCAGCCACGATTGGAAGGAATGGGTACCATGGCATCTTAAATCCGTCGTTTTTGATGTCCTTACGACGGCGGAGTAACAGGATACCAAATGAGATGAAGGCGAAAGCAATCAATGTTCCGGCGTTAATGAGGGAAGCTAATTGAGCCAGTGGGACAAGACCGGCAAAGACTGCTTGCACGATAGTAGCCACGATGATGGCGTTTTCAGGAACACCTTGCTTCTTTGAAACCTTACCCATTGACTTAGGGAGTAGTCCGTCACGTCCAAGGGCGTAAACAAGACGTGAACCACCGATAAACATGGTCATCATGGCTGTGAAGATACCAAAGAGGGCACCAACGGTAATCAACTTGTTGAACATGTTTAGGTGGATAACCTGCATGGCAAAGGCGGCAGGATCATCAACACCAAGGTCCTTGTAGTTCACGATACCAGTCAATACAAATGAGAAGGATACGTAAAGAACAACAGCAATGGCAACAGTTCCAAGGATTCCGCGAATGACGTTCTTTCCTGGATCAATCGTTTCGGCTGAGTTAGCGGCCAAAGCATCGAATCCAATGAAGGCGAAGAAGACGGTGGCTGCGGCAGTCAAGATACCACCCATGCCCCATGGTGCGCCATGGAATTCAGATGGGTAGAATGGTACGTAGTTATCAGACTTCACATAGAAGATACCAACGGCGATGAAGAGGATGATAATAGCGACTTTAACGACAACGGCGAAGTTTTCAACCTTTGTTGAGATGGCGGAACCGCGCATGATGATGGCAGCAATAATCAACACGATGACAACGGCGGTTAGATTAATGACCCCACCTTCCATTGGTCCTGCTTGCAAAGCCTTTGGCAGGTTAATACCGACCGCTGATAGGAGGTTGTTGTTGAAGTAGGCGGCAAATCCGGTCGCTTCGGCAGAAACGGCCAGGAAGTACTCCAGAATCAATGACCAGCCTAAAATCCAACCAACGATTTCGCCGTAGACAACGGAACCAAAGGAGTAGGCGGATCCGGCAACGGGCATGGCTGATGAGAATTCAGCGTAGGCCATGCCGACCAATCCGGAAACCAAGGCCGCCAACAAGAAGGCGATGGCAACGGCTGGACCGGCGTGTGAAGCCGCTTCGTTACCTGGCAAAATAAAAATACCAGTACCAATAACGGCACCGATACCAAGACCAATCAAGTCTTTTGTGCGAAGTGTTTTCTTTAGTTTTGAATCGGCTTGCATGTAGGATGCAACGGATTCTTTCTTAAAAATATTCATATCCGAATACCTCTCTTATTGATACTAATAATCATAATTGATAGACTATGATAAGTAAAATTAATAAATAAAATGCATACATAAGGAAAACTGATAGATATGAACCGACTCTTAGTACTTGAAACCATCATTGAAATGAAGTCCTTTACTAAGGCTGCTGAAGTACTGGGGTACACCCAGTCTTCTGTTTCGCAGATGGTAGCGGGGATGGAGAAGGAGTTTGGTATTCAAATTTTAAAGCGCTCCCGTAATGGAGTGACACTAACGGCCGAGGGGCAGGCCATTTATCCTTACGTGGTGCAGGCCTTGCGCCAGTATCAAGCCTTAGAGGAGCGGGCGGCTTCCCTGAAAGGATTGAAGACCGGTACAGTCCGGATTGGGGCCATTACCTCGGTTTCTTGTTACTGGTTGCCCGCGCTCTTCAAGCGTTTTCAGGAGAAGTATCCGAACATTGAGTTCGTTTTGCAGCAGGGGGATTATGGAATGATCCGCACCTGGTTGAAGAACGGCGAAGTCGACTTTGGGCTGATGACGGCGAATTATGGGGATGGCTTTAACAAAGTCGTGCTGCATGAAACGGAGATGAAGGCCTTCTTGCCGGAATGGCATCCCTTGGCTCGACAAGATAAGGTAGCGATTGAGCAGCTAACGAATGATCCCTTTATCCTTGTTGAAGGAGGGGGCTACGCCGAACCGTTGGTCGCCTTTGAAAATGCTGGTGTTGAGCCAAACGTTCGCTATCGAATTCAAGATGATTACACCATCATGGCCATGGTCGAGGCTGGCCTGGGCATCTCGATTTTGTCCGAGCTAGTTGCCTCGCGGACGGACTTTAAGGTCGTTGCAAAGGAAATTGTACCCAAGGTAATGCGCCCCATTGCTATTGTGTACCGGGAAAAGGCTAGTATCCCAATTGCTAGTCAGTACTTCATTGACTTCTTAATTCAAAACGAAAAGGAACTGCAATAGAAAAAGCGACCAGTTGGTCGCTTTTTTTATTTTTGATCAATAAAAAATGAGTCTGGTAGCAGGCTGACAAAGTGCTTGGCCAGTTCATCAGCCGGCTGCTTTGCCCCTGTTTGCAGCCAGTGGTAGAGAACAGAAGTGAGTGCGCCGGAATAAAAGGGCAGTTTGTATTCGTCTGTCCAGGGGAAAGGACTGTCAATGCCATTTCGGTCGGAAAAACTGCCGAAGTAGTCGAAAGCGTAGGAGGCAAGGCCGGATTGGAAAAGCAGAATGAAGCGCGACTTTTCTTTTTCAAGCACGCCGAAAATGTCGGCGATTTTTGCTGCTGCTTCTTCCCGTGTCCAAATAGTGGGCATACTTGGTGCTTGGTTTTTACCGAGCAGTTGATCGAGGTAATAGTTTAGAATTTCTTCCTTACTAGAGAAGTTACGGTAGTAGGAAGCGCGGGCAACTCCGGCCGTTTTAATAAGTGAAGCAACGGGGATTTCTGAAAGTGGTCGACTTTCAAGCTCTTTGAAAAGTCCTGTGACAATTTGATCTTTCACGCTTTGTTTTGTTGTTGATAGGCCTTTTGACATTCTCGTACTCCTTGCTTTTTCTTAGTATAACAGAAAAAACAAAATGAGACATATTGACTCATTTTAAAAATAAGGTTATACTGATTTTGTTTATGAGACAATATGTATCATTTTGTAAGGAGAATAAAGATGATGAATAATGAAAAGAAGGGAAGAACGGGCGTTTTAACCGTGATGATTGTTGCGGCCATTGCAGGTGCCTTAATGCAGACCTCCCTTGGTACGGCGTTGCCAACGTTGATGAAAGGCTTTGATATTGATCTTGCCACCGCGCAGCAGGCCTCGACTTGGTTCTTATTGGTGAACGGGATGATGGTACCACTATCCGCCTATTTAGCAACAAGGGTTAAGACGAGAACACTGCACCTAGTGGCTTATTTCTTATTATTGGCAGGTATTTTAACCAGTATGTGGACGCCTGAAAGTGCTGATTTCTGGTGGCTCTTCCTCGCTGGCCGAATTCTAGCAGCCATGGCGGTGGGTATCATGCTGCCACTTTCTCAGATTGTTGTACTGAACATGTACGGTAAAAACGAACGCGGTGCAGCGATGGGGATGCTTGGTTTGGTCATTGGAATGTCACCAGCCATTGGGCCGACTTTGACAGGGTGGATATTAGATAAGAATCACAGCATTTTGGGCTGGACGCTATCGGATTCCTGGCGCTCGATGTTTGTGATTCCGTTGATTATCATTGTGATTGCCATTGTACTAACACCCTTCTTGATGAAGAACGTGGTACCTAACAAGAAGATTGCTTTAGATGTTTCCTCTGTCTTACTTTCAACTGTTGGATTTGGCCTGTTCCTATGGGGATTCACAAACGTTGCCAGCTATGGCTGGTCTGACTTGGGCTCAGTGATTGCGCCAATCGTCATTGGGGCGCTTGTTTTGGCTGCCTTCGTTTGGCGTCAGTTGAAGTTACCGGTGCCTTTCTTAGATGTACGCGTTTTTGCTAAAAAGAACTTTACCATACCAACTGTTGGCCTCTTGTTAACCATGATGGCCATGTTCGGAGTGGAGATGATGTTGCCAACCTACCTGCAAAACGTGCGGGGAATGACACCCTTGAATTCCGGATTGACGCTAATGTGGGGCGCATTATTCATGGGATTCCTTTCACCGGTTGCTGGTGCTTTGTATAACAAAGTCGGTATTAAGAAACTGGCTTTCGTTGGCTTTTCCATGCTAACTTTGGGTACCATGCCATACCTTTTCTTAACGGCCGAAACGCCAACAATTTTGATTTCTGTTTTGTACGCGATTCGAATGGCCGGGATTGCTTTGACAATGATGCCTTTGACAACGGCAGCCATGGCTGCTTTACCAGATGATAAAAACGCGGATGGAACGGCTGCTAATAATACCTTGCGGCAGGTTTCCGCTTCCATTGTAGTGGCCATCTTAACTTCCGTTGTTCAAAATATTGTGAACAATAATCGACCAAGTCACTCGTTAAAGTTAACGGATCCACTTAAATATGCAGATAAGGTACTGGATGCATCACTCGACGGCTTCCGCGTGGCCTTTCTGATTTCAATGGTGATTGCTTTACTGGGAATTATCTTAACTTTCTGGATTCAAGGTCAAAAGGAGGCAGACGAATGTTAATTTGGATAATTGCAGGATTAGTTACACTAGCTTTCTTCTCCTGGTTCTTTTTGAAGAGCCGTTTGGCTCAAATGATTTTGGGGACGACTTTTTCACTGTTAGCGGTAGTTGCAGCCGTCTTACTTGCGCTAAACATGAGTCAACACTTCGGCATGGAAAAGTCGGAGACAACGACCAGCCATGAAGTTTATTCGGCATTACCTGCCCAATCAGCTGTTAAAGCGGTGGCAGTTAAGAAGATTGGTGCAGAGAATTACGTACTGATTTATAAAGATTATGAAAAGGATCAGCAGGCAAAAAAGCACTTTGTTCCTGATACTTCAGAAGTGGTGAAAGCAGTGAAGCGTTCGGCTAATTATGAAAAGGCGGATGTAAAAACGGCTGAGGTTCAAACGAAAACGGTTAAATGGACTTACAAATCAGATTTATACCGTTTCCTTTTTGAGCAAAAAGAAGAGGATGATGTTGTATCAATTAAGCACGAATTGATTCTGCCGGAAAATTGGCAAGTGATTGAAAAATAGTGTAGAAAAAAAGCGTGTCAATTTGACACGCTTTTTTTTCGTTCTTACTTTTCATCCACGAAGATTTCCGGAGGAAGCATTTTCGTCAACATCACTGCCATTTCTTTGGGCGATTCTGGACTATCCCGCTTTAGCCATTCGAAGAGGACGGAAGGGAGGGCACCGGTAAAGAAGGCGAGTAAGTAGGGATTGTGGTTGGGTAAATGCTGTTGCCCTTCTTGGGGATTGTTTTTCGGAATATTACGGAAGTAGTCAAAGACGTAAGATGATAAGCCGGATTTAAATAATAGTAAGAAACGTTCTTTTTGGCTGAGAAAGAATGAAAAGATATCCTCCAAGTTGTCCGCCACGGAGGATCTTGTCCAAGTAGGTATCGATTGGGAGGAGCGTCTTACTTGCACAAGTTCGGACAAATAGTAGTCCACGATTTCTTCCTTACTATCAAAGTTGCGGTAATAGGATGTTCGGCCGACACCCGCAGTTTTAATAAGGGAAGCAATTCGAATTTCTGAAAAAGGCTTTGTTTTTAACTCGGTAAAAAGGCCTTTCACAATTTGCTCTTTCACCCGTGCATTTTCTTGTTGACCGTAATTCATCGCATTTCTCCTAGTACTGATAGAGACATTGTACCAGAAAAAAGTTGAGTGGAACATATTGACACAGTTAAATATCCTGTTAGAATATTAAATGTTAGTAACTGGTACAAATTGTACCAGATAGAAATGGAGAAATATTATGGAAGCAAAACGTCCATATAACCGTGGGTTAATCCTTGCGGTTTTGATGATTGCGGCCATGTCAGGTGCTTTGATGCAGACCTCATTGGGAACGGCTTTGCCAACCCTTATGAAGGCCTTCAACATTGACTTGTCAACGGCCCAGCAAGCAACGACTTGGTTCTTGATTGTCAACGGAATGATGATTCCTTTGTCAGCCTACTTGGCCAACCGAGTACCAACGAAGATTTTACACATCGTTGCCTATGTCCTACTTTTGATTGGTGTGGCTCTTTCAATGTTTACACCAGAACAAAAAGACATGTGGTGGCTATTCGTGGCCGGCCGTATTGTTGCCGCCATGGCCGTTGGTATCATGATGCCAATGTTGCAGGTTTTGATCATTAACATGTATAAGCCTGAAGAACGTGGTGCAGCCATGGGATTGATGGGATTGGTTGTTGGTATGTCACCAGCTATCGGCCCTACTTTGACTGGTTGGATTTTGGATAAAGATCACACGATTTTGGGAATGACGCTTTCAAATAACTGGCGTTCAATCTTTATCATCCCATTCATCATCATCATTATTGCCACTATCTTGGCACCATTCTTGTTGAAGAACGTGATGGAAACAAAGAAGTTGAAGCTCGATTACGCTTCATTGATTCTCTCAGTTGCTGGGTTCGGTCTCTTCCTCTGGGGATTCACAAACGTTGCCTCGCAAGGTTGGGGTGACTTTGGACAGGTTATCGCACCAATCGCAGCCGGTGTCATCCTCTTAGCCGTCTTCGTATGGCGCCAATTGAAGTTGCCAGTGCCATTCTTGGACATGCGCGTCTTCATGAAGAAGGAATTTACGATTCCAACGGTTGCACTTTTGTTAGCAACGATGGCGATGTACGGTGTCGAAATGATGCTGCCAACATACTTGCAAAACGTCCGCGGTCTTTCGGCCTTGGATTCAGGTATCACGTTGATGTGGGGAGCCCTCTTCATGGGATTCATGTCACCAGTTGCCGGTGTTTTGTATAACAAGGTCGGCGTTAAAATGCTTTGTTTCTTCGGATTCGGTGTTTTGACTCTCGGTACAGTTCCTTATGTTTTCTTGAACACCACTACACCAACAGTTGTTGTTTCAGTACTTTACGCTTTGCGTATGGCTGGAATTGCCTTGGTAATGATGCCATTGACGACTGCTGCCATGGGTGCTTTGCCTGATGAAAAGGGTGCTGATGGTACTGCTGCCAATAACACGCTTCGTCAGGTTTCATCATCTGTCGTGGTTGCCTTGTTGACATCAATCGTGCAAAACGTGATTAACAACAATACACCAAGCTCTTCATTGAAGACGACTGATCCAGTTCAATACGCTGGTAAAGTCTTGAACGCTTCAATGGATGGTTTCCAAACTGCCTTCTTGATTTCACTGATCTTTGCCGTTCTTGGCTTCGTCTTTGTCTTCTTCATGAAGGACAACAAGAAGGAGGAAAAGTAACATGATGATTTGGATTATTGCCGGATTAACGCTTTTAACTTTCCTCTCAATGTTCTTGATTGGAAACAAGGTTGTCGCCTACACATTGGGCGGTATCTTCGCAGTCTTGACGGTTGTCGCTGTCGGCTTGCTTTCAGCAAACATGAACAGCCACTTCGGGATGGAAAAGACTTCGGTTACAACAACCACTCAGGTTTACTCTGCGACACCAGCACAGTCACCTGTTAAGGCGGTTGCCGTAAAGAAGATTGGTTCAGATAACTATGTCTTGGTATACAAGAACGCAGAATCTGATGCTCAAGCAAGCACACACTTTGTGCCAAACACAAGTAAGATTGTTGAAGCCACAAAGACAACGTCAACTTACGAAAAGACAAACGTTGAAAACGCTCAAGTAAAGACGGTGACAACAAAGTGGACGTACAAGTCTGACCTTTGGAAGAACCTCTTCAAGCACAAGAACGACGACAACACTGTTTCAATTAAGCACACTTTGCAAGTTCCAACGACTTGGCAAGTGATGGAAAAGTAAGGATAATTTACTTACTTATCAACAAAGACCGGTTAGCGAAAGCTAGCCGGTCTTTTTGTGTTTCTTGATTATTTTAGTTCCATCATGACGTGGGAGATGTTGTCTTCTAAAAAGACGTCTGAGGTAGGCTGAAAGCCAAAGGATTGGTAAAAGTCGCGTAGGTAGTTCTGCGCTGCAATTTGAATGGTTTTATCTGGGAAACGTTTTTGAATTTCTTTGATTGTTTCTTCTACAATCGCTTTCCCTAATTTGTGTTTGCGAGCGTCCTTTCGAACTAAAACGCGTCCAAAGCTAATGGTATTCGCGTTATCAGCCGTTACAATACGCGTGTAGGCGAGTACTCGCGTATTCTTCTCAAAGTAGACGTGAATGGCGTTGTCATCCAGATTATCGACCTCCTGGTAGGGGCATTCTTGCTCGACAACGAAAACTTCCGTACGAGCCTTTAGTATCTCAAGTAGTTCGAGTGGCTTTAATTCCTTGGTTGCTTTGATTACTAGTTGTGCTTCTGTCATGGCGATGTCCTCTCTTAATAAAAAAGTACGAACCAATCTTTCTCTCCTGTGAAGGGCCCTAGTGAAAGATGGGTTCGTACTGTTGTTTCCGCTACCCGGGGATAGTGGACAGTTATTTGATTGAATATATTATATCAATTTGTGTCATGGATACAAATTTTATCTGAATTCATTCTTTTTTCTTTCAAAAATGAGGTCCGATACCTCTATTTCAAGAGCGTCAGCCAATTGAATGATGGTATCGATATGTGGCGTACGATTGCTATTCTCGTATTTAGCAATGCTACTTGGATCAAGGTTCAGTTGGTCGGCTAAGAGTTGCCGTGATAGTCCGGACTTTTTCCGAAAATATAAAAGATTTGGCCCAATATGTTTTGACTGCCCACCCGAAATAGCGGCAAGTTTCTCGTCGGTTAAATACATTTATCGCTCCCTTATATTTGTACAACTCTTATTATTATGCAAATAACTAATCCTTGGAAGAATACATACCACTTTGGACAAAACGTCCAAAAAAGTTGACCAGACTTGCAGTATCCTAAGGGCGAAGAAAGGAGGTATATCATGACTAAAGTGTTAGTGAAGAATATGAAATCATTGAATAACGAACAGCTTGAGTCTGTTTATGGTGGTGGTTTCTTCTTTGATTTTGGTTATCATAGTGGCCGTGCTGCGCATGCCCTGTTGACGAACAAAATTCCGCATCGTAAGTATACCTAGTTTACTGTCCGAAATAATCGAATAAAGGAGACGAATACTATGAAGAACAATGAATTGATGAATTTTCAAACATTGACCGACGTTGAATTATCAGGAGTGCAAGGAGGCGGATTGCTTGATGCAGCAAGAAAGTGGGCTGAACCCGCATATGAGTTTGGTAAGGGTTTTGCTAAAGGCTTTTCGGGTAAGTGAGTTTTGATTTAGAAATAGCCGAGATGATAGTCTCGGCTATTTCATGTTTAAAGGCAAAGAAAGGGAAAAAGATGCCTGATTTATATCGTGTTAAAAGTAATTATCTTGTTGATGTTTGTCTAATGCTTTTGTTAATCCTATATGTTTTACATTCTGATGGAATAGATATTCTTACAACAGTATATACTATTGTTTTACCCTTTATTTTTTTTGGAAAAGATGGAGTAAAAGCCCTACTAAAACCAATTAATAAACCATTCTTTCTGTGGTTGATTAGTTCTGTAGCAGCCCTTCAGTTGGTTGACGCTAGTATTGCTTGGTTGAGTGAAAGACTTTTGGGAGCTCAATCAATCATCGGTCACCCGATTGAAGCAAGCTTTTCCGGCCATTCACTTTATCCTTTCTTAGTGTTATTACCACTAGCTCTTCAAATTATATTTGAAGAGCTACTCTCCATTACTTTGACAACTGCAATCTACTCACAACTGCCTAAAAATAAGATTGGAACAGCCGTGGCCTTTGTAACGAGCGCTTTTGCGATGGGACTTTTACATGGTCCGACCTATCAGTGGCATCTTGTACCAATATTGGCTGTTTCGATTAGCTTTTTGCTGTTTTCTTATACATGGTATCGGTATCAGTCATTAAGAGCATCGATTTATCTCCATTTTAGTTTTGATGTTTTTTTCTTGTTAACACTTTATCTGGGTTGGTAATTAATAAGATAATTTACATATAAAAAAGACCTGAAGCAATTTGCTTCAGGTCTTTTATTTGACTTTTTATGCTTCTGGCTTAACCAAGAAGTTGTTTTCAAAGTCACCCTTCAATGCGTTGGCAAAGTTTTGGTATGAGATTGAAATCATGTCATGCAAGGCGTTTTCCGTGTATGAACCAATGTGTGGTGTAACCACAACCTTTGGATACAAAGCTTGGAATTGTGCCATTGTTGATGAGGCATCCTTCACGGCTGCTGGTTCAACTTGTCCGAAGTAAGCTGATTCGTTTGAGATAACATCCGTTGCGAATCCCTTGATGTCACCAGCCTTAACAGCGGCGATGATAGCATCTTCGTCCGTGATTTCGGCACGGGCAGTGTTAACCAATACAGCAGATGACTTCATCATCTTCAATTGATCAGCAGCGAAGAACTTGTCGTTTGAACCCTTGAAGTAAGGAACGTGTAAGGAAACGATGTCTGATTCCTTCAACAAGTCTTCCATTGAGGCGTAAGTCAAGATATCTTCGATACCATCCTTAGGGTATGGGTCGTATCCCAATACCTTGGCACCAACACCCTTCCAAAGCTTTGCTTCGGCCAAACCAATCTTACCAGTTCCAAGAATACCAACAGTCAAGCTTTGAAATTCAGGAACGAATGAAGCAGGGTTAGGACGGAAGTCTGACTTTTCAGATGAAGCAACGGCACCAGACAAGTTACGGTTTTGCATGATACCGAGACCGAAGGCCAAGTCTGCAACCGCGTAAGGTGAGTAGGCTGGTACGTAGGCCACGATTTGACCGTTGGCCTTTGCGGCATCCAAGTCGATGTGGTTGTAACCAACTGTACGAGTGAAGACATATTTGATGCCCCATTCAGCCATTTGATCTAAGTTTTGCTTGTCAGCAACGTTGTTTGCACGGAGCAAAACGCCGTCAAAGCCCTTCACCAAATCGATGTTGTCATGAGTTAGGTTCTCAGACTTGTAAGTCATTTCGAAGCCTTCTTTGTTCAAGGCGTCAAAGTGGGCAACTTCGTTATCACGAGTTCCGAAAGAAATAATTTTAAAAGCCATGCTATCCTCCTAATTGAAATTTATATTTGTATATTACTTAAACATTGACATGTCACCCAAAAGCTGAACAATGATAATCCAGAATGGGATGGCAACAGTCGCAAAGATTGTTGAAATCAATGAAGTGTTTGATGCCATCAATGACTGACGGTTGAAGGCCATTGCGTAGTTAACTGCAACAGTGGCAACTGGTGTCGCCATCATGATAACCATCGTAGCCAAGGCAACGTGGTCAACTGGCAAGATGTTCATAGCAGTTGTAACAAAGACAAGGACGATCATCACAACAGGGACAATGATGACCTTGTTGAATGAGTAGTACCAAGCAGTCTTGTTCTTCAAAGCTTCACCGAATGACATTTGGGCAAGGTTGGCACCGATGGCTAACCAAGCAAGTGGTGAGGCCAATGATGACAAAGTCTTGAACCATGAGTTCAACCATGGCAAAGTAGCGTCGATACGGTAGAAGGCAACGTTTTGGTGCGTAACGGCACCAGTCTTGGCATTTGTAATTGTAGCCATGACTTGTGGTGCTGCGTTTTGTACCAACCAGAGGAAGAGTCCCAAGAAGGTAGCGATAACGATTGGGTTCAAGAACATCTTCTTGATGTGCTCACCCTTCAATTGTTGACCTGACATCTTGATGTAAGCGTATGAGTACAAGAAGATACGGTAACCGATGTTGAAGATTGATGAGTACATAATACCCTTAGCACCGTAAACGGCACCAACAATTGGCATTCCGAAGAACGTTGTTGAACCGAAGGCGGTCAGGACACCCAATACATCACGTTGGTCTTTGTCGTACTTCACATACAACCAAGGCATCGTGATGATCAAGATGATGTAAATAATGATTCCCCAAACCAAGACGCTCATTCCCTGGTTCAAAGTCTTTTGGTTCAAAGGCGCCATAAATGACGTAAAGGCAAGTAGAGGCAAAGCAACTGTCATGGTAACAGTTGTTAACGTCTTCACAGCCCCGTCCTTAAGACGGTCTGTCTTGCGCAACCAGTAACCAAGTAAGATGGTACCAATCGTAGCAACAATAGCGCCGATGATAGAGGCGTTTGTCACCACTTTTTGAATTGAATCTGCAATGTTCATAATAGTCTCCTGTGCATTCTTTGTTAATAAATGGTCATGAACAGACTTGTTTAGTTTGCCACTATAGTAACAAAAAGTCAAGATGCTGCCTCGAATGTTTCAAAAATATTCAAAATTTTAAATTCTAGAACGGTTGTTCGGAATGACTTTTTCCTGTATAATGAAATTATTCTTTATGAGAGAACGGGAAAAGTCTGGACATTATCGTCCAGACTTTTTTCGTTCCATTAGATTATGCAATAAGAAAAGGCCAACTAATCAATTTAGCTGGCCTTTTTTTATCATTATTTTTGGTTGTCAGCGGACTCTTTCTTGAGTTTGTTTGCTGATGATTTAGGCTGGTCGGCCTTGTTGTCCAGAATTAATTCACGAATCAAATTAATGACTTCTGGGTTTTCAGGTAGCTTCGAGTGCTGGGCGTTTTCACCGGAAACGGTTGTCTGCGTATACTTGGCAACCTGCTTTTGGAAAATGTATTTACCGGTCAAAACAGATTGAACGTTGACAAGTCCATCATCCGTATAGTCATCCGATCCGGCAATTGAATAGACCGAGAGGTCAGTCGGAATAGCACTTGAGTTGGCAATGAAGTCACTCAACATGGTTGTTTTCTTCGTTGTTGAAGTTTCTGAGAAGTTAAATGGTGTCCCTAGAGTCATTAGCGTCTTAATATGGAAACTATTGGAAGAGTAGTAGTTTTCCAAGTAGTCGGTCCAGATTAGGCCACCGTTGGAATGGCCAACGGCCGAGAAGTTACGGAAGTGGTACTTAGCTTGAAGGTCGGCCATGACAGTTCCTAAGGACTGGGCATCAGCTTGAACAGTTGGATAGTTATCCTGGTTCCGTTCAAAACCAACAACGATAAACGGCTGACGGTTGGCGGTTGAAAGGTGGCCTGAATAAGACAGGGTACCGTCGTTGTTGACTTGCACTTTCAGAATAGAATGGGCTGCACCTTTTTTGGTTTCAGCGTTCAGTGTCGTGAAGAGCGAATTGAAACGCTGAATGGTGGCAGATGATCCTGGAACGAAAATAACAGGTTGAATGTGTGACTTTTGGATGGCACGGTCATTTTGGTGCTCTGTGAGCATCCAGATACGTCCCAGAATAGCCAAGATAATAATGGCTGTTAATGTCAGCGTAAAGGCAATTTTTGAAGAGCGTGCGGTTTGCTTCCAAAAAAGGATGGCTTTCTTAGGAGAACCCAGAATGGCTTTACTAAATTTAGACATGGGCTTCCTCCTTTTCAAGGGCTTTAACAAAAGGCCAGAAAATTAAGATACTTCCAACCATGATTAGGAAGGTAATAAGTAGAGCGTCGTAAGGGGTCTGTGAGGCTAGAAAGGAAAGCAGCAAACGAGGGGTTCCGTTTGGTACGGTGAAAACGGTTGGACGCAGTACGTGCAATTTAATGAAGAAAGATGTCATTAATGCTCCATAAGTTGAGGCAAGCATCATTGGTACGAGCATCAAAGGACGGAAGAAAAGTGGTAGACCGTAAGCAAGAATTCGGTTGGAATCAAATACGCCTGGAACCAGCGACCAAAGTCCTAAGCGTCGTAAGCGACGGCGCTTCAAGAATAAGAGGCAGATTGCCAGTGCTAATGTTGATCCGGCCCCGCCAATCATGGCGGAGGTGGTCAAAACAGAATATGGGTTTTGTGGGTAAGGTAGGGTGGCCATAACGGATTGGTAAACCTCGTTTAGGTTCGCGTTTACCTGAGTTAGGTCCGTTGCGGTCGTTGTTAAATCAGTGGGAATAGCAAAGCCCAGAACGAATACAACTGGCGTTAAAAAGGCAGTGATGGCGAGACCAAACCAGTGGGAGAAAAATCCCATGGAGAAGAAGCCGTTATATGACCCCTGGCTAACTTGGCTGGGGATGGAGGAGTAAATCCAGGAAACAATAGCCATGATGGCAGCGCCCCAGAATAGGTAAGCAAATCCAAAATCATCTAGCTTTCCCCTGGTCCACTTAGTTAGGAAGACATAGGTCAAGTTGCTCAAATAGGTAAGCAATAGAACGAAGATGAGATACATTGCCCCCTGGCTGTTGTTTGAGTATGTGCTAAAGCCATAGAATAGTGCCAACGCGAAGTTAACCAAAACGGGAAGGAGTTCGTCTTTTGCGAAACCGAGGTCATCCAACTTTGCTTCCAGATAGCTCTTTGTCCAAAGGGCAGCAACTAAGGCTAAGATTAAGTAGTCAAAGGCCGAAATCAATGCCAAGATGCTTTGGAAAAAAACGGGCATCCGGAAATGGATTCGGAAGATGGCCGGTACGATGGCTGATGGGTCAAAGATGAGTTTGACTGCCAGACGTAGGTAGACGTTAATGATGACCAGGGGAACGACTTTTTTAAATGCGTCAAAAAGTGTCCGAATCAGTAGGTTTTCTGTAAATCTTTTATCGAACCTAGCGATGTTTGTTAAACATTTCGAAAACATATGTACCTTCTTTTACTGATAGCTAAGGGGTGCTCGCTATACAGTATAATATTTTGTGCTATAATAGGCGAAGTATTTTATTCTTGATAAGTGGCTAATTCGCCACTGATTATACACTATTTAAGAAGAATTTGGGGGCATGTCGCGATGTTTCAACGCTTCATTAAACGGCCTTGGGTCGCCTTTTTGGCGAAAACAGTGGCCTATTTTCTAATCATGCTATTTTTGGTTTATTTATACGGCTATTCTGGTGTCACCGGCGGCCACTTTATTTATAACGAGTTCTAAGAGGTATTCATTATGATTGAAAATATTTACAAGCACATTGATCAATACGCAATCGCACATCCTGACCAAATCGCCTACGACGAAATGGGTGTTACCCACACATACGGCGAATTGAAGGCTTACTCTGATTCATTGGCAGCCTTTTTAGACGAGCAAAAGATTACTGAAAAGGCCCCAATCATGGTCTTCGGTGGCCACCAGTTTGAAATGGTAGCTGCATTTTTGGCTGCTGTTAAGTCAGGCCATGCTTATGCTCCAGTTGATAAGGATTCAACAAACGACCGAATCGAAAACATTTTGGAAATCGGTCAACCGGCTGCAGTAATTGCCTTGGATGAATTGCCAATGGCAATTTCTTCAGTTCCTGTCTTTGAAGGACAAGCTTTGAAGGACGCCTTCACTGCTGGTAAGTCTTATGAATTGACTCACCCAGTTCTTGGGGATGACAACTACTACATCATCTTTACTTCAGGTACGACTGGTAAGCCAAAGGGTGTTCAGATTTCTCACGCCAACGCCTTGTCATACATTAACTGGATGCTTGGCCCTGACTTTGACTTGCACGATGGCCAAAACATTTTGACTCAAACGCCATTCTCATTCGACGTTTCTGTTATGTCATGGGCCGGTGCCTTGTTGACAGGTGGCGTGATGCAGGCTTTGCCAAAGGAAGTTGCTGATGACTTCAAGCAGCTCTTTGCTGCTTTGCCAGCAATGAACTTGGACCGTTGGGTTTCAACGCCATCCTTTGCAAACGTAGCGCTTTTGTCACCTGACTTTAACGCTGAAAATTATCCAAACTTGAAGACCTTCCTCTTCTGTGGCGAAGTGTTGACTTCTGCTACTTCAAAGAAGCTCCGCGAACGCTTCCCTGAAGCAAAGATTTACAACACTTACGGGCCAACGGAAGCAACGGTTGCCGTTTCTGCCTTGAAAATCACCGACGAAGTATTGGCCAAGTACGATAAGTTGCCAATCGGTTACATGAAGGAAGACATGAAAGCGACCATCATGGATAAGGAAGGAAACGTTTTGCCTTCTGATGAACCTGGTGAATTGGTTCTTTCTGGTCCAGCCGTTTCAAAGGGTTACTTGAACAACCCTGAAAAGACTGCTGCAGCCTTCCTTGAAGTTGATGGCCAACCTGGTTACAAGACTGGGGACTTGTGTTTCGAAGATGCTGATGGTCTTCTTCACTACAAGGGGCGTATGGACTTCCAGATTAAGTTGCACGGTTTCCGTATTGAATTGGAAGACGTTGCCCAACACTTGACGCAGTCACAGTGGGTTGAACAAGCCGCTGCCGTTCCTCGTTACGACAAGAACGGTGATATTAAGCAAATGTTAGCAATTATTGTTCCAAAGGAAAACGACTTTGAAAAGCCAATGGACCTGACAAATGCCATCCGTACGGATTTGAAGGACAGCATCATGCCATACATGATGCCAACGCGCTTCGTTTACCGTGAACAGATGCCTTTGACGCAAAACGGTAAGATTGATTTGAAGGGCTTGATTGCTGAGGTGAATGGCAATGCCTAACTTACAACCTTATGCAGATCCGAATTACTTCGTATATCTGCTCTTAGCACTTGTGCCATTGGCAATTGGGCTGTATTTTGGAAAGCGCTTTGTGGCTTATGAAATCTTGGTTTCATTGGCCTTTATCTTCTTGATCTTTGATGATAAGACCCATGCGGGTCAGGGAGTTGCCTTAATTATTTATTCAATCTGGCAGTTCTTGCTAGGTTGGGGCTATGTCCGCTACCGGAAAGAGCATAATCAAAGCTCGGTTTTCTATGCTGTGACGGCTTTGTCAATTCTTCCGATTTTCCTTGTTCGATTGTCTGGGGCTGGAATTTTCCACGCTCAACTTTCCCTACTTGGATTCTTAGGAATCTCTTACTTGACCTTCCGTTCGGTTGGGATGATCATTGAGGTTCGTGATGGAGCAATTAAGGACTTCCACCCTGTGATGTTCTTACGCTTTATGCTCTTCATGCCAACCTTGTCATCTGGACCAATTGATCGTTATACACGGTTTGCGAAGGATGCTGCTGTCGCACCAGCGCGTGAAGAATACATCGACCTACTGGGGGATGCCACAAAGAAGCTGTTCTTGGGATTCTTTTATAAGTTTATCGTTGCGCACTACGCAGAGATTGCTTATAACTACTTCCAAGGTATGGCCATGTCAGATGCTCACCACGGTATGATTTTGTCATGGTGGTTGATTCCAGTGGCATACTCATACGGTATGTACCTGTTCTTTGATTTCGCTGGTTACTCACTTTTTGCCCTATCAATTTCATATGTGATGGGGATTCGGTCACCAATTAACTTTAATAAGCCTTACGCTTCTAAGAACATCAAGGAATTCTGGAACCGTTGGCACATGTCACTGTCCTTCTGGTTCCGTGACTTTGTCTTCATGCGTTTCGTTTTCTTGTTCTTGAAGCATAAGTGGATTAAGAACCGAAACACAGTGTCAACCATCGCATATTTTGTTAATATGTTGGTAATGGGATTCTGGCACGGCTTAACTTGGTATTACATCCTTTATGGATTTATGCACGGTGCCGCCCTTGCCGGAAACGATGCTTGGATTCGCTTTAAGCGCAAGCACAAGCAAGTTATCCCACATAATAAATTTACCGAAGGCTTTGCGGTCGTTTTGACCTTCCACTTTGTCATGTTGACCTTCTTGGTCTTCTGTGGCTTCTTGGATACCTTCTGGTTCCATCGTTAATTATTTATTTAAAGTAGTTTAATAAGGAGAAATAAAATGGACGTAAAAGCAGGCGTATTAGAAATTATCGAAGACGTAACTGGTGAAGATATGTCAAACCAAATGGATGAAGACCTTTTTGAATCAGGTTTGTTGGATTCAATGGCAACGGTTGAAATGTTGTTGGCTTTGGAACAACGCTTTAACATCCAAGCACCAGTATCAGAATTGTCTCGTGACGACTGGAATACTACGAACAAGATTGTGGCTAGTGTAACTGCACTGATGGGATAAAACCTCATGTCTAACAAGAAAAAACTTTGGCAGATTTTTGGTCCGGTGTTAGCAGCCTTCGTCTTGTTAGCATGCGTTTTCCTTCTGCCACTCCCATTGACTCACTATAGTCAAAATGATTTACGTGAGTCTTCTGTTTCCTTCTCAACTCAGGTTGTGAAGGGAGAAGCTGTTAAGAATGCAGCTTTCTCAGATAAAAAAGTTAATTATGTTCCATTTTTTGGTTCTTCTGAATTGTCTCGTATTGATTCTCTGCATCCTTCCGTATTGGCTGAAAAGTACAAGCGTAACTATCAACCATTTATGTTAGGAAAGGCAGGGTCTGATTCACTGGTTCACTTCTTGAACATGCAAGAAATGCAGGGGACCTTAAAGACAAAAAAGGCTGTTTATGTTGTTTCACCACAGTGGTTTACAAAGAGTGGATCCGATGCCGGATTTAACCTTTTCTACTCACCATTGCAAACGGTGGACTGGTTACGAAACATCGGGCATAACCAACCAAGTGAGACTGACAAGTTTGTCGCTTCTCAACTTCTTGAAAAGTCTGTTGTAAAGAATAACGCGTATTACCACCGACTTTTGTCTAAGGTATCTAAGGGTGAAAAGCTTTCAACCGCTAACTTATCAACCTTGGACTTCAAGCACCAGATTTTGTCACGTCAAGACGCCTTGTTCTCACGTTGTGAAAACAGCTCAAACTACAAGAGTCGTGTCTTGCCAGCCGCAAAGTCCTTGCCAAACATTTACTCTAAGAATGCTTTGGATCGTCTTGGCTATGAGGAAGGTAAGAAGGGCACAACAAACAACGACTTCCACATCAAAAACTCCTTCTATACAACCCGTGTGATGCCTGAAAAGAAGGCTTTGAAGGGTGCACAAAAGGATTACGATTACACGAAGTCTGTTGAATATGCTTACTTCCAATCAGTCCTTGATAACTTTGCCAAGAATCACACCGACGTAATGTTTGTGATTACGCCAGTTAACCAGCGTTGGGCAAAGTACACGGGCTTGAACAATGATATGTATCAAGAATCCGTTCAAAAGATTAAGTACCAGTTACAAAGCCAAGGCTTTAACAACATTGCTGATCTTTCAAAGGATGGTGGAAAAGATTACTTCATGCAGGACACAATTCACGTTGGATGGCGTGGTTGGTTGGAATTGGATCAGTATTTGAACCCATTCTTGTCTAGTGATTCATCACAAACAAACTATCAGATTAATAACCGATTCCTTTCAACGGATTGGCAAAACTTAAAGCCAAGTAAACAAAGTTTATCTAGCTTTAAATAATCGATAAAAAAGAGCGTTACAGTGGGCTTTTATTCGCCCATGTAACGCTTTTTTGTTAAAATAAAATTATGATATTAGGTATTGGAAACGACATGGAATCAATTAGTCGAATTGAGGCAGTTTTGCAGCGACGGCCTAATTTCTTGTCGACAATTTTAACGCCAGCTGAAATTGAAGTGGCTAAGCAGCGGTCAGGTAAACACTATCTGGAGTTTGTGGCTGGCCGTTTTTCGGCTAAGGAGGCTTATTCAAAGGCTCTGGGAACCGGTATTGGTAAAAATGCTTCTTGGCAGGATATTACGATACTAAACGCTCCTTCGGGGCGCCCTCTGATTCGAGTGAAGGGGCAAAAGCATGCCTTGTCTGTGGCGATTACGCATTCAGGCGATTACGTTTCCACAATAGTAACGATTGAACGTTTATCTTGGTTCGAAAAAATTAAGAAAAAACGCTGGGAGAATAGATTGAAATGATGAGTCAGAACGAAGCCCTAACACGCCGTGGGCTGGCTTTTCTTCGTTCAAAAAAAGCATTAATTCATAATGCCAAAGTCGTAATGGACTATAGTGGTGCTAAGCGCCTGATTGCCGTCATTAAGGCAAATGGTTATGGCCATGGTGACGTTTGGGCCGCACGCACTTTGTATGAAGCTTTAAGCGTCAAGGACTTTTCAGTGGCGACCCTCGATGAGGGAGAGCGAGTACGCACTGGAATGCCAGAAGAAAATGTGAACATTCTTTTATTGGGTGTTCAACCGGCTGAGCTGGCCGATGAAATGGCAGAACAGGGGCTTTCTCCAGTAGCAGGTTCTTTTGATTGGCTACTAAGAGCACAAAAGGTCTTGCAAGAATCTAAGAATGAATCGGTTTTAAAGGTTCATTTGGCTGTGGATACTGGAATGGGACGTTTGGGAGCAAAGACCAAGGCCGAGCTGGCATCGATGGTTGATTTGGTTCGCTCCGATTCACGTTTTGAATTAGCCGGTGTTATGACCCACTTTGCAACGGCCGATGAGGATAACCAGGGATACTATGACCAACAATTGGCGGACTTTATGACCAAGGTTGATGGGTTAGATATTCCGAAAAGTCTTTGGCACCTTGCTAATTCTGGTTCTGCGCTTTTCCATCGAGATGAGTTACCAACAGAAACGATTCGAGTTGGCTCTGTACTGTACGGGTACAATCCCGCTTTGCCGGCCAGGGAGTGCCCAGTTGATTTGCAACCGGTTGCTTCTTTAGTTGGTCGGGTTTGGTCGGTTCATCCTTTGTTAAAGGGAGAATCACTTTCATACGGGGCTACTTATACCGCACAAGAGGACCAGTGGGTTGGGACCGTGCCAATCGGTTATGCCGATGGCTTAAAACGTTACCTAGTGGGTGCGACAGTTCTTGTGAATGGTCAGAAGCAAAAGATTTTAGGACGGATTACGATGGATCAAATCGTTATCTCCTTGCCAGGTGAGCTGCCTGTTAATACAAAGGTAACTTTCTTTGGTCAAGATGGTGACGAAGAGATTACCATTGAGGAATTGGCAGCATTTGGTCGTACCATCCCACACGAACTATTGACTGGTATTTCTGAACGAGTACCACGAGTTGATATTGATTAGATTTTAAGGGCCTTGGCCCGTACATAAACAAGAGGAATAACATGACAGCAGATTATGAAAATGTCCGGCGAGGGGATGTCTTTTTTGCCGACCTAAAGCAGGGCATTGGTTCTGAACAGAGTGGTTTACGACCGGTTTTAATCATTCAAAATGATCGAGGAAATAAGAACTCTTCGACAACGATTATTGCTTCAATTACTTCGAAAATTTCAAAAGCAAAATTACCAACACACGTTGTTTTACCGGCTGAATTGGGTGTGATGAAAAAGGATTCTATTATTCTTGGAGAACAGGTACGAACGATTGATAAGTTACGATTACGTGATCGAATTGGGCACTTGGACGAGAATAATGATACGATGAAGTCAGTAGAAAAGGCATTGAAAATTTCGCTTGGTATTCGTGGCTGACCCGTTTAGTCATAAGTGAATGGTTTAATTTAACCTTAATCTATTTTTGATAATTTAGAAAGCATCAAGAACACGTAGCTTTTTTAGAAGGGAAGGCAAACATGGCGGCAAAGGCAATTAAAATTTTATTGATCGAGGATGATCAAAATTTGGCGGATAACATCGTTGGCTTCCTGGAAGACTTTGCAGATGTAAAGACAGTAACCGATGGCTTGGATGGTGAGTTTGAAGCAAAGGAATCACCATTTGACCTTATTATTTGCGACCTCATGTTACCAGGGCAGTCTGGTTTGGACATTATTAAAAACATTCGTGAAGCCAAAGTCGTAACGCCTGTTTTGATTTTGACAGCCAAGGCTTCTTTGGATGACAAGATTGAAGGCTTTAACGTTGGTGCTGATGACTATTTGACGAAGCCATTCCACCGTGAAGAACTTTTGGTTCGTGTTAAAGCGCTATTGCGTCGTACAGGCGTGTATTCAGAAGACAACACGATTACGGTTGGTGAATTAACAATTAACCTTGAAAACCGTGGTGTTCAGGTACATGGTCAATCCGTTAAGTTGGTCGGTAAGGAATTCGACATTTTGACCTACTTGGGTCAAAACAAGAACATTATCGTTACGCGTGATCAAATTTTCGACCGTGTTTGGGGTGTTGATTCTGACACCACAATCAACGTTGTGAACATCTATTTGAACAATTTGCGCCGTAAGCTCGAGGCAGTCGGACAAGGTGGTTTAATCAAGACTTTGCGTAACATCGGCTTTATCCTCGAGGTGCCAGATGACCAAGCTGATTAACCGACGACAACAAATTGATAATTTTGCGACTTTGGCCTTAGGGTTGATGGTTATTTTCACCTTCTTAGCAGGGGTGATTTTTTGGATATACACCTTCACTATTTACGATAATTCGGACCGTGTCATTAACCAGTATGTTTCTTACTACCAGCAGTCAGCCAATGACGATTCTTCTGATAGTACGGAGGCGGATCCGACCGGTAAGAAAGCCGCTAAGTCCGTAACAATGAACCACTACCCGGAGGAATTCCGTGGTAATATGCTTTACTTCGATGATAAGGGTAACCAAATCGAAAGTCAGGTAACCAGTGGTTCCAAGAATGTTTTGACCCGTAAGTTCTCCTTGAAGTTTGATAAGGATGATCTGGGTGAAAGTCCTAAGACCATTCATAAGAATAAGACTTATTTGCGTATACAAGCGGTTAAGTTCAAAAAAGGGACTGTTATGGTTCCCGGTAAGAACGGCGTTCAGTCTGCCTCTTATGGTTATGTCTTTGTGGACGTCACCGATACGGTTGTGAACTTGAAGAAGTTCCAGGATGTCTTGATTTGGTCCTTTATTTGGGCCTTCATCTTCGCGCTCTTCTTTGCGTACTTCGTATCCCGCCAATCAATGAAGCCAATTCTGCGTGCCTGGCAGCAACAGCAAGATTTTGTTAATAACGCTGCCCACGAATTACGGACGCCAATGTCTGTTATTCAAGGGAAGCTGGAAACGATGCTGACCAAACCGACTGCCACGGTTCGGGATCAGTCGGAAGCGATTATCCTGTCCCTTTCGGAAGTCAGACGTTTAAATTCGTTAACGAATAACATGTTGACTCTGGCCAAGTCTGGTTCGAACATGACAAAGATTGAGAAGGAAAAGACGGATATTAAGTCCTTCCTCATGAAAGTCTTATCACCCTACATCGAAATGGGGTCGTTATCAGATAAGAAGGTAACGGTTGACGTGAACGTGCCACAGGAAGTGGCTATCGACCGGAAGCGAATTCACCAGTTGATGGTTCTGCTGATGGACAACGCCCTGAAGTATTCAGACGATGGCGATTCAGTTAATGTCACTGCCAAAGTCGAGAAGAAGCGTTTGGTGATTGCGGTTGCTGATACGGGCCGCGGTATTTCAGCCGAAGCCAAAAAACACATTTTCGACCGTTTTTATCGGGAAGATAAAACCGGGAACCGAAAGACTGGTGGAACCGGTTTGGGACTTTCCATTGCCGATTGGATAGTACAGGCCCACAATGGTAAAATTGCTGTACTAGATAACAAGCCGAAGGGAACAATTTTCCGTGTGACCCTTCCGCTGTAAAGGGTTCTTTATTAAGTAAGAGAGTTTGAAAGGATTACTTTCATGCGTAAGCATATCCATTTTATAAAAAGTAAATTCTGGCCAACAATTGCAGTGATTGTGGCACTCTTTGTTGGTGCCGGTGTTGTCTTCGGTTCGACTCTTCCTAATTCTTGGTACCAGTCACGTTTGGCTAAGTCGACACACACGAACGCATCTGGAACAGCCACGATTGCATCCGTTGCATATAAATCAAACGATGCTTCGCAGAGCGCCTATAACAAGGTTAAAAACGCCGTGGTAACGGTGCAAAACCTTCAGAAGTCAGCTTCTCTTGAAGACGGTGCGGATGCCTTTGATACCCAAAATAAGAACGCGGATACTTCTTCTTACCAAACGGCCTCACAGGGGTCCGGCGTTGTGTTAAGTGTCCATAACGGTTCGGCGGATATTATCACCAACTACCATGTCATTGAAAAGTCCGCCGAAATTCAGGTGGTGGATGCCAACGGGGACAAGGCAACGGCAACTATCTTGAAGTCTGATCCTAGTCAGGATTTAGCCTTGATTCGTGTGAAGTCTGCAGCCTTTAAGTCTGTGGCAACATTGGCTAATTCGGATAGGGTAACGACCGGACAGAGCGTTTTGGCTATTGGTTCACCCCTTGGGGCTGCCTATGCTTCAACAATGACCAAGGGAATTGTTTCCCAGGCAAAGCGTACGTTAACGAATAGTCAAACGAACTACAAGAACGTGACAGTTATTCAGACGGATGCGTCAATCAACCAGGGAAATTCTGGTGGAGCACTGATTAACGAATCTGGTCAGGTGATTGGTATTTCATCATCAAAGATATCAGCCTCTGCAAACAATACAAACATTGAGGGGATGGGCTTTGCCATTCCTTCTAACCAAATTGCAGCCTTTATCAAATAAATGTAAAAAAGTGGATGCCTTCTTTAAGAGGACATCCACTTTTTATTTGTTAAAATAGGAATTACTTAAGGGTGTTTTCATACCATTCGGTAATTTGCTTTGGGGTAATTCGTTCACCGTGACCAATTTGATCAACCTTTTGACCATCTTGGAAAAGGATGAAAGCTGGAATTCCCTTTAAACCGTACTGGCTGGCCCAGTCGAGGTTCTTGTCTCGATCGGCATCCATCCAGTCGGCTGTCTTTTCAACTTCTTCACGAATGGCTTGAACGAATGGTTTAATAACACGGCAGTCACCACACCAGTCGGCTGACAGGAAGACGATGTGTCGTCCAGGTGCTTCAATGAAAGCCTGTAACTCTTCGTTTGAATGTTCTTGTGATTGGTACATAATGTTACCTCCAATTTAAAGACATTGTAGCATAGATATAATAATTGGTCTACTTGTCTTTTTTTAATAAAAAGGAAAATGATGATTCAAAAAATAAGTGATACATACTTAGATAATACTCAAGTGGTTCTTTCAAATGAATTAACTAAAAAAGGGGTGGGGACAATTTTAGAAAACGGTTTTTCTGCGAGCCAAGAAAAATACGATTTCTTTTCCTTGGTCAACCAGGGGGATAGTCAGGCAGAATTTGATGAACTCCTAATACTGGCGAAAGAATTTCAGGAACGAACAAAACGGCCGATTTTGGTACACCTTCGTTTGGGGGATGTGACGCCCTATACCTTGCTGGACTTCATTGAAAAGACGAGAAAGCTTGGATTACAGAACTTTCTTGTTTTATCTGGGGATAAACGAGTTAATGAACAGGGCTTTTACACCGTTGAAGACCTGCTAAGAGCTTTGCGAAAAGAGTTAGGTGGAAGGGTCACTTTAGCTGCAACGGTTAATCCTGCAGATCCAACGGCAGTTGAGAAGGTTGAAAGTAGGCAGTCAGCCGGTGCGGACTTTTTAATCAGTCAAATTTCCTTTGATAGTCAGCCTTTGATGGATTTGAAAAAAGAATTAGAGCAAGATGGATTAAAGGTTCAGTTGGTTGCGGGGATGCTAAATCAACCAACGATAGGTCAAATCCAATGGGTAGAAAAGACCTTTGGATTAAGGGTGCCGCTAGCATACAAAGAGAATCCCAAAAAAGTAAATCGAACTGTTGAAAAGTCCCTTCAAATAGCTGGCTTTTCCGCATTCCATTTCTTTACTTTACCTAATTTCTAATTTACCCTAGAAAAGTTAAGAAAAAAGGTCTACAATTACTGTTTTCGGGACCATTTCGTGGTTCTGCAACCCCTTTGTATATTTTTTAAAAAGGGGTAGAATAGGAAGTTATTAAGAGAAAATTTTTGGAGAGAAACCATGTTTCGTAACCTTAAGCGTGTTGTAATCGGAAAGCCTTTGAAAACTTCGGAAGAGGCTGGACAGTCTTTGACCAAGTCAAAAGCATTGGCTTTACTATCATCCGATGCCCTGTCATCTGTTGCCTATGGAACGGAATCAATCACTTCCGTTTTGATTGCAGCCGGTGCAGTGGCCCTTTGGCTACAGTTGCCAATTGCCATTATTATTTTGATTTTGCTGGCGGCAATTGTCCTTTCCTACCGTCAAATTATTAGAGCGTACCCTAATGGTGGTGGTGCCTACACGGTTGCCAGCACGAATTGGGGACCTAAGGCTGGTTTGGTGGCCGGTGGGTCGCTGCTAGTTGATTACATGCTGACGGTGGCCGTTTCTGCGGCAGCCGCGGCCGATGCTATCACGGCGGCTGTTCCAGCTTTGCTACACTATGCTGTCCCACTGTCAATCTTTACGATTTTAATTTTGACGGCCCTGAATCTACGTGGCTTGCGTGAATCAGCTAACTTTTTGATGGTTCCCGTTTACTTCTTCATCGTTGTCATGACTTTGACAATTCTTTGGGGACTCTTCCAGGTTGCTACCGGTTCAATTCCTGAGCACGTGGCTGCCAAAGTTGGTACGGACTTCTCCGGCTTGACGGTGGTCTTCTTCCTACGTGCACTGTCATCTGGTTCATCATCATTGACTGGTGTTGAAGCCATTTCAAACGCTGTGCCTAACTTTAAGGAACCAAAGGAGAAGCATGCAGCTTCGACTTTGACGATGATGGCCGGCATTTTGGCCTTCTTCTTCCTGGGCATTACCTTCCTGTCATATTGGTATGGTATTCAACCCAACAGCCATTCAACGGTTTTGTCACAAATCGCTGCTGAAACCTTTGGTGGACAGAACATCTTCTTCTACCTTGTTCAGTTAGCAACGGCCTTGATTTTGGCTGTTGCTGCAAATACTGGGTTCTCGGCCTTCCCAGTTTTGGCTGTTAACTTAGCGAAGGATAAGTACCTCCCTCACCTGTACTTGGACAAGGGTGATCGTTTGGGTTACTCAAACGGGATTCTTTCCCTCTCAGTTGGAGCCATCATTTTAACGGTTATCTTTCATGGATCGACTGACAACTTGATTCCTTTGTATGCTGTTGGTGTTTTCGTACCATTCACTTTGTCACAGTCCGGTATGATTATTCACTGGTACCGTAATCGCCATGAAGAAGGTTTCTGGTGGGCCAAGTCCATCATTAACTTTATTGGTGCGGCCATGTCTGCCGGCTTGGTTGTGGTGCTCTTCGTAACCCGTTTGAACCACGTTTGGCCATACCTTTTCATCATGCCACTCGTCATGTTCATGTTCTTTAAGATTCACCAACACTACGAGAACATTGCCCGCCAGTTGCGCTTGCAGTATGTGAACAACGTGAAGGCTGCCCGTCACGAGTATGATGGGTCAACAGCTATTATTTTGGTTTCAAACTTGACCCGAGTGACTTCGGAAGCCGTTGATTACGCACAGTCAATTGCTACCAAAGTCGTGGCCATGCACGTGTCCTTGGATGTTAATCCAGGTCGTGAGGCGAAGATTCAGGCTCAGTTCAAGGAAGACTTCGGAGACGTTCGTTATGTCGACGTCCATACGTCTTATCGTTCAATCGTTCGTCCGGTTGTTAACTTCGTTTCGAAGGTGGCGAAGCAGTCTGAGAAGGCGAACCATTCAGTGACGGTTATCATTCCTCAGTTCGTGCCTAAGAAGCCTTGGCAAAACGTTTTGCACAACCAATCATCTTTCCGATTGCGTGCAGCGCTGTCATCAATTGATAACATCTCAATTTCAACTTACTACTACCATTTGTCAGAGTAAGGATTATATAAAAGACCGCCATTGTTTGATGGCGGTCTTTTTATGTGGATTTTGTCTATTAAAAAAGCAATGACCTTAGTCATTGCTTGATATTCGTCTTAGAAACTCTCAGCTTGCACCTGAGCTAACTTATTAGACCAGTTAACATCAGGATACTTACGTTCGAGTGCGGTCGCTAAGAGGCGCTTAGCAAGGTTTCCGTTACGGGTTAGGATTGGACCGTGGAAGTAAGTCCCAAAGACGTTGTGGTAAATCACGCCTTCGGTCTTATCCATACCGTTGTTTCCCTTACCGTAAACAACGGTTCCGAGGGCCTTTTCTCCCTTACCAAGGAAGGTGCGACCCTGGTGGTTTTCAAAGCCGTGGTAAATTTCGCCGGTTTCGTTGTTCTTGATTTCGATGTTTCCGGTCAAACGGGCACCTTTATCAACTGTAACGGAGTCGTCCGTCATGTTGGTTGTGTAGTGATCCATGACGCTAATACCATCGACCTGAGTACCATCAGCCATCTCCATGTAGTGACCAAGCAGTTGGTAACCACCACAGACTGCCAAAAGGGGGCCATCGTTTTCGATGTATTCCTTTAAGGCCTCTTTTTTACCAACGAGATCGTGGGCAACGATGGTTTCTTCGTAATCCTGTCCACCACCGAAGAGGGCAAAGTCGTATGCCTTGGAATCAAAAGTATCGCCAAGGGAAACGAGTTGGTCATCAACCGTTACGCCAATTTGTTTGGCGTAGTAGCGGAGGGCAATAATGTTGCCATAATCGCCGTAGGTGTTCATTAAGTCACCGTAGAGGTGGGCAAGAGAAAGTGTGTAGTCAGCCATTAGAATTCCTCCTTGATGTAGCCCTTTTCGCGTAGAACGGCACGAACTTGAAGCATGGCCGTGTAGGTTGCAGCCAGGTAAACCTTATCGGTTGGCGCCTTTTCAATGGCCTGAATGATTTCTTCGGTCTTTGGGAAGGTTTCTTGGATGGTAAAGTCGGCCATCTTCAAACGGACGGTGATGTCCTTATAACGTTCACCACCAGTCATAACGGCTTTTAGCTTGCTATCGTGAAGACGTTCAAACTCGGCGTCCCAAATCCAAGAGGTATCGATACCATCGGCGTAGTTGGCGTTTAGCATGGTAATCAGGGTAAATGGATCCTTTTCTGTTTCCATCATGTCGATAACCGTGTTAGTTCCAACCGGGTTCTTGATAAGTAGGATGGTTAAGTCCTTGTCACCAATCTTTAGTGATTCCTGGCGACCAAAGATTTGCTTGTTTTCTTCAAAGGCTGCCTTCATTTCGGCTGGGCTAACATCAAAGGCCTTACCGACCGCGTAGGCGGCCAAAGCATTGTAGATGTTGTACAAACCACCGATTTCAATTCGCAGCGGCTGGCCATCAATTGAAAAGCGGGAGAACTTTGGTGTCAATTCTGATACTTCCGTTACCGCTGTGTTTAGCTCTGGACGCTTGAAGTCGTCAGTAACTGAGAAGTACTTACCAAGGTTAGCGTAGGTAATGAAGTTGTAGTGGAGGACGGAGTTGTCGGTTGGGCTCAAAATACCGTCGGTATTGTTGGGTGCCTTCAAGTCCTGGTAGTCGTCATGCTTCACATTGTCAAAACCATAGTAGAGACGTCCGTTCTTGAAGTCACCACGGGCGAAGATTGGTGAATCCGCGTTGGTAATGACTTTGGCATCGGGGGCAACCTGAATACCATCGACAATCTTTTGATAAGTGGTATAGATTTCGCCGTAACGATCCATTTGGTCGCGGAAGATGTTGGTCAAGACGAAGTACTTGGGCTGAATGGCCTTTGAAAGTGACAAAACGTTGGCTTCATCAACTTCTAAGACGGCCACCGGCTTCTTACCATTTGGGGATGGCTTGACCTTAGTTGTTAGCAAAGTGCCAGCAATCCCCTGGACCATGTTGGAACCGGATGGGTTCGTGATGACCGTGTAGCCACCGGCCCGCAGAATACGGGTGGTTAACGCCGTGGTCAACGTCTTACCGTTTGTTCCGGTTACGACCACCAGGTCAAAGTCAGCGGATAGTGCTGATAGAATATCGGGGTCGATGGCAACGGCAAGCTTTCCAGGAAGTGAGGTACCACCTCGTTTTAGAATATCGTGCAGAATAAAGTGCGATGATTGGGCCGTGAACTTGGCCAATTGGCTTTTCAAAGACATGAACCGCCCTCCTTTTCTAAAGCCCTATTTTACCACGAGCCGAACTGTTTTTGATAAATTGGTCTGGCCCATCGTCAGAAGAAGTAAAAATTGCTATACTATATAGGATAAACAAGGGAAAAACGGTGAGTATTTTGGCGCAATTATACTTTGAATACGGGGCAATGGGCTCTGGTAAATCAATCGAAATTTTAAAGGTCGCACACAACTATGAATCGCAGGGGAAAGAGGTCTTAGTGATGACCCCCTTGGTCGATGATCGCTTTGGTGTTGGAAAGGTGACGAGCCGGATTGGACTATCACGCGACGCCCAGGTCATTCATCCAGACGAAAATCTCTTTGAGACTGTTCAAGGTGAAAAGACGCCCAGCTTTTCAGCCGTTTTAATTGACGAAGCCCAGTTCTTAGAACCAGAGCAGGTGGACCAACTGGCCCGTGTGGTTGATGAACTAAATGTTCCGGTCATGACTTTTGGCTTGAAAAACGATGCTTTTAACCAGTTATTTGAGGGGGCAAAGCGCCTAATTGAAGTGGCCGACAAGCTGGAAGAAATGAAAACGATTTGTTCTTTCTGTGGTCGCAAGGCAACCACTCAGTTACGCTTTACTGATGGAAAGCCCCAGTACGAGGGGGCCCAGGTTCAAATCGGTGGCGATGAGATGTATAAACCCGTCTGCCGTAAACACTGGCACAACCCAGATTTAACGATGCTTGAAGAACAAGGAGACAAATAATGGATCCGATTTTTGCACAAATCCAATCGGTCGTTGACCGCTATGATGAATTGAATCAAATGTTGGCTGATCCTGACGTGATGGCCGACTCACAAAATTACATGCAACTGTCAAAGGAAGCCGGACAGATTCGTGAAACGGTCGAAACCTATAAGCGCTACCAAGATGTGATTTCGGGTATTGAAGATGCTGAATCGATGCTCGGTGACCCTGAGATGGACGAGTTGGCCAAGGAGGACTTGTCCAACTTAAAGCCTGAAAAGGAAGAACTGGAAGAAAAGCTTAAGATTTTGATGCTCCCTAAGGATGAAAATGATGATAAGAACATCATCATGGAAATTCGTGGTGCTGCCGGTGGGGATGAGTCCTCACTCTTTGCGGCCGACCTTCTTGGTATGTACCGCCGTTATGCTGAAAACCAGGGCTGGAGTCTTCAAATTATTGATGAGACGACGACCGAAGTTGGCGGGTATAAAGAAGTGGCCTGCATGATTTCCGGTGATAAAGTCTTTTCTAAGCTGAAGTTCGAATCAGGCGCTCATCGTGTTCAGCGTGTGCCAAAGACCGAAACACAGGGTCGTGTGCATACTTCAACTGCTACCGTCGGGGTCATGCCTGAATTCGAAGAAGTCGATGCCGAAGGCTTGATTGATCCAAAGGATGTTCGTGAAGACGTTTACCGCGCTTCTGGTGCTGGTGGCCAGCACGTTAACAAGACTTCATCTGCCATCCGTCTGACCCACGAACCAACGGGTATTACCGTTGCCATGCAGGATGAACGTTCACAGCAGCAGAACCGTGCTAAGGCTTGGAAGATTTTGAACGCTCGTATTTACGACCATTTCGCCCAGGAAAACCAGGCAGAATATGCCGAACAGCGTAAGACAGCGGTTGGTTCTGGTGACCGTTCGGAACGTATTCGTACATACAACTATCCTCAAAACCGTGTGACGGACCACCGAATCGGCTTGACTTTGAACAAGTTAGACCGAATCATTGCCGGTGATTTGGGTGAAATCATTGATGCCTTGGTATTGGCCGAACAGACAGCGAAGTTGGCTGCCTTAAACGAAAACTGATGGTCGATGAAATGAAAGACCGGATGCCCGAGTTAAACGAAACAGGGATAGGGCGGTTCGACCACCAGGTTGGTCGCTCTTCAGCCTATCAGGGCTCTTCTAAGCCAAAGATTTCTTTGCTAGAAGCCCGTAAGTGGGCTTTGGCGGAGTTAACCGCAGCGGGCTTGGATGAAGAAGAGTCCATGGATAACATTGACTTTTTATTGACCGGTGCCTTGAAGGTAAACTACGGTATGCTCCGGGCGAACCTAACCCGTGTCATGCCGGAATGGCTGGCGGAACGCTGGCCAACATGGGTTGCTGGATTGTTAAAGGGTCGTCCAGCTCAGTATGTGATCGGGGAAGCACCTTTTTACGGGCGTGACTTTTTCGTTGACGAACGGGTTTTAATTCCAAGGCCGGAAACCGAACTCTTGGTTGACTGGGTGCTAGCCGATTTTAAGAAAGAGCCTTTGCTAGTTGAACGTCCCAGCTTGTTAGACGTTGGGACCGGGTCTGGTGCGATTGCCTTGACTATTGCGGCTGAACAGCCTAAGCTTTCTGTAACCGCAGCTGATATTTCCCGTGATGCTTTAGCGGTTGCCTGGGAAAATCGGAAGAAGTTAAATCTGCAGGACCGGGTTGGCTTGATTGAGTCAGACCTATTCTCTGCGGTTGCAGGACAACGCTTCGACATCATTGTTTCCAACCCACCCTACATTCGTCGGGATGGTCAGGATGAGATGGACGAATCCGTTGTGGCTTATGAACCAGACTTGGCGCTCTATGCAGATGACCAAGGTTTGGCGCTTTATAAACAGATGGCCAAGCAGCTGGCGGACCATTTGAATGAACATGGCCGGGCCTACTTTGAAATTGGCTACGACCAGGGACCCGCCCTCCTGAAAATATTCCAAGACGCACTGCCACAAGCCCAGGTTGACCTGAAAAAAGACTTGGCCGGCTTAGACCGAATGATTCGAGTACAAGTTGATGCAAACTAATTATTTAATGAACACAGAAGAAGATATCGCCCAAGCAGCGCGACTTTTGCAGGCTGGCGAAGTGGTGGCCTTTCCAACAGAAACGGTTTACGGTTTGGGGGCTGATGCAACCAATGATGAAGCGGTTGGAAAAGTCTTTGCGGCGAAGGGACGACCTGCCGACAATCCTTTAATTATGACAGTTGGGGATGTTGAACAGATTGCGCCATATGTCCAGATTACAGACCAGGCTAAGCAATTAATGGCCGCCTTTTGGCCAGGGTCATTAACCATGATTCTGCCAATTAAAGAGGGGATGGTTTCCATGCTCGTCACGGGTGGTCTGCAAACGGCAGCTATCCGGATGCCTGAAAACGAGGTGACCCGTGCTTTGATTCGTCAGGCAGGCTTCCCAATCGTTGGACCATCGGCGAATACGTCTGGTAAGCCTTCACCAACCACGGCCGCTCATGTTAAGCACGATATGGCTGGTAAAATTGCGGGAATTGTTGATGATGGGCCAACCCAGGTTGGGGTGGAGTCAACGGTTATTGATTTAACCGCTAAGACGCCAACGATTTTGCGTACAGGTGCGGTCACTCAAGAAGAACTACAAAAGGTTCTCGGAGTTGAAGTTGCCGATGCGACAAGCACCAAGTCCATTGCTGACGACCAGGCACCGAAGGCACCCGGTATGAAATACCGTCACTATGCGCCAGATAAAGACGTTTACGTCTTTGACCCACTCGATTGGGACGACTTGCAAACAAAGCTTGGCGAAAACGACGCTGTGATGGCTGACGAAGCACTCTTGAAGCAATTGAAGAATGCTGACCAGCCTTCCTGGTCGCTTGGTGAAAATCTAAACCAGGCTTCGGAGAATTTGTTTGCCGGTTTGCGTTTCTTTGATGACGTACCGGAAATTGAAAAAATTTATGTCGAATCAATGCCAGAAATTGGTCTCGGTAAAGCGTACAATAATCGATTGGCCAAAGCGTCGGGTGGACGGCTTTTTCAAGGGCCTGAGAGCGAATAATCTTGCTATTTTGTAAGCGCTTTGATAAACTTAAGTTGTGAAATAAGACTTTTCCAAAAGGAGAAAGAAACATGGCAGAAACAAAAGAATTTAACATCATTTCAGAAACAGGTATCCACGCACGTCCAGCAACTTTGTTGGTGCAAGCTGCTTCAAAGTTCTCATCTGAAGTGACTTTGTCATACCAAGGCAAGGAAGTTAACTTGAAGTCCATCATGGGTGTTATGTCACTCGGTGTTGGCCATGGCGCAGACGTAACGATCAAGGCCGATGGTGACGATGCTAAGGATGCAATCGAAGCCGTATCAGCTGTGATGCGCAACGAAGGCTTGGCAAAGTAATTTTGTTTAAGTTGACCTCTTGGTCATTAAAACCGCGAAGAGCGGTTTTTTTATTTGAAAAGAAGTTTTACTCTAGTAAAATAAAGAGAGTAGAAAAGTGCTTTTGGAGGGTCCTATGAAAGTTTTAGCAATTGATACAAGTAATCAACCACTCTTAGTGGCCTTAGCTGAAAACGGGGAGATTCTCGGCTCTTTTGTAACGAATAAACCAAAGAACCACTCCATTGATTTGCTGCCAGCGGTCAAGGATTTGATGAAGGACGAAGGCTGGACTTTGAATGAGTTAGACCAGATTGCGGTCGCCAAGGGACCTGGTTCTTTCACGGGACTACGGATTGGCTTAACGGTCGGAAAGGTTCTGGCAGATACCTTGAAGAAGCCTTTGCTAG
This sequence comes from Fructobacillus durionis, assembly GCF_900112405.1. Classification (GTDB taxonomy): domain Bacteria; phylum Bacillota; class Bacilli; order Lactobacillales; family Lactobacillaceae; genus Fructobacillus; species Fructobacillus durionis. The sequence continues at coordinate 10,202 of NZ_FOLI01000005.1, read as the reverse complement.
CTATCTCTTCACTACAGGCAATCGCCCGTCAAGTGCAACTACAGGGGAACCAAAAGAAAATCGTCTTGGCTCTCTTTGATGCCCGGAATGATAACGTCTTTGCCGGGGCTTACATTGACGACAAAGTGGTCTTGGAAGATGGCCACTACCCAATCGACGAAGTTCTTCACTTAGTTGCCCAAATGAACGAACCGGTTGTAGTCGTTGGAGACGGAAGCCACTTCGAAGAGATGATTGAAGAAGAGCTTGGTCGGATGCCATTAACCATTTTGTCGGAAGAGGATTCACTTCCTGATGGTACTGGTTTAGTGGACCTAGCTAAGACCGCTAAGCCGGTTGACGATGTTGCAAACTTGACCCCTGCTTACTTGCGTAAGACACAGGCTGAATTGAACTGGGAGAAAGCCCATCAAGGTCAGCCACTGGATAAGCCCTATGTTTTTGAAGTTTAGGAAAAAGAAGAAAAAAGAAAAGCCTGTCGCGCAGACTCTGATTGACTTTCCAACAGAACGCTTTGAGGCGGCTGATGGTGACGTATTGACGTTGCGTTTGGCAACGGTGGCCGATATTCCAGGGTTGGTAGCAATCCAAGAGGCGGTCTATAACGGCTACGCCCCCTGGGTGTCGCGGGACTTTTACCACGAGCTAACGCAGGAAAAGGACCGCCTCTATTTGGTGGCATCGAAGCGTGATCAGGTTGTGGCCTTTATTGCCCTAGTGCGCCGGGAACAAGTGCCCGATTTACACATTGCCAACATTGCGGTTTTGCCAGTTTGGCAGGGCCGTCAGGTCGGTTCTTATTTGATTAACACGGCTAAAGCGGTGGCCTGGGAAATTAACCTGCCAAAGCTTTCTTTGGAGGCCCGCCGTTCAAACACAGGGGCTCTCGCCCTGTATGACCGACTGGGTTTCATCGTTGAGGATGTTATTGAGAACTACTACATCGATAATAAGGAAGATGCGATTTCGATGGTGGACTACCTTGATGCTTAGAGCAGCAACAAATGAAGACCTTGAAATGATTGCTGGAATTGCTGAATCGGCATTTGGTCAGCATAATCCCTTGCCACGCAATTTAATTGCTCAGCAGCTATCGGCTGGTCGAGTAAGTTATTTAATTGACGGAAGTGGGGCTGCTTTCATATCCTTTAGTCAGGTACTAGACGAGATTGAGATTTATGATTTAGCGGTGGTAAAGGGTAGGCAGGGCCAAGGAATTGGCCAGGTGCTTTTCAATACCTTTTTACAGGAGTATGCCGATAACCACTTCTTTTTGGAAGTCGCGGAGGGAAACTTAGCCGCCCGGCACATTTATGAGAAGATGGGTTTTCAGCAGTACCATGAACGCTCGAATTATTACCAAGACGGTCAAACCGCCATTTTAATGGAGAAAAAGCCATGACAACATTGATTGCATTTGAATCAAGCGCGGACGAAACTTCTGTTGCTGTTGTAAAAGACGGCAAGGAAGTTTTATCAAACGCGGTTGCGACACAAATTAACTCCCACCAACGATTCGGGGGGATTGTTCCTGAGGTTGCCTCTAGGCACCATTTGGAATGGATCACGAAGACCCTAGACATCGCCATGGACGAGTCGGGCTTGCAGCCAGAAGACATTGATGGTGTAGCTGTTACTTATGGACCTGGTTTGGTTGGGTCGCTCTTAGTTGGTTTGATGGGGGCGAAGACTTTTGCGATGGCTCACAATCTACCAATTATCCCGGTTAACCATTTAGCTGGGCACATTGCCGCAGCTAACTTCAATAAGCCCATTGAATACCCAGCAATCGCCTTGATGGTTTCTGGTGGGCACACCGAATTGGTTCTGATGACAGAGGAAAACTCCTTTGAAATTTTGGGCGAGACCTATGATGATGCTGCAGGAGAGTCTTACGATAAAGTCGGCCGCCTGATGGGCTTGAACTATCCTGCAGGTAAAGCAATTGATGAATTAGCCGCCCAGGGGCAGGTGACCATCGACTTTCCACAGGCAATGGCCCATGAGGCTGGTTATGACTTCTCATTCTCTGGCTTGAAGTCAGCGGTCATTAACCAAGTTCATAACGCGGAACAGCGCGGAGAAGAGATCAATAAGGCCGATTTGGCGGCTTCCTTCCAGGCCGCAGTGATTAAGGCTTTGATTGAACGAACACGCCGGGCCTTGACGGACTTTCCAGTGAAGTCCTTAGTTTTGGCGGGTGGGGTTGCCGCTAATTCGGGCTTGCGCGCTGCCTTGACCGAGCTTATTCAGGAATTCCCTGAAACAGGCTTTATTCCTGTTCCAAAGCAGTATACGGGTGATAACGCGGCCATGATTGGCGCGGCTGGCTATTGGAATTACAAAGATGGAATCTTTGCTGATTTGGATTTGAACACGCATCCAGGTCTGGATTTCCCATTACGAGAAGAAGAATAGATGTAAACGGGCGGATGCCTGTTTTTTTCTCCTCGTTTTTTAGTATTCATTTAATAAATATTTCACGATAATGTGATAAAATAATTGTGAAAAATTATCAAAGCTATTTCGAGTTGTCTTGTATTATGATATAATTTAAATAATATTTTTCACAAATAAAATAATTTTCACAAAGAATTGATGGAGAAGAGATTATGAATGAGCAAGCGCGAATTCCTCGTGCAACCGCAAAAAGGTTGCCGATTTACTATCGTTATTTAACATTTTTGGAAGATGCAGGGACTAACCGAATTTCATCTGCTGAACTAGCGGAAGCAACGAAGTTTGATGCTGCAACCATTCGTCGTGACTTTTCATACTTCGGTGCTTTGGGTAAGCGCGGATACGGTTATGACGTAAAGGCTTTGCTGTCCTTCTTTGCCAAAGTCTTGGATCAAAGCTCATTGATTAATGTGGCTTTGATTGGGGTAGGCCACTTGGGTCACGCACTTTTGAACTTTAACTTCCATCAATCTTCGAACATGCGAATTGCGGCAGCCTTTGATATTAACGAGCACCGCGGTAAGATTTTGTCTGGTGTGCCAATTTACGACATGTCAGAATTGGAAGAGCAAATTAAGGCACAGCGTATTAACATCGCTATCTTGACTGTTCCGCAGGAAGAAGCTCAGGAAATCACTGATCGCTTGGTTTCAGCCGGCATTAAGGGAATTATGAACTTTACGCCACTGCGTGTCTCAGTGCCAGACGGTGTTCGTGTTCAAAACGTTGACCTAACGAATGAGTTACAGACATTGGTCTACTTTATTCAAAACTACGCATCTATTACAACGGGGAAGTAAGCAACTATGGCAGTACTTGATCTAAACGATAGCAAACAAGTTGAATTGTACCGACAATTCGTTGAAAACTCACCTTATGGACAGGTGACACAGGATACAAAATGGGCTGAATTAAAGGCTAACTGGGGTCATCTATTTATTTATCGAGAAGATGATCAAGGTAATATTATTGCAGCCATGACGATTTTGACTGTGGAAGCAGTACCAGGAAAGCTCTTGGCATACTGCCCAAAGGGGCCTGTTGCTGACATTCACGATGTTGCCTTGGTAAAGTCAATGGTGGAAGAGGCTGTTGCTGAATTACCAGACAACGTTTTCTTGGTTCGTATGGACCCTGAAGTGATTTACGATGAAAAGTTAGACAGCATCTATAAGGAAGCGGGCTTTAAGACTCGTAATACTGAAATTACCTACATGCATGGCAATATCCAGCCTCGTAAGAACGTTGAGTTGTATTACGATGGTCGTGGCGAAGACGCTTCTGTTCTAACTAACGAAGATGAACTGATGCTCCACTTTAAGCCTAAGCACCGTAACGCTATCCGCCGTGCAATCCGTGATGGTGTGACAATCACTGTTGGACAGTCTGAAGAAGAGCTAAAGGACTTCTTCGAATTGTACAAGTCAATGGCTGGCGTTCACCATATTACTTACCGTCCTTTCTCATATTTTGAAAACATGGGTAAGATTTGGGCTGACTCAGACCGCTTTAAGGTCTTCGTTGCTAAAAACGACGAAGGAACGCCAATTGCCGCAGGAATTGGCTTTAATTACGGGGATAAGATTTGGTATATGTATGCTGGATCAAATAAGGAATACCGCCACTTGCAAGCTCCTTACCTTGTTCAATGGGAAATGTTAAAGTGGGGACTTGCTGAAAAGAAGGTCCGTTACGACTTTGGTGGCGTTGGAGAATTCTCATCTGAAGATGGTCTCTACAAGTTTAAGCACGGTTTTGCTTACCATGACCCAGATCAAGAATACATTGGCGAATTGGACTGGGTTCTTGATCAAGAAGCCTACGATAAGTACCTAGAAGGTTTTGCAGAGTAAATACTAGCCGTTGAGCCGTCCCCGATTAGTTAACGAGAAAGGCGAAATTATGACAATTAAATTGATTGCTTCCGACATGGATGGCACATTTTTAGTGAACGAGGATGAATACGACCAAGCTCACTTCGAAAAGGTCCTTCGTCAGTTAAAGGATAAAGATATCCGATTTGTGGCGGCCTCTGGTCGGCGTCTGCAAAATTTACAAGAGTTATTTGCACCAATTGCCGATAAAGAACTTTTAGATCAAATTGATTATGTTGGTTCCAACGGTTCCGTTGTTGCAACATCAAAAAAAGAACTTTACTCAATCTATTTGGGTGCCGATTTGATTGAAAAAGTCATTCGCTGGAATAGCGGGTATGCACCTTCAGCTAATAACTTAATCGTCCTTTCGGGAATTAAAGGAACTTACGTTTCGAACCATGCGACGAAAGAAGTGATTGAGATTATCTCCCGCTTTTATCCAAATGTTATGCAGGTTGAAAAGTTACTGGAAATTGACGACCAAATCTTAGGTGTTTCCTTTATTTGGCCCCATGAAGAAGTTCAGGGTTATGTTCAGGACATTGAGGACTTGTTTGGTAATGAGATTCATGTGACTGGTTCCGGCTTTGGTTCAGTGGATATCTTGCCTCGTGATGTTAATAAGGCAAATGCCCTGCAAATTTTGCAGGATTACTATGGTATTGATGATGACGAGGTCATGGTTTTCGGGGATAATTCCAATGATTTGGAAATGCTTGAAAAATACAAGGAAGCCTACCTGATGCCAAACGCAGCGACTTTCATGCATGAAATGCACGATAAGGAAGCGGTAACAACCAACGTTGAAGCTGGTGTTTTGCGAACGATTGAAGAAAAGCTATCCTTGGATAAATAATAAAAAAAGAGCGAAAGCTCTTTTTTATTTTGTTCTTATTTAGACTCAATCAAGATTTCGTTTGAATAATGATATAATGAATGTATTAAAGGTCTGGTGAATAATATGATGCAAGCCTATCGTAATTTTTTCTTTCATTATTTTAACTTAAAGCAAACGACTGGTCGTAAAGATTACTGGTTGGCCACTTTTGTGAATTTGATTGTGGCTCTAATTTTTTATGCGGTTTCTTCTTTTTTGTTTTACTTATTAGGTATAACCGATCAATTTTTGATACTGAACTTATTCGTGGCTTTTGCCATGATTATTTGGTTGATACTGGCGACCTTCTTTGCTTTGGCAATCTTGATTCCGATGTTTACGCTTTCGTTTCGGCGCTACCGAGACACAGGTTTATCAATGTGGGCCTTTTGGATTGAGCCATTCTTACTAATTGCTCTTCTTTTCCTACTGACGGAAGAATTTAGCGATGGGTTCACCAATATTTGGGCGGTTTGGATTACCGGTCTCTTACTGGTTGCGGACATACTGATTAAGTTACTGCCAACTGCCAGTCAGACAGATAGCGAATAAAAGAGTCATCGAAACGGGGCGTTTCTGCTTACTCGTTTCGGTGACTTTTTGCCTGGAAAGTACTAGTTATGGTATTCTTGTCAAAGAATATAAGGATGGAATCAAATATGAAGGCTTTGGCCATTTTTTTTAGTGAACACCGCGGGGTTCGGTGGACAATTCAAAGTTCAATGAAGGTACTGGCTTGGTTTGGCTTCTTTTGCTTTGAGTACCTGGCCATGGCTCTTTTGCAGCTGTCGGTCTATTTCTCGAATCAAATGCGAGATATCTTGTTGCTTTGTGGATTGCTCTTATCTGGTTTTTTTATTTACTTTGGCATGGATACACTCAATGCTTCTAAGCAAAGCGTAAAAGGTTTCTTAAAGCGGTTATCGCCTAAGAACATTGTTTGGCCAACCAAGTCCGAGTTCGCTTATATTGCTGCCATTTATATTATCTCTTTGGCGGGGATGATGTCCTGGCAGGTTTTTGAAAACTTTTTTCTATCTAAGATTACATCTGGTACAACTGAAAACCAGGCGGCGCTCGATAGTATGATGTCCTTTGGCGGACGATACTCCATCATCGTTCTCTCGCTAATCATTGTTTTCTTAGGGCCAATCATGGAAGAACTTGTGTTCCGTGGCCTTTTCTTCCATTACTTTAATTGGAAGAGGGCGCCTTGGGTAACGATTATTGCCTCTGGTTTGCTCTTTGGACTTTACCATCTTGGTTCTTATACCTGGCTTTCTCTTTTGGATTTACCACCCTATCTGATTATTGGTACTGGTTTGGCTTATGCCTATAGTTATACAAATAAGCTTTCGTCTTCGATTTTGATGCACATCTTCCATAACGGTTGGGTACAAGTCATGTCTTTGATGGTTTTAATTCATTAACAAATAAAAGTCCACTAGTTCTATTGAACTAGTGGACTTTTATTATGGATACTTATTTATCAATACCAGGGAATTTCTTTTCGCGAATAATCTGATCAAAAAGCGAGTAGTCCTTTTGGAAGGAATAAGGCTTCGGCAGACTGCTATTCCAAATACGAATAACTTGCATGTTTCCCAATAACCAAAGAATGTCAGATGAAGAGGCCATCGCCGTTAACTCACGGAAAACGGCGTTGTAGAATTGTTCTTCGAAGACCTTGTCTTCTAATTGAAAGTCTAAAACTGATAGTGAGTCAGGAAAAGTGAATTCGTTAATCGTGGTAAAAGGAGCATCCTGAAAAGAATCGATATCAATTTGGTTGCTCATAATTTTCATTGCTTCTTTGACGATGACGTCTAGCAATTCAAATTTATCGTCAAAGTGACGATAAAAGGTATTTCGGTTAACCTCTGCCTCTTCACAAATGTGCTTAACAGTAATTTTTGAAAAGGGCATCTTGGTCAGAAGCTCACCTGCCGTATCAAGCAAGTGCTCATGCATGAGGGTGTAGGTTTTATTAGCCATAAAAGGGACACTTTCTCTCTATTGTAATGTTTGCGCGACAGTATCTCAATTTTACCCCTTTACCGAAAATATTTCCATGTTTAGAATAGATTCAGTTGTTAAATGAAAATATATAAAAGGAGAGACGACTATGCTTAAGAGCTTAGGAAAGTGGATTTATAATAATAAGTTCAAAACTTTCTTTGCATGGATCGTTGTTGTCGCCGCCTTGGCGGCTGGGGCGCTTGGTCTTGGTTCACACTACACGCAGAACCTGACTATTTCAGGTATTCCCTCAACGAACATTCAATCAACTTTGCAAAAGGAATTCAATCAGAATCCTAATGCGGGAACAATGAAGGCTGTTATCCAAAAGAAGGATAATGGGGATGTCACATCAGATAGCACAAAGGCAGATGTTGCCGCTGCTATTAAGAAGGTACAGGATAAGTACGGTGATGACATTAAGTCAATTGCCAATCCTTACGAATCTGACGCTGTTTCTTCTGATAAGACGACTGCCTACGTTGACATCACTTACAAGAAGGATGCTAACGATGTACCACGTAAGGCCATTGATAAGGTCATGGACATTTTCAACGATAAGGTGAAGACTTCCGATACGAAGGTTGCCTTCACTGGTTCCGTGCAGGTTCACGCCTTTGAAGTTGGTGGTCCTTCAGAGATCATCGGTATCTCAATTGCCTTTGTTCTTTTGTTGGTCCTCTTCCGTTCCTTTGTAACGGCGGGAATGCCAATCGTGTCTGCCTTGGTTGGTTTGGTTTCTGGTATCCTTTTGGTTACTATCGGAACAAACTTCTTGACCATGGCTTCTGTTTCACAGACTTTGGCCGTTATGTTGTCATTGGCCGTTGGAATTGATTACTCACTCTTCATTTTGAACCGTTATAAGACGGATTTGGCTGATACGAACGGTGACCGACAAGAAGCGCTTGGACGAGCTCTCTCTGAAGCAGGTGCTTCCGTTATCTTCGCCGGTGTCACGGTTATTATCGCCGTGCTCGGTTTGGCCTTTGCCGGTATCGAATTCGTTACAACGATGGGTATTGCAGCCGCCTTTGCCGTGGCATTCGCCGTGTTCTCTGCTTTGACTTTCTTGCCTGCTTTGATTGCTTTGTGCGCAAAGTTCATCAAGCCAGCAACTAAGACGGTTGATGAATTGGCTGCTAACCCATCAAAGATTACGAAGTTCTTAACGGGTCACCCATGGACGGTTATCGTTTCTGTTATCGTTATCCTTGGTGCTGTAGCATTGCCAGCGCAAAACATGCGTTTGGGTATGCCATATAATGGTTCACTTCCTGAAAACCGTACAGAACGTCAAGCCTATGACATGATTTCTGATAAGTTTGGTGAAGGAATTAACTCACCATTGGTTGCCGTTGTTAAGCTAGACACTTCTAAGTCTTCTGATGAAAACCAAGCCAACTTGAACAAGATTGCCGATCATATCGCTGATATGAAGGGCGTTAAGACGATGAAAACTTTGTCAGTTGATAAAGTCAAGGCTGCCACCTTGCAAGAGCAAATGACTGCTCAAGCAAAGCAGCAAATGGCCGCCCAGGCACAAGCTACCGGTCAAATGCCAACACAGGCAGAACAGGACGCTGCAGCTGCTAAGATGAAGGCTGAGATTGTCGCTCAAGCTGGACGCAAGTACATGGTTTCTGATGATGGTAAGTACGCCCTTATGTTGATCACCCCTAAGAAGGGTTCAGAAGCCGTTGAAACGACAAACCTGGTTAACAAGATTAAGGATTACTCTGATACTACAAAGTCAAAGTACGATGCTAAGATTACGTTGACTGGTATCAATGCTGTTAACTTGGACATCACGGACAAGTTAAACAAGGCAACACCAATCTTCGTTGCTACAATCATGGTTTTGGCTTTCTTACTTTTGATGGCCGTCTTCAAGTCATTCGTTGTGCCAATCGTTGCCATGCTTGGTTTCGGTATGTCACTATTGGCATCATTTGGATTCACGACTTTGGTTATTCAAGAAGGGTTCATGAAGGACTTCTTCGGGGTATCAAAGGGTGCACCATTGATTGCCTTCCTACCAATTATTGTTACAGCCATTCTCTTCGGATTGGCCATGGATTACGAAGTCTTTATGGTTTCACGTGCTCGTGAAGAGTACAAGAAGACAGGGGACAACGACCGTGCCGTAACGGTTGCCATGCAGGATTCAGGTCCAATTGTTGTGACCGCTGCTTTGATTATGATTGCCGTCTTCGGTTCATTCGCTTTGAACTCTGACCCAACCATTAAGTCCTTGGGATTGGCATTAGCCTTCGGTATCTTCTTCGATGCCTTCTTCGTTCGCTTGCTCTTTGTGCCAGCGATGTTGAAGGTCTTCGGAAAGACCAACTGGGCATTCCCTGGTAACAAGAAGTAAATCATCCATTCATGAGAGACAAAGGTCTGACAATCGTCAGGCCTTTTTTCTTTGACTAAAATAAAAATCAAAGAATTTTAGAAAAAGCCTTGCTAGTACTAGCCAGGCTTGTTATAATATTTAAGTCGTAAGGCATTCGGGAGTGTAGCGAAGTCTGGCTAAACGCGACGGACTGTAACTCCGTTCCTTCGGGTTCGTAGGTTCGAATCCTACCGCTCCCATCGCTGCTGCAATAGCAGCTGGTATCTTACGATTGCCCCTTGGCCAAGTGGTAAGGCAGAGGTTTTTGGTACCTCCATGCGCTGGTTCGATCCCAGCAGGGGCAATAAGGTCGTTTAGACAATCACTTTTAGCAGGCAGAGATGCTTGCTTTTTTATTTGAAAAATATTCACTTAAAAAAGCTTTCTAGTAATTTACTAGAAAGCTTTTTCTATGTTTTATTGAATGTATTTTTGGTATCGTTGAACTTCTTCACTTGAAAGGGCGACGGTCAGAACCGTACCGTTTTCGTCGAACTCCTGAGCTAATAATTCATGGTGGTCTAAGATGTTGGCAACAACCGCTGAATCAGCAAAGGGAACGTGCAAAGTC
>NZ_FOLI01000003.1 GCF_900112405.1 Fructobacillus durionis | reverse complement strand
ACTGACTATTTGTTATCTATCCGATAACGCCTATCCGTTTATTGTTTGTTACGAATTGACTTCGCAAATTTGTTAGATTTAGCTGTCAAAGCTAAATCTCGTTACAGATTTGTTTGTTCAAAGTTTTGTTCAGTTTTCAATGTGCTAACCCGATTGGGCAACTCATTTATTGTAACAGATGTTAGCAACTTGTGCAACAACTATTTTGATGAGTTTTGCTGGTGATTATCAAGCAAAACTTGATAACCGCTTGTCCCTCGCAAGGAACAATAATTAGTATACCGACATTGCCCCGTTCGGTCAATGCTTTTTTTCAAGAAAATCGATGGATATTCTAAAGACGAATGAGAATAAAAAGTCCTTGAATAAACGTTTGTTTATTCAAGGACTTTTTCTATATTAAGGCTATTAATTAATACCCTTATTCGTCGAAGGACGTAAAGGTCGAGGGTTGAATTGTAGTCAACAAGTCACGAATATCATCACCAGACTTAAAAACTAACCCACCAGGAAGCTTTTTCTGAACGTCATCGAAATCAACAACATGAAATGAATACAGCGGTGCTTGTTCATTTCCGTCTAATTCGATTGTTGCTAACTCCCCCAAACGCCAGGAATCGAAATCCTTCACACCCAAATCAGCAAAAGACTTCAGAATCATACCTAAGGAAGTCTCTTCGTGGTGCTGATGAACTTTAACAACTAAGAAATCATCATGACCATCTTTTTCTTCTACTAAAAAGTATGGGAGATCATCTTGATAAGCAATTACTGTTGCCGCTACTGTTGTCATTTCGTCTTCTCTCCCTTTTGTTGATCATCCAGGTGCAAACGCTTCGAAGCTTCGGCCATCCAGCCAGGCATCGCTAAGGCAATTGGTTCGAACCCAAAATCCAAGTGGTAGTTTGTCCAAAAACGACGTTTTACATTATTGTTTTTTATAATTGGTGTATAAGCCAAGCTCATCAAAGGTACTTGACGAACAGAAAGCGAAATCTTTTGACTATATTGATCAATATCTAATACAATCGCCGAAACTTTTTGACCAACAGACAATTCATCCGATAGATTCTTAACGACACCAGATTTCAATTCGGAGATATGAATTAATCCCTGCGTATCCTCATCTAATTTAACAAAGGCGCCATAAGGTTGAATTCCAGTTACGGTACCCGTAACCTTTTGTCCAATTTTATAGTTCATCAGGTTAACCCTTCCCTGTTTTTTATAGTAAAAAAGTCCTCACCAAACGGTTAGAGGACTACTTTTTCAATCACAATGTCCTCTAAAGGACGATCAGCACGGTCTGCTTTTGCAGAAGCAATTTTGTCAACAACATCCATGCCATCAACAACTTGCCCAAATACCGTGTGCTTACCATCAAGCCAAGGTGTACCACCCTGCTCTTGGTAGACTGTCGCAATTTCTTCTGCATAGCGACCAAGATATGGTTTCATTTGCTTTGGAAAATGCTTGTTTTGAACGATAAAGAACTGTGAACCATTCGTTCCTGGTCCAGCGTTGGCCATTGATAAGGCACCCCGGATGTTAAAGAGTTCCTTTGAGAATTCATCCTTAAATGGCTTCCCCCAAATACTCTCACCACCACGACCAGTTCCTTCTGGGTCACCGGTTTGAATCATGAAGTCGTTGATTACACGGTGGAAGAGAACATTATCGTAATAGCCATCTTTAGCATGCGTTAGGAAGTTTTCAACAGCTTTAGGAGCCTGTTCAGGAAACAAAGCCAAAGCAATGTCCCCGTAATTAGTCTTCAAAGTTGCTTGCACATCATTGGGCCCTACGTTGAGCTGTGGAAAGTCTGTCATTTTAATCCTCTGAATCTTGGACAACAGGGTTAATAACCACGTCGCCTTCTTCGATTTCTTCAAGTGCTTGGCCAACTGACTTAACAGAGTTGAACTTTACTTGAGTAGCTGGCATACCAGCATCCAATTCACGGGCACGCTTTGATGCCAAGGCAATCAACTTGTAACGTGAGTCAACCTTTTCGAGCAACTTATCAACTGATGGATAAAGTAACATTGTGTTCTCCTTTTACTGTTCCGCAATTTGTTCCAAGACACGTGACACACGAAGGCGTTCGGCTGTAATAATTGCTTTAATTCGATCAACTGCATGAGCAACTACATCGTTTTCAACGGCATAGTTATAGTTAATCATCTTCTTCAATTCATCTCGAGCTGCAGCAACACGCTTTTCGATTACTTCAGCAGAATCAGTACCACGACCAATTAAACGCTGGCGCAAGTTCTTAATATCAGGTGGAGTCAAGAAAATGTAAACACCTTCTGGCATCTTAGCCTTCACTTGCAAAGCTCCTTGCACATCAATTTCAAGGAAAACATCTCGCCCTGAAGCAAGTGTTTCTTCAATGAAAGAACGAGGTGTTCCGTAGTAGTTTCCTACGTATTCGGCATATTCCAACATGTCTCCGGCTTGAATCTTATCTTCAAACTCTTCACGAGAAACGAAGAAATAATCCTTACCATTTTCTTCCCCAGGGCGGGGCTTACGAGTTGTTGCAGAAATGGAATAACGAAAATCTACTGCATCGTCTTCAAAAATTGCCTTTCGAACTGTTCCTTTACCAACACCAGAAGGCCCTGATAAGACAATTAACAAGCCACGTTCAGTCATTGTGCTTCCTCTTTATCGTATTTAGTATCTAATAGTAGTATTTTAACAGGAAAAAGCTTGAAATTCAATGAAAGAACTGTTGGTAACCCCCCTTAGCAAAACAGTACTTTCTACTATTCATTTTTGCTATACGAATAAAAAGGCGAACAAAAAGAAAATTTGTTCTCTTTTAAAAAACGTTGATTTATAGACTTTTTAAGTGATTTATTTCGCCTTACACAAAATTTAATCATTGCTTTTACTTGATTTTACGAACGGTTGTTCGTATACTTAAGTCACAGAGATAAAGAGGAGGCGCCTGATGCAAGCTAAGCTTTCAGCCCAACCACAATTCAATCGATTCAACCAGATTAAACAAGCCTGGAATAAAATGAAAGAACACTTCGCTCTTGTTCCCTTAAAAGAACAACAATCAACCACGGTTTTGATTAACCGCCTAGAAGATGCGATTAACGCGGGTACACCAACTGCTGTTCAAATGAACTATGGTTTTGATCAAGAAGATATTCAAGACTTTTACGGTGTCCTTTTTCAAGACCGAGCTGGGGCACTACTAATTGAAGATATCCACACCAATCAATGCCACCATCTTTCACCCGAACTTCTCCGTCATATTGGCTAATCGTTAATAACCCATTTAAAAAGACCAGTTACTAAATAGTAACTGGTCTTTTTATTTTATAAATTACTCAGGACGCTTTGAATCTGTTAAAAGAGCTTCCACTTCCTTCATTGGCATCGCTGCTAATAAGGTATTGACCGCCTTAATGTCAACGTAGTGATCCAGTCCGCAAGATTCAAGTGCAGCGATTCGAATCGTATCAACCGCCTTCTTCTTATCCAAGAACTTAATGTACTGGGCAATTTCGCCTCCGAGGCCATCGAGTGAATCCCATTCAGGCTGCCAGTAATCCATTAAGTCTTTCTTTGCAAAAGTCGTCAACAAATCGTTTGTCCATTCACGGTGTGTCACATTGTACTTTTCAGCCAAACCCTTGTGGAAGGCCAGCAACATCTGCACTTCCTGTTCGGAAACAACGTCCTTAATCGCCGTCTTCTGGAAAGTCTCAACCATTCGCTTACCAAATGCCACTTCTTCGTCAATGGCTTCAGTAGATAGTTTCTCTGGCTGAGGATCCGCATCCTTGCCGTCTAGCTTAGGTTCCGTGACCTTCAATCCCTTGTAGACTTCTGCAATCGTTTCAAGGTCGAAGTTATCATCCTTGTCATCCTGGCTTAAGAACTTAAATTGCAGATCATCGATGGCATTGCCCTCTGACATGACTTTGGCAACATCTTGTCCTTGAAAGCGGAAGTAGTTGACTGCCAAAACCGTACGAACAATCATCCGCCAGAAGTTTGGATCAAATGAGGTTGTTTGTACTGAGAAGCGGTCAGAAACAGATGCTTCCTTAGCTAGGAAGGCTTGAATATCATACAAAACTGGCATGAGCAAGATGAAGTAGCGCCAGTCACGGTCTGATGATTGTACCAAAGCCGCCTGCATCACCTCGTTCATCTTCACAATCACATGCTTATCCGATGTGAAGTCTGAAAAGTTCTGCTGAACCATCGTGGCAATTAAGTCATCTAAGAAGAACGAAGCCACTTCAAAGGTTGCCTTTTGGTAGCTGTGCTGCTTCGTCAAGAAGAAGCGGGCACGCAGAAATCCGGCAAATTCGTTGTAATCGAATGGGGATAACTTCGTCTTTTGCTGGAACTTTTGCAAGCTTTTTTGCTTCTTAAACTTTTTAATTTGTGCTGATTTTCCCTGCTTCATGGCAACTCCTCCTTAAATACTTAAGTCTAGCAAATACTTGCCGTGGCCAAATTCCTTGAGCTTAAACTGGAAAATTTGTTCCTCACGAGTTAAATCAGGGGTCTTAACCGTTGCTTGACGGTCCCCTTCTAACTCAGCGATTTCAATCGCCTGGTTAATGGCTGACAACACTGGTGCAAAGGCTTTAGGATCTGCTGATGAATAGAATAAATCAGCGTTACCATAGGTATTTGAACGACGTTGCAGTGAAACTGACACCTTAAAGCGGTTCACTTCAAAGACCAAGTGGTTGTAGTTAAAGTCACGGGCGTATCCGAACAATGCGGATAGGTACTGTCCGGCTGGATATTTCTTCTCTGCCATCCTTCTCCTTTTGGGGCGTAGACCCTCAATTAATCAGTCATCTACTCTCAAAGACAACTATAGTTCATTTGTTTTATAAAGTCATTAACGCAGCGTTACGATTGTCGCACCATCCCCACCAGCGTTGGCTGATGCAAAATGGAACTCCTTCACGCGCCGGTCCGAACGCAAGAACTGGGTAACGCCCTGACGCAGTGCACCAGAACCCTTCCCGTGGATAATTTCCACCGAAGAAAGGTTACCCAAAACAACAGAATCAAGGTAACGGTCTAACTCGTGCAAGGCTGCTTCATAGCGAACCCCTCGCAAATCAAGCTTCGCTTGTACGCGACCAGTGTGACCGGCCGCGGCCGTTGTGCTAACCTTCTGACGTTTCTTTTGCTTCTTTTCCTGCTGAGCCTTGGCCGTTGCTTCCGTCTTCTTTAAGTCATCTTCATCAACCAGCATCTTCAAGATACCCATTTGAACTTCCCACTGGTCGTTCTTATGCTTCTTGATCAGGGTTCCCTGTTGATTATAAGAAGAAACAACAACATCATCCCCAGGCTTCAGCTCCTTGACGCGCTTAGCCTTCTGAAGAACCTTGTTCTTCTCTAGCTTATCGGACTGTTGCAAGGCGGCAATTGCCTGCTTCTGCTTCTGTAAGTCCTGTTCTGATAGCTTGGCCTGCTGGCCCCCTGCCAAACGTTCGGAACGAATTTCTTTAATCAACTTTTCAGCTTCGTGCTTGGTCTTTGAAACAAGCTCGTTGGCCTGCTTCTTAGCATCCAGCATGACGCGGGCCTGGTCCTTTTCAAGCTTCAAAGTCTTCTCATCCAACTCATTCTTTGCCTGCTCAAAGTCCTTCCGTTCAGTCGCTAGCTGTGCACGCTCTTCCTTAGCTTTCTGTCGTTGGTCCACCAAGTCCTTAATCATATCGTTTAGCTGTTGGTCCTCGGGGTTGACCATCGTTTTGGCATCCGCCAAAATCTCCTGGTCAAAGCCGAGACGGGCAGCAATCGCCAGCGCGTTTGACTGTCCTGGAACCCCAATTAACAGCTGATAAGTTGGCTGCAAGGTCTGGACGTCGAATACCATCGAGGCGTTTTCCGTACCGGGCCGTTCGTTCCCGTAAAGCTTCAACTCTGGATAGTGGGTTGTTGCGATTGTTCGTGCACCCAGTGCCTTGGTTCGGTCCAGGATGGCCATGGCCAAAGCGGCACCTTCAGCAGGATCCGTTCCCGCACCCAATTCATCAAAAATGACCAAGGAATTTTCATCTGTTCGAGACAAAATTCCCTTAATATTTTCCATGTGTGAGGAGAATGTGGATAAGTTCTGCTCAATCGACTGTTCATCCCCAATGTCAGCGAAGATGTCGTCGAAGACAGCCACCGTTGAAGGACGATCAACCGTAATGAAGAGCCCGGACTGTGCTAGTAACTGTAGCAAGCCCAAAGTCTTAATGGTAATGGTCTTACCACCGGTGTTAGGTCCTGTGATAATCAGTGTTTCATAATCCTGTCCGAGTAAGATATCGTTCTTAACCGACTTCTTCTCGCCAATCAAAGGATGCCAGGCCTGGTTCAAGGCCACAACCTTTTCCCTTGAAAGCTCGGGGGCCATGGCGTTTTGTGCTTTGGCCAAGCGGGCCTTAGCATTGATAAAGTCAAGCTGACCCAAAACGTTGGCGTTTTGCGTCAAATCTTCCAAGTGCTCCGAAAGTAAGACGGAGAGTTCCGCTAACACACGGTCCTCTTCTGCCAAAGCCAACACGCGCACCTCTGACAGTTCGTTTGCCAACTCTACAACGGCCTGTGGTTCAATATAATAAGTTTGACCAGACTGACTTTGGTCATGAACGATACCGGGAATTTGATGGCGGTATTCGACTTTGACGGGAAGAACGTAGCGGTCGGCACGCTTTGTCACGATTGTTTCTGACAAATAGCGTGCGGACTTTCCACGGGTGTAATTAGCCAAACGCTGCTTAATTGCTTCTTCCTTACCAGTCATTTGACGGCGGAAGGAGGCTAAAGCAGAAGATGCGGAATCCAAAACACGGCCGTTATCGTCCACAGTTTCCTGAACCTTTTTCGTGAGTTCTGGTAGTAAGACCAGCTGTTCCACTTTGGCTTGCAAACGTGGTACCGAGTCCTGCATGTCATCGGCCTGAATTCGCTCAAAGAAGTGAGCAATTGCAGCGGTCGCCTTCAAGACCTTGGCCAAAGCAACAATTTCGCTACCATTCAAAGAAGCTTGAATCTGCAATCGGCGAACCTGTTCTTTGATGTCAGTCAAATCAGGAAGTGCCATACCACCGTGTAAGCGTTCTACCATGGCAGCTTCGGCAGTTTCCTGCAACCATTCAGCCACCTGGTCGTAGTCAGACGATGGCTGCAAGGCCTCAACCGTCTTCTTCCCCTGTGCCGTTTGAATAAATGGTAAAAGTTCATCCTTTACCTTGTTATATTCGAGTGTTTGTAATACTTTTTGATTCATGTTACCTCGTTTTCATTTATAGCCACCACTGATAAATTTGGTTAGAGATGATTGGGAACTGATCCAAGTAATCACTCAAGTAGTGGTTTTCCGTAAATTGTCCCTGTAACCAAGCGTTTGGAATCACCGACAAAATCTGTAAGCAGAAAAAAGTCAAAACCAATCCAAAGGCCAGCTCTAGTAAGGCGCCAAGTAGTCCATCGATTTTACCGAGAAAAGGTAGGCGACGCACAAAGTGAATGGAACGTAATAAGAAATGCCCGATGAAGGAGCCTACCATCATGATGACGACGAAGGCTAAGCCAGAGGCCAAGAAGCTTGACCCATCATTAGCCCAGGTTGTTGGAACGGAGGGCCGGGCGAATTGACCAGAAATCCAACCAGAAAAGACCGTTGACAATGGCTTTGACAAAACCGTTGCCACATAGAGAATCAATCCCCAAAGGACAACACGGGTTAAAGACATGACAAAACCTGTCCGATAACCCGAATGCGTCATCACAATTAAGAATAAAATAGCAATCCACATGAGTACCATGGGCTTGTCCTCCTCAAAAGTAGGCAGACTAAATAGCCTGCCTTGAATAAGGTCAATTATACCATTAAAACTGCTATAATTAAGGCATGCAAACTGTGATTTTACTGACAAAAGAAGGCCTAAAGCAAGCACAATCCACCTATGCGGATTTGCATGTTCCAAAAGCGCCACCATACAGTCTTTTTCAAGCAAAGAAGAACGGTGTGACCATTACCGCCTATAAGTCCGGGAAAGTCCTCTTTCAAGGGCAAGAATCCGAAAGGGAAGCTGTTAAATTCAAACAATACGAAAGTAAGAAAACCGCAAGTTCTTCAAAAAAGGAAGGCAAACCATTGTCCTCAACTAAAACCGCATCACATAGTAAGAAGCCTCGCACTAAATTACCCGCTGGCTTTGCGGACTGGGGAGTGATTGGTTCCGACGAAGTTGGTGCCGGTGCCTACTTTGGTTCTCTAACAACCGCCGCCGTTTACGTCCCACGCGATAAGGTGAACGAACTACGGAAGCTTGGTTTCGCCGATTCAAAAACGTTAACCGATGATAAAATCAAGGAGCTCGCTCCCTACATCATCGAAAACCTGCCCTACCACATCGTGAACCTCACGCCCGACTTTTATAACCAAAAGCAACAGAGTGGTCAAAACGTGGTGGCAATGAAGGCCCTCTCCCATAACTTCACCCATAATCAGGTGCTAGCCAAACTTAGTCCCAACGAGAAACCAGATGCCATTCTCGTTGACCAATTTGTCCAGGGTTCATCCTACTACCGCTATTTAGATAAGAACCGTCAGGTCAAGCCAACCGTTCCCACCTACTTCATTACCAAGGGGGAATCCGAGCACGTTGCCGTTGCTGCAGCATCCGTTTTGGCCCGCTACGTCGAGTTGCGCACTATGAAAGAGCTCAGTCAGGAAGCGGGTATGACCCTTCCAATTGGCGCAGGTAAGGAAGCCGACCGCAAAGCTGCTCAACTAATGAACCAAGGAAAAGATTTAAGCCACTTTGCTAAACTACACTTTGCCAATACAAAAAAGGCAGAAGCACTTCGTTAACCGAAAACTGACTAAATAAAAAAGCATTGAACAGTTAGATAACTGTTCAATGCTTTTTTATTTTACTTTTGCAAGTTAAGATCTTTTTCTTCAATCTCAATATCAGGTTGTGCTGCTTCATCTTGAGCTGAAACGGAATCAGTCAAAGCATCACGTGATTCTTGATAGGAAACCTTCGCCTTTTCAACGTATGGTGAAACAGCTTCTGTGGCCTTTTCGACCATGTCTTGAACCTGGCCTTGCACCTGGTTCAACTTATTCTTTAATTCTTCTTGCTTTTGTTCGGACTTAGCGACCTTGTAGGCTGCTGAAGCACCCATTGCAAACAAGAATCCAGCAAGAAACTTTGTTGTTGCTTTCATGTCTATACTCCTTACTTAGCCTTCTTAGAAGACTTCTTTCCAAATAGCTTTGATAGTACTAATGTCATTCCAGTCTTTGTTGCAGTTCCAAATCCTGAGACTGACGATGAAGTATTACGTACTGAGCGATTCAAATCAGAAATCGTTTCAGAAAGATCAGCAGCTGCTTGAACGGTAACGTTCAAAGTTGCCATCTTATCATTGATGTCATCAACCAACAGGTTGGTGTTGGCAACCAATTCGTTTGATGAACGGGCAATCGTATCCAAATCCGTTGTCAGGATGGAAACGGTACGAGTCAAACGAAGTAAGAAAATCGTAACTGCTACGACCAAAAGCAAAAAGGCCAAAGCAAAGATTAGTAGTGAAATTTGTCCAACTGTCATAATCTCTCCTATCTGTACTTAAATTACTAATTATTAATCATTTCTATTGTAACAAATTAAAATATCTTTAACAGTGATAATCAAAGTCAAAGAAAAAAGCCCCCGACGGGGACTTTTTTAACGAGCGTAATCAACAGCTCGTGTTTCACGAACAACGGTCACCTTCACGTGTCCCGGATATTCGAGTCGGTCTTCTACTTCAGCCTTAATATCGTGGGCCAGAACAGTTGCTTGAATGTCTGAAACCTGATCAGGTTCCACAATCACGCGAACTTCACGTCCAGCCTGGATGGCATAGGCAGATTTAACACCGTTATAATCACTGGCGATGTGTTCCAGATCAGTTAATCGTTGAACATAGTTTTCAAGCGATTCTGAACGGGCACCAGGACGAGCAGCGGAAATGGCATCCGCTGCCGTCACTAGTTCAGCCAATGGTGAGGTAGGTTCGATATCGCCGTGGTGGGCAGCGATAGCGTTAATAACATTTGGCTTTTCATGATACTTTTCAGCCAATCGAACACCGAGTTCAACGTGAGAACCTTCAACTTCGGCATCGACTGCTTTTCCAATATCGTGTAAGAGGCCGGCACGCTTTGCTTGTGCGACATCCATTTTAAATTCTGAAGCCATTAGGCCGGTTAGCTTAGCAACTTCAATTGAGTGTTGCAGTACGTTTTGACCATAAGACGTACGGTAATTCATTCGACCAATTAACTTAATAAGGTCTGGGTGTAGTCCACGAATTCCTAATTCAAAGACAGCGGATTCACCCTTTTGGCGAATGTTTTCGTCCATCTGACGACGGGCTTTTTCAACGGCTTCCTCAATCTTAGCTGGATTAATACGTCCATCAGAGATTAAGGCTTCCAGAGCGTTCTTGGCAATCTGTCGACGAAGTGGATCAAAACCAGAAAGAACGACAGATTCTGGGGTATCGTCGATAATCAAATCAATCCCAGTCAAGGATTCAATTGTCCGGATATTTCGACCTTCACGACCGATGATACGGCCCTTCATGTCTTCGCTAGGAAGGTTTACAACTGAAACAGTCACGTCAGAAACAGAATCAGCTGCTGAACGTTGGATTGCTTCCACAATCATGTTACGGGCGCGCTTTTCACCCTCATTCTTAGCATCTTGTTCATATTCTTGAATCAAGTTAGCACGCTCTTTTTCGAGTTGCGCCTTTGAATCGTTAAGAATAATTTCCTGAGCTTGGTCTTTATTCAACTGGCCAATTTCTTCCAGCTTTGCTTCCTGTTCAGCTAACTTTCTGTCAGCCTCTTGGTCCTTCTTAGTAGCAGCATCCAAACGGGCCTGAAGCTTCCCTTCCTTTTTAATCAAGGAAGCATCACGTTCGTTCAACGTTGCATCTTTTTTATCCAAAGTATCAATTCGATCCTGAACACGAGCTTCTTGGTCTTCCACTCGCTTTTGTCGGTTAGACAAAGAATCTTCTACCTGGCGGCGATACTCTTGGGCATAGCCCTTTGCATCAACTTCGGCAGATTTCTTAATACTTTTGGCTTCGTCATTTGCTTGTTTTAAAATGTTTGTTGCAATCTGCTTAGCGTTATTTAAACGAACTTGATCGACAATCTTCTTCGTTAAATAACCACCAGCTAAGCCGATTAAAAGAGCAAAGAGTGCTGAGATAATAATCGTCAGCATATTCTTTTTCCTTTCAGTGTGAATTGTTTTCAATTCACATGTCTAGTATAGACAAATTTTCACCTTGGGTCAATTAGACTAGAATTAAAAATGTTCGATTGGACACCACATAAAAGCTGCTATAACGGTCTTTTCAATCTAATCATCCCAATTAAAAACTTTTTAACAAAGTCAATCCAGTTCTCCCTACTTTAGAAAAAAAGAGCCCATTAACTGGGCTCTTTTTATCGCTTAAATTGTCGGTTTAAATCACGCTCAACATCACGTTTTTTGATTGACTGACGCTTATCGTATTGTTTCTTTCCACGACCCACACCAATCAAGACTTTAGCAAAGCCCTTCTTCATGTAGACCTTAAGTGGTACCACCGTTACACCAGATTCTTTTACCAATGCAGAAAGGTGCTGAATCTGCTTTTTATGCAAAAGCAGGATTCGAGAACGAAGTGGGTCAACGTTGAACTGATTCCCCTGCTCGTAGTTGGCAATATGCACGTTCGTTAAGTAGGCCTGACCATCATGGATGGTGACAAAGCCATCACCAATCGTAATTTGGCCAGCACGAACAGACTTAATCTCGGTTCCAGTTAAAACCATCCCCGCTTCAAAAGTCTCTTCAATCGCGTAGTTAAACCGCGCTTTCCGATTTGTCGCCAAGGCGTCGTTATGCTGCACTTTTTTCTTTGCCATTGGTCAACTCCTTTAAAACTAACTTACTTTTGCTTTACGGAAAAAGGATGCTTGTGATTCGCACCTGACTTATTCGGGTTAGACTTTTGCTGCGGACGTCCCTGGTTATTCAAACGGCCATTTGATTGACCATTTCCACGTTTTTGTCCATCACGGCTTTGCCCTGGCTTCCCATTACCATGGTTAGAACGGCCGCCATGGCCGTTTCCACCGCGTCGGTTACCATTGCCCTTGTTGTCACGGCCACGCTTATTATCGCGTCCAAACTTACCACGGTTTGGTTGTGGCACTTTAATATCGGTTGTTGGTGCCTCTTCAGGGTTAACCAACATGAAGTCCACCGTTGAATCCTTCTTAGAAGCACGGATGACCTTAATCTTTACCTTCTGACCGATCTGGAAGATGTGGTGCTTTGAGCGACCAATTAAGGCGGCGTGCTTTTCATCGTAATCGTAATGATCATCAGTCAAGTTTGAAATGTGAACCAAACCTTCAACTGTGTTATCCAAGGAAATGAAGAGACCAAACTTCAAGGCGGCGTTCACAACACCTTCGTATTCGTTGCCAACCTTGTCTTCCATGTATTCGGCCTTCTTCATGGCGTCAACAAGGCGCTCCGTATCAATGGCACGACGTTCACGGGTTGAAGTATCAACACCAATTTGGCCAAGGGAAGAAGCGTACTTTTCCTGTGCTTCGACACCATAGCCGTGTTCCGTATACCAACGAATCAAACGGTGAACCGTCAAATCAGGGTAACGACGAATTGGTGAAGTAAAGTGCGTATAATACTTAGCGCCCAAGCCAAAGTGTCCCAGTGGTTCTGGTGAATACTTGGCCTGCTTCATGGCACGAAGCATCATGGTTGAAATCATCTGCTCGGCTGGGTCATCCTTAACCTTCTTCATCAAAGTCTGCAACATGATTGGTGTTACATTGGCCGGATCACCCTTGACTGGGTAACCCAAAGCGCTCGCAAATTCAAAGAAGGACTTGGCACGTTCTTCATCCGGCGTTTCGTGAATACGGTAAAGGAAAGGTACCTTCTTCGTATCAAAGTGCTCAGCCACTGTTTCGTTGGCTGCCAACATAAAGGACTCAATCATTCGTTCAGCAGTGCCACGTTCACGGACCACAACGTCGATGGCCTTTCCATTTTCATCCACGACAATGGATGCTTCTGGCGTATCAAATTCAATGGCCCCGCGCTTTTCACGTTTCTTAGCCAAGATTTGATGCAATTCGCCCATCATGTCAAACATATCGGCTAGGCCAGAATATTCTTCACGGGCGGCTGGCTCACCTGCAAGGATTTCATTGACTTTATCATAAGTCATGCGGGCGTGTGACTCGATGACAGACTGTGCCAAACGGTGCTTAACCACTTCACCCTGTGGATTAATTTCCATCTCAACAGACATGGCCAAACGGGTCACGCCAGGGTTCAAAGAGGCAATCCCATTGGAAAGCTTCTGTGGGAGCATTGGAATAACTCGGTCCGTCAAATAGACAGAAGTTCCACGGTTGTATGCTTCCGTATCAATGGCTGAACCAGGCTTTACGTAGTGGGACACATCGGCGATGTGCACACCTAAATGATAGTTGCCATTATCTAACTTCCAAACAACAACGGCATCATCAATATCCTTAGTGTCAGCACCATCAATGGTAACCAAAGGCTGGTCAGTGATATCCTGACGCCCTTCCCATTCAGATGCCAAAACTTCGTTTGGAATGGCATCCGCTTCAGCCATCACATCGGCTGGGAAGTGGTTTGGCACCTTCTTGTTTTCAACGATTTGCATGATGTCCATGCCTGGTTCGTTTTCATAACCAAGCACTTGGGTTACCGTAGCAACCAATTGCTTTGGGTGAATCGCATCGGCATAGGACTGCACTTCAGCGACAACCACCTGGCCGTCATGTAAGTCTTCTTCAGCAGTTGATGAATCAACAACCACTTGAAAGGCCGCTGCCTTCTTATCAGACAAGCGAATCTGTCCAAGCATCCCCTGATAAGTTGAGCCTGATGTATACACACCAACCAAACGCGTATAAGCGTGCTCTAAGATTTCTTCAACCTTACCTTCCGGTCCGCGGTCAGCAGATTGTGCTGGCTTTACCATCGAAACGCGAACCGTATCGCCCTGCATGGCCTGCATGGTGTTATCTGGACCAACGAAGTAGTCAGGCAAGTTTTCATCGTAGCGGACAAATCCAAAGCCCTTGTCATTGGCCTTAAATTCACCGACAATGTCACCCTTTTGTCCCTGGAACTGGTAGCTATCTTTGTCGACTTTTTTAATAATTTGGTTATCGGCCAAATTTTCCAAGACGCCAAGCACTTGACGGTAACCAGAAGCGCCTTCTAAGCGCAGCCCATCAGCCAAATTTTGTACTGAGAAAGCTTGCTTTGGATTGGCCTTTAAAAATCCCTGTAGTTGTTCTTTTAATTGTTTTGTTTCCATAAATCTATGAATCTTTCTAAAAAATGCTAATAAAAAATCAGTCTACAAAAAAGTAAACTGACCTTTATAAATTAATGAGCGGCTAAGTACATCAAGATTAA
The DNA here is from genome assembly GCF_900112405.1 of Fructobacillus durionis. Lineage (GTDB taxonomy): Bacteria > Bacillota > Bacilli > Lactobacillales > Lactobacillaceae > Fructobacillus > Fructobacillus durionis. The sequence goes on along the minus strand of NZ_FOLI01000003.1, from coordinate 99,723 downwards.
TGCAATGATGAACCAGATTGTGCCAAGTACCGCCGTAACACGACGCATGACAGCTTCGAAGCCGCGAGACTTTCGTTCTGTAAATAAGTCGGTTGCGCCACCAGACAAAGCTGATAGTGCATCCTGTTGTTTGCTAGGCTGCATCATTACTGACACAATCAGTAAGAAACCAACAACTAACAAGAGAATGGTTAAAAAATTAGTCACAAAGACGCCTCCACTCGCAATTCATATTACCTAGTATAGCAAATTTCGTCTTAGTTTCCAAGAGAAAGGCGGAACATCAAAACACCACCGGCAACGGCAACATTCAATGATTCGGCTGAACCAAGCAAAGGAATGTAAAGGTTAGCCGTTGTCTTCTTGGCTAATTCAGGATCAAGACCCTGTCCTTCGTTTCCAACAATCAAGGCCCCGGCTGACAAACCATGGATATCTTGGTATGGCTTAGCTTCTTCGTTCAACTCAGAACCATAAACTGGCAAATCGTTATCTTCAAAAGCGTCAATCCATTCATTCAAGTCACCTTGCAAGACTTCCAAGTGGAAGTTTGAACCCTGCATGGCACGAACGACTTTTGGTGCGTACAAATCCGCTGTACCCGTTCCAAGAACAACTCCCTTAAAACCAGCAGCATCGGCCGTACGGACCAAAGTCCCAACGTTACCTGGATCTTGAATAGCATCCAAGAACAACCAGAGACCGTCGTGGACATAGGTTGGGTCAAATGTCTTTTCTGGCAAAGTCACTTCGGCAAAGATACCCTGTGGAGTCTTTGAACCGGCGATGTGTGCGGCCACTTCCTTTGAAATTTCAAAGGCTGGGACACCGTGAGGAACATCGGCCAAGTGGGCTTCCATTTGTTCTTCAGTCGCCATGATGGCGTGGAACTTTGCCTTGGCATTAATGGCTTCTTGAACCAAGTGCCAGCCGTCAAGCAAATAAGTCTTTTGCTCAAGGCGGCCCTTCTTTGTGGCTAACTTAGCCCAGGCTTTCACCTTGTTATTTTGCTTTGATAAAATGCGTTCCATAATACTTCCTTTTTTAATTCGACCTAATTAGTCGTTTGAACGATGTTGCTTACCAGCATTACGACCGGTAGACTCGTTACTTTCTTCCGTTACATCACGTGGACGGAGGTCTTCTGGACGAACACGGTTCGTGTTTTGCGCCGTTTGCGCTGGTCCAGCAGTGGGCATCGTCTGCTTCAACAAATCATCGGCAGTCTTCTTGATGACAAAGTCCTTATCCACCTGCGCCTTAAGCTTATCATAGTAAAGGTGGTTAATCAGTGATTGAATCAAAACAAAGATTCCACCGACCATGAAGTAGAGTCCCAAGGCTCCTGAAGAAACAAAGGTGAAGCCGGCAATCATAATTGGCATCATCCACATTAACATCCCCATCTGCTTCTTTTGTGTTTCAGGGACATGGAGCTGTGACAAATATGCTTGGCCAACATAGATAATCAAAACAATGATTGAGAAGAGAATCTGTGGTGATGATAATTCAAATCCAAAGAAGGTCGCCGTCTTCAAACCGTTGGCGTGCATGATGGCCAAGTACAAACCTGAAAAGATTGGCATCTGCAAGGCCATCGTAAACCATGAAACACCACCCGTTAGGGAAACGTTGTTTTCACGGTACAAAGCCATTGATGCCATTGAGGCAGCCTGTTGTTCCTGCTGCGTCTTTGCCGACTTCGTTGCCGCCTGCACCTTTTCAAATTCAGGGCGCAACTTCTGCATTTTCAACTGTGAGATGGTCGTGTTCTTTGACTGGTTGACCATGATTGGTAACAAAATCAAACGGAAAATGACCGTCAAGATAATGATGGCCCATCCGATGGCATTTACACCACCGATAGCGTTTGAAAGGTCCAACAAGAGGTTAGCAATTGGCTTTGCCACCAACTTATAGATTCGCCCGTGGGTACCATAACCACCGGTAAAGAGGTAAATATCAAATAATACCACTAGAACCGTGGCATAGCGTTTCAACTGTTTCATTTTTGCTCCTAAAAGCTCTTTAATTCTTAGTAATTTTTTGCAATCTGTACTATTATAGCAAGATTTTTCTCATTCTTCTTCGTTTTTCTCTTCACCGGCAGGCTCAGAGTCAACAGACGTCAACTTTTTGACCATTGGGAAGCGCAAACGGAAAGAAGAGCCGGAACCAAGAGCAGATTCAACCTGAACTTGTCCCCCATAGGCCGCAACCATCTTCTTGACGATGGATAATCCTAATCCGTTTCCACCCGGTTGGTGAACACGGGCCTTATCGACACGGTAAAAACGGTCAAAGACACGGTCCAAATCTTCGGCAGCAATTCCCTGACCAAAGTCCTGTACCCCAATTTCAATCCAGGCACCAGCCTGTGCCAAAGCCAAATGAACTTCCTTACGTTCAGTCGAGTACTTCAAGGCATTGTCAATTAAGATAATTAACATTTGTTCCAAGTGATCTGGACGAATGGCTACTTCGGATTCCTTACTCAAACTGTTATCAAATGACCAGGTAAAGTCTGGGTGTAAGATTTGAAAGTCGTGGTAGACACGGTCCACCACGGGCCAAACCGCCGTATGGTCCTGTTCCGAATTAACCGTTAACTTTTCAGCACGGGTTAACTGAAGCATTTCATTGACCAAAACTTCCATTCGCTTAATTTCAGCAAGGGAAGAAGAAAGCGAGTCATCCAACACTTCGGGATCATCTTTCCCCCAACGTTCAAGCAGGTTCAAGTGTCCCTTCACGATGGCAACGGGTGTCCGTAACTCATGGGAGACATCCGAAACAAAGTCCTGTTGGGACTGAATCAAATTCTGCACCTGACCCATCGTATCGTTTAGGACGGTGCCCAAATCGTTTAGCTCTTGGTTATAACCAACCGGTTTCACCCGTTCCTTAGTTAGTGGGTCTTCTTCAAAAGTCCGCATGACTTTAGCAAGCTTTTTCATTGGCCAAACAAAGGCTTGGGCCAGTAAGAATGCCAGAAGCACAATACCACAGAGTGAAAAAATTAGAAATGACCACCACCAGTGGCCAACTGCAGCAAAGACCGTCTCGGTTAATTCAGGCCCCTGCACCACCATCAAGCCCAGAAAGATTCCACAGGCAATGAGCAAAAAACCCACCGTCAGTCCGAAGGTCAAGATGGCCTGAGTAGTCTTAAACGGTGAGTTTTTTTGATTGTTATCGTTCTTTTTTACCATCTCAGCTCCGCATAACATAGCCCGTACCACGGACTGTTTGAATGTAAGATGTCTTTGATTCAGGATCATCTAACTTGTTACGTAGGTAACGGATGTAGACATCAACAACGTTTGTCTCAATCTTTGTTTCCTGACCCCAAACCTTCTTCAATAGCTTTTCACGAGGTTGAACAACGTCAATGTTTTCAAGAAGAATCAACAAAAGGTCGTATTCACGCTTGGTTAGCGAGATGATTTCATCATCACGACGAACCGTGCGGTTCTCCTTTTCCAACTTCAAGTTCTTAAATGAGATCACATTCAAGGCTGAGGAAGCTGGTTCCTTCTCAATGTCAATACGACGCATCAATGAACGGACACGTGCCAAAAGTTCTTCAATGGCAAATGGCTTTACGACGTAGTCATCAGCCCCGTAATCCAAACCAGAAACACGGTCAATGACTGAATCACGTGCGGTCATCATAATGATTGGCGTCTTCTTCACTTCACGTAAGCGACGGGCCACTTCGAACCCGTTCAATTCAGGCAACATCAAGTCTAAAAGAATCAAATCAAAGTCTTCAGACAAAGCCTTATCAAGTCCTTCACGGCCGTTTAAAACCGTGTCAACTTGGTAACCTTCGTGTTCCAACTCTAATTTGACGAACTTTGCCAAATTTTCTTCATCTTCTACAATTAAAATACGACTCATAATCTTCTCCGTTGGCTTTTTATGCTAACTGCGGATATACAGTTAGTCACCATATATAAATGAAATTTATTTTAATCCTATTCTACCATAGGTTAAGCAATAATCTCATTTTTTAAAAAATTCATCTAATTTTGCAAGGCGAGGGTCTAATTTAGCATCCTTTTCAGCGGCTTCATCCCCCTCCGCTGCTTCTTCAGGGTGTTCCTGCATGAACTCGGCTTCAGAAATCACCTGCCAGTCTTTACCTTCAGGCAAAGGCGCACCAGCGGCTTCTTCTTCCGTTAGTACCTGTGAAGGAAGGGCTGCCACTATGTTATCTAAGACCGCAGCATCTAAATCAACGGCATTGTTAACCAATGGGAAAACTGGTTCATCTTCATCAAATTTTTCAACCCGCTTAGGGTCTTCAACGTAGGTTTCTTGAATGGCCATATCCGTTGACCAAGGAACTGGTTCCAATGAACGGGAAGATGGCAAAACCAAATCCGCGTGGAAGGAAGCAATTAACAAATAATCATCCTGATCATCCATCTGAACGGTTCCCGTTACCTTAATTGGCTTAGCCGAAATAATCAAATCAGAAAAACGTTCTTTGATTAATTCGTTTAAATCGAGCGTTTCTTCAAACTTCAACGCTTCGTTACGGTACTTTTGTAACTGTTGCTTAGGAAACTTCATGAATTACTCCTTTTCCTTGATGTAGTGAATGGGACGACGGGCGAGGTCTTGCCCTTCTTGACTAGCGGACTGATTAGCTAAGAGCTGCCAAATCATCCCCGCCTTATAATCCAAACGTAAGTTGGCCTTTGCCAAGCCCTGATCAACACGGGAAATAATTGGCAAACGGGCTTTACGTTTTACTTCAGATAAGTAAGCCTGGCCTTCATCCGTAAAGCCGAGTAAACGGATGTAGGAATCAGCCATCGCGGCCTGCATTTGGTCAACCTTAATGTTTAACAAAGTATACAACATTGTCCGCTGCATACGAGCAAAGGTATAGCGCTTGGACTTCACGGCCCGAATAAAGGACTGGTAGGACTGTGGGGCTTCCTTAGCAGCCGCGACCCCAGCCAAACGGTATTCCAAACCCTCGGCCATCTGGTAAACCTGTCCCAACTGTCCAACTGTATCGGTTAACAAGCGGTAACGGAGCAGTTCAAAGAAGGGTTTCTCGAACGCCAAAGAATTTGGCTTTTCTTGCAAGGCTTTCAGAGTATCGGCCGGCACAACCTTTTCCACCTTATCCCACTTGCCCTTATGAAGAGCCAAACGAATGGAGGAAGCCGAAGCAATGTCTTGGTCCTCATCAATCGTTTGATCGTGATAGGCGGCCTGCAAACGACCGATTGGATGAAGTGTCATCTCAACATCTAAGTTCAAAACAGCTTTTGCATATGAGAAAGCCAAGATATCGTTGGGATCTTCCAACTTAAATCCAGTCTTCTCTTCCAATTCGGCTGCATAGGCAGAGGCATATGTCTGCGTACGGTCGGTATACTTCCCTTCCGATTGAATCTCTTCGGCCTGCTTTGCCAAAGTCATGAAGTCCACGTCCGGATGCTCAGATCCAAAGACCAGGTCTTGCACACCCAAAGCTGCCAAAATGCGGACAGCACCTTGTGCAAAGAGATGCCCCGGTTGTACCGCGTCAAAGACCGGCAGTTCAACAACAACGTCAGCCCCATGGTGCAAAGCTAACTTTGTTCGCTCCCACTTGTCCAAAATAGCTGGTTCACCGCGCTGCACAAAGTTTCCAGACATGACGACAACGGCCACATCGGCACCCGTTACACGCTTGGCTTCCTGCAAATGGTAGGAATGCCCATTGTGAAAGGGATTATATTCAGCAATAATACCAACGGCTTTCATCACTTTTCTCCTTTTTGGCAGCTGAAGAACCAACGCGTATCTTCTTCCTCTGCTTGCTTACGGCCAAAGTCCGCTGAAACTTGAACGTTTTTGAATCCAACACGTTCCAATACAGCCAGGTACTCCGCCAGTGGATAGGTCTGTTCATGGTGCACTTCACGAACCATCTTAAAGGCATCCAAATCTTCATCGTATAAGAAGAACTTCAAATCATGATCGACCGAGTTCTCTTCTTCCCCAAAGAAAGAGGTCCACATGAAAATCTTTTCCGGGTCTTCATCGTTATTGTAACAAAAGTTATCATAATCAACATTGACCATCTTTGGCGTAATTACATCAAAGAGAAAAGTTCCGCCATCTTCCAAATGTTCAAAGGCTTGACGCAAACCGGCTTCAAAATCCGCTGGCCCCGGTAGATAGTTCAAGGTATCAGCAAAGGAAACAATGGCTGGATAGCGTTCTTCCCAGTCCGAGAAGTCCCGAATATCAGCCTGCAGCAATCGCAGGTCAACGTCTTCTTCCTGTGCATGTTCCTGAGCCAGTGAGAGCATCGCTCCTGAAAGGTCTAACAAATCCACCTGGTAGCCATCCTTGGCCAACAAAACGGCTAAACGGCCGGCTCCACCACCGAGGTCTAAGACTTTTCCAGCTGGAATGTTTGCTTTTACAAAGTCAGCCCAGTCGAGGTAGAGTTCACCATCAAAAAGCTCATCGTAGAGTGAAGCAAATGTTTGATAAGGTTGTTCTTCTTCGGCCATGCTGACCTTCCTTTCCATAGAAAGGGCCACCTGGAAATTACATTCCAAATGGCCCCATTGCATTTATTCGTTTAAGAACGATTCAACATCCAATGACTTGGCATCAAACCAGAGCTTATCGAGGTGGTAAAAGTCACGGGACTCTTCATCGAAGATGTGAACAATCACATCACCAAGGTCCAAAACAACCCAGTGTGCCTGATCCAAACCTTCGATATGACCGATTTCAAAACCAGCCTTCACAACATCTTCCTTTACTTCGTTGGCAATGGCTTGAACCTGTCGAGTTGAGCCTGCTGATGCCAAAACAAAGTAATCAGCCAAAAGGGATACGCCCTGCATATCCAAGGCAGAGACGTTTTCTCCACGCTTGTTATCAATGGCATTCAACACCGTCTTCAACAGTGCTGTGTTTGTTTGTTCAACCATAAATTCTCCTCTTAATCCTTCAAGTACATCGCCCAGTCGTTATAGGCCTCAAATGTCTTGGGATAAATCACTTTTTCTTTTCCTGCTAAAAATGATAGTGTGTGTGCCAACTGGTAGAAGACGCCCTGGTCCAAGGACTTGTCCGTAATTTGACGGGCCTCTTCCACACCAGGAAAGTCACGGCCTTCTTCAAGGTAATCGGCCATAAAGACCACCTTATCCAAGCCCGTCATTTCCTTGTGTGTACCACCTGTTGTGTGCAAACGCACAGCCTGCAAAATGGCTGGGTCATCAATGCCCAAATCGTCTTTAATAAATTCAGCACCAACAACACCGTGCCAAACGGCGTTGCCCCAGTTTTTCAAATCAGGATTCAAACCGGACTTATCAATCTTCTTTAAGAAGTCCTTCTTTGACACTTCCTTGGCATAGTCGTGAACCAATCCGGCAACTGCCGCCTGGTTAACATCGACCCCATTTTGCTTGGCTAACTTGACTGCATAGTCTGAAACTCGTAAGCAGTGCTCAAAACGATGCTTGGACAAATTCTTGCCCACCCGCTTTGATAATGCTGCTAGTTCTTTTTCATTCACCGCTGCCATGTTCATCACTCCTTAAGCTAATTTGCTTACTTCAAGTGAGTACTTCATGTACTTCGCTTCCTTTGCTTCTTGGTACAAAAGAACTGTCTTTCCAATTACCTGTGCAACGGTAATTGATGAGTTATCTTCAATGAAGGCAGCCAGTTCTTTGGCTGATACTTCAGCACCCTGTTGGAGGTTGACCTTCATCAACTCACGCTTGGCCAAAGCCTTTTCAACTTCTAAAAGCCAGTCCTCTGAAAGACCCGCCTTCCCAATTGAAAAGACCGGTGTCATCTTGTTTGCTTGTGAACGCAAGTAGCGCTTTTGCTTTCCAGTTAATTGCATTAAATCATTGCCTTTCTTAAGAACACTGAAACTGCCGCTGGAGCATAAGCCTTAACGGTCACACCCGCTGGGATGGTAATGAAGCCAAGACCAGCAAAGACCAAATCGGCCGTTGTCTTCGTTCTGAATTCATGACCAACTAGGCCAGCTTCTGTATTCTTTGGTACGGGTGCCAAAAGGCCACCCTGATGTTTTTCATAAAAGTCGTCTGCGCCTACCATCTTAGTTCGGTGCAAATTCAAATTATTTTCAAAGTAAAATGTTGCGGATGTCTTAGAATCCTTCAAGCCGGATACCAAGTCAAAACGAGCAAGCCCACCGATAAAAATCGTCTGCTCATCGTTCAACTGGTAAGTACGGGCCTTAATCTCATTCTTTGGCAAAACGTACTTCAAGTCCTTATCAGAAACTTGGTGTGCGTATTGGTCCGCTTTAATAATTCCCGGCGTATCAATCAAGGAATGGCCATCATCCAAGGGAATGGCAATCTGGTCCAAAGTCGTTCCAGGGAAACGAGAAGTGGTAATCAACTCCTGAACCCCTGTCTTAGACTTAATGATTTGGTTGATCAACGTGGACTTTCCAACGTTTGTTGTACCAACAACGTAAACGTCCCGGCCTGCCCGCAAGTCATCGATTTTCTCCAAAATCATGTCCAAGTTAGCAGGATGAGCCGCTGAGGTTAAATCGACATCGACTGGCTTAATCCCCTGCTCTTTCAGTTGACCACGAACCCAGTCTTTAATCTTATGATCTTTCAAAGACTTTGGTAGGAGGTCGACCTTGTTACCAACCACGTAGATTGGGTTATCGGTACCAACGAAACGTGGCAGTCCTGGAATCGTTGACCCTGAGAAATCAAACAGGTCCAAAACGTAAACAATCAATGCTTTTGCTTCTGAAACTTGGTGCAAGAGCTTGATGAAATCATCATCAGTTAGTGAAACCGGTTGAATTTCATTATAGTGACGCAATCGGAAACAACGCTGGCAGAGCAATTGTTCTGATTCCAACTGCTTCTGTAAAGCAGACATTGGAAGGTAACCGGCTTCTTCTTTATCTTTTACCTGCATTAAAGCACCACAACCAATACAGTAGAGCCCCTCTTGCAAGGCTTCTTCTACTTCTTCTTTTGTTGCGATAACTTGCTTCTTTTCTTCTTCCATGAAGACCTTAATCTTTCTTTGCTTCAACAGCCTTCGTTAATGAATCATAAAAAACGAGGCCCTTTTTTCTATAGATAATTTTTTTGGCCTGATTTTCAATAAAACGGTTGACCCATGTTTGCCACATATCAGACTCAATTAAACGTTCCACCAACACCGATTTTACACCGGCTAAGTGAGAAGCCCAAACGTCGGTCAACATTTGATCACCAACCATCAGAACTTCATCCTTCTTTAGGCCACGTTCATGCATCACCTTCAAGATACCGCGGGGCATTGGCTTTAATGACCAAGCCGTGTAATCAACGTCTAAATCGCCCACTGCCTTCTTGACACGGTCCCAGGTGTTGTTTGACACCACAATCACGTCAATACCCGCGGCCTTTGTTTCCTTCAGCCACTCGTGCAATTCTGGTGTACCCTTTGGATTATTCCAGGCTAAAAGTGTGTTATCCAAATCGGTCAACACAGCTTTGATATGGTGTTTTTTTAATTCATCAACTGATAAATCGTAAACAGATTGTACACAGTATGTGGGTTTTAAGAAGTTCAAGACCATTTTTCTACTCACTTTATGATTTAAGCCCTATTATACACGAAAACAGGCTTCTTCTGGAACAAAAAAAGACCCCCGAAAGGGGTCTTTTAAATCATTCAAACCTTTGGATTAGTACCAACCGTTTGATTGGAAATGTGCAATGGCATTTGCAACTGAACCATAGCGGCCTGCAATATAACCTTGCATTGCCTGCAATTGAACAGCGTAGTTACCATGGTAGTCTTGACCAGGAGCATAAGTTGCATATGCTGATGGAGACAACTGTCCGATTCCGTAGAAGGAACCGTTTGAAGCATTAACATTTCCGCCAGATTCACGTTGGATCAACCAGTTAATATCACCGGAAGCATCAGAAGAAGTTGACGTTGCAGTCGTAGTAGCGGCGGCAGGTGCTGCCGTTGAAGTCGTTGTAGTGCTTGATTGGGTGCTTACCGCAGTCGTAGTAGCTTGGCTTGATGACGCAGAAGACGTATCAGCTGCTGCTTGGCTGGAAGTATCTGTCGTCTGATCTGATGTATCTTGGGAAGATGTATCAGTATCAGCAGCTACTTCTTGACCGGCTGCCGTAGTTTCTAAGCTCTTAATGTTATCCAATGATGAAACAGCAGTTTTAACTGTCTTACCATTGACAGAGCCAGATACCTTAACGGCTTGGTCGGTCGTGGATTTAGAACTATTAAATTGTTGGTTGACAGCTGTCAATGCAAGACCGGCAACCGCAATACTTGTAAGTAAAATTTTATTAAACATCATGTCTTACAGTATCCCTGATAAATATTATCTGAAGATTAAACTCGGAATCTCACCCGTTTAACCAAGGAATAAAGTAATCAAACCTCCGTTGTATATCCGTTCAACAACCGCGAGTAGCGGGTGCTTGTGTGGTGTTCTTTATCTATTTTTCTTATTCAACCAGTAATATGCTGGCCAACCCAATAATACAATTATAACGGAAACCAACACTCCATGCAAATCGTTGGTTAATTCTGATACTTCAACATAGATTGAACCAAGGATAGCAATGATTGGAATCACTGGGTAGAAAGGCATTGAGAAGTCACGGTGTTTTCCTTCTGGGTCTTCCTTACGAAGCTTGAAGGCGCCGATAAATGCCAAAATATAAAACAAGAAAGTAATGAAAACAGCGTAGTCAGTCAATTGGTTTGGATCAGTCAACCACATCATGGCATAACCAATCAAAATCAAGAACCAGATAGCGTTGTTTGGTGTCTTTGACTTTGCATTCAACTTTGCAAAAGTCTTCGCGAATGGGAAGTCACCCTTACGAGCCATGGCAAAGAGCACACGGGGGAAGGATACGACTTTACCGTTCAAAGTACCAAGCAATGAAATCAAGATAGCAACCGAAAGAATACGGCCACCCCAGAGCCCAAAGGCTTGTTCAGCAACGTGAACAGTAGCTGATGAACCAAGTGACACAATCTTGTCGGCTGGCAAAGCACGGTAAGTACCGTATGACACACCAACAAAGGCCACAATAACAATCAAAATCCCATAAACAATCGCCTTTGGCATCGTCTTTTGTGGGTTACGGATTTCACCAGAGATGTTCGCCAACGTTACCCAGCCATCGTAGGCAAAGAGTGTTGACAAAACCGCAACGCCGAAGCCACCACCACTTGTTTGCATGGCAGTTGATACAGTTTGCGTCAAAGCGTCTTCCTTACCGAAGAACAAACCGTAGATAATCAAAGCGACGATTGGCACCAACTTAATGGTCGTCGTCAAAACCTGGAAGGATGCTGAGTTCTTGTTTGGCAATGAGTTAATCAAGCCAATGAAGCCTAATCCAACCATTCCCATTGGTACTGACCACATCTTATCAATTCCAAACAATGAGGCACAAAGCAAACCAAGGTAAGCTGAGATAGCCCCCATCATGGCAGGTCCATAGAAGATAACCTGCATCCAGCCGGCCAAGTAACCAACCGTCTTTCCATAAAGCTTTGTCAGGTAGATGTAGATACCACCTGTTTCGGCCATTTGTGACCCAACTTCAGCAACAGTCATTCCCGCTGTCAAAGTCAAAATTCCACCGGCCAACCAAGCAAGTAAGGCCGAGGATGTTGAACCAGCCGTTTGTAACACTGATCCTTGCTTAAAGAAAATTCCGGAGCCAATAATGGTCCCAATTACTAACGCGAGTGAGGACCAGAGACCGAACCCCCGGTTTAATTCTTCTTTTTCCATTCTGCGACCTCCTTTTTCTGCACAGATTTCAATAGAAACTATTTTAACATGATTTTAATGTTAATGTGCAGAAAGCTTTTGTATAAGAATTTGTGAGCAAGGAAATAGTCAAAAAAATAGGCGATAAAATCGCCTATTTTATATTGATTCAATTAACTAAAGACCGTGCAAAAATTCTTTTTTCACATTGTTTTACTTCTGTTCCGCCTTCGCCCGTGCAATATCACGGTCCATAATTTGCTTCAGGTATTTAGCGGTGTAAGAGTCCTTGCTTTTGGCGACTTTTTCAGGAGTACCCGTGGCAATGATTTGACCACCACCGGCACCACCTTCAGGACCAAGGTCAATAATCCAATCCGCAGACTTAATCACGTCCAAGTTGTGTTCGATCACGACAACGGTGTTACCAGAATCCACCAGACGGTTTAGGACGACCAGGAGTCGCTCAATATCGTCCGTGTGCAAACCAGTCGTTGGCTCATCCAAGATGTAGATGGTTTTACCGTTGGTCCGACGATGTAGTTCAGAAGCAAGTTTCATACGCTGTGCTTCCCCACCAGACAAAGTAGTAGCAGACTGACCCAACTTCACATAGCCCAAGCCGACATCGACAATCGTCTGCAAGCGGCGAGCAATCTTTGGGATGGGTGCGAAGAAGTCCAAGGCTTCTTCAGCCGTCATGTTCAAAACATCTGAGATGGTCTTACCCTTATAGGTCACTTCCAATGTCTCAGAGTTGTAGCGAGTCCCATGACAAACCTCACAGGCCACGTAAACATCGGGCAGGAAGTTCATCTCAATCTTGATAACCCCATCACCACGACAGTTTTCACAACGGCCACCCTTCGTGTTAAAAGAGAAGCGGCCCTTGGCGTAACCGCGGAGCTTAGCTTCGTTGGTTTCGGCAAAGAGGGCGCGAATGTCATCAAAGACGCCGGTATAGGTGGCCGGGTTTGAACGAGGCGTACGACCGATTGGTGACTGGTCGATGTCGACCACCTGCTCAACATTTTCGACACCCTCAATCTTGCGGTAGGCACCAGGCTTATTCGAGTTCTTATTCAACTTCTGCTTCAAAGCCCGCTTCAAGATCATATTGACTAGCGTCGACTTTCCAGAACCAGAAACCCCGGTCACGGCGACGAATTCCGCCAATGGGAACTTGGCCGTTACGTTCTTCAAGTTGTTTTCCTTAGCACCACGGATGACGATTTCCTCGCCATTGCCCTTGCGCCGTGAATCAGGAACTGGAATAAACTTCTTTCCTGACAGGTACTGTCCAGTCAGGGACTTGGGGTTCTTCTTGACCTCTTCTGGCGTTCCGGCGGCCATAATTTGGCCTCCAAGGCTTCCAGCACCCGGACCGACATCGATTAGATAATCGGCGGCGTTCATCGTATCTTCATCGTGTTCCACGACAACCAATGTGTTGCCCAAATCACGCATAGCCTGCATGGAAGCGAGCAGCTTATCGTTATCACGCTGGTGCAGCCCAATGGAAGGCTCATCCAAAACGTAGAGAACACCCGAAAGGTTGGCCCCAATTTGGGTAGCCAGACGAATACGCTGGGATTCACCACCAGAAAGCGTGGCAGCTGATCGCGACAAAGTCAGGTAGTCCAGACCAACGGATTGCAGGAATCCCAATCGATCACGAATCTCCTTCAAAATGGGCTTCGCAATCTCTTCGTCCTGCTGCCCCAGGATAATACCGTTGAAGTAGTCAATTTCATCGTTAACGGGTAGGTTGGCCACGTCCCCAATGTTTTTACCAGCCACCTTAATTGAAAGGGCTGCCTTGTTCAAACGGTAACCGTGACAGGCGGGACAAGTCAACTTCGTCATGTACTGAGCCATGACGTCACGAGTGAAGTCCGAGTTTGTTTCCTTATAACGACGGGCAATGTTGTTCATCACTCCTTCGAATGGCTGATCAACATCACGAACACCACCAAAGTCAGAATTAAAGTGGAAATGGAAGTTCTTCTCACCGGAACCGTAAAGCACCAACTCCTGGTCCTTTTTAGACAAGTCTTTAAAGGGTACCGTCATATCAATGCCGAACTGGTCACAGAACTGCTCCAGCAAGGCTGGGTAATAATTGGATGAAATAGGATTCCAAGGTGCAATGGCTCCGTCCTTCAAGGACAGGCTATCATCTGGAATGACCAAATCAATGTCGACTTCCTGGTTCGCACCCAATCCTTGACAAACCGGGCAGGCACCATCCGGTGCGTTAAATGAAAAGAGTCTTGGTTCCAAACGGCCAGGACGGAAGTCCTTTAGTTCACCTAAGTAGTGGTCAGACATCCGGATTGGTTCTTGGACTTCTTCATCACCACGGGCGACCGGTTCCAAAACAACCAAGCCGTTTGCTAGGCCAGTGGCCGCTTCGATTGAATCAAAGAGACGGGAACGGGAACCATCGCGCATCACGACACGGTCAACTAGAACGGAGATATCGTGGAACTTGTTCCGGTCCAGGGCTAGGTCGTCCTGCTGGTCTAATTCGATGATTTCGCCATCGACTTTGGCACGGAGGTAACCCTGCTTTTGCATCTTCTCAAAAGTCTTCTGGTGGGTTCCCTTCTTATGCTCGATAATTGGCGCAAAGACCTGCAAACGAGTCCCTTCATCCAAAGTCTTCTGCACATAATCGACCATCTGGTCGATGGTCTGCATAATCTTAGTGCCGTCCTTTGGGTCGTCCGGCTTACCAACACGGGCAAAGAGCAAACGGAAGTAATCCGCAATTTCTGTGACCGTTCCCACCGTTGAACGGGGATTATTGGAGGTCGTCTTCTGATCAATCGAAATGGCTGGCGATAAACCATCGATTGAATCAACGTCGGGCTTGTCCATCTGTCCCAAGAACTGACGGGCGTATGCTGACAGTGATTCAACGTAACGGCGCTGTCCTTCGGCGTATAGAGTATCGAAAGCCAATGAAGACTTTCCAGAACCGGACAGTCCGGTCACGACCGTTAAGGCATCCTTTGGGATATCAACATCAATGTTCTTTAAATTATGGGCGCGAGCACCACGAATTTCAATTTTATTCTTTGCCATCTTTTCCTCTACTTGTTAAAAAGCCCATCACTGGGCTTTTTCTTTCGATTCAGGGCGAACGAATTAACGTCCAGCCTGCTTTTTTAACTTCATAATGTTATCACGAACCTTTGCCGCCGTTTCAAAGTCGAGCTCCTTGGCGGCAGCCTTCATCTGGTTAGCCAGGTTCTCTAGAATATCAGTCTGATCCGACTTTGGTAGGTCGGCAAAGTCGACTTCGGTCATGTCAACCGACTCGGCCACTTCGGCCGGCTTATCCGCACGAATCAAATCACGGATATCCTTCTTAATCGTCTGTGGCGTAATACCATGTTCCTTATTGTAGGCCATCTGGATTTCACGACGACGGGCCGTCTCATCCATGGCTTCCTTCATGGAACGGGTTACCTTGTCCGCGTACATAATAACATGTCCGTGGGCGTTACGAGCAGCACGCCCAATCGTCTGAATCAAGGAACGGGGGTTACGCAAGAATCCTTCTTTATCGGCATCCAAAATGGCCACCAATGATGTTTCAGGAACATCAATTCCCTCACGAAGCAGGTTAATTCCAACTAAAACGTCGTACTTACCCAAACGTAACTCACGAATAATCTTCGTTCGTTCCAAAGTCTTAATATCCGAATGCAGGTAAGCGACTTTAATACCAACATCCTTTAAGTAGTCCGTTAAATCTTCAGACATGCGTTTGGTCAAAGTGGTAATGAAGACACGCTCATCGAGTTCGACACGCTTGTTGATTTCACCAACCAAGTCGTCAATCTGTCCCATGACTGGGCGAACTTCCACTTCAGGATCGAGCAAACCAGTTGGTCGAATAATCTGCTCCACAACATCCTTTTTAGGTACTCGTTCCAATTCGTAGTCACCAGGTGTCGCAGACATATAAATAATCTGGTTCACGTGCTTTTCAAACTCTGGTAACTTCAAAGGACGGTTGTCCAAAGCCGATGGCAAACGGAAACCGTAATCGACCAAGGTCTGCTTACGGGCCTTATCACCGTTGTACATCCCGCGGACCTGTGGCATGGTTACGTGACTCTCATCCACAACAATCAAGAAATCGTCGGGGAAGAAGTCTAACAGCGTGTATGGCGCTTCACCCTTTTCACGGCCATCCATCCAACGCGAATAGTTTTCAATACCAGGAGTGAAGCCCATTTCCTGAAGCATGGCTAAGTCATACTCCGTCCGCTGACGGAGACGCTGTGCTTCCAAGAGCTTCCCCTCTTTTTCGAATTCCTTCAGCCGTTCGTCCATTTCCTCACGGATTCCAACCAAGGCCTGTTTCATCCGCTCGTCATCGGTCATAAAGTGCTTAGCTGGGTAAACAGCAACATAGTCCTTTTCCGAAACAATCTGCCCGGTCAAGGCGTTGATTTGACGAATCCGGTCGATTTCGTCACCAAAGAATTCAATTCGTAAGGCCAACTCGTCTTGTGATGATGGAAAGATTTCAATCACATCGCCACGGACACGGAAGGTTCCACGTTGAAAGTCGATGTCGTTACGGGTGAATTGCACATCAATCAAATCGTGCATCAACTGGTTGCGTCCGTACTCGTTACCAACACGCAAGGAAATCACGTGGTTCTTATACTGGTGGGGATCACCCAAACCAAAGATGGAAGAAACCGAAGCAACGACAATGGTATCGTTACGCTCAAATAGCGAAGCGGTCGCCGAGTTACGTAACTGATCAATTTCATCGTTGATAGCTGAATCCTTTTCAATGAAAGTATCAGACGATGGTACGTAGGCTTCGGGCTGGTAGTAGTCATAGTAGGAAACGAAGTATTCGACCGCATTATGGGGGAAGAATTCCTTCAACTCGGAGTATAACTGACCGGCCAATGTCTTATTGTGCGAAAGAACCAAGGTTGGCTTATTGTTTTGAGCAATGACGTTGGAAATGGTAAAAGTCTTACCGGTCCCCGTGGCACCGAGCAAGATTTGCTCCTTTTCACCATTTTTTAAACCTTGTACTAATTTGTTGATGGCCTTTGGCTGATCACCAGTCGGCTGATACTTTGATACAACATCAAAGTGCTCATCTGTTCTCTTTGGTTCTACCATGAAGCCCTCCAAAAAGTTTAAATCTTAATTTTTAGTATAACAAAAAACGAACAAATGTTCTATATCAGACATTTGCTCGTTTTTTTATATTATACAGTCAATCACTTCAACTCTGGCGCGTCCGTTTCGTAATCCGACGTTGTCGACTTACCTCCGTTCTTGGCCAATACTGAAGTTGGGTTTGACTTTTGATTCTGCTTTAACAACTTCAAAGCTGCTGCCTTTTGATAATCATAGGAAGACTTGTTAACCGTGTAAGCATTCATACGAGTCTTATCGAAACGTAGAAGATCCCCAGTAATCACTTCGTCAGAATATGACAAGGACTTATCGGCATAGTTCTGGACCCGCTTAGCAGTTGCCTTCAAGGCTGGATTACCAGTCATGGATAGCTCCTGACCAGTCTGGGTGTTGTAGTACTCATTCCGGTACTTCGTGTAGGTTGGTGTTACCCAATCGCCGTTTCGGAAGACGACAATCTGCTGGTTCTGTGGCGACAACAGGTCGTGTCCAAAGATGGTCATGCCGTCGGTTGAAACACCCAAGAGGTGCAACAAGGTTGGCATCATATCAATTTCACCACCGTAGGTATGGTTAATGCCACCCTGCAAGCCAGTGCCATGAATCATGAATGGCACCTTCTGGAAGTTAGCCAAATCATAATTATCGACGGACTTCTTACCTAAGAGCTGTGCAATGGCTGGCTTATGGTTTTCGGAAATACCATAGTGATCACCATAGAGAACAAAGGTTGAGTTATCGTACAAGCCAGCCTTCTTCAGGTAGTTCATCAGCTCACCAAATGATTGATCGAGGTAATGGGCAGTCTGCACATACCCGTCCACCGTGGAATCACCCGTTTGAGTTGCTGGGAAGGTAATGTTTTCCTTATCCAATGAGTATGGATAGTGGTTCGTAACCGTAATTAGCTTTGCATAGAATGGCTGAGGTAACTGCTCGATGTACTGAGCTGAATCCTTCAAGAAAATCTTATCCTTCAAACCGTATCCAACTGAATAGTTGGCCTTTTCTGAATTTGGATAGTAGTTCTTTGAGAAGAAGTAGTTATAACCAAAGGACTTGTAGGTGTTGTTACGATTCCAGAAGGATGGCACATCACCGTGGAAAGCAGCCGACGTGTAACCCTGCTGGCCCAAAATGGCTGGCATGGCTTCAAAGGTGTTCGCCGTTCCATACTTGGTCATGGCTGAACCAGTTGATAATCCGTAAAGGGAGTTTTCCTGCATCATTTCAGCATCGGAAGTCTTTCCCTGACCAACCTGGTTATAGAAGTTATCAAATGATAATGTATTTTGATCGTGGTAGAAGGCGTTCAAATTTGGTGTTACTTCCTGACCATCCACCTTGTAATCAATTAGGAACTGCTGGAAGGATTCCAAGTGAATAACGAAAACGTTCTTCCCCTTCTGCGTTCCATAGTAGGAAGCGTTAGCAGGGATGTTGTTCTGGTTAATGAAAGCTTGGACCTTCTTCAAATCGCTGGCAGAAGCTTCCTTACGGGAGTCTGACTGTTTCTTTGTTTGAAAGGCGTTGAATGCGGCGTACTCATTTAAACCAAGGTACTTCACAATGTAGTTGTTATCAAAGGAACGGGTCAATAGACCGGAACGGTCAACTGAAGCAATTCCAAAGTCAACAAACATCAAGGCGATTCCCAAGCAGGTTGTCAAGAAGGCATAACGCTTGGCAATCCCCTTCTTATCAACTGGCCAAAACTTGAAAAGCAAGCAAACAGCCAGGATAACCACATCAAGGTAAACCAAGAAATCAGTTGGCCTAATAATGGCTGCAATCGACTTGCTTAAGTTATTTCCAGTTGATGAACCGGAACCGATAATTCCAAAGGACAAGAAGTCCGAGAATTCTCGGTAGTAAAGCATGTTGGCAAAAAGCCAAATACTCTGAATCAAGTTAAAAAGCCAAACTAAGAAGTAGGCAACCTTTCCTCTAAAGTAAAGAGCAATTCCAAGCAAAATGATTGCCGTTGGGATTGGATTTAGCGCCAACAGGAAGAGTTGAACAGGACCTGATGCTCCCAAAGAAAAGTTAAAGAAGTAATTAACGTAAGTTTTTAGCCATACTAAGAATAAATTTAATAGGAAGAATCCGGTAATACCAGACCACCAAGCAGCAGGCTTAACCTGCTTTTGACTTGCATCTTTTTTCTTTAGCATCGATTTATTAAACATCTTTCATTCCTCATAAAAAGAGACCTTAAAAGGTCAACTGTACATCTCGCAGTAGATCGTAGATTTCAATCGCTACCAAATCAATATCATCAAAGTGGTAATGTTTTTTCAATCGATGGTCTAAAACATCCCATTCTTGATTCTCTTGGTCATAGGTTACTTGAAGTAACTCCAAACCGTACAAATCAAAACGGCGTTTTTGATAACGGCCATCTTTAGACTTTTTCATTGCAAATAATCGCTTTAAAATGTCCTGTAACTGACTTGTTTCTTCAGGCATGATTTCCTTCTTTTTGTTCCTTTGTCGGAATGACATAAGCCAGAATACCAGCAAATAAACCAAAGTAGTAAGTGATTAGTCGCCAAATTAAGATCACCAAGACCAAAGTGGCCGGGTTCTTAACGAAGGGCGTAAAAAGTAACTGGAAGGAAATTTCGGCTCCGCCAACCCCACCAGGAATTGGGAAGAGTGAAATCACCATGACAATCATGATGTTCATGGCGATAATCATCCAAGGATTAGCGGAAGAATAACCAAAGGCTCGAATAACAAAGTAAGGCACGACGTAGAGGGCAATCAACTGCAAGCCCGTATAAATCGTGGCAACGGTCAACGAACGAGTAGACTTAATCACACGCTTTGATTCTTCGTGGAAAGAACGAATCTTTTCCTTGGAATTTTCCTTAATGTTGTGAAGGGACTTACCCTTGTATAACACTGAAACTAATTTAGCACTCAGGTCCACGACTTTCAAGGACAGAGCTGGCCAAAACATCACCAACAAAATCCCCACAATCACAATCGCGTGGATGGCAATGGCAAAGGGAATGAAGGTGGCAAAGGCTGGGTTGACGTTCTCATAGATAAATTGTTCAGCAGCAAAGTAACCGACAATAAAAAAGAGAACAACCACAATTTGGTATACCAAAAACTTCATCAAAATCACTGAGAGTGCTCGAGAAGCGGGCATGTTGCCACGGGTCAATCCGTAAAGTTGTGCCGGTTGACCCCCAGTTGCAAAGGGCGTCAAGCCAACACCCAACTGGTTCATCAAGGGAACACGAATTAACGTTCCCCATGAAGTCTCTTCTCGATCCTGCTTTGAAAGTAAAGCATGCGTCGCAAAAGCTTCTAAAAGAAGGGATAAGACCATCATAAAGAAGGCCGCTAATAGAAAGCGCCAGTCCAAGACTTTTAACGCAGCTTCCAACTGTTTTCCACGGCCAGAAAGTTCGTTAACCAAGTAATAAATGACAAGCCCCGTCATCAAAATGACGACGAGAGCAGATAGTTTATTTCGACGTGACATAGTGTAAGGAACTCCTTAAACGTTTTGATCAGCCAAATGAACGGCAACTGTCCCGTTTTCGTTGAGTGGGAGCTTCTTATTCTCAAGGGTGGCACGGTAGACATCGTCCAAGATGTGACCAACTTGGTGTAGGTCACGTTCTTGAACAACTTTGTACCCTGCTTCGGTCAAATCCGGACGATTTCCAGCTAGAATGGCTTCCATCTGCTGATCAAAGTCGTCCAAATTCTTAGCCTTATAACAGTTCTCCTGGTCGACTAACCAGCCATCATAAACCGGAATATCCCGTACCAAAAGGTTTTGTTTTGAGGCCAAGGCCTCCAAAACGACAATCCCCTCTGTTTCTTCAAAGGATGGGTATAAGAAGAGGTCAGCACCCGCGTAAGCACCACGGATAATATCCCCCGTGATGTAACCAGGGAAAATCAAATTATCGGGATGGTGTTCAATGACATAGCGGACTTTACCAGGAACGATGAAGAGGTTGGTATTACCAAACCAGATAAAGGTAATTTCAGGATGGCGCTTAGCCAGTTCTACGAAGTCAAAGAGACCCTTTCGTTCAAAGAACAATCCAACGGACATCACAACCTTTTGTCCCGGCTTGATATCAAAATATTCCTTGTAAGCCTGAATCTTACTTTCATCAGGCTGGTACTTCTTCAAATCGATTCCATTGGAAACAGGGTAAATGGGCTGCGTTAAGCCATAGTTTTCGAGCAATGACTTGGAATATGGTGTTGGCGTTACTAAGGTGTCCGCCTGACGATAAAGCGCCACCAGATACTTCTTATAGGCCGGCGCTAATAGGTTTGACCCGAAGAAAGAATTACGGAAATCCTCATAGGTTGAGTGGGCATGGTAAACCACCTTCTTCCCCATTTTATGCGCTTTTTTCACCATGTGCATGGACTTTATGCCATAGGTATTAATGTGCAAAACGTCGTAGTCGTCACACTTAGGATCCGTCGTGACCGTGACATCCGCGATTGGGCCCAGAGCTGCCTGTTGTAGGCGCAGTGCGCGACCAATCCCAGATTGGGCAATCATTTTTTGATTTTCAAAGTATAACAGAACTTTCAACTCAGTTTCTCCTAAAGGGGTTGCGTAAGAGTCGCTTAATATAGCCGATTTCATCATCGTTCAACTGATCGGAATCATCGTGATCATCGTGCTGCTGATAGTCATGAATGACTTGTTCATAAAATGCATGAACACGAGTAGCAAATGTCGAAGCATCAACATTTTTAACCGCTGCCTTACGAATTTCTTCGTCTTCTTCGGTCATTGGACGCTTTAGATAGGAAACGACCGCTTCCATGAACTCGTCATAGTCGTTCACTAATTGCCCGATGGCAGGGTTTGTTACCAACTGGTCCAAGTATGGTGAGTGGATAGCAACGAATGGCCGGTTGGATGCCAATGCTTCAATAAAAGTCAGTCCCTGTGTTTCAGAGTCTGATGAGGAAACAAAAACAGTGGCCAGGCGGTAATAATCCGCTACCTGGTCATGGTCAACCATCCCCACAAAGGTGATGGAATCTTGCAAACCAAGGTCCTCCACTTGTTCTTGTAGAGACTTACGGGCAGGACCATCCCCTGCAATAATCAAACGCGCTTCTGGAATTTGTTCGAGAATTTCTGAAAAAGCAGAAATTGTCATGGTGATGTTCTTTTCGAAAGCCAAGCGGCCAAGGGACAAAACAACCGGTGTTCCCGGCTTAATCCCATACTTAGCGTGCAAGTCTTCCTTCCCATCACCAAGTTCCTTAACCGCTACCCCGGTTGGGATAACAGGAATCGGAATATCATCAACTCCGTAAGAAAGAAGACTTTCCTTAACGCGTTCAGATGGTGCAATGCAACCATCCATCGACTTCAAGTAGGCCTTTACCAAATGAGAAACGGCAGAGGGTTTTAGAAGCATCCCCTTCGCCACGTAGTGCGTGTAGTCCTCGTACATGGTGTGATAGGTATGGATAGCTGGAATCTTTAAACGACGAGCAACATACTTACCAATTAAACCTAATGAGAACTCAGTTTGTGTATGCACAATATCAAGTTCTAATTCACGGGCAATATCAACCGCTTGAATTAATCCGCGGAAAGTCAAACGCCGGTCTTTAAATCCAAAGTAAGGCATTGAAGAAAAACGGTAGATGTGTTCTTCCTTTGCGTGCTTATCAACCTTAGGATCAGTCGTTGTAAAAATATAGACCTGGTGTCCCTGCTCCTCAAGAGCATCCTTTAATGTTTGAATTGATGTTGCCACTCCAGACACCTGTGGAAAATAGGTATCCGTAAATAAGCCAATCTTCATGATTTGCTCCCATTATGTTCAAGCGCTAAGCGTAATGCCAATATTATACCATTTTTAAGGAATGCAGCCAAAGCGCACCCTTTTTACTCAAATACCATTTGATTGTAGTAAAGCTCTGAGTAAAAGCCTTTTTCAGCCAATAATTCTGCGTGTGAACCCTTTTCAATAACACGACCGTCTTTCAAAACAACAATGACATCGGCTGACAAAATTGTCTTTAGTCGGTGGGCAATCACAAAGGATGTTCGGTTGGCCATTACGTTCTCCATGGCCTTTTGAATCTTAGCTTCGGTAACCGTATCCACGTTCGCCGTTGCTTCATCCAAAATCAGCAAGGATGGATTCGTCAGAATCGTACGGGCAATGGATAACAACTGTTTTTGACCAGTTGAAAAGAGGTTGTCCGCACCCGTGACTTTGGTATCGTAACCATCCGGCAAGCTCATGATGAAGTCATGGATATTGGCCTGTTTTGCAGCGGACTCAACTTCTTCCTGACTAGCATCCGGCTTACCATAGGCGATGTTGTCTCGAATGGACTTTGAGAAGACCACGGATTCTTGCAAGACAATCCCGACACGACTACGTAGTGACTTTAGATCGTAGTCCTTTAGTGGCACACCATCATAGGTGATCTCGCCCCCGTTCAAATCGTAAAAACGATTCAACAGGTTCATCACCGTTGTTTTCCCAGAACCCGTTGGGCCAACAAGGGCAACCATTTGTCCCTTCTTCACATCAATCGAAACGTCCTTTAAAATTGGACGCCCGGGTTGATAAGAAAAGTCCACGTGCTTTAGCGAAACGCCTTCGGTTAATGGACCAGCCAATTTCTTACCAGTGTTCACTTCATTTGGTGTTGCCTCGACGTCCGTAATTCGGTTGGCCCCTGTAATGGCCAACTGCAGTGGGTTATATATAGCTGTTAATTGTGAAATGGGTTGGAAGTATTGCTGTGAATAGGTCACGAAGACAACAATCAAGGCTAATCCAGAGGCCTTATCCATACCGTTGTGAAGTACCAACCAGGAGCCAAAGAAAATCACAATCGCCAAGTTCAAGAGCGAGAACCCTTGCATTAATGGTGATAGCAATCCTGAATAGAACTGCCCCTTTTGTGTGGCGTAACGAACTCGTTCGTTAATGGGTTCAAAGTCCTTAATGGAAGTTTGCTGACGTCCTTCGGCTAGTAAAACTGCCTGTCCAGATAGCTGTTCGTTAATGTAACCGTTCAAATCACCAGTCGCAGCCTGTTGTTTCTCGATTTGCTTACGTGCCTTATTCACAATTACCAGTGCCACAATAATGGCAAAGGGAGACAGTGCCATCGTTACCAAGGCCATCGTTAACGATTTGGATAGCATCATCCAGATGATTCCTAGAAAGAGGATACCCTGTGAAAAAATCTGAAAAACAGCCTGGTTCATCGCGTTAAAAACATTGTCTAAATCTGAAGTGAAGAGCGACAAAATCTTTCCATCCTGATGGGAATCAAAATAACGAATCGCCTTTTTCTGCAAATTTGAAAAAAGGCCCATGCGCATTTGTCCAACAGAATCCGATGAAACACGGGAAGTAATCAATCCGGATATCACAAAGCCAACTTCCGAAAGCAAGTAGAAAAGCACCATTGCAATGATTGCCTGGTAAAAGTCTGCCAACGAGGCATGACCTCCAGGTGTAAAGGAGGCGGTCAAATACTTTGTTAACCCAGAAATCGCGTTTCCCAAGTAAAGGGGAGCCTTAATCTGAGCATAGGTTCCAATCAACACGAACACGACTGCAGCACTCAGGCCCTTCCAATAAGGTTTCAAATAGTTCGTGAAATATCCCAGCGCTACTCGTAACTTATTCATGGTCGCCCTCCTTTCCCTTCTGGCTTTGGTAAATTTCTTGGTAAAAGTCACTGTTTTCTAACAGCTCCTCGTGCGAGCCAACGCCGACGACTTTTCCTTCGTCCAAAACAATAATTTGATCTGCACGAATAATCGATGCAATCTTTTCGGCAATGATGACCTTGGTCGTCTTTGCAAATTCATTGGCCAGCACTTCCTGAACCTGTTTTTCAGAACGAGCATCTAGGGCCGAAGTCGCATCATCTAAGATGAGCAAGCGGGGCTTCTTTACCAAGGCGCGAGCAAGTGACAAACGCTGTTTTTGACCACCCGACAAGTTAGCAGAGCGTTCTGAAATTTCGTGTTCCAATCCATCTGGATAGGCGTTCACAAATTCAGCCGCTTGAGCAGCTTCAATCGCTTCCTGCATTTCAGCTTCACTAGCATCAGCCTTTCCCATCTTCAAGTTCGAGGCGATGCTTCCAGAGAAAAGAACTGGCTTTTGCATGACGATTGAAACGGCTTGGCGCCAGCTTTCTTCGTCAATGTTTTGGATATTTTGTCCGTCAACTTGGACTTTTCCAGCATCCCCTTGATAAAGGCGGGCGAGTAGTAATGCCAAAGTCGACTTCCCAGAACCTGTCGATCCGACGATTCCCAATGTTTGACCAGCATGTAAACCAAAGCTGATAGCAGACAAAGCAGCTGATTCTGCATTCGGATAAGTAAAGGATAGGTTCTCGACCTTCAAATCTTGCTTCAAGAAATCGTCTTTTGCTACCTTTGTTTCCTCATTGATTGAAAGACCTCCTGTTTCTTCCGCCATCACCGCAGAAATTCGTTTCAAAGAAACAAATCCACGGGAAGCAAAAGTCGAAATCATCCCCATCATCAATAGTGCCATCAAGATTTGATTCAAATAAGTAATAAATGGTGTAATCTTTGCTAACTGATCTGGATGAGAAGTAATGGATGTGGAAATGAAGAGCAAGGCTGCCACAATGGCCGCGTAGGAAAGCAACATGAAGATTGGAAACATCATGTTAAAGAGGTAGCCAATCCGACGGTTCACTTCCGTTAACTCTTCCGTGTTATCGGAGAAGGAGGCTTCTTCTTGTCCCTGTTGATTAAAGGACTTCACAACTCTTACCCCAGCCAAGTTTTCCTGAGCAAGCGTATTATTCTTATCAATCAATTTCTGAATCTTAGCAAAACTACCGCCCATCATGGCAAAAATTCGCTGTGAAGATAGAACAATCAGCACAATCATTAGGACAACCACCCACCAAAGGGATGGAATTGTATAGATGGATAGGATAATGGCACCAATCAAAAGAATGGGCACACGCAAAACCATCTGTAACAACTGCATGACCAGTTGTTGTACCTGATTAACATCGTTAGTTAAACGAACGACCAGATTAGCCGAACTGTAAGATTGCACCTGCTGCAAAGAAAAGTTTTGAATCTTATCGTATTCAGCACGTCGGATATCCGCTGCTACCCCTTGAGAAACCTGTGAGGCAAAGTAAGTACCAGTTATTCCGGCCACAATTCCGACCAAAGCGAGCCCCAACAAATAAGCCCCGTTTTTCAAAACCAAGTCACTCTGGTCCTTAATAATGGCAGACATCATTTTTTCTAAAAACTGTGGCTGCGTCAAAGTCGCCAAGGCCATCAGCGTCACCGATACCACCGCGGCAGCAATCTTTTTCCCGTAGGGTTTTGCATAGGTTAATAGTAATCCCATTAGTTATTCCTGTACTTTCTATTTTTCAAAAAAGGACCCTTCCGCTAGAAGAGTCCCTGAACGGGTGCATCTCCCATTCCTTTTTCGGGCTTTAACACCCATTGCCGTATATCTTTGCTATTAGCTTACCATTATTTTGAATAAAGATAAACGAATTTACCAAGGTAAGCAGGAAAGCAAATTCATTCTAATTAGCATTCAGGCAACTAAAAAATCCCACCCGTGGGTGGGATAGAAGACTAAACTTAGTCTTCCTTCTTTTCATCAGCTGCTTCAGATTTTGCTTCTTCAGCTTCTGGCTTCACTTCTTCGGCTGGCTTGGCTTCTTCAGCGTTCTTTACGGAACGGATGGCTGTCAATTCAAAAGTCAAGATAACGCCTTCACAGTCCAAATCAACTGTCTTTTCGGCTTCGTTCACACGGTCAACCTTGGCGTGCAATCCACCAATGGTTACAACGTCTGAACCCTTCTTCATTTCGTTCTTCATTTGAGCTTGCTTAGCTGCTTGCTTCTTTTGGGTGCGTTGCATCCAAAAGACCATCACAACAACAAGGATAAGTGGCAAGATAAGGTTTTGCATAATTTCATTCCTTTATGATTGATTTGTTACATTGTACCAGATTTTAAAATAATCTGGCGTTCTTTTTGTTATATCCGTATTCTTCTAAGACCTGCTCACGGAATTCAAGCAAACGGTCTTCTTCGATTGCCTTACGCATTTCTTCCATTAAATGAAGAAGGTAACGCAGGTTATGTTCTGAAGCAATTTGCTCACCCAAACGTTCATGGGCGTTAAAGAGGTGGTGCAAGTATGAACGGGATAGGTTTTGGTAAGGTGAATAGTTTGGCAAATCGTACTGTGCCAAATTGCCGAACTGATTCTTTCGAATTGGGTTGTCTGAATAATAGGTCAAATCCGGATCGATGGGTGAGAAGTCATCCTTGTAGCGGGAATTCTTAATCACGACACGGCCCTTCGAAGTCATCAACGTTCCCTTACGCCCGATTCGCGTTGGCAAAACGCAGTCAAACATGTCAACACCGCGAATCACACCATCAATCAATGAATCGGGTGCGGCAACCCCCATCAAATAACGAGGCTTATCTTCAGGAAGCAGGGGCATCGTGAAGTCCAAGACACGGTTCATTTCCTTCTTGGATTCTCCAACGGAGAGGCCACCCACAGCATAACCAGGCAAATCCATCTTAACCAATTCATTAGCCGATTCCGTACGCAAATCACGGAATCCAGCACCCTGCACAATTCCGAAAAGTGCTTGAGTATCCGTCTTCTTATGATACTGTTGTGCACGGTCGGCCCAACGCAAGGAACGCTGCATCGATTCCTTGACGTAGTCGTAGGTTTCAAAGTATGGAATGGCTTCGTCCAACTGCATCATAACGTCAGAACCCAAATTGTTCTGAATCCGCATGGCCACTTCAGGTGACAAAGACATCTTGTCCCCGTTCACGTGGTTTTGGAAAGTCACGCCCTCTTCCTTCAGCTTTCGTGCATCAGAAAGAGAAAAGACCTGGAAGCCACCAGAATCAGTCAAAATAGCCTGATCCCAGCCCATGTACTTATGAAGGCCACCGGCCTGCGCAATGAGTTCATCGCCTGGACGAACCCAAAGGTGATAGGTATTAGCCAAAATAAATTGCGAACCAATTTCCTTTAGCGTGCGTGTGTTGACACCCTTGACGGCACCCTGTGTCCCAACGGGCATAAACATTGGCGTTTCATAGACCCCGTGGGGCGTGTGCAAACGGCCACGACGGGCACCCGTATGCTTTTCTGTATGAAGATGTTCGTACCAAACGGCCGGTTTCTTATCAGTCATCATTCACCTACTTGTTAGATTTACTTCTTCCATTGTAACACGGACCCTGAAAGGACTTTGCTCTCTCAGTTGTTTCTTATAAAAATCCGCGTTATGATACTGGAAGATTAAAAATTGTACCATTGAAAGGATAAAACCATGGAACAAAACTACATCGCTCGTATGCGTGCCAAAGTCGGACACGAAGGCATGATTTTCAACTCTGCCTTCGGCGTACTCTGGAATGAAGCACACGACGCCATTCTTTTAGAGAAGCGTGGCGACTCAGCAGTGGGATACGGATTCCCAGGTGGATTCCTCGAATATGGTGACTCCCCAATGCAAGCCGTTGTTCGTGAATTCAAGGAAGAAACAAACTTGGACGTTGAAGTCGTCCGCATGCTTGGGATGGCAACCCACGTCAACCCAAAGAACTCCTGGGGTGATGCACAGGAAACCATCTCAATGGGCTTTGAAGTCAAGCTTGTTGAAGGCGCAACTGCTGACCACTTGAAAGCTGACGGTACCGAAACCTTGTCCGTTGAATTTGTACCTGTTAACCCCCGTCCAAAGATGTTTGTGCCCGCTGCACAGGATACCCTGGAGCGTGTGCTAACCATTAACGAAGAAAATGAACAGCCTTGGTTGCGCGAAGCAGCGAAAAACGATGATTAAATAATTGAGTCAGCTCCGGCTGACTTTTTTATTTGATTACAAGAATTCGATACAATTTTGTATATTTTGTATAATATTTAAAATAATTAATAATATTTCAAATACTATGCTAAAATAAACTTGCTAGAACCGTGATAGTACTCCAAGCGTTACTGTCTTATATTCCTATTCTATTTTCATTCAATTACAATTAGTGAGCTAACTCGTTTAGTCCCATTCGAGATTTTAAGATTGTCCATCATCGTGCTTAAAATTTCTTCCTTAAAATTTCACATTTTTTACCAAATTAAGTCATGTTTCAAATGCTTTGATTTCCCAACTATCACACTAGCTAAGAAGAGGCCTTTCCCTGGTCTCTTCTTTTTAATTCCACACTGATCTTAATAAAATTTATAGGAATTTTTTCACGACAAATAATATAATGAAAACATTGCGTTAAATATTCGATATTCACCCTTTCTTTTTAAATATTTAACAAATCATGATTTATTAAAGGAAATAACCATGCTCATCATTCTCTACGGCTTTATCATTGGCTGCTTTGTCACCCTAATCGGTGGCGGTGGCGCGACCTTTTACCTTGGTGTCTTAACCTCATCCATGGCCATGTCGACGGAAATGGCCGTTCCAACCTCACTTTTTATCGCGGTTTTCGCCCTCCTTTCCGGCTTCTTAACCCAACTGAAATTAAAGAACGTTGAGGTTCGAATCGGTAACCGCCTAATTCTAGCGGCCATCCCCGGTATTCTGATTGGAACCTACCTCTCCCGCTTCATCCCCGCCCACGTTTATCAACGGGCCGTGGGTATTCTACTAACCGTAATGGGCTGCATCGTTTTGTACAAAAACGTCTTCGCAAAGAAGAAAAAGAAGGAACCTTCCAAGAACTCAAAGGTCGCCCTCATCTTCGGTTTCATCTCCGGACTAATGGTCGGGTTCGGAGGACTGTCAGGAGGATCTGCCACTGTTGCTGGCCTTTCCATTATTGGTCTACCTGCCGTGAAGGCAACTGGAACGACAACCTACATTCTATGGGTGTTAGCTGTTGTCGGATTAATCAGCCACTTGGTTGCTGGTTCCCCAATTTCCTGGACCGCCGGACTCTTCTTGATGATTGGTGGTATCATTGGATCAATTTTGACGCCACTCGTTCTACGACTCTTTGATCAAAAGAAGCTCAACAAGTTCCTATCCCCACTACTAGGAATTGTCATCATCTACTTTGGATTAAACTTAATCTTCTAAGAAAAAAAGCGCTCAAGCTAATTGTTTGAGCGCTTTTCTTTTACTTTGTCACACGAACTTCAACGTCTGAGAAGCCATGGTTGAAACTGGCCTTCCAAGTACCTTCTGTCAACTTTGGAGGAAGTAAGAAAGTTCCAGCAGAAACGCGTTGTCCGGCTTTCAAAGTCTTGCCCTGACTAGCCAACTTCTTGACCAACCACTGCAAGGAGTTCAATGGGTTTCCAAGTACCTCGCTTGAAGCACCAGTCGCCACTTCCTCCCCGTCGTGCTCAAGAGTTGTCGTCACCTGGGCAAGGTCATCCAACTTAAAGCTGGCCGTTTCCTTTTCTTCACCGTAGACCACATAACCACCAACGGCGGCATCGGCCATAACCAAGTACTTTGGCAAAGTTGGGAACCAGTCCAAGAAGCGGCAGTCAGGCACTTCGACACCTGGTGCTACCGTTGTCTTCTTGGCCATGTCTTCCAAAGAATCTTCTGTACTAAGGTCTTCCTTGGCCTTGAAAACCAATTCCACTTCGGCCAATGGATCCATCAAATCCTTTGACAAGCTCAAAGTCGCTGGTGACTTCACGAAATGTGAACCGGTCTGAGCCCCGTACAAGGGTTCGTTGGAATCAAACATGTTTTGCGTTTCTTCACTGGTCAAAGAAACCTTATAGCCAGCAACGTCTTCGCCCTTCAAGCGCAACAATTCGTCTTGCACCAAGTAAGAACGGTCATCTTCTTTGACCACGTCCTGCCACTTGGCAACGTCCAAAGCCTTCCCTGTCTTGAAGGCCTCGTAAAGTGCATCGGCCAATTGTTTCTCTGCTGCTGTCAATTCTGTCTTTGTCATAATAATTCTCCTTTTGTTTATCCTGTTTGTTATTCAAATAAAAAAGACGCCATCACTGGCGTCTAATCGAAAAAGATTGAAGAAATCCGCCAGTAATATCTTAACTACTGGCATTGTAAAAGTAGCCAGCATTATCAAACGATAATAATGGCTGCAATAATGTTCAATTGACGGTTCGTCTGCTTCACATTTGATTTCAACATAATCTTTCTCCTTTGTTTTTTTATAAGTATAAGACCGTTAAATGCGATAGTCAATAGAAAATTATCATTTGTTTTTAATAATGTTCTGTTTATCCTTATTTTTAACCACGAATAGCTGTTACCATCTGCTTAGCATAGGCTTCCAAATGGGTGGCTGCCTCCTTGCCATACTGCTCGCAAATGGCAACACAGGCTGACCCAACAATGACACCATCCGCGATGGCAGCCATCTCCTGAGCCTGTTCAGGGCTGTGGATACCAAAGCCAATGAAAACCGGTAATTCAGTATTTCGCTTGACATCCTCAACAACTTCCTTCAAGTTATTTGCAAAAGTCGTCCGTTCCCCCGTCACACCCAGTGATGAAACCAGGTAAACAAAGCCCTGGGCCTTTTCGACAATCATCGGAATTCGCTCACCAGAGTTTGTCGTCACTAAGGAAATCAAATCAATGTTTTCTTCATCAGTATATGGTCGCAATTCACCCTGCTCCTCGGTGGGCAAGTCCGGAATAATTAATCCGTCAATCCCGTACTTGGCACAGTCAGCTGCGAAGTGTTCGTAACCATACTGAACGATGATGTTGAAGTAAACCAGGAAGGCCAAAGGTACATCGGTTTGTTCACGGACTTTTCCAACCGCTTCAAAGATATTTTCGATTGGCAAATCCGGATTCTTCAAAGCACGTACATCGGCGGCCTGAATGACTGGTCCATCAGCAACCGGGTCCGAAAAGGGAATCCCAATTTCAACCAGGTCTGCGCCACCCTTTGCCAAGGCGACAACGTTTTCAACCGTGGCATCCAAATCGGGATCATTGGCCGTTACAAAGGCTACAAAGTTTTTCTTACCCATGAGGGCGTCTTGAATTTTACTCATTGATTTCAACTCCTTGATACTTCGCAACGGCGGCAACATCCTTATCACCACGACCGGAAACAGTACAGATAATTACCTGGTCCTGACGCATGGTTGGCGCCAACTTTTGCACGTAGGCAATCGCGTGGCAGCTTTCCATGGCAGCAACAATCCCCTCTTGCTTGGCAATGTACTCGAAGGTCGCAACCGCTTCATCGTCGGTGATGCCAACGTATTCTGCTCGCTTAGCTTCGTTCAAAGCCGCGTGTTCTGGTCCAACACCTGGGTAGTCCAAACCAGCAGAGATTGAATAAACTGGGTTAATCTGTCCGGATTTATTTTGTAGGAAGACCGACTTCATACCGTGGAAGACGCCGACTTCACCCAATTCCAAAGTCGCTGCCGTATCCTTGCTGTGCAAGCCCTTTCCGGCTGCTTCCACACCAATCAACTGCACGTTTTCTTCATCAATGAAGTGGGCAAAGGAACCAATGGCGTTTGAACCACCACCAACACAGGCAACGATGGTATCGGGCAACTTACCCGTTTCCTTCAAAATTTGGGCCTTTGATTCTTCTGAGATAATGGATTGGAAATCACGCACCATCATTGGGTAAGGATGGGGACCAGTCGCCGATCCCATGACGTAGAAGGTCTCTTCAGGATGTGCTGCAAAATCCTGCAAAGCCGCGTTCACCGCGTCCTTCAAAGTCATTGTTCCGGATGTCACGGGATGGACTTTGGCACCCAACAATTCCATTCGGTAAACATTCAACTGCTGGCGGTCGGTATCTTCCTTACCCATGAAGACTTCACATTCAAGTCCGAAAAGAGCGGCGATGGTGGCTGTCGCCACCCCGTGTTGACCAGCTCCAGTTTCGGCAATTAAACGTTTCTTTCCCATGCGCTTAGCCAAGAGCACCTGACCGATCACGTTATTAATCTTATGAGCACCCGTATGGTTCAGATCTTCACGCTTCAAGTAAACTTGAGCGCCGCCTAAGTCTTCCGTCATGTTCTTTGCGTAGTAAAGAATCGATGGACGATTGGCGTAGTTGGCCAACAAGTCAGCGTATTCCTTCTGGAACGCTGGGTCCTGCTTCGCCTCTTCGTAGGCAGCCGCCATCTTATTCAATTCTGGCATCAAAGTTTCGGGAACGTACTGTCCACCGAAGCGGCCGAACCGGCCCTTTTCATTTGTCATGTCATTCTCCTTTTTGGTGGGCAATGGCCACCAATTTTTCAATCTTTTCTAAGTCTTTTTGTCCGCTGCTTTCACTGCCCGAACTGATATCAACAGCAAAGGGCTGAACCTCGGCAATGGCCTCTTTTAAATTGAAAACGGTCAAGCCTCCGGCTAAAAAGAGTTTTTCTGTCATTTTATTTTTTGGTAAAGTCTGCCAATCGAGTGTTCGACCGGAGCCCTTCCCAGAATCAACCATTAAGTAGTCAACCCCGGCATAGGCCCCTAACTGTTCATCAAGTTTTTGACCTAAGGCAACGCCAATCAGCGGAACAGCGGCCCTTTTCAACTGCTGAATTTCTTCTGGCTGACGTGGCCCGTGTAACTGGGCTATTTGGATAATGTCTTTCTGATAGAGCGCAATGATTTCTTCCACCGGGCTATCGGTGAAGACCCCAACCAGTGGAATATTATCCGACAGTTCCTGTCGAATCAACCTTGCCGTCACTTCATCCACCCGGTGCCGACCCTCTGCAAAGACCGCTCCGGCGTAATCAACACCAGCCTGGTTAACCAGGTTAGCATCGGCGACTGTCATTAACCCACAAATCTTAATCTTGGTCATTGGCCTTTCCGCCCTTCGTCTTTTCGATGAATGCCTTCTTATCAGTAGACTTCATCAGCGCTTCACCGATTAAGACACCGTTCACGCCAAGTTTAGCCAATTCTTGTACTTCTTCTGGCTTCGACACACCACTTTCAGCAATGAATGCCACGTTTTCAGGAACTAGGTGGCGTAATTTTTGTGCGTTATCAAAGGAAACCGTGAAATTCTTCAAGTTTCGGTTATTAACACCAATCATGCGAGCGCCGGCAGCCAAGGCCCGTTCAATCTCGTCTTCATCGTGGGCTTCGACTAGTACAGCCAGTCCCAAGGAATGGGCTAAGGCTAAGTAACTTTCCAACTTCTCCTGATCCAAGATAGCGACAATTAATAGCACCATTCCTGCACCAGCGACTTTGGCCTGGTAAATCATGTAAGGGTCAATGACGAAGTCCTTACGTAAGATGGGACGTGAGTTGTTGGCCGCAATTTCTTCCAAATAGGACAACTGTCCTAAGAAGTAATCCGGCTCAGTTAGAACAGAAATAGCAGTCGCTTCGGCCTCTTCATAACGCTTTGCAATGGCCTGGTAATCAAAGTCCTTAGCAATCAAGCCCTTGGATGGCGAGGCCTTCTTCACTTCGGCAATCACATGGGCCCCTGGTTGCAGAAACTGTTGATAAATTGCTTCAGGTGCATCTTTATCCACAGCAACAATGGCAGCCTTTATCTCCTCTTCGGACTTTTCCAGTTTTTCTTTTTCAATCCGCTTCTTCGTGGCGGCCACTAAATCGTCTAAAATCATGGGTTTAATTTCCTTCTGCAATCCGCTTCAGTAATTCCAAAGTCTCCCCGGAATCGATGGCTTCTTCCGCCTGACGGATTCCTTCTTCAATTGAATACTCAGGGTTGGACGCGTTTAGAGCAATTCCGGCGTTTAAGACAACGATGTCACGACGGGCTCCCCGCTCACCATTCAAAATCGAAAGGGTAATATCTGCGTTTTCTGCAGGCGTCCCACCGATAATCTCTTCCTTATCGGCCAGTTCTAATCCAAAGTCTTCCGGTTGAATAACCCTTTCTTCA
Source organism: Fructobacillus durionis (assembly GCF_900112405.1). Classification (GTDB taxonomy): domain Bacteria; phylum Bacillota; class Bacilli; order Lactobacillales; family Lactobacillaceae; genus Fructobacillus; species Fructobacillus durionis. The sequence goes on along the minus strand of NZ_FOLI01000003.1, from coordinate 64,817 downwards.
ATCTGACCGTCTCGAACCGTCAGCAACTTCGTTGGCGCTGAGATGGAGGCTTCATCCAGTCCGTCGGTTCCAAAAATCACGTTAGCCCGCTTCATCCCTAATTCCTTTAACACTTCGGCTAAGGGACGGAGCAACTTTTCATCGGCAACCCCCAGTACCATGCTGTCTGGTCGGGCTGGGTTAGCAAGTGGGCCAAGTAAGTTAAAGATTGTGCGCCGTTCCAAAGATGAACGAACCGGTGCCACCACCTTCATGGCAGGGTGATAATCCTGTGCAAAAAGGAAGGTAAAGTGGTGCTTTTTCAACATTTCTTCGCTGGCTGCCTGGTCCTGGTGGATATTAATCCCCAGGGCTTCCAAAACATCCGCAGCGCCAGACTTTGAAGTTGCCGCCCGGTTCCCGTGCTTTACCACGTTGTAACCCAAGCTAGCCAATACGAGAGAAGTTGTCGATGAGATGTTGAAGGAATTCGAGTGGTCGCCACCCGTCCCAACGATATCTACGGCGCCCTCCACCTTAGTAAAGGGCTTGGCCATCTTTCGCATAGCATTCGCTGCCCCGGCAATTTCAACTGGCTGTTCACCCTTTTCTGCCAAAGCAGTTAGAAAAGTCGCCATGTCGGCATCACTTTCTTGTCCGGACATGATGGCCTGAATCGCCTGTTCACTTTCATCGAAGGACAAGTCCTGCCCTTTTTGTATTTTTTCATTAAGTGCTGTAATCATTTTTTACTCTCCGTCATTCGAATAAAGTTTTCAAAAATTTGTTTGGCCACAACCTGGTCGGTCATGATGGATTCAGGGTGAAATTCTAGACCGTAAACTTGATTGGCTTCATCGGCAACAGCTTGAACGGTGCCATCCGTGGCCAGTGCAGTAACTGATAAGTTTTCTGGCAAAGTCTCAGGGGCAATCATCAAGGAGTGGTAACGACCCACGACAAACTCTTCTGGGCAGCCCTTGAAAATGGATTGGTTTTGACCGGCCTCGACTTTAATCATCGATGTACGCCCGTGCATCAGAGGTGCCAGGGTAATCTCGCCGCCGTATACCTGACCGATGGCCTGATGGCCCAAGCAAATACCTAAGATTGGCATCTTGCCAATCGCCTTTTCTAACATTTCGTTCATTCGGCCAGCATCTTCAGGTCGTCCTGGTCCTGGTGATAAAATCAAACCCTGCACGGCTGAATCATTTAAATCCGCCTCGGTCACTTGATCATTTTTCACCACCCGAATGTCTTGTTCGGTCAACTTACCAATCTCTTGGTAGAGGTTATAGGTGAATGAATCGTAGTTATCAATCAATAGCAACATCGCCCTCTCCCTTCAACAAGTTCATCAACAAGGCCCCCTTATTGGTAAACTCTTGATATTCTTCTTTCGCATCCGAGTCGGCCACAATCCCGGCTCCCGATTGCAAAACGAGTTGGTCTTTTTTCTGGTAAGCGGAACGAATGCCAATACAGAGGTCAAAGTCACCGTCGAAACCGACCAGGCCAATGCCACCACCGTACAAGCCTCGTTTACGGCCTTCCAATTCATTAATGATGGTCATGGCTGAAATCTTAGGTGCCCCAGATAGGGTTCCGGCTGGCAAAGTCGCTAGAATCGCATCAATTGGATTCAAGTTGGGCAGTGCCTGACTTTCCACTACGGAACCCAGGTGCATGACGTTCGGGAACTTGAGCAAGTTCTGGTAGGCCGTCACCTCAACCGTACCAAACTGAGAAATCCGTCCGAGGTCGTTTCGACCCAGGTCAATCAACATGTTGTGCTCGGCCTGTTCCTTCACACTCGTTCGCAGTTCCTTTTCAAAACGAGCTTCTTCTTCGGCATCTTTCCCCCGGCGGCGTGTACCGGCCAGTGGGTATGAATACAACAGTTCGCCTGATTTCTTAATTAAAGTTTCTGGCGATCCGGATAGGAAGCTGAAGTCACCATCTTGGAAGTAGGCGTGGTAAGGACTCTTAGCGGTCTTTCGCAAGTTCTCTGCCTGATGCAGGAGCAACTTCCGGTTATCATTCTTAGCTGTCAGCGGATTCGATAAAATCAATTGGAAGATATCTCCTTGAATGATGTGTTCCTTGGCTTTTTGAACTCGCTGATCAAATTCGGCGACCGTAAACTGATGTTTTAAATTCAACGTTGCCTGCTTCTGCTTTGCAGTGACCGATAGTCCTTCTTTTGAAAGGGCTTGTAGCTCTTGGCCGTAAGCAAGCAGTGCTTCCTTTTGAGCTTCTTGTTCAGCCTTGTTCTCAGACAGGGCTGGTTGACTGATATAAAGAACTCGTTGCTTGCGGTCGTAGTTCACGACAATGTCTGTTAAGAGTAGGTCGAAGTCTTCCAATCCTAAGTTGTCATCCACTTCCTTTAACCGAACTTCATCCGCATAGCGGGCAAAGTCGTAAGAGAAGTAGCCGATTAAACCGGATTGAAAACTTGGCTGGCCATTCACCTTATTGAAGACTTGCTGGTTTTCTTGGTAAACTTTTTTCAAATACCGAATGGGTTCCCCCACTTCTTCAAGCACTTCCCCAGCCGCATTCTTTCTTGTTAACCGCCCCTTTCGAGCAGTCAACACTTCTTTAGGATTTAAAACGAGTGTTGAAACATTCTCCCTTTCAAATACCATGGCCGGTTGCCCGTTCGGGGCTAACTTTTCAATAATGGCATCAGGCTGGTAAAGCGCCTCTTTCATAGCAACAAGAAGGATGGGATTGGGATTCTCTTGGCTTTCTTGCTTTAGATTCAATTGTTTATTGTTCACTAAGTTCACCTCGCGTAATTTTTTAGAAATTAAAAAATCCGTCCAAAACAAAACAGTTCATGCTTTGTTAAGGACGGATTTTCTCCGCGGTGCCACCTTAATTGATTCGAAAAAGAGCCTAGCTAAAAAAGCTTGGTTGAATTCGAAATCCTCCTTAGCGAGATACCAACATATCCCCGGCAACTGACGTATGCCCGACGTTTCGCGTACTTGATTACTCTTTCAGCAGAACCCTCCGTGGTCCATTTAACTGCCTGCGTTCGGCTACCTTCTCAGCATCGGTAGCTCTCTTTGCGTGCACAACAATCTTGATCTCCACATCCTTGGTTTGTTTGGACGAATATTTAATTGCTCTAAGCTTACCCAGGATTCAATGGTCTGTCAAGATTAAAATGAAAAAAATTTAATTTATAGTGCTTTCAACAATACATTAAAGCCTAAAAAGTCCTCTTTCTACATATAATATCCAAAAAAAGTTGAAATAATAAAACAACATCCGCCATCAGAATGAGATATTTTCTAATTTTTCCTTGCAATCTTTTCATTTCCATGTTTTAATAGAGTCAACTTAAGGAAAGGGATTCCGGACATGAAATCAATCAACGTTAACATGATTAACCGTTACTACGGCTTTTATTACTTTAGATAGCACGTCCGGATGAGATGCGGACGTGCCGACACGTTCGCATCTAGGTAGTAAAGGTCATTTTGAACTTGGCTGACTAGGTGCATCACCTAGTCAGCGATTGATAAATGTTATTTCGGAATTCTTTCCAACTCGTTTATTAGCCGGCTAGGTTTTACCTAGTCGGCTTTTTTGTTTGAGAAATTACGAGGGAGACACAATGACAAGAATCGATGGACACACAATTTTAATCGGCTTGATGGCATACCCCATTCGCCACTCCATGTCACCAACCATGCACAACACGGCTTTTGAGGCGTTGAACTTGAACTACGCTTACCTAGCCTTCGATATTGACGGCGACCAGTTAGCGGATGGCGTCAAAGCCATTCGGACATTGGACATGCGCGGATCAAACGTTTCCATGCCAAACAAGCAGGCCATCATCCCCCACCTCGACAAGTTAGATATCTCCGCTAAGATGACCGGTGCCGTGAACACGGTGGTCAACGACGACGGTATCCTCACTGGTTACACAACCGACGGTGTCGGTTTCGTCAACGATCTGAAGAAAAAAGGCCATGATGTTGCTGGTAAAAAGATGCTCGTCGTTGGTGCCGGAGGCGCCGGCATCCCCATTGCAGCTCAATCAGCCATTGAAGGGGCCAGTGAAATTCGCATTGCCAACCGTCAGGACGGCCACTTTGAAAACGCTGAGACAATCGCCAAAAGCATTAACGAAAACTCAAAAGCAAGCGCTTCGACTTTATCATTGGAAGATGAGCAAGCCTTCAAGGAAGCACTTGCATGGGCTGACATCTACGTTGACGCAACCGGCGTTGGCATGAAGCCTTTGGAAGGTATGTCACTGGTGAACGATCCTAGCTGGTTGAAGAAGGACCTGGTCATTTACGACACGGTTTACGCACCACGCACGACTAAGCTAATGGAAGTTGCCAAAGAGGCGGGTGTTGAAAGCGTCTACAACGGACTCGGCATGATGATTGAACAAGGAGCGGCCGCTTTCAAACTCTGGACAGGGCAAGACATGCCCATCGATTTAGTTGAACAGGCCATGGCAGAAAAGGATAAGGAAAAATGACAGAAGCAGTTTATACACGAAACATTGCAGTTGGACGCGGAGCAGCAAAGGTTGCCCTCCCAATCACGGTGGTGACACCCGATGAATTAATCAAGTTACTCCCTACTATTCAAAAGGCAAATCCAGACATCATTGAATGGCGCTTGGACTTCTTGGAAAAGTGGCAAGACGACGCAACCCTCGTCGAAATCTCCTCCAGCATTCGCCAAGCCTTCCCCGAAACACCAATCATCGGAACCTTCCGAACAAAGGAAGAGGGTGGCAAGCAAACTATTCGCCCAGCCGACTACGAACGAGTACTCAAGCGCTTGGCCGAGCTACCAGTCGACATGGTGGATGTCGAAATTAACCGCGATGAAAGCATTGTCGAAGAAGCAGTTAAGGCCATTCATCAGCTCGATAAAATCGTTATCGCGTCCTTCCACGACTTTAACGACACACCTGAAAACGGACGATTAGAAGGCATCTTCAATAAGATGCAAGCAGCTAATGCAGATATTTTAAAAGTCGCCGTCATGCCTCACACAACGGAAGACGTTCTTCAGGTCATAGCCTTTAGTCAGCAGGCTGCACGCAATCATTCAGAACCAATCGTTACCATGGCCATGGGCCAGCTTGGCTCTGTAACTCGCGTTGCCACTCACCTTACCCATTCCGCCATTACCTTTGCTTGTCTGACAGCAGAACAAGCATCAGCCCCAGGTCAGATTGAAATCAATAACCTGCGCGGCATTCAACACACCCTTGAAGGAGACAGTTAATGAACGCACTAGCCACTAACCGGCTTCGAGCCGGGTTATACGCCAACTACCTGGTTCACGGTTTTGGCATGATCATTCTGACCCAGAACTTACTTCAACTGGCTCAGAACTGGTCCAGTACCCTAACAGCCGCTTCCTTCGTCCTATCCGGAATTGGAATTGGCCGTTTGGTTGCCTACCTACTAATGGGTTTCATCTCCGACCACTTCGGCCGTAAAACCTCCCTTTTAATTGGAATTACTACCTACTTCCTGTTCTTGGTACTAACGCCAATTAACACTTCAGTGACTTTGGCATACGGATTAACGATTTTAGCCGGCGTTGCCAACTCCGCCATGGATTCAGCGACCTACCCACTCTTGGAAGAAATTTCAAAGAAGAGTACTTCCAACACGGTTTTGCTCAAGGCCTTCATCTCAACGGGTGAATTCATCCTTCCAATGATTGTCCTTTACCTATCCGACAACAACCTTTGGTTCGGTCTTTCCTTCATGGTGCCGGCCGCCATTCTGGCCCTAAACTTCGTCAACATCCTAACTTTGCCAATTAAGAAGATTCAACAGGCCAAAGTCGAAACAAAGGCCAGCCAGTCAGTCGCCCTCCACGGGATTCGCAAAGCCGTCCTAATGACCGCCTTGCTTCTCTACGGCTTCTCATCAATGGCCGTCATGATCTGGTTCACCCAGTGGATTACCATCTATGCGGCCGGCATTGGTTTCTCAAAGTCAGTGGCCCACTTCTTACTTTCGCTTTACAGTATTGGTTCCATCACCGGTGTACTAACGGTTGTCACACTCCTTCGCCGCTTCAACATCAAAAAGGAACTCTTCCTATTGTTGAACAGCTTATCCCTTCTATCCATCGTGACGCTTTCACTTAGTGCAAACGAAACGGTGGCCAATATTTCCGCTCTCGTCTTCGGTTTCTCAGCAGCTGGTGGTTTGATGCAAATCGCTTTGAACAGCCTACTTTCATTGACCGCCAAAAACAAGGGCTTGATGACCGGAACTTTCTTCATCTTCGGTTCCCTGGCCTCCTTCACGGTGCCAATCATTACCGGACTCTTAATTAAGAATCCAAGCGTCAACATTATCCTAGCCGATGCTTCCATGGCCCTCATGTCCTTGGCCATCGCCCTTGTTGTTTACGCTCTCCTACCAAAGGAAGCACAGTCACTCAAGGACGCCCGCAAGGAAATCGACCGCATTGACAAAGCGCTACTGCGGTTGTCCGAACAACGCTTCAACGCAGTGGAAGATGTGATTCGCTTCAAGAAGCAGGACGACATCGCCGTCGAAGATCTCTCGCGTGAGCAAAAGGTCCTTGATAAGGTTGCTAAAAACAGCCAAGACAAAGCACTTATTCCTTACAATCAAGCCATTTGGCAGGCCATGATGAACGAATCAAAGGCTTACCAAGCTTCTAAACAAAACAACTAATCAAAAAAAGGAAAACATTATGATCAATTACTACACAGCAGGTGAATCACACGGTCCTGAACTTTCAGGAATCTTGACAGGCATCCCCGCCGGTCTCCATCTCGATATCGATGAGATCAACGCCGCCTTGGCCGCCCGTCAGGGAGGTTACGGTCGTGGTAACCGTCAAAAGATTGAAAAGGACCAGGTTATCATCACCGGTGGTGTTCGCCACGGCGTCACTTTGGGATCACCAATCGCTTTGACCATTAAGAACCGTGACCACGCCCAGTGGTCAAAAATCATGAACCCAGTCACACCCGCCAACGCTGAAAATACCTTGCGTTCGGTTTCACGTCCCCGTCCTGGCCACGCTGACCTTGTTGGTGGTATGAAGTACGGTCACCGCGATATGCGTAACGTTTTGGAACGTTCATCAGCCCGTGAAACGGCCATGCGTGTGGCCATCGGAAACATCTGTAAGCAAGTCTTGGAAGCCTTGGACGTCAAGATTGTCGGTCACGTTGAATCAATCGGCGGTATCCAAGCCGCAGCTGACCTTTCAACCGATGTTGACACAATTGAAGCGGGTATCCACGAAAACGACCTTCGCATCTTGGATCAAGACAAGGTGGAAGAAATTCACGCCCGCATCGACCAAGCCAAGCGCGATGGTGACACCCTTGGTGGTGTCATTCGTGTCGTCGCCACCAACTTGCCAGCCGGCCTTGGCTCCTACACATCTTGGGACACGAAGTTGGATGCCAAAGTCGCTGCTGCCGTTGTCGGCGTGAACGCCATGAAGGGCTGCGAAATCGGTGACGGTTTCGAAAACGCCGTTCGCCCTGGTTCCCAAGTCATGGACGAAATTGACTGGGAAGAAGGCAAGGGCTTCACTCGTAACTCCGACCACTTGGGTGGCTTCGAAGGTGGTATGACAAACGGTATGCCAGTGATTGTCAAAGCAGCTATGAAGCCAATCCCAACGCTCTACAAGCCATTGCAATCCGCTGACATCAACAGCAAGGAAATCAAGAAGGCCACGGTGGAGCGCTCTGATACAACCGCCATCGTGCCAGCCTCAATTGTGATTGAATCCGTTGTCGCCATCGAATTGGCCAAGGCCATCACCGAAACATTCGACGGTTCACAAATCGACCGCTTGAAGAAGCAGGTTGCTGAATACCGCGAAGAATTGAAGAACTTCTAAGGAGTACGCCATGTCGAATCCAAGTTTACAAGGTAGCATTCAGGTCCCAGGTGATAAGTCCGTTTCCCACCGCTCCATCATCTTTGGTGCGATTGCCGAAGGCGACACTCACGTTAAGAACTTTCTCCGTTCCAACGACTGCTTAGCCACCCTCCAGGCCTTCCGTCAAATGGGTGTTTCAGTTGATGAAGAAAAGGGCGAACTAATTGTTCACGGAGTCGGTCTAAACGGCCTGACCGAGAGTTCTGCAGATCTCGACATGCAAAACTCAGGAACGTCCACCCGTTTGCTTGCCGGCCTACTGGCCGGACAGGACTTTACCAGCCACATGGTTGGTGACGCTTCCCTATCCAAGCGTCCAATGGGCCGTGTCATCACACCATTAACTGAAATGGGAGCAGAGTTATCTGCCACTGAAGGTCACCTACCAATGACGGTCAAGGGACAGCCCCTTCATGGAATTAACTACCGCTTGCCCGTTGCTTCGGCCCAGGTTAAATCCGCCATTCTATTGGCTGCCTTAACAGCTAAGGGCGAAACAGTTATCGAAGAGCCCCTTCCTTCCCGTGACCACAGTGAACGAATGCTAGATCTTTTCTCACCAGAAAGTATTGAACGAACTGGGGATAAGATTCATATTCGCCCAGGTTATCCACTAAAGGGACAGGAAGTCACAGTGCCTTCTGACATTTCATCCGCCGCCTTCTTCTTAGTTGCCGGTGCTATCGTACCGGGTTCAAGGATTACCATTGAATCCGTTGGCATGAACCCCACCCGTACCGGAATCATTAAGGTCTTAGAACAGATGGGCGCTGACCTGACAATCGATTCAATCGAAACGGCCGGTGAACCAATGGCTAACTTGACTATTCAGGCTGGACCTTTGAAGCCATTTACCATTACTGAAAAAGACATCCCCGCCCTAGTCGACGAAGTGCCAATTTTGGCCCTTCTAGCCGCCCGTGCCGACGGTGTTTCAACCATCTCTGGTGCAGCTGAACTCCGTGTTAAGGAATCCGACCGTTTGGCCGCCATTGCAACCGAATTCAAGAAGCTTGGCATTCAAATTGAAGAAAAGCCAGACGGCCTCATCATCACGGGTTCAACAAAGCCATTCCAAGTGGCTGACAAGGAACTCGAATCATACGGCGATCACCGCATTGCGATGACCTTAAAAGTCGCCAGCCTCTTAGCTGACCAAGCCGTTCACATCCAAGATGAGGACTGTATGGCGGTATCCTACCCCGACTTTACCAAGGACTTAAACCAACTACTAAGGAAGTAAGAACATGACCACAGTCTTTATCGACGGCTTGGGCTTTATCGGCGCCAGCCTTGCAGAATTAATGAAAGAGAGTCAGCCCGATGTCAAAATCATCGCTCATGACCCAAACCCTGAAAACCTTCAGGTAATGATGCAGTCTGGCACCGTGGCAGCAGCCGTTGATTTTGAAGAAGGTGCCAAAGAGGCCGACTGGATTTTCTTAGCCAGCCCCGTGGCAGTTATCTGCCAGCGTCTAGAAGAATTAGCAAAGCTTTCTCTGAAACCTAGCGCTGTTGTCACCGACGTTGGTTCTTCTAAAGTTCAAATCGAAAAGAGTGCCCAGGCCCTCATGGAGAATGGCGTTGCCTTCCTTGCCGGTCACCCCATGGCCGGTTCCCACCTTTCAGGTGCAGCAAATGCCAACCCAGGTCGTTTGGTCGATCACACCTATTTCTTGATTCAAGAAAACGCCAGTCAGAAAGAAGTTCAAGCCTTTGAAGACTTGCTGTCTGCAGCTCGTTTCGACTTTCGTATGGTGGACGCCAAGAGCCATGACCACATCGTGGCTAGCTCTTCCCACCTCCCCCACTTGTTGGCCTTTGCCCTAGCCGAAACAGTCGCAAAAGACCAACGAGAATCCGACGTTGATTGGGGAAAGCCAGCCGCTGGCTTCTTAGACGCTAGTCGAATCGCCAAAGCCGACCCGACCATGTGGACCAGTATCTTCCTGTCAAACCCTAAACAGGTTTTAGCAGAAATCACTGACTTTGAAGAAGAAGTACAAAAGTTAAAGAAGTTTATCGAAAACGGTCAGGAAAAAGAACTTTTTGACCAATTAAGTACCACACAAGCAGATCGCATTCGAATGGAGAAAGAACATGAATAACCCAATTTTAATCGGTTTCATGGGCTCCGGAAAAACAACCGTTGGCCGTGAACTAGCTAAAGAATTGAACATCCCTTTCTCCGATTTGGATTTAGTCATTGAAGAACGAATCGGTCATACCATTCCCGAATTCTTTTCCAGCCAGGGCGAAGCCGCTTTCCGGAAAATTGAAGCGGACCAACTCATCGCTGAACTAGATAGTGAGAACATTCTGGCAACTGGTGGTGGCACAGCCTGCCAAGCCGTTAACCAAGAAATCTTAATTCAGCACGACCGTCCGGTTATTTGGCTCCAACCTTCCGACGAAACAACCATCGCTAATCTATCTGGCGAAGACTGGGGCAAGCGCCCCATCTTAGCTGATAAAAGCGTGGATGACCTAATTGCTTTAAAAGAGTCCCGACAGGAAAAATACGGTAAAACAGCCGATTTAATTATCAAAGTCGACCAGAAAACACCGGAAGAAATTGCCAAAGAAATCATCGAAGAACTCAAAAACGTCTGATTAAAACAGAAAGGAATCGCTTATGCCTCTTATCCATACCCTTGGTCCAAAGGAAACCGACTCCAATCTTACTGCACAAAACCTTCAAGATGGAGACCCCCACTATCAGTCTTTTGGAATAAAACTCCACCCAGACTTTGCCTCCATCTATGAAAAGCTTGACCAGTATTCAGGCGACTACTTCTTAGTCCCGGTTGGCTACCAGGGTCCAAACGGTGATACCTGGACCAGCCAGCATTATGCCCACTGGCAACAGCTACGCATCCAAAAGACTTGGGCAGCGCCCACAATGGAAATGCTCCTTGTCGAAAATACGTCACAGCCAAACAGGCGTGCCGTCAGTCATAAGACGACCAAGACACTCCTCGAAGATTTCGAGAAAGCAAATGGTCTGCATTTAGACATTGACTTTGTCCCCGCTAAGCCATTAGCAGCCGACGCCTTTTTCTCTGGGGACTACCAGTACGCCATCTTTAGCCAAAACGCTGAAGATCAACTACAAAAAAAACAGCGGGTCATCGGCCGTTTCCAACCGGAAATGATTTGGTGCCTGTACCAAATTCAATAAAAAAGATCCTGCTTATAACTAAGCAGGATCTTTTTTTATTACCGTCTTTTTCTCGCCAGCCAAACCACAACAATGACAATCAGAATCAAACCTGAAAAGCCAAAGAAAGATGCAAGCTGAGAGCCAATGTGCCAACCAATACTCCAGAAAATAGCACGGGAAATCCAACGGCCGATGTTGCTTCCAAATCCAGAAGAACGACGGCCGTATGAAGATGAACGGTTCGAACGTCCTGATGAACGCATCGGGCGTACTCTGGATACGCGTCCGGAACGTAGTAATAGTGTTTGTATGGATGAGAACATTCTTTCTCCAATCAGTAAGCGTTGTTTACATTACTATAACAAAAAAGTCCGCTCAATGAGCGGACTTTTCTTAATTGATTCATTACAATTCTTGCTTCAAATCTGATGGTTGGTAGAACTTCAACAGTTTGGAGAAGATAAACTGCGCCAAAAGTGCTGCAATGACAGGGATAATCACCCAAACAATCAAACCAACAAATGGTGAGATATAGTGGTTCATCACCGTACTTGGGATTGCCGCATCCTTAATCATTGACTGCAATGGTGACACCATTCCAATGTATCCGAATCCGGCCGTAATTGGCGTTCCCTGAACATCAAAGAGTGCCATTGGAATACCAGCAATGGCACCGGCAAACATGAAGGAGAATAGCATGAGTGGCTTCTTAAAGATAGAAGGCATCATACCCTTCATCGCTCCTAAGAAGATGGCAACGGTCGTCCCCTTCTTGTTGACTGACCATGAGTTAATCAACAAGACGATGGTTGTCGCAACCACACCAGCAGCACCAGCTCCCGCAGCAACACCAGAAAGGTTAATCGCCAAAGCGATTCCCACCGTTGAAACCGGGGTGATAACAATCACTGAGAAGGCCATCGCAATTAGGATAGCCATTGGGATTGGCGCCAACTTAGTAAATGATGCCACAATGTCACCAATCAAAGTCGTAATTTCACCGACTGCAGGTGCAATCTCCTTACCAAGGAGTCCCACACCACCACCAATCAAAATTGGTGACAGGATGATGGCAACTGATCCAAATCCGTTTAAGTAACGTGAAACAAGCCAAACCACGAAGACCGCGATGGCAGAAACAATCATCGCGTTAATCACGTCACCGGCCCCAGCCGCCATGTAAACACGAGTTGGTGCGGCTAAGACTTTACCAGACAACGGATGGGTTGTTCCTGCTTCAACCGTTCCCCACAAAATAGAATTTGAAGCAACCATCGTTGCCAAGGCAACAACACCGGTATCCAAGACCTTCATCTTGAAGTTCATGGCCACGGCCATTCCAATTAGAATTGGAATCATTGATGTAAAGAGGGTCAAAATAGCAGAGTAATTTGCACCCCAGTGAGTATTTCCAATTCCGGAATACTGAATAATATACTTCATAACGGCAGCAGGTAAAACACCAATCAAAATACCATTGGCAGAACCTTGCAAAACCTTGAAGAAGAAGTCTTTAACGTTCAGGGCTTCTTTTCCTGAAAATTCTTGAGTAGTCATCCTTTATTCTCCTCAATAAAAACCCCAAGTCCAAGACTTGGGGTTTCAACAATGTTATTAGAACTTAACAGCAATTGCGGGTGTTTCACCCTTGGCAAATGATACAGCTGCATCAAATGATTGGTGAACCATTTCTGAAACGGCCTTCGTTGTGTAGAAGGCGATGTGTGGCGTTACCAAAACATTGTCACGTGAAATCAAGTCGGCGATCTTTGGATCAGGGAATTCCTTACCTGACCAGTCCTTGTTGAACAAACCAACTTCGTTTTCGTAAACGTCCATTGCGAAGTCAGAAACCTTACCTGAGTTCAATCCGTCGATAACGGCATCAATATCCATCAAGTTTCCACGAGCAACGTTAACAATCACAACGCCATCCTTCATCTTGGCGATTGATTCCTTGTTAATCATGTGTTCGTTTTCAGGAACACCTGGCACGTACAATGAGATAGCATCAGCTTGGGCGTACAATTCGTCCAACGTATCAACGTACAAGCCTTCCTTTTGCAATTCAGGATTAGGGTACTTATCGTAAGCGATAACCTTAGCGCCGAATCCCTTCAAAATGTTAATGGCAACACGACCAATGTGACCAGTACCAATGATACCAACCGTTTGCATGCGCATTTCACGACCAATAGTTGGTGCCCAACGCAAATCATGCTTGGCAACCTTGTTGTCCATTGGCTTCGTACGACGAAGCAAACGTGACAATTGAATCATTGAATGTTCAGCGATAGCGTTTGGTGAGTAAACGGGAACGTTTGAGATGTTGAATCCCAATTCCTTAGCAGCATCGAAATCGATGTTGTCAGTCCCAACGTTTCGGAGTGACATGTTCTTAACACCGGCATCAGCCAATGCTTGCAACGTTTCCTTCGTGTAATCCAATTGTTGGTAAACAACAGCTGAATCTGCACCCTTAGCCAACTTGGCAGTTTCAGGCGTCAACAATTGATCGGTGTATTCAACCTCGATATCAGGGTTCTTTGATTCCCAATCCTTCAAAGCTGGCTTTTCATCTTCACGAATTCCGTAAGCAAAAACTTTCATTATTCGTCCTCCAATTTTTTCTGTCTGTATGTTCATTATACTTCAAACATTTAAACTAAGCTAGATTTATCGCTTATTTTTTTAAAGTAATGGGCTTTTCACCGGCTTTTTCCATAATTCCGTCAATCAATCCGTACTTTAATGTTTCTTCGGCTGACATCCAGTAATCACGTTCGGTATCTCGGGCAATCGTCTTCAAATCCTTACCAGAATTATCTGACAAAATTTGGTTCAACTTTTGACGAGTTTTTGTCAATTGCTCGGCAATAATGGCCATATCTGACTGTTGCGTACCACCAGCTGCACCACCCATTGGTTGGTGAATCAAGTATTCCGCGTTAGGCAGCATATAACGGTGCCCCTTTTCACCTGAAGAAGCAATGATTGTTCCCATTGAGGCAGCCAATCCCATGACAATGGTTGTCACTGGTGCCTTAATAAAGTTCATCGTATCAGTGATTGATAGCCCTGCGGTTACTGAACCACCGGGTGAATTGATGTACATGGAAATTTCTTTATCTGGATCTTGCGCTTCCAAGAAGAGCAATTGGGCAACGATAGAAGTTGCCATGCTATCTTCCACTTCACCTTGAACCAAAATAATTCGGTCCTTCAAAAGTCGTGATGGCAAGTCGTAGGACTCACGTCCGTTTGCAGTTTGTTCAATAACTCCAGGCCACATAGTAATCTCCTTTATTCTTCTTTAGTGTTCTATTGTAACGCATAAAAGACTATTTCTAAACAAAAAAGGGCTCTCACCCCTTTTTGTCATAGCTTATCGGCATCAAAAGTACCGTCTTCAATTTGCTTGGCCAATTCCTTTAGCTTGCGCATCCGGTGGTTGGCACCAGATTTGGAAATTTCCAAGTAGTCACCAACTTCTGTCAAGGAAGCATCGGGATGTTCCAAGCGTACCCTAGCAAAGTCGGCCAGTTTAGCTGGCAGTTCATCCAAATCACCAATCTCCGATTGAATGGTCAAAATGACCTGCACTTGCGCATTGGCAGCATTCGCCACCTTTTGCAAGTTCGCCATGTCAGCATTCATCATCCGGTTAGCAGAATTACGCATATCCTTGGCTAAACGAATATCTTCAAAGCGAAGCATCGTTTCAGTTGCGCCAATTAGCTTCAAAAACTCTACAATCTTATCAGAGCGCTTAATGTATAAAACATAATGCTTGGAACGGGCAATCATTTTAACCGGCATTAAGAAGTCATTAATCAAGTCTAAGAGCTGTTCGGCCAATCCCTCTTGTCCAGTTGAGATTTCCAAGTGGTAATTGGACTTTTCGGGTGAATTCACAGAACCCGCTGCTAAGAAGGCTCCCCGCAGGAAGGCAGCCCGTTTGTCTTCAGTATTTAACAGCCAGGCTGGAACAGACTGATCGATTCCAAAGGGGTCAACCCCCAGGTCATCCAAGATTTCTTGCACTTCGGTATGCAAGATAACTGTTAAAACCTTATGCTCGGATAAAGCAAACTGCTGTTTAACCGCGACATCCACTTCCGCCTTTGGGTAGGATTGTCGAATTAGCGTATAAATACGACGAGCAATGGCTGGGTTATCAGTCTGTACCCGAACCTCCTGTTCAAAGCCCAATGTCGTCACACCGTTCATTTGTAAAAGTGCAGCTAACTCGGGTTTGGCAGCGTCATTCGAAACGATTCGACCCGTTAATTCTTTTTTCACTTCAGCAGCAAAGGACATTCCTAATCCTCCAACAATGAAAGCAAGACTTTCGCAACCTTTTCGCCATCGTGGAAGGCACCGGCATCACGCAACAGTAAGAAATCCCGTGAGACAACCTGAGCGTTCAGCTTTTCGATTGCTTCTGGGTCCTGCTTAACCTGTGTTGAAATTTCACCCCAGCGTTGATAATCAACGAAATCATCGGGAACTTCTGTTTGGTTAGTCAAAACTGCACCAACCATGTCTTTTCCGAGATGGCGGTCCAAGACGGCCAGATGTTCGGCATCCGTATAGGCATCCGTTTCACCCTTTTGAGTCATGATGTTGGCAATGTAAACCTGCTTAGCTGGCGTTACTTGCAAGGCTTCTTTGACACCTGGTACAACGATGTTTGGCAAGATTGAAGTAAAGAGTGAACCCGGCCCATAGACAATCATATCTGCCGATAGAATGGCATCGATGGCCTCAGGGTTCGCCTCAATTTTTTGATTGTCCTTTGAAGCCGATACCCAAACGGTATCCAAAGCTTGGTGAGCAGCCGTAATCGCTGCTTCACCAGATAAGTGCTCACCTGACAAAGTCTTAGCATTTAAAATCAAAGGTTCTTTAGCAACCGGATAAACCTGTCCCTTAATTTTAAGGTAGTGTGATAACTCTCGGATTGCTTCTGATACATCCCCTGTCATCTCCGTTAAGGCTGCAATCAATAGGTTTCCAACAGCGTGCTTTGCTAAAAAGTCATCGTGTGTTTGGAAGCGGTACTGAAAGAGATCTAATAGTTTCTGATCAGCCCCGGACATGGCAACAAGAATGTTCCGAATATCCCCAGGTGGAATGATGTTAACGTAATCGCGTAGTAGACCGGATGAACCGCCGTCATCTGCTACCGTTACAATGGCCGTCAAATCAACGTCCGCCTTAACCAGTGGCTTAATGATAACAGGCAATCCTGATCCACCACCAATCATTACGATTTTTGCAGGCATACTGTAGCCCCTTTCCAATCTTTCTCTTCCCTTAGTTTACCATTTTTATTGTTCACTCACTGCTAAGGAATTCCAATTTAATCATTATTTTTTAATCAATCCCCCTCCTCTTCGAAAAAGGACCAATACGAAGACTTCGTGATAATAAAGGAATCGATTAATGGTAACCCTAGCTGATGACCTAAGGATTTTAATCGCTTCGTAAACTGTCTGTCCGCCTCCGAAGGAAGTACGTTTCCCGAGGGATGGTTATGAGCCAACATAATTCCATAGGCATTCGCTAACATGGCCCGTTGAAAAATTTCTCGTGGCGAAGCAGATACTTCAGTCAAGGTGCCAACAAAGACCACCTCCCAGCCAATCATATCCAACTGTGTATTTAGAAGCGCTAAACAAACCTGTTCCTGCTTCAAATGTCCCATCTCGGCTTGCGCAAAGCGCCCAAAACTTTCTGAGTGCTTCGCTGATATTAGTATTCTCCTGGCGTATTGATTCATTTTTTGGCCAGCATATAACGCGTGTAAAAGCGCCTTATTGACCCGTGGATTTTCTGAGATGAAATCTTCTTTCGTATCTTGATCCATCTCTAAAAAGTCATAGCCACTGGGAAAATACAGTTCAAAGATATCTGTCTGCTGCCTGGCATCTTCCCCCAGACTTTCATAAAAAGAAAAAACCTGATTCTTCATTACCATCCTCCTTAGAGAATAGTACGAAAATCAGGTTTTATTATCTTAAGCTTCTTCTTTTTCTGTCTTCAATGCATCCGTCATCTTCATAATACGGAGTGACATAGCAGCAGCAATAATCGTTAGAATCAAATCCATGATATAGGTCCAACGAATTCCAAGGGCAGTTCCATGTGACAAAGAACTGGCATTATTCTGGAAAACCGAAACGATTGAAGCAGCCAAGGCAATTCCGACCGCAGCGGAATAATTGTTGACCGCAGCAAAAATTGAGTTACCAGCGTTATGGTACTGCCGGTCCATGTTGGAAATCGCGTTGGTCATGTTGTTTCCGTTCCAGAACCCAACACCCAACTGCATCAATGAGAAACCGACGGTCGCCGTCAGTACAGTAAGTGGTAGAACAGCCATAAAGAGAACACCGGAAGTAATCAATGCCAATCCAATGTTGTTTGGTAGGCGAACACCAAAACGGTCGTACAAGTTTCCTGAAATCACCGCCATAAAGGCCAATCCCAAAGCACCTGGGAACAGAACCAAGCCAGCTACAGATGAACTCTGGTGCAAAATTAATTGCAAGCCCATTGGAATAGCATAGTTAAAGGTCAAGTTGACCATCTGCAGGATAAAGGCTGCAAAAACAGAGAGCCGGAACATTGGCTTTGCAAACATACTTGGTGAAAGCAAAGGCTCCTTTTCGTTTCGAGCATAGAGGTAATAACCCAATAGTCCAAAGACGAAGGCAGCCAAAGCAATCATACTTGGCACATTCCAAAGGCCGTCCGCTGAGAAACGATCAATCGTAATCAAACCACCGATGAAGAAGGTCGAGAGAAGCAACCAACCAATAAGGTCGAACCTGACTTTCTTAGTGGGTACTGTCTGTTGAATTGTTGCCCATCCTAGTCCAAGGGCTAGTAATTGCAAAGGAATCACGACCCAAAAGACCATGTGCCAGCCAAAGGCATCCGTTAGGAATCCTCCGAAGGCAGGGCCTAATGCAGGTGAGAATGAAACAATCAATGAAGCCAAGCCAACCATCGTTCCACGGCGGTTAGCAGGGACCTGTTCAAAAATAACGTTATTCATCAAAGGAAGTCCAACACCGGCTCCAACACCTTGCAAAAGACGGCCAAGAAGAACCATTGGGAACTGATTGGATACCGCATCAATTAAAATTCCAACCAAGGAAATGATCCCAGCGGCCATAAACTGGGAGCGGTTATGAAAACGGTCCTTCAACCACGATGACATAATAATAACCATCGAAGTTAGCAAAATAACCCCGGAGGTTAGCCACTGGACCGTTGCCGCATCCACGTGTAACTCTTTCATCAAAACTGGGAATGACACATTCAGTGCCGTTTCCAACATAATGTCTGTAAAAGCAATAAGTGCAATTGACAAAATACTTAGAATCAATTTTGGACTAAGTGTTTTTTCTTCTGGCATAAATGCCTCCTAAC
Organism: Fructobacillus durionis; assembly: GCF_900112405.1. Classification (GTDB taxonomy): domain Bacteria; phylum Bacillota; class Bacilli; order Lactobacillales; family Lactobacillaceae; genus Fructobacillus; species Fructobacillus durionis. Next base: position 46,285 of record NZ_FOLI01000003.1, on the reverse strand, counting down.
ATCTGAAATAAAGTAAAGTGAACCGGTAAATACTAGCGGTCGGTGACTGTTGTAAGCAAGTTCCACTGCCTGATCAACTGAGCAAAGTCGCTGATTAATTAGAAAATCAGGTGTCGCCATCCCTGATCGTCCTGGTAGTCCTTCATAATCAAAGAAAAACAAATCAATTTTAGGGTCCCCTTCGAGCATCCTTAAGGATGCCTCAAGGTGTTTATCAGCTAAAGCACCAAAGACAAGCAGAACCGGCTCATCAAACTTTTTATCAATTGTTTTTCTCAAAGCTGCTAAGCCGGCTGGGTTGTGAGCTCCGTCTAAATACACATCCGGCTGGACTTCTTCAAAGCGCCCTGGAATAAACGCTGTTGATAAACCTTTTTGAAGAACCCTTTCTTCCACATCTGGTCGAAAAACTCGGTAGGCCGTGACCGCTGTCGCCTTGTTTGCCTCTTGAAATTCACCGTGCAAATTTGACTTCAAGAAAGTCCGTTCAGCTAAAACCAAAGAACTTTCCTTTTTCAGGCACTCCCTCTTAATCACAGATAGCGCCTCTTTCGGAATGTTGGGTCCAATGACTGTTGGCTGTTTTGCTAAGATAATGCCAGCCTTTTGTTTGGCGATTTTAGCCAAAGTATCCCCAAGCATCGCCTGGTGATCTAAGGCAACAGAGGTAATCACTGCGACTTCCTTTTGGGGCATCAAATTTGTTGAATCATAGAGGCCCCCAATGCCAACTTCAATGATTGCTAAATCCAATTCGGACTCAGAAAAATAGCAGAACATAATGGCTGTGACCACTTCAAATTCAGTGGGACGCAACTCTCCGCCCGAATCCTTTTCAACTTGATCAGAAGCTACTTTCACTCGACCGGTTATCTTCGTCAATTCATCATCTGAAATATCCTGATCATTAATCTGAAAACGGTCGTTAAAAGCGATGATATAGGGCGAGGTAAAGAGTCCGACCTTTAAACCATCGGCCTGTCCAATGGCCGAAAGCATGGTCGCCACGGACCCTTTACCATTTGTTCCAGTCACATGAATAACCGCTGGCAAATGTTTTTCAGGGTTTCTTAACGCAGAAAGAAGGGCAGCCATCCGAGCCTGACTATCCTTTTTCCCAGACTTTGGCCGGGAATGAATATAAGCCAATGTTTCTTCAAACGTCATGGCGCCCTCCCTTCTTATCTAGTTCCATTATAAACACAAAAACCGTCTGATAACAGACGGTTTTATAAGTTTTATACCTTAAATTATAATGGCTTAACCCTTTTCACGGACGGTAAAGTCACGCTTACGGCCTTGACCGTTTCCGCGACGTTCGCCACCATGGTTGTTACCCTTGTAACCACCACCGTTACCACGACGTTCGCCATTTCCACGGCCACGGTAGCCTCCGCCACCATTTCCACGACGATCGCCATCACGGTGTCCACGGTATCCACCACCGTTACCACGACGGTTTCCACCACGGTAACCTCCGCGTGAGCCGCCCTTACCACCCTTACGGCGTGGCAATGGACGTTCGCGTGACAATGTCACAGGGGCGTTTTGCTTTTCCAATCCGGCAACGGATGCCAACAAACCAGCAGCCAATTGTTCTGGTGTGAACTGACTCATCAATGCTGCAACCTGTGCTTGCATTTCTTCTGGCTTAACCTTGCCCATCAAAGCGGCTGTTTCGTCGAGTGAGCCGTTAATACGTCCCAAACGAGCTTCCTGCAAAGTAGCAGGTTGCAATGGTGTCATGCGCTTCTTCGTCAAATCTTCGATGGCACGCAAGTAGTCCATTTCGTTTGGCGCAACCAAGGTAACAGAAGTACCCGTAGCACCGGCACGACCAGTACGTCCGATACGGTGAACGTATGATTCTGGATCTTGTGGAATATCAAAGTTATAAACGTGAGAAACATCCTTCACGTCCAAACCACGGGCAGCAACATCAGTTGCAACCAACAAGTTGATTTCGTGTTTCTTGAACTGATCCAAGACACGTGAACGCATTTGCTGAGTCAAATCACCGTGCAAACCAGCAGCGCGGTAACCACGCGCTTCCAATCCACGTGCTAATTCTTCAACACGACGCTTTGTACGTCCAAAGACAATACCCAAGAAAGGTTCTTGAATATCAATCGTGCGAGTCAAAGCATCAAACTTTTCTTCGTGACGGCAGCGAATAAAGAATTGTTCAACCAAGTCAGTCGTCAATTGCTTTGCTTCAATCTTAACCATTTCAGGGTTCGTCATAAACTTCACCCCGATACGGCGGATTGATTCAGGCATCGTTGCTGAGAAGAGCAAAGTCTGGCGATCAGGATTTACCTTAGCAATAATTGCTTCGATGTCGTCCAAGAATCCCATGTTCAACATTTCGTCGGCTTCATCCAAAACCAAAGTCTGAACCTTATCCAACTTAGCAGTCTTACGGTTGATGTGGTCAAGTAAACGACCAGGTGTTCCAACCAAAATCTGTGGCTTTGACTTCAAGCCTTGAATCTGACGGCGGATGTCTGATCCACCAAAGACCACTTGCACGTTAACGTGCTTGTCTGATCCCAACTTCTTCAATTCATCAGCCGTTTGGATGGCTAATTCACGCGTTGGGGAAATGATAACCGCTTGAATGTTTGGGTTATCCAAATCAATGTGTTCCAAAATTGGCAAACCAAAGGCAGCTGTCTTACCAGTTCCAGTTTGAGCTTGACCAATAACGTCCTTACCAGCCAAAGTCAATGGAATCGTCTTTTCCTGAATTGGCGTTGCTTCCACGTATCCGTGGGCGGCGATAGACTGCAAAATGGCTTGCGACAAGCCGAGTTCTTCAAACTTCAAAATTTTCTCCTTTAAAAGCACAAAAAGCGCGCTCTAAGACCAAATTGGTCTACATCTATGATAACGCGCTTCCTGCGCGTTTAAAAGGCCGAGCGGTTTATAGTCTAGCTGGGCTGACTCAATTGGTACCGCTAAAAAGCGCTACACATGCGACATTATGGGGCCGCTTCCCCGGTCAACTCTGTGAAGAATTGTTGACCAATTTTTTGAACAGAATGTTCATTATCGTACTGGTTAGAAAGCAAGATAACAGCGTTTTTCCCATTTTTAGAAAGAACAACATTTGATTCATACCCAGAAAAAATACCGTGGCCCTCGTATATCGAGCCATAACCGTACAATCCTGAAGCATAGTGTGCCGGAAGGTGTTGCTTAAGCAGGTCTTTATGATTCTTTACAAACTTATTATCAAAGAAATCACGGTATAACTGATAGAGCTGACCGGTCGTCATCGAAACGTTTCCAGTACCAGTTTCTCGTTGGTACTCAACAGTAGTCACGTCTCGTTCACTCTCCGTGCCAACTTGATAAGCATTGGCTAGATTATTCGCCTTCTTAAAGGCTGGATAATAAAGAATTCCTAATTTCGCCTTCTTATTAAAAGTCTGCTCCGCTAATTCTTGATAGGACTTACCAGTCACCTTCATCAAGATACCAGCAAGGAGCCGGTAATTAATTGGCTGGTAAGACCAACCATCCCCCGTTCCAATAACACCACCAGAACTTTCAGCGTTGGCTGCCGAGAAGTCCACGTTTGCCATATCATCAGTATAGCTATCCGGCTGCTTACTCTGTTTCAAGCCAGAGGTCATGGTCAAAAGGTCTCGAACCGTAATTCGGTCCGCATTTTGTACCCCGGGATAAAAGTCAGAAAGCTTCGTGTCATACTTGAGCTTTCCAGCATCAACCTGTTGTCCAATTAAAATTGCAGTTAAAATTTTAGCCGTCGAAGCTACCGGAAAAGTCGTTGTCGGACCATTCCATTTTTCCTTTTGAACGTTTGCCTTACCATAGCCCTTATGAAGAAGGACTTTCCCGTCTTTGACGACTAAGGCTGTTCCAGAAAAATGAGCGCCAGTTAAAGACTGATCAAGTTTAGTCGCAACCTTTTCCTTTGGATTGACCTTTTTCTCAAGGTTAACCGAAGTTGCAGCTGTAGCCTTGTTCACGATGTGCTTATCTTCTTTTTTAGAAGAAAACACGACAGTTACAATGACTAAAACAATCAGGGCTAAAATGGCAAAAACATAAAACAAGGGTTGCTTCGTCCAGCTAACCTTCACCCTCGCGGGAAATAGGTCAGTTCGTTTCAGCATGCTCTTCCTACTTTCCCGTTAAAGTCGCCAGGACTTTTTCTAAATGAATTCCATGGGAAGCCTTTAAGAATACAAGATCATCCTTAGTTAATTCATTTTGCAAATCTTGACCAAGCTGGTCCAGTTGATCAGCCTGGTAAGTGTGTAAGTCCAATTGCTGATCAGCCTTTTCAAGAGCCGGTGCCAAGTTTTCAACCATAAGTGGTCCAACTAGGTTAACCTGCTTTGGCCGGGCTTTCAAAACAGCATCGGCTAAGCTGGCATGTAAAGCTGGTCCTTGCTCGCCCAATTCCAACATGTCACCAAGCACAAGAATAGGTCGTCTTGCGCTATCCTTTGCCAAGGAAGCTAATACTTCCTTTGTGGCCGTTGGGTTGGCATTGTAAACGTCTGAGATTAACTGAGCGCCACTCGTGGCGGTCAAAATTTCTGTTCGATTCTTCGTTAAATCAAAATGTGCCAAAGCACTTGCCATGGTCTTGAGGTCTAAGCCCAGTGCTTGACCAACCATAATCGCTGCTTCTGCATTCTTAACATTATAACGACCAAGCATTGGAATTGCAAATGCTTGCCCCTGTTCTGTCCATGACGTTTCATGCAACGATTCTTGAATATCTGCTGGTACAGGGCCAAAAGTCTTCGTGTTAGCTGGTAAGTTTTTTGCTTCCGTCAGCAGTGGTTCATCCGCTGGGATGAAGAAGAGCCCGTCTTTTTTCAAACCGTTGGCAATTTCCAACTTTGCTTTGGCAATGTTGGCGCGGGTCTTAAAGAATTCCAGGTGGGCTTCCCCAATCATGGTAATGACAGCAATGTCAGGCTTGGCCAAGTTAGACAAAGCGGTCAACTGACCAGGACGATCCATTCCCATTTCCAACACAAGCATTTCGGTGTCTTTCGGCATGGACAGAATGGTCACTGGTAATCCAATTTCATTGTTAAAGTTTTCAGGTGTCTTAAAAGTCTTAAACTTCCGAGACAAAATTGCCGCCGTCATATCCTTGGTCGTGGTCTTACCGTTTGAGCCAGTAATGGCAATGACCGTTGGCTTAACCAGTTCGAGGTAGTACTGGCTCAATTTTTGCAAACCAGCTAGGGTATCTTGCACAATCACAGCAGGTACATCACCTGGTAGCACGTGTTCTTCTTGGGCTAAGACCGCTTTCGCCCCTTTGTCCATCGCCATTTGGATGTAGTCATGGCCATCATTTTCACCAACAAGGGCAATGAAAAGGTCGCCTTCTTTTACCTGCCTAGAATCAAAAGAAACACCAGTAATTGTTGTGCTTTCTTCTCCTTGCAAGCTTCCCTTTGTTGCTTTTTGAACCTCTGATAAAGTTAACTTCATGAAATTATCCTTTGACTTGATTAAGTAAAAACTCGATTGAAACTCTGTTTTTATAAAACACATCCAACGAAATGATTCAGTTAAAAACCGTCTTTATTTTACCGCTTTTTTTGAAGGACCGTTACCGTTTCAATGTGAGCGGTTTGTGGGAATTGGTCAACCGGCACAACCGGTCCGGTAATATCGTACCCCACTTCTTGAAAGAGGGCACAATCACGGGCTGCCGTTAACGGATTACATGAAACATACACCACACGGTCAGGCCCCATTAAAGCCGTTTTCTCAATCAATTCAGGGGTTAAACCACGGCGGGGTGGATCAACGAAGACAACGTCAGGGCGTACGCCTTCTGCTTCCCATTCCAAAAATTGTTCGGGGGCATCCTTTAAGATGTAGCTCGCGTTTTCAATGCCATTCAATGCTAGGTTTTTCTGAGCATCCGCCACCGCACCGGGCACCACTTCGACCCCGATGACTTTCTTCACTCGGTCTGCTACCGACATTCCAATTGTTCCAATACCGGCGTATGCATCAACCACGAGATCCGTTTCCTTCAAGTTGGCTAAGTCCGCCGCTGTCTGATAGAGTTTTTCAGTCATCACGGGATTCACCTGGTAGAAAGAGTTTGGTCCAATTAAGAACCGCTTTCCCAAGAGGGAGTCTTCAATCTGACTCTTTCCGTATAGGGTTTCATTATCTGCCGACAGCTGGACATAATCCTTCTTAGGTGCCTTATTCAAAATCAGAGAAGTTAGGTCCGGCAAAGCCGCCACAATTTCTTCCACGACTTTCTCTTCTTTTGGTAAAGTCGTTTCGTTTGACACCAAAACCACCATCAACTGTTTTGAATAGTAGCCCCGTCGCACCATAATGTAGCGAATGGCCCCTTCTTCTGTATCGGGGTCATAGGCAGAAACCTTTAATCGCTCCAAAATATTCCGAACAATCACAATCACTTCGTCCAAGCGTTTGTTATTCACAAAGTAGTCTTCCATTGGCACCAATTGATGGGTTCCACGTTGGTAAAAACCAGAAAGAAGTTTTCCATCCTGCCATTTAACCGGCACAACCGTTTTATTACGATAGTAGGAAGGAACCTTCTCATCCATCGTAACCGGTTCAGCCACTTGAATAGCTAGTCCGGCCGAAGCGAAGTTCTCTTTAACAAGCGATTGCTTCCAAGCCTTTTGCGCTGGATAGGCCCAGTTTACTAAAGGGGCCGTTCCCGCCTCTAACAAGTAAGCACGATCAGCATCAATTCGTTCAGGATTCTTTTCTACCCAGGAAACAATCCGCCCATAGGCCGACAACTTATCAACTTGGATAATTTCAGCCTCTACCACTTCGCCTAACATGGCATCGGCCAAGTAGACAGGGTACTGTTCTTTTTCATCAGCCCAGGCTAAGCCCATCCCATTTTGACGTATCTTAGCAATCGTTAACTGAACTCGTTCATTTAGTTTTACAGGCGGTGTGGTCTTTGCCATGGTTACTCCTAACTAAGACATTATGACGAAACTTGAAAAAGAAAAAGCGTCCACCGAGGTGGGCGCTTTTCGTTCAAAAACTTACTTGTTCTTGAAACCGAAGTTAGCAAACTTCTTGTTAAACTTGTCAACGGCACCATCAGCCTGAGTAAACTTCTGCTTACCAGTGTAGAATGGGTGTGAGTCTGACGTGATATCCATACGTACTGATGGGTATTCTTGACCATCAAATTCAACAGTTGTTTCAGTTTCAACAGTTGAAGCTGACAAGAACTTCTTACCAGTAGCAGCGTCGATGAAGACAACTGGACGGTAGTTTGGGTGGATGTTTGCTTTCATGATTGATCTCCTTAGCGCCCTGACTATTCATAGCCAGAGTCAGTTATTAACTGTATTAGTGTAGCATGTTAACTACTTTTTGACAAGAACTTATGGCATTAAATTGATTAAATCAACGCCTTCAATTGTCAGGTCAACGCCTAGGCCGCGAAGCTTTTCAGCCAAGCGGTCGTAGCCACGCAAAATGTGTGACGCGTTATCAATGACGGTTTGTCCATCAGCCATAATCGCTGCAATAACCAAAGCAGCACCTGCTCGGATTTCCGCGGCTTCAACCGTTGTTCCAACCAAGCGTTCGGAATGGTTCACCTTAATTTCACCTGGGTTCAATGAGGCGACATCAGCGCCCATTCGACGCAATTCGGCAATGTGACGAATACGCTTTGGATAAATCGTTTCAATGATTGTTGACTCGCCGTCTGCTAAGAATAGCAAAGGCGTGATTGGCTGTTGCAAGTCTGTGGCAAAACCTGGGTAAGGCATTGTCTTAATTTGAACAGGCTTCAAAGCACGGGAAGGTCCAATGTAAATGGAATCTTCCCCGATGGTCATATCAACGCCCATTTCAATCAACTTTGAAGTGTATGACTCCAAGTGTTCAGGAATAACGTTTTGAACCGTCACACCGTCACCATAGGCAGCGGCCATTGACATGTAAGTTCCGGCTTCAATACGATCTGGAATAACCGTGTGCGTATTTTGCGCCTTCAATGAATCAACACCAGTAATACGGATTGTATCTGTACCAGCACCACGGATGTTAGCACCCATGTTGTTCAAGAAGGTTGCAATATCGATAATTTCAGGCTCTTTGGCCACGTTTTCGATAATGGTCTGACCCTGAGCACGAACTGCTGCCAAAATGATGTTAATCGTAGCACCAACTGATACCGTGTCCAAGGCAATGCGTGCACCGACCAAGCCGTTTTCAGTGGCATCGATGTTAATAACATCGTCTTTTTCCGTAACCTTTGCACCAAGGGCTTCAAAGCCCTTAATGTGTTGATCAATAGGACGAGATCCCAAGTTATCGCCACCTGGGAAAGTCACTGTTGCACGACCGAAACGGCCAAGCAATGCGCCCATGAAGTAGTATGAGGCACGCAAGGACTTAATGGCCGTTGCAGGAAGTGGTGCTTCCTTAATGGTTGTTGGGTCAATTTCTAGGTCGCCATCATGAAAGTTTGAATGAACATTCATGGCGGCTAAAATATATTGTAAGTTTTTAACGTCCAAAATTTGTGGCACGTTATCAAAGTGAACCGGTGTATCAGCTAGAATGGCTGCTGGAATTAGGGCTACTGTTGAGTTTTTGGCACCACCAATAGTCACTTGACCAGAGACTTTGTGGCCACCGTTAATAATAATTTTTGCCATGAGGCGAATTCCTACTTAGCTATCGTTTTACCTCGATTATACGGGGTTTATGGTCAGCTTACAAATGATATTAACGAATCTCAGCCGCCAATTTCTCTTCCAAAGCCTTTGTAACCTTGTCAAAGTCCTTTGCAACGTGTTCTTCAACCAGCGTATTTTCTTGATCTTGGTAAGTTAATTGATAAGCCAAAGACTTCTTACCTTCCGGCGTTCCCTGTCCAGTGTACAAGTCAAAGAAGGAAACATCCTTCAAATACTTGCCAGCCGTTTCCCAGATGGTATCAAGCACCATTTGGTTCGTCACATCCTGGTCAACCAAGATAGCCAAATCGCGAGTAATTTGAGGGTAACGTGAAATTGGTTGGTAAGCATTATCACGCTTTGCCAAGCGAATAATTTCTTCCAAGTTCAATTCAAAGGCAAAAATGGCTGGTAGCTTTTGCTTGGCAACAAATTCAGGGTGTACCTGTCCAATATATCCCAAGTAGATACCACCTGAATAAATATCGGCCGTCTGTCCAGGGTGCATGTTTTGCATGTTTTCAGCCTTCTTGAAGGTCACATGCTCAATGCCAATATTAGCCAAGTAACTTTCAACCCGGCCCTTCATGGCGTAAAAGTCAACTTCGCGTTCCTTTTCATCAGACTGCCAAGTTGATTCAGCAATTGAACCAACAAGGACACCGGCAATGTGTTCCTCTTCAATTGGTTGAACCGCAGCATTGTCATTCAAGAAGACACGGCCCTGTTCGTATAAGGCAATGTTTTTAACCGAACGTGCAACGTTATAAGCGACATCATCAATCAAACCTGAAATCAAGTTTTGACGAGCAGTTGTCCGATCAGAAGACATTGGGTAATCCAATGACAAAACCGGGTGCTGACCAACCATGTTGAAGGCCGTTGCCTTTTCAGGCGTCATCAAGGCGTAAGAAATGGCTTGGTCAAATCCCAAAGCCTGCATAATCTTACGTGAGGCACGAATCTTCTTTTGACGTGCTGTTAAATCACCCGCCGTTGACTGACCATCAATCAAAGCCGTTGGCAAGTTGTCGTAACCGTAAAGGCGACCAACTTCTTCAACCAAGTCGGCTGGAATAGTCAAATCAGTTCGGCGACCAGGAATGGTAACCGTCAATTGGCCGTCCTTATTAGCTACGGTCAACGCTAACTTTTCAAGCAATTCAACCACTGTTTCGTTTGACAAAGTCGTACCCAAAACTTGGTTAATTCGTGCCACCGTTGTCTTAATCACAACGGGTTCACTGTTTTCAAATCCATCAACAGCCTGTCCCTTAGCTAGTTCACCCTTGGCATTCTTTGCCACAGCATTCGCTGCTGAAGCCAAAGCATCCTTAGTATTTGACAAGTCAATGCCACGTTCCAAACGGAAGGATGATTCTGAACGCAAGGCGTGACGGCGAGCTGCCTGTCGAATAGCACTTGGGTTGTATTGTCCAGCGACAAGTAAAACATTCTTTGTTGCTTCGTTCACTTCAAAGGCTGGGTCGGCAGCAATTCCTGCCAAAGCAATGATTTGCTTACCAGCTACCAAAACAATGTCTTTTCCAGCACGGAGGGCAATGGCTTCTTCGCCATCCCCTTGTCCAAGCACTTCACCTTCTTCGGCCAAGCGGACGCGAATGACTTTATCGGCCAACTTATCCATGTCGAAGGCAGCCAATGGCTGACCAGAGACTAGCAACCAGTAGTGCATGGCGTCCAAGACGTTGTTTACTGGCTTAATACCAGAGGTCCACAAGCGGCTTTGCATAGACAGTGGGCTTGGAGCAACAGTCACACCGTTGACAACGGACATGGCAATACCAGTAGCCAAGGCAGGGCTATCAATGGCAGCAGAAATTTGGTCATCAGCCAAGAAAGCTGCTTCCTTTGCTCCGCTTTCAGCCACTTCATGAACATTTTGGCCAGTCATGGCAGCTAGTTCATAGGCCATCCCACGCAATGACAGCAAATCAGCACGGTTAGGTGTCAAATCAGTATCAATCATTGGATCCTTCAAGCCAAGAACTTCCAAAGCATCATCCCCAGGCTTTACACCAGAGTTTGCATCAAAGACGTAAATTCCATCTTCAATTGGTGTTGGGCAAACGGCATCGGGAAGGCCAACTTCTTGCAAGGCTGACAACATTCCGTAGGATACTTCACCACGGAGCTTCGCCTTGTGAATCTTAACCAATTCACCGGATTCACGGTCAATAATGTGTGAGCCGACGCTAGCCAAAATGACTAATTGCCCCTCCGCCACGTTAGGCGCTCCGGTAACAACCTGGAAAGTCTCCTTACCATCAAATACTTGCGTAATGTGCAAGTGATCTGAATTGGCATGGTCCTTTACTTCTTCGACACGGACCACAACCAAGCCATCTTGCTTAGCTGCCGCTTGGCCAACTTCTTCGACTTCGACAGCCGTTAATTCAATTTGTTGGGCGAGGTCCAAAACGGCCTGTTCGCTCAAATCCAAACCTGGCGTCAAATATTCGTTCAACCATTTCAAATTTGTCTTCATGATTAGTTACCTCGCTCGTTAAACTGCTCTAAGAAACGTGTGTCGTTTAGATAGAACTGACGGATGTCTTCTACGCCGTACTTCAACATAGCAAAACGGTCAGGTCCCAATCCGAAGGCAAAGGCCGTGTACTCTTCTGGGTCAATCCCATCCATCTTCAAAACGTTTGGATGGGTCATACCCGCACCCAAGACTTCGATCCACTTAATGTCTTCAGGCTTTGTATCGGGAGTGACTTCATCCCATGACACATCAACTTCAACAGATGGCTCCGTAAATGGGAAGTAAGAAGGACGCAGACGAATTTGGTGCTTTTCACCAAAGAGTTCCTGCATGATTGATAGCAAAGTTCCCTTCAAATCAGCCATGGTAATGTTCTTACCAACAACCAATCCTTCCACTTGGTGGAACTGGTGGGAGTGGGTCGCATCATCGGTATCACGACGATAGACTTTTCCAGGGGCAATCATCTTCAATGGGCCCTTTGAAAAGTCATGTTTTTCCATCACGCGAGATTGAACCGGTGACGTTTGCGTACGAAGCAAAATTTCAGGTGTGATATAGAAAGTATCCTGCATATCACGTGCTGGGTGATCCTTTGGCAAGTTTTCGCGTTCGAAGTTGTATTCGTCCGTTTCCACTTCAGGTGAATCCACTGGATCATCGATAATTTGATAACCAAGGCCCAAGAAATGCGTCTCGATTTCGTCAATAATTTGCTGCAAGACGTGTGGCGCCCCAATCTTTGGCTTTGCACCAGGCAAAGTCACATCAAGGGTTTCGGCTGCTAGCTTTTCTTCCAAAGCCTGAGCAGCTTGCGCAGCCTTCTTTTCTTCAATCTTTGCTTGAATGGCCGTACGGACCTGGTTTCCCACCTGTCCGACTTCCTTCTTTTGATCAACCGCCAAGTCCTTCATTGACTTCAAAGCGCCGGTAATCTTTCCCTTCTTACCAAGGAAAGTCACACGAACGGCCTCGACATCAACGTCCTTCTTCGCCAATTCGGCTGAGGCTTCCTTTAAGAAGCCTTGTAGTTCTTCAACTAATGTCATCTTGTCCCTCTTTTATCCAAATAAAAAATCCCCTGTCATCTTTCGATGCCAAGGGACGTCACGAATGCCGCGGTACCACCCAATTTCTAGCAAAGCGCTAGCTCTTGAAACCGGTATCGGCGGTCACCGTTGACGATTAAGTCAAGTTACTTCAGACTGAAATTCAAATTGTTCAACTGACGGGCTTTCACTATCCCCGCTCGCTAAGCAGCTAATTCAACTCTACTAGGTCCTGTATTTCACATACAGTATACCAAAAATTATGAAGAGAAACTAGCACGGCTCCTCTTCCCACAAATAAAAAAGTCCTTCCACAACGTGAAGGACCTTTTAATTAGTTCACTTGGTTTTGGCTTCCCTTACCAGTTACAACAGACAGGATATCCTTTGCTGCCGTTTCACCAATTGTTTGGAAGGCTTCTTGTGAATTACCAGCCACGTGAGGAAGCACGTAAGTGTTTTCCAAGGCGAGCAATTCGTTATCAGCTGAGATTGGTTCTTGTTCAACAACATCCAATCCAGCTGCTGCAATTTCGCCGGCCTTCAAGGCGATAATCAAAGCCTTTTCGTCAACAACCGGTCCACGACCAACGTTGACCAAAACAGCTGACTGCTTCATCTTCTTAAAGGCAGTTTCCCCAACCATCTTAGTGGTTGCTGGCGTTGCTGGCAAAGTTGATACAACAAAGTCGGATTGTTCAAAGATTTCATCAAGCGAAGCCATGCGACCGTTTGGCACATCCTTATCGTGACGTGCATAGGCCAAAACATTCACACCAAAGCCAGTCAACAATTCGGCAATTGTACGACCAATGTGTCCGAATCCCAAGATACCAACCGTCTTGCCCGATACTTCAACACCGCGGTGGCTCTTAGCATACGTCTTGGCACGTTCGTCCGTAATACCGCGCTTGTCAGTATCGAAAAGGCGACCTGCCATCATCATCAAAGTAACAGCTGTTTCCGCAACGGCCGTTGCATTGGCACCCGGCGTGTTGGACACAACGATGTTACGTTCCTTAGCGGCTTCCAAATCCACGTTGTCATAACCAACACCGTGACGAGCGATTACCTTCAAGTTTGGGTAGCGGTCCATGATGGCCCCATCAATTGGGTACATCATCAACAAGATTCCAACGATGTCGTCAGAACCGGCGAAATCATTATCTGATGCCTGTGGATTTGAAATCACTTCGTACCCAGCATTTTCCATGATATCGATAGCGTGCTGATCAATACCGTCAAAAACCAAAACTTTTTCTGTCATGATAACTTCCTTTTCTTTTTATTCAATAAAGCTTACTTTTTTAAAAGCTCTTCCAATTGGTCCAAACGGCTCTCGAAGACCTTGAATGCTGAATCCAGGTAGTCGCCCTCTTCCATGTCGACGCCCGCCTTACGCATTACATCCAATGGATTTTCAGAAGAACCAGCCTTCAAATAATCCTTATAGGATTCCGCCTGTCCTCGTTCCAAGATTCCCTGCGCTAAGGTCGTGGCCGCTGCTTCACCAGTCGCGTACTGGTAAACATAGAAGTTGTAATAGAAGTGAGGAATACGCGTCCATTCAAAGGCAATTTCAGGATCAGCGATAACATCAGGTCCGTAGAACTTCTGGTTCAAATTACCATAGAAATCCGCCATTACTTCGGCAGTCAAAGGTTGACCTGCTGCATCTTGTTCATGGATCCATGCTTCAAATTCAGCAAACTGTGTTTGACGGAAGACCGTTCCCTTGAAGCCATCCAAGTACTGATTCAAGATGAAAGCCTTAACCTTATCGTCATCCGTTTGCTTCAAAAGGTAATCCGTCAATAAACTTTCATTCGTCGTTGAGGCAATCTCAGCTAAGAAGATTGGATAGTCGCCATAATGGTAAGGCTGGTTATGACGGGTTAAGTAAGAATGAACTGTGTGGCCCATTTCGTGTACCAATGTATAAACGTTGTCCAAAGTATCCTGCCAGTTCAACAGAATGTATGGGTTTGTATCATAGGCTCCACCAGAATAGGCACCGGAACGCTTCCCCTTGTTTTCCACAACGTCAATCCAACGTTCTGAAAAGGCCTTCTTCACAATGGCTAGGTAGTCTTCACCAAGTGGTGCAAGAGCTGCCAATGCAATTTCTTGCGCCTTTTCATAGGTCACGGGGAAGTCTACGTCATCAACCAGTGAGACATACAAATCATAATTGTGCAGTTCTTCTGCCTTCAAAACCTGCTTACGCAAGGCAACGTAGCGATGCAGCAAATCAAGGTTAGCGTCCACCTTTTCTTCCAAAGTCCGGTACACCGCAACTGGGATTTGGTTAGAAGAAACCGCCGCTTCCTGTGCTGACTGATAATGACGGACCTTAGCTAAGAAATTGTGCTTTTTAACCGTTGCCGAAAGTGTTGAAGCAAAGGTATTCTGCAACTGCATGTAAGCGTCATACAAAGACTGGAAGGCTTCCTGACGTTGAGCAGGATTCTTCGAACGCAACATAATGGCGTACAAACCATTCGTCAATTCCTGAATGTCGCCGTCTTCAGTCATCACATCGCCAAAGTCGATGTCCGCATTATCCAAAACCGAGAAAGTCTGTTCAGCAGAAGACATTACCGTCGAAGCGCCAGCCAAAAGTGCTTCTTGCTCCGCTGGCAAAGTGTGGGCCTTTTCTGACAAAAGAACGTCAAAGAAATGCTTGTAAGCCTGCAATTCAGGGTTTTGTAAATATTCTGACAATGTCTTTTCATCCATTGCCAAAACTTCTGGTTGGAAAAAGGCAGTGACCGCAGACACCTGGGCAAGCAAATCTTGTACCTGCGCGTTCATCCCCGCGTACGTGGCATTAGCCGTGTCCTGATCAAATTTTTGATGGGCGTATACAAAGAGCTTTTCGAAGGCTCGTTCGATTCGCAAATCCTCTTGCAAACCGGCCAAGAGGATGTCAGCTGAATCTGCTAAGTGTCCCTGGAATTCAGCCAACTTTGGCAATTCATCTTGCAATTTATCAAAGGCTGCCCGATATGCTTCGTCCGACTCAAAGACCGTCGAAAGGTCCCATGTCAACTCTTCTGGTAATTCTTCACGTGTGATTTGTGCCATGTCGACTCCCTTTTTCTACTTTTCTCCAGTTTACCATAAGACGCCCTTATTCTTTATATGGAGGAGGGGTTTTTATGAAAATTTTCTCACTTTGAATAATCAGGAAACCACCCTGATGGAGTTCTTCCAAATAATCGTTCAATACTTCTGTTTGGTACGAATAATTCTGATAAAAATAACGGGCCATTCTCCTTAATAAGTCCTGCTTTGTTCGCCCCTTTTCCCCAGCCTTATCAAAAAGTAGTAAGACAATTAGGCGGTACTGCCAATTCGGAATTTTCAATCCAAAGGACTGCCCTAACAAGCAAATAGCCGGCACTTGATCAACCCGGTAACCTCTCTCATAAAGATAGCTAACAATCTGTGGATTAATCTGCTCACGGGCTAATTGTAAGGACAACTTTGACCGTTGGCGCTTAATATCTAAAACGGGCCGTTTTACGCTCTGGGAAAGTTCATTAGAGTTAAACACAGCCGACCAATTGGGTAGTGCACCGCTTCGTATGTGAAGGGGGTCCGACAAAAAGTTTCTTATCTGACTACGCTTCTTGAAGTCTGCTTTCGAGTAATCACTATCCCGCACAAAGCTGCTCTTCTCGCCTGGCAGATAAAACCAGAGGCGTCCTGCCAACCAGAAGCGACAAATCGTCGCCATGGATAAGTGCTTTTGATAATAATTTGGTCCCAGTATCCACCAAACGCGAATACCAGCCTTAGCGTAGCCCTCGTTGCGCCTGGTCAAATCAGCCTGAGAAATTGGTGAACACTGGTACTCAATGGCTACTTGGCTCCCCGGGCGCCCCACCAACAGATCAGGCCGTTGCTCAATCTGTGACAAGACCGGTTCCACTTGAACGGGCACACGCCCTTTAAAGTAATGGTAAATGGCTAACTTACCAGCCAAATGGTCGGCTGACTCTCCCTCTGAAAAGTCTGCACAGGCGACTTTGGAAACATGGGCAAAGTGCGCAACATTTGATTCCCCCTGTTTCAACCGAACCGGTCCCCGGCAACCTGGGCAAAGATAAATTTCATTTTTCTTAGCATTCTCTGCTAGACAATATTGATTTGAAATAGTTACTGCAATTAACATAATAAAAACACCTCACTCGATTAATGACACGAGTAAGGTGTTTATTTTACTAATTATTTAGTTAATCTTCTTCTCTAACCAGTTTGAGAACCAAGTCAAAAGTGTAATCACAATCAAGTAGATGATGGCGATGATACCCCAAACTCGGAATCCCTGTGAGTTACGAGCAACAATCAACGTTCCAGTTTGTGTCAATTCCAAAATTCCGATAGCGGACAAAATTGACGTATCCTTCAAGGTGATGATGAACTGGTTAACAAAGGATGGCACTGTCATCTTCAAACCTTGAGGAACAACAACCTTCCACATGGCTTGTCGGTGTGACAAACCAAGTGAACGGGCTGCCTCCATTTGGCCAATGTTAACAGAGTCGAACCCTCCGCGAACAAAGGCACCCGTATAGGCCCCTTCGTTCAAAATCAAGGTCAGCAAACCAGCTGTAAAGGCTGGAATCTTCATACCAATCACACCAGGCAAACCGATGTAGATAAAGAAGGCCAAAACCATCAATGGCAAACCACGGAAGGTGTAAATGATCGTTGTTGAAAGGCCACGCCAGAACTTTGACTGGGCAGTTCCCATCAAACCAAGTAACAATCCCCAAAGGGAAGCCAAGACGATACCAGCAACGGTCAACTTAGCTGTTTCAACCAAGCCCTTCCAAAAGGCGGACTTGTTGGACTTCAAAATCCCCCACATGGAGTTGTTATCTGAAGTATCCCCAACAAAAGTCTTCTGTGATGAATTCAAGTACTTGTTGATAATCTTATCGTAAGTACCGTCCTTCTTCATTTCAGCCAAAGTCGTGTTGAACTGCTGCAAGAGCAAGGCGTTTTCGCCCTTCTTAACGAAGAAACCAACACCACCACCGTTACCCAAATCCTTTGGGTTACGCACTTCCAACTTCATACCGTTTTTAATGGCATATTGGATAACTGGATAATCTTCAAAAGTCGCAGCTGTGTTTCCGTTAACAACGTCGTTATACATCGTATCCGTGTCGTTAAAGTACTTCACCTTGAAGCCGTACTTATCTTTCAAAGAAGCTCCGTAGTTGGCTGCAGCAGTTCCAGTCTTCAAAGCAACCGTCTTGCCCTTCAAGTCTGACAAGGACTTGATCTTTGAGTTTGGCTTAGTAATCCAAGCCACCCCTGACTGGTAGTAAGGGTCTGATACATCATAAACCTGTTTACGAGCATCGTTAATCATCATTCCGGCGATGATACCGTCAGCCTGTCCGTTGGCTACCATTTGCGCAGCAGCGTTAAATGACATTGGCTTTAATGTGTAAGTGAAATTATTTCGCTTGGCCACTTCTTTCAGAATGTCCATATCGATTCCAACGTACTGATTATTCTTATCTTGAAAATCAAATGGGGCGTATGCCGCATCCGTTGAAATGATGTAGTTAGGCTTCTGGGCTGCATCGGCACGTGTTCCAGCCATAAAAATGGCAAGGAAAAACGCAACCATTACAGCCAACAGCGGTTTGTACCGTTTAGTGACCATGGTCTAATTCCTCTCGATTTTCGTATCAGAAGAACTTAGGCATGCATGACCTTCGATAAGAAGGTTTGCAAACGTTCGTTCTTCGGTGCAGTAAAGATTTGTTCTGGTGTGCCAGATTCTTGAATCTTTCCAGATTCAAAGAAGACAACACGGTTGGCAACTTGCTTGGCAAATCCCATTTCGTGGGTAACGATAACCATCGTCATTCCAGTCTTAGCCAAACGCTTCATAACTTCCAAAACATCCCCAACCATTTCTGGATCCAAGGCAGATGTTGGTTCATCAAAAAGCATGATGTCAGGATTCATTGCCAAAGCACGGGCAATCGCAACACGTTGCTTTTGTCCACCAGAAAGCGAATTGACAGAAACATTCGCCTTGTCTGGCAAACCAACCGTTTCAAGCAATTCCTTTGCCTTTTCTTCGGCTTCGGCCTTTGTCATCTTGCCCAATTGAACAGGGGCCAAGGTGATATTTTCAAGAACCGTGTAATTATTGAAGAGATTAAAGTTCTGGAAAACCATTCCGATATTTTCGCGAACCTTATTGATATTCGTCTTTGGATCCAAGATATCATGTCCATCAACATCGATAACACCAGAGTCTGGCTTCTCGAGAAGATTGAGCATTCGCAAGAACGTCGACTTACCGGAACCAGAAGGGCCAATCATTACGACCACTTCGTTATCCATGACGTCCAGGGAAATATCGCGTAAGACATGGTTATCACCATATGACTTGTTGACCTTGTCAACGTGTACTTTCACTTGTTTCTCTTCACTCATGCGTTCATCCTTTTTTCAACCCAGTTACTGAACCATGTCAGTAACGTTATTACAACCAAGTATATCATAGCAACGATTGCCCAAACACGGAAACCTTGCGAGTTACGTGTGACAATCAACGTTCCAGTTTGTGTTAATTCAAGGATTCCAATTGCTGACAATAATGACGTATCCTTCAACGTAATAATAAACTGGTTAATAAATGATGGCACCATCAAGCGCAATCCCTGAGGGATAATGACTTTTCGCATTGCTTGACCGTGTGACAATCCCAATGAACGGGCAGCTTCCATCTGTCCTGAATCAACTGATTGGAATCCTCCCCGGACAAAGGCTCCTGTATAGGCTCCTTCGTTCAATACCAAAGTCAAAATTCCGGCCGACCAGGCAGAAATCTTTGTTCCCAACAAGGCAGGAATTCCAATATATAGGAAGAAAGCCAAGACCAGCATTGGCATTCCACGGAAAATATAAATTACCGTTGTGGACAATCCACGAACAAAAGCGTTCTTCGACACGCCCATCACACCAAGCAGCAAGCCCCAAAGGGAAGCGAGGATAATACCGACAACCGTCAAGTACATGGTTTGCTTCAAACCAGACCAGAAGGCCGAACGGTTTGTCTTCAAGATTCCCCAAACCGTGCTGTTATCCTTAGCAGAACCCGTAAAAGTCTCCGCCTTAGCATCCAAGTACTTGTTGATAATCTTATCGTAAGTACCGTTCTTCTTAATGATTGCTAGACCCTTATTGAAGTCGGCTAGCAATTCGGCATTTTGCCCCTTCTTAACGGCAAAACCTAAGTCACCCGCAGCAAATGGGTCCTTTGAATTTTGAACCTTCAAGGCAGTACCGTTTTTGATGGTGTACTGCAAAACAGGCATATCCGCAAAGGTTGCAACCGAATTACCATTAATCACATCGCGGTAAACCGTATCAGAATCAGAGAAGTAAGTAATCTTGAAACCGTACTGGTCCTTGATTGACTCCGCGTATTCGGCACCGGCAGTACCGGTCTTCAAAGCAACCGTCTTACCTTTTAAGTCAGATAAAGACTTAATCTTTGAATTCTTAGCCGTTGCCCAAGCAATTCCTGTCTTATAATAAGGGTCAGAAAAGTCATAGACAGCCTTACGTTCATTCGTAATAGTCGTACCAGCAATCACCCCATCGGCTTGCGATGAAGCAACTGACTGCATGGCTGCGTTAAAGGCCATTGGCTTAACAGTAACTGTAAAGCCCGCTGCCTTCGCGATAGCCTTTAACAAATCCTGATCAATACCGATGTATTGATTATTCTTGTCCTGAAAGTCAAACGGAGCATAAGTTGCATCCGACGTAATGGTATAATTTGGCTCACTGGCACTTGCTGTTTCCTTGGAAAGTCCAAAAACAGCAAAAAGCGCAGAAAGCGCCACCAAAACCGTTAATAATCCTTTTTTCATGGTAACCCCTCTTGCATTGTTAACTTCAGTCTAGCAGGCCAATTACAAGGGATTCTGAATTACGTTAGATATTCTAACATCGTTTTATCAATCGGTCTAGTCCTTATTCCAGTTTTATTGGAGAAAAATTAGAAAAAAACCATGTATTACATTACACAGACAATTGAACCCTGGATGCCCGCTGGCGCTCTAAAGGCAAAAGACGACCTAGCACGTATTGCAGTCAAAAACGACTGGCAGCGACTAGCCATCGAACGATACAACGACGTTCGTTTTTCTGACGAAATCCGCAGTAGCAAAATTGACACGATGCTAGAAAAGGTAAAACCCGGCGATATTATTCTTCACCAATTTCCAACCTACATGTCAGAGGACTTTGAAAAGGAGTTCCAAGAGGCTGTTCAAAAGCGCGGTGCTACATACACCTTATTGATTCACGACTTTGAACCCCTCCGCGTCGAACGCCAAAAAGCCTGGGAATGGCAACTAGCAGAAGGGGCCGACCTAATTGTTGCCCACAGTCAGCAAATGATTGAACAATTTAAAGCACACGGTATTCACAGCCCGGCCGTTACCATCAACCTTTTTGATTACCTGGGCCCATCCCCAACTACTAACCCAATATTTGACAAAGTCATTAACTACGCCGGTACCTGGCAGAAGGCCCCTTGGCTACAAACTTACGACGGCCCTGCGCTCCGACTCTTTGGATCTCGCCCTAAGAAGTGGAAAGAAATCGAACTCCCACCAGCCGTTGATTGGGCCGGCTCTTTTTTACCGGACGAAATCGCTCTCGCTTTCCACTCCGGTTTTGGACTTCTCTGGGACTCCGACTATGACGATAAGTATTTTCAAAGTTATACGAAGATCAACGCACCACATAAAGCTTCCCTCTATTTAAAAGCTGGCTTACCTCTCATCGTTTGGTCGCAATCATACTTAGCCAATCTGGTTAAAGAGTTCAACATCGGGTTCACCATTGATTCACTAGATCAATTAGAAAATAAACTTGGACAAGTTGACCAAAGCGGATACCAAAGAATACAAAAAAATCTGCAGCCATTCCAAGAAAGAGTCAGCAAAGGTCACTACACAAAAAACATGCTAGAAAAAGTGGTAAATTTCTTCAAATAAAAAAGCAGTTTCCCAGGGGAAACTGCTTTTTTTGTATAAGAAAAATCGACATTACTTTCTTTTTTTATAAAGCCAAAATATTTGATCAAAAAAAGGAACCAATATCATTAAAAGGAAATACCAAGATTTACTAAAAAAGAATAACAAAACTAAGAATACAACCAAAAGGTAGTTCATCCAATTGAAATTAACTTCAGTATTTTCATAATCCTGATATTTACTTACATGAAATACTTCAAACATGAACTCTTTATAGAATTCTGTTATATTAACAATCCGTTCTGGCAGACGCATACAAACCAGGAAAATAACAGTCCCCAGCAGGAAGGCAAGATTTTGAGTAAACAACAATAGGATAAATGAACTATAGGCTAAAACAATCGAACTCTTATTATTCTTTTTTGGCTTCTTTTCCATAGTATTCCTTTCAAATAGTCAAAAAATATAATAATAAGATGCTATCATAGCTTGATTTATCTGTAAATATTTCGGTCTTTCATATTAAAACCAACAACTCCGTGACTTCTTTTTATTTACTTTGCTAATCGGCCGGCTTCAATGCGACTTTGATTTAAAAACCAATACTGACTAGGGTCTCCCGTCAATTTACTAAAAGCAACCGGCTTTTTTCCTTCTACCAAAAGCTGCTTTTCCAAGAAGTTTTTTAAAATCCATGGTTCTTCAATAAAGGCAGTCTTTAACTGAAGCACATCTTCTAAATGCTTTGGGCTTGTCTGTAATGCTTCAGCCACCTTTTCGACTGGCCAATCTAAGAGTTGAAAGTTTTCATTTAACTCACGAATTGTATTCACTCGTTCTGTTGGATTTAACGACATTTTGAACCTCCCAATGAAAAACAAAAGTACGTCATTCTTTTGCACCTACTTTAAACTTCTTTTCAATTAATTCAACTTTTTCTGTACAATTTCTTCTCTTCTATCTATAATATTTCTTCGGGGAGTCCGTGTGACGGGCTGAGAGGGTAATACCATTACCGACCCATTGACCTGATACGGATCATGCCGTCGTAGGAATTATTTCCACGCTTTTAATGCGGACGTCTTTTTCAGGCGTCCTTTTTTTGTGGACAAAACGAAGAAAGGAGGCTTTTTCGGCATGATTTGTACAAAAATACACTGTTGTTTTTATACAAAATATCTAAAGGAGTTCTCCAATGAACAAGAAACTTTCCAGCAAGAAGCTAATTGTCACTGCCATGCTCGCCGCTCTCGCCTACGTACTCAATACCATGGTCGTCTTCCCCGCCATGGCACCTTTTCAACACTTTGTTAACGTTTTGGCCACTTACCTACTAGGACCCTGGTATAGCATGACCGCTGCTTTACTCTGCGGTTCCTTACGTATGCTCTCCGGCCGGACCATCATGGCCGTTACTGGCGGCATTGTCGGCCCACTGCTTTCCGGCTATATCTATAAGAAAACAGAAAATATCTACCTACTGGCGCTGGGTGAAGCCATCGGTTCCGGAGTCTTTGGCGCCCTACTTTCTTATCCATTTATGGTTGCCTTTTACGGCATGAAGGCTGGTAACTGGGGTCATCTCATTCCCTTCTTCCTGCCATCAGCAGCACTAGGAAGTTTATTAGGACTAGCCTTGTTGCTAATCCTTAAAAAGTCGAAACTGCTTGACAGACTAAAGAAACAAATTAATAAGTAATAAAAAACGTCCCGGGTAACCGAGACGTTTTTTTGTGTAGAACAAGAAGAATATCATTTAACATATATCACTAAAAATGAAAAAAATTATGACATTTTGTCAATAATTATCCAAACAATCTTTGATACAGTTATGACGAACATAAAAGTCACAAAGAAAGGAGAAATAATATGTATCAATTAACCAATACTTTAACCTCGCAAGAACTAGCAGAAATCAGTGGTGGATATAGCCGAGGCCAATGTTACAAGGCAATGGCATCTGGTGCTGCATGGGGCGCATTGCGAGGCGGAATGTCAGGTACTTTTGCCGGAGGCCCCGTGGGAACAATTGGTGGAGCAATTGCTGGAGCCCACCTTGGTGCAATCGGTGGTACAGCAGCCTGTGTTGGCGGATATTTATTCGGATAGGAGAATCTATGAATTTAGAAATTAAAGTTTTAAATAATAATCAACTTTCTAAAATTACTGGTGGAAAGAAAATTAATTGGGGAAGTGTGGGTGGATCATGTATCAAAGGAGCTCTTTTTGGAGCAGCGTTTGGAGGCAATGCGATTGGGGGCTGCGCTGGATCTGCCGCTGCTGACGCGAGCCTTCAGTTTTTCTTTTAAATAAGCATCTCTCATGAGCAACTGGCTAATCATATTAATCATCTTCTTTGGGTATTCATTACTCGTTCTCGTTTTAACCCTTCCCAAACATGATGATTATTATCGACAAGTACCAAATAAGATTACTGGAAATAAATCCAAATCATTTTTAAAGGCATACTTCACCAACTTTTTCTGGTATTTATAGAAATTAAAAAGGAGACGATAAAGTCTCCTTTTTATGGATGCATCACACCCTATATGCCTGAGAAAATACCAAAGGCAAAGCCACCAACTGGGAAAAACAACCCACCAGTAGCGTGCAAGAACCTGACACCCCTTCTAAAACCACTATTTGGCAATTTCTATTGAAAAAAACTGATAGCAACCCACTGTATTTCTGTCTTACTTTTAATCTTATTTTATTCTTACTTAACTAGAATGAATAGGCCCTACCATGTAACAATCATAAAATATAGATGATATAAATGTTATAATTTATCTTATATAAAATAATTTGTGTCTATTTTCTAAAGTATAATTTAAATGAAAGTAGCACTTTTCTTGGAGAAAATACGAACTACAATGAAGAACACATTGACAACTGCTAGCCAAAAAGAACACAAGGTTCTACACAAAATAAAGAAGAACTGGGTTGTTCTTTCTTTTTCAACGTTAGCATTACTGGGAGCGGGATCACTTGTTTCCAACGAAGGTACTCACCTATTGCCTAGCGGCACAATTTCAGCCAGTGCTGATACTAACGTTACCACCGGTACGCTAGGTACCGTTTCATATACGTATGATAATTCAACCAATACACTGACTTTCACGAGTGGGGGAACATTACCTCCTGCTTCTAATGATGAACAACGAATTGATCGACTTTTTCAACATCTTCAGCACATTGTTTTCACGCAAACCGTTCAAGCACCTAAGGATTCAACACGTCTCTTTGCCATGTTACACTCCCTGCAGGACTTCACGGGGTTGAACTACCTAGATACCAGTAACGTAACATCGATGAACGCCATGTTTAATCAGGAAAGCACTATTACATCGCTCGATCTTTCCGGATTTGATACCTCCAAAGTCACGGATATGTCCTGGATGTTCACTAAAACCAATAATTTACAGACGGTAAACCTTTCAAGTTTCAACACCAGCAATGTAACAACTTTCGAGGCAACCTTCATGGAATCAGGCTTGCAATCCTTAAACCTTTCAAGCTTCGACACAAGCAAAGTCGTGTTCATGAACGATACATTCAGTCACATGGCCAACATCCAATCACTGGACCTGTCCAACTTCAACACGGCCAGCCTGACAGACATGCATAGCCTCTTCGAAGGTTCAACTGCCTTGAAGTCAGTTGATATCAGCAGCTTTAACACTGATAAAATTGTAACTAAAATTACCGTTGGGACAGAACACAAAGTTCTCGATAAAACCGGTGTCAGCGATATGTTTGAGAATACTGGTAATGGATCAACACTTGCCATCAAATTGCCTAGCGCTTCTTTCTACAACGATGCCGGGCTCGGTAACGGTTATTCTGCATTCGTTGCTGTTAATGGTGGAACAGTGACAGATCCTAAGGGAACCCTCCTTACGAAGGCAGCCTTCCAAAATATTTTCAGCACAGGTGCAAAGACTTCTGATTGGTACGTTTGCTCTTCATTAACAAAGACAACCCAAAACAAAACGCTCACTCGTACGGTTAACTACGTTGATGCTAACGGTAATGAAATTACTGGACAAGCACCAACAACGCAAACACTGCACTTCCACCGTACGGTAACGGGTCTTGCAGGAACGAACTACAAGTCATACTCAGATTGGGAAGCTGATTCAACTGCTGACCAAGCGTTTGACAACATTGATGTACCGCAATCATTGAATGATGGTCAGCTAATCAATCCAACGGTTAACGGAAAGAATGTTAAGACAATTTCCACAAACCTTCCTACTCTGGATGATAATGATGCACAGACTGAAAATGTAAATGTTATTTACAGCGCTAAGTCTGCGGATACACCATCGAACAACAATGATAACGGCGGACCAAGTTCAAACAATAGTGGAAGCGATTCAAGTAACAATGGAACGAATAATTCAAACAACAACCGTTCCTCTCACCACTCATTGACCCTCCCCTCAACGGGAGGTAACGAATCCCTTGCAGCTGCTTTACCTGCCACTGCCAAAGTCGTTTCCAAAAATGTCTTTATCACAGTGCCATTCTTGTTCACTTCACTCGCGGCCGGACTTTATTTCACAACAAAGAAACGCTAATCGTTCATTAATAAATTATTACAAAAAAGACTTCCGATTCCACTCGGAGGTCTTTTTACTTTAGAACGGCTATAAATAAAACGAGAACTCCACCTTTTACCGAATAATAAATTTCAAAATTAGTAACATTTTTATAATTTGCCCCTAAGCCGTAATTTATCAGTCATATAGCCGAAATATAAGATTGCTAAACTACTATTAAATCAATACGCAATGCTTTCGGAGGTGCATCATGATAAACTTTACTGTTTCAAATGAGCCAATGAAAAATAATGATACTGTTGAGTTCTACGTTCACTCAGGATACTCTGCCAGTAAACGTTCATGGTTTGTTTGCGTTGAGAATGCAATCCCCTTTTATAAGAAGTGGTATTGTTCATCGGAAAAAGCAGCTGATGAGCAGGCAAAAGAGCTCTCACAGCAGATTCGATCTGGTCGTTTTCAGAAGAAAATGACTTATCAATTCTAAAAAAGGAGGCTAACAGTCAAATACTGTTAGCCTCTTTTTTTAGTTTAAAATGACTGTTTTTATTTGGCATCGTCAAATTTTTTCAAATTAGCAAGATACATCGACCCACCAACAATTGAAATAATTCCTCCAACCCAGCCTAACAAGGGCACAAGTGCTATCGCTCCACCAACGATTAACAAAACACTTGGTGATTTCGTAATAATCGGATTTTTATTAAATTCCGTAAGGCCGATGATACCCAAAGTGAGAATCGCAACCTTTAGGCAACCTAAAATGATAACCATTGGTGAAATGCTATCCCCGCCGATAAGAATATCTGAAGTAGCAGCACCAGCCACCATAAAAACACCAAACAATAGTACAATTCCACCGGCAAGGCCCACAATACCATTAGCCACAGCTAAGTCCTTCAACTTCATTAAAGCTCTCCCTATTCATTATCATATTAAAAATATTCCATCTCTTTAAAACGCGATGGAAATAACTTTTTCAGTATACCACCAGCGCTAAAGTAGACCGAAATAAATCATATAAAAAACCTCCCAACGTTTCGTTGAGAGGTGTTTCTTTTGAATTATGCTCCAAAAATCTTAGCAACTTGTGCTTGAATCTTGCCCAAGAAAGTTTCTTGGTCCTTTTCAGATTGAGCGAAGTCTGCTTCATTGATGCTTTGGTTCTTTTCATCCAAAG
The DNA here is from genome assembly GCF_900112405.1 of Fructobacillus durionis. Classification (GTDB taxonomy): domain Bacteria; phylum Bacillota; class Bacilli; order Lactobacillales; family Lactobacillaceae; genus Fructobacillus; species Fructobacillus durionis. The sequence goes on along the minus strand of NZ_FOLI01000003.1, from coordinate 19,233 downwards.
CGTCTGCCATCATCTTAGTAGCAGCAGCGTAGTCGGCATAGGCCTTTGCCAATGTCTTGTGTACGCCCATGAAGCGAACGGGCACTTGCAAGGCAGCCAAAGTCTTAGCATTCTTCTCGTATGCCGCAACGGCATCGTCAAATTCAGCCTTGATTTCGCCGAATTCGGCCTTGGCCATGTCGGCGACTTTATCAGCTTGCTTTGCTTCATCCAACTTAACGAAGAATGGTGATACGTGATCAGCAGTATCTTGAGTGTTTTGCAAAACTTCTTGCAAAGTCGTTACGTAGTACTGCATTTGTTTAGGGTTAAATTTTGCCAATGTCTTATCCTCGATTAAAAAATGTTCGTTGTACCCATTTTACCAGTTCAACGATAACAATGATAGAAAGGGATGCGCCAATGACAATTAGCCACTGGTATAGATCCAAGTTTGTCACGTGGAAAATGGGGTTCAATGGCTTAATCACGACAACTGCCATCATGGCAATGAAAGAGAAGAAGAGCGCACCATTGAAGAAGTGGTTCTTAAAGGCTGACACGTTCAACTCCGAGTTGTAAACGGACTTCACGTTAATGGCGTTTACCATCTGCATCAAACCAAGGGTCATGAAGGCCATCGTCAAGGCATCCCCGTGGACTAATGTTGAGCCAGCATGGTCTGGGAAGGCCAATGCCAAGCCATAGACAGAAAGCACAATGGCCGCCTGCACAATTCCCTGCCAGATAATGGCAGGCCCAACCCCACCGGATAGGAAGTTCGCCGTTTTACCACGGGGCTTCTGACTCATGATGTTTGGCTGTGCTGGTTCAAGCCCCAGTGCAATGGCTGGGAAAGTATCCGTCACTAGGTTGATCCAAAGAATCATCACCGGTGCCAAGACCTCCCAACCAAGCAAAGTCATGGTGAAGATGGCAATGACTTCGGCCAAGTTGGAAGCCAGCAAGTACTGCAAGGCCTTTTGAATGTTGGCAAAGACTTTTCGTCCCTCCTTAACCGCTGAAACGATGGTTGAGAAGTTATCGTCGGCCAAGACCATGTCGGCCGCTTCCTTGGAAACTTCCGTTCCGGTGATACCCATGGCGACCCCGATATCAGCAACCTTCAAGGCGGGCGCATCGTTCACGCCGTCTCCGGTCATCGCAACGACCTTGCCCTTCTTCTGCCAGGCCTGCACAATTCGAACCTTGTGGGCAGGTGCGACACGAGCATAGACTTTGACGTCTTCAACCCGCTTTTCAAAAGTCTCATCCGACAATTCATCCAGTTGAGCCCCCGTCATCACGGCTTGGCTTCGGTCATCGGTTTCTTCCAAGATACCAAGACGGCCGGCAATCGCTGCCGCTGTCTGAGGATGGTCACCGGTAATCATCATTGGGCGGATACCGGCAGCCTTGGCCTGAGCAACCGAGTCTTTTACCTCTGGACGCTCAGGATCAATCATGGCCACGAAACCAATCAAGGTCAAACCAGTTTCCATTTCATCGGACTTGGCTTCGGCTGGCAGTGTTGCCAAAGACTTCTCAGCAAAGGCTAAGACACGGAGGGCCTGGTCAGCCAACTGCCCGTTGGCTTCTTGATAGTGGGCCAAGTCTGCTTCAGTGAAAGGTCGAACGGTCCCGTTATCAAAGACCGAATCAACACGTGACAGAATGGCATCAGGCGCACCCTTCACCGTCACCTGGTAGACATCTCCGGCACCGTAAATGGTTGTCATTAACTTTCGTTCTGAATCGAATGGAATTTCCTGCAAACGGTTGTGACCACGAAGTTCTGCCAAGCGTTCTGGACGGTACTTTTCGTTGAAATCAATCAAGGCCGTTTCGGTTGGGTCCCCGACCAATCCTTCGGCTGTCAACTGGCTATCGTTATTCAAAGTCATGATGTCGCCTAGAATACCGGCAGCCTTGGATAAGTCAGCGGATTCGAATGGGTTTTGCCCAGCCAAATCAACAATTTCGCCGTTCAAGACGACTTTTTCGACCGTCATCTTGTTTTGCGTCAACGTTCCGGTCTTATCGGAACCAATGATGTCAGTTGAACCTAGCGTTTCAACGGCTGGCAACTTTCGAACCAAAGCGGCCTTCTTGGCCATACGGGCCGTTCCTAGTGCCAGGGTAATCGTCACAATCGCTGGCAACCCTTCAGGAATAGCCGCCACAGCCAACGAAATGGCCGTCAAAATCAAATCAATAACCGGCATATTCTGGGTGAAGTAACCAATTACAAAGGTCAAAACGGCGATGAAGAGGATCAAATAAGTCAGGACTTTTGAAAGTGACTTCAGGTTTTCCTGCAATGGTGTTTTCGTTTCGTCCTGCCCTTGCAAAGCTCCGGCAATCTTACCCACCTCAGTCTGCATACCAGTGGCGACGACTACCCCATGGGCACGGCCATACACCACGTGGGCGTTCATAAAGGCTAGGTTACTTTGGTCACCCAATGGCAACTTATCCTCTGTCAAAGTCTTGTCCGTCTTTTCAACGGGAACGGATTCCCCTGTCAACGCCGCCTCTTCCACACGCAGGTTCATTACGTCAACCAAACGCAAATCGGCTGGTACGATATCCCCGGCTTCCAAGGAAACCAAGTCACCAACCACCAAGTCAGTAGCCGGTACCTGTTCCGGTTGGCCGCCGCGAATGACCGTTGCTTTTGGCGTTGCCATCTTCTTCAAGGCATCGATGGCGTTTTCGGACTTCGATTCTTGGAAAACACCAAAGATAGCGTTAATAATGACGATTGCCAAAATAAAAATGGCATCTGTCTGCTCACCGGTTAAGGCAGCGACCAGTGCTGCGGCCAGCAGGATTCCAATCATCAAATCCTTAAACTGATCAACAAACTTGGCGAAGAGGGACTTCTTTTTCTTCGCCGTTAACGCATTGGGTCCGTTTTCGACCAGGCGCTTCTTGGCGTCTTCCGTCGTCAGTCCGTCCTGCAAATTTGTTTTCAAATCAGTCGCCAGTTCCTGGCTGTCCACTTGATAAAATGACTTTTTCAACGTCTTCTCCTTTTATATTACCTTCCTGAGAAAGAAAAAGAGACCTATGGGAGTAGGAAAAAATCCTACTCCCATAAGTCTCGCTGTTTAATGCTGAGCCGGTGCTTTCGCACGATAAAAGGTGTGACACCTCGGTTTGACGGTACTCAGCAACGACTAGGTCGCCAGTTACTCCCTTAGGAAGAGTTGTTACTGTTATTATAGCAAGTACCTTTGTAAAGAACAAACTATTTTGCAATATGAAGAATCAGCAAGTCGGGCAAAGCCCTAGATGGTTTTTTTGAGTCATTTTATCAACAAAGAAAAACACCGACATCACTGTCGGTGTTTTTAGTTAACGCCTACTTTGAGGACTTCTTTAATAACCAAACACCAGTTGCGAGCAATCCAGCACTTGCGAATGCCATTGCTGAAGCGCTAACTGCTTGGACTTGTTTTTCAGTCATTGGCAAGCTTGCCTTGTTCGTATCAGCCATTTTCAAAGACTTTTCAGCCTTTGAAGAACCATTGTTATTCTGGTTCTCTCCAGCGGTATTCGAATGATTATTGTTATTATCGGAGCCACCATTGGTTGCCGGAGTACTTCCCCCACCGTTATTTGCAGGAGTATTTCCACCATTGTCAGACGGCGTGTTGTCACCGCCATTTGAAGGTGTATTTGGGTTGACAGGCGTGTTATTCGCGCTATAAACAACCGTAATTTCTTCATCATTTGAATTTTCTGTCGTCTTTTCGGAGTTGACTAACGCGGTATCCGGGGTCATGTTAGCGACTGATGGACTGATTACAGCATCATAATAAGGATTTGTACTTGTCCAATTATCTTCAACGACTTTTCCAGTAACGACATCAATGGATAGCGCACGGGACCAATCAACATCCTGAACCTTGTCTGGCGCAACCGTCTTTCCACTTTGATCAACGTAGTGAATCGTACGCTTGCTATGGTGTTGAATGTTATTCACGTCATCTGGATAGTTAGCAGAACCACCAGGAATGTGGTCACCACCCTTGGCAGGGTGCTTAGGATCAACATTCGTGTGGTTATGCTTGAAGTGAATTTCAAAAGTCAAATCATGATCAGAAAAGTGAATCATCGCTGGTAAATTATTGGAAACTAGTGCATAGCCCTGATTAATGTACTGCGAAATGCTATCCATGTACATGTCAACATCCATGTCAACAGAGCCGGTTATTCCCGTTGAAGAAACTGACTGAAGAAGTTTTCCATTCTCGTCATCATCAATGTAGTTAACCGTCACCTTATGTTGGTTTTGCTCAGCGCTCTTCTTGTACCAGTGGATAACGCTAGTCTCATACGAAGGAGTTAATGTCAGTGACTCGTTATTTGAAAGAACACGCGATGTAACAGAGTCACCAATACCATTATCGTAACCAATCGTCTTTTCCAATTGGTATCCTTGAATGTCATCCGGTGTCAAACTGACATTATCATTTATCCTCTGGTTTTTTCCAAGAGTCTTCATATCAGCAATTTGTTCACCTGTATCGGCATCCACATAGTATTCTTTTACAACATTTGGAAACGACGTAGCTTGAATCGTTGAAACGTTTTGCCAAACAACATTTTGACGTAACCTATCAATTTCCGGCGCATTCCAATTAACATTTAAGCGATAAGTTGCTGGTGACTTGCTAAGATCTGCCTGATCATTATAGCCTTCGTCAATCCCCTTATTACCTTCGAAAATTGAAGTACGTTGATCTTGATGAATGTAATAACCAATGTAGCAGGCCTTTGAAAAATCCGTGGTACGAGCGGTCGTTGCATCCATATAGTAACCAGGCGTTACTGACTCAACGTTACCATTAGGAAATGTAATGGTGGCACCCTTTATATCAGCCTCACTTTTAATACCAAGGTCTGTTAATAAAATTGGCTGTTTATTACTATCTTGAACCCCAATAGAAATTGCCTGAATATAGCTTCGCCCAATCGTATCCCCTGCATGATAACCGCTAAACGTTGCCGTTTCTTCAGCACCAGTAGTTGTTAATTTATCAATATTACTATCTTGAGAAAAATCGAAAGAGCCATTTTGCTGCCAGTTACTCCAATCAATATTAGGCGTCCCCTGGTCAGTACCAAAGTTATGAGCTGATGAACCGACTACCGTATTCGCCTTTTGATTATCAGTCGCCTGGGTAGTTTTTTCATTATTGTCTGCACTCACATAGTTCACTCCGGCAGCAATGTCTGACCCTAATAGCGCTAAGGTCATCATACCGGCAAATGCCCAATGCTTTCCTGCCTTATACATTTTGACGCGGCCTGTTGCCTGCTGAGTTGATTTATGATGCTTCATTATGTTTATATTTTCTCCGATTGTTAAATTTTTGACACAAGACCAATATTATTACAAGATTACAAAATAGCAACCGAATCACGACAACTATATGTCAAATGTGTCACGTTCACGATACAAAAAGAGACATCTGTATCAGATTTACCCCCTGACTATCACTATATCGTTCACAATTTTAGAATAAAAAGTTGTTATTTTCCTTTAAAACAACCTTCTTTTAATCTTCATTTCATTTTTTTGTTGACATCTTTCAAAACAGCGGGTAATATTATCAACAAGATATCAATACATAAACAAGTTGATCAGGAAAGTACCTGCTAAGCAAAGCGTAGAGAGCAACCGGTTGGTGAAAGGTTGCGTGCGGGCAGTAGGGAAAATGACCTGTGATTGGCAATTGCGAATCGGTTTACCGTTAGCGATTGACGAGTTGGCCTTCGTTACCAAGGCACACCATTCGGCTAGGATCATTCTCCGCGGCCCGATGGTTAGTGAGTAGCATCGGGGTAACTCGGTGTGACAACCTCAGAATGGTAACGCGAAGTCGCTTCTGTTTTTTCCACGTGGAAACAGAGGCGGCTTTTTTTGTTACCTTCACAAAAATACTTTCTAAAAGTACAGGAGAAAAAATTATGTCAAAGAAAAAATGGATTATTTCAGGTATTGCCGTACTAGCAGTCGCAGCCGTTGGTTACTTCAGTTTTGGAAACCACGACTCAAAGGAAGATAAGACGATTACCGTTGGTCGCATGTCAGCCACCAAGCAAGACGACCAAGTCTGGGACACAATCAAGAAGGAAGCCAAGGACAAGTACGGCATCACCGTTAAGGTTAAGTACTTCACAGATTACTCACAGCCAAACAAGGCTTTGACTTCTGGCGACATCGACGTGAACGCCTTCCAGCACTACGCATTCTTAGACGCTTATAACAAGAAGAACAAGACAGACATCGTTTCAATTGGTAAGACAGTTATCTCACCAATCCACCTTTACTCAACCACTTACAAGTCCGTTTCCGACTTCCAAGACGGCGACACAATTGTGGTGCCAAACGACCCATCAAACGAAAGTCGTGCCCTCAAGGTATTGAAGTACGCCGGATTAATCGATTTGAAGGATGGCCAAGACCTTGTCACGGTTAAGGACATCACCAAGAACACGAAGAACTTGAAGATTAAGGAATTGTCAGCTGATCAAACTGCCCGTTCCATCAACGACGTTCAAGGAGCGGTTGTTAACGCTAACTACGCTTCAACGGCTAAGCTTTCAGAAAAGGACGCCATCTTCACTGAACCTTTGAACAAGGATTCAGAAAAGTGGGTCAACTTGATTGCTGCAAACAAGAAGGACAAGAACAAGAAGCTTTACAAGGACTTTGTAAAGGCTTACCAGTCAGATGCTGTTAAGAAAGCCATCCACAAGGCTTACGGCGACACATCAATTCCTGCCTGGGACCGTTCATTTAACTAATTCTTCTATTAAAGTGGGGGCTTCCCCACATACATAAACAAAACGAAAGGAAACACCACATGACTATCGCAAGAGAAACCTACTTAGACCTACTAAAAGAACTTGTCGCCATCCCCTCCGTCTCAGCTAAACGCGAGCATCTACCAGAAGCAGCAAACTTAATCGCCGATGCCCTTACCGAACTTGGTGGCGAAACAACAGTTGACGACCACTACTTCGCCCCACTCGTCATCAGCCTTTTCAAAAGTCAAAAGCAAAACGCGAAGACGCTCATCATCTACAACCACTACGATGTGCAACCAGCCGAACCCTTCGACCTCTGGAAATCCGATCCTTGGACGTTAACAGAACGTGAAGGTCACCTTTACGGACGTGGGGTTGACGATGACAAGGGAAACATCACCGCCCGCCTAACGGCGCTGGCTGAATACCTTGATGAAAACAAGGGGGAACTTCCCGTTAACATTCTCTTCGTTATCGAAGGTTCCGAAGAAACGGCCTCTCAACATCTCGATGACTACTTTAAGGAACATCCTGAAATTCAGGGTGACCTGATTATCTGGGAATCGGGTTCTAAGGATAAGGACGGGCGAGTTGTTCTTACCGGTGGAAACAAGGGAATTGTGACTTTCAACTTAAAGGCCAAGACCGGTGGTATCGACCTTCATTCATCATTAGCTACGGTTGTTGATTCAGCACCCTGGCGCTTGTCTCAAGCACTGGCCACCTTCTTTTCGACAGACGGCCGCATCAAAGTGCTCCACTTCTATGATCAGGTAAAAGAGCCAAACCAGCGCGAACGGAAGTTAGTCAACCTACTGTCTGATACAAAGGAAGACTTCATCAAAAAGAATCAAATCGAAGCCCCCTTGCTAACGGATAAGCGTGGTGACGATTGGAAACAGGCTCTTTACTTTGAACCTAGTTTGAACATTGAAGGGATTACAACCGGTTACCAGGGCGCTGGTGTGAAAACCGTTCTCCCTGCAGAAGCCACTGCCAAAGTCGAAGCCCGCCTAGTACCAGGCATGGACCCCGATAAGACTTTAACAACCATCAAGGAACACCTAGTCGCCCAAGGTTTTGAAGACATCGAAGTCGAGAAAACCCTTGGTCAGGGTGGTTACCGTTCCGACATGACCAACCCCGAAATTGAACGTGTAATTAATGTCAGCAAGCAAGAAACTGGTGAAGACCCAGTTGTGATTCCAACCTCTGCCGGAACCGGCCCAATGAACTACGCCTACGAAGCAACCGGCACCCCAATTATTGCCTTGGGAATTGGTTACCCTGGCACATTGGACCATGCTCCTAATGAAAATATTCGCTTAAAGGACTATGATGAAAACGTCGAGTTCCTCAAAGCAATTATTGCTAGCTATAAAGAATAAAGAAAAGAATAATGTCTAAGAAAAGCAAAATCATCAACTCTATCGTCCTCCTCGTCATTTTGATTCTCGGGTACTTCTCCTTTGTACAACCAAATCAAAAGTCTACGAAGACAGTCACTGTCGGAATCATGTCCGCCAACAAGCGAGATGACGCCATCTGGTCACAAGTAGCCAAAACCGCCAAGAGCAAGTATGGCATCACCATTAAGTTCAAGCGCTTTACCGACTACTCCCAGCCAAACAAGGCCCTTGAAAACGGTGACGTTGATTTGAACGCTTTCCAGCACTACGCCTTCCTTGATGCCTACAACAGTAAGAATGGTACCAACATCAAGGCGATTGCAAAGACAGTTATTTCGCCAATCCACCTTTACTCCCAGTCTTACAAGTCCGTAGAAGACTTCCAAGACGGTGACACCATCGTGGTACCAAACGATGCATCAAACGAGAGTCGTGCTCTTTACGTTTTGAAGAACGCCGGTTTGATCAAACTTTCATCGGGTTCTAGCCTAAAGACAACCAAGGATATTACGGCCAACCCAAAGAACCTTAAAATCAAGGAAATCTCTGCCGACCAAACGGCTCGTACACTGGGTGACGCCAAGGGTGTTGTCGTCAACGGAAACTTTGCGACAGCCGCTGGGCTTTCATCAAAGGACGCCATCTTTACAGAACCTTTGAACAAGGATTCCAAGTCTTGGATCAATATCATTGCTGCCCGTAGCAAGGACCAAAATAAGAAGCTTTACAAGGATGTTGTAAAGTCCTACCAGACACCTGAAGTAAAGAAAGTGATCAAGGAACAGTACGGTAATTCAGAATTACCTGCCTGGGACCGCGACTTCAATTAATCATCATCAACTAAGCAACCAAAGAAAGGACGGCTTCCCATGACAGCCCCTATTATTTCATTAAAAGACATTGACGTGACTTTCACGCCAAAAGGAAAAACCATCCACGCAGTGCAAGACGTTTCAATTGACGTCCAAAAGGGTGACATCTACGGTATCGTTGGTTACTCCGGTGCCGGTAAGTCAACCCTAGTTCGTACCGTCAACCTCTTGCAGGAACCAACTTCTGGCTCCGTCACCATTAACGGTGAGACTTTCTTCAGCAAGACCAACGACGGTGCTGCCACGAAGATCAAGGGTAAGGAACTGAAGGAAAAACGTCGTAAGATTGGCATGATTTTCCAGCACTTCAACCTCCTAAATGAACGAACAGTTGAAGAAAACGTTCTCTTCGCCTTGGAAAACAACAAGGAAAAGGAGAAGATTAAAAAGGAAAAAGTCGCCGAACTCTTAGAGTTGGTTGACCTCTCCGACCGCGCTAAGCAGTACCCATCACAGCTTTCAGGTGGTCAAAAGCAGCGTGTTGCTATCGCTCGTGCCTTGGCCAACGACCCTGAAATCTTGATTTCCGATGAAGCAACCTCAGCCTTGGATCCAAAGACAACCCGTCAAATCTTAGATTTGTTGAAGAAATTAAACAAGCAGTACGGCTTGACTGTCCTGCTCATCACCCACGAAATGGAAGCCGTGAAGGCCATCGCTGATAAGGTTGCCGTGATGCAAAATGGACGGGTTTTGGAAAAGGGTTCAACCTTGGACATCTTTACCAAGCCACAGGCTGAGTTAACGAAGGAGTTCATTGCAACCGCAACGAACCAGGACCAGGCAATCCAGGCCATCACTGATAGTGAAACGGTTAAGAACCTCCCTGCCGGTCAGACTTTTGCAGAATTGAAGTACACAGGTAATTCAACAAACGAACCATTGATTACAAGTCTCTACGAACAATTCGGCGTTGTTGCCAACATTCTCTATGGAAACATCGAAGTCTTGCAAGGCACTGAAGTCGGTTCACTCTTGGTCATTCTTTCAAGCGAAAAGGATAACCTGGATGACGCCCTCGCCTTCCTCGCATCACAAAACGTGACCGTTAACATTTTGAAAGGAGCACAAGCATGAGTACATGGTTTGCTGAAACATTTCCAAACGTCGTCTACCAAGGATGGGGCGGCGACACTGGCTGGGGAACAGCCATCTTCCAGACCCTCTTCATGACCTTCTGGTCAGCCATCTTTGGTGGCTTGCTCGGACTCATCTTCGGTGTGGGACTAGTTGTTACGGGTCCTAAAGGAATCACGCCTAATAAGACCCTCTTCTGGATTTTAGATAAGATCGTCTCAATCTTCCGTGCCGTTCCTTTCGTTATCTTGCTAGCCTTCATTGCGCCCTTCACAAAGGCCCTTGTTGGTACGCAAATCGGTATTAACGCTGCGTTGGTTCCCCTTTCATTGGGAGTCTTCCCCTTCTACGCCCGTCAGATTCAAGTTGCTCTTTCAGAAGTGGACAGCGGAATCGTTGAAGCTGCCCAAGCGGTTGGTGCTTCCTTCTCCCAAATCGTCTTCGGCGTTTACATTAAGGAAGGCCGTTCTGAAATTATCCGTGTTTCAACGGTAACCTTGATTTCATTGATTGGTTTGACTGCTATGGCTGGTGCCATCGGTGCCGGTGGTATTGGTAACATGGCCGTTGCATACGGGTATAACCGTTTCGCCAATGACACCACTCTCTTCGCCACTTTAATTGTCTTGGTCATGGTCCTCATTGTCCAAGTCACTGGTGATTGGTTGGCACGTAAGTACAACCACAAATAATCCACTTTAAAAGTCCTGTGCGAATGCACAGGACTTTTTGATTATTATTTTAAAAAATGTCACTTAAATAAAACAATTTTCTTATACATTTTCAAGCAATTTACTGGTACAATGTTTCTTTGTCGGAGGTCTTGAAAAGTGACAGAAAATCGATTCCCATCCCATGAGCGCGTGCTTTTTGCTAGTCTACTCACCATGACAGCAGGGTCACTAGACGCTTATTCATACCACATGCACGGACAAGTTTTCGCGGGCTTACAAACCGGAAACATCGTCCTACTCGGTATTAACATCAGCCAATTTAAATGGGGCAACGCCGGGCAGTACGCCTTTTCGTTGATGGCCTTTGCCCTTGGAACCCTAGTTGTTAAACTGTTCCAACACTACCGGGTCAAAATGGACTTTTCTCGTACAAAAGAACGTCAGTATGTCTTACTTTATATGACAGTTCTACTAACTTTGTCCGCTTTAATTGGCCGCTCTGTTCCAAACGTCTTTGGAACTGCCATTCTTTCCATTACAGCAGCTGCTGCTTTGCAAGAATTCCGCGTCTTAAAGGGGAACGCCTTTATGCCCCTCTTGATGACTGGAAACCTGCGAACACTCTGTGCAGCCGCCTACGAAGGCTTTATCCAGCGCGACCCCAAGATGGTTGAACGCACCCATGACCTACTGCGCGTCATGCTTTCCTTCTTTATCGGTGCCTTAACCATCAGCCTATTGATTCCGATGGTCGGCCAGTTCGCTATCATTTTTTCAGCCTTTCTAACGCTCTGCATGAGTCACATCGTGGCTTGGAACTAAAATATTTTAAAAGTCCGTCCTGCGCAATCTACGCAAGACGGACTTTTTTACATTGATTCGGGTTTTTGAACAGCAATAATCGAAGGCTTTCCATTTCCTAACAGCAAAGCCTCTCCCACTGGTAATTGTGGTAGTTTCTTTAAAAAGCGCTTTGAAAGCATTAAACTACTTAAATCGTTAGTTGATTGATAGCGGTGTACCAAATTGCTTGCCAGCTGCCCCCGTAATGCTTCTGGTAGATCTTGTAGGGACTGCGTGGAAATGACCACGTTCAGATTAACTTTTCGACCTTCTCGTAGTAAGTGGAAGAGTCCGTTTTCATTGATTGCCTGGTCCAAGGGAATGTAACGATGGGCCTCATCTAGAAAGACAGCCACTGGTCGTTCAGTCCGGCTAGCCAAACGATTCAATAGGATAGTATCCATCAAAAAGGATAGCACTCGTTGCTGAACGGCTGGATAAGGCTGTAAGGCAGATAAATCGATAATTAACGAACGCTTTTGGTTCACCTTTCCCTCGAAAGTCTTTAGAATAAAGGGCAAATCGTATTGGGTCGTCTTTGACTCAACCGCTTGAAAGTGGAAGATTCGATTTAAGGTATCATCAGATAACAACTGTTCAAGCTCTTGAATCTGAGGCCAATATTGTTGAATTCGAGCACGGTCAAGTTCTTGCCCAAGGACGCTGTAATCCGACCTTTCGTCTGCAAAGGGAACTACAAATTCTTGTACCAGCTGCTTCGCCAAGAGCTCAATGGCATAGTTTTGGTTCAGGATCGTTAGTGCCTGTTCAGAACGCTCAAACTCGGATACCGGCCGGTTGACTTTGGAATACAATTCACGGGAATAGGGGTTAATTACAGACTGGATACGTAGGGAAATAATAGCCGACTGAAGCTTGGCAGTTAACTCTCCATTCCAATTCAAGCCCAGTAATTTCGTAATTTCTTCGGCCGACAGAGCACGGATGTCGATAAAGGCATTCTGACCAACTTTGTAGGTTACCCGATTATTGAGATCACGGCTGTACTCCCCTGTCGGATCAAAAACCATGTTCGTTACATTGTTTTTCTGTAATTCATTAATAATCTGCTTAGCTGAAGTAGATTTACCAGAACCAGTCTGGCCCATAATGAGCAAATGCTTTGACAAAAGGTCGGCATAATCAATCGAAATAGCTCGGTGCCAGGCACCTTGTCCCAGGTTTAGTTTTACTTTTTCATCTGCCATTTGTTTCACCCCACTGCGTCAAATACTTAGCTCTATCTTAGCAGAAAAGCCCTCCGCTTTGGCGGAGGACTTAATTATCTTTATCGTGTTAACTTAAATTCGAATCGGTCCCCAACGTAATAGGAACGAACGTATTCAAATGGATTGTCCTGCTGATCGTAAGAAACCTGGCGGACAGCCAAGATTGGGTCACCCCGCTTAATTTCTAATAGTGCCGCCTGGCGTTCTGTAGCAAGCGATGCGGTAATCGTTTGGTTAGCACGTCCAGGTTGGATGCCGGCGTCAATTAGCGTCTTATAAAGGGACTCCGTTAGTTCTGAACGGGTAAAGTTATTCACTAACTTCACTGGTAAAGTCGTTTGTTCGAGCAAAATGGGTTCATCATCCCCCAAACGCAAACGTTCCATCACTAAGACTTCATCTTCAGCCTTTAAGTTCAAGTGGTCCATTTCTGAAACAGATGGTGTCGTGACCTTATAGGAAACCGTAACTGACTGTGCCTTACGACCGGACTTTTTCATCAGTTCGGTAAAGGAGGTTACGCCCAGGGCACGTTCCGAAACCTTCTTCTCGGCAACGAAGGTTCCAGAACCAACACGGCGTTCCAAAATCCCCTCGTCTACCAAAGTTTGAATGGCCTGTCGCAAGGTCATTCGGGAGACATTAAACGATGCGGCTAATTCACGTTCAGCGGGCAAGCGCTTGTTTGTTTTCCATTCACCCGCCGCGATGCGCTGACGAATCTCATTATGAATTTCAATATACCGTGGTATAGCCATGGTAGAAACCTCCTCAATTGGATAAGTACCTTTTAGTATGGACTTTATCCCCATGTGTCATCTTTTATAATTATAATTGGTCTAGTCTGATAATTCAAATACCATTTTGCTATCGTAAACCATTAAAAAAAGCATAAGCCAAAAGAGTTAAAGCAAAAATAAAAAAATCGACTTTTTTACCCGCAACCCCTTGCATTTTATTCAAAAATTAGCTAATATATATCAAGTAATTGCCCCTTGGCCAAGCGGTAAGGCGGTGGCTTCTGGTGCCACTATGCGCTGGTTCGAATCCAGCAGGGGCAATACCTAAAGGCGGAACCGATTGGTTCCGCTTTTTTTACGATTAATTTTACGGCGTATAATATGCTATGATATTAAAAAATATAAAAGGAGCCCCCATGAATATCCGCCCATTAGAGAAACGAGACCTGCCTCACATTTACCGCCAAAAGAACTCACGTTCCGTTATGGCCCTTTGGTTCGAAGAACCATATAACTCCTTTGACGAATTGACTTTGCTTTACGACCGACACGTACTCGATCAAACAGAACGTCGTTTCGTCATCGAAAAGGATGGTGAATTTGCTGGTGTTGTTGAATTAATGGAAATTAACACCATTCACCGACACGCTGAAATTCAAATCATTATTGATTCAAAATTCCAGGGGCACGGATTGGCACAAGCCGGAATGCGAGCTGGTATTGAATACGGGTTCAACGTTTTGAATCTGCACAAGATTTACCTCTACGTTGACGTGGATAACGCGGCTGCCGTTCATATTTATAAGAAAATTGGTTTTGAAGAAGAAGGCTGCTTGAAGCACCACTTCTTTGCTGAGGGAAAGTACCATGACTCATACATGATGGGTCTCTTTGCGGATGACTTCCGTCAGCCAACATCAACAGAACCAAAGGTTGATTAATCAATAAAGTAGTAATTACTTATTTTTTCAAAGAGAAAATTTACTATGACTAATAAAAAAGACATGCGCTTTTCAAAGGCGGACCAAGCGATTCAAGATTCATTTTTAGATTTACTTAAAAAGAATGATTTCAGCAAAATTTCGGTTAAAATGATTATTGATGAAGCCGGCATTAACCGTTCAACTTTCTACGCCCATTATTTAGATAAATACGATTTAATGGATAAGATGCAAGACGAACTTCTTGATAACTTAATCAACGGCCTTCCTGACGTCGACTGGTCTACTCGGGGCCCCCTCGTTGAACAATTTCAACAACGATCCATTCATATTGTTCAAAATATTAACCAACACCGTGAGTTAGTTGCACTGATGCTTTCTGACAACGCTGGTCACACCTTTGAGAGTCACCTTCAGGAACGTGGTATGGAAACTTTCTCTTCTGCCATCGACGATGAACACCTAGCCATTCCTCGCGACTACGCTATGGTCCTCTTAACCTCCAGTGTTAGCACTATGTTAACGACTTGGGTTAAAAAGGATTTCGCCGAAAGCACCGAGGAATTCACTAACATCATTAAAGAAGTCATGCCTAAAGTAGTCGTTCAACTGATTAAATAACCGACACTTGTTTTAAAAATGTTTATTAACTTAAGTTATCCAACCTTTAACCAACGTTTGTTGGTTTTTTTATTTTTTAAAACTCCCTATACTTAACGATAGTTTATTGATAGAGAGGAAATTAATATGAAAGCATCAACCCCAAAGTTCATCCTGACTTTGGCCGTTGGTTTGACAGTTGTGTTGTCAATTATGATGACCGCCTTTGCCACGCCAGCCGTTAACTCAGGTGTGAACAACGTTCCAATCGGAATCGTCACAACAAACGAAGAAGTCTACCAGAAGATGGCCAAGCCACTCGATAAGAAGGGCTTCGATGTTACACAGTATAAGTCAGTTTCAGCAATGAAGACTGCCGTTAACGAACGTAAGATTTACGGCGCCTTTGATATTTCAGAAACTGGCGATATGACTTTATACAAGGCAACTGCAGCTTCAACTGCTGTTGCACAAGCCTTAGAAACAATCGGTAATGCCGTTGTTACCCAGCAAAAGGTTGCTGCCAAGGCACAAATTCAGACAATGCAAGCACAGGCAGCTGATGCCAACGTGTTAAAGACTTTAAATGCTAAGGTTCAAGCAATCGATGCCAAGACGTTGACTGTTAAGGAATTGAAGTCCTTCCCATCTCGCGATACAAAGGGTGCTGGACTTGTTGCCGGCGCCTTGCCAATCGCTCTTGGTGGTTGGATTGGTACTGTTGCCATCGCCAACATGGTTAAGGGTAAGAAGCAAAAGTTCTGGGCTGCCATCACCTTCGCCATCATCGGTGGTCTCGGTTTGGTTGCCGTTATCCAGTTCGGAATCGGTACCTTTGACGGTAACTACTTCCTAACTTCACTTGGCGCAATGCTCGGTATTGCCGGAACAGCCTTCTTTGTTCTTGGTTTGCTTGAAGTCATGGGAAATGGTGGACTTGGAATTGCCGCCGTAATGTTGATCTTGCTTGGTAACCCATTATCAGGTCTTGGATCAGCCCCTGAAATGTTGCCTAAGGGCTGGGGATTCTTAGGACAACTCTTGCCACCTGGTGCAACTGGAACGCTTTTGCGTAACATTACCTTCTTCGATGGTAACGCCATTGCCATGCCAGTCTGCGTTCTATTAACATACATTGTAGTAGGTATGATTCTCTTCAAGATTGGTAAGAAGTCAGTTCTTGTTGAAACTGTCTAAATAACTAGTTTTTATAAATAAAAGCAGCAACTTGAAGAAAACAAGTTGCTGCTTTTTTGTTCTTACAATGACATACAGGGCTTAACGTAATGATAATACCTCCGGATACTTACCCTCTAGGGAAGCTAACATCGCCTGCCACTCTGCTTGCGTCAGCTGATCAGTATCCGCCTTCTCCTGCATCATGTACAAGTTCTGCCAGAGATAGCGCTTGTTATGAAAGCCTTCAAAAAGTTCTTTTCCGCTGGTAAAGTAGACATCTCCCAGTCCATTTTCTTCATATTGTATCGGCCGGTTCCAATCGTATCCAATATCCTTTTTCAGCTTCTGATGGGACCTTTCCGTGGTATTATAACCCCGTCGATTCATTTCCCGTTTCACTAACTCGATGTATATCTCTAAATCTTCAATCGGATAGTCATTCAAACGGTTAACGGTAGCGTGGTTAACCTCACCATTCTTGCTAATGGCCCCGGTAATGGCCAAACATTCCCGCCACTGACCCAAAAGGTTCTGACGTGAAAGTGTCGGTATTAATCGATAATGCCATAAGCGCATCGCAAATCTCCATTCTGATGTTTTTTATTCATTATACGGAATTTTAGAGGGCTCTTCTATATAAAAAAGTCGCTGCCAAAGCAGCGACTTTTCATTTATACAATTAATCAAACCAGTAAGTTGAAATGTAAGTTCCAGTAGCATCATCACAAGTTTGGAGTCCCATTGCGTGTGTTGAAGTCAAATTTTCAACAGTCTCCAAAGAATCCAAACGCTTCATACCGTGACGAATGTCGGTTACATGGTATGTCTGTCCATTAACCACGACTTCATCCCCTACTGAAAGCTGACGAACCGCAGAACCAGCACTTGATGCAGCTTCAGCTAAGTAGTAGTTAGGAATCGCTGACCACTGGAAGATATATGGTGTCCAACGAGGCGTGTTCCCACCACTAGTGTTAGAAAATGTCGTAATATCCCAATGCTTACCTAAGAAGTTAAAACCATCCGTACGTGTTGCCTTAGGGGCAGCAGCATTCGGTGCTGGTGATGTATTAACCGCTGAAGTAGGTTGCGTTTGCGTAGCAGTTGCTGAGGCATCCGTAGCAGCTAGCTTTTCAGTATCAGCCTGAGTATTCGTAGCAGTTTCCGGCTGGGTCTGGGCTGCCGTTTGAGTCTGTTCTTGCTTCTGATCTTGAGCGTTATTCTGTGTATCATCTTGTTTCTTGGCATCAGAGGTCTTAGCAGCCAACTTCTGCGCCTTAGCCTTGGTTTGTTCAACCTTTAGTGCCTTGGCCTGTACTGCCTTATGGTGTGTGCTCTGTGCTTGAATATAAGTAACGCCGGATGCAGATGCAAGGGCAATGGCGGTAACGCCGCTTAATAAGATTACTTTTAATTTCATAATTTTTCTCCATAACTGAGTTAACCTACTCAGAATAACAGGGTGGAGATTTCGGAGGCATATCAAGAAGTTGCAAAAAGATTGACCTTATTTAACAGAAATATTTCTTACAATAATAAGACTTTTAAGACAGACAACCATGCTTGATAATATGCGCTTTTCATTTATGAACTGTTTCTTTGTTTCAAAAGCCTTTCATCCATAACGTTTACGCGTCTTAATCGGTTCCTTCGAATAGAACTAAGGCCTTTAGAATGGGGATTTGAACGATTCTATCCTTTTAAAATCCGGTCCTAAATAGATTAAAAACAAAAAAGATGCGAACATTTGTTCGTATCTTATGATAAAATATCTTCACCAATACTATTCCAATTAAACTCTTAAAACTGATGTTAATCAGATTGCTGCATAGTTAGGGGGAGATAATATGATCGAAACCACTACCTTTCTTGACTGGGAAAGACAGCTTCAAAGCCTTCAAGAACAATATAATATTTCGATACAGAAAAAGGACACCGCTCTCCGCACACTCAAAAAATACTCCTTTCATAATCTAATCGATAAATATCAGGATTCATTACGCAAAGGGCCAGACACTGAGACTTTCATTGATGGCATTTCAATCGAAACACTTGGGGTCATTCAAATGCTGGAGAACCGACTCGCCTCTGAAATTCTACAAGCCATCCTGTCGATTGAAAAAAATATGAAATCAGTTTTTCAATATGAGCTTGCTCAACAATTTGGCACCTTAGAAAGCAACTATTTATCAAATGTTATTTACAGTAAACGGGGACAATTAACGAAACAAGTTTTACACACCTTACACCATAAAAACCAACAAAGTAAAAACGTCTCTAAAACATTGCTTGCTTATCGCCTTAGTGGTAACGTGCCGCCTTGGATATTAATTGAAAACATTTCCTTTGGGCAGTTTAACTGTTGGTTTCAAATTAGCCCCACCAACATACGTGAAAAAGTGATGACTGACTTTTTCATTCCTGCGTCAATTAATGAAGAAACATTAATTGCTTTCCAGAATACAATTGATTATTTAATTGATTTTAGAAACGGACTGGCCCATGGTGAAGCCATTGTCCAAATCCATTCAAAAGCCCCTCTCACTCTCTCCTACATCCGTTCTTTTTACGAAGAAGAGGTAATCACCGACGAAGAGTTCAATGAAGGCTATGGACAACAAGACTTTTTCGGCCTTCTACTGGTTATTGGTATTCTCTTAAAACAGAGTGAACGTCAAATATTCAAGGATCAGTTAATAAACCTGCTAAATATATTCGATAGCCTTCTTCCAATCAATGAAGGACCGATGAGACATATACTTGGGCAAATACCGATTAACATTCAACAGCGAGTTAAAAAAATAATATAAAAAAAGAAGGCCATCTAAGCGATGACCTTCTTTATCTAATAGTGCCGACTAACGG
>NZ_FOLI01000012.1 GCF_900112405.1 Fructobacillus durionis | reverse complement strand
CCGTTAGTCGGCATATGATATGATTTTAAGCAATGCAGCTAAAGCCCGGTGTTATCGCATTTAACGTGATAACACCGGGCTTTTCTTTTGTTTTAGTAATTGGTTTTTTTCTGTGTAATTCTGCCTAATTCTGTGTGTTTCTGTAAATATTTAGACACTTTTTAGACACTTTTTGCACTAAAAAATAGACATCATGATACGCTGTGTCTTTTCCTCTTCGCTTTCTTTTTGTGAGCTAAGAAGGTGGGTATAAACGTTAAGCGTTGTTGAAATATTTTTGTGCCCAAGCCTCGATGAAACATATTTAATATCAATACCTTGGCTTAACAATAAAGATCCGTGTGAGTGGCGCAATGCATGAAATGAAACTGGTTTAATATCTAATTCCTTGATTGCTGCTTTTAAGGCTTTCCCCGCACCGTAATTACTGATGTCGGCGATTGGGCCTTCGATACCTGTTAGCTCATTTAGTAAGTCATCATCAACAGAGATTATGCGGTTGCTTGATTCTGTCTTGGTGGACTTAACATGACGGTATTGATCAAGTGCCTTATTAACTGATATTGTCTTTTTTTCAAAATCAATATCATCAGATTGAAGGGCCATGATTTCGCCAATACGCATCCCAGTATGAATTGATATATAGATTGCTAAGTATGATTTAGCATGTGGATATGTAGCCAGCTTATTTTTAATATAATGATCTAGTTTAATAAGTTCGTCTTTTTCAAGAAACTTTTCTGATGCTGACTTTCCAACTTTTCCTGTAAGTTGAATGCGAATAGTGGGGTTATTCTTAATTATTCCATCAGCAAAGGCATCTTCTAATGCCTGGCTAATATGGTTCTTTCGTTTAGCAACTGTTTCTTTTGAATGGTCTTTACCGAATTCATTGATAAAATTTTGGAAATCAGTACGTGTGAAATCAATAAGAGTAGCGTCGGGCATATATTTAATAATATTGTCGAGCGTATTTTGATACTGATATTGGGTGGCAGCCTCCATTTTTGATTTATAGGTATCAACCCAATTCTCAAAATAATCTGATAACAACATCTTTTCATATTTACTCTGTAACTGATCAGTATAACCAGCTTCTATCTCTGATGCCCAAATAACGGCTTCTTTTTTAGTTCGAAAACCTTGTTTGCTAATTTGTTTGTATTTTCCGTTTTCTTTAACGGACACTCTTGCCCGATAATTTCCTGCAGTTGTTTTATGAAATGTAGCCATATATTCCTCCATTTTGGTACAAATAAAAAAGGCGTTACCAAAAACGCTCTTTTATGTAATAATTGGGTAAAATAATTGTTTGGAGGTTCAAATGCTATTCAATAAAATTAAAAAACTTAATAATGAAAAGCAACGAATCCAAACAGAAAATATCTTTCTTAAAAACGAAAACAATAAAAATTTTTCTAACTTGGAGTCATCGTTTATTACGCAATCAGATTTTGTAGATAGCAAATTCGATACTATTCATAAAAAACAGCGATAGGTTTGATTATTCGATCTCCTTTTTTTAGTATGTTGAAACTTCCGAGAACAACATCCATGAAAAAGGTACTCATGACTGAAAAATCAATATTCTCTCCGTCTGGCGTGACACTAGTTTCTAAATCACCTTTTATACTTGATACAATTCCAAAAACATTTAGTTTTCGCTGAGCTTTTGAAATGGCTGTTAACTCGGCAGGGGTAATACGTAAATTTTCAATGTTAGCAAGTACAATCGAATCATTTGATGAAAATAGAGTAGTGTTTGGAAGTGCTCCATTATAGAATTTTGCATAAAGATTAACCATCTTGAATATCCTATCAAGTTCGCTTAAATCTGGTAGGCTTTTTTTTAATGTATTTATTCGGGTCGTTATTTCTGCAGTTCTTGATTTTTTGGGGATTTTATTTAATTTTTCATATTCAACATAGTTGTCATCAGATAACTTTGTCAATTCAATAATTGAGTTATCATCAGTCATATTCTTTAATATACTCATATCGATTACTGAAAAGTTGTCGGTAATTGAAACAAAATCTCCTTCTACTGTTTGGCTGATGTTAGTCTTTGTTTCTAAATTTAACTTTTCGATTAACAGATTTAATGAATAATCATCTAATACTGTATCAAGATATTTAGAAGCGGATTTTGTGAGTTGATTGGATGTTGAGCTTTCAGAATTACCCTCAACAGTAGCTTTTATAATTGAGGAAAAACCAGCGTTAGTATTAACACCTTCTGTTTCTACTTTTGTTACTGATTCAGAATTTTGGTCACTATATTTTGATCCAATAGCCAACCCTTCATCTTTCTGGGCTAAAATTGAATTGATTAGTGTTTGGTTTACATAAATAATATCTTTCATTTTATCTCCTTAGATCCCAAAAATATCCTTCTTCGCTTCGAATGATATGTACGCCCAAATGGGCATTGTGTTATTTAGTGGAAACAACTGATCCTTTAATTAGCCATGAACCCAATGTAGATTGAGCATCAGTAACTTTAAACTTAATATGCTGTCCGTCTTTTAATCCAGCTTGCTGCTTGTCAGGGTAAAAGTTTAAGTGTTCGCCAGCTTGAAGATTCTGTCCTAATTCTGTGTTGTTTTCAACTTTCAAAATTTCAACGTCAATAATCTTTCCTGTTAGATCATCACCAGCATTTAATTTTTCTTCTGCTTCAGAAGTAGAATAGTCAGCTTTAACACCCAATACCTTTGCGGACCTCGATGTGTTTGAAGTATTGTCTTTACCATTAGAAGTAAAGACATAAAATACTAAACCAACGATAATTAGCGCCATAATTGCGATGATGCTAATCCATAATTTTTTATTATTCAATGTTTCTCTCCTCCAGCTTTTAACGTGGTTCAGATTTTGCACGTACATTTAATATCCAAGTTTATAGTGTCTAACGAATTGCGATGCTTCTTTCTCAACACGCATTGTTTCTCTACACCATCGTTTATTACTACTACTAAATAAGTTGAAATCAGCATGTCCAACTTCATGTAATAATGTTTGTATTTGCTCTTCTTCTGGTTGCAGTGTATTAATAAAAATACTTATTTCTCCATTTTCATTAACACATTGGCCAAAAAAACGCCTATCGTCAACCTCTATACCGTAGAACTTATAATCTGGAAATTTATCAATATAGTATTCTAACCGATTCACTTATAAACGCCTCTTTGATAGCTTAGCGATTTCTACTAGTTGTTTTATTTGGTCTATTTCTTCTTGGGTAGCATTTGGATCAATAAGATAGGCAACTTGCTTCTGAGCATCAGTTAAGCTGTTTTCGTATTCATTGGTTGTTTTGGCTTCAGGCCTATATCCAGCAAGCTCAATAATTTTATTTACGGGTTCTTTTAGACCGTGAGCAAGTTTTTCTAATGTTGCTACTTTAGGAATATTTCTTTTCGCATTTTCCAGCATTGAGATAGTTGATGGGTTTAGTCCACTATAAGTGGCAACTTGTCGGACCGTATATCCTTTTGATTCTCTGATTTGTTTAATATTAGCAGCAAACTGTTCTTTAGTAGGCATGATCATTACTCCTGTTAAACAAGATTGTACCAATATCTAAACGCAATTAAAACAAAATGCAAACAAAATACGTATTTAGTGTTGACAAAACTAAACGACAAAGATATACTTAATGCATCAGTTAGCGAAAGGAGGGAAACATGGTTAAAACATTATCTTTAAAAAATCCGCAAGAGTTCACAGATACTTTAGCCTCTCTTGGATACAGTGCTAGTGCTTTTTCTAAGTATATTGGGATTAGTAAGGGAACGCTTTCGGCTTACGTACAAGGTAAGCGAAAAGCATCACCAGTTACTGCAAAGAAAATTGCGGATGGTCTGAATTTAAAGGTTGTTGATATTTTTTCACTCTAATTGTTGACAAAGCTAAACAAAGAAGGAGGCCAACATGGCAAACGAAGTAAAGGTGTTTGACAACCTGAAAGTCAAAGAAGAAAACGGACAAGTTTTGTTCGACGCAGAGAGTGCAGCAATTGGAATTGGGATTGTATCTAAGTCTAATGGCTATACAAACGTTCGATGGAGCCGGGTTAACGAATATTTAAATTCTGCCACTTCTGGCAGAAAAGTTGGGAAAGGCGATTTCATTACTGAACCACAGTTTTACAAACTGGTAATGAAGGCAGGAAGTCCGCAAGCAGAAAAGTTCCAAGACTGGGTCACTTCAGAAGTCCTGCCAAGCATTCGCAAGCACGGCGCTTACATGACCGACTTGAAGATTGAAGAAGCGTTGACTGATCCAGACACGATTATTCGATTGGCCACAACTCTTAAGCAAGAGCGACAAGAGAAGTTGCTACTTAAGCAACGTGTGAATGAATTGCAACCAAAGGCTGACTACACTGACTCAATTTTGCAGAACAAGGCGTTGGTCACCATCACGTTCATTGCTAAGGACTACGGCATGAGCGGTGCAGCGATGAATAAGTTGCTCCATGAGTTGGGCGTGCAATATCGACAAGGTGATACTTGGTTGTTGTATGCAAAGCATCAGAAAAAGGGATGGACACAGTCCGAAACCAAGGAAGTTCGGCGTGCTGATGGTTCAAAGAAGCTTGTAGCAAGTACTAAGTGGACTCAAAAGGGACGGCTTGGATTGTACGAGTTGTTGAAAGATAACGGCGTCCTGCCATTGATCGAGCAAGACCGGACGGCGTAAAGGAGATTACACATGTTCAAGCGTCGACAAAAGGACTTTTATTCAATCGAGAAAGTAATTAAGAAAAGTGATAACGAGTTTGATGTTTTTGTAACTATTTCATTAGGAAAAAAGAAACAAAAAAAGATCCGCAAGTTTAATAAAAAACTATCGGGTCTTACGAAGTTGTTGAAAGAGATTGAAAAATTATGATTCTTTCTTGATTTCAACAGTTAGGTTAGTAATTGTGCCACAGTTTGGGCATTTATTTTTACCGCTGTGAGCAGTGAATAATTTTCCGCATTTTTTACACTCAATTTCAAATTCTTGAGTTTCAGCAGCTTTTTTGATGATTGCATCTGGTTGATTTTCAAGTGCATTTAGAAGATCATCAAGTCCTTCAAAATTAGCTGACATAACTATTCTCCTTTCAATTTACTAGGCACGTCACTGCCAGTAACTAAAGGATACCAAAAGAAAGGTTAACAACATGAAAAAAGAAGATGAAGAATTTTATCAAATCCCCAATTGGGTATCTGTAATTGCTAGTGTAATCGGCGGTCTCATTGGTTCGCTAACGACTACATTCCTGATGTATATGTTTTCAAAATGATACCAAAAGAAAGGAGGCAAAAATGGTTTTTGACCCTAACGGCAGTCGAATGTTCACCATTAAAGGGCTAATGGAAGAAATGAAGACGTCGCGAGAAAAAGTTGAGCTTCTAATTAATATGCCGGGATGCCCTGAATTTTATTACCCAACACAAAAAAGGCCGGTATATCCAGAAGCTGAAATGGCAGCGTTTATTAAAGCACATACGACTTATAGAAAAGATATTTAGAAAGGAAGCGATGAAATGACAAATAGCATGTTTTGTAATGGAGTAATCAACTGGTTCTTCCTAATTGGAGCAACCGGTGGATTTATCTACTTAGTGGTACTTTCGCTCGATAAGAAGCCATTGTTTGGTGACAACGACGTTAGACGTGATCTTGAAAATGATGCCTCTAAAGATGGCAAACGATTTTTTAAAGCACAGAAAAAAGCTCTCAAGGCTGCAACCAAGAGAGCTAAGGCATAAAGTTTCCGGATAAGAAATTTATGCCTCTAGTATAACACGGAGGATAAAAATGACAATTGAAAATAGCATGTTGATGTACCCAGAAAACACGCAACGACTGGAACGATACGAGCAACTACAAGACGCAATCTATGCCAAGCGTGACGAAATAAAGAAGATGGAAAGCACCAAGGAAGACTTGGAGGCTGACATTGACGAGAAGTACGAGGAGCTTGGTGACTTGCAAAGGGAGGTAACTGAACTATGACACATGAAATGATGATTGTTAACGCTTATGGTGAACCAACACCAGTAAGCGAGATGTTAAGTAAGGAATACTTAGACGGACTCACTGTCGAGCAAGCGGAAGGTCTAGCATACCAAGCTAAGGAACTTAAGAAACCTTTGAAAAATGTTGAAGACATGGTCAAGGAACGTTTAAACGAAGGACAGCAGTTTAAGAATATTAGCTACTCTACCTCAAAGCGTTCTGCGGTTGACCAATCAGAAGCAACGAAGATGGCATTTGTTAAGAAGTACGGTTGGGGAGCGGTAAGTGTTAATACACCAGCACAACTAAAGCGAGAGTTTGGAAAAGCTATCGAAGAAGACCTAGAAAAGGTCACTGTGTACTCCGAACAAAAACGACTGACGTACAAATAAGGAGGCGAGATGATTACTTTTAAACCAGGAGAAATCAAGAAGTCCGGTGATATGTACTTCATCTATGGAGACGGCGGAACAGGAAAAACTAGCCTGTCCAAGTTGTTTTCTGGAAAGAAGCTACTACTTACATTCGATGGTTCATGGAACGCCTTAGTAGGTACGACAGACACTGCTGTGATGGCGTTTGGTAAGTCGGATGAGGCGACGCTACAACGCACGGTAGATAAGTATCTTAACCAGTACCTAGTTAATGATGCTTTCGATGTAATCATTTTGGATAACGTGACTGCTTTGCAAAATTTTGTTCTTGAAAACATTGACGGGGCTAGTAAGGACGGACGCCAGAATTATCAGAAGTTACAGGCGTGGTTCCGATCATTGGCGAACTCATTGCGGGATAGTCATAAAACCATTTTGGCGACTGCCCATCAGATTGACAACGGTGGAAACGGTCTTGATGGGAAAGGACGTTTTGAAGCGGACATGAACCAGAAGACGTTTAACGCCTTTACAGGACCGTTTGATGTTGTTGGCCGTATTTACAAAGAGAAAGGTGAGCGGTTCATCGACATGGACACAGAGAACGGGAATCATGCGAAAAACCGCATAGATGACCGTACCTTGATTAAGGCAGAAGAGCTGCTAAATAACGAAGAAGAAAAGAAAGAGGATAACTAACATGGCATTTGGATTTACTACAGACGAGAACAACGTATTCGGACAATCAGTAAAAGAAGCAGGGACTTACAACGTTAAGATTCTGCCACAGTCAGAAGTTAAGACATCATCAAACGGTAATGAGATGGCTGTATTCGATTATGAAGTTGTGGATGGTGAATACGCTGGTGGCCAAGTTCGATACGACAACATGGTGTGGAAGGATGATACGCAAGAAGCTGCTGAACGTTCTCAAAAAAACTTCAACAACATGGCCATCGCTGCTGGCGCTCCAAGCGGTCGTACATTTACATCGATTCAACAGTTTGTTCAGACGTTGGTCGGAAAGGAAATCAACATCAAGGTCGAATGGGAAACTAGCAATTACAACGGAAAGACTAACTTGGTGGTTAAAGCAAAGAACAAGGTTGATCAAGAAGGTTCAAAGCCAAACGGAATCACTCGTGACCAAGCGGCTAACGGGTCCAAGCAACAAACGAATGCAAGTCCATTTGCAGGGGAGCAACAAGCACAGCAAGGTGACTTGAATCCATTCAACGGAAACGGTGGAGTAGATATTGATCCGGAC
>NZ_FOLI01000004.1 GCF_900112405.1 Fructobacillus durionis | reverse complement strand
ATTGTTTGTTACGAATTGACTTCGCAAATTTGTTAGATTTAGCTGTCAAAGCTAAATCTCGTTACAGATTTGTTTGTTCAAAGTTTTGTTCAGTTTTCAATGTGCTAACCCGATTGGGCAACTCATTTATTGTAACAGATGTTAGCAACTTGTGCAACAACTATTTTGATGAGTTTTGCTGGTGATTATCAAGCAAAACTTGATAACCGCTTGTCCCTCGCAAGGAACAATAATTAGTATACCGACATTGCACCGTTCGGTCAATGCTTTTTTTCAAGAAAATCGATGGATATTCTAAAGACGAATGAGGGTCAAAGACGAGTACAAAACGTTTGTTTTTATCCCCTTATTTCAGCCTTTTAATCAGCTTATCAATTTCTTCTTTCGTTTCATCCCAGTTATCGTTATAAATGACCTCTGCTTGCCCCTGCATTTCAACAGGTAACTGAAGATCCCGTTTAAACTCTGCTGAGTTCAACCGCTTTTCAATTGCCACTTCATCATCCCCACGTCCAACCAGACGTTTCTTTAATATAGAAGCATTTGAAACTGTAATGTACAAAAGGCAGACTTTATCACCCAGCTTTTCAAGGTATGTTTCCCCACCCTTCGTATCTAAAACGATACTAACCAAGTGGTTCTTCTGCCATCCCCGTTCCAATCCTTCCATGGATGACCCATAACGGTTACCAGCGTATTCAACTTCTTCAAGGTAATGGTTCTTTGGAAAAGTCGCAGGACTTTCAAAGTAGTAGTCCTGACCATCCACTTCGCCCTCACGCTTTTTCCGAGTCGTGTGTGTAATAACTTGCGGCACTTGCCACTTTTCTTCTATATAAGAAGCAACGGTACTTTTACCAGCACCAGCCGGTCCCATTAAAACGATCACGCGGTTTTCCATTGGCCATTCTCCTCTCAGCTTGCATCATTTTACCATTAAAATAATCGACAAGCCATTTCGTAACTGCTACAATTAAGTGATAAATTAGAAAAAAGTGAGAATTTTTAAACATGAACTTACTAAAACGAGCCTTCCAACGGGAATCCGTTGAAGGCTACCTTGAAAAAGACGGGCAGATGGCCCGTGTCCTTTCAACAAAGGACTTAATCGGTTTGGGTGTTGGAACCGTAATTGGTTCTGGTATCTTTATTCTTCCCGGCCACGAAGCGGCGAACCACGCTGGACCAGCCGTTGCCATCGCCTTTTTGCTAGCCGCACTCTTTTCAGGAATCTGTGGTATGGCCTTTGCGGAATTCTCTTCCGCCATGCCCGTTGCCGGTTCCGCTTATTCATATGGATCCGTTATCTACGGCGAAATTATCGGTTGGCTTCTTGGCTGGTCACTAATTCTAGAGTATTTCCTTGCCGTTTCAGCCATCGCGACCGGATTTGCCGCCTACATGAACTCCCTACTAGGACAAATGGGCATGCCACTTCCGACCAGTTTGCAAGTTGGCCCCGATCAAGGTGGGATTGTGAACCTCTTGGCCGTCCTCGTTATCTTGGTCTCAACCTTCATTTTATTTGCAGGTCTGTCACAGTCCAAAAAAGTCGAGAACGCCGGCGTTATCTTGAAGATTGCCATCATCTTACTCTTCATTATTGGTGGCCTTTTCTTCATTAAACCTACTAACTATTCTAACTTTTACCCTAAGCAATTCCAAACGGGTCTTTGGGGTCTGGGCGGTATTACCGCAGCTACGGCGTCCATCATCTTCTCCTTCCTTGGTTTTGACACGATTGCCGCCCACGCTGCCGAAGTTAAGAACCCAACGAAGACGATGTCACGGGGTATCTTGGGAACGGTTGTGATTTCTTCAACCCTCTACACACTCTTCGCCATTGTTTTGACGGGAATTGTTAACTACAAGAAGCTCGGTGTTGATGATCCCGCTGCCTTTGCTTTGCAAACCATTAAGCAGACACAGTTCTCCGTTGTGATTACAATCGGTGCCTTAATTGGAATGTTTACCGCAATCCTCGCCCTTATCTTTGCCTCATCCCGCTTGGCCTACTCGTTCGGTCGAGATGGATTGATGCCAAAGGGACTTGGACGTGTCAACAAGAATCACTTACCACAAAACGCCATCATCTTAGCCGTGGTAGTTGAAACGGTCCTTGCCGGATTCATCCCACTATCAACCCTAACCAACTTGATTAACATCGGTACCTTGACCGCCTTCATGTTCATCACTTTCGGGGTTCTCTTCCTACGTAAGCGTAAGGACTTGCAGCACGAAGGATTCAAGATGCCATTCTACCCAGTGCTTCCAGCACTGGCAGCCGGATTGTCACTCTTCTTGATTATCCGACTTCCAATGATTACCCTCAAGCTTTACGCAGTCTGGGTTGTTATCGGGTTGCTCTGGTACTTCTTCTACGGCATGAAGCACTCGGCCATCTCATCCAAGAAAAATAAGTAAACAAAAAAGCGATACCGTTTGGTATCGCTTTTTCTATGCTTATAATTCAACCGGATCCTGGTTAGCAACTAGTCGGGCGTAGGCCTCTGGTTCTAGTTCATTCAAGATTGGCTTAATCTTTTCAATGACTTGAGCGTAATCAAATTCTTCATCATAGAGAACTTGTGCTTCCTTCAAAGCATCACCCATCCGTACGTTTTCCACTGCATAGCGGGAAGCATACTGTAATAAGGCAACGGCTAAGTCTGCTTGTTCAGCGACGACTTTAGCCTCTTCTTTCAAGGTATCCAAATCAGATGAAACAATGTTGACCTGACGCTGGACGGCATCCAAGTCAACACGGGAAGCGTTGACCGCGTCGTCCAAGCGGGTCATCTCGTCTGACATAGCAAAGAAATGGTCCAAGAATAACTGAGGCAATCCGGGTAAATCCCGACGTTCCAACGAACGCTTCAAATCCTTTAATTCATCAATGTAAGCTAGCGAGTATTTCTTAGCCGACTTCAAGGCTGGTTGGAATTCTTCGATTTGTTTGTACAAAGCCACTTGGTCCTGGTCGAGTTCGCCCATCAAAGTCATCCACTTCTGCTGACGTTCGCAGGCATCAGAATAGGTCATCGTCTTATCAGACAGAGCAGAGGAAACTTCCTTTTGCCCAGCAACAAGGTCTTCAATTTCCTTAGCGTACTCCTGTTGCTTGCCCTCTTCATCGTGGGTCAACTGGAAGCGGCCCTTCAGATAGGCCAATTCAATCATCAAGGAGTGATTTTGTTCAGAAATTCGATCAAAAGCCTTTGTTATCAAATCCTGTTGCTTGAAGTAACGGTTATAGGCGTTTAGCTCAAATTCCAACTTATCATAGAGCGCCTGAATTTGCTTATTCAAGCCCAACTGTAAGTCCGTTGCTTCTTTGATTTTCAGATCCTTCAGCGCAGCTAAGGCCGCCATGCGGTCCGCATCGACTCGGTCCAAATCAGCCTGAATGGCTTCATCGTCGAAGACAACACCACGTGCCTCTAGCTTAGCCTTTCCATCAACAATTTCTTGTACTTGATCAAGGTACTTACCATTAATCGCGTTAAAAATCACTGGAACAGACTGAAGATAGTGCGTCATCTGACCGGCTTCCATGCCCAAAGCTTCAAATGCCTCCGATGCCTTCAGTGCTTCACCATCTTCGACCAGTTGCTTATATTCATTATATGAATCTTCGCCCTGCTTAACGAAATCCGTCAAAGCCGCGGCTGCTGGGCCAAAGTTCTCGGGTTCCTCCGCAATGCGCTTTAAGATAACATCACGTTCATCGTGTAATTGTTCAATAGCAGCGTGGTGACGGTCGTTTTGCTTATACAAGTTATCCAAACCGTCCTTAATGCTTGCCTGCACTTGCGCCGCTTCTTTAGTCAAAGCCAACAAGTGACGGAGGGCACGCTTTGTGCCCCAAACGTTCAAGCCACCAGTCTTCGATTCTGCACTGGCATGTTCTTGGTCAATCTTGGCAAAGAGCGTCTTCTTTAAATAGGAATATTGCCCTTGAATTGTTTCGTATTCCTTCAAGGCCTGCCCAGAAAGCGAAATCTTCCGCGCGTCCGCAATCATTTTTTCCACGTGTTCATTTATAAGAGCTTTTTTTGCCAGCTCAAAGTCGGCCACCTGCCCTGCTGCCTTGCGCTGCTCCAAAATCGCCCAGGAAACTGCTGCAAAGACGAGTAGTACAAGAATGATTCCGATGATGATCCACATTGGTTTTATCCTCTTCTCTTCAGTATATGCTAGTATCAACTTTACACTATTTCGACTAGCCTGCCCCTTTCTAGCCCATCTTTTAGACTTTTCTTAACTTTTCAATGGAATAAAAAGTCAATTTCGCCCCGCTTTACCAAGACATCGTTTGCCTTATCCCAGCAATCCTGCTATACTTATGAAAGTTGTTTATTGAGTAGCAGTAGGCAAAGAAGCGCGTCAACAACGTCTCGAATCGTTAGTAAGGGCATAGCTACTGTCCCTGAGAAACGTAAATTTTTGACGCTGCACGCATCTGGTGCTTACCCTTCAATGTACAGCAAAATACATTTTGGAGGACATATATTATGTCACGTTATACTGGACCAAAGTGGCGTGTTTCACGTCGTTTAGGTGTTTCACTTTCAGGAACTGGTAAGGAATTGGCACGTCGTGCCTACGCCCCTGGTGACCACGGACAAGGTCGTCGCGGTAAGGTTTCTGAATATGGTGTTCAACTTCGCGAAAAGCAAAAGTTGCGCTTTACTTACGGTTTGACTGAACGTCAATTCCACGGTTTGTTCAACAAGGCTGGTAAGATTCGTCAAGGTACTCACGGTACTAACTTCATGATCTTGCTCGAACGTCGTTTGGACTCATTGGTTTACCGTCTTGGTTTGGCAACTACTCGCCAACAAGCACGTCAATTGGTAAACCACGGCCACATCTTGGTTGATGGCAAGCGCGTTGATATCCCTTCATACGAAGTGGTACCTGGCCAAGTTATCTCTGTTCGCGAAAAGTCAAAGAACATTGTTCCTATCCAAATCGCTGTTGAATCAGTTGTTTCACGTCCACAATTCGTTGAATTTGACGCTGAAAAGTTGGAAGGTAAGCTTGTTCGTTTGCCAGAACGCGAAGAACTTGATGCCGACATCAACGAAGCATTGATCGTCGAATACTACAACCGTTTGGGATAATTCTTTATATCATTTGGTTGTACAAAAAAGCCAGTGCTTTCTGCACTGGCTTTTTTCTTTGCCATTAAATAGTTAGGAGCACAAAATGAAGAAACAAACTAGTTATCAAGACCTCTTTTTAAGTCAAGACTACCAAACAGCTTTGGCAGCCATCAAGAAAAATCACCAAGATGAAGCGAAGGTAAGGGACTTCTTTAACATTAGCTCCTACTACAAGAAACTCCACCAGG
Organism: Fructobacillus durionis; assembly: GCF_900112405.1. Taxonomy (GTDB): domain Bacteria; phylum Bacillota; class Bacilli; order Lactobacillales; family Lactobacillaceae; genus Fructobacillus; species Fructobacillus durionis. The sequence continues at coordinate 103,137 of NZ_FOLI01000004.1, read as the reverse complement.
CCATTGCAGCCGGTTCAACTTCCGGTATCCACGCCCCTGTTCGTGGTAACTCCGGCAAGAGCCTTGGCGGTTTTTACTTCCACCACGATTTGGAAAACATTCGCGGTTATGAAAGCTTGAACCAATTCCAGGCTTGCTACCGCATCTTCAACCGTATGAAGGACGAACACCCCGACTACTCGGACGATGAAGCCATCCAAGCTTCTTTCCTCTGTCAGGAAAAGCAAAACATCACCCGTGTTGACCTAATCGAACACATCATTTTGCATTACTTCATCTTGAAGGAGCAAAACACCACTGCCGATGAAGTTCAACACTCAGGCTTCCAGGCACTTTGCCAAAAGTTGGATTCACTTAAGGATTCCAAGGCTCCTTATGATTTAAAGTTGAAGGCCGAAGTTGAAAAGCGTCAGGTTACAGATGACGAAATTCAACAATTGGTTCAGCAAATGAAGGACAAGCTTCCTAAGTAAGCTGTCCACCACTAAAATGAAGACACATAAAAAGTCGAGCCCACGGGTTCGACTTTTTCATTTACTTTTTACTTGTCCAAAAACTTCTTGATGGCAGCGCCTAAACGCTTCATTCCTTCACGGATGGTATCATCATCCACGTTTGAGAAGTTCAAACGCATCGTTCCAGATTCGCTGTCACCAGCATAGAATGGTTCACCAGGAACGAAGGCAACACCCTGCTTAGCACATTCGTTGAAGAGTGCCATGGTATCGATGTCTCCAGGAACCTGACACCAGATGAACATCCCACCTTCGGGGTTGGAGTGCTTAACACCAGCTGGGAATTCTGATTCAATCAACGATTGCATCAATTCAAAGCGGTGCTTGTACAAAGCAGAAATCTTTTCGATGTGCTTGTTCACATCGTTGTGCTTCAAGTAATCAGCAACCAAGTACTGTGAGAAGTTATCCGAGTGCAAATCGGCCATCTGTTTCATCAAAGTGAAGTTCACGATGAAGTCTTCACTGGCCACCACGAATCCCAAACGGAATCCAGGTGCCAAAATCTTTGAGAAGGAAGACATGTAAATGACGTTACCCGTCTTATCAAAGGCCTTCAAAGGTGGCACTGCTTCACCTGAGTAACGGATTGCACCGTAAGGATCGTCTTCCAAGACTGGTACATCGTACTTTTCAGCCAATTCGACGAACTGCTTGCGTCGTTCGACCGGCATGGTACGACCGGTTGGGTTCTGGAAAGTTGGAATTGTGTAAATCAACTTCACTTCAGGATGGGCCTTCAAAGCCTCTTCCAAGGCATCCATACGCATCCCGTCTTCATCCATTGGCACCGTCACAATCTTGGCACCGAATGAACGGAAAACATCAACTGTACAGAGGTAAGTTGGTGCTTCAACAAAGACCGTGTCGCCTTCATCGATGAACATCTTAGCGATTTGCTCGATGGCTTGCTCCGAACCAGTTGAGATGGCAATGTTCTTCACACCACCTTCGATTTGGCGGGGCTTCAAGAAGTTCTTGGCCACTTCGTTACGGAGGGCTGGCAAACCAGCTGCTTCCCCGTACTGCAAGGCTGCGGCGCCCTGCTTGTCAAAAACGCGGTTAGCCGAAGCACGAAAATCTTCGACTGGGAAAAGTTCGGCGGCAGGCAAGCCTCCCGCCAACGAAATGACTTCTGGGTTCGCTGCGGCGTCCAGAATGGCGCCCAACGTATCATTCTCAGTGTTTGGCAAGTGCGTTGAGTATTTAAAAGTCATAACATTACTTCCTTTTCCATTAGTATTATTAAATTCTAACACTTTTCTCATTTATTTCAAATGTATTTTGCAATCGTACAAATTGCTCATCCTTTGTACCCACCCCCTTTTTCCCGTATAATAGGAGAAAGATAAGACAAAGGAGACCGCTCATGGACGTGAACGAACGACTTGAACAAAACCAAAATGGATCTGGGCCAAGCTTAAAACCAGATGAAAAGCGCCTCTACTTAGGAAACTTCCGTGAGCGTGTCATTCTTGCAATTAAGGGATCACAGCTTGGATCAGACGCTAGTAAGGCTGTCCTTGAAGATAAGATGAAGGCTTATCCCGAGGCGACTTTAACAATCGACCAGGACCTAGCCGGTGCTGACTACATTGACTACTTACAGTTAGCTATCAAGGCCGGTAACCCTTACTCACTACTTTCAAACAACGAACGGTCTAAGCAGACAGCAGACCCTTACGCGATGGTCCTTGCTGCCAAAACAGCCGTTAACATCGACAACATTGAGATTTAATTCTTCCCTGACCGGCTCTTGCTGGTCTTTCTTTTATAGATTACGATTCAGAAAGGAGTTGCCATGCCAGCCCAAAAGCCACTAGCCTACCGGATGCGGCCAAAGAAAATTGAAGACATCGTCGGTCAGCAAGACTTAGTCGGTGAAAATAAAATCATCTGGCGCATGGTTGAAGCCAAACGCTTATCGTCCATGATTCTCTACGGACCACCTGGAACCGGAAAAACATCGATTGCCTCAGCCATCGCCGGGTCAACCAACTTTGCCTTTCGTGCCTTAAACGCCGCCACTGATTCGCAAAAGGATTTACAGGCCGTCGCAGCGGAAGCCGCCATGTCGGGTACCGTCGTGCTACTGCTCGATGAAATTCACCGCTTAAACAAGGTCAAGCAGGACTTTCTCCTCCCCCACCTTGAATCCGGAGCTATCATTTTAATTGGGGCCACCACGGAAAATCCTTATTTGAACGTTACCCCAGCCATTCGTTCCCGTACCCAAATTTTCCAGGTTCATCCATTATCGACAGCCGACATCAAAAAGGCCATTGACCGAGCCCTGGCTGATAAGGAAAACGGGTTGGGAAACTACCCAGTTGAAATTACGGATGAGGCCAAGGACCACTTAGCACAGGCCACGAACGGTGACCTCCGTTCGGCCTTGAACTCACTAGAATTAGCCGTTTTGTCAACAAAGGAAAACGACAAAGGCGTCATACCAGTTACTTTAGAAGTGGTCGAGGAAACCTCTCAAAAGCAGGCCCTCGTCGCTGACAAAGACGGCGATGCCCACTACGACGTGATTTCAGCCCTACAAAAGTCAATTCGCGGATCCGACGTTGATGCTGCGCTTCACTACACGGCACGGTTAATTGCTGCCGGTGACCTGCCCATCTTAGTGCGCCGGTTAACGGTGATTGCCTATGAAGACATTGGCCTCGCCAATCCAAACGCCGCCTTTCGGGCGGTAACGGCCATTCAAACGGCTGAAAAGCTGGGACTACCAGAAGCACGGATTCCGCTGGCCAATGCCGTCATCGAGCTAGCGCTGTCACCCAAGTCGAACGCGGCCTACAAGGCGATGGATGCCGCCCTGGCCCAAGCGAGTCGCTCAAAGGCACAAGCTATTCCTGCTCATTTGAAGGACGCCCACTACTCGGGTGCCTCCAAGCTGGGCCACGGAAATGACTATATTTACCCGCACGACTTTGAGAACGACTGGGTGGCGCAGCAGTACCTGCCAGACGCCATCAAGGACGACCGTTACTTCGAGCCAAAGGGTAATTCAACCTTTGAAAAGCAGCTCAAAGAGGTCAATGAAAATCTTAAGAACAAACAAAAAAAGGGCCTAAACCATAAGAAATAATCACGGTAAATTCGTACATGTCAAGACTGTTATTTACTGGATTTTTTCCCTATACTATAGACGAATACTTCGGTATACGCGTTGCCGCAATACCAGCTTTTTCCTTACAACCTTTTTATTCGGGCGGGAATCTCGACCAGTGAGTCAAGCCTTCTCATTTGGTAGGCTTTCTCTAGAGTGAACCACCCACCTCGATAATTTCGAGGAAAATCTGAGCGGCGATTAACGGTGCCAAGGAAGTATCGTAGGCTTGCCCTACGAGTCCACCTGCGGGTGGGCTTTTTTTATTGTTCTTTTCTTCTCAAATGGACTATACTAAAGAAAAAGAGGAGGATAACATTATGACACAGTTCTACCATGATATTCTTGTACCAATGGACGGCTCAAAAGAATCTGAGGCAGCCCTTCACCGTGCGATTACCTTGGCTAAAGCAAACGGTGACGATGCTAAGATTACCCTTGCCAACGTCATTGACACGCGTGCTATTCAGAACATCGCAGCCTTTGATAACTCAATGATTGATACGGTCACCGAAGATGCCCGTAAGATGCTCGAAGGCTACAAGTCCCAGGCTGAAAAGGCCGGCGTTACCGTCGACTACCGCATCGATTATGGTTCACCAAAGGCTCTTTTGGCACACGATATCCCTGATGAAATCCATGCCGACCTCATTGTCATTGGGGCCACTGGATTGAACGCCGTTGAACGTTTAGTTGTCGGATCAGTTACCTCTTACGTCACTCGCATTACCAAAGTCGATGTCCTAGTCGTCCGTGAAATGTGACCCTACTTCAAACACTCTATAAAATAAAAAGCAGACCTTTCGGTCTGCTTTTTTATTTTAAATTAGTTCTTGTTACCGTCTTTACCGTTAAAGGTTCCGACTTTTTCTTCACCCAATGATTCGAATGAGTAAGAGATTTCCTTTGACTTCTTGTAAGCGTCAAATCCATATTGGACAAGCATGTCGGCCAACTTAGCGTTGTCGATATCTGAGTAATCCCAGAGGCGCTTGAAGAGTGACATGTTAGTGAAGCCAGGCAATGTGTTTGGTTCACCCAAGTAAGGCACGTTGTCTTCATCAATCAAGAAGTCCATACGGGCTTCACCCTGCAAGTTCAAGGCGCGGTATGCACGCTTTGACATGTCCTTGATTTCTTCCGTTACGGCATCTGGCAAGTTGGCTGGAATTTCAAAGGCCACGGATGAGTTATCAACGAACTTTGAGTGGTAATCATACCAACCCTTTCCGTCACCACCTTGGTCAGGAACCTTGTGGGCCCCAATTTCAGAAACCAAAATCTTATCGTTACCAATAACGCCGACTTCTAATTCACGAGGTCCATTAACGGCTTGTTCAATCAAAACCTTGTGATCGTACTGGAAGGAATCCTTCAAAGCTGCTTCGTATTCCGCTTCGTTTTCAGCTCGTGAAATACCAACTGATGAACCCTGGTTAGCGGCCTTAACAAAGACAACAGAACCAAGTTGTTCTTCAACTTCAGCCCAAGTCAACTTCTTTTCGTCAAAGGCGTGCGTTACCAAGTACTTGGTATTCCGAACGTTGTTTTGCGTCAAGATTTCCTTGGTCAACACCTTATCGAATGATACGGCGTGTCCACGCAAAGCAGCACCAACGTATGGCTTGTCCAACAAACGGAACAAACCTTGCAAAGTACCATCTTCACCAAGGTTTCCGTGGACAACTGGGAAAAAGATGTCGATTTGACCAAGGTCTTCCAAGGCCTTAATTGGTGAAAGAATACCCTTTTCCTTCAATTCTGCCATGTATGAATCAACCAATGGTTGTTCATCTTCTTGCATCATGATCTTCATTGAACGGTCCGCGTCCAAGAAGTAACCGTTTTGCGCAATGGCAACAACGGACAAGTCATACTTACCAGTTGCTTCCAAAGCCTTGTAGTAGTTGTAGCAAGAACGCTTTGACACATCGTGTTCAGATGAGTTCCCACCAAAAAGTAATACAACGTGTTGTTTAGCCATAAGATTTTCCTTTTCTAAAACTGGTTCCAACCAGTGTTTCATGATAGATAGTTTTTAGTTGCTTGAGCGTAATTCCAAACGTCTTGAGGACTGGCATCCGGCCCAAAGGCCAATACTTGTTGGAAAAAGTCGACCCGAATGTATAACATCTGCCAGTTCGACCTATCCTGCTTAAAGGGCGTATTGACCAGGTCCTGCCGCCAAAGCTTCAATGCCAAGAGCAGGTAGTCACCGTATATTTTATGACGGCGACTCAACTGCAAAACATTACCAACCAAGCGGCCCATCTCACCCATCGTCAACGGCGTATCAATGGAACGCAGGTTCGTCATCAAGCAAGCTAACAGGTAGAGCTTGTCCGCTCTTTTCAAGGCCGGCTGCTCAAAGAGCTGGCCCAGAACATTAGCCAAGTGGGTGTAGGCGTGAATCCAACCATGCCCCTCTACAAAGCCTCGGGTATCCTTTTCCACCAGCATGTAAATGCCAAGCTGCTGAACAATATCAGACAGCAAGGCCTCGGATATAAAGGACTCGGTATTATCCGCGTTCTTACTTAGAAGCAGAGCCAGAACCGCCATCGAATAGGAACGATAGTAGGCGCCATCGTTTTCTTCCTCAAACAGATGGGAGAAGAGCCGGCTGTCATGAATTAATTCTCGGGTTAACCAGTCCAAGGTTTCCGAACTGATATGGTTATTTTGAATAGCGGACCCCAGGAAGAAGAAAGTCCCGCTGTCGCGAACGCTTTCATCTGTCGAAGAAAGTAAAGTCAAGAATCGGCGCAAGTCCTCTTCTGAAACATAAAGGATGCTCTGTTCATCGCCCTGCTTGTTCCAGTTCTCCTGGTACCAGGCCATCCGATTGATGGCCTCATCGGCTGATAAGACAGGCGTAATTGGCGTTGGCTCTTCGTATTCGACTTCGTCGCGAATTGCCCGTAGCAAATCCGGTAACGACTCGAAGAGGTCTCCTGCCCTTAATTGTCGCAGGAGAATATCCTGCTTTTCTGCAATCATGACTAACTGATCCATGATTCCCCCTTATAGTGAGAAGTCATTTGATTCGTTAAAAGTACGACTTTGCTGCTGGTAAGACATCGACATAATTAACCCAACTCCAATCATATTCGAAAGAAGTGAAGATCCACCCTGTGAAATAAAGGGCAATGGAATTCCAGTCAATGGCAACAAACCAATGTTCATTCCAACGTTTTCGAAAACGTGGAAGAGTACCATGACAACAACTCCAGTCGCAATGTAGGCGTAGAAGGAGTTACGGGCTTTAAAAGTCGCCTTAATCATCAAGTACAACAACAGGAAGTAAACGGCAATCAAGAAGGCCCCGCCGACAAAACCAAAGGACTCACCCATCACTGAGAAAATCATATCGGATTCACGAACCGGAACAAAGACTTTCATGTTACCAAAACCAGATCCCCAAAGCTGACCAGACCCAATGGCCTTCAAGTTCTGATAGGTCTGGTAACCGGTATCAGATGTATCTTGTCCAGGGTGCAACCAAGCATCGATACGTGCAAACTGGTAAGCCTGGAACCCAAAGCTACCCAAAATGGAACGTCCCAAAGATGAGGTAACTAAGAATAGGAGTAGGGAACCAAAAGCACCTGCAGCAGCAAGGGCTGGTCCCAAGATACGCCAAGTAACACCAGAAACGATGGTGATTCCACCTAATATGGCAATGAAAACAAGCAAGGTTCCCAAATCGTTTTGCAAAGCAATTAGGAAGGCAACTGGCAGGAATACCCCGACCATCTTACCAATTAACAACCAATCAGAATGAACCGTATGCTCTGGGTAAAGTCGGTTGTGGTTGGCCACAACCTTTGACAGCATCAGTATGAAAGCTGGCTTCACAATTTCTGAAGGCTGCAGGGAAACCGGCCCAAAGGCAATCCAGGACTTGGCACCAGCCGAAGCAGCTAAAGCACGGTTATAGAAAATAAGCACCCCAATCAGCAGGACAATTCCAATTCCATAGGCAACCGGTGCCAACCGCCAAAGTTGGAAGGCATCAAAGCGCATGATAAAAGCAATCATCCCTGCACCAACGCCCCAATAGAGCAATTGCATAATAATTGCTTTCAAGGCTGCTGATTTGCCGTTTCCATCGTTTAGAATGGCAAAATATAATGAATACAGTCCAATTAACATCAGCAGAATCATGACCAGAATCATTCCCCAGTCCAATTCGGATGCTGATGTACGATTTGAATGATGAGCAGCACTACGTTGCATCGTTCTCTCCTACAGTCGTTTCTATGTACAAAAACCCCTTGCCGAGGCAAAGGATTCTTCTAAAAATTAATAGTAAAGGTTATAAGAAGCTAACATTGCCTGGAGGGCTTCGTCTTCTGATTGGGCAGAAGCAATCACAACTTGCTTACCCAAGGTTCCGGCGAAAGTGCCCTGGTTTTCTTCAATTTGACCAATTTCGCGTTCGTCAACGAACACCTTGACCAAATCACCTTCTTTTTTCAATGAGACAGCAAAGCTCTGATTTTTCTTAGACATCAAAAACTCCTTAGCCCTTATCCATCATGTGCTCAAGCAAAGCACCAGTTCCCTTGGCAACGTTGTCCAATGGGGAATCAGCGATAAATACAGGCACTTCCAAACGGTCGGCCAAGAACTTGTCGATACCTTCAAGCAAGGCACCACCACCGGTCAACATAATTCCACGATCGATGATGTCAGCTGCCAATTCAGGTGGCAACTTTGACAAAGCCAAGTGGGCAGCATCGGCGATTTGTGCCAATGTTTCGTGCAAGGCTGATTCGATTTCGTTAGCGTTAACCGTAATCGTTTGTGGCATTCCCTGGAAGTTATCACGTCCACGAACGGCCATTGTCTTTGGATTATCTGATGGCAAAGCTGAACCAATTTCAATCTTGATTGTTTCAGCAGAACGCTCACCAACAACCAAGTTGTGTTCACGCTTCAAGTAGTTCACGATGTCGATGTTCATTCGATCACCGGCAACACGAATTGATTCTGAAACAACGATGTCACCAAGTGACAAGATGGCGATATCAGAAGTTCCACCACCCATGTCAATGACCATTGAGCCAACAGGCTTAAAGATGTCCAAACCGGCACCAATAGCGGCAACCTTTGGTTCGTAGTCCAAGTAAACCTTTGCACCACCAGCCTTTTCAGCAGCCTGAATGATTGCCTTACGTTCGATTTCAGAAATGTTCGTAGGCGCACAGATCATGATGTTTGGCTTTGACATGAAGCCCTTTACGTTCAACTTGTTAACAAAGTATGTCAACATCGCTTCTGTAATATCAAAGTCTGAAATAACACCGTCCTTCAAAGGACGAACGGCACGAATGTTACCTGGTGTACGGCCAACCATTCGGTAAGCTTCCGCACCAACAGCCAATACACGGTCAGTCTTGTCATCAACGGCAACAACGGATGGTTCGTTCAAAACCACACCTTCGCCTTCAACATAGATCAACACATTGGCCGTTCCCAAATCAATTCCAATATCTCTTGCCATGGTTAATTTTCTCCAAAATTTAGGTTACCTGAGAGAAGAAGAAACTCTTCCCTACAATCCTTTCGATTATACCATATTTGAAAGCCGGATATGGGAGCTTTCCCGTTAATCGCAAGCTTTTCTTAAGGAAAAAGTCCGACAGATACCCATCTCAAAAAATGCTTACCAACTATCGCGCCAGGGTCTGAGAACTCACCTTTCGAGCACCCGCCTGACGAAGGAGTTGGGCAGCGTGATAGAGTGTTCGCCCAGTCGTGTAAACATCGTCTACCAATAGAATATGCTTACCGGCAACCTGTCCTGCCATCCCGGCCTTTAGCTCAAAGGGCTGCCTCGTTTTCAAACGCTCCGAACGACTTTTAGAGGACTGATCAATCTTATGACTGGCTTTCACAGCCAGCAAATCAACCTTTTTAGCAAAAACTGGTAAGAAGGCCTCCACCTGATTAAAGCCCCGCTGGGCCATTCGTTCTTCACTGAGCGGAATAGGCAAAATCATATCAATCTTTTCCTCTTTAACACGCCGTCGAATCGCCCTGCGCATTTTTCCTGCAAAGATTGGTGCTAAACGGTAGTCGCCAATGAACTTATATCGGGCCATATAGTCCTTCATCTCCTCGTTGTATTGATACAGCGCCTGATTTTCTAACATGGCCATCCCCCGTTTCTGCCACTTCCGACAGTCTAGACAGTATCGTTTCTTCTTTTCCACCCGACCGCAACCAGAACAAAAGTAAGTGCCAATTTCTTTAAAATTCTGCCAGCAATCATTACATAAGCGCTCTTGAACCGGGACATAACCCGTCAGTAGGAGCAGCAAGTTTGGACGTACATCCATTTTCTTTGAACACAGCAAACATTCAAACATTTTCTTCCGCCTTTCGATTCAACTCTCGAATTTCCCTTTGTGCTCGCCGAATGCTTCCAGCAGGTCCGGAAGCAATCAAGAGGACCTCGCCCGTCGGTTTATCCTTGGAACGCCCCACACGACCAGCCATTTGAATTAAGGCCTCCTTCGTAAAAGTCGGATCATCGCCTCCCATAATGACAGCCTGTAAATCCGGTAGCGTTACTCCCCGTTCCAAAATGGTAGTCGTAATCAAATAGTCGTACCTTCCCGCCCGCATATCGGTCACCTTCAAAATCCGATTCGGATCAGTAGCATGGACGGTGGCCCCTCTTCCAATAGCCAACTGACTAACTTGCTTTTCAATTAGCGCCAAATCATCGACTGCCGGAACAAATATAAAAAAGGGTTTCTTTTCGGAATACCATTTTTCCAGGGATTTCTTTAGGGCCAAAGTCATCCGCTTCCGCCAACGGAAGTCATAGTGAATCGTCAATTCAGGTAATTTACCGCCATGAAAACGGCCTGGTAATTGATGCAAAACGAGTTCGCCACTTTTAGCCTGTGATAACATCTTCTTTGATGGCGTAGCAGTCAAATACAAAAAGCTGCCTTCTTTCTTTAAGGCCTGCTGTAAAGCACGCTCTAACATTCGATTATTGCGATAGGGGAAAGCATCCACCTCATCAATAATCATCAAATCAAACGCTTTATAAAAGCGCAGCATCTGGTGTACCGTCCCAATCACTAACTGACTGTAGCGGTAATGTTCCTCTTGTTCACCATACAAAACCTGGGTAAACACATCAAAGGCAGACTGCAAGCGCGGTGCTAGTTCCAATACCACGTCCACTCTGGGCGACAGCAGTGCTACCCGCTGTCTGGAAGAGAGAGCCCAATCAATCAGCGGAAAAAGCATCTCGGTCTTCCCCGCACCAGTCACTGCCCAGAGTAGCTGATTATTCCCAGCCCGCGCATGCTCAATTAAGCGCTGACTCAAAGTCTCCTGCCTCCCCGTCAACTTTCCAGTCCACCGCAGCTTACTGCCCGGCACAAAGTCGTTCGGTTCCGCCACCGTCAACAGCACGTCCAATGTCGATACCCGCCCCAGCGCCAAGCAATCTAAACAGTAACTCTCACCTTGAGGAAGTGCAGCCCGTCGTCGGCCCCCACAGCGCCGACAGCGGCCCAAATCCAAAACAGAAAGCACTCGAGCGCCTTCCGGCACCGGCCGATTCTTCGGCCAGGTATGTAAGCGGCCGTATAGTTCTTCTTGATTCATTCGCACGTCCATTCTCTTCTTTGATTAAGTGATGCCGACAGCCCGCGCAACTTCCAAAGGCAGCCAGAAACCGCTTTGCAGCTTCCCCAGGCAACCAATAAATACTCACAACTCTTAAGGGCTGTCCCAGCAATCAAAACTTAAAACTTCCCGAGGGCTCCCCCCAGCAATAACAACTTCAAAACTTCCAATCCTTCACTCTTCCCCGCCTTTCTCCCCTTGTTCGCCTCATGATATAATACGAACTATGGAAGACTTTTACTTACTCAAACCTCAAGAAGGTCACTGGCAGCAAACAATTAAAAAATCCGACTTTCTCATCTACCTTGCCCGGGTCAATAGCGAAGAAGAGGCCCAGGCCAAAATCGAGATGATTAACAAGGAACACTACAAGGCGACCCACAACGTTTTTGCCTATGTTATCGGTGATAACGACGAAATCAAACGCTACTCCGATAATGGCGAGCCCTCAGGAACAGCCGGCGTCCCCATGCTAGAAGTCCTGCAAAAGCAGGGTGTCCATAACGTCCTGGCCGTCGTGACCCGCTACTTCGGTGGTATCAAGCTGGGCGCCGGAGGCCTTATTCGCGCTTATGCTGGCACGACCGCTCAAGGACTCGATGCGCTCGGACTAGTTGTCCGCCTCAAGCGCGTTGTCCTCGAACTAACCGTCGACTACGCCAACAATGATGAGCTCACCTACTGGTTGAAGCAGGAAGATTATCCGCTCATCGACACGACTTTTGACACGGCCGTCCATCACCAAGTGGCAGTTGATCCCGCCACCGTCAAAGACTTCGAAGAAACCCTGACGAACCGCTTTGCAGGCCGCATTATCTTCAAGAAGATAGACGAGACCTACTTGGAAATCCCTAAAAAATAGGTTATAATAACAAGGTTCGCGCGGTTGGTGTAATGGATAGCACGCAAGATTCCGGTTCTTGCAATCCGGGTTCGACTCCCGGATCGCGCATGAAAAACATCTTTTCAGACAGAAAAAAGCAATCATCCTTCGATGATTGCTTTTTCTTTTGACTTACATTTTAATAGCCTTCCAACAGGCGGCCTTCAATTGTTCCTGTGCAGTAGCATCCAAATCATACTTACCGGCGAAGTAGCCTCGAATGGCATTGGCAACAATTCCCTTTACGATGTACATACAGAGAGTGGGATTCATCAAAGCAATGTTCCCCTCTTCTTGACCAGAAGAAATCACCTCATAGATATCCCGCATTCCTTCCACGTCAGCATCCCGAACTTCCTTCGAAATCGCTGGTGAATCGCTATAAGATTCAACAAAGAGCAATTCCTTTGGAAAATCCATTCCAAATTGAATCATGTTGCCAACGATGCAGTTGGACTTTTGAAAGGCAGTCGCATCCGCTGGGTACCCCTCAATCAGGGCTCCCCCCATGTGTCGCTCTGCCTGGCGGTAGATATCGTCAACCAGTTCTTCTTTATTCTTGTAATAGTAATAAAAAGTACTGGAACCAACGTTGGCTGCCTCAAAGATTTTAGAGAAAGTGATGGCCTGAATCCCCTCTGTCATGATTAATGACAAAGTCGCGTTCATAATATCTTCTTTTTTACCCATACGTTCTCTCCTTTGTCATTAACTAGAATGTTTATTCTATGATATCACGCTTTTTATTCACTATCTAGCTTGACAAGTAGAATAAAAGCAGATATCCTCTATATTTATAGAATATTTATTCCATAAACAAACAAGAGGTACATCACTATGATTCAATATAAGGGAAAGTTAGCACTTGTCACCGGTGCATCATCCGGTATCGGAAAAGAATTCGCCTACCGTCTTGCTGAAAAGGGCAGCAATGTCATTCTGGTCGCCCGTTCAACCGACCGCTTGATCACACTAGCCGATGAACTTGAAAAGCAGTACGGCATTACTGCCTATCCATTTCCGGCCGATCTTTCTGATCCAGCATCCATCAATGACCTTTACGAAAAGATTCAAAAAGAAAATCTAAGCGTCGATATTCTCGTTAACAACGCTGGCTTTGGTCTGTACGGTTCCTTTAAGGAAAATAGCGCAGATGAATACCAAAAGATGGTTGACCTCAACATCAACAGTCTCATCCGCCTGACCTCCCTCTTTCTGCCTGAAATGCAGGAAAAGAAGTCCGGTATCATTATCAACCTGGCCTCCCTGTTGGGCTTTGCTCCCTTCCCATACATGAGCGTTTACTCCGCCACAAAGGCCTTCGTTCTTTCCTTTACCGAGAGTCTCTGGGCCGAGAACCAAAAGACAGGCGTTCAAATCCTCGCCCTGGCCCCTGGCGCCACCAAGACCGACTTTTACGACGTAGCCGGTAGCTCTGCCATGCCAGGCGGTATCAACCGAACAGCAGCCGACGTTGTTACAACCGCCTTCAAGGCCCTGGACAAGAAGAAAATGACGGTTGTTGACGGCGGAAACAACAAGTTCATCGCCAAGCTGCCCCGTTTGCTTTCTCAAAAGACCGTAGTCTCACTATTTGAAAAGGTCGTTCGTGCAGCCAATGAAAAAAAGCAAAAGTAATTATACCCAACCATCATGCCAATGATGGTTTTTCTTTTGCTTTCAATTGCCTCGCCAGTAACCTTTCGACTCAAAGCTCACTCCCCCATCACCCCATGCCAAGCACAGTCCTGGTTATGACCGTTATGAATACCAACCGCCTGCAGCAGTGACTCCACAACCACCGGGCCCGTAAAGGCAAAGCCCACTGTCTTCAGTTCCTTACTAATGGTCTTTGATAAAGTCGTCGCAGCCGGTAGTTTTTCCCCAGCCGCTGGACCAATATCGATTACCTCATCCTCCGTAAAGGACCAGAGATAGTCAATAAAAGACCGTCCCTCATGGTGCCAGTCTTCAATGATCTGAAAGTCCTGTACCACCGCTTCAATCTTCCGCCGGTTCCGAATTATCCGCGGATCCGCCATCAAACGTTCCACGTCTTCCGCACCAAAAGCCGCCACCTTTGCCAAATCATAATTCTCGAAGTCTTCCGCTAAGGCCTTCCGCTTTTTCAAAATCGTCTGCCAGGACAAACCCGACTGAAAAATTTCCATACAAAGGTACTCGAGTGCTTTTTGTTCATCATGAACTGGCCGGCTATACTCTTTATCGTGGTAATCAACTAGCTCAGGCGCTAAAGAACCCGAGGTCACCCAGTGACAGCGTTTTAACATGGTATCTCTCCTTTTCTAGAAGGTTTCAGAACTTCTTATTGAATGATACGAAGGCAAACAAAAAAACGCTCCCATAAAGGAACGTTTTTTAATTCGAAATGAATTACTTGTTCATGATAGCTTCGCGAGCATCAGCTGACAAGTTGTAGAATGAGTGAACACCCTTGTACTTGGCAGTGTCACCGAGCAATTCTTCGATACGCATCAATTGGTTGTACTTTGCAATACGGTCAGTACGTGACATTGATCCAGTCTTGATTTGTCCGGCGTTAGTAGCAACAACCAAGTCAGCGATGGTTGTGTCTTCCGTTTCACCTGAACGGTGAGAAACGATAGCAGTGTAACCAGCTTCCTTAGCCATTTCGATGGCTTCCAAAGTTTCAGTCATAGTACCGATTTGGTTAACCTTGATCAAGATTGAGTTAGCGGCACCCATGCGGATTCCCTTAGCCAAGTATTCAGTGTTTGTAACGAAGAAGTCGTCACCAACCAATTGAACCTTCTTGCCAAGTTCCTTAGTGATTGCAGCCCAGTCATCCCAGTTGTTTTCGTCGATAGGATCTTCGATTGAGATGATTGGGTAACGGTCTGCCAAGTCTTCCAAGTACTTGATGAAGTCTGCAGTAGCAAATTCTTCCTTAGTTGACCAACGCAAAACGTACTTTTGCTTGTCAGCATCCCACAATTCAGATGAAGCAACATCGACAGCGATGGCGATGTCCTTACCAGGCTTGTATCCAGCCATTTCGATGGCCTTGATCAAGTACTTCAATGGTTCTTCGTTGTTAGCGAAGTCAGGAGCGAATCCACCTTCATCACCAACTGAAGTTGCCTTACCGTCAGCTTCCAACAACTTCTTCAAAGCGTGGAAAGTTTCTGAACCGTAACGTACAGCTTCGTGGATTGAAGGAGCACCAACAGGCATGATCATGAATTCTTGGAAATCAACCTTGTTGTCTGAGTGTGCACCACCGTTGATAACGTTCATCATTGGTGTTGGCATAACGTATGAGTTCATACCACCGATGTAAGCAAACAATGGCATTCCCAATTCGTCAGCAGCGGCACGAGCAACGGCAATTGAGACAGCCAAGATAGCGTTGGCACCCAACTTACCCTTGTTCTTAGTACCATCCAAAGCAATCATAGCTTCATCAATGGCACGTTGGTCAGTTACGTCGAACTTACCAACCAAGGCTTCAGCGATAGGACCGTTAACGTTAGCAACGGCCTTCAATACGCCCTTACCACCGTAAACGTTCTTGTCGCCATCACGCAATTCAACGGCTTCGTGTTCACCAGTTGAAGCACCTGAAGGAACGATTCCGCGTCCGAAACCACCAACTTCGGTGATAACTTCAGCTTCAACCGTTGGGTTTCCACGTGAATCAAGTACTTGACGTGCGATAATATCAGAAATCAAAGACATCTATTCGTTCTCCTTTTGTCTGTGGGTTATTCTCTAAATAATTCCACTTAAAGTATACCACCCTTATTTAGTAAATTGAACACTTATCTAGAAGAGAAAGTCGATATTTTCACATATTTGTGGAATAAAAAAACGCCAGCCGAATATCTCCGGCTGGCTAAAAGTGAATCTTTTGAATATCTGCTACTTAATTTGCCTCACTGCCCGTCTCCTGGGCAATGTCAATCAGCTTCAAAAAGCTCTCCGGCTTCAAGGCTGCTTTCCCAACCAGGATGCCATCGATGTCTTCCTGTGAGAGAAAGTCCGCGGCGTTCTCCGTTGTGACGGAGCCACCGTAGAGAATCCGGGTTTGATCAGCAACCTGTTGGTCATAAAGGTTGACCAGACTTTGACGAATGAATTCAGCGGATTTCTCGGCCTGTTCTGCTGAAGCCGCTTCCCCGGATCCAATGGCCCAGGTTGGCTCGTAGGCAATGGCAACATCCGCCATCTCTTCGGCCGTGATTCCCTCAAGGGCAATCTTTAGCTGCTTCAGGACAATCGTCTTCTTATCTTCCTTGGCGTAGGCTGAAAGGTCTTCATCCAAATCAACGATTGGCTTCAAACCGTTCTTCAGGGCCGCCTTAGTCTTCAAGTTCACGCGTTCATCGGTTTCGTTGAAGAGCTTACGACGTTCAAAGTGCCCAATCAAAACGTAGGAAACGCCAACTAAGGCCAAGGCCTTTGGTGAGGTCTCCCCTGTATAGGCACCATCGTCCGTCCAGTGGGCGTTTTCAGCAGCGATAGCCAAACGGCTACCAGCAGTCTCCTTGACCATCTGAGCCAAATAGAGGTCCTGTGCGGCAACCGCAACATCAGCCCCAGTATCCTTGTTCACTTCAGGGATGACCTGCTGCAAATAGGGTTCCACCTGGTCTGGGGTCATGTTCATCTTCCAGTTAGCCATGACCAATGGCCGACGCACTGCCCCGGTCATTTCTCTTCACCCCGGCCCATGAAAATAATAAAGGCCGCTTCGATCAAAATAAGCCATAGTAAGTTGGAATTACGTTCACCAACCAAAACGAGCAGTGCATACGTCAAGGCTAGGACACCCAAGCCCATTCCAATTCGGATAATGCGACGCATAAATCCTGAACGAGAAAGCTGGTCCGCCATCGCCTTGTTCTCTGCTTCCAATTCGGTAACATCGAGCTTTAAGGACTCGATTTGATCTAAGAGCTGGTCGTTTTCCATTTGCAGGAATTCCATCCGGCTCAATTCAGTTTTATCTTCCTGGTCGTCTTTTGACCAATTAAATAACTTCATCGCAATTCTCCAATCTTGTCTTAGTTTAACAAATATTTGGCCTAAGGACTAAAAAAATAGAACTTTTTTGCCACACCTTGACAAAAGTCCAAATACCCTGTAAAATTCTAAAAGTTAAGTTGCGGATGTGGCGGAATTGGCAGACGCGCAGGATTAAGGATCCTGTGTCCGCTTTAGGACGTGCGGGTTCGACTCCCGCCATCCGCATCATATAAAAAAGCAGACCTTCGGGTCTGCTTTTTTTGTGCCCTATTTTGCTATCAGACCTAAATTACTAACGCAATTTCAGACACAAAAAAAGCACCCCACCAAAGTGAGATGCTAACAGATGCCGACGAGAGGAATCGAACCTCCGACCCCAGGTTTACGATACCCGTGCTCTACCAACTGAGCTACGTCGGCGTATACTCCGAATGTCGGGCTCGAACCGACGACAACACGATTAACAGTCGTGTGCTCTACCAACTGAGCTAATTCGGAATAATACGTTTGTTGTTTCAAAACAACTATTTAATTATGCCATCTGAGGTCAAAACTGTCAACGACTTTCACGAAAAAACTTCGCTAAAATCAGACTTTTTCACCCCTACCAACCTTTTTGTTTGCACTAAAAAAGTCGCCCGAAGGCGACTCCGTTAAAATCAATTTTTAGAACTCAATGTCCTTACGGCGCAATGCTGGGATTGTCAACATAATAACGAATGAGAAGAGGTAGATGAAGGTAAAGAACATCATCACGTGTGTCAATGAGAACTTGTCCATCAACAAACCAATGATTGGTGGGAAGAATCCACCAAGCAACTTACCAACTGAAGCAACAACAGAGTTTGCTGTTACTCGGTATTCCGTTGGGTATAGTCGTGAAACAACAACCCCAAATCCACCGTACATACCGTTTGAGAAGAATCCAACGACCATCATGATAATCAACAATGAAGTTGCATCACGGGCAGCAAGAATCAAGTAAACCGTTGCGGCAGCCAAAACCAAGAAGGCACCGAATGACAAACGTGGGCCAAAGCGGTCCAAAATTGAACCAAAGGCGTACATACCAAGTGACATCCCAATGATTGTCACAATCATCCAAAGGGATGATGATGAAATTGACAAGCCCAATTGCTTTTGCATGATCTTTGGCAACCAGTTCATCAACCCGTAGTAACCACCGGTCTGAACCATCATCATCAAGATCAAGGCAATCGTTTGGTAAGCCATGGCAGGCGTCTTGAAGACGGCAAGAACAGGTGCCTTTTGAGCAACTGTTTCCTGCTTCTGCTTACGGCTAGCCTTAACAGCTTCGAAATCGTCTGATTCACCAACGTGACGACGAACAACGAAAGCAAAGGCAACTGGCAACAAACCAACCAAGAACAAAGCGTTCCAACCAAAGGCTGGGATAATCAAGGCTGAGGCAATGGCTGCCAGGATTCCACCGAACTGTCCACCAATGTGGGCAACTGACGTCAACTTACCAATCTTCTTGTTGGCAAAGTTTTCGGCAATTAGCGTCACACAGGCACCATATTCGGCTCCGGTTCCAACACCGGCAATGAAACGGAAAGTATAAACTAACCAAATGTTATGGGCGAAGTAAATCGCTCCAGTGGCAAAGGCCACGATGGCAAGCGTCCAAGTAAAGATCTTGACACGACCAACACGGTCGGCCAACATTCCAAAGACGATACCACCAATCAGAGTTCCAAACATTGAGAAGGTTGAAATCAACCCTCCACCGAAGTTTGAAATTCCCAATGACTTAATGATTGAGGACATGGCGAAGGAAATAAAGAGGGCATCCATGTGCTCCAATCCAAATCCTGCGGCCGTTGACCACAATGTCATCTTCTGGTTCTTAGAGAAGTCGCGGTAGTGCAAGTGTTCAACACTTTGCTCTGTTTCTGCAGACATTATATTTTCCTTTCAAAATCGACGCTCACGGGCGTCAGTTATTTCGTGTGCAATCATTTTCATAATTGACCCTTTGATAATATACAGAAAAGAACACCATAAAGCAAGGAGAATTGACATATTAACAACCTCACAGACTTATAATTGAAACAAAAAAGGCCACAGACAAGTCTGTGACCTTTTTCAATACTCCGAATGTCGGGCTCGAACCGACGACAACACGATTAACAGTCGTGTGCTCTACCAACTGAGCTAATTCGGAATGATTAGTGCTTAACTAACTCAATTAGTATACAAAGAAAAGTTAAGCACGTCAATATCTTTTATTAAAAAAATTATGGGCGCATCGTTGGGAAGAGGATAACGTCACGAATTGTGTTCGTATCCGTTAGCAACATGACCAAACGGTCGATACCGATACCCAAACCACCTGTAGGTGGCATACCGTATTCCAAGGCCTCTAAGAAGTCTTCATCGATACCTTCGGCTTCATCATTTCCGTTATCGCGTTCAGCAGCTTGTGCTTCAAAACGGGCACGTTGGTCGATTGGATCGTTCAATTCAGTAAAGGCGTTGGCGTATTCTGAACCCATGATAAAGAGCTCGAAACGGTCTGTGAAACGTGGGTCATCGGCGTTCTTCTTAGCCAATGGTGACACTTCCACTGGATGACCGTAAACAAAAGTTGGCTCTTTCAGCGTTTCTTCAACGAACTGTTCGAAGAATTCGTTGATGATGTGGCCAACAGTCCAGTATTCTTCATACTTAACCTTGTGGTCATCGGCCAACTTACGGGCTTCTTCAACGGTCATTTCAGGCCAGAAATCAACACCAGTGCGGTCCTTAATCAAATCAACCATGTGCTTACGTGCAAATGGCTTTGACAAGTCGATGTCCGTTCCCTGGTAGTTCAACTTCAATGATGGGTGGACAGCGGCAGCAGCAGCCTTAAAGATACCCTCTGTTTCATCCATGACGTCGTGGAAGTCCCAGTATGCCGCGTATGATTCAAGTGAAGTGAATTCAGGGTTGTGCTTAGGGTCCATTCCTTCGTTACGGAAGATACGACCGATTTCATAAACACGTTCCATGCCACCAACAATCAAACGCTTCAAGTAAAGCTCAGTGGCGATACGCATGTACATGTCAATATCCAAGGCGTTGTGGTGTGTCACGAATGGACGGGCAGCGGCTCCACCAGCTTGCGTTTGCAAGATTGGTGTTTCCACTTCCATGAAGTCCTGCTTTTCCATGTAAGCACGGATAGCAGAAATAATCTTTGAACGCTGTTGGAAGCGTACGAATGATTCCTTGTTGGCAATCAAATCGAGGTAACGCTTACGGTAACGCGTTTCAACATCTGAAATACCGTGGAACTTGTCAGGCATTGGGCGCAAAGCCTTTGACAAGTGCGTGAGGTGTGAAACCAAGACAGTCAATTCCCCTGCCTCAGTCTTCATCATCGTACCTTCGATACCGATGAAGTCACCCAAGTCGGCACGCTTGATAATTGGGTAGTTATCACCCAAATCGTCACGACGAGCGTAAATTTGGATTTGACCTGAACGGTCACGGATGTCGGCAAAGATGACTTTACCGGCCCCACGCTTGGCAACCATACGTCCGGCAATAATTACCTTAACTGGAGTTGCTTCAAGTTCTTCCTGACTCTTGTCATCGAACTTTTCGTGGAGGTCTGCGGCCAACGAATCACGATCGAAACGGTGGCCGAACGGATCGATTTGGAGATCATTTTGCAACGCTTGCATCTTTTGACGACGCGCGCGCATCTGATCATTAAGGGCTTTTTCTTCAGCCATGAATCATTACCTTCCTGTCGGCGATTTACTCGCATTTTCTCTACTAATCAGTATAGCAAATGCAAAGGTAATAAAAAAGTCGGCCAAAGCCGACTTTTTAGAATCTTATTTTTTATCATCCGCAGAGTTTGATGCGTCAGAATCGTCTTCTTCGGCCTCTTCCTTTTTCTGCGCCGCTTCACGTTTCAAGACATCTTGCAAAATAATGTCTAATTCGTGGGCGGTAAAGTGGTGACGCTTACCGGAGAACTTACCGCGCACTTCGGCCCCACCATCTTCGTCAATCATGCCTTGAAGTTCGCGGGATGGCAAAGTCGCCAGCTGCGCTGCGTAAGCATCCTTTGAAGGTTCCGCCGCTAATCCGATGCCCAGCGACTGTAGCTTGCTGTAATTGTTCTCCCCGATGATGGCATCGAGAATTGCCAGAGGGCCCTTCTTGTTGCCCAAAAGAGTGGCCAATGCAGGCATCTTCTGCAACTTTTCGTTCAAATCTTCGAGTTGGGCGTCTGTGGCCCCTGGCAAAGCTTGGACAAGGAATCCCCCTGCCGCCTTAACCGTATTATCAGGGTTCATCGTGACACCGACTCCAATCACAGAAGGAATCTGTTCAGAGTGCGTGAGGTAGTAAGTGAAGTCATCGCCGATTTCACCAGAAACCATAATGGATTGTCCGATGTATGGGTTTGAGTATGGCGCAAACTTTGTTACCTGGAAGGAACCGTTGTTTCCAACAGCCCCAGCCACGTTCAACTGGTTATCATCGTTCACGATTGGTTCGATATCAGGGTTTGATACATAACCACGAACAGCCCCGTGGGTGTCGGCTTCCGTTACGATTTGGCCAATTGGTCCACGGCCAGCCATCTTCACGTTCAAGCGTTCCTCACCCTTCAAAGTGGCCTGAGCCAAAATCTCAGTGGCCAAGAGGGCCCGGCCTAAGATAACCGTGGCCAAACGGGAAGTTTCATGGGATTCGGCTGCCGCTTCCACCAACTTTGTTCCATCAACGGCAAAGGCACGGAATGCCTCGTCCTTTGTAATGACCTTAATTAATTGATCTGCCATAATGTCTCCTTTCAAGAAAAAAAGCTGGCCGAAGCCAACTTTTTCATACGCTTATGCCTTTGAATCGTCATCAGATTCAGGGGCGTCATCGGCTGATGCTGGCTCTTCAGAATCATCTTCCAAAGCCTGATCAGGATTCTTGTCACCCTTTTCTTCTGCCTTTTCAACTTGGTCTTCCTTGTTATCCAAGGCAGCCTTTGCTTCGTCATAAGACTTGGCGTCATCTTCGTCTTCTTCACCCTTCTTTGTAAAGTGACCAGTTTCGTAGATGTCTTTAATTTGCTTTTCATCAAGTGATTCGACTTCGAGCAAGGCGTTGGCGATTTCTGCCAACTTGTCCTTGTGTTCCGTCAAAATCTTAGTTGCTTCTTCGAAGGCTTGCGTTGTGAATCGACGAACTTCTTCATCAATCAAAGCCGCAGTTTCTTCTGAATAAGACTTGGCACCGCCACCTTCGTTGTATGAAACAGAGGCGTTTCCTTCAAGTTGAACCATGCCCAACTTGTCAGACATACCGTAGGCCGTCACCATTTGACGGGCCAAGTTGGTTGCCTGCTGGAAATCGTTTGCAGCACCGGATGATGCTTCGTTGAACGTTGCCAATTCAGCAGCACGTCCACCCATCAAACCAGCTAACTGCTCCAATGCTTCTGAGTAACGAATGTTGTAACGGTCCGTCTTTGGTGTCATCAAGGCGTAACCACCAATGCGTCCACGAGGAACAATGGTAACCTTTCGAACAACGGAGGCGTTGGACTTCACCAAACCAACCAAGGCGTGACCAGCTTCGTGGTAGGCCGTTGTCTTACGTTCAAGTTCAGACATGGCCTTGTTTGCCTTAGCAGGTCCTTGGAAGATACGGTCTTCGGCTTCATCCAAGTCCGCTGAATCAATTTGCTTCTTGTTACGACGAGCTGCCAACAAGGCGGCTTCGTTCAACAAGTTTTCCAAATCGGCACCAACGTATCCAGGCGTTTGGTGTGCAATCGCACCCAAATCAACTGAGTCAGCCAATGGCTTGTTCTTTGCGTGGACCTTCAAGATGGCTTCACGGCCCTTAACGTCAGGAGCACCAACCATGATCTTACGGTCGAAACGACCAGAACGGAGCAAGGCTGGATCCAAAACGTCAGAACGGTTAGTAGAAGCCAAGATGATAACACCTTCAGAGTTATCGAACCCATCCATTTCAATCAGGATTTGGTTCAAAGTCTGTTCACGTTCATCGTTTCCACCACCGATACCAGAGCCACGACGGCGTCCAACGGCATCAATTTCATCGATGAAGATGATGGCTGGCGCAGCCTTCTTGGCTTGGTCAAAGAGGTCACGAACACGGGAAGCACCGACACCAACGAACATCTCCACGAAGTCAGAACCTGACATTGAGAAGAATGGTACGGAAGCTTCACCGGCAACGGCCTTAGCCAACATTGTCTTACCAGTTCCTGGAGGTCCCTCAAGCAAGACACCCTTTGGAATACGGGCACCCATTTCGGTGAACTTCTTTGGTGACTTCAAGAATTCAACAACTTCAACAAGTTCTTCCTTCTCTTCGTCAGCACCAGCAACGTCAGTAAAGCGGGTCTTGTTATCCTTTGGATCAGAAGGCTTAGCCTTTGACTTACCAAAGTTACCCATCATGCCGCCCTGGCCACCCTTACCGGCTGACTGTGACATCATCAAGTAGGCAATACCCAAAATCAAGAGCATTGGAACGATTGAAATCACAAGGTTCAACCAGAAGCCAGAAGAAGCGGCTGGTTTCGTCGTCATCTCAGTGTTGGACTTCTTGGCTGCTGCCGTGATGTCCTTAATGGATGAGTCGTTTTGCAAGACAGAAGTCTGGAACTTTGTCGTTGATGATTGCTGGGCAATCAAAGCGTTCAAACCTGAGTTTGAGCTCTTCTTTGAGCTTTGGCTCTTCTTGTAGTTTCCAGTAACGGTGTAAACATCGTTTCCAGGCTGGATGCTAAAGGAATCAATTTCCTTATCAGAAAGTGCCTTTACAAATTCCGACTGAGAGAGAGTCTTTGTTGACCCGTTGGAACCACCCATAAAGGAGTAGATTCCGGCGATTACAGCCAGGAAGATGATGACATACAAGAAGGAGCTTTTGAAAAAGCCGCCATTTTTATTTTTCATCTGAATTCCTCAATCTTTAAAAATTTACTATCTGAACTGACTAATGAGTCATTCAAACCGGCAGATTTAAGTTCTGCTTACTTATAAATACTTTGCTTCAAGATACCAACGTATGGCAAGTTACGGTACAAGTCCTTGTAGTCCAAGCCGTAACCAACAACGAATTCGTTGCGAACGTCAAAGCCAACGTAGTCAGCCTTGATATCAACCGTACGGCCTTCCTTCTTATCCAAGAGGGTTGCCACACGAACTGAGTTGGCACCGCGGGAAAGAATGAGGTCCTCCAAGAATTGGAGTGACTGACCAGTATCCACGATGTCTTCCAAAATCAACACATCGCGACCCTTTACGTCAGAATGGATGTCTGTTACCAATGAAATTTCATTTGATGATGAAACACCACCATGGTAAGACGAAATCTTAATGAATTCGAGATCAACGTACAAGTCAATCTTACGAATTACATCCGCCGTCCAGAGGTAGGCACCCTTCAATACTGAAAGGACGAGGGGCTTTTGCCCAGCATAGTCTTTGGTGATTTGTGCACCTAAGCGGTCTGCAGCCTCTTGGATTTGCTTTTGGTCAAATAATACTTCTTCAATATCGTTATCCACTAGTTTTCCTCAATTCGCCATACTAAGCATTGCTTGCCACTTGGTCGATCCTTTGGCCAGTTACGGGTAAAATACCACTGTTTCTGTCCTAAAAAGACCGCCAAAACATTCTTTTCTTGGTCCAAAAGGAGGTAGGTTTTTGCCCGTTCCTCCGCTGGAATTTTCTCGTCGATTAAGAGCCGTCGAACCGTTTTATGACCACTACTCAAAGGAATCCGGTCCCGGCTTTTCGCCAAAACCAATTCCAACCGACCATCCAAGTTATCCGGTAGGGGTAGGCACCCCGTATCCGGTTCACTTGGTCGATTTGATTGGACTCTGACCCTTAAATCTGTCAAAAAATACCATTGGTCTAATTCTAACACAAGAATGTCAGACTTTTGGCCGTCTTTCAGCAATTTTTTCGAGCTTTTTACGTCGTTTGGATTCTCTCTAAAAATATCAACCGTTTGGTAGGACTTTTCGAAGTAATAGCCATCGGAAAGAGTAATTCGGCCGTTCGGCTTCGACGTCTGTCGCATCAAATCGACAACGTCTTGTATCTGGCTTTCCTTCAAATTGTAGAGCCCCGCTCGCGTCGCAATCAACTTCAAACATGGGAACCACCAAAGTCGTGGCACATCGTTATAGTTTTTGTAGAATGGCTCCAAATAGCGCTTGGCCTGCCCCTCAATCAGCAACTCCTCACGGGAAAGCTGTTCCGCCAGCTGGATGATATGTTCCTGGGCCCGTCCGTTCACTTCGTTTAGGGCCGGTAAAACAATGTTACGAATCTGATTCCGTTTTGTATAATCCGGATCCTGGTTCGTTACGTCTTCCCGCCAGGTTAACTGGTGTTCACGGGCGTATTCAGCCAAGTCCGCCTTCTTAAAGTTCAAGAAGGGACGTAAATAGTGTCCACTCTGTTGGTTCATCCCAAACTTGCGTTGGAAGACTCCCCCTCGCACAATTTGCATCAAGATCGTTTCGGCTTGATCGTCCTGGTGCTGGGCCAAAATCACAACGCCTGCACCAAGTTCCTTCAAGAGCCCCTCGAAGAAATCAAAACGAATCAACCGAGCCTTTTCCTCAACGCCCTGCTTTTCCTGGGATAAATCCGCGACTTTCTTATAGAAAGGCAGTCCGCGCTCCTCAGCAAAATCCTGAACGAAGTCAGCATCCCCCCGACTCTCCTCACGAAGACAGTAGTCCACATGGACAACCGAAACCGAAACGTCTGAACGGTAGCGGCAGAGGGCGTCAACTAAGACCGTTGAATCCAGTCCACCTGAGCAGGCGACGAGGACACGTTTTGGTAGGGCTAAATTTTCAATTGTTTCCTGGATTGTCTCAAACATTTTATTTCATCGTACTTCTTAAGAATGTTTTTTCTAGAAAAAGCCACCCCAGAGGGTGGCTTTTCATCCTGCCTAGTTTGGCAAGTTATAAATCGTCTCGTTCTTCTTCGAGTATCCGTAGCGATCACGTAGGATTTGCTTCAAATAGTTTTCATCCTGCAGTTGCTTGGATTCTTTTTTCAACGAGTCGTTTGACTTCTGGACAGCAACCAATTGGTTTTCAGATTTCGTTAAGGCCTTATTGGCGGCATGTAAACGAACCTGTCCAAAAATTAACTGGACCATGAAAACCGACGCAATGGCCAGCCCCACAATCACAATTTGCTTTCTACGACGACGGTGAGCACGGGCATAATGCTGACGTGTGGCCTCACGCTTGGCATCGGATGCGGCGATTTGCTGAGCAATACGCGCATTCAGTGGTCGAATATTTGATTGTAAACGACTACTATCTGCCATCGTCATATCTCCTTAATCTCATTTTTACACATTTTCAATTAAGTTACAAGTTGAAGTCAGAAAGTTTGCTAAAGCTTAAACTTCGCTATTGTAGTCCCTTTGGTACTCCTCGGAGACTACCTCGTACAAATCCTGTGCTTCGTCCTTCTTCACAATGTCTTGCAACTTCAAGACTTTAAAAGTCGAAGTCTTATTTCCAAAGCGAATCTCCACTTCATCATTAGTACCAACGTTGGCTGATGACTTAGCGACTTTTCCGTTAATGGAAATCCGGCCTTGGTCGGCCAATTCCTTGGCAACCGTCCGACGCTTAATAATTCGTGATAACTTCAAAAACTTATCAATCCGCATTTTCTTCATCCTTTTCTGCTACAACTTCCTGGCAAGCGGCCAAGAAGTCTTTGACAGCATTCAGCCAGTAGGCCGATTCTTGTTTCAAATCAATGGTTAGAGTGACGGCCATTTGGGCGGACTTACCGTCCACCACCGCCTTGTAAGGAACGTCCTTTAAGGCCATGAAGATTTCTTCACCGGCTAACTTCTGAGACATTTCCTCGTTGAATCGTATTGTAACCTTGTCCTTTTGACGGCGAATCTGAGTCACTTCGGTCTCGTCGGCCATCGTCTTCAGACGGGAAACCAGAATCAATCGAGCGGCTTCATCTGGTAGTTCCCCAAAGCGGTCGGTCAAATCATCTTCCACCTGGTCAAAGTCCTCGTCGGTCTGTGCCCGACGAATCTGCTGGTAAAGGTTAACCTTCTGCGCGTTGTCTTCGACATAGTCGTCTGGCAAGAAGGCCAGAACGCCCAGAACCAACTCGGCGTCGGTCTTGTGCTGCACCTCTTCCGGCTTTTCCTCACCCTGCTTCTTGGCAACGGCTTCCTTTAGCATCTGCGTGTACAAATCATACCCAACGGAATCGATGAAGCCGTGCTGCTGCTTACCAAGCAAATCGCCGGCACCACGGATGGACAGATCACGCATGGCAATCTTGAAGCCAGAACCCAATTCCGTGAAGTCACGAATAGCTTCCAAACGCTTCTCCCCCTCTTCTGAAGGCGTCCGCGTAAATGGATAAGTGAAGTAGGCATAGGCCAAACGGGCCGAACGACCAACACGGCCACGAAGCTGGTAGAGCTGGGAAAGGCCCATGTGGTCCGCGTTATCAACAATCAGCGTGTTGGCATTCGGAATGTCCACACCCGTTTCGATGATGGTCGTGGTGACCAAAACGTCATACTCCTGGTTCAAGAAGTCATAAAGAATCGACTCCAACTGCACCTCGGACATCTGGCCGTGAATCACGGCTACCCGGGCATCGGGCACGACGTCTTCAATCTGTGAGCGAATGTTTTCCAAATCCGCCACGCGGTTGTGCAGGTAGAAGACCTGACCATTTCGGGCCAATTCCTTCTGAATCACATCGCGTACCAGTGTCCAATCCAATTCGACAACGTAGGTCTGAATTGGGAAACGGTTCAATGGTGGCGTTTCGATAACTGATAGGTCACGAGCTCCCACCATGGCCATGTTCAAGGTACGAGGAATTGGTGTGGCCGTCAAAGTCAACACATCGATGTTGGCCTTCAACTGCTTCAAGCGCTCCTTGTGCTTAACCCCAAAACGCTGCTCCTCATCAATGACCAGTAGGCCGAGGTCGGCGAACTGAACATCCTTTGACAGCAAACGGTGGGTTCCCACCACGATGTCAATCTCGTGCTTTTCGAGGGCTTCAATCGTCTTCTTGTTCTCCGCCGCCGTTTGGAAACGGGACAAATGACCGATTCGAATCTCTGGAAAGTCCGAGAAACGTTCTAGCATGGTCTCATAGTGCTGCTGAACCAGAATGGTCGTTGGCGCTAGCAAAGCGACCTGCTTCCCGGCATGGGCCGCCTTAAAGACGGCACGCAGGGCAACTTCGGTCTTCCCAAAACCAACATCCCCCACCAGCAAGCGGTCCATTGGCCGCTTCTTTTGCATGTCGACCTTAATTTCTTCAATCGAACGAATCTGGTCCGGCGTTTCAGGGTACGGAAAGGCCGTGTCAAACTTCAACTGGGCCTGGTCATCGGCGGGGAAGGCATAACCCTGCTTGGCCTCACGCTCGGCGTACAAGGCCAAAAGGTCGTCGGCAATGTCTTCAATCTTGGCCTCAACCTGTTTCTTGGTCTTCTGCCACTCGGTACCGCCCAACTTGTTAATCTTAGGGCGCTTACCAGCATCGGACCCACCGATGTACTTCTGAATCAAGTTCAGCTGGGTAACCGGTAGGAAAATCTTGGCGTTTTTTTGATAGGCAATGACCAAGTAGTCCTGCTTACCACCGTTTGACTCAATCGATTCCAGTCCCTGATACTGACCAATTCCATGGTTAATGTGCACGACGTAATCGCCCACGGATAGTTCGTTGTAGGACTTCAAACGCTCGGCGTTCTGCAGCTTCTTCTGCTTACGGGCCACCGGCTTGCGGGCCTTGGCAAAAAGCTCCCGCTCCGTCAAAACCGTCAAGTGAGCCATTGGCCACTCAAATCCAGCCGACAAGTTTCCGATGACAACCTGGACCTGGTTGTCTTGAATCGTTTGGTGGATGGGCACCTGCACGTCGCGGGAGTCCAAGGACTCAACCAAACGGTCAGCCCGCTCCTGCGAACCAACCAATAATACCCAGGTCATCCCCCGCTCTTTTGCAAAAGTCAGGTCAGGCATCAAGGCGTCTAACTGCCCAAAGTACTGCTTAGCCGGACGGGAAGTCCATTCTAATAAGTGGTTAAAAGTTAGCTGGTTCAGGCCCCGCTTCAGATTAGCCAAATAGGTTTGCGCCTGAGAGACGTCAGACAGACGGTCCCCAAGTTCAGCCCGCAAGGCCAAAGGCGGAATCAACTGGTTGTTTTTAACTTGCAAATCAAACCAGTCATTATCTAAACCAGTCTGCGTCAGCAAGGATTCCTGTAAACGGGCGTATTCATCGATAATTACTAGACCATCTTTGGGCAAATAGTCCTGAATCGTCTGCTTATCTGGATAGAAGTAAGACAGATAAGGCAAGATTGCCTCATCACGCCGGCCTTCATCCAAAGCCCGTTGCGTTGGGGCAAAGCCTTCGGTCACGTGCTTCTTTTCCACACCAGCCGCTTCCTTGCGGTAGTCGGTAAAGGCTGTTTCCAAAGCAGCCTTTCCAGCCGCATAGGCCGCTTCGTCCATAATTAAATCAGAGGCTGGTAAGATGTTAGCCGTCTGAACCGTCCCCGTTGATTTCTGACTAATTGGATCAAAGGTCTTCATCTGGTCCAGTTCATCATCAAAGAAATCCAAACGGAAGGGTTCGTCCTGGTCAGCAGGATAAACATCGATAATCGAACCACGCTGGGCGAACTGGCCAATCTGTTCAACCTGGGGCGTGTTCACATAGCCCAGTGTGACCAAACGGCCCTTCAATTCGGCAAAGTCGTACTGTTCGCCAACCTGCAGCTGCAAACAGGCCGCCCTTAAGGCGTCAGCCTTTGGCTCATAACGACAAAAAGCCGCAGAATTGCTCAGGTAGATACCTGGATTTTCTTCGGCAAGGGCCACCAAGGCAGCCACACGGTCGGCCACGTGACTGTTTGATGAAATGGCCAGCTCGGTCGCCACGGCCTCTTCGGCCACGAAACGGTAAACTTGATCAGCACCTAGCAAATCCGTTAGGTCCTGGGCCAGTTCTTCCACGTGGGCGACCGTGTCGGTCAACAAGAGGATTGGCCGTGGGCGACTTTGGAACAAGGATACTAATCCGGCCGCCTTGGCTGCACCATTTAGTCCCAGCAGTAACTGTCGTTCGCCTGGCTTCTCCTGTTCAGCAAAAACCTGAAATTCTTTTTCTTTTTGTAAGTAATCCGCTAAAACCATTCTTATCCGTTGTAGCGGTTGCTTAGAGCCGCTGCATCTGCTCCCTTAATCCAATCGAGTAATGCTTGGTCCGTCTTTTCAAAGGTCTGTTCCCATTCGGCTAAATCTTCCTTTGAGAACTTTCCCAAAACGTAGTTCACCACCGCTTCGTGCGTGTGATCTGGGTGTGAAATACCAAACTTCAAACGCAAGAAATTCTGTGTACCAGTGTGAGCCATAATGGACTTCAAACCGTTGTGCCCACCGGCTGAACCCTTGGCACGAAAACGCAACTTGCCAAAGGGTGAGTCCAAATCATCGTTCAAAACCAAAATATCGTCGGCCTTACCACCGTAAAAGTCCAAGAAGGCACGGACGGATTGCCCTGAATCGTTCATATAAGTTGTGGGCTTTACCAACCAAACGGTCTCCCCATCAACATTCAACTTGGCCGCCTGGCCAAAGAGTTTGGTTGGGGTAAAGTCAACGCCCTGGCTGGCCGCAAAATGGTCCAGCGCCATGAATCCAATATTGTGTCGGGTCTGATCGTACTTCGCCCCAATATTTCCTAAACCAAAGATGAATTTCATGCTTTTCCCCTCCAAAATGTTCGTTACTATAATCTTAACATGTAAAAGAGTCGAATTTCCCCAAAAGTATGCTAGGATATAGGAAAGAACGTACGTTTAAAAGAGGTTTCTAATGTTCCCCAAGTCAATGATTATCAAAAAGCAAGATTTGCTGACCGTGACCGAAGACACCACCATTGGTGAAGTTTATGACATCTTCGAAAACCAGAAGGAAGGTCAGCATCTCCGGACCATCCCCATCCTAGATGCCACCGGCCATCTCTTCCGTGGAAACGTCTACCGTCAACACGTCTACGAGTTCGTCGCGAACAAGGGCGACCTCAACCAGAAGGCAACGTCGATCATGCGTAACTCGACGAAGTTCATCTCCACCAAGGCGGACTTCTACGAACTCTTCTTCGCCATTCGCGATTTGCCATACATCGCCGTTGTAGATGACGGACACCACTTCGTTGGTATCCTAACTCACGCCGCTTTGATGGATCTTTTGGCCAAATCCTGGTCACTTGCCAAGGGTGGCGTTGCCATTGCCGTTCGTGATCGGCAGCGTCGTGGTGATCTTCAACGCATGGCCCGCATCATCACCCGCTACACTAACATTGAATCAGTCTTGTCACTCCAAACGCAGAGTCAGGGCGGCCCACTTGCCGTGCTTTTCACCTTGCCTTTGACTGCTGATTCACCAGTCCTACGTAAGATTATTACGAAGTTGGAACGCAAACGTTTTACAGTTGTTGCCCAAGAAGACCTCTCACAATTCATGTAATCAAAAAGCCAACGAAATTTCGCTGGCTTTTCTTTTATCTTTCTTTAGGTCAGACTTTCGGTCTGGCCTTTTTTGATGGATATTTCCTTTAAAGTAAGGATTACGACAACCCTATAACACCCTTACCAAACAAACAGTCCCGCCATCGCAGCTGAAATCAGAGAAACCAGAATTCCAGCAACTAACATGTAAGGCACTCGGGCAGAAATATAGTCGTTCTTTTCAGGAGAAACCAGTCCCTTAAAGCAGGCAACAATCATTCCAATCGTTCCAAAGTTGGCAAAGGAAGTTAGGAAGACGGAAAGAACAATTCGAGCGTGGTCGTTGGCAAAGAGTCCCTTACCAGCCATCATGTTCTTTGATACTTCCCCCATTACCACGAACTCATTGGTCACCAACTTTGTTCCCATGTACTGCGCCAGCTGGAAGGCATCCCCAACGGAGAATCCCAGCACCCAGGCGAATGGGAACATAATCACACCAAAGATGTTCTCCAGGGTCAGCCACTTCAATCCTGCTAAGCCCAAAATCTGATTAATCAGCTCACCCAAGGAAACAAAGGCAATGACCGTTGCAGCGATAATCAGCACCATTTTTCCGGCACCTAAAATTGATCCACTCAGGAAGGAGAAGAAAGGCTCCCGCTTCCCGCCGTCATCGCTCACCTGCACAATCTCATCGTCCTTTGCCGACACCTTCGTTGGATTCAACAAGGCCGCCACCGCAATGGCGCCCAGAATGTTCAAGGGAATGGCGGTCAGCACATACTGCCCCGGAATCATCTGCGTATAAGAACCAATGATGGCCGCCGAAACACAGGACATCGACATGAGGGCCAAAGTCATGTTCCGCCGTGCTGACATCTGGTTCAACTGGGCCTTGGAAACAGCCAAAACCTCGGTGTTTCCAAGAAACATCATTTCAATGGAGAAGAAAGCCTCAAACTTTGGCTGGCCCGTAATCTTTGATAGGCCCCGTCCAACCCACTTGATAATCCAGGGAAGAAAGCGGAAATAGGCCAGAATATCAAAGAGCGGAATGACCAAGAGCATAGGCAACAGAGCCGCCGTCACAAAGTTCGGCCCGCCATGGTTGGCGGTTAACCAATCCGGGAAGGCAAAGGCAATCCCCTTCCAGGCCGCAGCAACCAACCAGTTAAAGCCGTCAGCTGCGGCCATAACGGCCTGCCGACCAGCCTTAAAGTTCGTAAAGAGCCAGGCCAGCAACAACTCCAAGCCCAAAACAATCGAAACCGACCGCCACTGAATCCGTTTACGGTCATTCGATAGTAGGTAAGCAAGAAAAATAAAAAGCGGAATACTCAAAATATTGACAACAAGAAGCATAATCGACCATCCTTTTCTCTCTTCTAATACGGTCTTTCACTACTAGCCCAGCGGGCTTTTCTACTGTTAGTCAATCAGATAAAAATCAATCCGGCTAGTAAAGTCGCAAACATTTGTTATTTAAGCTAAATTACTACCCTCTTTTGCCACCAGCCTTACGCACGCGCGTAACCCTCCCATAAAATTAAAGAAAACACCCGGAGGATTTCATCATGAAGAGCATTGTAGTGATTGGTAGTTTGAACGTCGACGTCTTGCAGAAGATTGAACGTCTCCCTCAGCAGGGCGAGACTTTAAGCATCGAAAACAAATCCAGCAACTTTGGCGGCAAAGGCGCAAACCAAGCCGTGGCGGCAGCCAGACAGGGGGCCATCGTTTCCTTCATCGGAGCGGTCGGATCGGATGCCGAAGGGCAGACTTTTCTTCAACTATTAGAACAAGAGGGCATCAACACCCGCTTTATCCAAAGTAAAAAGGGACCAACTGGAACGGCCTACATCATGCTCGAAAAGGACGGTCACAACACCATCCTAGTTCACGGCGGTGCCAACGCTGAACTCACAATCGAAGACGTCGAGAAGGCCAAGGACGTGATTACCATGGCCGACGTGGTGGTCGCCCAACTCGAAGTACCCCGCCCCGTTATCCAACGGGGCTTCGAACTAGCGAAAGAGGCTGGTGCCATGACCATTCTGAATCCAGCTCCAGTTACCCAGCGCATTGAATCGGCCATTCTCGAACACACCGATCTCCTGGTCCCAAACGAGACGGAAGCGGCCGCCCTGCTCAACCTACCAGCTAGCACGGACTATAAGACGCTCAAGGACCGCCTCCCCCTCTACCGGGAGCAACTAGGTATCCATAACTTAATCATTACCTTAGGGGAAGACGGCGCCTTCTTTGCCATCGACAAGCAAATCGGCCCCGTCAAGAACTTCAAGGTCGACGTTCAAGACACAACCGCTGCCGGTGACACCTTCATCGGTACCATCGCCACCACAATTGAGCCAGACCTCAGCAACATTGAGCGAACCCTCCAACGCGCCTCTGCCGCTTCGGCCATTGCCGTTTCGCGTCCAGGCGCCATTCCTTCCATTCCGAGCTCGGAAGAAATCGCCCGCAAACTCGCTCCAATGGCCATGTCATAGGAGGTAACAATGAACGCAACAGAGCAAAAGCAACGGGCTGCCCTTGCAGCCGTGAACGAAATCCAAGACGGGATGGTCGTCGGCCTCGGAACCGGATCAACCGCCGCATTCTTCATCCGCGCCCTAATCGAAAAAGCCCATGCCAACGGTTGGCAAATCACCGGTGTTGCCACTTCCAAACGGTCCGCCGAACTAGCCCGAACGCTCGGCATGGTCGTCAAAGACATCGACGAGGTCAACGCCATCGACGTCACCGTGGACGGCGCCGATGAATTTGACAGCTACCTAAACGGCATCAAGGGCGGTGGTGCAGCACTCCTATACGAAAAGGTCGTCGCACTCCGCTCCAAGAAGAACATCTGGATTGTCGACGAATCCAAGCAGTCCAACCGACTGGGCTCCTTCCCCCTACCAGTTGAAGTAATTGAGTTCGGTGCCCAGCAGGTCGCCCTCACACTCCAGCACATGAACCTGCATCCCCGCTTCCGGATGAAGAACGAGCGAGAGCACCTCCTCACCGACTCCGGCCACAACATTATCGATGTTGATATCTCTCATATAACCGATTTAACAACTTTGGCCGATCAACTGAAGTCCATTACCGGTGTTGTCGAACACGGCCTCTTTATCGGCATCTGCGATAAGGTCATCATTGGAACCACCCCTGTTCAGGTCCTGTCCAAGAACTAGCAAGGCTAAGCGTCGTTCAAAGGCTCAACGCCACTCAAGGGATTCACACCCTTCAACCCTCTAAAATCTCCCCGTGGGGGCCAGCCCACTACCCTTCCCAGGGCGAATACCGACCACTCAACCCTTCCTTCGCCCTACTAACATATCCTGGCCCCCGCGCTCATCCCACACAAAAAGCCCTCTCACAGAAACCTGTGAGAAGGCTTTTTCCTATTACAAATGAATTAAAACTCAAATCTTACTTGCGAACCCCATCGTATGGCGTCAAACGAATCTTACCTGACAGGTACTCGCCAATAAAGATATCCGAAATACCCTTGTAGCCCTGTTCAACCACCTGTTGGGTCAACCAGTCCTCATCCTTTTCAATAGCAACCAACACATCTTCGTTGGCTTGACCATCGTAGATGATTGGGTACTTAGGTGATTCATCCCCGTACTCGATCACCGTCAACTGACCGTTTTGTTCTAGCACGGCACGCTTAACCTTGGAAATGTCGTAAACTTCCTGTTCACGCAACTTGAACATCAAGCTCGAAGCCGACTGTCCCGCAGCAATGACCGCGTGAACGTCAACCTTTCCACGGTTAATCAAAATCTTAGGGTTTCCATCAAGCAGGGCCTTGGCATAACGGTTGTGCTCCTTGGCAAACTTCAGCACCAGCACCAGCAGCGTCCAGATAATCATAACCATCATGAACTGGAAAACCGTAATGGCATCGGAGTAAATCGTTCCACCGATAATACCACCAAGCACGTAGTTCTGAACCTGATCCAGGGCGTTGGTTGGCGCCAGGTTTCCCTTACCAAAGATGTTAATCTGGAAGATGATGACTACCAGGCCAATCCCCAGCTTTAAGAATATTGGTAAATAAACAGCCATTACTTTGCCACCTCCGCCTTTGCATTAATGAGATAAACCTGGGTCCGACTGTATGATTTCTGGTCCTTGGACAGGGTAATCTGGTAGAACTTGTTCCCCTCCTTGGCAATCATGCCGTCTTGCAGGGTCGTCGAGTTAAAGGACAGTTCGGACTTCTTCGCCTTCTGGTCCTTGGCGTAGCCCTTGGCAAAGGCCGCCATCTCGTTTTGCTGCGAGTTCTGCGTCTGCGTGTTTTGCAGGTTGTTATAAGTCAAACCGGCAAAAAAGAGGAAGGCCAGAAAGGCGATGATGGTTAGGTCACGGTAACGCATGTTGAAACGATGCCGGAATGAGGCAATCAGCCCGATACCAACAGCGATAAAAGTGACAATCAACAGGGTCAGGTAGACCTTGTTGGTGATGTTGTTTTGATGAACTAAATAATCTAGGGAATAAAATGTCATAAGCCCCTCCACGTTTGTTATTTTAGCACAATGGGCCTTTTTTTCGACAGTTTTTCTAAAAAAAGAAGCGCACCGCAGTGCGCTTCCACCGCCGTTTATGAGAGAAACGGCCTCTTCATTTTTACATCATACCCGGCATGCCAGCTTGTCCGCCCATTGCGGCAGCGCCAGCATCATCAGCCTTTGGCGCTTCGGCCACAACGGCTTCCGTCGTTAAGAGCAAAGCCGAAACAGAAGCGGCGTTTTGCAAGGCCGAACGAGTGACCTTGGTTGGATCAACAATTCCGGCTTCGACCATGTCAACCCAGCGGTCAGCCTTGGCATCGTATCCGGTACCTTCTGGCTGTTCCTTGAGCTTGTTGACGATGACGGAACCTTCGTAACCAGCGTTCTCAGCAATCTGACGAACGGGTGCTTCCAAGGCGGCTACAACCGTCTTCACCCCAGTGGCTACATCCCCTTCGGCTTCCACAGAGGCGGCAGCGTCCATGGCGTTAACCAAGGCCGTTCCACCACCAGCAACGAAGCCTTCTTCAACGGCCGCGCGGGTCGCGTTCAAGGCGTCTTCGATGCGGTACTTGCGTTCCTTCAACTCGGTTTCGGTTGCCGCACCAACGTTGATGACGGCCACGCCGCCAGCCAACTTGGCCAAGCGTTCTTGCAACTTTTCCTTGTCGAATGATGAAGTGGTTTCCGCAATCTGCTTCTTAATCGTTTCAACACGGTCCGCAACCGCTGCCTTGTCGCCAGCTCCTTCAACGATGGTTGTGTTGTCCTTGGAGATGTTGACCTTGTTAGCTGAACCCAATTGCTCAACCGTCACATCCTTCAAGTTCAAACCGAGGTCGTCGGTAATGACCGTACCACCGGTCAAAACAGCGATATCTTCCAACATGGCCTTGCGACGGTCACCAAATCCTGGCGCCTTCACGGCAACCACGTTGAAGGTGCCACGCATCTTGTTCAAGACAAGGGTTGGCAAAGCTTCACCGGTGATATCATCGGCGATAATGACCATTGAACGGCCCTGCTCCACCACTGCCTGCAAGACTGGCAAAATGTCTTGGATGTTACCAATCTTCTTGTCGGTAATCAAGATGTATGGGTTGTCCAAGTTGGCTTCCATCTTCTCGTTGTCGGTCACCATGTACTGGGACATGTAGCCGCGGTCAAAGGACATTCCTTCGACAACCTTCAAAGTCGTCTCGATTCCCTTTGATTCCTCGATGGTAATGACACCGTCGTTACCGACTTTTTCCATGGCGTCCGCGATCAACTTTCCAACTTCTTCGTTAGCCGCTGAAATTGAGGCAATTTGCGCGATTTCATCCTTAGTTGAAACCGTGTGTGACATCTCGTGGAGCTTCTTCACAGCAGCTGCCGTCGCCTTCTCGATTCCAGTTCGGATGCCGACAGGGTTCGCACCGGCCGTCACGTTCTTCAAGCCTTCGCCAACGATGGCCTGGGTCAAAACCGTGGCCGTCGTGGTTCCGTCACCGGCGATGTCGTTGGTCTTTGAGGCAACTTCGGCCACGAGCTTAGCGCCCATGTTCTCGAAGTGGTCTTCCAATTCGATGGCCTTGGCGATGGTTACACCGTCGTTGGTGATGGTTGGTGAGCCGTAAGATTCTTCCAAAACAACGTTGCGACCCTTGGGCCCGATGGTTGTCTTCACTGTGTTTGCGAGCTTATCGACGCCGACCTTCATCTTGGCCCGTGCGTCTTCAGCAAATTTCAATTCCTTTGCCATGTCTAAAACTCCTTTTAAAAATCTTTTTTATGGAAAAGACCGTCCGGCCATCCCGCCGACTGGTCCCATCAAATCTTAATCCAAGATGCCGATGACATCTTTTTCGTGCAAGGCCAGGTAGTCCTGCCCATCGACTTCGATCGCCTGACCGGCGAACTTGTCGAAGAGGACCGTGTCCCCCGCCTTAACCGTCATCGCCAGGGTTTGTCCCGCGTCGGTTACCCGACCAGGTCCGGCTGCAACGACCTTACCCGTCACCGGCTTTTGCTCCGACGCCTGGGCAATGACGATGCCACCAACCTGCTGTTCACCTGTTTCTTCAACCTGGACAATAATCCGGTCTGCTAATGGTTTCAACATCACAATGACCTCCATGAATTCTTTTTAGCACTCGTTTATAAGGACTGCTAATTTCATATCTAGTATAACCCATCCTTGTTACAAAGCCAATAAAAAAGACCGCCTTTCGGCAGTCTGCTAAATCAGTAATTACTTTAAGTTCAAACCCTTATCCATTTTGTACTTCGACAAACGTGGGTCAGGCTTAATCATGTTAAAGAGCTTGGCGTTGTGCTGCGTCCAAGTGGTGTCTTGGCCACGGTCTGCGTAGTAGTCCTTCATGGTCTTGTCGTAGTCTTTAACGGCCGCTTCGACCTGACCCTCATCATACTTGCCTGCCATCACTGATCCTGACAAAGGCAGCTTTGGCTTAATGCCAGGGTTCTGGTCAGGGTAGCCGACGGAGAAGCCCATGATTGGCTTAACGTACTTTGGCAAATCCAATTCCTGTTCGTACAATTCAAAGGCGCCCATGACACCGGCCATGGTCACTGTTCCCAAGCCGAGTGATTCAGCAGCCACTTGGGCACGTCCCAAGGTAATGGAAGCCGAAACAATACCACCTTCCAAGTACTGGTAGTGTTGAATGCGGTCTTCAATGACCTTCTTGTCTTCTTCTGACTGACCAATCAAATCGCGGTTCCAGTCCACGCAAACAACGTAGAAGCGTGGTGCTGATGCAATGTAGCCCATGTGGACCGTATCCGTAATCTTCTGCTTCAAGGCCTGGTCCGTTACTTCAATGAAGGTAACGGGTTGGTAGTTTTGCATGTTTGGTCCGGCAAAGGCCGCTTCGAAGATGGTGTCCATCGTTTCATCGGACACCTCCTTCTCCTGAAAGGCACGAATGGACTCGTGTTCACGCAATTGTTTTAAGACTTCATTATCAACCATGACAACCTCCTGCTTTCGTTGTATACTTATATATTTGGGTGGCTCTACAGCCATTTTACGCTTTCAAAAAATAGATATCTAGGAGAGGTAATGAATTTTTTCCACGTTCACATTGGTTTACGAACCTTTAAAACTGGCCTAACCGTCATGCTCGTCATGCTCGTTTACCATTTCATCGACCGACCCGCCTTTGTTCCGGCCCTTGCCGCCGTCTTCGCCCTACGCGAAAACTGGGACAACACCATGGCCTTTGCCAAAGTCCGTGTCATCTCAAACGTCGTTGGTGGTGGACTCGCCATCATCTACTACCTCATCCGGCAGTACACACATAACGCCGACTGGGTTTCCATCATCTTGGTTCCCCTGCTCATCATGCTCGGCATCATCATCCACAACAAGCTCGACCAAAGCGTCGGCATCGTTGGTGGTATGGCAGCCTTCCTCATGATCGCCCTGACCATCCCCATGGATGCCACCATCGACTACGTCTTCCTTCGTGTTCTCGACGTCTTCGTCGGCGTTCTCTTCGCCATGGTCGTCAACCGCTTCGCCATGCCCGACGAAATCAAAAAGGTCGAAGTTGCCGCCGAAAAAGTCGAAACCGACGTCAAAAAAGCAGTACATAAGATTGATTCAAAGCATCATCAGGATTGATGAGAAAAGGCACCTTTACGGGTGCCTTTTTAAATTACGTATAAATCATACGCAGAATATTAAATTATAGGTGATAAAACTTTAAAATAAGTGTCCAATTCAATTGCGTATACTATTTTTGCATTTCTACTATAATTTTATTTATGGCATCATCAATCTCTTTTAGGGAAAGTACAAACCACTCTCTCGGTTTGATTAGAGTTCCATTTGGCGCTAATATTTCAACCTGTAATTGTGCTGGTGCTAAAACATGGTGTAATACTGTTTCAAATTTATGCGCATCAACGTTCATCACTTGATAATCTCTAACAATTTTCACTGGTGCATATAAATATGTATCTTCGTTCTCTGCATTAGCAACTCGATGTCGAACCGATTCACTAGTATACCCGACTTTATATAGATTATCGATTTTAGAAATCTCAGGGTTACTGGACAGACTCTTCACTACATATATTGATCCTGAACAAATATCATTTTTTAACTCAACGGTTCCTGATTCAATGTCAGTAATAATTTTTCCACCACGAGAGTACATAGAGGCTCCAAAGGCTCTTCTCAACATTTGGCTTTCCGTACCGTTTTCAAAGATAACTCTCATTCGTGCATTAGGTTGATTATCACTTCCTTGAAATTCTTCACCAATTACCTCGATATAACAGATTAAACCTTTTAGAATATAAAATCTTCCAGCATGAATATCATAATTCTTAAATTTTATAATTTTTCTTTGTCCACTAGCGATTTCCTTCTGAACCTTTTCAAACATTGATTCATATTTAGCAAATTCTTTTGAAGCAATCCGTGTTCCCACGTGCTTAGGAGATTTAATCGGTTTTTTTACCTGACTTATATCAAAAATTTTTTTAGATATTTCATTAATATCATCATCTTCTTGGAAGAGGGAAGATACTCCTTTAAGTGCATCATCAAGGCTATCAAAATGATCAGGAATAACAGTATCTTGTTCAATACCGCCGTTGTTAAAATTCTCTGTATTCAGCAAGTTATAAAGATCATATTTAGCAAGTGCCGATTTTCTATTTCCACCTTTATCGTTTCGAATACCAGCCAATTGGTTATAAAGTTTTCTCTCTTCAGATCCAACTTCAGCCTTAGTTGGTTCTTTCCCATTTTTCTCAAACCATGCATTCAAAGAAATTATCTTATCAATATCTGGGTTTTCAGGATGTTTTTTCGATGAATTGTTTTTTTCCCCTTGTTCATCTAAAATATTTTGAAAATCTTTATCTAAAAAAATGTCATCTAAGCTATGAAACATCTTATTCATTATTAACGCCTCGTTTAGCTTTTATCTCTTGCAATTTTGCCAACGCATACGCATAACGGACTTCCATTTCATCAGAACTATTTTTACGGGGCAAGTACCCGTTTTCCTGCTTAAATTGTAAAATTTTTGGGGCCAAATATACTAATTCATCATTATCAAAATGATACTTATCTGCATCAATAGCATTTTGAATAATCTTTAAAGTTGGCACATCAATTGCTCTCGACAACACTTCGTATGCTTTATCAAGTGGATTTATTTGGTCAATAAGATTTATATCAAGTTCATCCACCTTAATAAACTTCTTCCCCATTTTAATGAACTTTTGTTCATCACTTTCCGAACTATCTGGGTTGCTATTTGTTTCAAATTTAGCATTGCGCATCACCATATCCGCAACAACATGCTGACGCACTGTCTCGACTTCATCAGATGATAAATTAGGATATTGTGCCTGAATCACTTTTGGCACAAGAACTTGATTCATTATTTGAGCACTATTCGGAATATTTAGTTTCATCGACTGCTGCACACTCTTATCTGATAGTATTTTTTCTTTTAACTCAACTAAATCTGAACTCAAAATATTTTTTACTGCAGTAGTTGTTGGCTCTTTAATTCCTTTAACAAACAGCTCGCCTGTCAAATCTGACTTTTGTGTTTTGTTTCTCCTAGGTTTAAATTTAAAGTCCGGAGCCAAAACCTGTTCCATAAGTAAGGATGCCGTGATAGCCTTCAACATAGTGTTAACCGTATAATTCACTTCATCATCTTTCGCATCAGGTTGAGCAATCAAATTAGTAAACTGTGCATGCGTTTTATTTGGACTATCTCTCGTAACTCTTCCGATAATTTGTACTATTTCAGTCAGAGAGCCTCGATACCCAATTGTTAATGCATATTCAGCCCATGGCCAATCAAACCCTTCCTTAGCCATTCCAAGTGCAATTAATATATCTAAATCATCTACAGAATTTACTTTTGTCCTTAGATATTCTGCTACCCTGTCTCGGCCTTCAACAGTAACTAAATCAGCAATTTTAAGAAGTTTCCCATTTGTTTTACTTCGAACAAATATTATTCCAGTTTCATCATCAACACTCTCAACGTCACCAATAGTGTCAATAATTGAGTCTACCTCATTCAATTTATCCTTCGAAGATTCTGAAGAATTAACATTAGGAATATGGATAATCATTTTTTTATTCACATCAATTACATCAGCAATAGAGTCCGTATATTTTCCTTGATAAAAATTATAACCAATACCAAAAGATTTCAAATACTGATACCCATCTAATTGTTCATAATACGAATACGTTACTTTATCAAATTTATCTTCATCCTCAGGTGATAGGATAGGAGTATCATCTCCTCTAAAATAAGAACCAGTCATCGCTAAAATATGAGCCGAAGAATTCTTCATGATATTTCTAAGAGCTTCACCTAAAACGGAATTCTCTGCAGCTGAAACATGATGAAACTCGTCAATCGCAATTAAACAATCATCAAATACAGAGTCATTTAGTATCTCCTGATACGCAAATCGCAATGTTGCATGTGTCAATACGAGTACTTGATCATCTGATTCCATAAAACGAATAACAGATTTCACCTTCCCCTTATCGCTACCGGGAGCGGTTAAATTATTTTGTGGTTTTATCTCCCAATCCTCATAAAATCCATATTTTTTTAAATTGGTTGTCTTAAAACTAGAACCAATAGACTTTTCAGGAACAGCAACGATAACCTTTTTTATTCCCTGATTTTTTAACTTATCAATTGCCACAAACAT
This sequence comes from Fructobacillus durionis, assembly GCF_900112405.1. GTDB lineage: Bacteria > Bacillota > Bacilli > Lactobacillales > Lactobacillaceae > Fructobacillus > Fructobacillus durionis. The sequence continues at coordinate 60,129 of NZ_FOLI01000004.1, read as the reverse complement.
CAATGCACGTGATTTTCCGGAAGCAGGAGGAGCCTTTACTAGCAAATATTTACTATTTCGTTTTTCATATACCTTAGCCTGCATTTCACGCATTCCAAGTTTATTTGTATTTGTACTTTTACCAGTAGCATGATAATCTACATCAACTATATTTTCAGTCATTTATTTTCTTAAAAGCTCCATTTTTTCATTCCAGCACAATACCTATAGATATTATTTAGACATATCTTCATATAAATCTAATAATAAGCTTAGCCTATCTGAATCATCTTCAAAGGGTCGTTGACGATAAGCTCGTTCAACAATGCCATCTAATTTTTTATGTAATTTTTTCAAATCTGCTGGCATTGTCTCTGAATTATAAAGTTCTGCTAAACTTGTCCCATACTGATCTCTTAAGTCTAGGATTTCTTCCATAACCTCACTCATCATATTTTTTCTTTGAGTAGAAATTGCAGGTACTGGGAAAGTATTATAAACAAGGACTTTAGAATATCGGTACCTAGTTTCCAATTTTCCACCTATGGCTTTCAACCAAACCATATGAATATTTGATTCTAACAAAGCCAATACCCACAATGGTGCATCAAAAATAACCATTGCAGAATCAGACACTACTGTTTCCCCACTCACATAACCAAAAGGAACATAATCTCTTTTTTCTGAAGAAACTCTCGGAACAATGATATTCCGTTTAAAACCTTTTTCATCCGCCTTAATTTGGTTTCCCCTTTGCTTAAAGGCCCAAGGGTACTTCGCCGCCTCACGTGTTGATTCAGCTTTTGAATTCTTTCGAAAATCTCGAACCGCATCAATACGCTCTTTAATAAAAGGTATTCCCTTATATTCATCGTACACTTCTTGGTTAGGGAGCCATATTACAAAACGCTTTGTACCTTTAATATATTCAGCTGATCCCGTGTAGGGACGTAATATATTTTTAACCTTAGGATACTGATCAACCATTTTAAGGTACATTTCTTCACTCACACTAAAGGCACCACCATCTTTTGGCATGCTACCCAGATCCATCTCAGGTAATTTGGATAATGGTTTATTTTTTTTCTGCACAATAACATCATTCCCAGCTGTCAAGTAAGCATTGATATGATCTACCTTTTCTACTAATCCATCTTTATATATTCTTGGTTGAATATTTTTCATGTTTCCACTCTCCATTCCAACAATAGTAACCGTCACACCTGCAACTCCTCTAGCAGAATTTTTCCATTTAAAGGAAGGATAAACAAAACTAATTACATTATTTTTTAATAACAGCGGCCATAACATTTCTACCTGTTCTCCCTGAGAAATAGAATTCGTAGAAACGAAAGCCATTTTAGCATTTGAATTAGAAATATACTGGCTCCCCAAAAAGAACCATCCTGAAATATAGTCCATATTTTTCCAGCCTTTCACCAAACTAGAAAAAATATTTTTCATATCCTCTTTTTGACTCTTCCCTTGTTTTTTTCCACCCAAATATGGCGGATTTCCAAAAATATAAACTTCATCATTCAATTCATGGGGCAATAATTCTTGCCAATCAATTTTCAGTGCATTACCAAGTTTAATATCTCCTACTGTTTGTAATGGTAGTGTAGGACGAACCGCATATGGTATCACCTTGGATAATTCGACGTTCATCTGATGCTCTGCTATCCACAAAGAAAGCCTAGCAACTTCATGAGCAAAAGAATCAATTTCAATACCATATAACTGTCCCATGTGTACAGTATTTAATTTATCTTTATGAAGTAAATTAATTTCATTAATTGAATCTAATATTTCCCTAATTTGTCTTGATTTATTTTTTTCTTTTAAATCACTGCTTTCAATTAAATGTATTTGTTGCTTTATAATATTAATTTCAAGTTTTCTCAACTCTTTATATGCGATAATCAAAAAATTACCTGAACCACATGCTGGATCGAAAAGTTTAATTTGTGCAATACGAACTTGTAATTGTTTTAATCTTTTTTGTTGCTCATGCCTATCTGTTAACTGAATAATGTCATGGTATTTATTCGTTAATTCATCTAAAAACAATGGACGGATTACCTTCATGATATTTGGAACACTTGTATAGTGCATTCCTAGATGACTACGATTATCCTCACTAGCCACAGACTGAACCATGGATCCAAAAATATCAGGATTAATCTCTTTCCAATTCAATCTGTTTCCAGCCTCAATAATCATTCTTCGTGACTTTGCACTAAAATTAATTTTTTCATGAGGATTAGTAAATAATTGGCCATTAACATAAGGAAATTTTTCAAGCCATGTTGGTACATTTTCACGGTTTTTATTATCAAGTAAAGAAAAAATATCTGTAATGACTTGATTCATATCAGATCCATCTTCAGCAGTCATCCGCTGAATAGAATCGGTGAATAAAGAAGGAGGGATGATATTTGTATCTTCAGCAAATAACATAAACAAGATACGTATCAAAAAGATATTAAAATTTTCTTCCTGCTTTTCTGACAGATTAGGATTATCTTTTTGTAACTGCTGATAAAGTTTCGCAAATCGTTCCGCAGCCTTTACGTCTGCTGGATTTTCTTTATCATGATCGATTTTTTCAATCCCTTGCCATGGTAAAAAGAAATCATAATTAAAAGGCAACTGTTGAATATCATCAAGAAATAGTGTATCCATCGTCTTATTATCTTTAGCTAAAAAAGATTTGTAATTTGTTATAATAGTAAATCTTGGAATATTCTTATAGTCTTTTAATAGTAATTCAGCCTTTTTAAACTCTTCCCAAACGTTTTTTTCAGTTAACCTATAAAACACCTTATTTTTTATAAATAAATTATCATGTTCTTGATTGCTTTTCTTAGCACGACTTATCGTAGCTTTAGGTATCCCCATTATTTCTGTAAAGTCGTATATAAACTGATTAGGTTTATCAGTTCGTAATAATTCAATTAATTTATCTTCCAATTCAATTAATGACATACTGCTCTTAAACTCCTATTTAAATACATACTTTTATTTTATCATTGCCCATTTTCAAAAATCGTTGCATACGCTCTATTAATAAACATCTAGTAGCTTTAGTTTAGTAACAATCATAGATTATTAGATTTTAAAAATTTAATCTTTTGACAATTTCTTGTTGAACAATACAACATTTAATTTATTTTATTCTACACCCCATTTCGTATAATTAAATAACAAATAGCGCTTTTCTTCCTAGTTTTGTAGCCTATTAAACATCTATATTTTTAATTAGAATTATTTTCTAATTTAAGGCATCATTTTCTGAAATGTTTTTTAAATAAACATAGTTACCTTCATAAGTCCTATCCCCACCACAGTGCTATACTATTCACGAATAAAAATCCATTTAATTGGAAGTAAGAAGGAGAATATGATTTCAAAAGCAGGTATATTAGGCATTGCCGGTGCCGTCATTATTGCTGGGGCTGGTGGTTTTTATTTCGTGGGTGCTAACCACTCAAGCTCTTCAAATAACAGCAGTTCTTCGGCCAAGGTCACCAAGACGAAGACATCAAAGTCTAGCGACAAGAAGAGTAAGGCGATGGACATTCAGGCCATTAAGTCTGGGAACTTCTCATCTGTTGTGGGGACTTGGAAGAATAGTAAGGGTGATAGCTACACTTTTGATAAGAAAGGGCTAGTATCAGCCAACTACACGAGTAGTGGGACAACCAATAGCCTAGCTGTCTACACGAAAGCCGTGGGATCAATGACGCCACCTGCTATTAAAGACGGCGTTTTCAAGACAGATGTTGGACCAAAGGATGGCAATCTAGATGGCCCATCAGCAGCTACACCATTTGTCTTTATTCCTAAGGGGGCTTCAACCGATTCATTCCCATCAGAATCAAAGGATCGCATCTTCTGTGGACAAAGCATGGGTGATGAAAACTACTTCTATAAAGTAGCTGATTCATCTACCTCTACTTCACAATCGAACAGTTCTCAAACTAAGGATGATAGTTCTAGCGTTGATCAGCTTTCTCTTAAAGAGAAGCAGGCCTTAGCCTTGCTCGGTATGCCTAGCGGATTCCAGTCTGACTGGGGAGCAACCAGCCCAGACGATTTGATTAACGGGAAGGCACATCCAATCGTTAACGATAACCAAAACTACGTGCCAAAGGATACGACTTTCCATGGCATTAAGTTGGAACAGCAAAATAGCAAGTACATTCTACGTTTGCAGAACATCCCATCTGGCACTGAAAACCAGTCCGATGTTCGTGGTGTTTTCTACATCAACGGGGACCAAGTGACCTACAAGAAGGAAGGAACCCTAGTTGAAGGTGCGGAGCAAGAGGCAGATGCCGAAACACAAGGTACCGCTTCTCTATCTGCTCTCTACAAGCAGTATAAGAACAGCGACAAGTTGAAGCAGATGGAAAATATAATTCAGGATTAATAATTAAAATTAAAAGGCCACCAGATGATCTGGTGGCCTTTTTGTTGTGATGGATTTTATCCTATTCTAATCCGACATTTTGACGCATTTTTTCATTTGTTAGTGCCGAAATATACCCTAAGACAATATCAAACTCTTCCTGACTAGCTTTAACCTGTAATTCAGCATAACTATTGTGATATTTATTGGCGATAGATTTAGCCAGCATTTCATTTTTCATTGAGCAACTCCTCCATTTCCTCAAACGTATAATTTCTAGGTAATTTAAAATCCAGATCATCGACGTCTGTTTTTATTGATGAGTACTGTCTTAATTCCTGCTATTAGTTAAACAGGTAGGGGCCACAGGAGCAAGAAAAAGAGAGAACATTGGTTATTTAAGAAATGAATACAACCTGTTTTGACTTTTTCATTTACAAATTGATTAGTTAGCTAGTCTTAGTCCACACAAAAAGCCGTCAGCTTTTTCAAGCTAACAGCTAAAATAGTTAATAAAAAGAATTCTTATCGCTTGAAGCGATCATTCATCTCGTTCAATGTACGATTCGTGTCCGCGGCAATGTCGTTGCTTTCACGTTGAGCAGCAGCAACTTCCCGGTTACTTGCTTGAATTTGCTCGGAAGCATCCTTCAAATCACTTTGAACATTTGAGAAACCAGATTGAACTGATATGTCGATTTGAGTTAGATCATCATGCGCTTGTTTTGCATTTTGTGCCATCTGTGCGCCAAGCGTTGCAAGTCCCTCCATCGTTTGCTCTTGATTGTGATGCAATTCTTCCATCAACTCTGTATGATGTTGAGCTTCAACAAAACGGTCTGTCGCTAATTCATTGGCATGCCCCCAGTTAGTGGCTTGCTGACTTTGAATAGCTTCAAGCATCAATTGGTAATATGGCAAAGTTAGACGATACTTGTCCGCCATTGGAAAGGCTTGGGGTAAGCTTTCTTTAATCTTTTCGATGTTTTCAGAAATCTTGACAAGTTCGTGTTCTTTAACATTTTCCATTTGTTCATCAACTTTACTAATAACCTGATCCAATGATTGCAAGTTATTGGTTAGCTTTTGTTGGACACCCTGCAATTCTTCAGTGGCATCTTGGACTTTCTTATCATATTGACGTTGATTTTTATCATTTAATGCTTTTCGTTCATTGGTAAAACGATCATCAACTTTTTGATTTCCACGCTTAATAGCATAAATAGGAAGAAAGAGATGTACTGCAAGCATCCCCCACGTAAGAATTGGATAAATAATAGATCCTTTTCCAGTATATGACGCACCCGATAAAATGATTTCAACAAAAAGAAAAGAATAAACCAGCAATGCTAAACGAGTCCAGTTAACGATAGGTTGAATTGGCAAATAATGATTAACCTTATCAAACATACTGTGATGTTTTTTTAACCAAAAAACAAGGAACCAAGCAACATAAACAGGTAACATCGAAATTATCATGAGGCTCATTGGTGGTGTTGGAATAACCCCGGTTTGTAGGTTTTCTTTCGCTTGACCAATAACAGCCATAGTAATTACTAGATAAATAATTGCAATCGCTGCACCAAGAACGAATAGAGTAGCGAAAATACCATGGCCAATCTTTTTTGATTCTGAAAGATCAACTTGTCCATAGTAAGAAGAATTGCTCCCAAGGAGGCGAGGCTTACTGATATCACCAACATCACCTAACTTAAGACGTCGTGCAATATTATTAATTTGATTGCTTGTTTTTGAGCGCTGACTCTTTAAAGCATCCGCCTTTGAATTTAAAGACCAATATTCATCGGTCAACTTGTCCTTACCATCAACAGCGTCTAAATACGCCCCAACGTACTGCATCTCACCTTTGACTTGATTCAGCATCTTCTCTTGATTCTCGTCCATCATTCTCCTCCAATAATCTGTTATTTTTATAATAACACTTTTATTACTTTTGTTAATATGAGATGTCAATAATTAATATTTTTAAAGTATTTTAATAAAACTGCTATTCCTCTTTTTACCTTCAAAGCACACAAAAAAGCCGCCCGCTCTTTCGAGCCAGCGACTTTTGAAGTTACTTATTAGTGCTTACGTCCAAACAATCCAGTTAAGCCTGCAGCAATTGCTGTTGCCATTGACATGAAGATTAAGCCGGCATGGTTATCCTGCTTAGCAGTTGATGGCAAAGCCGTGTAATTGCGGGTACGGTTCTTGCTTTGGTTCGTAGCCTTCTTGGTATTGGTGTTATCGTTTCCGTTACCACCATTGCCACCGTTGTCGTTATCACCGCCGCCCTTGTTAGGGGTTGGTGCTGGTGTAGGCGTTGGTGTAGGTGTTGGCGTAGGATTTGGCGTTGGGTTAACTGGTGTATCGTTGTTATCAGCGCCACCGCCACCCTTTGTTACAGCCTGCCAAGCATCGGCAGTAGGACCTTGAACACCGTTGTTGGTGAAGGTTGCACCATTACCATAAGCTGGTGAGATACGACCATCCGTGATGCGGGTATCGTATTCAAGGACAACACCTTCATTAGAAGGAAGGTTACCGATGTTAACGGTAAAGCTGTTGGTACCAGTTTGGTGAACCTGGCTAGCTGGAATTTCAGAAACCACGTTGTAGTGCTGTGCACCAGCGGTATAGTTTACCACGTAGGCATGGATTGAACTAGCAACCAAGGAGTGGTTCGTACCATAAACCGTATCGGTCATCGTTCCGTTGGTTGTCGTCATGTTGCTCAAAGCATTGTAACGAACACGCCAGTGGATTAGGTTCTCATCAGTTTGATCGAAGTATGACCACTTGAAGATTTCTTCTGTGGCATCAGGTGTGTCATTTGGATCAATGTGAACTGGTGTTACCCAACCGTTAATTCCCCAGTCGATGTTGTTGTTAGCACCTGGTGTTACCGCACCGCCCTTAAAGGTCAGTGGTAATTCCATGTCACCCTTGACCGCGTGATCCTTGTTGGCGATGGAAGCTGGTTCTTCAAAGGTCAACTTAACGGTTCCAGATTCCTTATCCACGACAACGTGGGCAAAGACGTCACCATTTGGTGACTTAATATCGAAGGAATCATCAGACAAAGGTGTCAATCCGCTAGGGATTGGAAGCGTCAAAGTATCACCGGCCTCGATGTCTTGGTCGGTTGGAATGTTAAAAGTCCACTTTGCTTGCACCGTATCGTAATAACTATAGGTCGTATCAGATGGGTGAGAAAGATCGGACAGTTTAACGCCGCTCACACAGTCATTTGGGTTTAAGGCCTTAGCAGATACCATACTATCCGCATTTGTCAGACCCTTCATCCCCAAAGTGGCCATTGAGAACAGTGCCAAGAGAACAACGACTGGCAAGATAAAGAACTTTGCCATCATCGCCTTCTGTTGGCTCTTATATTGTGAATGTTGATTAACTGTCATAGCAGTGCTCCAAAACGGTTGCTTAATTCTAAGCTGACCTGCCACTCTGTTCCGGTAGCTATTCAGTTTAGTTCCTTAGCACTAGGCTAGGACAACCCTTTTTCTAACTTTATTTTGCACCTTTATTTGGAATATGTCAAAGGTGTTTCGACAAAATCTCGATTATCTCGAATGAAGATTTAACAAAAATAAAAAATCCCCCGGAGAGGGGGATTTTTATATTTAAGAAATATCAATTACTTGGTATTGTCTTGTTCAGAAATCTTCTGTTGATTAGAATCGATGCTATCAATCAACCACTTACCAGCGTCCTTGTCATACTTCATGTGGGCCTTGAGCAAGAATACCTGCGTCAATGTTCCAGAAGTGTGCTTGTCAGGATCAGTGTCTGCCGTGTAGTTGAAGTCTTCTTGCATCTTGAAGGTAGCATCCGCTGTCTTCTTACCAGTTGACTTCACGTCTTGAACGTCGATTGAACCGAAGTTAATGGAATCAGCCGTACGCTTTGACGTCGTCTTGTTGTTCTTAATCATCTCAGTGAAGTCCGTGTAGGCCTTGTTATCAGAACCGTCCGTGAAGACGTCTGATGCGGTCGTTGAACTTGAGCTATCTGAGTCGCTGCTTGCACCGATTGATGAAAGCAAAGAAGCCATTGATTGAAGGGTTTCTGTGGCATCATCCTTCGTCATCTTGTTCTTTGATGAAGAAGATGAACTAGATGATGACTTCTCAGTGTAGATGTAGACACGGGCAGTTGAGCTATCACCCAATTGTTCGCTGTCTGTACCCTTGTATGAGTCACCGTCTGATGTACCAGATGCTGTAAACTCGTAGAGTCCAGGTGCTTGGTGCTTAACCGTAATCACGCTGTCTGAATCCGAGTCGTTGTCCAAGACTTTACCGTTGGCCTTCACTGTTAATCCAGATTGGTCGGTATAAACCTTAACCGTCACTGGACGAACAACCACCTTGTAGTCGTCAAAGATTAGGAACTTCTTACCAGACTTCTTCAACTGAACGCCGTAGGCGTTTGACTTCAACAAGTCCTTCACATCGGACTTGCTGTTGTACTTGCTTGACTTCATGAGGTCAGCCAATGGAGCCGCTTCACTACCAGTCAACTTCTTCTCGTTATCCGCCCAAACTACGTTCTTGCTATACTTGTCCAAGCTGTGGCTGTTCAACATTGTGGCGGCACGATCCATTGATGAATCGTATGAGTAGTAGTTCTGGCCAAAGAAGTAGCCAGCACCCAAGAGCACGATGATGATAATCAATGAGCGAACACCCCACTTCTTACCCTTACCAGACTTCTTCTGATTCCGGTGTGGCGTTGCCGGTGTCGCTTGTTGAGCAGACTTTTGACGGCGTGGTTGTACAGGTTGCTGAGTCTGTACTGGTTGTGTTGCTTGAGTTGGCTGCTGAGCTTGAACAGGCTGAGTAGGCTGCGATGGCTTAGCATCCCCCAAGAAACGACGTTGCTTCACTTCGTCGAATGAAGGCTTACGGTTATATTGCTTTTCGAATTGGGCGACCCAGTTCTTTAGTTCGTTTTGAGGCGAAACCGATTGAGCTGGTTGAGACAAGGCAAAACCATTTTGCTTTGCTTGCTTGAATTCGTCAAGCGAAGGTTCACGACCATTTTGACTTTTAAAGGCGTCGAGCCATTCTTGTTGCGTCATGGTATTAGTACCAGATTGATGACTTCATGAATGTTGTGGCAGCTGAGTCCAACATTGGTTGGAAGACGCAGCTTACCAAAACAACAAAGACAACGGCAGTGATAACAAATTGAAGCAACTGCCACCAGATGATGTCCATCTTCTGGTTTGAAGCCAAGTTCTTTTGGATGAATTGGAAGGCAACGATCATTGTAATGACGAAGACAACGATACCTGCAATTGACATGTTAAATGACATTGGGTCATCGATTGCTGACTTGAAGGCGCTGTAGTCTGACAATGATGGTGTGCTTGCAAAGAATGAGTACAAGAAGCCGATGAAAGTCAAAACAGTAGCGGCTGGGAAGATCACCAAGTACTTGTTCAACATCACTTGGAAGTTTTCTTTCTTGTTCAACAAAATGGCCATTCCAACGAAGGCAGCCAAGAAAAGAACAATGCTAATCAAAGCAGAATCGATGAATGTTGAGTTCAAGAATGAGCTCATCGCTGACTTAGTTGATGAACTAGCACCACCTGATTGGCTGTTCAATTGATCCAAGACACGGCGCAAGTAGTTCCATGGTGTCAAAGCTGCAAAAATAACAGCCAATGCAAATGAAATCCACAAGAACATCTTGTTTGGCTTTTCATCGTTCATGAACTTTGTTGGTGCCATCGCACGTTCCTTGAACCAAGCAAAGTAGTTACCGGCTTGCTTCTTGAATTCTTCAACCTTTTCGTTTGGTTGTGCTTGTTGTGCCTGTGCAGCTTGAGCTGGTTGAGCAGTTTCCTGTGCAGGTGCTGCTTGTGCTGTTGTAGCTTCTTGGAATTCACCCTTTTGCAAGGCTTCTGCTACTTCCGCATCATTTGGCATGCGGTCGTTAACAGCTTGGAAATATTCTTCCCATTCTTTACGAGTTGACATATCTTCTCTCCTATTTCATTTATATTAAATAACAGTTAAAATTGTACCACTTATCAGAGTTTTATTAAAAATATAACCGACATTTTAGGCCAATTGTTCGACTTTTTATGAAAGCTTAACTTTTAGGGCAGTAAAAAAGCCGGTCTGACCGGCTTTTTCTAAATAAAATCGAATGATTCTAATAATTAGTACGAGTATGAACTTGATGATGTCGCATTCGAAATCGTGTTGGCAATCTTATTACCCAAAGAACTAAACTGTGGGTCCACGATAACAGCCATCACAATCATCGTAATCACAACTGTAATCACGATTTGGATGATGAACCACCAAAAGGCATCAAACTTTTGTCCCTGGATGCGGGCTTCGATGACCATTTGGAAGGCCTTATAGTAGGTCAAACCGATGGCGAAAGATGGGATGGCAATCAAAGGCAAGATGGTAAGAAGCACGCTTGAAATACCGTTCATCAATGGTGTGAAGTTACCGTTTTCGAAGGCGGATTCCAACATGTTTTCCCATTCGCTAGTCGATGGCATGGCAGCAATGTATGAATAAACAAAGCCAATCAAGGCAATCAATGAGATGGCTGGGAACCATGACAGGTAGTCAGCACAAAGGTTCTTGAATCCCTTACCATTTTTAGCTGTCAGGAATAGTCCTGGCAAAGCCACTAAGAACAAAAAGATAAAGGTAATAAAGAAGGTTGTAAAGATTGGCGATGTCACTTGATCAGAAATCTTGTTAATCAGTGAAGTATCCGCTCCCTGCTGTTCCTTCGCCCAGGCAAAGATACGGCGAGTGATGTTCCAGAAGATACCAGCTGACAAAAGCACCGTAATCAAATAAGAAATGATGGCATAGCCAAAGTGTGGCTGCTCTGCTCGGCTAGCTGCATTCACTGGATGCAAAAGCGCATCCTTATACCAGGCCAAGAAGCCCTTAAACTTGCCTTCTTGGTTAGCAGCTGGTGCTGCTGCGGTTGGTGCTGCCGCTGCTTGTGATGGCTGTGCCTGACTAACTTGCGCTTGTGGCTGGCTAACCTGTGCTGCTGGTTGCTCCGCTTCAAATTCACCCTTTTGTAAGGCTGCTGCAACTTCATCAGGGGTTGGCTTTCGACCGTTCAATAGTTCGAAATAGTCTTCCCAATCTTTCTTACTTGTCATGTTCTCTCCTCTGCTTTCATAAAAGCTCTATAAACAGTGAAAAGTCTACCACAAAAACGGTCATTTATTAAATTATTGGCTCTTTTTACGTGCAAATTACGTATTTTCCTACTTATTTAAATGATTTCAATCGAAATAAGTGAACGTTGTTGAAAAATAAAAAAGCCTGCTATCTAAGCAGGCTCTGTACTTAATTAACCCTTAAGTGCTGATGGCGCAATGGCAATAATGGCCACCAATAAAATGACCACAATAATCCAAGTTAGTGGACGAATTTGTTTGCAGTCATTGACGATTCGATTGATTAATCTCATGCTATTCTTTACCTAATTTCTTTTTCTACTAATAATAGTCTAGCACATCCCCTCCGGCATCATGAATGCAAATCATCGGCCAATGTATAACGGACGGGACGGTTTTGCTGTCGAATCAGTAGCCCCTTCTCTTCGAGAAAGTGACAGATGCGCCGAACCTGCACTTCCGGAAAACGATAGTCCTTCTTCAATCGTGTCACAATCTTTTGTAGCTTCAGTCCTTGATTAAAGTCGTTTTCAAACATCTGAGACTGCAAAAGAAGGGATAAGATTCCCGCAACGAACTCTTCTTCACAATCCGATAAAGTCCAGTTTTGAAAATACGATTGCATTTTCATCATTAACTTTTTCCTTGCTTCCTCTAACTCCTGTTTCCGCTGTTTTAAATCTGTGATGACTCGTTCCTGACCTGACACAATAATCGCTAATAAGCCTTCAATAAACATGGTTAAATCAGCAAAATTTAATACATCGCCCGCTTCTTTAAATAGCGTGTAGTAACGGCTTCGTTCAAAGAAAATGGCGGAAGAAATCGCCATCCCCGTATACATATCGACTTGTTCGGATAGGTAAGCAGACAGTAAGTACCTGCCTATTCGACCGTTACCGTCCAAAAAGGGATGAACGTTTTCAAAAATAAAATGACTGACAATCCCCTTGATGACAGGAAAAGATTTATCCTCTTTCATATAATCAATCAATGAAGATAACCCCTGTTCAATCTCACCTTCTGAGCTGACTGGCACGTGCCGAACCTGTGTTGCGGAACCCACGTAGACTTCGCTGTTTCGAAAAAGTCGACCATCTGGTTGGCTTTCTTCTGGAATCTCACCCCGGAGCAACTCATCGTACAGTGTTCGATAATCCGTCGTCTCATGAATTGAAATTGGTCGACCCTCAATACTGTCTAGGTAGAGAAGAACCGTTGACAATAAACGTCGCCCCCTTTTGACTGGACCAGTCCCTTCTACCAATTCACTGGCAATCGTGTTCAATTCATAGCGGTTTGTTTTCACTCCCTCAATTTCATTTGACCGATAGATTTCTTCAACTAAGTTTTGTCGGATGTAGGTTTGTTGAGCAATCACCGGTAAATACTGGATTAACTCCTTGATTTCCAAGGAGTTATCCCCAAAATCAGTCAGTAGACTCTCCATTTTCTTTGTCAACGTATAAAAGAGTGGATAACGTTGGCTTTGATCATAACGGTTTCGATAGTTATTCAGGACTGGAAACATTTCCGTTCGATGGGCAGACCAAGACTGGTAACGTCTCTGATACTCTTGGTGAATTTCGTTATCGGACAACGTTCTTCCCCGGCCGTTATACTTCATCTTTAATAATGACTGATATTTTGCCATAGAATCTCCTTATTTCCATTTCCAGTACTCGTCTTTATACAAATAATAGCGATATTGTCATAAAGAGCCCACTTGCAAGATGGGTAATGGCAAAATCCGTCACTTTTTTAACATATCCATCCTTAACTTCAAAGATAAAACCTTTTTTCTACAAAATTTCACCAACAAAAAAGACGCTCCCTGACCGGAGCGTCTCTTACTAATCGCAATTTAATTCACACCATTCTTTTCGTCTGTTTTTTGAAGGTTGGGGTCGATGCTGACAATGAGCCAACGACCAGAACTAGCATCGTACTTCATCTTACTTTTTACTAGGTAAGTTTGCACAACGGAACCAGAGGTATGAACATCCCCACTTGGCAAGTAGTCCGATTCAACCACTACTTCGAAATTAGCATCAGCGGTTAACTTACCGGTTTGCTTATAGTCCTTAGCAGCGTAGTTTGAAAAGCCAACGGCATCCGGCGTACGGCCGTCAATTGCGACTTTCTTACCATCCTGAAGCAGCTTAATCATTGTCGTATAAGCCTTGTTCTTCTTTCCCTTTTCAAAAATCAACGACAATTCACTATTACTATTGTCTTTTGTATCACCATCAACGTGGGAATCCTCGTTCACCGCTTGTTCCATGTCCGAAACGGTTGAGGTAATATCACTGCCAGAAATATCGGTATCCACGTTATCAAGCTCATCCGAGCTATCTTTCGATGAGGAGGATGAATCGGAGTCGGAATCGGACGAAGAAGAGTCGCCACTCGTCCGGTCCTTATAAGAAGAGGACAAAACCACCTTGTAATCAGGGAAGATGACGAACTTCTGACCGACTTTCTTAAGAGTCAAATCGCTGTTCGAATCATCGAGTAGGGAGCGAATCTTACTCTTGCTGTAATCCGCATCCTTCAGGTCGTCCGCCAAGGTGCTGGCTTCCTTTGATGATAGGCTCTTATTCGAGCTAGCCCAGACCGCCACCTTCTTCAACTGATCACTGTCGCGGTCTTGTAAAGTCACCGTCGCCCGGTCCAGGGATTCACTGTAAGAATAGTAGTGAGCGCCATAGAAGTAGCCGGCAGCTAGCGACAAAATGATAATGATGAATACTAGCTTGCCCTTCTTTTTCTTGGCCTTCTTGACCTGCTGTCGAGCTGGCATCGCTGCCGATTGCTCCTGCACACCATCCGGCATGGCATCGTAGTTCACGATGGGCGTTGGAAAGCCCTGTTCCTTGGCCATCTTAAACTCATCAAATGATGGTTCGCGACCGTTTTCTTGTTTGAAGGCAGCACGCCATTCCTGTTGATTCATAAAAAGGTAACCCCGTAAAATTCATTTCTTTTAAAGATGCGAAGTGCGAATATCTTGTAAAAGCATAACACATGCTCCGGAAAAATGCTGACACCTGCTGACGATTTTTCTGGACCCGTTCGTTAGCATTCCCTGCGCCTTAATCATTTTTAGACACAAAAAAAGCCCGCGAATGCGAGCTTTTTGTAAAGAGATAATCCGTAGATTAACGCTTTGAGAACTGTGATGCCTTACGGGCCTTCTTAAGACCTGGCTTCTTACGTTCCTTCATACGAGCGTCACGAGTCAAAAGACCAGCTTGCTTCAATGCAGTACGGAAGTCAGGGTCAACAGTCAACAAGGCACGGGCGATACCGTGACGAGTTGCACCAGCTTGTCCTGAGAATCCACCACCGTTAACGTTAACAAGTACGTCGTAGTTACCCAACGTATCAGTAGCGTTAAATGGTTGCAAAACAACTTCACGCAAGTTAGGGAAAGGAATGTAGTCTTCGATAGACTTACCATTCATCGTAATTGCGCCAGTTCCGGGTACCAAACGTACACGGGCAACTGAGTTCTTACGACGACCGGTTCCACGATATTGAGCTGATTCAGTCATATTCTTGGTCTCCTTTCTTAAACTAACTTGTTGATGTCAAGCACTTCAGGCTTTTGTGCAGCATGGTTGTGATCTGCTCCAGCGTAAACGTGGAGGTTCAAACCTTGCTTGCGACCCAAAGTAGTCTTAGGCAACATACCCTTGATTGACAATTCCAACAACTTTTCAGAATCGTATTGACGGTAGTTACCAGCAGTACGTTCCTTCAAGCCACCTGGGTGGTTTGAGTGATGGTAGTAAATCTTGTCCGTTGCCTTCTTACCAGTAAACTTCACTTCTGAAGCGTTGATGATGATAACGTTATCACCCATGTCAACGTTTGGTGTGAAAGTTGGCTTGTTCTTACCACGCAAAATTGCAGCAACAACAGTTGACAAACGTCCTAATACGACGTCCTTTGCATCAATGATGTACCACTTCTTTTCGATTTCGCCTGGCTTTGCTAAAAATGTTGTACGCATAGCGCGCTCCTTTAATTAGTTGTTTACAATGTTCGAGCGTTCCTTCTCGAACGGTTACAATAAGTTTCCGGGGCTTATCGTGAGGTAAACAATACCGATGTTCAGTATATAAAATATAGGGGCCCCTGTCAATGAAAAAAGCAGTTTTTGCTGGGCTTTTTTACCATTTGTTAATATCTTTTAAGTTAAGACTTTTGGAATAGAATCGCAAACTTTTCTTCTATTATATGCACCCGTTTTTTAGGGGGTCCTATAAAAGTCAAAACCAGCAGCCGGACTTTTCCCTGCTACAAGGCTACTAAGGATTTTGGAATAAATTTGAAATATTTTCTAAATAGGGAGTACAATATCACTTTAGGAGAAAAATTATGATTAAAAATAAGGTATCATTCCGCCAGCTGCTTCTCCTTGTTCTGGCCGCCCTTACTCTGACCGTATGGGGGCTCAGTCAAAACAAACAGATTTCAGCAGCCAACAGCGATAACCAGTGGATTACAAGTGCCAGCTTAGAAGACACTTCAAATAACAACACACAGCCCTATGGGCCAACCGACAACATGAAGGTGACCTACGGATTCAAAATCCCTCAGGGAGCGATTACCGAAGGGAACCGTGACAGTTCCGTTGTACTGCCTGAGCAGTTCAACATTTTGTCCAACTTTACCTTTGAGATTAAGGATAAGGATGGCAAAGTCGTTGCAGAGGGAACAACCGATTCAGCCACTCGCCGCATCACCATTCACTACACGGATTTGGCCATTTCCATGAGTACGAAAAATTCAATCGAGGGTTCTTTCAACATTACACTCCATTGGAATTTGGACAAGGTCAACGTGAAGAAGAAGACCGTCATTGATTGGAACTTACCTGATAACGACGGTACAAAACCAAACAGTGACACTGTCATTGTGAACCCAGCTACCACGCCGGATTCTGATGAAAAGCTCAAGAAGTGGTCTTGGTACGATCCCCAAAACCCAACCTACCTGCACTGGTGTGTCCGTGTTAATTATTCACGCACGCACATTGATAATGCGGTTGTAAAGGATGTTTTGGCGGCAAACCAGAAGCTCATTGGAACCTTCAAGATTATCAAGGTCAAGTACCATGAAGATGGAACGAACTTTGATACCTTGGCAACCATTGATCCCGCCACTTTCGTGAAGGATAGCGACACGACTTTCCATGGTCGATTGGGTGATATCGATGACACTTACCTCATCTACTATGAATCACAGTTGACTGACGGTGGTGCACAAAAGGTTTACGGTAATACCGCGACTTTGACCGGTGACAATATCAAGACCGAATCACACTATGTGGATTCACCTAGCTACTCAGC
Source organism: Fructobacillus durionis (assembly GCF_900112405.1). Taxonomy (GTDB): domain Bacteria; phylum Bacillota; class Bacilli; order Lactobacillales; family Lactobacillaceae; genus Fructobacillus; species Fructobacillus durionis. The sequence goes on along the minus strand of NZ_FOLI01000004.1, from coordinate 43,178 downwards.
TGGCGGTAATGCCGACTACCACGGTGGTGGCGATACACCAAGTACACCAGACGTGCCAAATACACCGGCTGTACCAAGCACACCAACACCGGCCACCCCTGCCACGCCGGAGAATTCGAACAATTCAAACGGCTCACAGGCACAGTCTGGTACTTCTTCAAACGCTAAAGCACAGCCCCTTCCTCAAACAGCCAAAACTGCTGCTTCCTGGTTATCAATTAGCTTGATTGCAGTCGTCGCTTCGTTTGGCCTCTACAAGATGTCAAATAAGAAGTAAAACAACTCGATAAAAAAATAAAAGGCGACAACTCACGAAAGTGACTTGTCCCTTTTTCTTTTACTCAAAAGTTTTAAAAATAAAAGAGAATTCCAGACATATTTCTCACAAAATTGAAACATTTTTAATATAAAGTGTTAGAATGGAACCGAAGGAGATGAGATGATGATTAAGAAATTAAATCGTCAACGCCTATTCTTCCTTATTTTGGCTGTCCTAACGATGGGTGCCATCGCATGTAGTCAAAATATCCAAGCATCCGCGAACGATAATCAATGGATTACGAGCGCCGAGCTAAAGGACTTGACTAATCCAAACGCAACAACAAATTATGATCAACACGATTCACTGCGTGTTGATTATACGTTCAAGATTCCAAAGGGCTCTTTGAGTGCTAGCAACAACAGCTTTGATGCTGTTCTACCAAGTCAGTTCTCAATGGCCAATGGTTTAACCTTTAATATCACGGACAGTAGTGGAGCCGTTGTGGGAACAGCGACAGCTGACCCATCAAACAACCACGTCCATGTTATCATGAAGGATAACGCCATTGCTGCTAATGCAAACGGTGACTACTCAGGTAACTTGTTTGTGGCCTGCAATTGGAATATGTCAGTTGTTCCAGTAAATACTCCAACAACGATTTACTGGAACCTTCCAGACAGTGACCACACAAAGCCTGGACAAATTATTGTAAATATTAACCCTGATAACGGACCTGGTAAAGATGAAAAGTTAGCCAAGTTTGGTTGGTATGACAAGGACGATCCAACCTTGGTTGACTGGACCGTTCGTGTCAACGTTGCCAAAGAACACATTGATAATGCCGTAGTAACCGATCAATTAGCTGCTAACCAAAAGCTTGAGAACACTGCAACTCATCCATTCGTTGCGCTTAAGGTTTCCTACTATGCCGATGGTAGTGATCGCTTCACTACCTTGGGCAATGTCAGCGACAAGATTGTGATGGATTCAGATACGAAGTTCCATCTTAACCTTGGTAACATTGACGATACCTACTTGATTTACTACTACAGTCGTTTAACTGACGGTGGTAAAACAAACGAAGAATACGGTAACAATATTCACGTAGATGGTACAAACAACTATCACCAAGACCTTACCGTTTGGACCGCTAAGTATGCTGGTGGTGGAAACGCCGGTGGTGGTGGTAACACACCTTCAAACAACAACGGTGGTGGAAACAACAATAACGGCGGAAACAACACACCAGCCAACAACAATGGTGGTAACACACCATCAAACAACAACGTTACACCAAGCGCTGATACACCAAAGAGTTCTAACTCAACTGATGGATCTAGCTCAAACAACACAGTAAAGCCTTCTACAAAGAAGAGCAACGCTGTCTTGCCTGCAACTGGTGCAACTGCTCGTCCAGTCTTGTTGACAGGTTTGGCTTTGACATTCGTTGCTGCAACAGGTGCCTTTGTACTAACCCGTAAGTACTAATCACTTGTTCAAGTAGCGCAAAGCTAAAAAAGAAGTAACTCTGAAAAAGAGTTGCTTCTTTTTTTGTTTGCTTTTATTTTGATAAAGAAAACCGACGCTGAAACAGCGCCGATTTATTGCGAGAACAAGTTTCCCCGTTATTCTCAGGAATCCTATGCTTACAACAAGACAAGTTTAGGAGTAGGGTCGGTTGTAAGAGAAATACATCATAACGATTCCCCAAACAGAAAGTACCAACTACTAAGTAACTCATCCCACAAAGTCGAACAGGTCTATAGCCGGAGTTGCTAATAACCCACTGGATCATCACGCCAATGCTCAATTAGCACTTTGAGAGAGTTTCAAGGAAGCGCCAAAGAATGCTCGACAATTACTCAGCGCTAGTGACCAATCCGTTTGGTGAGAGTAAAAGGTAATTTGTTCTCGCCTATTTATACCATGATTAGTGGTAATTGAGCAAGAAAATTATTTAAAATATTAAATATAATGGATATAATATACAATATTTAAATAAATGTATTGTATTAATTAGAGCCGGCTAATAGAATCAGAACTTGAAGGGCATCCAGCACAAAGTGCAAGTACATACTCGCGCGAATAGACTTTGCCAGCCAAAAAACTTGATTCAATATGAGTCGACTCACAAAGAGTGGTACAAAAATCCAAAAGGCCATCTGGTAGGCCGAAAAGTGTAGTAGCGCAAAACCAACAGCCACTATAAGACTGGCACCGTAAAAGGCTGCTTTCCCCCTACCAAATGCCTGATAAAGAACCAGCAGAATCGGTATCATGACCAGTTCCTCGTTGACGGCTGAGAAAAGAAAACGGCCGTTCACAAAGATTAACTGCCACAGGCTGTGTTGGCTATTAAAAAATTGATCAAAGCTATGGCCGAGCTCTTCTTGCTTTACGCCCAAAGAAAAGCTAAACAGTCGCCATAAAACGTCAAAAATATAATTGATTAAAAAGAAGAAAAAAACGAGCCAGCCGGATTCTTGCATCGGCTGAAAAATCCTTTTAATCGTCTTTTTATCATAAAAAGTACCAAGTAAAATGAGGCCAATGACGAAAGTATCCAAATGGCTAAATTGTCCAAACCAGTTTTGCTTTAAATCCAATGCCAAAACAACCAGTAGGATAATGATCACTGGGAAACGGTTTAGGTGCCGACTCTTAATGTTCATAAAAGCTCTCCTTCTTTAGTATTCGCTCCTTTCTTTATACCAGAATTCCATTGAATCGGCCAAGTCCTATTTGTAATCAAAATAAAAAGCGAGGCTAAAACCCCGCTTTTTTCTATTTATTTTATGCTTCAAAAGTCATCACTTCGTTCCCTGCGTAGGATGCCAAGCGAGCCGCATGAATCGTCAACTCAAGTAGCACTTCCTCTTCGGGGTGTGGATGGTTCTTATGGAAGACAGGGTTGGTAAAGAAATCCTTTACGTCGTCCCAGACTTTATCGGAAGGTTTCAACGTCGCACGGTTTGACTCGATGCGGGCCCCGTTCTCGTTCATGACCGTCATGATAGCCACCTTGTCGTTGGCCTTCAAGTCGGCCATCTTACCCGTATTAGGCTGACTCACTAGGTACCAGTGGTTGGGATGCTCAGGGTCCAAGCCAAAGCCCATGATACGTAGGCTGGGCTGGCCGTCCTTTTCAGTGGCAACGTAGAGCAGACCGCGTGCGGCCTGGGCGTACTCTTCAAATAAAGTCATAACACTCTCCTTTTAGATATCGCTACTTCCATTATAGTCAATGTGGTCCAAATATAAACCAGCAGCTGGTGCCGTGTACCGTGCTTTTTCACGGTCCTTAGCAGCAATCAGCCCTGGAATACAGTCAGGCTCCCGACGACCGGTCCCAATTTCGAGGAGGACGCCGACCATGATGCGAATCTGATTGTATAGGAAAGCGTTCCCCTCAAAGGTGAAGACCAGTTCATGCTCGTCTTCTTTAACCTGCACTTCCGCCCTAGTAATGGTCCGGACGTTTGTGGCCGTTTGATTTCCTGATGCTGCAAAAGTCGTGAAGTCCTGCTCGCCAATTAGGTCCGGCAGTGCCTGTTCGATACGGGCGGCATCCAACTTCCAATGGAAGTGGCCAGTATAACGACGCTTGAAGGGATCGACATAGTCCTGGGTCGAAACCCGGTAGTAGTAGCGCTTATTGTGGGAGGAGAAGCGGGCGTGAAAGTCATCGTCCACCTGACGGACCTCGTGAATCAGGATGTCACGGGGCAGAATGGTGTTGAGCCCCTTACGAACCCCTTCACCCGGAATGTCATAGGGCAAGTCAAAGTGAATAACCTGACCGTTGGCATGAACACCGGTGTCGGTGCGGGAAGCACCGACGACTTTGATTCGTTCGGCTGGATTCTTCCCCATCTGGTTGACGGCTTTGATGAGTTCCCCTTGCACCGTTCGGTGGCGCTCAACGCCGTTTTTCGATTGAACTTGAAAGCCCAGAAAGTCCGAGCCATCGTAGGCAACAACTGCACGGTAACGTGGCATGGCGTTGCCTCCTTTCTAAGATGATTGGAAGTAAAAAGGCTGACTGAGAGCGCCAGCCTTTTTCTTATTTAATGAATGATAGTGCGAGGAAGCCGACAGCGAAGACGGCGATGGCGATGAAGGCCAGGACGTCGTCTCGTCCATAGGAGAGCTCACGATAACGGGTACGCCCTTCGGCGGACTCGAAGCCCCGGACTTCCATGGCGTTGGCCAGGTCTAGTGCTCGCTGGAGGGCCCCCACGAAGAGTGGCACCAGCAGTGGAATCACGGCCTTAGCACGCTTGATTAGAGAGCCAGTTGACAGGGACATCCCCCGCGACTTTTGCGCCTTCATAATCTTGTCGGTCTCGCCCATCAACAATGGGACGAAACGCAGTGCGATGGAGAGCATCAGGGCTAGTTCAGCGACCGGCACTTTGATGGCCTTTAACGGCTTCAACAAGGATTCGATGGCTGAGGCAATCGCCGTTGGTGGCGTCGTAATCGTCAGAATGGTCGACATCAAAACGATGAGGACGAAGCGAACGATGACGTAGAAGGCGTTAATCAAGCCCGGTTGGGTCACTTTGATGGCCCCCCATTGGAAGAGCACCGGTGTACCGCCCGAGAAGAGTAACTGCAGGACAACCGTAAAGAGAATCAGCCAGAGGATTGGCTTAATTCCCCGCCAGTAAAGCCCTAACCCCTGCTTGGTGAGAATCAGAGCTGCCAGTAGGAAGATGGCCGCCCAGAGGTAGGTTGGCCAGCTATTGGCAAAGACCAGCAGAAAGACGTAGACAATGGTCATTAAAATCTTGGTACGGGGGTCCATCCGGTAGAGAATACCAGAGCCCGGTACAAATTGACCAATAACGAGGTTATTCATGCTGAGAACCTCCTGTCTGCTTTTGAACAGTTGACTGGTCGGCCAGTGCGGCCGGATCCAATTGACCAGCCAATTGCTCGGCCAAATTATCCACCGTCTTGGCTAGGTGTTCAAAGGTAAAGCCCTGCTTTTCCATCTGCTTTTGGAAGGCGATGGTTTCCGGCAGGTCCAAATGCTGGTCGGCAAACCAGGCCTGTGGGCGGGCGAAGAGTTCTTCGACCGGCTCATGGGCAGCCACCTGACCGTCCTTCATGACCACGACCTGGTCGGCTAGTGCGAGCACCTGCTCCATCTGGTGGGAAATCAGGACAATGGTCTTGCCCTCGTCTCGCAAAGTCTTCAAGAGGTCGAGTAGTTCGGCCTGTCCCTGTGGGTCAAGTCCGGCCGCTGGTTCGTCAAAGACCATGGTCTGAGGATTCATGGCGAGCACACCGGCTAGGGCGACACGGCGCATCTGCCCCCCGGACAGGTTGAAGGGCGACTGCTCAAACAGGCTCGCGTCAAATCCGACTTTGGCAAGGGCCTCTTCGGCCGCTTGCTTGGCTTCTTCTTCAGTCGCACCAAAGTTCTTAGGTCCGTACATCACGTCTTCTAAGACCGTTGGGGCAAAGAGTTGGGATTCAGGGAACTGGAAGACCATCCCCACTTCCGCACGGATGGGCGTCAGCGCCTTTTCCTTGGTCTTGCTAGTCACAACGTGGTCGCCAATGTGGACCTCGCCGGCTGTTGGCTTCAACAGGACGTTTAGCTGCTGAACCAGTGTGGACTTACCAGAACCAGTCTGACCGATGATGGCCGTAATCTCCCCTTCCGGAAAGTTTAAATTAATGTTTTTCAGCACGGGAACCGTTTGCTTCCCGGCCCCGTAGGCAAAGTCTAAGCCTTCAATGTTGATAACCATGTGGCTAGCTCCTGCTTTGTTCGATAGGTTGCGGGTGTAACGCCCAGGGCCGACTGTAAGGCCATGGCGAAGGGCTGGGCCAGTCCCAGCTCTTCAAGTTGTTTTCCCTTTAAAAAGAGTGTTTCCGGTTGCTCATCAAAAACAAGCTGCCCGTCGTTAATCACGGCGACACGGTCAGCCAAAGCCGCCTCTTCCATGTCATGGGTAATCATGATGAGGGTCAGCTGATCTTGATAACGGGCCTTCAGTTCCTTGAGCGTGGCCATGACCGCCTGCTTTCCCTCTGGGTCCAGCATGGCTGTTGCCTCGTCTAAGATGATGACACGGGGCTTTAAGGCCAGGATGGAGGCCAGGGCTACTCGCTGCTTCTGGCCACCAGAAAGAGTGTGCGGCTCGCGTTCAGCGTAGGCTTCCATGCCAACCTGCTGCAGCGCTGCCTCAATCTTAGCGGGCATCTCCTTGGATGGCACCTGTCGGTTCTCGAGTCCAAAAGCGACGTCGTCAGCGACCGTTGCCCCCACGAACTGGTTGTCGGGGTTCTGGAAAACCATCCCCACTTGAGCGCGGATGCTTGCCAGCGTGTCTTCCGAGAGCCGTTGGCCAAAGACATCGATTTCACCCTTGTCAAAGTCGAGTAGGCCGAGAACCAGCTTTGAAAGCGTGGACTTACCGGATCCATTATGACCAACGATTGCCAGCCACTCCCCCTCTTGAACGGAGAAGTTAAAATCCTTGAAAAGCTCACCCTGTTCGGGGTAACCATAATTTAAATTTTTGATTGTAATTGCGTCTGTCATTAACTGCTATTTTACCATATTGCTGGGATTGAGACGACTAGACTAGAGCCTTAGGGTTACAGATGGGCGGATTGTGCTAGCTGGGATATCGGCCAGCAGGTAGGTCGGTAGAGAAAAAGCACGGTGGTTGGTCAACCAGACAACTACTCTCAGGGTAAGAAAAAAGACCCGCGCAATGGCCGGGCCCTTTTTAATTCTTTAAATCTTGATGGCGCTTTTTCAAGGCCGCATTAATTGCTGCCACCTGTTTCTCCTGGTTCAAGCGGATGATACCCCAGATAATGGCATAGGACAGCAAGAAGTAGAACCAGAGCAGAGGATTATTCATGTTGGTGTGGAAGCAGTTAGTTAACTGACCGGTGACCCAGAAGAGGACAGACGTTCCCAGCAAGTGAATGATGAATTCAGTCAGAAAAGTCAGCCGGTCGCTATCAAAGATTAATGACAGTAGACCAATTAGGACCGACATGGTCAGCACTGCCAGCATATCTTCAAGTGGTAGGTAGACCCCGTCCAAGTGATACGCTGCCGCATTCATCATCAAGATAATGAGATAGGAAGCCGAACCAAATCCCAGCCCGGCTATCATGTGTTGCAAAATCTTTTTCATCGTCATGCTCCTAGACCCCCAGATGCTCAATTAGTTTCTTCACGTAGCGGCGGCTGACCATGGTTTCGTTACCCTGGCTCAACTTAGCCAACATCGAACCTGAAAAGGAATTCTCCAGGCGGTCGAGATGGTTAATATTGACGGCCGCGTGCTTGGATACCTGAACAAAGTTGGTATTCTTGATTCTCTCTAAGACTTTGCTAAGGCGGCCCTTGGTGACCATTAACTCCTGCTTGGTATAAATCAGAAGATCATTTTCTGAGACATCGATATAGATAATGTCCTTAATCTTAATCAGCTGAATCCCCTCCTCCGTTTTGAAGGAGAGCACCTCCGGACTGCTTTTTTCCAACTCGGATAGCGCGTTAATCACCCGGGCGACCTGCTGGTTCTTTTCAGCGGCGGCAACGGTCACTTCCACTTCGCCATCTGGCATTTCTTTTGTAATGAATTCGACTTTCAAGACTTCTAAAACCTAACTTAGGCGTAACGCCCCTTCTTTAAACTTTGGATGCTGAGAATGCCAGCCGAAACAATCAGGACGGCGATGACGATCAGGTAGCTCTGGCCCTGGGTCAGAAGGCCTGACCACTCTATTTTAACACCCATCGACCGTTCGAACTGAGTCAGTTGCGTTGAGGCATGGGCGAAGACGTCATTGAGCTTTGGCGTCATCAGTGTTTGCCGGTAGAGGGAGGCGATGTAGGTGCCGGGTGTTAACTTCATCAGTAGCTGGGCAAAGTCGGGCAGGGTTCCAATTGGCACGTAGGTGCCAACAAGAAATCCGGAAGCCGTTCCGACGAGTGAAGCCAGTTTACCTAGTGAATCCACCGAATGAATGAAGTTGACGATGATGGCGTTGATAGCTGTTGATAATAGGGCAGAAAGTGCCATGATGAGAATGAGCTCGGGCAGCACTTGAATTTGGAAGGCCAGTGAGTCCGTGACCGCGAAATAGGCTACCATCACCACGTAGACAATGGCTTGCATGATGAAAGCGATAAAGGCTGCCGCGATCAAGTAGGAAGACCGAACGGCTAATGGCCCAATGTCCGTTAATCGAAGGTCCAAATCAATCTTTTGTTCCTCGTCTTTTACCATCTGAGACAAAGCAGTCAAAGATGTCGTGATAGCGGTAATGGTTAAGGTACCGGCAATCAACCAGTTGTCTAATAACTGAAAGGCGTCTGGGATTGCTGACCAAGAGCTCTTAATTGTCTGCTTCAAGAAGACCAGATAGAGCACAAAGGAGATCAGCGCGCCAAAGAGCGAGAAGAAGACCCCCGACCTGTTGCGGAAGTATAACATGAGGTTTCGTTTTACGAGTGAAAACATTAGCGCATCTCCTTTCCTGTCAGTGCGACAAAGGCGTCGTCCATCGTTCCCGGACGGTATTCAAAGTTCTCGATTGCTTGGCTGTTTTGATTCAGCAGCTTGAGGACGGCCGGAGTCGCGAGGCCGGCTATTTGTAGCGAACCGTCGGAGAGAGTATTACAGTTGATCTGTTCCTGTTTTAGGGTTGCTTGAAGTTTAGCTAACTCGGCTGACTTCTTAGGCCAGATGATTAGCTGGTTCTCTGCGTACTTGTCTTTGATATCAATGGCGGAACCGGAGGCAATCAACTGTCCGTGGTCGACGACAAAGACTTTATCGGCGTGGTCGGCCTCGTCCAGGTAATGGGTCGTTAGGACGATGGTAAGCCCTTGCTTCTTTTGCAGGTTATGCAAGAGCGTCCAAATAGCATTACGGGTCTGAATATCCAAACCGGTCGTTGGCTCATCTAAAAAAAGCACATCCGGCTGATTCAAGAGCGCACGGGCAATGTCGACACGGCGCTTTTGTCCACCGGAAAGGGAGCCGTACTTCTGATTTTGGAAGTTACTCAAGCCGAGTTCTTGGATTAACTGAGGAATCCGAGAGGCAGCAACGTGTCGGTACTGCTTAGCCCGGATTTCCAGGTTCTCTTTTACCGTTAGGTTAGCATCAAGCACTGACTCTTGGAAGACAAGACCAATCTTGGTATGGGGTGCATAGATAACCTGACCAGATGAGGGCTTCTTCAACCCGGTTAACATCCGCATTGTGGTGGACTTACCCGCACCGTTTGGCCCAAGCAAGGCGACAAGAGAACCCTTATCAATTTCAATATTTAAGTTTTTAACTGCCTGGTAATCACCGTATTGCTGGCAGAGGTTTTTGGTTTGAATTAACATATGTATTGCTCCTTTACATTCACTAGTATAGGAGCCTTTGACTTTTTAAAAGTCGATTTAACGCTAAGCGGTAAAATGACTGCACTAAGCGGTAAAAAAGAGCAAAAGAAAAACCCCTGACCGGATGGTCAGAGGTTTTTGGTTACTAGAAATTAGTCAACTAACTCCAAGATAACCATTTGTGCAGCGTCTCCACGACGTTGAACAGTCTTCATGATACGCGTGTATCCACCATTGCGTTCTGCAAAGCGTGGTGCGATATCTTCAAACAACTTTTGCAAAGCAGTTTGGATGCGGATGTTGTCGCCATCTTCCTTGACGTCAGCAACTTCGTTGCGAACGTAGGCAGCAGCCTTACGACGAGCAGCCAAATCACCCTTCTTACCAAGCGTGATCATTTGGTCAGCTGTCTTGCGGATTTCCTTAGCGCGGGCTTCAGTGGTCTGAATCCGGCCGTTAATCAACAAGTCAGTAGTCAAATCACGCATCATTGCCTTACGTTGTGATGAAGTACGGCCTAACTTACGGTATGACATCGGTTAATCCTCCTTTTTTCTAAACTTTTGATGAATTAATCTTCTTGACGGAAGCCCATGCCCATCTCAGTTAACTTTTCTTGAATTTCGTCTAATGACTTACGGCCCAAGTTACGAACCTTCATCATGTCGGCTTCTGAACGGTCGGTCAACTCTTCAATAGTGTTGATACCGGCGCGCTTCAAGCAGTTGTATGAGCGAACTGACAAGTCCAAGTCTTCGATAGGAGCGGCATCAGCAGCTGCGTTAACAGGAGCTTCAGCTTCAACCATCACCTTGGTTTCTTGTGCTACTGGGGAAATATCCGTGAACAAGTTCAGGTGTTCTGTTAGAATCTTTGAACCAAGACTCAAAGCGTCAGATGGCTTAATTGAACCGTTAGTCCAAACTTCCATCGTCAACTTATCAAAGTCATCACGAGAACCAACACGCTTTTGTTCAACGTGGTAGTTTACTCGCTCAATTGGCGTGTAAATTGAATCAACCGTTAAAACACCGATTGGCATTTCATCACGTAATTGCTTGTTTTCTTCAGCTGAAGCATAACCGCGACCCTTTACTACCGTAACAGTCATGTGCAATGACTTACCGGCAGCCAAGGTTGCAATATGCAAATCAGGGTTCAACACTTCGATGTCAGCTGAACCGACGAAGTCGGCAGCAGTAACATCCTTTGGTCCTTGAACATCAATTTCCAAAGTGTGCTCTTCAGCAGAATCCGTAGCAAAAACAACTTTCTTCAAGTTCAAAATCAACTGTGTAACGTCTTCTGCAACACCATCAACGGTGGAGAATTCGTGAACAACACCGTCAATTTGAACTGTGTTGATTGCTACGCCAGGAAGCGATGACAGCAAGACACGACGTAGGGAATTTCCCAAAGTCGTCCCATAGCCACGCTCAAGAGGTTCTACGATAAACTTACCGTAGTTGGCATCCTCTTCGATGTTATGAATATCTGGCTTTTCAAATTCAATCATCTGTTAACTCTAACCCCCCTCTTTTCAAAGCAAAGCGCAATGAAAATCAATTAAACACGACGACGCTTTGGTGGGCGTGATCCGTTATGGGGAACTGGGGTAACATCCTTGATTGACGTTACTTCAAGACCAGCTGCGGCCAATGCACGAATTGCTGATTCACGACCTGAACCAGGGCCCTTAACCGTAACAGCAACGGTACGCATGTTAACGTCCAATGCTGACTTTGCGGCTGCTTCCGCTGCCATTTGGGCTGCGAAAGGTGTTGACTTACGGGATCCCTTGAATCCAAGGGCACCAGCTGATGACCAGGCAACAGCGTTACCTTGTGCATCGGTAATCATGACGATTGTGTTGTTGAAAGTTGCGTGGATATGTGCCACACCAGATTCAACGTTCTTCTTGACACGACGCTTGCGTGTAGTACGAACTGCCATAATATGCCTCCTTCTTTTTCTTATAATTTCTCGGATGAGCGAAACTCATCAACATTACACAACTTTGGTTGTGATAATCATTTCTCACGAAAGTGAGGCTCTTTTAAAAAATGGCTTAAGCCGCTTTTTTAGTAAAGAGATGGTAAGAAAAATTACTTCTTCTTACCTGCAATTGCCGTAGCTGGGCCTTTGCGTGTACGGGCGTTGTTCTTCGTGTGTTGTCCACGAACAGGCAATCCCTTACGATGACGAATACCACGGTATGAGGCGATTTCTTGCAATCCCTTGATGTCAAGAGAAATCTTACGACGCAAGTCACCTTCCAACTGCAAGTTCAATGAAGCGATTGCTTCACGGATCTTGTCTTCGTCATCAACTGACAAATCGCGAACACGGATGTCTTCTGACACACCGGCCGTCTTCAAGATCTTTTGTGCAGTGTTTGCACCGATTCCGTAGATGTATGTTAAGCCAATGACAATTCGCTTGTCACGTGGCAAATCGATACCTTCAATACGAGCCATAACAATTTACCTCCTTTTGATATTTTGAAAGAACTTTTAAGTTCATTTTCAAGCATTAATTAATGTTTGGTAAGTTTTACTTACCTGCGCGTTGCTTGTGCTTAGCGTTAGCTGGGCAAATAACCATTGTCCGGCCGTTACGCTTGATTACGCGACAAGATTCACACATCTTTTTTACTGATGGACGTACCTTCATAATCTATTCCTCCTATTCGGTTAACTGATTATAGACCGCTCCGAATTAACGGAAACGGTAAGTAATACGACCCTTTGTCAAGTCGTAGGGTGACATTTCAACTGTGACGCGGTCACCAGGCAAGATACGAATGTAGTTCTTACGAATCTTACCGGAAACATGCGCCAAGATTACCGCCCCGTTTTCAAGTTCGACTTGAAACATTGCGTTTGGCATCGTCTCTTTGACTTTGCCTTCAATTTCAATGACATCGTTGGCCACGCAGATTACCTCCTATGTAACCATACTTCAACATAATTGATAAGTGCTTAACCTATCAAATTATACCAGAATTATCAATAGCTGACAAGAAAGCCTTAGTTCAAGCCATCCAAGACAGTCTTAACGTTTGAATAGATTGTATCCAAATCGCCTTCACCGTCAATGGTATGCAAGACATTGTGCTTCTCATAGTAGTCAACCAATGGTAAGTTTGCTTTCTTGTTGACTTCCAAGCGATGTGCGATAACATCTTTCGTGTCATCAGCACGTCCACGACCCAAGAGTCGTTGAACCAATACATCGTCTGAAACCTTGAAGTACAAAGTAGCGGAAACCGCTTCTTCATGCTCAGCAAGGAATTGATCCAAGAACTTCGCTTGTTCTTCGTTTCGGGGATACCCGTCCAGCATAAAGCCGTTCTTCACAACGTCAGGTTGAGTCAAACGATCAGCAACCATGGCGTTTGTGATTTCATCGGGTACCAAGTTTCCAGCGTCCATGAAAGCACGGGCCTTTTCGCCCAACGCTGTCTTATCACGGAGGTTAGCGCGGAAGATGTCACCGGTTGAGATGTGAACCATCGGATAATCGGCAACAATCTTTTCTGCTTGTGTTCCCTTACCTGCACCAGGCAGGCCCAAAAGAATTAAGTTTTTTGTCATGATGAGACTCCTTTTTCAAACTAGTGGATGAATCCAACGTAGTTCTTCTTTTGTAGCAAACCATCGATTTGACGAAGCAAATCAAGGGTAACTCCAATCGTGATTAGCAAGGAGGTTCCTCCAAGACCAATCTTTTCGTTCAATCCCCATACATCGGAGGCAATCAATGGTACCAAGGCAACAAAGCCAAGGTACAAAGAACCTACGAAGGACAAACGAAGCAAAAGCTTCGTAATGAACTTCTGTGTTTCGATACCAGGTCGAACAGACACGATGTATGCTCCCTGCTTTTGTAAGTTCTCAGAAAGCTTTTCTGGGTTAACTTGAACAAAGGCGTAGAAGTAAGTAAAGAGAATAATCATAACCGTGTAGAAGATAGCTCCGGTTGTCGTCTGCATTGAGAAGACTTCCTTCAATACCTTAAACCACTGATCATTGGCGTACTTACTCTGGAAGGCAAATAAAATTGTTTGTGGTGTTGAAATCAATGATGAAGCGAAGATAACTGGAATAACACCAGAAACGTTCAACTTCAATGGTAGATATGCCTCTGATCCATAGGATGCAGCGGAACGTGTGTATTGAATTTGCAACTTACGAGATGCTTCGTAGAACCAAGTCGTAATCCCGATAACGAGAATAATTGCCAAAATCAAAACAGTAACGAAAATCCAACCATTCAACGTCTGTGACTTTGAAGCCTGCAAAACGTTTTCATTAAAGATTTCCTTAAATGAACTAGGAGCCTGAGAAATAATTCCAGAGAAGATGATCATGGAAACACCGTTTCCCAATCCCTTTTCAGTAATCATTTCACCGAGCCACATGGCAAAGAAAGTACCCATTGTCATGACCGACCCAATCAATAAGAAGGAGGTCACGTTATTGGTCTGCTGGACCAAGCCATAGGCGGCTAAGGAGTTGAAACCTGCTGTAATACCAACAGATTGCAAAAAGGCAAAGATAATGGTCAAATAACGGGTTGCTTGATTAAGCTTCCGTCGACCAACTTCACCTTGTTTACTCCATTCGACAAAACGTGGCACGATATCTAATTGCAGCAACTGCACAACAATTTGCGCAGTAACATAGGGTGAAACTCCCATCGCAAAGAGGGAGAAGTTCAACAATCCCCCACCCGAGAAGATATTTAAGATGTTCAAAAGGCCAGAGTTAGCAACTGACTGCAAAGCAGCAGCGTTAACACCTGGCACCGTGATATGCGTTCCAATTCGGTAAACGAAGATTAGGAACACAGTCCAGAGCAACTTTTTGCGAATATCTTTTTGTCGGATGGCATTAAATAACGTGCGAAACATTAAATCACCTCGGTCTTACCACCAGCTTGTTCGATTGCCTTTACAGCAGATGCAGAGAACTTGTTAGCCTTAACAGTCAACTTCTTATCAAGTTGTCCGTTACCCAAGATCTTAACACCATCTTTTTGGTTCTTAACGAGACCAGATTCAATCAACAAAGCTGGAGTAACTTCAGTACCGTTATCGAAGTTGTTCAACTTTTCCAAGTTAACAACAGCGAATTCCTTACGTGAGATGTTAGTAAATCCACGCTTTGGAATACGACGGTACAAAGGCATCTGTCCACCTTCGAAGCCAAGACGTGTCTTACCACGAGCCTTTTGACCCTTTTGACCACGACCAGCAGTCTTACCATTTCCAGATGATGTACCACGACCAACACGGTTGCGTACAAAGCGTGAGCCTGCAGCAGGTTGTAATTCGTTCAAATCCATGGTTTGGTCCCTCCTTTTTTATTTTTTTTACTTTACTTCTTCAACAGAAACTAGGTGAGCAATATGGAAAATTGCACCACGTGTTGCTGCGTTATCAGGCTTCACCACTGAGCTTGACACACGGTTAAGTCCAAGTGACTTAACAATGGCACGTTGCTTAGGCAAGCGATGAGCCGCACTCTTAATCAAAGTGATCTTCAAATCAGCCATGTTATCGCTCCTTATTCAGCCAAGTGTTCCAATGAAACACCACGTAACTTTGCAACGTCGTTAGCATCCTTCAACTTTGACAAACCATCAAAAGTTGCACGGACAACGTTAACTGGAGTTGATGAGCCAAGTGACTTAGCAGTCACATCAGCGATTCCAGCCAATTCCATTACGGAACGAGTAGAACCACCGGCGGCAACCCCGGCACCTTCTTCAGCTGGCTTGATCAAGATCTTACCACCTGCGTGTTCTCCAAGAACATCGTGAGGAATAGTCGTACCAACCATTGGGACTGTGATCAAGTTGCGCTTTGCATCTTCGACAGCCTTACGGATAGCTTCTGGCACTTCTTGTGCCTTACCAGTTCCGAAACCAACGTGTCCTTGCTTGTCACCAACGACAACCAAAGCACCGAAACGCAAACGACGTCCACCCTTAACAACCTTGGTAACACGGTTAATTGCGACAACGTTTTCTTCTAATTCACCTAATTCTTTAGGGTTTACGAATTCAACCATTTGTTTATTCCTCCTTTCCTTAGAACTTCAAGCCGTTTTCACGAGCTGAGTCGGCCAAAGCCTTCACACGTCCGTGATATACGTAACCACCACGATCGAAGACAACTTCTTCGATGTTAGCAGCCTTAGCGTTCTTGGCGATCAATTCACCAACCTTAACGGCTTGTTCAACCTTAGTACCGGTAACATCGGCAGATTGTGATGAGGCACTTGCTAGCGTTACACCCGCTACGTCATCAATCAATTGAGCGTAGATGTTTACATTAGAACGGAAAACGTTCAAACGTGGGCGAGCAGCAGTACCAGAGACCTTTCCGCGGACGCGCTTGTGGCGACGTGCACGGAGCTTGTTCTTATCTGGTTTTGAAATCATAGCTGTGCTTTCCTTTTCTAGGTGACCTTAGTCACCTTTTCAAAATAATTATTAATTAATACGGTTAAAACGAATAAGTGAGCCTTAAGCTTACTTACCAGTCTTACCTTCCTTACGCTTAACAACTTCGCCTTCATAGCGAATTCCCTTACCCTTATATGGTTCAGGAGGGCGTACGGCGCGAACTTCGGCTGCAAAGTCACCAACGGCTTGCTTAGAAATTCCAGAGATCTTGATAGTCAAAGCATCAGGTACTTCAACAGTCAAACCTTCGCGGTCTTCAAAGTCAACTGGGTGTGAATATCCAACTGACAAGTTCAATACTGAACCCTTCTTAGCGGCACGGTAACCAACACCGACCATCTTCAAAGTCTTTGAGAAACCTTCTGTAACTCCTTCAATCATGTTGAGGAAGTTAGCAGTGGTTGTACCGTGCAAAGCACGGTGCTTCTTGTCTTCGGCTGCACGAGTGAAACGAACTTCAGTTCCGTCCATGTGCATCGTGATTTCAGGGTTGATGTTGTATGACAACTCTCCCTTAGGTCCCTTAACCGTGACGTGTTGTCCGTCCTGCTTAACTTCAACGCCAGCAGGAATCGTAACTACTTTATTACCAATACGGCTCATGGTAAGTCTCCTTTCTTAGATATATTACCAAACGTAAGCCAGCACTTCGCCACCAACTTGGTTAGCGCGTGCGACTTTGTCAGTTACAACACCCATTGATGTTGAAACGATCGCGATACCAAGGCCATTCAAAACCTTTGGCATTTCTTCGGCCTTGGCGTACTTACGCAAACCTGGCTTAGAAACACGCTTGATACCAGTGATAACACGCTGTTGATCTTCCCCGTACTTCAAGAATACGTTGATAACACCTTGCTTGTTGTCTTCAACGAATTCGTAGTCGCGGATGAAACCTTCTTGCTTCAAGATCTCAGCCATGCTCTTCTTCATTTTTGATGCTGGAATTGAAACGGAAGCGTGACGCGCCAAGTTGGCGTTACGAATACGAGTCAAAAAATCAGCAATTGGATCAGTCATAGACATCTATCGATATCCTCCTTATATATTTTGAACGTAGCAACAATTGTTACGCTCTTAAGTCAAGCAGACCGAAGTCTACCGGACTTAAGAACGTGCCACCCGAATGAGTGGCCGTCCTTAAATCGTTGTCTTACTTAGCAAATGGCATGCCAAGTTGAGCCAACAATTCGTGACCTTCTTCATCAGTTTGTGCAGTCGTTACAATAACGATGTCCAAACCGCGAACCTTGTTCACCTTGTCAAAGTCGATTTCTGGGAAAATCAACTGTTCACGGATACCCAACGTGTAGTTTCCGCGACCGTCAAAGGCCTTACCAGAAACACCGTGGAAGTCACGAACACGTGGCAAAGAGATGTTAATCAACTTGTCCAAGAATTCGTACATACGTTCTCCGCGCAAAGTAACCTTCGCACCGATTGCCATACCTTCACGCAAACGGAATCCGGCGATTGACTTCTTTGCTCGCGTAATCACTGGTTGTTGTCCAGCGATTTGCTTCAATTCTTCAACCGCTTCATCGAGGTTCTTTGAGTTTGACACAGCATCACCAACACCCATGTTCAAAACGATCTTTTCGATCTTAGGTGCTTGCATTGATGATGTGAAGTTAAACTTCTTGATTAAAGCAGGTTGAACTTCATTAACATATTTTACTTTTAATTCATTTGCCATGATAATGATTTCTACCTTTCAAATGGTTAGCTTAATTAGCCTAGCTTGTTGCCAGACTTCTTGGCAAAACGTACCTTCTTGCCGTCTTCAAACTTGAATCCAACCTTAGTTGGTTCGTTAGTTGAAGGGTCAAGTACTTGCACGTTTGATGCATGGATAGGTGCTTCAGTATCGATAACACCACCCTGTGGATATTCGTTAGAAGGCTTTTGATGCTTCTTAACGAGGTTTACGCCTTCGACAACGACACGGTTCTTGGCAGCAACAGTCTTTGTAACTGTTCCTTCCTTACCCTTGTCCTTACCAGCAATGACGCGAACCTTATCACCTGTTTTTACAAACATGATTGGCTCCTCCTTGTCAGTATTAGAGCACTTCTGGTGCCAATGAAACGATACGCGTGTAGTTGTTGTCACGCAATTCACGTGCAACAGGGCCAAAGATACGCGTACCAACTGGTGACTTGTCATCCTTTACGATAACAGC
Organism: Fructobacillus durionis; assembly: GCF_900112405.1. Lineage (GTDB taxonomy): Bacteria > Bacillota > Bacilli > Lactobacillales > Lactobacillaceae > Fructobacillus > Fructobacillus durionis. The sequence goes on along the minus strand of NZ_FOLI01000004.1, from coordinate 24,875 downwards.
AGCGTTTTCATCGAAGTTGATGTATGAACCGTCAGTACGACGTACGTCAGAAACAGTTCGTACGATGACAGCCTTAACGACGTCACCCTTCTTTACTGTACCACCAGGGATAGCTTGCTTAACAGTAGCAACAATCATGTCACCGATGCCAGCAACCTTACGGCCAGAACCACCGAGCACTTTAATCGTCAAGATTTCACGTGCGCCAGAGTTATCAGCCACTTTCAAACGACTCTCTTGTTGAATCATGGTTCATCCTCCTTGTTAGCAATAATTTACGACGATTGGTTAATCCTAAGATTAAAGGATAACGGCCTCTTCAATGACCTTAACCAAACGGAAGTGCTTCGTTGCAGACAAAGGACGAGTTTCCATGATTTGGACGATGTCACCTTGCTTGGCAACATTCTTTTCATCATGGGCCTTGAACTTCTTCGTATAGCGAACTCGCTTACCATAAACTGGGTGGTTGACGTATGTGTCAACAGCAACAGTAATTGTCTTTTCCATCTTGTCGGAAACGACACGGCCACGGTAGACCTTACGAGCGTTACGTTCTTCACTCATTTTTCAGCTTCTTCCTTTCGTCTTATTTGTTGGCTTCTGCCAACTGTTGTGCACGAATGACAGTCTTCACACGTGCAATGTCCTTACGAACTTTTGAAATACGGGCCGTGTTTTCTAATTGACCAGTAGCCAATTGGAAACGAAGGTTGAACAATTCTTCCTTGAATTCGGCTTCGCGCTTTTGCAAATCCGCAAGTGACAAAGCCTTTAATTCGTTTGCTTTAGTCATTATTCAGCCTCCCGAGCAATAATCTTCGTACGTACAGGCAACTTGTGTGAGGCAAGACGCAATGCTTCAACAGCAACTGGCTTATCAACGCCACCTACTTCGAACATTACCTTACCACGCTTAACTGGGGCAACCCATCCTTCAGGTGCACCCTTACCGTTACCCATTCGAACACCAACACCCTTAGATGTATATGACTTGTGTGGGAAAATCTTGATCCAGACCTTACCACCACGCTTCATATAACGGGTCATTGCAATACGGGCAGCTTCGATTTGCCGGTTAGTGATCCAGCTTGAAGTTGTTGCTTGCAAGCCGTAGTCACCGAAGGCAACCGTCTTTCCACCCTTTGCTTCACCACGCATGTGGCCACGGTGTACACGACGGAATTTAACACGCTTTGGTACTAACATGTTTGCTTCCCTCCTTACTTGTTCTTCTTCTTTGGCAACACATCACCGCGGTAGATCCAAGTCTTGATACCCAAGTTACCGTAAGCAGTAGCTGCTTCGTCCCATGAGTAATCAATGTCGGCACGGAGTGTGTGGAGTGGAACAGTTCCTTCAGTGTACTGTTCGATACGTGACATATCTGCCCCGTTCAAACGACCTGAAACAACAATCTTGATACCCTTAGCACCGGCACGGCGGGCGCGTTGAATAGCACCACGCATTGCACGACGGAAGGCAACACGACGTTCCAAATCACCTGCAACTTGTAGACCCACAAGGTGAGCTGACAAGTCAGGCTTCTTGATTTCAACGATGTTGATGAATACGCGCTTGTGACGGCCACGTGCATCGACATCAGTCAACTTAGCTAATTGAGTACGTAGCTTTTCAACTTCTGAACCACCCTTACCAATTACCATTCCTGGCTTGGCAGTGTGCAAAGTCAAATCGATACGTGACTTCGTTGAACGTTCAATTTCAACACGGTCAACTGAAGCATCCGTCAAGTTTTCTTCGATGTACTTACGAATACGCAAGTCTTCGAGAAGTTGGTTTGAGAAGTCTGCCTTGTTAGCAAACCACTTTGCATCCCAATCACGGATGACGCCGACACGGAAGCCAGTAGGGTTAATCTTTTGACCCATTACTTTTCCTCCTTCTCAGCTACCACAATAGTAATGTGGCTTGTGCGCTTGTTAATTGCAGAAGCAGATCCCTTCGCACGTGGACGGAAACGCTTAAGCGTAGGTCCTTCGTTTGCGAATGCTTCCTTAACAATCAAATCTTCACGGTCAAGTGAAAAGTTGTTTTCTGCGTTTGCAACTGCTGAGTTCAATACCTTGTAAATATCTTCAGTTGAAGTATTTGGCAAGAACTTTAGGATTGCAAAGGCTTCGTTTACATTCTTACGACGAATCGTATCAAGAACTAAGCGCGCCTTACGAGGGGCAACGCGAACGATCTTGGCAGTCGCCCGAGCTGATGTTACTTGTTCAGCCATTTTGCATTTCCTCCTTACTTAGTCTTCTTATCGTCTACTTTGTGTCCACGGAAAGTACGTGTTGGAACGAATTCGCCCAACTTGTGACCAACCATGTCATCTTGAACATAAACAGGAACGTGCTTACGTCCATCATAAACTGCGATTGTGTACCCGATAAAACTTGGGAAAATCGTTGAACGACGTGACCATGTCTTGATCACTGACTTCTTTTCTTGGTCCGCTTGGGCCTCGATCTTCTTAAGCAAGTGTGGGTCCGCAAATGGTCCCTTTTTCAAACTACGAGCCATTAGTTATCTCCTTTCCCTTACTTACTCTTCTTACGGCCACGAATAATGAACTTCGTTGAAGCCTTCTTCGCGTTACGAGTCTTCTTACCAGCAGTCTTCTTACCCCATGGAGAAAGTGGACTTGGACGACCAACAGGGGCCTTTCCTTCACCACCACCGTGAGGGTGATCGTTAGGGTTCATAACTGATCCACGAACGTGTGGGCGCTTTCCACGCCAACGGTTACGACCAGCCTTACCCCAGTTAATCAATGAGTGTTCTGCGTTTCCAACTTCACCGATAGTTGCACGTGCAGTTTCAATAACCAAACGTACTTCACCTGAAGTCAAACGAACGATAACGTACTTACCGTCACGTCCCAAAACCTGTGCTGAAGCACCGGCTGAACGTGCCAATTGACCACCCTTACCAGGCTTCAATTCGATGTTGTGAATCAAAGTACCTTCAGGAATAGCGCTCAATGGCAAGGCATTACCGATCTTAATATCGGCATCAGGACCAGATTGAACTTTATCGCCAACCTTCAATCCCTTAGGCGCCAAGATATAGCTCTTGATTCCGTCTTCATAGACGATCAAAGCAATGTTAGCCGTACGGTTTGGATCGTATTCGATAGCCTTAACTGTTGCAGACTTAGTGTCCTTAACACGCTTGAAATCGACAATACGGTAGGCTTGCTTGTGTCCACCAGCCTTGTGGCGAACTGTCATGTGACCTTGTGAGTTACGTGCACCGGTCTTTGACTTCTTTGCCAACAAACTCTTTTCGGGCGTTGACTTCGTGATTTCTGAGAAATCAGAAGAAGTCATGTTACGACGTCCGTTTGAGGTTGGCTTATACTTCTTGATAGCCAATGTCTTATCCTCCTATTAAAATTAACCTTCGTTAAAGATTTGAATATCTTTTGAGTCAGCCTTCAAAGTAACTGTAGCCTTCTTCATCTTACGAGTGAATCCAACATAGCGACCTTGACGCTTCTTCTTTCCGCTTACGTTAGCGGTGTTCAAGTTAGCAACCTTAACGTCGAAGACTTCTTCGATTGCTCGCTTGATTTCTGGCTTAGTTGCCCGTACGTCTACTTCAAAGACATAGCGCTTCATTTCTGTTTGCGCCATTGAAGCTTCGGTAATGATTGGGCGACGGATAATATCGCGTGCATCCATTAGGCGAGACCTCCTTGGATTTCTTCGATCGCTGATTGAACAACCACCAGCTTGTCCGCGTTAACCACGTCCAAGACGTTAACACCTGCAGCAGTCATCACTTGAACGTTAGCCAAGTTACGAGCAGCGCGCAATGCGTTTTCGTTGTTTTCGTCAACGATTACCAAAGCCTTTGAGTCAACAGCCAAGTTAGCAAGAACTTGCTTGAAGTCCTTTGTCTTAGCTTCTGAAAAGGCCAAAGCGTCAACTACAACCAACTTGTTGTCAGAAAGCTTTTGTGACAAAGCTGACTTCAAGGCCAAGTTGTAGGCCTTCTTGTTAATACGGTAAGCGTATGAACGAGGAGTAGGACCGAAGACGATTCCACCACCACGCCATTGAGGTGAACGGATTGAACCTTGACGTGCTCGACCAGTACCCTTTTGCTTCCAAGGCTTACGTCCACCACCAGAAACCGCTGAACGGTTCTTAACGGCGTGCGTACCTTGACGCATTGAAGCACGTTGCATCAATACGGCTTCCGTAATCACAGCGTTGTTAGGTTCTACGGCGAATACTGCTTCGTTCAAATCCAAATCAGCAGCCTTTGAACCGTCTTGCTTTAATACAGCAACTTTAGTCATGATTGATTGTTCTCCTTTCTATTAGTTTAGTTTTCTTCTGAATCAGCAGCTGGCTTTGAACCGGCCATCTTGATTTCAGGGTGATTTGCGTTTGTCTTAACAGTTGACTTGATTGTCAACAATGACTTGTTGGCACCAGGGACATTTCCCTTCAACAACAAGAGGTTGTTTTCAACGTCAACGTGAACGATAGCGATGTTTTGCATCGTACGCTTGTTGTTACCCATGCGACCAGGCAAAAGCTTACCTGGGAATACACGGTTAATGATGGCACCCATTGAACCTGGGCGACGGTGGTAACGAGAACCGTGGCTCATAGGTCCACGTGATTGTCCAAGTTTCTTGATTGCACCTTGGAAACCGTGTCCCTTAGTAACACCGGTAACATCAACATATTCACCGGCTTGGAAAGTGTCAACAGCAATTGCATCCCCAACGCCGTATTCGCCTTCCGCATCACGGATTTCACGAATGTAGCGCTTAGGGGCTGTGTTGGCTTTTGCAACGTGGCCTTGTTCAGGTTTGTTTGACAAAATCTCGCGCTTGTCTTGGTAACCTAACTGCAAAGCGTTGTAACCATCAGTTGCTTGCGTCTTTACTTGCAAAACAACGTTTGGTGTAGCTTCAACAGCAGTCACGGCGATCAATTCACCAGATTCAGTGAAAACCTGAGTCATACCGACTTTACGGCCTAAGATACCTTTAGTCATGACTTATCTCCTTCATTTCGTCGCTAAGCTTATGCTCAGCGGGATGGTACTTAATTAGAGCTTGATTTCAATTGCAACACCTGCTGGCAATTCAAGCTTACGCAATGCGTCAACTGTCTTGTCAGTAGGGTTCACAATGTCGACCAAACGCTTGTGTGTCCGCATTTCGAACTGTTCGCGGGCATCCTTGTACTTGTGTGGTGAGCTAAGCACCGTGTACAAAGAGCGTTCAGTTGGCAATGGAATTGGGCCGGCGATTTCTGCGCCAGTCCGCTTTGCCGTTTCAACAATCTTGTCCGCTGATTGGTCCAAGATGCGGTGTTCGTATGCCTTCAAGCGGATACGGATCTTCTTTTGTGCCATTTTCTGCCTCCTCGTTGATTTTGTAAATCAGCTAACTCCGATCAAAAACCGACAACACATGTTGTGTTTGCGCGCCCATGGCAACGCGGCCGCGCGTGTCGCAACCTTAATCATCATCGCTAAACGTTGATACACCAGTCTTTTTAGGGGGTTTGCATCGGCAACCCCAAAAGGCGTACTTGAATATAATAGCAGAAAAACCCTTGGTATACAAGGGTTTTTCAGTATTTTCTATTAAATTTTCGATTAATTTATGACAGAACTTTTATTGAATATCTACTGCTATTTTACCATGAGTTTCTCAATATTTTTTACTGCTTCCCCAACTTAAACTCCAAAAAGGCATCATTATATTTCTGAGTCCAATATTGGTTAAAGTTTTGGTAAACCTGCAGCTTGTCTAAAATACTTTGCTTTGGGTAGAAGGCTTGCTCAGACTTCACTGAGTTTGGAAGTAACTGATAGGCCTTCTGGTTTGGTGTGGCATAGCCAATGTACTCGGCGTTCTTTGCAGCCACTTCCGGACGGTTCAGATAGTTAATCAATGCATAGGCCGCCTTCTTGTGCTTAGCGGACTTCGGGATGACCAAGTTATCTAACCAGAGATTAGAACCGTCTTCCGGCACCGTGTAGGCCAGGTCCGAGTTCTTTTCCATGGCGTTCTTAGCCTCACCAGAATAGGTCACGGCGATGTTCGCCTCCCCCTGGGCCATGTAAAGCTTTAACTCATCCCCCACAATCGCCTTCACGTTTGGCATCAGAGAAGATAACTTTCCCTGTGCCGCCGCTAGGTCCGCTGTGTTCTGATCATTAACGGACTTGCCTTGGGATATCAAAGTCATCCCCAAAATATCACGGGCAGAATCCACCAACAGCAATTGGTGCCGGTACTTGCTTGACCAGATGGAGGACCAGTCCTTTAGGTCAGAACCATTCACGACTTTTTTATTGTAGAGAATACCCAGTGTTCCCCAGAAGTAAGGAACCGAATACTGATTGCCCTTATCAAAGGACTGGTTCAGAAACTGCTTATTCAGATTATCCATCCCCGTCAGCTGACTCTTATCGAGCTTGGCCAATAGGCCACCATTCTTGAGCTTGGACACCATGTAATCAGACGGAACAGCCAAATCAAAGTTCGTTCCACCCTGCTTAATCTTGGTGTACATCGCCTCGTTGGAATCAAAGGTCTGATAGTTTACCTTGTAGCCAGTCTCCTTGGTGAAGTCCTTTAGGATACTTGGGTCGATGTAGTCCCCCCAGTTATAGAAGGTTAAGGTGTCCTTGCTGGATGAACTGTCCTGATTACGAGAGGCCGAAAGCCCCCATTGCAGTCCAAGCAAAACCAAAATCAATAGAAAGACACCGGAAAAAGTCATCAGAATTTTTTTCATTTAACTTTCTCCTTTATCTTATTTGCTTTCTGCCCCTTGTGTCGCTGGCCGTAGGCATAGTAACCCAACACCAGGACAAAGGCCACAAAGAGCATCAAAGTAGATAGCGCGTTGATTTCGAGCGAAACACCGCGACGGGCGCGGGAGTAAACTTCAACCGCTAGCGTTGAAAAGCCATTACCGGTAACAAAGAAAGTCACGGCAAAGTCATCCAAGGAATAGGTCAAAGCCATGAAAAATCCAGCAAAGATTCCCGGTGAGATAACAGGCAGCGTGACTTTCGTCAGTACCTCCGTCGGCGTGGCGCCCAAATCCTGAGCGGCCAAGACCAGGTCCCGGTTCATTTCCTGCAGCTTAGGCAAAACCATCAAGACCACAATTGGAATTGAAAAGGCAACGTGGGCGAGCAATACCGTAAAGAATCCAAGCTGCAAGCCCAGAGCCGTCATCAAAATCAGGAAAGAAGCCCCAATAATGACATCAGGTGAAACCAGCAAGACGTTGTTCAAACCCAAGAGGGACTGCTTCAACAACTTACGTGGTGTTCGGTAAATGGCTAAGGCACCGATTGTTCCAATGGCAGTCGCAATCAGAGACGACGTGAGTGCTAGTACCAGTGTGCCCAGCACAATCTGCAACAGGCGGGTATCCTGCCAGAGTTCCTGGTAGTGAACCCAGGAAAAACCTTCAAAAGTCTGCATTGTCTCCCCTGAGTTAAAGGAGTAAACAACCAAAAAGAGAATGGGTGCGTACAAAAGGAAGAAACAGAAGGTCAACCATGAGCGTTGAATGATTTTCATTTGCGGCGACCTCCCTTCTTCTTTCGGTCAGATGTTAAGGCCATGGTCAAAGCCATGGCAATAATGAGCACGACCCCAATGGTCGACCCAAAGGACCAGTTCTGTGTAACTAAGAAATGTTCCTCAATGGCCGTTCCCAGCGTAATGACTTTATTACCACCAATCAGACGGGTAATCATAAAGAGTGAAAGGCTGGGGATAAAGACGGTCTGAACACCGGTTTTTACACCGGGCATTGATAAGGGCCAAATGACTTTTTTAAGCGTTTGCCAGCGGGAAGCACCCAAATCCCTCGACGCCGCTGGCAGCAGCGGGTCGATATCCAGGAGGGCGTTGTAGATTGGCAGCACCATGAAGGGCAACTCAATATAGGCAGCAACCAGCAGGAAGGCCCCGTTTGTAAAGAGCAGCTGACTAGGGCCAAAGCCCATGCCGGTGATGGTCTGGTTTAAGAGTCCACCCTTTCCAAGTAGCCCGATAAAGGCGTAGGTCTTCAAGAGCAGGTTAATCCAGGTTGGCAAAATGACCAAAAGCAACCAGAGTTGCCGGTGCTTTAGGGTCGTCAAGACCAAGGCCAGCGGATAGGCAATCGCCAGTGTCACCACCGTAATCAAAAAGGCGTACCAGACGGAGTTCACTGTCATGGCCAAGTAGGGGCCAGACGTAAAGAAGTCCTTGTAGTTAACCAGCGAGAACCCATGCCCCGGCACGTTGACCGATTGAATCAGCAGCAATAGCATTGGTGCCACAACGAAGGCCAGCAACCAAAGGCCGTAGACACCCAAGTAAGCCTCGGTGTAACGTTTCTTAATCCGATTCATGAGTACCCTCCCCTGAACCGGCTGCCTCAGCATTGTCCTCTTCATAGGCTTCCAAGCGAGCGTCGAACTCTTCTTCTGATTCGTCGTAGCGCATGATGTGGATGTCTTCCGGGTCAAAAGTCAGGCCAACTCGTTCACCAATTTTAGCCGGATTCGTGACCTGAACCTGCCAGATGTTCAAATCATCGTCCTGAGCCATGATTTCGTAGTAATCACCACGGAAGGACTGGTTTTTAATGGTCACGACCAGCTTTCCCTCTTCAGGTGTGGTGAAATCCAAGTCTTCGGGACGCAAAACGACTTCAACCTGCTCGTTTGGTCGCATGCCAGCATCCACGTTTTCAAAGTCCTTACCGACAAAGTGGACGAGGTAGTCAGACTTCATGATGCCGGGCACAATGTTCGATTCCCCGATGAAATTGGCAACAAAGTTGTTAACGGGTTCATCGTATATATCTTCAGGTGTTCCCTGCTGCTGGATGACACCGTCGTTCATGACGAAGATCCAATCTGACATGGCCAACGCTTCTTCCTGATCGTGGGTAACGAAAACAAAGGTGATGCCCAAACGGCGTTGAATGGTCCGCAGTTCAGTCTGCAAGACCTTACGCAACTTGTAATCCAAGGCTGACAAAGGCTCATCCAGTAAAAGCAGCTCTGGGTCGTTGGCCAAAGCACGGGCAATGGCCACACGCTGCTGCTGGCCACCAGAAAGCTCGTTAATATCGCGGTTTTCGTAACCAGAGAGTTTCACTAAAGAAAGCATCTCTTTCACCTTTTCTTCAATCAAAGGCTCGGCCATCTTCTTCAAACGGGGGCCGAAGGCCACGTTATCGTAAACGTTCATGTTTGGAAAAAGAGAGTAGTTTTGGAAGACAGTGTTCACACGGCGCTTCTCAGCAGGTAAGTCGTTGATGACCTTACCGTCAAAAACCACCTGTCCAGCGGAGGGTTGCAACTGGCCGGAAATCAGCTTCAAAATCGTCGATTTTCCAGAACCAGATGGTCCCAAAAGGGTGTAAAACTGGCCAGAATCCAGTGATAAATCAATGTTCTTCAAGACCTCTGTCTCTCCGAATGATAAGGCAACCTGCTTAAATTCTAGAATCTTCTCGCTTGCTTGCATACCTGTTCTCCATTTCATTCAGTCTTTCTATTTTACAACGGTAACCCTGCAGCGTATAGCCTTTTCCCTCGTTTTTTCCTGAACGGTCTAGCCCGACTTTTCTAATGTTTTTAGGCAAAAGAAAAACCAGACTAGTAAACTAGTCTGGTTATCAATTAAGGGGTAGGAATTAAGCTTCCTTACCTTGTGCCTTAACGATTTCTTCTTGAACGTTCTTAGGAACGGCCTGGTAGTGGTCGAAGACCATCTGGAACGTTCCACGTCCTTGCGTAGCTGAACGCAAAGTCGTTGCATATCCGAACATTTCTGACAATGGAACCTGAGCCTTAACAGCCAAAACAGGTCCACGGTTTTCTTGTCCTTCAATCAAACCACGACGTGCTGAGACGTGTCCCATAACATCACCAAGGTTTTCTTCAGGAACAACGATGTCAACGGCCATGATTGGCTCCAAGATAACTGCACCAGCAGTCTTGGCAGCTTCCTTCAATGCCAATGAAGCGGCAATCTTAAAGGCAGCTTCAGAAGAATCGACATCGTGGTAAGAACCATCGTACAACTTGGCCTTCAAGTCAACCAATGGGAAGCCAGCAACAGGACCAGCGTTCAAAGCATCCTTCAAACCTGCTTCAACTGAAGGGATGTATTCACGAGGAACAACACCACCGACGATGGCGTCTTCGAATTCGAATCCGGCACCTTCTTCGTTTGGTGAGAATTCGATCCAAACATCACCATACTGTCCCTTACCACCTGACTGACGCTTGAAGAATCCACGGGCCTTAACGTCCTTAGTGAATGCTTCACGGTAAGCAACTTGAGGGGCACCAACTTGGGCTTCAACGTTGAATTCACGCTTCATACGATCAACCATGATGTCCAACTGCAATTCACCCATTCCGGCGATCAACGTGTCACCAGTTTCCTGGTTCGTTGTAGCACGGAATGAAGGATCTTCTTCAGCAAGCTTCTGCAAAGCAGTAGCCAACTTGTCTTGATCGGCCTTCGTCTTTGGTTCGATGGCCAATTCGATAACTGGTTCTGGGAATTCCATTGATTCAAGAATCAATGGGTGGGCAGTATCAGTCAATGAATCACCAGTAGTAGTGTTCTTCAAACCGATAGCAGCGGCGATATCACCAGAGAAGACTTCTTCGATTTCAGTACGTGAAGTAGCGTGCATTTGGAGCAAACGTCCAACACGTTCACGTGAGTCTGAAGAAGTGTTTTGTACGTATGAACCGGCCTTCAATGAACCAGTATAAACACGCATAAATGTCAAACGTCCAACGAATGGATCAGTCATGATCTTAAATGCCAAGGCCGCGAATGGCTTTGAGTCATCGGCGATCAAGTCAACTTCTTCATCAGTCTTTGGATCAGTTGCCACGTATGGGCGAACTTCCAATGGTGATGGCAAGTAGTCAACAACGGCATCCAACATCATTTGAACACCCTTATCCTTGTAGGCTGAACCTGCAAGAACTGGGTAGAATTCAAGTGCCAAAGTGGCACGACGGATAGCTGCCTTCAATTCGTCAACTGAAATTTCTTCACCTTCAAGGTACTTGTCCATCAAGGCTTCATCGACATCAGCAACAGCTTCAATCAACTTTTCACGACGTTCAGCAACGATATCCTTGTATTCGTCAGGAATTGGCTTTGGTTCCCAAGTTGAACCAAGTTCATCAGTTGGGTAGTAAGCTTCTTCCTTAATCAAATCAATAACACCGGCGAAGTCATCTTCGGCACCAATTGGCCATTGGATGGCTTCGGCGTTAACGCGAAGACGTTCGTGCATTGATTCAACTGACATTGCAAAGTCAGCACCCAACTTATCCATCTTGTTAACGAAGACGATACGTGGAACGTTATAAGTTGTGGCTTGGTGCCAAACAGTTTCGGTCTGTGGTTCAACACCAGCAGCACCATCCAATACGGCTACGGCACCATCCAAAACACGGAGGGCACGTTCAACTTCGATAGTGAAGTCCACGTGACCTGGGGTATCGATGATGTTAACACGGAAAGGATCTTTTTCATATTGGTCAGTGAACCCACGCCATACGGCAGTAGTAGCGGCTGACTGAATCGTAATTCCACGTTCCTTTTCCTGGTCCATGAAATCCATTTGTGAAGCACCATCGTGTGTTTCACCAATCTTGTGGATTTTACCAGTATAGTACAAGATACGCTCAGTCGTAGTCGTCTTACCAGCATCGATGTGGGCCATGATACCAATGTTACGAGTACGGTTAAGCGGATATTCACGCTTTGCCATTGTGATCTCCTAATTTTTTTCGTTTATTGCAATAAAAAGCGACCTAGGTTCAGTTCGCTTTTTAAAAAAAGTATTCATTGCTAAGAAGCAATCGGTCAGCAAGCTAACCGGTAAATCCTACCAACGGTAGTGTGCAAAGGCACGGTTGGCTTCAGCCATCTTGTGCGTGTCTTCGCGCTTCTTAACTGATGCACCGTTTTCGTTGGCTGCATCGATGATTTCCTTGGCCAAACGTTCGTCCATTGTGTGTTCGTTACGCAAACGTGCGTAGTTAACCAACCAACGGAGTCCCAAAGTCGTACGACGGTCTGGGCGAACTTCGATAGGCACCTGGTAGTTAGATCCACCAACACGGCGGGCCTTAACTTCCAATACTGGCATGATGTTTTCCATTGCTTGTTCGAAAACTTCCAATGGTTCGTTACCAGTTGTTTCCTTGATACGGTCGAACGCATCGTACAAGATTGTAGATGCAGTTCCACGCTTACCATCGACCATCAACTTGTTGATCAAACGGGAAACTAGCTTTGAATTGTAAATTGGGTCAGGCAAAACTTCCTGACGCTTTGTATAACCTTTACGTGGCATGAGTTTTCCTTTCCTTATTACTTCTTAGGAGCTTTCGTTCCATACTTAGAACGTGATGTCATACGGCCGTCAACACCGGCAGTATCAAGCGCACCACGGATAACGTGATAACGCACACCAGGCAAATCCTTAACACGACCACCACGGATCAAGACAACAGAGTGTTCTTGCAAGTTGTGACCGATACCTGGGATGTAAGCAGTAACTTCGTACAAGTTTGACAAACGTACACGAGCGTACTTACGCAAGGCTGAGTTAGGCTTCTTTGGTGTCAAAGTTCCAACACGGGTAGCAACCCCACGCTTTTGTGGCGCAGCATTCTTAGTTGCTTTCTTCTTCATTGAGTTGTAGCCGAAGTTCAAAGCGGGTGAGTTTGACTTAGTCGCTTGAGACTTACGAGACTTACGAACCAATTGGTTAATTGTAGGCATCCTACTATTCTCCTTCGTTTCTTTTCACAGTTCCAGGTGTATCATTTTTGTCATTAAACAAAAGTGCTCCCGGAAGTCCTGCTTAGACTTGCCTTTACACCGCCCTTTGTCGCAACAATAGCGACATTCAGAGCATATGTCTTAAAAGCACGTCAAATATAATAACAGTTTCTAGGGTAAAGTCAAGGGATTTTACCGGCTTTTTGAGCAAAAAAATCTTAAGAATTATTAATGGAAAAGTCGACAACTCTTGCCAACTTTCTTCGTATAACTTGGCATGAAAGAAATATTATTAATTATCACACAATTTACGCTCGCTTCATTCATTTGCTGTTTAGCAGATCGGGCAATATCAGGACAGGCTCTTTGGACAAGCCGCTCCTATTGTTTTAACTGTGGTCATCCCCTCGCCTGGTATGATCTCATTCCTTTACTATCCGCTCCAATATTGAAGTTTCGCTGTCGTAACTGTGGCCAAGTCTTTACCTCAGTTTCGGAGTGGCTTTTCTTCGAAGGACTCTTTCCCCTTTTGATGCTAACCATCCCCTTTCAATGGTCTGCTGCCTACTTCCTCCACTTCTTCCTATTCTTCTTAGCTAGGGAAGACAGTCAAAAAGAGCGAGCACACACCGATATGGTCTGGCTACTTATTCCCTACTTCCTATTTTTCAATGATGGAATATCACATGACGAACCAGTATTCATTCTGCTCAAAGTTTTCTTTCTTCTACTAAACTTTCCTCTAATTTATTTACGAAAAATGGGCGTTGGCGATTTTCCCGTCTTTGTTTTGGCCGCAGTTATGTTTGACGGAGAAGCTTTTACCAACTTCATTTTCGCCTCTACTTTTTCGACATTAATTTGCGTTCCTTTAATGATAAAGAAAAGGAAAATACCTTTTCTTCCTTTTCTCTTATTTTCATGGATAATAACAGAGTTGATTTAATGAGAATAAAAATATTTTTATTAAAATGTTGACATTTAATTTTAATCTTAGTATAGTTAAGACAACCAATCGAGGAGAATTGATTATGACTACTACAAAGCAATCAACTCAATTGAATAACGTCATTGTGATTAGCATTATCATTATTTGATAAATGCTGGTCACCTTTTTAGCTGCCAGCAAAGACAACACCGGCTGGCAGCCCTCTTTTTTCGTATTAACCACGACTTTAGACCAACGCCAGCTGCCTGGCGTTTTTTTATTGGCATGAACGAATTTTCGGAGGAAGTAACAATGGATGCAACATTAACAAAGGCGGATACGCGCCCGCAAGAACCTGCGCAAGAAAAGAAGAAGTCAGCGGTATACGCTGTTTCACAAGGTGTCTCATACGCCATCTTGTCCGTTTTGGGAATGGGCCTCTTGCTCAGCTCCCTTGGTAACATCTTGCACTTGCCTGCCTTGGTGCAGGCCGGTGCCATGGGTCAAAAGATGTTGGCCCCAGCCCTTGGGGTCGGCGTTGCCATGGCCTTGGACTCAACCGTTTTGACAACCGGTGCCGCATTGATTGCCGCAACGGTTGGATCAAACGCCGTTTACTTTGCTAGCACAGCCGTTGCGAACACACACACTGCGACCCACTGGGCAGCCAACCAACCAGCTGGTTCAATCATCATGACTTCTGGTCAGCCAGTTTCAGCCGTTTTGGCAGCCGTTGTTGCCGTTTTGGTTGGTAACTACTTGACTGGTAAGACAGCCTTGGACATGCTTTTGGTGCCATTCGCAGCCGTTTTGACTGGTACATTAACTGGTTTGGTTGCTGCTACTTATACAACGCCTTTCTTGAACTGGATCTCAGAAAAGTTGGCTGACACAATGTCAGTGAACCCATTCTTAGGAGCCTTCATCGTTTCCTTCTTCTGGTTCGCCTTCTTGATGACCCCTGCTTCATCTGCCGCTCTTGCCATCGCCGTTATGTTGGACCCACTTTCAGGTGGAGCCGCATTGGTTGGAACAACTGCCGCTTTCGTTATGTATACGGTTATGGGTTACACGCAAAACGATTTGGGTGCTAACGTTGCCCAAACAATCGTTACCCCTAAGGTTCAATTTGCCAACATGTTGAAGAGCCCATTACTCTTCTTCGGTCCAGCCCTTATCGCTGGTGTTTCTGCCATGGTTGCCGTTGGTGTCTTCGAATTGAAGGTTCCTTACGCCATCGCCGGTCTTGGATTGAACTCATTGATTGCCCCATTGGCATTGCTTGGTACTAACGTACACGCTTTGATGCTTGTTATGGTCTTCGGTGTTCTTGTACCTGGTGTTGCCGCTTGGTTCTTCTACTTCTTCTTGAAGAAGGCAGGATTAACTAAGGAAAACGACCTTCACCTTGATATGATGTAAAAATAAAAAGAACTCGCCTTGGCGGGTTCTTTTTTTATGCAGTAAAAAAGTCTTGGAAGCATTCTTCCAAGACTTTTCTTATTTAATCATTTAATTAGTTACTGACTTTTTCGGCTTCCTTTTGTACCTTCAAGGTAATCTTACCCTTCGTGGCACCAATCGTTACCATGTCAGCAGTCGTGATTTCACCAGATAGCAAAGCTTCTGACAACTTATCTTCGATTTCAGTCTGGATCAAACGGCGGACTGGACGGGCACCGTATTCACGGTCGTACCCTTCCTTGGCGATGGCCTGAACGGCCGCCTTTGTAATCTTAATTTTTACGCCCTGTTCAGCCACACGCTCCAAGAGGGACTTGGATAGCAAGCGAACAATTTGTTCAACCTCTGGCTCTTCCAGAGCATCGAAGACAAGTACCTCGTCAATTCGGTTCACGAATTCAGGACGGAAGGTTTCCTTAACCGTCTCACGAATCTTGTTAGCCACGGCCTCGTTGTTTTTCGCCAAGTCAACGGAACCAAAGCCAACCGTCTTTTCATCACGCAAACGGGTTGCCCCAAGATTTGAAGTCATGATGATAATGGTATTTCGGAAGTTGACGCGACGTCCCTTGGCATCCGTCAAGAATCCATCGTCAAAGACCTGCAGCATCAAGTTGTAGATGTCCTTGTTGGCCTTTTCCAACTCATCCAAAAGAATGATTGAGTATGGGTGCTTGCGGACCTGTTCAGTCAATTGACCACCCTGGTCATAACCAACGTAGCCAGGCGCTGAACCAATCAAGCGGGAAGCAGAATACTGCTCTTGGTACTCGGACATATCGATTCGAATCATGTTGTCTTCAGAACCGAAAACCAGTTCAGCCAATGCCTTGGCCAACTCCGTCTTTCCAACACCAGTTGGTCCAAGAAAGAGGAAAGTGCCCATTGGCCGCTTAGGGTCAGCTAAGCCGGAGCGGGAACGACGGATGGCACGGGCAACGGCAGATACCGCATCCTTTTGGCCAATCACGCGCTTACCCAATTCCTTTTCCAAGTTCATCAACTGGTCGGATTCGCTTTCTTGAACCTGAGTCAAAGGGACCCCAGTCTGTTCAGAGATAACATCGGCAATGTCTTCCGGCGTGACTTTCATTTGATAAGAAGCCTGCTTGGCTTCCTTCTTCTGTGCCCGAACCATGGCCTTGTCAATCTTCTGACGGAGGGCGATTTCTTTCAAGCGCAAATCGGCAGCCAGTTCAAAGTCCATCTCAGCGATGGCCGCATCCTTGTCTTTGACAATTTCTGCCAAATCAGCACGGTCGTTGTGCACCGGTGTTGCTCGGTCCACGGCATCGATTTGGACTTTGGCAGCCGCTTCATCCATCAGGTCAATGGCCTTGTCTGGTAGGAAGCGGGCCGTGATGTAGCGGGCTGACAGCTTAACCGCTGCTTCGACAGCAGCATCTTCAATGTTGACCCGGTGGTAGCTTTCAAACTTTGGACGAATTCCCTTCAGAATGGCAATCGCTTCTTCGGTTGAGGGTTCGTTAACCGTGACTTTGGCAAAACGACGTTCCAAAGCGGCATCGGATTCAATCGATTGCTGGTATTCATCAAAAGTCGTCGCCCCAAGCATCTGCAAATCACCACGGGCCAAAGCCGGCTTCAGGATGTTAGCTGCGTCAATCGCACCTTCCGCTCCTCCGGCCCCGACAAGCGTATGAAGCTCATCCACGAACAAGATAACCTGGCCGTCCGCCTCGATTTCATCGATAATCTGCTTCAACCGAGCTTCGAATTCGCCTCGGTACTTGGTCCCAGCGACCAAAGAACCCATGTCTAAGACCATCAGGCGTTTGTGCTTCAGGTTATCAGGCACTTGTCCTTTGACAATTCGCTGGGCCAATCCCTCAGCAATGGCAGTCTTTCCAACCCCCGGCTCGCCAACCAAAACGGGGTTGTTCTTTGTACGACGTGACAAAATCTGGACGACACGACGAACTTCGTTGTCACGGCCGATAACGGGATCCAAGTGCTCTGTTCGAGCAACCTGGGTCAAGTCACGCCCCAGCTTATCCAAGGTAGGTGTGCCTTCGATTGGCTTTTGGTGTGGCTTTGCCCGCTTCAACTGCTTACGCAAGTCAGAAATACCCAGACGACGGAGAATAGCCTTCTGCAGGTCAGTCAAATTAACATCAAGTGCCAACAAAACACGACCGGCCAAAATACTCTGGTCCTGGATCAAAGCCAACAGAATTAACTCCGTGCCGATTTCCTGCTGGCCGAGCGTCTCTGCCTGTTCCCTTGCCCAGTTCAAAACAGAGCCAGCTTTTGGTGAGTAGGGCAAGTAGAGGTCAGGGTCAAAGTTCTGCTGGACCCCAAAGCCCGTGTAGTGCTCGATTTCTTCTTGCACATCCTTGGCCGTAACGGAGAATTCGGAAAGAATCTTTCCAGCAACTCCCTGTCGTTCCATAGCTAGTGCGAGAAGCAGATGTTCCGTCCCAACGGCTAAGTGGCGGAAATACTTGGCTTGGTCCTGGGCAATTGCCAGGACAGTCTTTGCTGAATTTGTATATTGATCTGCCATATTCTGCTCCTTTTTTACTTTAATACGTCTTCTAATTGGCTACTATTATAACGCAGTCCGGCCCCTTCATAAAGGGAGACGTAAAAAGCAGGGGAATATCCCCTGCTTTTTCTTAATCTGGATTCTTTAATGATAATTGCCATTGCAAGTAGGCGTTAATGAATGGATCCAAGTCCCCATCCAAAACATCCTGTGGCTGGTTGGTTTCGTAACCCGTACGGTGGTCTTTGACCATCTGGTAGGGGTGCAAAACGTAAGAACGAATCTGGGATCCCCAGCCGTTCTCCTTCTTTTCACCAGCCAAGGCAGCACGTTCGGCTTCCTTCTTTTCCAACTCAAGCTGGTACAACTTGGCCTTCAAAAGTCGCATGGCGTAATCACGGTTACCGTATTGTGTACGTTCAACCGTTGATGACACAACGATACCCGTTGGTTCGTGGGTCAAACGGACACCAGTTGAAACCTTGTTGACGTTCTGTCCACCGGCTCCACCGGAACGGAAGACATCCATCTTAATATCATCATCACGCACTTCAACTTCAATTGAGTCATCCAATTCTGGCATGACATCAACGGAAACGAAAGAGGTATGACGACGTCCGGCTGAATCAAATGGTGAGATACGAACGAAACGGTGAACACCCTTTTCTGAACGTAAGAAACCATAGGCGTTGTGACCAGAAATCTTCAATGTCGCTGAATCAATTCCGGCTTCATCACCGGCGCTGTAGTTCAAGACGTCGACTTTGAAGTCATGGGCATTGGCCCAACGAGTGTACATACGGTAGAGCTTTTCGCCCCAATCCGTTGATTCCGTCCCACCAGAACCTGGATGAATTTCCAAGATGGCGTTATTAGCATCGTACTCACCCGTCAACAACTGTTCCAAGTTATAAGCTTGAACGGCATCGTTTGTCTTTTCGACAAGGTTACCCAATTCTTCTGCAGAATCAGCATCCTCAGGATCATCGTTAACGATTTCAATCAACATTTCGATTTCATCAGCGGCTTCGCCAAGGGCTAAGAATGAATCACGACGTTTCTTCAAGACGTTCGTTTCATCAATCACACCCTGAGCCTTTTGCTGGTCATCCCAGAAACCCGGTTCGGTCATCTGGTTTTCAAAGTCAGCGATTTCTTCCGTTAAGGCATCTAAATCCAATGTTTTTTCAAAGCGAGCAACTTCTTCGCGAATTGCCGCCAGTGCCTGTTTGGCTGCCACTACTTCCATGGCGATCCTCCCATAAGAAAAGCGAACTCATCGTTCGCTTTATCCTTCATTACTTAAGCTGACATGTTGGTGCGAATCTCGGCCTTCATGAAGGTACGAGTTGCATCGTATTCGATATCAGCAATCATTTTGTTAAAGTTTTCAAAGGCTTCGTTTTGATATTCAACCAATGGGTTCAACTGTCCGTATCCACGGAGTCCAACTCCCTGACGCAAACGGTCAAGGGCATCGATATGGTCCGTCCAGTGTTGGTCGACAGCTCGAAGGATGACAACTCGTTCGAAGGCCAACAGTTGGTCAGCATCGTACAAGTCCTTCTTCTTGTCTTCCATGTTTTCTTTGGCAATCTCATAGAGCTTGTCCTTAATCTCATCACGGTTCAAGTTTTGCAAACGCACTGAACCGTGCTTTGGTGAGGTCAAAGATGACTCAATGAACTTGTTAATAGCATCCAAGTGCCACTTTTCGGAATCCTTACCTGGTGTTTGCGCATCAACCACACGGTCGATGGTGCGCTTAACCATTGGCATCAAAACGTTATCCAAAGACTTCTTTTCATCCAAGACTTGGTCACGTTCACGGTAAATCAATTCACGTTGTTCACGGACAACATCATCATACTGCAAGACGTTCTTACGAGTATCGTAGTTGTTTCCTTCAACACGCTTCTGAGCTGATTCAACCGAACGAGTAATCCAACGGTGGGTAATCACTGTGTCTTCATCGTCCATGTTCATGCGTTGCAATAGCGCACGGACTTTTTCGGCACCGAAACGAATCATCAAGTCATCTTGCAAAGACAAGTAGAACTGTGAGAATCCGTGGTCACCCTGACGACCGGCACGTCCACGCAACTGGTTATCGATACGACGTGATTCGTGTCGTTCCGTTGCAATGACAGCCAAGCCACCAAGTTCATCAATACCAGGGCCCAACTTGATGTCGGTTCCACGACCAGCCATGTTGGTGGCAACCGTAACGGCACCCTTTTGACCAGCGTTGGCAATGATTTCGGCTTCTTTTTCGTTGTTCTTGGCGTTCAACACGTTGTGAGGAATGTTGTGCGCCGTCAACAACTTATCAACCAATTCAGAAGATTCAACTGATCCAGTTCCCAAAAGAACGGGTTGTCCCTTCTTGTGCAATTCAGCAACACGCTGAACCACCGCGTTATACTTGGCCTTCAATGATGGATACAAGAGGTCAGGCATGTCGACACGTTGAATTGGACGGTTGGTTGGAATTTCGATAACTTCCATGTTGTAGATTTCAAGAAGTTCTTCTTCTTCCGTCTTAGCCGTACCAGTCATACCAGACAACTTCTTGTACATACGGAAGAGGTTCTGGTAAGTGATTTGGGCCATCGACTTGTTTTCTTCTTTAATCTCAACGCCTTCCTTGGCTTCAATCGCCTGGTGCAAACCATCAGACAAACGGGTACCTTCAGAAATACGTCCAGTTGATTGGTCAATCAACTTTACTTCACCGTCTTGCACAACGTAATCCTTGTCGCGCAAGTAGTTGAAGTTGGCACGGAGTGCTTGATCAATGTGATGAGTCAAGGCCGTGTTTTCACTATCGTAGATGTTATCCAAGTTGAAGAAGACTTCAGCGTTCTTGATACCTTCAGGCGTCAAAGAAGTGTTCTTTGCTTCTTCATCGACTTTATAATCCTCGTCGCGCGTCAAAGTCTTAACAAAACGGTCAACACGTTGGTAGAGTGGTGAAATTCCTGAACCAGGTCCAGAAATAATCAAAGGCGTACGGGCCGTATCAATCAAAATTGAATCCGCTTCATCAATCAAAGCGTAGTTCAAGCCACGTTGCATGACGCGGTCTTCGGCACGGGTCACCATGTTATCACGCAAGTAATCGAAACCGATGTTGAAGTTCGTTGAGTAAGTGATGTCAGCGTCGTAAGCAGCACGCTTCTTTTCAGGTGAATCGTCACCAACGTTGATACCAACAGAAAGGCCCAACCAGTTGTAAAGTTGTCCCATCTGCTCGGCATCACGCTTTGACAAGTAGTCGTTAACCGTGACAACGTGAACACCGTTGCCAGCCAAGGCGTTTAAGTAAACCGCCATCGTGGCCGTCAAAGTCTTACCTTCACCAGTCTTCATTTCGGCGATGTTACCACCGTGCAAAACGATGGCACCCATAACCTGCACGTGGTAAGGGTAAAGTCCAAGCACACGCTTGGCCCCTTCACGGGCAACGGCAAAGGCTTCTGGCAAAAGTTCATCAAGAACCTTGGCCGTTGCCTTTTGCTGTTCCTTTTCAGTCTTAACACCAGCTAAGGCCTTTTGGATACGAATTTGGAATTCTGGGGTCTTCTTTTGCAAGGCCTCATCGGACATAGCAGCCATTTGCTCAGAGAGAGCTTCAACTTGGTTAGCTACCTTGTCAATTTTCTTTAATTTGTGCTTGGAGTTATCAACAAGCTTACGAATTGGATTTGCCATCGAATGTTCGGTACCTAGTTTTCTAGATACGCCCCTTTCATTAAAGTTATTAATGTCAAAATTATTTTAGAAACTAAGTCTAATTATAGCAAAAAAAGCTTGAAAAGGACAGATAGCAGCTAGTCCAATTACAAGCTTTTTAAAAGCGTAATTTTAGTGGTGAGGCGTCTTGTTCAACTTTTCTTGACCGCCCATGTAAGGACGCAAAACTTCAGGAATTGTAACCGTTCCATCTTCGTTTTGGTAGTTTTCCAAGATGGCCGCAACCGTACGACCAACAGCCAATCCTGAACCGTTCAACGTGTGAACCAATTCAAGCTTTCCTTCGTCGTTACGGTAGGTGATGTGCATACGACGGGCTTGGAAGTCGCGGGTGTTTGAACATGAAGAGATTTCACGGTAAACGTTTTGGGCTGGAATCCAAACTTCAACATCGTGTGTCTTAGCAGCTGAGAAGCCCATGTCCCCAGTTGACAAAGTGATGATGTGGTAAGGCAAACCAAGCTTTTCCAAAATGTTGGCAGCGTTGTTTGTCATGATTTCCAATTCGCTGTCTGAATCTTCAGGCTTAGCGAACTTCACCATTTCCACCTTGTTAAACTGGTGCAAACGAATCAAACCACGGGTGTCACGTCCAGCGGCACCGGCTTCCTTACGGAATGATGGTGACAAGGCAGTGAATGAGATTGGCAAATCTTCGGCTGGCAAAGTCTCGCCTGAGTAGTAGTTAGTCAAAGGCACTTCAGCCGTTGGAATGTAAGTTTGATCAAGGTCACGAACACGGTAGGCATCATCCTTAAACTTAGGGTACTGACCAGTTCCAAACATCGCTGAATCGTTAACAACGATTGGGGTAATCATTTCCGTGTAGCCTTCCTTACGGTGTTCGTCCAACATAAAGTTGTACACGGCACGTTCCAAACGGGCGCCATCACCAACGTAGTAAAGGAAACGGGCACCTGAAACCTTGGCGCCACGTTCGAAGTCCAAAATACCCAAGTCTTCACCGATTTCATAGTGAGGCTTCAACCAGGCAGGTGCTTCAGTCAAAGCGTGAACACGACCTTCATAGTCTGTTGGTTCCCACTTACGCATTTCAATGTTCGCTGATTCATCAGGACCAACAGGCACATCTGCTTCAGCAATGTTTGGCAAGTGAGCAGCGGCTTCTTGTACTTCGGCATCCAAATCGGCCAAAGTTTGGTCCATTTCCTTAATTTCTTTAGCAACCTTTTGCATTTCTGCAATGGCTTCGCTAGCATCTTCCTTTTGACGCTTTGCAAAGGCAATCTTGTCAGAAGCTTCATTACGCTTTGCCTTCATCTCTTCGACTTTGGCAATCAAGGCACGGCGTTCTTCATCCTTAGCAAGCAATGCTTCTAAAGCACCAGCTTCAACACCGCGGTCCTGCAACTGCTTTGCAGCAGTTTCCTTGTTCTTACGTAAATACTTCAAATCAAGCATAATAATCTCCTTTTATATAAAAAGCGCCTTTTCATCCGACAAAAGTCAGGGACGAAAAAGACGCAATCCGTGGTACCACCCAGTTTCTGCATATACATGCAGCACTCATTTTCCGATAACGGTGGGACCCGAGCGGCATTGCCCGCTAAACGTGACTCATTGGAGTTTCAGCCTGGTAGCTTACAGCGACCGCTACCTTTCTGAACTGGCTTACTTATGATGAGCTCTTGCCTATATTCTATGCTAGAAAGTAGCTTTTGACAAGTAAAAACTAAAAGAAAGCACAAAAAAAGCCGACCGAAGTCGACTGATGATGGGCCATCCTGGATTCGAACCAGGGACCTCTGCGTTATCAACACAGCGCTCTAACCAACTGAGCTAATGGCCCATAAGCGAATGACGGGAATCGAACCCGCATAGCCAGCTTGGAAGGCTGGAATTCTACCATTGAACTACATTCGCATTATTTTTCCCTAAGGGTCTCCCCTATGGCGCTGGACGGAATCGAACCGCCGACACATGCAGCTTCAATGCATTGCTCTACCAACTGAGCTACAGAGCCATCTCTTTTATTTCCTAAAAGAAAACGGTCACAACGGGGTTCGAACCCGTGATCTCCTGCGTGACAGGCAGGCGTCCTAACCAGCTAGACCATGCGACCAATTGCGGGAGTAGGATTTGAACCTACGACCTTCGGGTTATGGGCCCGACGAGCTACCGAACTGCTCCATCCCGCGATAATATTAATTGTATTGTGGGGCTTGCGCCCTAAGGAGGATGAGGGATTCGAACCCTCGCGCCGGTTTCCCGACCTGACGGTTTTCAAGACCGTTCCCTTCAGCCAGACTTGGGTAATCCTCCGAAATATATGTGGTCATGGACCATGTTGGACTCGAACCAACGACCGGACGGTTATGAGCCGTCTGCTCTAACCAACTGAGCTAATGGTCCGGTACGAGTCTATCGCGGCAGGGGGAATCGAACCCTCGACCTCTCGGGTATGAACCGAACGCTCTAGCCAGCTGAGCTACACCGCGATTCCGCTGTTTCCAGCCATCGGGACGACAGGATTCGAACCTGCGACCCCCTGCTCCCAAAGCAGGTGCTCTACCAAGCTGAGCTACGTCCCGTTCCTTTTTAAGACCTGAGTCTTGTCTTCTGGAAGAAGACGATGCACCTAGCAGGAGTCGAACCTGCAACCTTCTGATTCGTAGTCAGACACTCTATCCAATTGCGCTATAGGTGCATAATATGCCGGCGACCGGGATCGAACCGGTACGATGTTTCCATCGCAGGATTTTAAGTCCTGTGCGTCTGCCTATTCCGCCACGCCGGCATCCAAGCGAACAACGGGATTCGAACCCGCGACCCCCACCATGGCAAGGTGATGTTCTACCTCTGAACTATGTTCGCATAATATGCCGACTAAAGGATTCGAACCTTCGACCCCCGCTTTACAAGAGCGGTGCTCTACCAGCTGAGCTAAGTCGGCTGGATGTTGCCCGACGCGGCGCTTTTGACCTTAGTCAATGGACGATACAGGGATCGAACCTGTGACCCCCTGCTTGTAAGGCAGGTGCTCTCCCAGCTGAGCTAATCGTCCAAAATAAAAACGAGTCTCCTCGTTTTCTATGTACAGGCATCGCATCGTCCTATCCTCGCAGCCAGCGTTCCGGCAACTACTTTTGGCGCTAAAGAGCTTAACTTCTGTGTTCGAGATGGGAACAGGTGGTTCCTCTTTGCCATCGACACGACACCTTTTGAGCTTTTACACTCAAAACTAAATAATCCTTACTTCTCTTTTTCCTTAAACAAACCACTCATTTGACTCTTTGGTTAAGTCCTCGACCGATTAGTACTAGTCCGCTCCATGCCTCACAGCACTTTCACTTCTAGCCTATCTACCTCATCATCTCTGAGGGGTCTTACTCTATTAATTAGATGGGAAATCTCATCTC
>NZ_FOLI01000002.1 GCF_900112405.1 Fructobacillus durionis | reverse complement strand
GCGTCATTGATTTTCTTCGTTTCAGCTGCCTTTTGATCATCCGTCAAGTTCTTGTTGTTATTGATATCAGTACGAGCTGCGTCAGCCTTTTTATGGATATCATTCTTAGCATCCGTCACTTGGTCTGCAAGTGGTTTACCAGGAACATGGGCACCTTCAATGATGTCGTCTTGTTCCTTCGTCTTCGTTGCAGCAGCCGCGTTAATTGCATCTTGAGCTGTTTCTTGAGCAGAAATATTCTTTGATACAGCATCAACTGCATCAGTAATCTGCTTCGTTTGCGAAATCTTTTCAGCATCCGTTAAGGTGTCATCATTCTTAATCGCGTCAAGGCGTTCTTGGACTTTTTCACGACTCTTGTAATCGTTAATCAAATCTGACTTACGCTGAGCAAGGTCGTTGTCCTTGTTATCGTTTGCGAAGTCAGTCTGAGATTGTGCCAAAGCATCAACAACAGTTTGCGCATTCGTGGCGTTTTGAATAGCAGTCTTTGCCTTATCATAGTCTTCTTTAAGCTGAGTCAACCGCTCAGTCTTTTCAGCATCTGACAAAGTCTTGTTGCCATTGATATCGTTTTGGGCCTTACTGTATGCAGTATTCAAAACCGTTTCAGCGTTTGTTTTACGATCCGCGACTGTTTCAGCTGGGGTAACCTTTACATCAGAGAAACCAGGACGCAAGCCATCGTTTCCCTTGATCAACTGTGCGTTCACAGCGTTTAAGTCATTCTTATCCTTCGCATCCGTAATCGCTTGAACAAGTTTTTTCTTATCAGCTTCAATCAAGTCATGGAGATAATCTTTTTCAGCCTGAGTCAGGTCATTGTTGCTGTCAACCTTGTTATATTCATCAGCAACCGCCGCGTTCAAAGCATTGGTTGCATCTGTCTTTTGGTTGTCCATGCTTTCGCCAGGCTGATAAGCATTTGTTGCATCAGTAATTGCTTGATTTGAACGGTTATCGACATCCGTCTTGTTGTCCATCTTGGCGATGTCTTCTTCGGCCTTCTTGAAAGTCTCTTCCGCCTTCTTCTTTTGAGCATCTCGCGCCGTATCATCCAAAGTCGGATCATTGTTAATCTTGTTTTCAATTTCCTTCTTGGCGTTATCAATGGCTGCCGCTGCACTTGCTTTCGCAGCCTTTGAATCATCAGACTGCTTCAAAGCATCCGCAATTTCAGTCTTCAAGGCATCCGCGGTACGCATCTGAATTTTAGGAGTTGGATAAGCCTGACTAGTGGTCTTTGCTGTATGAGGAGCACGTGTATCAGGAATATACGCCACACGAAGTGTATCATCAGTGGCATTAAATGTACTTGGCAAAGTAAATGACAAAGGATTGTTCAATGAATCTTTTACATAAACAACTGCGCCATTAGGATCTGTCTTACTACCGTCAGCATCTGTATCAGTTGAATAACGCTTAATTGTTGAAAAAGTACCAACATTTCCATCCGTATCTGAGCGTTTACCAATTTCAACCGACACAGAATTATTTGCACCACGAGGGGTAATGGTAATTTGTGTTTTTCCACCAACATAGGCGGCAATCAACTTACCAGTTGACTGGTCCTTACGAACGTAAACGTTGTTAACCTTATAATCGATGGACTGATCACCATCTTTGGCCACACCAGTTACTGTCGTTAAGTTTACCCACTTACCAACAACGGCTTCTTCAGGTGAGTTGAATGTAACATCTTCAACAGATGCTACTTCATCATGCGTAGTCGTTGCGTCGTTTACTGCTGCAGCTGCTCTTGTGTTGTAGTCAGTATCATCAGCCTTCGCTGAGATACCAGCAATCGAATGGCCATGATGTTGCTCAGCAACAACCGTTGCACCTGTCAAAAGGGCAATGGTTGCCAGTGAAGCGTAAACCCAGTTCTTGCCGGATTTATACATCTTGTAATGTTCTTTTTTGGTCATCTTTTATACCTATTTCTGTACTTTTGAGAAATTCGTTCTTCCGTTATGTTACATGGTTTACTGTTTTATTACAACCATTACATTAAAATATTTTTAAATATTGTCTTTTTTAAATAGATTAGAATGAGAATATAAAAAAACGACTTTGACTTTTTTTAACTTTAAAAGCAGTGAAAACACAAAAAGAACCTGCATCTTTCGATACAGGTTCTTTTACTTTGTCTATTAATTTAAATTAGATAAAGGCTAACAAGATAAAGTTAGCCAAGAAGAAGGCGGTGATAACCAAAAGAATTGGTGACAGTTCCTTCCACTTTCCTTGAGCAACCTTCACAACAATGTAGAAGATGAACCCTGCGGCAATTCCGTATGAGATTGAGAAAGAGAATCCCATGAAGATTGAAGTAAAGAAGGCAGGAATAGCAACAGCCAAATCTGACCAGTCAATCTTCTTGAACTCACCCATCATCATGATTCCAACCACGATCAAAAGTGGTGCAGTAGCCGCCGTTGGGATAACAGATACCAATGGTGACAAGAAAAGCATTGCCAAGAATCCAAGGGCCGTCACGATATTAGTCAAACCAGTACGTCCACCGGCAGCAACACCTGTGGCTGATTCGATGAATGTTGTCGTGTTTGAAGTACCAACAACCCCAGCCAAAGTCGTTGTGAATGTATCCACAACCAAAGCCTTATCCATCTTTGAGTTAAATGAGTTATCAGCAACGAACGCTTCTTGATCTTCCTTTGAGAAGATACCCGTTTGGTTACCGATACCAATCAAAGTACCAATGGCATCAAAGAGACCAGTCAATCCCATAGCAAAGACCGTCACAATGGCCAAGGATGCTTGTGGCCATGAAGACCAAAGCGTTCCCATTCCGTGGGCACCAAAGGCGGCACCAAATGTGTGACCGAAATCGCTAAAGGCGTTTGGCAATGAAGTAGCAGCGGACATGTGAGTGTTTGTCACACCCATTGGAATACCAATCAACGTTGTTGCAATCAAGGTAATCAAGAAAGCACCTGGCACCTTACGGATAACCAAGAAAGTCAAAATCAAGAGGCCAATCAAAGCTAACAAAGCAGATGATTGTGTAAACTTTGTCAATTCAGGAGTCACGCCACCAGAGGCTAGCAATGAATCCAAACCACCCTTAACAGCTCCACCAGCGTATGGCTTGTCGTTAACGGAGATAATGTTTGAACCTGAGATAACAAAGTTAATGAAACCGGCGTTCTTCAAACCAATGTAAGTAACGAAGACCCCTAGTCCACCACCAATGGCAGCTTTCAATTCCGTTGGGATGGCTTTCACAATTGCCTGACGTCCGTGCGTCAAGGTAATCACAATGTCTAGCATTCCAACCAAGAAAACAATGGCCAAAGCCTGTTGCCACTTGAAACCAAATCCGAAGACAATGGTATAAGTGAAGTAGGCCTGCATTCCAATTCCAGGTGCAAGGGCGAATGGTACGTTAGCGTACAATCCCATCAACAATGTTCCGAAAACGGCAACGATGATGGCCGCGATAAAGACGGCTAACTGTGACATCCCCGCTTGGGAAAGAATCTGAGGGTTCAAGAAGAAAACATAGGCCATTGACACGAAGGTCGTCAACCCGGCAATCACTTCCTGCTTAACAGAAGTTTGATTCTGCTTCAGTTTAAAAAATTTATCCATTTTTCTGAGGGCTTTCGCCCACTCCTTTTAGTTTTTACTTTTTGCTTGCTGGTCGACAATCGTTATCACAGATAACGGTCACGCTAAAACAGCAAGTCCCTTTTCCTTATTAAAAGTCAAAGAGCGACAATTGGTTCTCATCCGGCAAATCCGAAACAACGGAGTGTAGAGTCAAGAAATCGATGATTGTCTGTGAGACTTTACCACGCTTTTTCAAATCTTCCTTCGAGATAAATGGCTTTTCAGCACGTGCTGCAACAATCTGGTTGGCCACGTTGTCCCCAAGCCCCGGAATGACTGAGAACGGCGGAATCAATTCGTTTCCGTCAATGACCCATTCCGTTCCATCAGAACGTTCGAGGTCAACCATCTTGAATGAAATACCACGTTCGAGCGCTTCGTTGGCCATCTCCAAAACAGTCAACAAATCCTGATCACCCTTCGAGGCATCGTTTCCCATGTCGCGAATCTTCGCAATGGCCGCTTTAACGGCTTCCTTACCACGGGCCATGGCCACAACGTCGAAGTTGTTAGCACGAACCGTGAAGTAAGTGGCGTAATAAGCAGCTGGGAAATAAACCTTAAAGTAGGCGATTCGGAGCGCCATCAAAACGTAGGCAGCAGCGTGGGCACGGGGGAACATGTACTTAATCTTCAAACAAGAATCGATGTACCACTCGGGCACACCGTTTTCTCGCATCAAAGCTTGGTACTCATCCGTAATCCCCTTACCCTTACGAACCTTTTCCATGATATTAAATG
The DNA here is from genome assembly GCF_900112405.1 of Fructobacillus durionis. GTDB lineage: Bacteria > Bacillota > Bacilli > Lactobacillales > Lactobacillaceae > Fructobacillus > Fructobacillus durionis. The sequence goes on along the minus strand of NZ_FOLI01000002.1, from coordinate 171,326 downwards.
CATCGGCAGAAGGCAAGCCCCAGTTAATCAAATCGGTCATAATTTTGTCACGGGTTCCAATCACGGTCGCGATGGTCGCCGTTCCGTTCTCAACCAAATCGTGGGCATTGCCCAACCACACATCGGTTCCGTGGGAAAGTCCAGAAATCTGGAGCAACTCAGAGAAAGTGTGTGGCTGGGTATCTTCCAACATGTTCCGGACAAAGCCGGTTCCAAATTCGGGCAATCCCAGTGTTCCAGTGTTGGAATAAATCTGGTCCGATGTAACACCCAAAGGCTCAGTCGAAGTAAAGAGTCCCAAAACACCCGGATCGTTAACCGGAATGGTCTGTGGATCAATACCGGACAAATCCTTTAGGGTACGAACCATCGTGGGATCATCGTGTCCCAGGATATCCATCTTCAGCAAGTTATCGTGAATGGAATGGTAATCCATGTGGGTCGTTTGCCAAAGAGCGGTTTGATCATCGGCTGGGTACTGCACTGGGGTAAAGTCATAGATGTCGTAATCGGCAGGAACAATCAAAATACCACCCGGGTGCTGACCGGTCGTTCGCTTAACGCCGGTTACACCCTGAGCCAAACGTTCCTCTTCCGCTCCGCGGAATACTTTATCATGGTCACGCTCGTAAGCCTTCACATAACCAAAAGCCGTCTTTTCGGCAACCGTGGCAATTGTTCCGGCACGGTAAACTTTCTTCACCCCGAACATGACCTTCATGTAATCGTGGGCAATTGGCTGGTAATCACCAGAGAAATTCAAATCGATATCGGGCACCTTGTTTCCGGTGAAGCCCATGAAGGTTTCGAAAGGAATGTTGTGCCCGTCCCCAATTAGCATTTCACCGGGGTGGTTTGGGTCTTCCTTTTCAGGCAAATCATAACCGGAACCGTATTCCTTCGGATCTGCCAATTCAAAGTAGTCCCCGTGGGCCGACCGGTAGTGCGGTGGCAAAGGATTGACTTCGGTAATTCCAGACATAGTGGCCACGAAGGAAGAACCAACGGAACCTCGGGAACCAACCAGGTACCCGTCCTTGTTGGACTTGGCCACCAAACGCTGAGAAATCATGTAGTGCGGTGCGAAACCGTTTCCAATGATTGAACTCAATTCCTGATCAATTCGGTCTTGAATCAACTTAGGTAATGGATCACCATAGGCTTTCTTCGCCGCTGCAAAAGTCTTTTCCCGCAGCTCATCCCCGGCTTCTGGAATCTGTGGAGGGAAGGACCCTTCCTTCAAAGGATGAATGTCTTCCAGCATATCGGCAACAACATGGGTATTGTCGATAACCACTTGCTTAGCCTTTTCTTCACCCAAGAAGCTGAACTGCTCCAGCATATCCTGGGTCGTCCGGAAGTGCACGTGCGGCAAAGCCTGCCGGTTCAATGGGTTACCAGGCTGTGAACCAATCAAAATATCCCGGTAAATGTGGTCTTCTGGGTTGGTATACTTCACATCCCCCGTCACAACAACGGGCTTGTTCAGTTCATCCCCAATTTTAACCATGTCGGCTAAGATATCCTTCAACTTGTTTGGACCGGCGATTAGTTCACTGTCCAACATTGGTTGATAATTAGCCAAAGGCTGAATTTCGATGTAATCATAGAATTCGGCCTTCTTTTTAGCTGGTTCGTAACCCTTTTCAATCAGGGTCACAATCAAATCACCAGAGGTATCCCCGGAACCAATAATCAAGCCCTCACGGTACTTCACCAAAACGGAACGCGGAATCCGCGGTACTTTATTGAAATAAGAAACGTTTGACTCTGAAACGAGTCGGTACAAATTCTTCAGTCCAACCGGGTTTTGTATCAAAATCGAAGCGTGGAAAGGACGGCCATGTCGCCAGGCTCCTCCATCCAGCATGTGATCATTCAACTGGTTCAAGTTCGTCACATCATGGGACTTGATTGCCTCTTTAATCAGCTTCCAACCCAAATGTCCCGTTGTTTCCGCATCATAAATGGCACGGTGGGCCTGCTCCAGTTCAATTCCAAACTTCTTGGCCAAGGTTCCCAAACGATAAGACTTGTAGTCTGGGTATAACCAGCGAGTGAATGGCAGCGTATCAATAACGGGCTCTTCAATTGGCCCCTCTTGATAACGGGCATAGGTCGCGTTCATGAAGTCCACATCGAAAGTCACGTTGTGACCAATCAGAACAGAACCCTTAATCCACTCACGGAAGTTATCAATGACCGTTTGCTCAGGCTTGGCGTTGGCCACCATCGCATCAGTAATGGAGGTCAAGTTCGTCGTAAATTCAGAAAGTGGGAAACCAGGATTGATGTACTCGGAGTACTTATCAATGACGTTTCCCATCTGCATCTTAACGGCAGACAATTCAATAATTCGATCGGAAACGGCTGACAAACCAGTCGTTTCCAAATCGAAGGCGACATAGGTTAGTTCTTTGTCGTTTAAGACTTGGTCGCGTGTGTTATAAGCAATGGGGTCCCCGTCTTCCACAACGTTGGCTTCCATTCCAAAAATCATCTTAATGTCGTTTTTCTTAGCAGCATCGATGGCCTGTGGATAACCTTGAACATTTCCGGTATCCATCACCGTCAAGGCTTCCTGTCCCCAGGACTTTGCCAGCTTAGCCACCTGACCAAAGTCCGTCACGGCGTCCATTCCAGACATGTTGGTATGGGCGTGTAACTCAATGCGCTTTTCTTCGCCCTGATATTCTTCCTGACGGTTCTGGTGATCAACAACCTGGAGGTCATAAATATTCAAAACCAACTCACGGGCGTAAGTATCTTCTTGCACGTTTCCACGAGCCTTAATCCAGCAACCAGCCTTCAACTGATCAAAGACGGCCTCGTCCTGTTCGTTATTTGAAAACTTCTTGGCAGAAATTGAAGAAGAGTAATCCGTAATCTTCAACGTCAGCAACTTACGCTTCGACCGTAATTCACGGACTTCATCAGCAAAGATATATCCCTCAATCACAACGCGGGATTCTTCCCCATCGATATCTTCCAAACGGGTAATCTCAGCATCTGGATTGATGGCCCGTCCCAAACGGAGGGCCACACCTTCAGCAGACTTCTTAGGGGCGGCTTTTTCAGCTCGTTCAATGGCCTGATTAATATCGGCCTGCACTTGCTGTTGGTGGGAGACAAAGTTTTCCTGGAGTCGTTGCTGCTGGTTATCGTCGACAATTGCCGTAAAAGTCAAACCAGCCATTCCAAAGGTCGCGTAGATATCCGTCAACGAAGCCAGCACCTCGTCCGTCAAAGCAGCGGCCAATGTTGGCATTGCCGTGGCAATGACCACTTCCTGCTGCCCTTTCAACTGAACAGAAGAAGCCGAAGCCAGCTGCTGCACCGTTGCGTAGTTCAAGCCTGTTTCACGCAGAGCTAAGTGGAAGTATGACTGAACCTCTTCTTCTCCAAATCCAGCCTCTTCAGGTTGAATCGTCAAATAGACGGCGTCAACCTGCTTAAAGTTGGCAGCTAAGCCTCGATAAAAGGCCAAATAGGCTGGAAAAGTCAAAACCCGCTTGCTATTCACAACAAAGCGCCAAGACTTGGCATCAGGGTCAACGACAACCGAACCCAAGGAGGCGTCCTGTAAAACGGCCTTCAAGTTATCAGGCAGTTCCGCCTGTTCCATTAATTTTTCTAATTGTTCTCTTCGACTAAGAGCCATTGAACCATCCTTATTGAAAGGCAAAAAGCCGACAGTTTGTCGACTTAATGAGTACTTATTTTGCTAGCCATTCGTTTAAGTGAGCGGCGATTTCTGAAGCAGGCATGTCAAAGCTTTCACCGCTTTGACGAAGGGTTACTTCAACGATTCCTTCGCTGGCCTTCTTACCAACCGTCAAACGAACTGGCAAACCAATCAATTCTGAATCGGCAAACTTCACGCCAGCACGTTCCTTACGGTCGTCAACGAGACTCTCAAAGCCAGCATCGGCAACGACCTTCTCAAGGTCAGCTGCAAGAGCAGCTTGGGCATCATCTTTCATGTTCACTGGGACAATGTGCACTTCGTATGGCGCAATCGCTGCTGGCCATACCAAGCCCTTGTCATCGGCCTTTTGTTCCGTAACAGCGGCTAACAAACGGGAAATTCCGATTCCGTAACATCCCATGATCATATCGATTGAACGACCGTTTTGGTCCAAGACCTTGGCACCCAATGCATCGGAGTAGCGGGTTCCCAACTTAAAGATATGACCAATTTCGATTCCACGGGTGAAGACTAGCTTTCCCTTACCGTCAACGGCTAGATCGCCTTCCTTTGCAGTACGGAAGTCCGCTACTTGGTCATCAGCCAAGTCAACGTCACGGTTCCAGTTAATGTTCAAGTAGTGCTTACCGTCTTCATTGGCACCAGCTGCAAAGTTCACCAAGTCAGCGGCACGTTCGTCAACCAAGAGCTTGACGTCTTCTGGCAAACCAACTGGTCCTAATGAGCCAAATGAAGCGCCCAACTTTTCTTGGACGAGGGCTTCATCTGCCAATTCTACTTCAGGCAATCCCAAGAAGTTTTGAACCTTCACCAGGTTCACTTCAAAGTCGCCCGTTGTCACAACGGCTGCCAATTCACCTTCTGGGCCGCTAACCAAAATCGTCTTCACTAATTCTTCAGCAGGACGGTTCAACAATTCTGACAATTCTTCGATTGTCTTCGCATTTGGCGTATCAATCTTTTCAAGTTCAGCCTGTGCTTCGCCTGAACGGTCAACACGTTCGTAGAAATCCTTGGCCATTTCCAAGTTAGCGGCGTAATCAGAACCATCAGAGTAGGCAATGATGTCTTCACCAGCTGCGGCAGGTGCTGAGAATTCCTTTGAATCAGAACCACCCATGGCACCGGCATCCCCAACAATGGCACGGTATGACAAACCAACACGGTCGAAGATGTTGCGGTAAGCCCCTTCCATCTGGTCAAAGATGGCATCCAAACCTTCGTAGTCAGCCGTAAATGAGTAAGCATCCTTCATGATGAATTCACGGGTACGGAGCAAGCCGAAACGTGGACGACCTTCATCACGGAACTTTTGTTGGATTTGGTAAACAACCAATGGCAACTTCTTGTATGACTTGATGTCGTTACCAATTAATTCGGTGAAGGTTTCTTCGTGGGTTGGACCCAAGATGAAGTCACGGTCCTGGCGGTTCTTAAACTTATACAAATCTTGACCATAAGTTGCGTAACGGCCAGACTTTTGCCAAAGTTCAGCAGGTAGGATTTCAGGAACCAACATTTCGTTGGCGTTGATGGCCGCCATTTCTTCACGAACGATGGCTTCCACCTTATTCAAAACACGTTGTGCCAGTGGCAAGTAGGCAAAGGCCCCGGCAGATACCGGACGAATGTAACCGGCCTTCAACAAAAGCTGGTGGGACTTCACTTCGGCATCAGCAGGTACTTCACGCAATGTTGGCATAAAAAGCTGTGTTTGTTTCATAATTTCCTTCTTTCCTGTTGGTTAGATTATGTACGGGGAAAACTCCCCATGAATTTAAAATTGAATCAGATCCTTGGCCGTTACCAAAATCATCAGGATGACTAGGGCAATTGTTCCAACCATTATTAAACCATTTGCCAAGAACTTTGGGAATGGCCGGCGGAAAATTGACTCATAGAGATCCAAGAAGACTTTACCACCATCCAATGGCGGAATTGGTAACAAGTTAATCAAGCCAAGGTTGACGGACAGCATCCCGAGCAGGGCTAAGACTGTCATAAAACCTTGGTTCGTCGCCGTGGAGGTAGCCTTGGCCAACATGACCGGTCCACCTAGTTTGTTCAATGAGAAAGTCGTGGTGAACAGGTTAACGATACCGTCAGAAACTTGGGTAAACCAGGACTTCCACATCAAGAAGCCGTATTCTAGGCGATCACCAAATCCGGTTTCACCCTTGGCAACGACACCAATCCGGTAGCCCTTTTGTCCAGAAATCGTCACGGCTTCTGGCGTCACCTTGGCCGTCTTTTCCTGACCATTTCGCTCGTAGCGAACAGTCATGGTCTTACCCTTTTGCTCCGCAACTTCTGTGGCAAAGTCAGTAAAGGTCTTAACGGACTGACCGTTAACGGCCTTCATCTTGTCGTTTACCTTCAATCCAGCTTGAGCGGCTGGTTGATTTTTAACAACCTGCCCCAGAATCGGTTCATTCAATGAAACCTGACTAAGGGAGAAGGCCAGAACCAAGGCGGCAATAATAGCGAGGATAAAGTTCATCGCAGGTCCAGCTAAGTTAATGAATACCCGCTTAATTGCCGGCGCTGACTCAACCCAAGAAGAACGGGGAGCAACTCGGTTTTCCTGACCAGAATCATCAACGATGGTGGCATCTGTTGAAACAGAAAGTGTTTCAACATCTTCCGAACCATAACGGAAACCCGTTAAGGTCATCGCATCAACCAGGTCCGCCTGGTCAATTTGGAAAAGGAAGCCGGCTTCTTCCTGGTCAGCACGCAAATCAATGTTAGTAACCAAACCCGCTTCGTTTTGCTGAAGGTACAAGCGCTGACCGGCCTCTAAATCATCATGATCTTCTTCCGATGCCATTCGAACATAGCCACCAACCGGTAGCAAGCGAATCGTATAGGCCGTGTCGTTCTTGTACCAGGCAAAAATCTTTGGGCCCATGCCAATAGCAAATTCACGAACGAGCACACCGGACTTTTTGGCCACGATGAAATGACCGAATTCGTGAAATGAAACCAGTAGGCCAAAGACAATTAAAAAGGCAATGATGGCTGTCACTGACATTGGGCATCCTCCTTACTAAAGAGCTAGGTATTACTGCAAGAAACCAAGAATTGAAAGCATTGGCATCACGACCAGCATCGAATCGAAACGGTCCAAGATACCACCGTGGCCTGGCAAGATGTTTCCAGAATCCTTTACGCCAAAGTGACGCTTGAAAGATGATTCAATCAAATCACCAAGCTGTCCACCAATTGATAGGAAGACTGTGGCTAACAAGAGTTCCAAGACGGGACGGTGCAACCAACCAGTTACGGAATACAAAACCGTCATGACTACGATGGCAATCACAGAACCTGATACAGAACCTTCCCAAGTCTTGTTTGGTGAAATGGTTGGGGCTAACTTGTGCTTTCCGTAGGCTTTTCCACAGAAGTAAGCAAAGGAATCCGTAATCCAAACCGTCAACATTCCGAAGAACAAAACAGCCAAGCCCTTTTGGTCGGCTAAGTAGAAGTAGTGGAATCCCTTACCGATATAAACCATTGAAAGGAAGAGCACACCGGCATCGTTAATGTTAAAGGACTTCTTTGACAAAACCGTCCGCAAGAGGAACAGGAAGGCGATGGTTGAAACCACCGTGTCAGAAGTGACCGTCATTGGCCAGTTGTCAGAAACCCAAATCCAGAAGTTGTTTGGCACAACCAGTGCCACAACCCCCGTTAGAGAAAGCAAAGCTTCAAAGGAAACCAAGAGTGTCTTGGTCATGCGAAGCATCTCGCCCATGGCTACCCAACCCAAGGCAATCGTCAACAACAACAATGGTAAATGACCAATGACAACAAGGGGTACGAAGACCGCCAATGCCACAATGGCCGTAATAATGCGCGTTTGCATTTTAAATTCTCTCTTTCAATTTAAGCTTTTACTTTTCCAAAACGACGATCGCGTTTCGTATAGGCTGCCAGAGCCGCTTCGAAATCCGCCTGGTCAAAGTCAGGCCAGAACACATCCGTGAAGTAGAACTCTGAATAAGCAGCCTGATAAGGCAGGAAGTTCGATAGACGTTCTTCACCAGAAGTACGCACAATCAAATCCGGGTTAGCTAAGTCCCCAAGGAACCCGGTGGTTAACTCAGAAGCTAACAAATCCTTATTGATATCTTCAGGCTGTAGTTCGCCTGCAGCCACCCGTTCTGCCAGTGCGGCAGCAGCATCCGCAATTTCCTGCTGGCCACCGTAGTTCAAGGCAAAGTTCAAAATCAAGCCCGTGTTTTGAGCTGTGTCGGCCTTAGCTTCGATAACCGCCTGCTTCGTGGCTTCAGGAAGACGGTCAATGTCACCAATCGTTTCGACTTTGACATTCTGTTCAATTAATTCAGGCACAAAAGTGTCAAAGAAAGTCACGGGTAACTTCATCAAGAACTTCACTTCATCGTTTGGACGGGACCAGTTTTCAGTTGAAAAGGCGTAAACGGTCAAAACCTGAACGCCGGCTTTACTTGCCAGGCGAGTGACACGCTTCACCGTTTCCATCCCCTCTTTATGTCCGGCAACACGTGGAAGATGCCGCTTTTTAGCCCAACGGCCATTACCATCCATAATGATGGCTAAGTGTTTTGGTACCTTGTATTCACCCGCCGCTAAAGCAGCTTCAAAGCTTGGTGATGCAGCTTTTTTCGTAGAAAACATTCCAGAAAAGAATGACATAAATGATACCCCTAAAATTTGAAAAATACTCTTCACTATTTTACCAGAATTGAGGAAGACAAACAAAAAAACCGATGAAAATTCATCGGCTTTTCTTATCTTCTCGCAGCCCTATCAGATAGGCCTGCGTCAGACTTTATTAAAATAATTATTGCACCGTCACAGACTTGGCCAAGTTACGAGGACGGTCAACGTCCAAGCCACGGTCCAAGGTTGCATAGTAGGCAATCAATTGAGCTGGGATAACAGCCAAAAGTGGCATCAAGAGTTCGTTCACTTCAGGCAAGACATAAGCATCCCCATCCTTTGCCAGAGATTCTGAGGCAAAGACAATGGTGTTGGCACCACGGGCGGCCACTTGGGCAACTTCACCGCGGAGCAAACCAGCCGTCTTCTTTTGCGTCAACAAGGCAAAGACAGGTGTGCCATCTTCAATCAAGGAAATCGTTCCGTGCTTCAATTCACCAGCGGCGAATCCTTCAGTCTGGATGTATGAAATTTCCTTCAACTTCAAGGCAGCTTCCAAAGCAACGGCGGCATCCAAGCCACGGCCAATGTAGAAGGCTGAGTGCTGATCCTTCAATGCGGATTCAGCAATCTTCTTGAAGCTTTCCTTTTCGTCCGTGATGGCCTGAATTTCAACGGCAACCTTTGCCAATTCAGCCTTCAAATCGAAGCCAGGGTTACCCAAGGCAGAGGCCAAGATGGCTTGTACCAAAACTTGAGCCGTGTAGGCCTTCGTTGAGGCAACGGCGATTTCAGGACCAGCTAAGACAGGCAATGCGAAGTCCGCTTCACGAGTCAAAGTTGAGTTCATCACGTTGGCCAAAGTCAAAGCTGGGAAGCCTTGCTTCTTCACGTTATCCAAAACTTCTCGTGAGTCAGCCGTTTCACCAGACTGTGACAAGAAGATGAAGAATGGCTTTTCTGACAACATTGGTTGATCGTAAGCAAATTCAGAAGCGATATGAACTTCCGTTGGAATCTTAGCCCACTGTTCGAAGTAGCGCTTACCAATCAAACCGGCGTGATATGAGGTACCCGCAGCAACGATGTAGAGGCGGTCAGCCTTCTTGATGGCATCCGTAATTTCAGGGTCAATTCCCTGCAAATTTCCTTCGTCATCATAGTAATGACCGGAAATGTTACGAGCCACAACGGCTTGTTCATCGATTTCCTTCAACATGTAGTAAGGGTAAGCACCCTTGTCCGTGTCTTCTGGATCAATTTCCAAAGTAAATGGTTCGCGGTTAACTTCTTCACCAGCTGCATCGTAGATAGTAACTGACTTTGGCTTCACAATGGCCATATCACCATCACGCAATTCGATGAAGTTCTTCGTCAAGTCAATCATAGCTGCGGCATCAGACGTCACAGCGTTACCATGGTCAGAAACACCAACCAAAAGTGGTGATTTCTTCTTGGCAACGTACAAAGTTTCTGGATCTTCATGGTCAACCAAAAGGAATCCATAGGCTGAGTTACCGTCCAAAAGAGAAATCATCTTACGGAAGGCGTCAGGTGTTGACATACCATCCTTTGAGAACTTATCAACCAATTGCACAGCAACTTCAGTATCCGTTTCAGATACGAAGTGAACGCCTTGCAAATAAGTGTCAGTCAATTCCTTGTAGTTTTCAATCACACCGTTGTGAACCAAGAAGAAACGGTTATCCGCAGACTTCTGTGGGTGAGCGTTTTCAACAGTCACGTTACCATGCGTTGCCCAACGGGTATGAGCAATCCCAGCCGTTCCCTTGAAGCCCTTTGTTTCAGCAATGGCCTTTTCGGCCAACTTTGAAACGCGGCCCTTTTCTTTAATTAAAGCGTCCTTGCCTGAATCGTCAGACAAATAGACCCCGGCTGAATCATAGCCGCGGTACTCAAGCTTTTGTAATCCTTGCAAAAGGTAAGGTAGTGCATCCCCAACCCCTGTAACACCAACAATTCCGCACATGGTTGAATCTCGCTTTCATATAAAAATTGGTTTTTTAAAATTAAATTATCGTATACCGCTATTTTAGCAAGGTTGACGACTTTGTTAAAGACCAATTTAACGATTGGTATAGACAAAAAGGATGAACGAAAGTTGAGTTAATCTATCAAATTCTCTGTCTTTATGAGAAATCGCACTATTAAATACGAACATTTTAAATAAATCTATGCTAAACTATATAAAATTTACTTATCTAAAGGAGCGTCACATGTCAATTAAAGTCGATTACCGCCTTCATTCCGGACGAGTTCTCAACGTCTTCACACAGGAGTTTCAGGAAAACACTGTTTGGATTGATCAGGGCCGAGTCATCTTCGTCGGTGACTCATCAGCCTACGAAGCCAAGGAAAGCATCGACTGCTCTGGCAAATATTTAGTGCCTGGTTTAATTGACGCCCACCTACACATCGAGTCTTCCTTGTTAACTCCATCCGAATTTGGCCGTCTTTCATTGAAGCAAGGGGTAACACGCATCTTTGCCGACCCACACGAAATCGCTTCGGTTGCTGGTGTTTCGGGTATTCAATACATGATTGATTCAGCCAAGAAGACACCACTACACATTCACTACATGCTGCCTTCATCCGTGCCAGCCACAAACTTTGAACATGCTGGTGCGACTTTGGATGCTGAAGCTTTGAAGCCCTTCTACCAACATAAGGAAGTGGCCGGTTTAGCCGAAGTCATGGACTACCCTGCCGTTGCCAACGGCGACGATGACATGCTCCAAAAGATTAAGGATGCCCAGGAAGCTGGCAAGCACGTTGACGGACACGGTGCCGGTTTGGGTCCTGACCAACTCGCTGTTTACCGCGCCTATGGCATCGATACCGATCACGAAGCCACATCTGTTAAGGAAGCACTCGACCGCGTATCAGCCGGCATGAACGTCTTCATCCGTGAAGGAACGGTTGAACGTGATGAAAAGGCCCTCTTGCCTGCCGTTTCAGAAGCTAACCAACGGCACTTCGCCTTCGCGACAGACGACAAGTCCGCAAAGGATATTCAAGACGAAGGCTCAATTAACTTTAACGTAGCCTTGGCAATTGAAGAAGGCATCGCCCCTGAAATGGCCTACACCATGGCTTCCTTAAACGCTGCTCAGGCCCACCACCTTCAAAACGTTGGAGCCATCGCCCCTGGTTTTGAAGCTGATCTTGTCATTTTAGATGACTTGAAGGCTGTTGCGGTTGCCCGCACAATGGTTAGCGGTGAATTCTTTGAAGACCAAAAGCAACCAGTTCTCTGGTTACCTGGTCAGCAAATTAACTTAAGCTTTGAAGAATCGAACTTAGCCTTACCATTGGATGCAGATAAGTCAGCCCATGTCATCGAAATCGAGCCCCACCACATCACAACTAAGCACGTCATTGAGAAGGTGTCGGTCGATGCATCCGGTCAGTTTACACCAGATATTAACCATGCCAAAGTCGCCGTTATCGAACGCTACCACGACCTCGGTTATGGATTAGGAATTATCAAGGGGTTGAACCTCCGTCAGGGAGCCATCGCTTCCACCATTGCCCACGACTCCCATAACGTCATCGTTGCTGGGCAAAACGACAAGGACATGGCAATTGCCGTAACCGAATTGAAGAAAATCGGTGGTGGCCAGGTTGTTGTGAATAACGGAAAGGTTACCGCCCTTCCCCTTCCAATCGGTGGTCTCATGTCCGATAAGTCCTATGAAGAACTAATTGAAGGACAAGATCGCTTAAACGCTGCCTTTGCAGAAATTTCTGATTTAACTTTCGATCCATTCTTAACACTCTCATTCATGGCCCTACCGGTTATTCCAAGCCTCAAGATTACTGACCAGGGACTTTTCGATGTCGAAAAGTTTGAGTTTATCGGCATTCAAGATTAGAATAGTAGCCATGAAAGCAATCAATATTCCAGCAAAAGAATTAATGCGCGTTCTCGTTGGCCAAGAGGTCAACGTCGACCAACACATCCAGGGGACTTTCCTATTAGTAGCCGAGGAAAACTCTGAAAAGGGATTACCATCGGGGATGGCCGCAGCCATTGCTGACATCGCCATTGGACAGGTGCAGCTACAAAAGTTGGTCCATCCCCTCCGTGTGGCCGTTGACCAGCCAGCCTGGGTTCCCTACCAATTTGATGAGTCCTTCCTATCCGTCGAACCCCATAACTGGTTCGGACCAGAAGCCATCGTTTTAGAGAAACGCTTTGCCGACTTTGTCAAAAACTACAAGGGTCCCCGCGATGAAAAGGGAAGTATTCCCCGCTCTAAGATGCCAAAAGAGTTGGCCGAGCCCCTACTCATCGAAGACGCCTACTGGGCGGACTACCTGAAGTACGCTAACGACCCAGACGGCGAATTGAAGAGGCAATTAAAGCCAATCTTTTCTGCAAAATAAAAGTCAAAAGCAGACGAACAAAATGTTCGCCTGCTTTTTTATTTTTAATTGTTAAATATGCTAATCAGTTAATTTGGGCAATCAGGCTAAACAACCCTATAGCTCATCGTGTCCCTTACTGCCGTTACCAGAAGTTCCTGGAATCGACAGGTCAAGCACGCCTAAGTTACTTGGTTCCAATGCCATCGCCTCCGTGGCTGCCCCAGAATCATCAAAGTAGACCTTCTCCTTACCAAAGTCCACCCAGCGCCCCCGCACGTTTTCATTCGTCAGCATCAAACTAACATCCGCCATCGCCTCCTGAATCCAGCAGTTCATGTTGGCATCAATTCGACTGGCAAAGTTCCCGTGCGCATTGGATGAACTGACAACATCAACGACCTGATTTTGCTGATTCAAAACCGGTCCACCCGAACTACCATGAGACCAATTCACAGAGGTCGTCATAATTTGGTGATCCGAAATCGAATCCGCATGGCCGGAATCGACGTACATATTATCGTTACTATTTTCTGGTTCGCCATCGTGGCCAGGACCTAAGGCGCCTGGGAAACTAGCAACTGAAATTAACTCCCGACGGGCATCGGCCTGACGAAGCTCTCCCAAAGCCAGCGGTTCAGCATCACGAACCGGTCGGTTTAAGTGGATAATGGCAAAGTCGTAGTCCCCCGGATCAGCACCAGGTGCCTGTGGCTGCAAGGCAGTCCGGAAGTACTGAGGCGGAATTGAAATGGCGGCACCCCGGTAGTGGTGGCCAAATGGATAACGCTCTGCAGTGGCTCCGGTCGCCCCACCGTAAGCCGGCCGAACCGAGAGATTATTTGGATTCACCATTCGCGTTGGCCAATCTTCCGGCCGGGCGTTCTCACGGTCTTCCAAAACCACATGGGCGGCTGTCAGCACTGTGTCAGGTCCAATCAAAACACCGGAACCAGACTCCCCCGTCTCCGTATTCAGCAGGAAAACCACCGCTGAAAAAGGTGCTTGCCTGGTATCCGGTACCAGCCCCTTTTGAAACTTAACCGCGTCAAAGACATAGGCGTCCGCTGCGGGTGCTACCGTCACAGTCGTGCCCGCCATTGCTATAGCAATTATCCCCGCCTGTAAGACTGAACGTTTGATTATTTTATTCATCGCTTTCTCCTTTTCCTAAAAAATTTTTTAAAGAAAAGGTCTTTCTACCAAAGGAAGGGATTCCAACCAAGGGCGGTAAAGCGAGAAAGAACATTTCGAAGCCAGTTATACTGTTGCCATGGCAGAATCCCAAGTTGATGTTTATTCTGAATCATCATAAAGCCCCCTTTCGGTGACAATATAGCATGGTTAAGAAGGCCGGCAAAGCCGCTTGGTCTAGATGCTCAGGCATTTTCAAGGAATCTGTCTATTAAAAAAAGAGCCGACTATACATAGTCGACTCTTTTGTTTATTATTCACTTTTTTTCGCTACATTGACCTGACGAGGACGTGCTCCGTCAGCCGGCCCAATGTACCCCGCGTTCTCCAAATCATCAATCAAACGGGCGGCACGGTTATAGCCAATTCGGAAACGACGCTGCAGCAGGGAAGTTGATGCCTTCTGCTGGTCAATCACAAACTCAAGTGCTTCATCAAAAAGTTCATCGTCAGATTGACCAGAAACGCCCGCGTCATCCTGGGCAATTTCTTCGTCCGTAACCGTCATCTTATCGTCGTATGACGCTGTCTGCTCATCCTTAACAAAGTCAACGATAGCCGTGACATCGGCATTGGAAATGTAAGCCCCTTGCAGACGCTTATGTGGCTTACCGGGTGGGGCAAAGATCATATCACCACGACCTAGCAGCTTTTCAGCACCGTTCGTATCCAAAATCGTACGGGAATCAATTCCCGAAGCGGTACGAAAGGCAATTCGTCCAGGAATATTGGACTTAATTGTTCCGTTAATGACTTTGACGTCAGGACGCTGCGTTGCCAAAATCATGTGGATACCAGCGGCACGAGCCTTGGCACCCAAACGGGCAATGGACACTTCGATTTCTGAACCAACCGTCGCCATCAAATCCGCAAACTCATCAACAATCGCCACAATGTATGGCAGCTTCGTCATTAGCGCGTTACCCGTTTCCTTGGCATGGGCGTTATTTTCTTCGACAGCGGCATTGTACTCACCAATGTTTCGCTTACCGAACTGAGCCAGCAAATCATAGCGGTTTTCCATCTCGTCAACTAACTTATTTAATGACTTAGCAGCCTTTCGAGGGTCCGAAACCACTGGCGTTAGCAAGTGTGGAATGCCATTATAAATGGAAAGCTCAACGACCTTCGGATCGACCATCATCAGCTTCACTTCAGAAGGCTTGGCCTTCAAAAGCAAAGAAACGATAATGCCGTTCAATCCAACGGACTTACCAGAACCAGTGGAACCTGCAATCAACAGGTGGGGCATCGCTGCCAAATCAACAGAAACGATGTTACCAGAAACATCACGTCCCAATGGAACAGTTAACAGGTCTTGGTGAACCGTGTCCGATTGTTCAATCATGTCACGGAAACCAACCACCGCCTGCGTATCATTGGGCACTTCAATTCCAACGTAGGGTTTACCAGGAATTGGCGCTTCAATACGAATGGACTTAGCCGCCAAAGCCAAGGCCAAATCATCCGCCAAGTTGGCAATTCGGTTAACCTTCACTCCCTGCCCTGGCTTCAACTCATACTGTGTAACCGTTGGGCCAAGTGAAACGGAGGAAACGGTAGCTTCCACCCCAAAGGATTGCAAGGTATCATGAACCAAACGGGACTTCGCGTTCAAACTCTTTGCTTCCTTTGATTGGTCGGTTGCCTTCGTCTTTGTTAGCAAAGACGTCTGTGGCAACTGGTAGTCGTCATCGGCCACTTCGCCCTGCTCCATGTTGAAGTCACTGTCTTTATCCGCTTCTTTAGCAGATGCCGCTGTTGTGTCAGGTAGCACGTGCTCAACACCCTTTGTGCCATCGATGATGGGCTCTTCCTCATGCGAAGCAGGCGTTGGTTGTTGCCAGTTAATCTTTGGCTCTGCGACAGGTTCATCTTGATTCGAGCTGTTTTCTTGCTGTTTCGAGGCAGGTGCAAAAGGATCATCATCCTGTCCTGTTGGCTCGGTTTTTGAAGAACCAAAGGGGTCATTGCCGAAATCAGTCAGGTCCTGTCGTTCCTTCTTCATCAACAGCGCCCGCTGGTCGCGACGCTGCTCCTGCTTTTCCTTCATTTCAACCGCTTTTTCCTGGGCTTTCTTAACGGACTTTTGAGCCATATCCTTGGCTGGTAACTTAAAAGTCACAATCAATCCAGCGATGAAAAGAACCGCAATAATGATAACCGTTCCCACATTGGATAGAAAAGCCGAAGTCACCTGATAAAGTGCCCCACCGATGATTCCAGAACCAACTGGTGTATGGGCAGATTGATTGGTAAACTCCTGCGCAATAATCCGTGTTACCTGAGAAATTGGTGAGCCGTCAGGTAAGTCCGCTTCTGTGTTAAAAAGTAAGGCAGATAGTAGAAGCGCGCCCAAATAGAACATCCCCGTTCCGGCGTAAATACGCCCCGGCAATGAGAAGAACTTATCCATAATCAGGTAGTAGCCCAAGTACACAATCAAAACGGCGAGGGTTACCTGGTAGAGATTTCCAATTAGGAAACGAACCATATCGGCTAAGTACACACCAAAAAGACCTATTTGGAAAATCGCAAAAATGGACAGAATAATCACTGCCAATAAGGTAATGACCTGACTGGCTGCACCAGAACGAGTCATCTTACTATTTGATTGTTTACCACTTCGACTATTTTTTCTAGCCCGCTTTGCCATGGAAAACTCCTCTTTTAATACGAGTTAAAGTACCCGTAAAGTCAAATTACTTACGCTTCCTATCTTAGCACAAGCAAAAAGATGGCTCTACATATTTATAGCTAGAAAAAGCCTTTTCTACTTCCCTTTCTCAGGTATCGGCCAGCATTCTTAGTACCATTTGGATGTCCTTATTTGCGAATAATCGATTACTAATTTTTTGATTGGCATTCTGTCGAATCCTTTGGAATTCCACGCTCTGATAATCAACAGCTGTATTCACAATTATTTCATCTAAATTCTTTCCAGCACTCTCACAATTTTTAATCATTTTTAGCTCCTAACTAACCCATAGAACTTGCTGTAAAATCTCATACTCTCTAGATTCAGCTGTGTATTTTCCTTGATGAAATTCCTTAAATCAAATTCACTCACTTCTCGTTTAGCTAAAGCAACAGATAGATCATAGAGCTGCTGCACATCTCGATATTTCAACGTAATAAAGTTTCTTTCTAACAAAAGCATCCCGGTCAACAAGGCAGTTCGCTTATTTCCATTATGGAAAAGCTGTTTCGTTGCCAGAGCTGTCCATAAATAGGCAGACTTATCGATAACGCTCGGGTGATATTCCCGTCCAAACGTGTATTGATTCGTCAATGCTAGAATTTGTTCCAATCCTGCTAAATCTTTCAAGCCATAGAGACTCTCACTCTTCAAAATTGTCTCCGCCACCTCATTTAAATGCTTCATCGTAGCCACTGAAAAATACTCTAAAGGCATCACGCGAAGTAAAAAGTATTCAACCTCTTTCTCGCCATTGACAACGAGCATTCGTAAAGGACCCCGCTGCTCAATGCTTAAATCGTTGAGCTTGGAACCAACGCTGATGCCTGACCGAACAAATAATTCTTTAAATTCTTCAAACTGAGTCGCTGTATCATGGGAATAAATTAAGGCCCCAGCAATTTTATCAGTGTTCATCAACAACCTCCAAAAAGCTTTCACTTTTCAGACGATTACAACTCCATCATTTTCCTTTATTTCTTGCTGTCAGTATAACTGTACTGCCAAAGACGATTCAACAGACTTTTGTATAACATCCCATTTAATTTTACGAACAAAAAAAAGAGACACTAAGCCCCTTATTTTTTACAGTGATTTTGCAGTGATTTATTCTAAAAACGTTTGAAAGTATTAAAAAGAACAATGTTTGATATAGTACACTTACCCGCTGAAAGGCCTAAAAATGCAAACAAAAAAGCCGCAAGCAAATGCTTGCGACTTTTTAGTAGCCCGTGAGAGAATCGAACTCTCGATTCCGCCGTGAAAGGGCAGCGTCTTAGCCACTTGACCAACGGGCCATGGTCAGTTGTTACTTGATATCGCTATCAAACAACTATGTTAGTATAGCAAGGATATTTTACTCACGCAACCCTTTTTTAGAATTTTTTTCGTTTTATTTCAACTTATCTTGTTCGTAGGTATGAATCTTATCTAACTGGGCAAAGTCCTGCTGACGCAAAGCCTCAAATAAGACGATGGCTACCGTGTTAGACAAATTCAAGGAACGGATATTCTTGTCGTTTTGGGGGATGCGGATAGCCTTCTCTGGGTTCTGACGCATGAAGACTTCAGGCAAACCGGTCGTTTCCTTTCCAAAGAGGAAGTAGTTATCCCCCGCCCCGGCTTTTTCACTATAGTCCGGATCCGTATAATCTTGATTGGCAAACTTTGAAACTAAGTAGAGATGATCGTTGTCACCCAACGTTTCCAAGAAATCTGGCAAGGATGGGTGGGTTTCCAAGTTCACGTGATCCCAGTAATCCAAGCCGGCACGCTTGACGGCCTTATCAGAAATATCAAAACCAAGTGGCTCAATCAAATGCAAAACAGCGTTTGTCCCAGCAGCTGTTCGTGCGATATTTCCAGTGTTAGCGGGCATCACTGGTTCAAATAATACGATATGATTAGTCATTTTTTATCCTTTTTACATGTAATGAATTCACTCTATTCTAGCACAGGATAAGAGCTAGCCACAGGTGGGCTCGACTTTTCCATGTTATAATAGTAAAGATACAAGAAATAGCAAAGGAGTCTTTCTGAACATGACTGTTCACCACGTACTTTTTGGAACCTATACAAAGAAAACATCAAAGGGTGTCTATGAGGCAGCTTTTGACGAAGAAACAGGTCAATTGAGCGATGCACAATTGGTCTTTCCCGCAACGAACCCAACTTACCTTGCCCTTTCAAAGGCAAATAAGGCATATGTCGTTGACAAGCGCGGCGACCAAGGTGGTTTAGCTGTTGCTGACAATAACCAACGCCCAATGAAAGAAATTGGCGCCAACATGTCAGAAGGTTCAACACCTGCTTACATCGGTGTTGATGAAGACCGTCAACTAGTTTTTGCCGGCTACTACCACCGTGGAACCGTTGAATCATACAAGATTCAAAAAGATGGCACTTTGGAATTGAAGGACACTTGGCAAAACGCTGGTTCAGGTCCTCGTCCAGAACAGGGTTCATCCCACGTTCACTTCGCCAACCTGACACCGGACAAGCGTTTGGTAGCCGTTGACCTTGGAACCGATGAAGTCATCACTTTTGACGTTGCCGTTGACGGTAAGCTAACTGAAATTGCTCGTTTTGAAACCATTACAGGCTTTGGCCCACGTCACATCCGTTTCTCAAAGGATGGCGAATACGCCTACCTTCTTGGGGAACTATCATCACTTCTTTCCGTGTTGAAGTACAACAAAGAAGATGGGTCATTTGACCACTTGATGACGGCCTCAACCATTCCAACGGATTGGGAAGAGCATAACGGTGCTGCTGCCATTCGTGTTTCATCAGACGGTCGCTTCATCTACACATCAAACCGTGGACATGATTCAGTAGCAGTCTTTAAGGTTTCAAACCTCGGGGCCGAAATTGAGCTCATCCAAAATATTTCAGTCGAAGGTTCATTCCCACGTGACATGAACTTTGATCCTGAAGAAAAGCACTTGATTGTTGCTAACCAAAACACGGACAACGTTTCCGTATTTGCACGTGATGCCGAAACCGGCGAATTGTCACTTGTACAAAAGGATTTTGCTATTCCTGAAGGCGTTCGCGTCACATTCGAAGACTAATTATTCCAAAAGCTGCCCTTTCTAGGGCGGCTTTTTTACTAGACAAAAAAGGCCTCGAACCACCTGGGTTCGAAGCCTTTTTATTTATATAATTATTAACGGTTCATTCGCTTTTCAACAACACCTAACATACGTGAAATTGAGAAAGTCAAAACGAAGTAAATCATTGATGTAATCATCAATGGAACAAATGGTTCAAAGGAAGCACCCTGGACAACGGATGTTTCAAACATCAATTCTCCAACACCGATAACGGAGATAACAGAACCTTCCTTGATCACTGAAACAAATTCATTTCCAAGGGCAGGCAAAATTGTCCGCACGGCTTGTGGCAAAATAACCAGACGCATCGCCTTATTCTTGGTCAAACCAAGTGAGCGAGCGGCTTCCATCTGGCCTTCATTAACGGATGCAATACCAGAACGGATAATTTCAGCAACGTAGGCCGCTGAATTCAATCCCATTGCCAAAGCCCCAGAAGCAAAGGCAGAAAGATTCAACCCAAGTATCTGAGCTCCGAAGAAGACCATAAAGGCCTGAACCAACAATGGCGTTCCACGGATGTACTCAACATAAATGTTTCCAATCGCCTTCAAAAGGAAATTTGATGACAACTTCAACAAAGCAAAGAGCGTCCCCAAAGTCGTTCCAATCAAAACAGCAACAACCGCCAAGGCCAGAGTAATCCCGGTTCCAGAAAGGAAGTAGTGACCGTACTTGTCCCAGTAAGACTTGTTTTCACCAGCAAACATCTCTTTATTAGCTTGCTTCTTCCAACTATCAAAGGTTCCGTCTGTTGTCACCTTGTCAATAACGCTGTTGACCTTAGCCACCAATGCAGGTGAGTTCTTAGGAACGGCAACAGCAGAAGCACCAGTCGCGTCAGCTGAGAAGCCTGGGTTCACAACGGCCAAGTTCTTATTCTGCTGCACATAGGCTTCTGAAATCGTCTTTTCCGCCACAACACCAGCAATCATCCCCTGCGTCAACTGTGAAATCAAGTTAGGATACTTTTGCAAAGAAACCACGGAAGCACCTTCGATGCTCTTCGCCTGTTCTTCTTGAATGGTTTGCGTTTGCGCTCCAACCTTTTGACCAGAGAAGTCCGCCAAAGTCTTGTACTTTGAGACGTTCTTCTTCAAGACCAACATGGTTTGTGGTGCCTTCAAGTAGACCTTTGAAAAGTCCACCTGGCTCTTACGCTCTGGTGTTGCTGAGAACCCTGAAACAACCATGTCGATTTTTCCAGTCTTCAAAGCACCAAGCAGCGCATCAAATCCCATGTCCTTGACTTCAAGCTTTACGCCTAACTTCTTGGCAATGGCTTCAGACAAAGAAACGTCGAACCCAACGATTTTGTCCTTACCATTCTTTTGCGTATGGAATTCGTAGGGTGCGTAATCGGCTGACAAACCAACCACCAACGTCCCCTTCTTTTGAATTTTTTCCAAAGTCGGATCAGTATCGGCAGCCGAAGCCTTCATCGCCGCGATTGGAGAAATCACCATCCCCAATACTAGTGCCAGAACAAATAAGAGCCCTGACCATTTTTTATATTGCTTTTTTAGCATGACATATCCTTTAATTTGTGGATTTTTACCTTTGTTATTATACAAAAAAATTCATTCTTTGTCTGCCCTAAGATAGTAAGTGCTCACATATACAGTCGCGAACCAGGCCACAAAAAAAGCAGAGAAATCACTTTCTCTGCTCCAATTTAATTCAAGAACTACTCACCCAAGGCTTTTAATTCTCGAACGCTTTGTTGACTATCAATCTTACGTAATTGCTGGTTAAGGCTTGCATCAATTGCTGCCATACGCATTTTCTTATCCTGTACAGTTAACTGTCGGTCAGTCCAAATCTGATCCTTTTCCACAACAGCTTCCTTACGCAAGTAGTGATAAAGATGCTGCTTAATTTGTGACAACTGATTAATTTGGTCGACCGCAGTCTTGATACTTTGAACCATACTTGCTGAATCTTCGTCAGCATTCACCCGGTCCTTGGCAGATTGCCCAATCAAATCCAAAGCCGATTGCTGGGTCTGCTTTTGAGTGGAAGAATAATCCGTTGATTGTTCGACAAACTCCTGGGACTTTTGAACAGCAGCATCAATCTGAGCACAGCCCGCCTTCTTTCGCTCATTCAAAGGCTGGCTATCCATAACAGACTGGGCGTTCTTAACAACTAATTGAAATGCCTCCGATTCTGCCAAAAGCAAAACGGTTGAACGTGTCTTTCCTTGATAAAGGGCTGCTTCCACATGGCCTTCGGCCTTTTGAACCATCTCCAAGCGCTTTGACTTTTCTTGAGAAGTAAAAGTCTGGTTGGACTCGATTTGCTGATCAGCTTCTTGAGCCTTGTTCCTAAGTAACTGCTTAGCAGATAGCATGGCCTTCACAATACCCGGTACTACTTCTTGTAAGTCCGAATGGATAACTACTAATTGATTAGCATCGCGACCTGCCTTGATTTCTGCCAGCCAATCTTTTTCAAGAACTGCTAGATTCTCTGAAATAACGTTCTTCACCTGCTTGGCGAGATCTATTTGCTTCAAATCGTCACGTTCTTTTCGGAAAGTCTCCTGCGCCATCTCTTCAAGAATGGTTTGTTGCTTCTCTAGGGGCTGAACTGAGCTGAAGTCCAAGGCCTCTTGAACCAAATCCCGGTAATGGCCAGTTAAGTCTTCAAGCCCTTGCAAATCAAAGCTAGCAAACTGACCAATCTTAGCCAAACTCTCTTTCTTGGCCAAGGCAATCTGTTCCATCCGATTTTCCTTCTCGGCTTCGACCAAATCGACACTGTGCTTAATTCGTTCTTTTGCCAGCTGGTTGTCACGGAAAATCAAGTTCAGACTATCATTTTTGGCCTGCTGAAAAGCGACAATATCCGCCAAAACTTCCTCACAATACTGAGCAACTTCTTTTCGTCCCTTTCGATGGTACAGCTCATTTTCAGAAGCGTTCAGCAACTGTTCCATTGCTTGCTTTTCTGCCTCTACAAGGACCTTTTCCTGCTTGGATTCCAAAAGATTCTCTTGAATATATTCTTCAAACTGTTTTTGTAGGTAACGCGCTGCTGTCTTACGAACATCGACTAAGCTTTGATCCTCAGACTGCTGACTGTCCATTATTTCTTGAATCAAAGGTAATTGATGAGCGGATTGTTTAACTGTTACCAAATCCTGTTGTCGCAACACACGCTCTAGGGCAGATCGCAAGACTTCTTGAATTTTATCCGTACGTTTTTCCCGCTCGACATCATTCAATTCAGGAACATTGGCCAAATCTTGAATTGCTTGCTTAGCCGTGTTTATAAGGGTCAAACGAGCCTGTAGCATATCGTCAAAAAGCAAATCCAGGCACTTTTTTCCTCCATCCAAAAGGTCATCCACCTCGGATGCCGATTCAGCTTGCTCGAGCTCAGTCTCCGAATGTCTTAACACTTTCTCAAGAGAGAGCTGGATTTCAGACTTTTCATCCGTCGTCAGACTATCAGCTACAGGTACCCCTTCGCCATCATTTACTGGGAACTGGCGGACCCGCTCGGCAGCAGCAAGCAAGAGATTGTTTAACTTACCAATGGCTTTTTTCTTACGATCAAACACCCTGGCAATACCAGTGAAGTCCGTCGCCTTATCCAAGCCCATCTTAAAGCTTGGGTTCTGCAAAACGTTTGTAATTTGATAATCACTTTCCGCCTCATCAACAAACGCTAATGTTTCCCTAAGCACCTTCTTCAATTGTTTTTCCCTGTCCATCTTTTCAGCAACAGTTAAGTCATCGTTTGTTTGAATCCGGTGAACAGCCTGGTTGGACTGGGCAAACATTTGTGCGCGACAAGCCATTTTCTTTTGAAGTAATTGACTTAAATTCAAATAACCAATTCGGAAAGCAGAATAAGTCGCATCGGCATCTGTGGCTCGTTCGATATTAACAATCGCCCTTGCCGCAGCGTTCTCCAGTGCCCGTTCCTGACTTTCCTCTGCCTTATGTGGCAATCCCTGCTTTTTTACCAGTAAGGACTGCTGCAAATCACGCATTTGACGAATGGCCGCTTCACGTGCCGCCTTCTGTAGGTCAAGCGAAATGGAGTTGGCCTGCTTAGCCTTAAAAATTGCCATATTTAGCGCAGAATAATGGGCTGACTGTTCAGCAGCTTCGACACTAATTTGCTGGTCCACGTTTTCAAAGGCGTTTTTCAAAGCATCCTGTACGGTGATGATTCGTTTAATTTTTTCTTTTGCAGTCAAATCATTTCGATTAATCACCGCCTGTTCGGCTGCGTAATCCTGTTGGTCCAGTGCCCAATGGGCTTCCTGCTTGGCTCTGGTTAATTCTTGAATATTTTGAATTTCCTTTACCAAAGTCAAACCGAGGTCATCCGCTGTCTTCTGATTCTCCAACAGCAAAAGTGATCGCTGACAGGCGCTATCCATGGCTAAGCGCTGTGTTTCTGATAGCCCGTGCATTTCTTCTTGACTGATGCGCTGAATCTGTTTTTTAGCCTCTGCAATTTGCTCAGATAGGCTAAGCCCAGAAAAATCACCGTTCAGCAAAACCGCACGATCTAACTGTGCATCATCATCGCTAACCTTTTGAGATTGACTTTGGTTGGCAACATTGGTCAGTGCCATCTCTAAGGCTGCTTGAACATCCGCAATACGGCTCTCTCGATCAATAGCACTGAGCTGCTCCTGCTTTTGAATTAGAGCAACCACCCGTTCGGCTTTCTCTTTCATTCGTTGATTAGCCAACTTCTGCGCAGGTAATAGTTCTCGCAAATTAGCTAGGCTCGTCTGGCGAACCTCTGCTAAACGGTCAGCATCCATTGCCAAGTTAATAATGCTTTCACTATCCATCACTGCCTGGTCGACTGTTGCTCGCTCAACTTTAGAAAGAACCGCCTTTTGCTGTGCAGCTACTGCGGCGACAGCATCTTTCGCCTCTTCTTTTTGTTCGGCAAGTGTCAGACCAGAATTACTTTCCTGCAACACAATGACTTTTTCAAAGTCCACACTAAACTTAAAGGAACCACCGTGTGCCAAAGAGACTCGTTCAGCTAGTGTTTGACTGGCATTTTGATAGGCTTCCTTAACACGTTTAATTCGTTTAGCTTTTTCAGCAGAAACAAAATTAGGATTCTTATTAATGTTTTTCTCAGCCCGCTGCAGCTTGTTTTCAAGTAGATGCCTTGTTAAATCAAGTTCGCTATTCAATTCGGATAACGCGTGCAAACTGCTAGTTAAGCACTGATTAACTTGGTCGGCATTGAGACAGTTACGAATGGCTTGGCAAGTTTGCTCTAATAAGTTCTTCTGTGCATCCTGCTCAATACGATCGTTATCGAGAAGGAACTGTTCACTACTCTTTTGTAGACGGTTCACCGCCTCCTCTTTTTGTTGATCTAATGTTTTAAAATCAGCAAAATCAGTGTTTGTTTGAACGCCCTTTGCTAGCTGATTGAAAGGCCCATCCATCTGCTTGCCTACAGACTCGTTCATATAGTCTGCCATATTCTTTGCTGACTCTTCCAAATCAACTGCAGAAAGGGCAGCACGCAAACTTTCCTTTAAGGCGTTCTGACGATTAACCTTCTCAATTTCAGTCAACTGCTTCTGCTGGTCAATCAGTTGAAGAGCTGTCGTCATGCTTTGCTTCAACTGTCGTTTGGCCGACGACTTAGCAGCCATTAAGTTATTTAAAGTAGCTAATTGTTCACTAAAAGCTGCCTCAACTGCTGCTCGATTCTGACAGTCCTGTAGTCGTTCGGCGACCTCCTGATAAAAGTTGTCTAACGCACTTTTACCAACAGCGTTCTCCTTTTCACGGAAACTCTCCACTTTTACAAAGAGCTTTTGCATAGCATCCCGTTGTAAGTTATACACTGGGTCTTCAACGCCTGTAAAAGTCAATTCAGGTAGTTCAGCTTGTTCTCTCTTCTTTCCAAAATTAAGTAAACGGTGGTCAGGTGAGTACTTCAAAATAGCAGACATCCCGGCCTGGTAAGACTGCTGAATGTTTTCTGCGTTCTCTTCTTGCCCAATCGCTGTTTTTGACTTTTCAAGTTGTAGGCCGAGCTTTTCTAAAGCAAGTTTTTTCTTACTATCTGCTACATTGTCCTGCCCTTGGATTGAATGCTGGATACTATTTCCAGCTGCCTCCAAAGTTTGGCTGGTAAGCAGACGCCATTCTTCCAGGGAGTGGCCTGTTCGGTAGCAATTTTGAATTTCCTGTTCTGTTCTACGCTCTATCTGAAGAACATCTTGGCTGGTAACATTCTGACGACCTATTTCCGTCATTGCTTGGTCATAAACAGCTTGAACCTGCTCTAGCTGTTGACGCTTTGTAGCACTTAATAAAGTCGAGTCTGAATTAATTTTCGAATGGCAGTTCTCAAGAGCGATGGCCAAAGACCGCTCTGCATTTACTCGCCGCTTTTCTAATGATAACGACGGCTTATTTTTAGCCGCTGAAAGGAGTGCTTTTCCATCAAGCAATCCTTCTTCGATGGCATCCGCATTTGGTTTAACGGACAGTTCCTGCAAAGCCATGTCCAAATTACTATCTAACTTGGACAGCATTGCTTCCACTTCTGCTTCCGTTAAATTGATGTCTTGAACAATGGCTGTCTCTTCCTTAACTGCCTGCACCTTCAGCTTATTTTTAGCATCACGGATTTGGTCCATCAGCCCTTCAGCTGTCTGGTGAACTGTGCGCATGTCAGCCAAGGAATGGTTTAATGCATCGGTAATTTTTTGTACATCAAAAGCAGCGTTCTTAATGGCTGTTTTTCCAGCTTGATAATCCCGCTTTAATTGGTTAAGCTGTTCTGCCCGCTCCTTACTTGTTAGTAAGACATCCGAAGCGATGGCTTGGCTGTCTTTTTCATAACGCTTTTTTAACTTGTCGACCGCTTCAGACTTACGCTCTGTCGCTGGCTTTGCGGGACGCCCATAGCTTTCCTTAATCGCAGCCAGACCGTTCTGGTTAGCAATTTCGATTTCATCAGCATTAGTGGCATAGGCAACATCCTGTTCCGCTGCGGTTTGAGCAGCAAAAGCCATGGCCTGCATATAATTTTTTTCGACAGTTAGTAAGGTTTTATCCCGTTGGACAAGATTTTTTACATCCTGTACTGCATCAGCCAGTGACTTATTGGCCGCTGCCTTTTGCATGTTAACTGAGAGCCCAGCAATATGGCCATCCGCTACCTGTTCACGGGCCTTTGTCATTACGTTAATAACAGTTTGTGATTCGGCATCCTGATTTGTCACTTCTTTTAAGAGTTGACCATACAGGCTAGCAAGTTTTTCACCCTCACGCTCTTTTTGCTCCTTATCCAAAGTCTGATCGTTTTGAATAACCTGAACCGTTTCTTGATAAAAACTTGTTAATTCAGCTTGCGCATCCTCTTGGCGATCGTAACGTGACTTTTCAGCGGAACGATAGGCGGCTTTCATCGCCTTTACAGCCGGGCTCTTAACCGTCATCATATCCTGAATGTTGGCCATAGCCATCAGATCGTTTTTGGCACTAGCCAATGCTTGGGATAACTTAATGGTCATTAAATGCTTTTCCGCATCGGTTAAATTGATATCCGATTGGATTTTAGAGAAAACTTGATCGTAAACCTTCTTTAGTGAACTTAATACTTCACTACGGACTTGGTCCAGACTTGTCCCCTTTTCAAAGCTATCCACTAATTTAATCTTGGCCGAAGCCAACATATCGACAATGTTTTGGGCAGAAACGTTTTCACCATTCAACGCTTGGTTAAACTTTGTCCATTCCGTCAATACGCGGTTGTATTCCGACTGTTTTTCTACTGACGAAAGTGTCGTTTCAGCGTAAATCTGGTTATCTGTCTCATGCTTCAAATTATCGAGTGTTACCTGCGCCTCTTGCAACCGTTTGGTCAAGTTTTCGGACTGATGCTGCATGGTAATGGTCGTCACAGCATTGTGTTCCGCTGCAAGGATTGACCCTGTATTATTGACATTTGTTAGAGAGTTTTCAGCACTGGCTAAGGCCTCATTGACCCTTTGAATTTGCTGACTTTTTCTTGCTGAAGTCAGAGTGTTATCCTGATTAATCTTTTCAATGGTCAGACGCGCACTATCTTCTGCTACCTTCTTTGAAGCTTCCTGCCATTGCAAAACACTAGCGCCTGGCTGATGTTGTGCACGCAACTGCTTTTCAGCGTATTGAATAAAGCTCCCGTTTTTATCCGCCCAAAAAGCATCGGAAATCTTCGATAAGAGTTCCCGGTAACTTCCCCGTAGTTGAGCTAACTGAATACTGCGCTGATTACCGTCTAAGCCCTGATCTTGATTAATTTCTTGGGCAACCGCTTTTTTAATTTGCAGTAAATTTTCTTTTTCCTTACTAACATCCGTCAGCAAAGATTTCTTTTCTTCTTGAACAGCCAGTTGCTCACTATCCAACTTTTCATTTTTTTCGTCCGCAGCTACTTCCACCTGACTGTATGTCACACCATCAGTTAGAAGCGCTTTGTCAAAATTATTCTCATCTGTAATAAAGCGGTTAACCATAAGGACCCCCTCCCGAGAACTCTCGTTAATTAGAACAGTTTCATTGTAACACCCAGGCAATAAAAAAAGAGCCCATCAATTCCGCTTAACGCCTATAAAAAGGCATTAGCAAGGGTTTCAGCCATTATTAAATTACGGTTACAAAAGTCAAATAAAAGTCTATTTTCTAAAAAAATACCCCCAAAAGTTTTTTAAACTTTTAGGGGTATTTATATCTTTAAATATTGAATGACTTTTACAAGATTGTAATCAAAAGGCCACCCAAAACAAGGATGATTGCACCACCAATACGGTTACCCATTTGGGCAAAGGCAATCAAGCTCATACGGTTAGAAGCTGACAAAACGGCAACGTTTCCAGTTCCACCCATTGAGTTGTTAATCATTCCACCAGCAATGGCTGATTCAACTGGGTAAAGTCCGAAGAGCTTACCCAAGAATCCAGCTGATACGGCCATCGTTGCAACGGACACGATGACACAGATTGCCAGCTGCCATGAGAAGGCAGCAATCAAACCAGAAAGGTTCAACATGGCAAGACCGATACCGGCCAACAAGGCTTGTGTCATTGTCGCAGTAATCATGTTACCAAACATAACGGCTGAGTCTTCGTAGTACTTTGGTACCCAACCCGTTGCCTTAACGGCGATAACCATCAAGATCAAGAAGGCAAATGGGTTAACTGCTGGTACAAAGTGGTTCAAGATTGTTCCAACCATGTAGAAGGACAAAGCAACCATCATACCAACCAACAATTGTGGTGAGTTCATTTCAGGCATCTTGGCAGCATTGTTTACAACACCGTCAGTCGTCTTCAACAATGAACCGTGTCCGTTCATCTTTGACTTATCAGTGAACTTTACCAAAAGTGATGAACCGATAATGGCCAACAAGTTCGCCAAAACAACAGATGGGAAAAGTTGTGTCAAAATGGAACCTGATGAAACATGCAAAGCAGATCCATAGATTGATGACAATGGCACGATTCCGGCACCAACACCACCAGCCATCATTGGGAAGGTAATGTAAAGTGATGTGTGTCCAAAGCCAAGGCCAAGAACCGCACCAACAGCACCAACAACGAAGAAAGTGATAATCATGGCACCAAAGGCAACTGGCAAGAATCGAACAGCAGCCTTCAAGAGCAACTTACGGTCCATCTTAAAGATAGCCGACGTAATCAAGGACACAATATAAAATTCCAAGAAGTTGTTGGAAGAAATAAATGTTGAAATGTTCTTGATGGCCGCTTGAGGTACGACACCTGTTTCAGCCATGATAGCACCAGCTACCAAAGCAAAAGCAGATCCCCCACCCAAGTAGGACTTAAAGATTGGCAAGTTATTTCCAAGGTAGAAGAAGATTCCACCAAGAATAACCAAAGCAAATAAAGCACCACCCATGTTCTTAGGCAAAACGTTCATTCCAAGAACGGCAACAAGCAAAAGCAACATAATGGTAAAAGCTACTCCGCCGATGCCAGCAATTTTCAACTTGTTTTCAATTGTTGAAAACAAGCCAGCATTCTGTGCTGAAGACTGTTCGTCTGACATAGTACACTCCTATTTGTGAATTTTTGAAATAATTACAAAAAGCAGTATAACATCATGATTAATTTTTTTTAAGCAACAATTCAAAAAAACTGTTTGATTATTAAATGAAAATAAAAGGCGCCCCTAGGGGCGCCTTTTATTGAATAGACAATTAAGTTTTTTTAAAATTTAGTTTTTAGCCCCAGATTGTGACCAAGAAACCAGCGATAACCAAAACAAGGGCACCACCGATTCGATTACCCATCTGAGCAAAGGCAATCAAGTTCATACGGTTAGCGGCTGACAAAACAGCAACGTTACCCGTTCCACCCATTGAGTTGTTAGCAAGTCCGGCAGTAATTGCTGATTCAACTGGGTAGAATCCGAAGAGCTTACCCAAGAATCCGGCAACAACAGTAACCGTGAAGACTGAGACAACAACACAGACGGCCAACTGCCATGAGAAGGCTGAAAGCAAGTTGTTCAAGTTCAACAAGGCAAGACCAACACCGGCAAGCAATGCGTGTGTCATCGTCTTAACAATCATTTGTCCAAACATAACGGCTGATTGCTCGTAGTATTCAGGAACAATTCCCAAGGCCTTGATAGCGATAGCCAACAAGATCAAGAAAGCAAAGGCGTTGATTGATGGAACCAACTTGTTCAACATGATACCAATCATGTAGAAAGAAAGTGATGTCATCATACCAACCAATAGCTGTTGAGCATTCATTGCAGGAACCTTAACACCTTCAGCATGTTCGCCGGCAGATTCCTTCATCAATTCACCTTGACCGTTCATCTTTGAGTTCTTAGTGTTTTCAACCAACAAACCAGCAGAGATGATTGCCAAAAGGTTTGACAAAACAAGGGCTGGGAACAATTGAGACAAGATGTCTCCAGCGTTTGCATGCATTGCTGAGGCGTAGATTGAAGACAATGGAACGATTCCGGCTCCAACACCACCAGCCATCATTGGGAAGGTAATGTATAGAGACGTGTGTTCGAATCCAAGTCCAAGAATCATACCAACGATACCAACAACGAAGAACGTAATGATCAACGTCAAGAAGGCAACTGGCAAGAAACGTACGGCGGCTTTCAAGACCATCTTACGGTCCATCTTAAAGATGGCCGAAATAATCAAGGAAACAATATAGAATTCCAAGAAGTTAGATGTTGAGATAAAAGCTTTAATCGTTGAAATGGTTGAGTGAGGAACAAGACCTGTTCCAGACAAAATTGCACCACCAATGGTTGTAAAGACAGATCCACCACCAAGGTATGACTTAAAGATAGGCAAGTTGTTTCCTAGGTAGTACAAGATACCACCGATTGAAACAAGGACGAACAACGCCCCACCCATGTTCTTAGGCAAAGCACCCAATTGGATGATACCCAATAGCAAAGCCAGCATGATCAAAAAGGCGATTCCACCAATTCCATCAATTTGAACTTTATTTTCAATTTTCGACCAGAAACCTTCCTGGTTCGAACTTTGTTCACTCATGATTAAAATTCCCCTTTATCTATTAATTGTCCATATTAATCACAATTACAATATAACACTCTTTGTGACAAATTACATTATGAATTTTGCTAAAATTTCCTTAAATTGCTCAGGCTTTTCCAAATGGGGTAAATGACCCGTTTTAGGAATTACAACTAATTGGTCGTTCTCCCCCATCATCCCCTTGAAATCATTGTAATACTCAGACTTCCATAAGGGTGACTCTTCTCCTGCAACGAAGAGAAAAGGCCTCGTCATATCGTAAACATTTCCTCGCCAATCCTCTAAAACATGGTTCTTTAACAGGGGCAAAGCAAGGTCGAAATTAAACGGGTTCTTAACTTTTTGAACCTGCAAGTTATCTTTTAAACTTTGATTGATGGGTGAAACCGTCAGTCTTTGTTGCAAGAATGTTGCAATCATCACAGGATACGTGTTCCAGTTCATCCCAACAATTCCAGATGACCAAGTCTCATCATTGACCAACTTTGGTGATTCATCAATAATCACCACCTTATCAATTCGACTTTCACCGAATAGGGACAAATAAGCCCATGATGCTGCCCCCCCCATTGAATGACCAACCAAAACAATGTTGGTCAAGTGCAGTAGCAAAAAGAGTTCGTGCAGATCTGCAGCTAAACGGCCAATCCGCAAATTCTTTGGTGTCCGTTCTGACTGCCCATGTGCACGCCAATCCATAGTGACTGGTCGAAAGCCCTTCTCTTGTAAGAAAGGAATGTATTCCTGCCACTCCTCTTGAATCCCGGAAAATCCAGAAAGCAGCACAACGACCTGCCCTTCTCCCCCGTGGTCTTCATAACTGATGGAAACGCCATCACTTGTCTTAAAAAATGCCATTTTTACTCCCCTTTAAATCAAACCGTTTAGACGACCAACAAGTGCCGTTAAAATCAAGTAATCTGCAGCACCGCCAATTGAAAGATGGCGAGCAATAAAGATGTCATCTAGTTCTGAAAGAAAGGCTTTTCCTGCTACAGTTGAAGCGCCCCCCATCTTTTGGAAGGTTTCAACGTATTCCACCATTTCTTTCGTGATTTCAGGCGTCTTAGCCCGTTTAATAAGGGTCGAATCCTCAATTCCACCGGCTAATGCCATCAGGCTATCTAGCAGACGGTCATTCTCATGACCTGTACTCTCACGCAGAGCCTTCAATCCAAACTGACGCAAAGGCTGTAAGCCCTTCTGCACTTCGCCACGAACCCCCGTCAATTTGTACTGGTGGAACTGACTTTGACCGGCCGTTAAAGTCGTCGTATCCTTTGCAGGCTGCGAATCCAATTCTTTTTCAACCAAATCGGCGCCCATCTGAGAAACAATTTCTTGTACGTCAGATAGTGCCACTAAGTCTTTTCCACGACTAGCATAACCGTAAGCGGCTAAGAGAATTCCGGCTGTAAAAATAGCGCCCTTATGGGTATTAATCCCATTTGTAGCCAAAATCATCGACTCTTCTGCTGCAATACCAAAAGGACGAATCTTAGCTAGGAGCTTTTTCAGATCGCAATCTGAAAAGGTTTGTCCAGCTTCAAATGTCTGTTTGAAGTAGTCTTGTAAGGCCAGCGTCGAATCCACAAAAGTATAGATGTTCATATCATTGTGAGCGCCAACGGAAACGGGGTCAACCAAACCTGGCTTCGGGTTGGTTACCGCTTCAGCCAAAAAGCCAAAGGAGGCTGCTTTCACAACGGCTTTTGTTGAAAAGACAGGAAGCAAAACATCGTCAACGAAATACTCGTTATAAAGCGAGTTAATCACTTCATGCAAGTCATTCAAATCGTGGCGCTGATCCCTTGCACAGGCTTTCGCATTATCTCCGCAAACCAAGCAAGTACGTGGGTTAAATCCCAGAGCAGTTCGTGACAATTGATAGGCAGAATCCTGATTCGACATCACATCGGAATCGAAGAGTCGCCCTAAAAAGAAGCTTTCTTCAAAAGTGATTGAAACCTTCTTAACGTCCACTAAGGCAGCCTGTAATACGATAAATCCCTCAGGACCTGTCTTGCGTTTTAAATCGAGAACAATCTTCTTAATCGGCAGGTCCTCAAAATCAGATAGCAAAACACGCCAACCAGCCTGAAAGAGCTGTTCAATCTGAGGAGAGTTTTTAACCGCACCAGGCATGTTGAGCTTAACCGCAACGACCGTGTCGTCAGGATAGACTTTTTCAAGCTGAGATTGTTTATAAGAACGCCACTCACGGTTTTCTAAGACTTCTTCTAGCGTGACCGACTGACCTTGTTTAAATACGTCTACTTTTTCATTCATTGGAAACTTCCATCGCCTTTCAATTTCGGTTTTCATTTCGTTCTTATTATTTTAGCTTTAATTAATATGTACAACGAGAATTTCTTCTCGTTTTGACGCATTAACATAAAAAGGACCAGTGAACACTGGCCCTTTAAATGGAAAATTAGTCCTTAACTTCCTTGATGACATCGATCAATGAACCATCACGGTATTCAGCCAAGGCAACAACACGGTCTGTGAATTCCAAAGGCTTTGCTTCGCCAACAAGGGCTTCGGCCTTCTTTTGGAGTTCTTCGATAGTGAAGATTGGCAAACCAGGAACCTTAGACAAGGCATCGATAAGATCCTTGCGCTTAGGGTTAATGGCAATTCCAGCTTCCGTAACAACAACGTCAATTGAATCACCAGGAGTGATAACAGTTGTAACGTCAGGTACGATAGTAGCAATACGTCCACGTACCAATGGAGCTGAGATAATTGTCAACTTTGAAGTTGCGGCATCTTGGTGACCACCGATGGCTCCACGGATAACACCGTCAGAACCTGACATAACGTTAACGTTAAACTTCGTATCCATTTCCAAAGCAGAAAGGATTGAAACGTCCAACTTGTCAACCATGGCACCCTTGTTAGCTGCGTCAGCATACCAAGAAGCGTCGATTTCTTGTTGGTTAGCGTCATCCTTCATTGAAGAAGCGGCACCCTTATCAAAGTCTTGAACATCCATGATGCGCTTTACAAGACCTTCGTTCAACAAGTCAACAGTTGGCTTTGTAATTCCACCAAGAGCGAATGAAGCAGTGATTCCATGGTCAAGCATTGATTGACGCAAGAAACGAGTGACGGCCAAGGCAGCACCACCAGAACCAGTCTGGAATGAGAAGTCTTGCTTGAAGTATGGGCTGTGAACGATAACATCGTTAACCATCTTGGCAATCTTCAATTCCTTAGGGTCCTTAGTGAAACGAGTTGCACCAGAACCAATCTTGTCAGGGTTACCAACCTTGTCAACCTTAACAACGTAGTCAACTTGCGTCTGCTTGATTGAAGCAGGTGTGTTAGGGTATGGCATCAAGTTATCAGTTACCAAAACAACCTTGTCAGCGTATTGAGCATCGATCAAGGCATAACCAAGTGAACCGAAAGCAGTTTCACCGTACATACCGTTAGCGTTACCCATTTCATCGGCGTTTGGTACACCCAAGAAGGCAACATCAATCTTAACCTTACCTTCTTCGATGGCACGAGCACGGCCACCGTGTGAACGGAAGATAACTGGATTCTTCAAGGCACCGTGAGAAACGGCGTCACCCAATGATCCACGCATACCTGATGACGTGATGTTCGTAACAGTTCCCTTTTCGATGGCTTCAACAACGATATCGTTCATAACGTTTGTCAATGATGAAGGTGCCAAAGTCAAGTCCTTGTAACCTGCATCGATAATTTCACGCATCACCATGTTGAAGACGAAATCACCTTCACGGAAGTGGTGGTGGAATGAAATTGTCATACCATCTTTAACAGTTTCTGAAACAACCTTCTTGATTGATTCAACAACCTTTGAAGGACCCACTTGTGCAGTAACCTTAGGTGCTACACGTTGGATTTCCTTGTTACCAAATTCGGTTGTCTTGAAACCTTCGTAGTTATAATCTTTCAAAATTGAGTCCGGAATTTCCCGGTTGACATTATTCTTCAATGTAATTTCCCTCCGCATCAATAAGGTTGTTAGCCTTAGCAAGCATCATCACACGTTCGGCACGCAAAACAACTGGGCGGTCAACCATTTGACCGTTCATGGCAATAACACCTGAACCCTTGCGCTTTGCTTCTTCAATAGCAGCCATAACGTTTTGAGCGTTAATGATTTCCTTTTGAGTAGGTTGGTAAACCTTGTTAACTGGGGCAATTTGACGTGGGTTGATCAATGACTTTCCGTCAAATCCAAGTTGGTGAATGTATTCAGTTTCGCGGATAAATCCTTCTTCATCGTCCAAGTTAGTGAAGACAGTATCGAAGGCAGCAATCTTAGCAGCACGGGCAGCGTGCAAGATAGCGTTACGTGCATATGACAATTCACGACCGTCTGGGTAACGGTGAGTCTTCATGTCAGTCGTGTAATCTTCGGCTGACAAAGCGATTCCGATCATACGATCAGAAGCTGAAGCGATTTCGTAGGCGTTGACAACACCCATGGCTGATTCGATGGCAGCCATCAAGTGAGTTGAACCAACTTCGCGACCGAATTCCTTTTCGGCTGCTTCAACAAGGTTCTCAAGTTCGTGAACCATGTCGGCGCTTTCAGTCTTTGGCAAACGGATAACATCGATACCGGCCTTAACCATAGCCTTGATATCGTTTTCGTAGAAAGGAGTGTCCAAACCGTTGATACGAACAACCAATTCAGCGTTTCCGTAATCAAATGTTTGCAAAGCTTCGTATACAAGGTAACGAGCTGAGTCCTTTTCGTTCATGTTAACGGCATCTTCCAAATCAAACATGATTGAATCAACACCGAAAATACCTGCATCCTTAATCAAACCTGGGTTGTTACCAGGAACGAACATCATTGTTCGACGTAGTCGTTCATCTGCAGCCATTAGAGCACCTCCCAGTTTGGTTGATCTTTCAAGTCCAAGGCACGTTGTACAGCAGTGATTGCACGTGCCTTGATAACTGGTGTCAAAGCACCCTTATCAACAACCTTAACGAGTACGTTGTCGATTTGGTATGCGTCCAACACTGACTTGATTGTTGCCTTGATGGCATCGCCGAATTGCTTTTCGACGTCTGAAGTCAAGTCAAATTCGACTCCCTTGCCTTGGCTAAGTACGATCTGGATATCAGAAGATTCCAGCGTACCAGCCATGGCTGTTTGCTTAATTTCCATTGATTTTCTGTCCTTTCGAAATACGATCCTGTAAATCGGTTCGATGGTTCTTAATAAAGGCCAAGGTCGTATCAGGAACCAGGTTGTTCAATTGATCAATCTGGTCTGACTTAATCATAGCCCGAACTTCTGTCGCCGAAACCACGTCTTGCCCGCTACTCTGAGTCAGCCGTGGCACAATGACCACTTCCACTTCTGGTGGCAGGATGGTTTGCAAGGTCTCGTTATAAAGTGCGGTAGTGTGGGAAGTTGGTTCTGTTCCCAAATAACGTTTCTGAATACCAAGTGGCTTAGCCAACTGCTCCTTGAAGAGCGTTGCATCCAAAGCCGTTTGGAATTTAATTGCTGTATCTTGGTTCTTAATAAAGTAGGCAGGGAATGAAAGATAAGAAACCATGTAGTCACCACCGTTTTCAACGGCAACGTTTGGCAAATCCTTCGTTCCTTCCTTAACTAACATTGTTCGCTCTTCAGTAGTGAAGAGTGAAACGTCTTGATTAACAACAAAGACGTAAACAAAGTCGTTGTTCTTAGCCGCTTGTTCGACTAAGTAACGGTGCCCCTTAGTAAAGGGATTGGCGTTCATAACAATAGCAGCGACTGTTTTAGCATCCGCAGGCTTCTTTGTTAATCCGGCGCGGTAAGTTTCAATGTTTGGCGTTCCCTTTTCAAGAATCAAACCGTAATCGGTTTTCGCCAGTGTATGAAAGCCAACGTGTTCAAAAGAAGTTTGATA
Source organism: Fructobacillus durionis (assembly GCF_900112405.1). GTDB lineage: Bacteria > Bacillota > Bacilli > Lactobacillales > Lactobacillaceae > Fructobacillus > Fructobacillus durionis. Next base: position 134,114 of record NZ_FOLI01000002.1, on the reverse strand, counting down.
CTGTGGCTTTGTAAAGACGAAAATTTGAAAGTGACCGGCTTGCGCCAAGTTCATTTCAAGGGCGGATACCACTTGGTTGAAGCGGGCACCGGAAGCACCGGAGCCATCATCTTCAACGGCGATATACTTAATCGTCTTACCAGCAATTGACCCGGTTCCAACCAATTGACCCTGATCATCATAGAGACCAATCGTTTGGTCAATTGCGTTTACCTCTTGGTCTGAAAAGACAGAAATGCCTTTCTCCTGTAAGAAGTTTTCCCATTGCTTTTTCACATTGGGATTGAACAAATAAAGGTCTTTAATCTGATCAGCCATGGTTAGGCCTTCTTTGCGTAATCCAATACGGCGTTTGTAACGGCATCAACAACACCGTCATCAAATACTGAAGGAACAATCTTGTCAGCGGCAACATTGTCAACCAATCCAGCCAAGCCTTGGGCAACGTTAACTTGCAATTGCATGTCAACGTGCTTCAAACCTGATTGAAGCAATCCACGGAACAAACCAGGGAATGCCAAGATGTTGTTAACTTGGTTAGGCCATTGTGATGAACCAGTAGCAGTTACAACAGCACCTGCTTCATGGGCGTCATCTGGTGAAATTTCAGGAACTGGGTTTGCCAAGGCAAAGACAATTGGTGAATCAGCCATACGCTTTACTTGGTCCTTTGACAAAACGTTGGCATCTGACAAACCGATAAAGGCATCTTGTCCATCGATGATGTCATCCAAAGTCTTACCATCTGCTTGTTCCACTTGGTCAGCCAATTCACGTTGGAAGTGGTTGTATGATTCGTCGTTTGAACGAACAACACCGTGGATATCAACCAATGTAATGTGCTTGATACCAGCAGCAATCAACAAGTTGGCTGTGGCAACACCACCAGCACCAACACCGTTCATAACAACCTTTAAGTCTTCCAACTTCTTACCAACAACCTTAGCGGCGTTAATCAAACCAGCCAAAACAACGATGGCAGTTCCAGTTTGATCATCGTGGTAAACTGGCAAATCAAGATCTTCAGACAAGCGGCGCTCAATTTCAAAACATTGAGGAGCAGCGATATCTTCCAAGTGAATACCAGCAAATGAAGGTGCCATTGTTTCGATAGTCTTGACGATGTCGTCAACAGAAACTTGCTTCAATGCCATTGGAATGGCATCAACACCGGCAAATGACTTGTAAATCAAAGCCTTCCCTTCAACAATTGGCAATCCAGCACCAGGACCAACGTTTCCAAGTCCCAAAACAGCTGTACCATCTGTAATAACAGGAATCAACTTACCTGACATTGTGTACTTTGCTTGGTCTTCAGGATGTGCTTCGATATCCTTTGCCAAACCAGCAACACCTGGCGTGTAAGCCTTTCCCAAGTCAGAAGGTGTCTTAATATCGAAAGTTCCTTGAACTTCCAAGACGCCTGTGTGTTTCTCGTGCATTTGTTGCACTTCGTTCATATCAACCATATGACCTCCTTGGATTCACCAACATATCAGTGATGTTATTCTCATTCTAAAACTCTTTGTTTGTGAAGTAAAGAGTTAATCTTGATATTTTCATAAAATCAGCTATTTTTTACTCGATTTTCAATTTTTTAAAGTAATATAATTTTTTTAAGTCGTCCTATTTATCAAAAAAATTTAGATAAATTGCAAAAATAGTGAAAAATAGTGTAGAATAATGATAATCGTTTCTTTGAAAAAAAGACTTTACTTTTTGAATAAGGAAAATAAAAGAACAGAATGAAGGGATTTCTATGTCAACCACTGATCCGAGTTTGCTCGCGCAAATCTCCGAGGACTACTACTTAAATAAGCTTTCCTTTGGAGAGATTTCTGATAAATATCAAGTATCTCGATATTTAATTAACAAGTATCTCAACGAGGCAGTTAAAAGCGGAATCGTAAAAATCGAAATCGCTTCGACAGCATCACGTAATTCCCAACTAGAACAAGTATTCAAGGAAAAGTATCCTGACACTACTTGCTACATTATTCAAGATGACACCACAACATCAGCGACAGATGATTTACTATCAAACTACGCTGCCAACCTCATGGTTAAGCACCTCGAAAAGGGTCCTCATACCGTTGGGTTGACATGGGGTGAAACAACGTATTCATTGATTGATGCCATTACTACTAACCCATTGGATCAAATCAAGTTCGTTCAGTTCATCGGAGAAAACTTGAAGTACAACTCTACTGCCGGTACAGTTCGTATCGTTGAACGCGCTGCTAAGAAGGTTTCAGGTGAATTCTTGACTTTGCCCGCTCCACTTTACTTGGCAAACGATGACGTTCGAAACGGCCTCTACGATGCCGTTTCAATCAAGAAGACCTTGGATGCATCAAGGGAGATGGATACCATCGTTACTGGATTGGGAACCATCACTTCTTTGGAATCAATTCCAATCTGGAACCAAAACATCAACCGTCTCTTCCCTGAAGTTCGTCTTGGCGAAGTTGCTGGTATGATTTATGGACGTCCATACGACATTAACGGTAAAATCTTGAACATCGATACAGATAAGACGGTTGGTCTTTCTCTTTCAACCATCTTAGGTGTTCATAAGCGTGTTGGTATTGTTCGTCGCAAGTTTAAGTCCCGAGCAACCATCGGTGCACTTCGCGGTAAATTCTTAACTGATCTTGTTATTTCAGAATCAATTGCCTACCGTATTCTTCACGAAGAAGAAAACATGTAATACACAAAAAAGCAGCGACTCAATTGAGTCGCTGCTTTTTTATTTACTTATTCAGCATCAACAGATGGTGACTTGGTCACATGCTGCACAATAGAACCAATAATTAATCCAAGGGCTGCAAACATAACCCATGAAAAGCCCTGGTTTGCCAAGAAAAGGTGTTGCTGATACCAACCGATGTGTTGCACCCCGGCCTCAGTATAACTAACAAAGCCACCTAGCATTTTAGCGAATGGTACCTGAGTTAACCCATCACCAATTGACCCAATCAAGGTTAACCCGATGGACCACTTAAAGAGCGCACTTGTGCGACCAATCCATGGTGAAATTAGGTTCAAGAAAATCAAAATAATAGCCACTGGATACATAATCATCAAAACAGGCACAGCCCATTCAATAATCTTATCTAGTCCTAGCAAGGCCACAAGGAAGGCGATGAAGATGGCTAAAGCCAACCACTTTTCATAAGAAATCTTTGGGAAGGCTCTATGAAAGTCGTGGGCGAAGGAAGAGGACTCCCCCATCGCCGTTGTAAAGACTGCTACCGGTCCCATAATGGCCAAGAAAACCTGGCCAAAGGAACCAAAGTAGTTGGTCATAATTTGTGTTAGAGCAATCGCCCCGTTCAAGGAAATGCTTTCTTTACCAAGAGAAGACGTTCCCAACATAATCAAACCAACGTATACAAGGGACAAACCAATTAAGGCCCAAGTACCCGTCTTAACAATAATCTTCGCCACGTGGGCAGGCTTATGGTAACCCATGTTTTCGATAGCATGCACTATGGCAACACCTAAGACTAATGAAGCCAAGGCATCCACCGTATTGTATCCTTCAATTGCAGAAGAAAGGATTGGTGCTGTCTGATAACTTGATGTCACGTGTTGGTGTAAGTTTCCCATTGGCCAAACAAGTGCCAAAATGAAGACAATGGCTAACAAGATTAAGAAGGCCGGATTTAAGTACTTTCCAATCACAGAGGTAATGGCATCAGCCTTCAAGCAAGACCAATAAACCAAAATAAAGTACACGAGGGCAAAAACAAACAGTCCAATTTGTTGGTAGTTTGCTGGTAGCCAATTCTCAAATGAAAAGGAATAAGCCACGGTTGCCGTACGGGGTGCCACAACCAGTGGCCCAAGACAAAAATGCAATACAACAACAAAAACAACGGATACACGGGGACCTAATGGCTTAATTAAATCAAAGACTGAACTAGATCGTGTAACACCTAAAGCGACTAAGGCTAATAAGGGAAGCAAAACGGCTGATAGGATGAAACCAAACGTTGCTTGTCCCCATGCGGCCCCTGCTAACTGTCCAAGGTGAACTGGGAAAATTAGGTTACCCGCACCAAAGAACATCCCGAAAATCAAAGACACCATTAGTAGGTTCTGGCGCCATGTTAACTTCTTTTCCATTTGTGACTCTCCAATTTTAATGAATCGTGGTCAAACGTTACTCACATCTATCCATTGTACTCGTTTTCTCACGTCTACGCCACGTGAATTGGTAGGAAAGCTAACGTAAAAGGAAGCGAAATTAACAAGAAAATCTGCTATCCTATCATTATCGAGGTAAGCCTATATGACAGAACTACAAAACGCTGATTTAGCCTTTGTTTTACCAAAAAAAGAACAATTAGATCAAGCCATTTCGGATAGTACACTTTCTGATAGTGACAGCTCTTACGTACATGTTGCTCTTATTGAAAAAACTAAAGAGAATCACTTCTTTATTATTGAATCCACTGGAAAACGTGGCGTTATCCGACGGCCCTTGCAAGATTTCATCAATGAACATCAGAATCACCTTCACTTTTACCGGACAATTAATCCATTAAAAGATGTAAAGAACATTATTCAGCGGGCTAAAGCCCACCTTGGCGAACCCTACAACCACGGTTTCTTTCAAGAGGGACCGGGATACTACTGTTCACAGCTTGTTATCGAAGCCTACAAAGATGAAAACATCTTTTGCGAAACGCCCCTTTCCTTTGGGCCCAACGGCACAATTCTCCTCCACTGGGTTCAGTACTATCAAGAACTCGGTAAAAAGGTGCCGATTAATCAAGTGGGTTCTTCCCCCAACTCACTCATCGCTAGCCATCAACTTCAAAAAATCCAATAAAAAAAGACCGTGTCTAAACGGTCTTTTTTATATGCATTAACCCTTGATAATCTTTTCAATGGCTGATAATTCATCAGCTGTAAAATCAAGGTTCTTAGTAAATTCCAAGTTATCCTGCAAGTGGTCAACGGAAGAGGTTCCAATGACAACTGAAGCCACACACTTATCCTGCAAGAGCCAGGCCAAAGACATCTGTGACAACGTTTGATTACGGTTCTTAGCTAAGTGATTCAAATCGTTCAACTTAGTCACAAGGGCATCACGACCATCGTCAAAGAGGAAACCGTTTGTCTTGTGAATTGGGAAGTCCTCAGGGATTCCCTTCAAGTAACGGTCCGTCAACAAGCCTTCCGATAGTGGACCATAGGCAAAGAGGCCGGCGTGGTGCTCGTCCAAAGTATCAAGCATACCTGAATCCTTCACCTGCTGGTTCAACATGTTGTAAGATACCTGGTTACCAATGAATGGCGTTCCCAAATCCTTAAAGATTTCGGCAATGGCCTTTGTCTGTTCGGCGTTATAGTTTGAAACACCAACGTACAAAGCCTTTCCTTGCTTAACAAGGTCATCCAAAGCACGGGCAGTTTCTTCCAAGTTGGTATTTGGATCAAAACGGTGGGCGTAGAAAATATCAACGTAGTCCAGGTTCATCTTTTGTAAAGACGTATCCAAGGCGTTAATCAAAGTCTTGCGACCAGAAAACTCACCTAGTGGTCCTGGCCACATGTGGTAGCCGGCCTTGGTTGTAATCACCAATTCATTACGGTAAGGCTTCAAATCAGACTTGTAAACCTGTCCAAAAGTCTCTTCCGCCGTTCCGTTGTTTGGACCGTAATTAAAGGCGTTATCAAAAGAGAAAATACCTGAGTCAAAGGCCTTCAAAATGACCTTACGGGAATTCTCAAGGGGCATCGTATCCCCAAGGTTACGCCAGAGACCAAAGGAAACAGCCGGTACAATCAACCCTGAATCTGAGACGCGGCGGTAAGGCAATTTCTCGTAACGATCTTCTGCTGCTTGGTAAACCATGTGTTTCCTCCTATAAAATCAATTCTAATTCCTTGGCAATCTTAGCGTGCGCAGCCACATCCGGATGGGTTGGGCGCGTTGCTATTTGCCAGGAACTTGTATCAACAATTGTAAAGCAATCAAAGCGACTGGCTTCTTCCTCAAAAATCTCCTTAAACTGACCGTTCCAGGGGGTTAAGAGGTAAAAATGGGCCTGATGAAAACGTTTCACCAGTTCCAACAAATAGACTCGTAGGCCGAAGGCAAAGTCTTCAGCCGTGGCACCATAGTTGGCATCATTTAGTCCGTAGGCGACCACTACCTTATCGGTGTGAACCCGACGGCGTGGCACATCCTGGCCAACACGCCAAAGCGCATCAATCGCCTTTGGTTCTTGAAATGGCGCTGAATTTGTCAATCCAGTACCGCCGTAAGCAATCCGGTTCAAGGGCTGCTTCAAATCCCTGGCCACAATGGCTGGGAAAGATTGGCTTGGGCGGTGTCGGTCATGGGCAACTCCCGCCATTAACTCGCCAGCAACAATTGAGTCACCAACAAAGGTGATGTAAGGACGGCTTTCCGACTCCTCTTCGTTAGGCAAAATTGCCATCACGTCAGCAACACCCTCAAAGGCCAAATTCGATAGAATCAACCCCTGCTGCCAAAAGGCAACTTGGTTCGTGTCCCACTGGTCAAGAATCAACTGATATTGATGTTTTTCCTCTCGAAGGGCAATAACCAAATTAGTCCCATCAACAGTTAGTTGCTGTTCATCCTGGCCATCAACCATCAACGTCCAAGTTAGCCCTGAATATTCGTCTGCAAAGGTTAATCGAACTTCACCAACACCACTAGCTTGAAAAGCTAAGTAGGCGCCGTACTGGGAACAAATTACCCCTTGCCCTTCCGGATTGGCTGACCATTCCGGTGAAGCGAATTCAAGTAATCGTTCATTCTTCACGAGTTAATCCTCCCGGTTCTCCTTGGTCTGCAAAACCTTGGCCAAGGACTTTTGTGCAATCACCTGCTGAATACCCTCTGCGAAAAGATGGGCAACAGAAATGACCTTTAACTTAGGGAACTGTTTTTCTTCTGGAATGGCAACAGTGTCAGAAACCAATAGACGGTCCAAGTCTGATTCCTGTAAATCTTCAGAAGCCTGTGCTGAGAACACGCCGTGGGTCGCAAGACCTTCAATGGCTGCAGCGCCCGATTCCTTCAGGGCAGCAGCGGCATTAATCATCGTTTCACCGGTGTCAATCATGTCTGAAACAATGATGGCATGCTTACCAGCAACTTTACCAGTCACGCGGGCCTTTTCGTTTGAACCGCGACTGTAATCAAGAATCGCCCACTGACTACCAATTTCAGAAGCCAAACGTTGTACAAGCTTTAATGTTGAAGGGCCAGAGGCAACGCAAACAACTTCTTGTCCAACCAATCCTTCTTTTTCCAAGAAATCCACCTGTGCTGGTAAGGCAATCAAGTGGTCAACTGGAATGTCGAAGAATCCCTGTACTTGTGCAGTGTGCAAGTCCATCGTCATCACACGCTTAATGCCTTGGCTCTCAAGCATGTTGGCAATCAAACGAGCGACGATTGGTTCACGGGAACTGCTCTTTCGATCAGAACGAGCATAACCCATGTAAGGAATCACAACGTTGATGGACTTAGCAGATGTCCGCTTCACGGCATCAATGAAAATCATCAACTTCATGAAGTTTTGGTTCACTGGGTCCGCAATGGGAGCAATTACGTACACATCACTTCCACGAACTGAATCAACGATTCGTTCGTAGATTTCATGATCGGCAAAAGTCCGAATATCAACATCCGAAAGCTCTACGTTTAATTGCGCCGCAATTTTTTGGGATAATTCCGGGTTAATTCCTAAATCAAAAAGACGAAATTTTGGATTAGCAGTCATCATTGGCTCCAAGAGAATTCTTTTTCTATTTCCGTTTACTCATCACAAGTAAACCATCTTCATTCATTATACTAAACTTTGCTGATTATCTGGCATAAAATCAGCGGGACTTAAGTTGTCCATCCCCACCATCGGGTCAATTCCAGCAGCTAAATGAGCAGCCGTTAAACAATTTTCAGATAAAACCTTTTTATCCGATCCTGTTTTCTCATTTTGCAAAGAAGTTTCCGCTGTAATTTCAGGCTGATGCGAAACATTTTTTTCGTTCTGCTGAACAAATTCAGTAGAAACCGTTTCATTTTTAGCCGCAGGGCTTTCCTGCTTGATTACTGGCTCACTTTTAGTCGGCTTCTGTGCAACAGCCTTCGCCGTCCCCTCTAGCAGTTCTTCCAAATGCGTCTGGCGGTGTGGCACTTCATGCTCCGCTGCGTACTGATAGGCGTCATAATCCCCTACCATCACTAACGCTTCCTTGGCACGGGTAATGGCTGTGTAAACCAAATTCTGGTTCAACATAATCTTAAACTGCGAAGTCAAAACCAGAATAACCAGCTTAAACTCGTTACCCTGTGCCTTATGAATAGTTGTTGCATAGGCTAGCGTCAGTTGGTTTAACGTCTTTGTTGTATACCAGACTTCCTGTCCACCAAAGTCAACCACCAAGGCATCGGCTGAAACGCCCTTATCCGCCTGATTATGAACAGCAACAACTTCACCCATGTCGCCGTTATAGATATCCCGTTCGGTATCGTTTTCCAGTTGCAAGACTTTATCACCTAACCGGAAGACGTTATCGCCATATTGGAGCGTCTTTTGTCCGGGTTTAACCGGATTAAAGAGGTCCTGGGCAATTTGATTCAGCGCTTTCACACCTGCTGGCGTTTTATACATGGGCGCTAGGACCTGTACCTGGTCGGCGGTAAAGCCCTTCTTAATGGCAGAAGTTAAAACTTGTCCCACAGCCGACGGCACCTGGTTAGCCGTCGTCAGAAAAGTCGAGCGGTCCCGTTGCTTATCTTGGAAGTCGCCTGGTAAATGTCCCTCGTTAATGGATGCCGCCAAGGTAGAAATCGAGGAGCCCTTACCCTGGCGGTAAATCCGCTGCAAAGCGACGTGGTCGACTTTGGAAGAATGAATGAGATCATACAAAACATTACCAGGGCCAACCGAAGGTAGTTGGTCGGCATCCCCCACCAGCACGACGTGCATGGTCTTTGGAATTGCTTCGAACAGAGCGGCGGCCAACGAAATATCAAGCATTGAGGCCTCATCAATGACCAGCAAACCGCCGGACAGCGGGTTATCCGCGTTAAATTCCGCATCATCTCCGTCTGAAATTCCCAGTAACCTGTGAATAGTTGTGGCTTCATAGCCCGTGATTTCAGTCATCCGCTTGGCAGCACGGCCGGTTGGTGAAGCTAGACGAACACGGTGCTCCTTCAACCATTCCTGGTCATGACCGTCTCGATCCCGCTGGTTGCGAACAAGCGCTTCCCAGGTCTTAACTAGGGTTTTCGTGACCGTCGTTTTACCGGTCCCAGGTCCTCCCGTCAAAACAAAGAGCTGACTGGAAAGGGCTTTCTTAACCGCCTCTTCCTGTACGTCATCTAGTTGTAATTGATCAGGCACGACAAAGACATCGTCAATGCTCATCGTGTCGGCGGCAACATCAGAGCGCTTTGAAAAGAGTTCCTCAATCTTATCAGCCACTGTCTTTTCGGCCAGTGCCAAATCTTTAGGTTGGTAGCTATTGTCTGAGTAGGTCAAACGACCTTCGGCCACCAAGGCTCCCAATGCCGCATCAATGGCTGCTTCAGGGTCCGGTAAATCGTTGCCCAACATTGACCAGGCGGCAGACTTAGCCTGTTCCACCGTCAAATAGGTATGACCGTGTGCAAAACAAGCGTTTTGAATGGCGGCAAAGACACCGGCCTTCACACGTTCCACGCTATCAACTTCATACCCAGCCGTCTTCGCAATGGCATCGACCTTTTTGAAAGGTAAGCCATCAACGTCATAAACCAAGCGGTATGGGTCTTCTTGCAAGATTGTTTGCGCTTCTTCACCGTAACGGTCGTACATCTTCCCCGCTAAGTCAGCAGAGAGTCCGACTTTATGTCCAAGGGCGAAGAGACGTTCTAAGCCCATGTTGTTTTGTAGGGTTTCGACAAGGTTGTCAGCCACCTTAGGTTTCACCAAACCAGTTAAAACGGAAGGATCAGCCAAGATTTTATCTAGGGCATCCTCACCCAGTGCGTCCACAATCTTTTCTGCCGTTTTTTTACCAATTCCTGCAAAGTCGCCCGAGGAGAAAAAGGCAATCAAGCCCTTCTCATCAGTTGCCAGCTGGTTTTCGTAACGGGCAGCCTGAAACTGCTGGCCGTAACGGGGATGGGTGACAAGTTGGCCATAAAAAGCATAGGTAGAGCCTGGCTTTACGGAGGCAAAGGTCCCAGTGACAATCAATTCGTCGGCGTCCCAGTCAAAGTCATCCTCTTCAACTTGGACTGAAAGAATCTTGAAATAAGAATCCTTGGCTGCAAAAATCACGTTTTGCAGAATTCCCTTTACTTGATTGTCCTCTGAAACTGTTCGTGCCATTTTGTCCTACTTCTTCGTATATGTACGGTACAAAACTGTACCATTTACCCATTAAATCGTCGTTGACGCGTCCTGGGCCTTGTCGAGATAATCCGTTTGGTTCCATTCGACAAGTTGAAAGTCTTTGCCATCATTTGTTTGAATCGTCGTCGTTGATGTGTTGGAAAGGCCGCCCAACTTTGAACGAATATCCTCACGCTTTACATCCAAGAGGTTGGACATACCAAAGGTCAAAATCAAACCATGGGCCACAACCAGAACGGATTCATCCGGGTAGTCAACCGCGACTTGTTCGATAAAACGGCGGAAACGACGAACGGCACGGGTATAGCCCTCGCCATTAAAGCCTTCACCCTCGAACTTTTCCAAGTGGTTACGGTAGGTATCGTAAGCCTCTGGATAATCGCGAGCAACGTCTTCTTTTTTCTGACCTTCCCAGTCACCCAAACCAACTTCAACAATGTTGGAATGGAGGGATAACTTAGGCCGCTTAGGAAGCTTATCCACAATGGTTTCAGCCGTTTTCTGCGCACGGGGTAGTGGCGAAGAAAAGGCACGGGAAATCCCCTTTTCTTTCAAAAAGGCCGCGACTTTATCCATGTCTTCAAAGGAAGTCTTCAAAAGTGGTGAATCACCATGGGCACCCTGGAAGCGCTTTTCAAGGTTCCATTCGGTTTGTCCATGTCGTACAAAGTAAAAAGTTGTCATGCAATTTGCTCCAAAACCTGTCGTTCTGTCATTTCCTTCAAGAAGAAGCCAACGAGTTCAAGCATGTCCTTGGCATCTTCGCGGGCATAGATATCAACAGGTCCGCCAGCGGCACCAATGACTTCAAGTTTCATGGCTGATAGGTCCTTTTTAAAGACAACCTTCAAAGAGATTGCTTGATCAACTGGCATATCAGGCTGCAAGGAACGCTTCAAAACGTAAGTTCCCGCATTATTTGTGATGAAACCTAAATCGATTAAAGTAAATTTCTTAATTGCAGGACTAATCGTAAATTCGCCCAAATCTTTGATTGTAACTGTCTTTTGATAAGCCATTCTCTTCTCCTTCAATTTCGAATCTTAATGACGTAATCCCTTAGGGTAAAAATTCTTTAGCTGACCGTTCACAAACTTGGCCCAGCCAACTCCGTTGCCACCGGCAGTCATTAGCACAAAACCCTTTTCCAAATCAGCCTTAGTAGTCAAAGCCTCTCCGTGAATGTAAGCTGCCCAGTTCGCTGGGTCATCAATTGCAAAAGTCTGCTTCGCTTCGTCCGGGTAAACCGCCAATGCCAAAGCATGGTCAGGTTCAAAGCGCTTTTTCTTAAAGGTTCCTAAGCAGAGCCCAGCACGTAAAATTTTAACCTTACCAAAGGCTGGACAACCTTCTGGCAGAAGGAAGACACGGTCACCAAAGCGTACCAAGCGTGACAAATCGACCGGCAATCCCGGTACCGTTTCAGCTAAGAAACTCTCTAGCAAACTCGCCTCTTCCGCAGACAGCTTATCCGCCTTCTGCTCCTTTGGTGCCTTCACTTCTTCAGCAGCCGCACTCTTTTGCAACTTTGCCACAAAGTGCCCTTCACCAGGCAAATCCTGTGGCCAAAGTCGAGCCGTCTTCTTCAAATCGGGGTTACCGTCAGCCCATTCAGGCCGACCATCCGCAATTCCGGAACCTGCGACTTTATCGATGGGCAGTAGCTCGAACTCTGGGTACTCTTTTAGTAACCAGGCAATCATTTTCTCGTCTTCTTCTGGCGCAAAGGTACAGGTGGAGTAAACCAGAATACCGCCTGGACGTAGCATCTTCACGGCGTTATCCAAAATACCCTCTGAGCGGTCCGCACATTCGCGTGGATAACCCTCTGACCAGTAAGAAACGGCATCAGGATCCTTTCGGAACATCCCCTCGCCCGAACAAGGCGTGTCCAATAGTACGCGGTCAAAGTAGCCCGGCAAAGCCTTGGCTAAGTCCTTCGAATCTGCTGATGAAACGATGGCGTTGCGTACGCCAAAACGCTCAATGTTTTCGGACAAAATCTTGGCACGGCCAAAGAAAATTTCATTCGTCCAAAGTAGGCCCTGCCCCTGCATTTGACCAGCTAACTGGGTGGACTTTCCACCGGGAGCGGCTGCCAAATCAAGGACACGTTCACCAGGTTTGGCATCCACCACCTCGGCTACAAACTGGGCCGATGGTTCCTGAGAGTAAACCAAGCCAGTGGTATGATCAATGCTCTTTCCAGATACTTGACCAAAGTAACCATTTTTGGACCAGGCAATGGGATTATCCAAGGATAAGTCGACGGGCTCTTGATTGGCCTTCAAAGGATTCAAGCGAAAGCCCTTATCAATTGGTCCCGCCAGTGCCTCAAAAAAAGGCCCGCTTCCGTTACCGAGCAGGTCTTGATATTTTGCGATGAAAGCTTCTGGAAGTGCCATGCTTACCTCGTGTTCTGAGTCAATCTCTTACAAATACTTTGCGTCTTCAACAGGATCCTGTGAAGTCAAAATCTTAGGGCCATCCTTGGTGATTGCCAAAGTGTGCTCATATTGAGCAGACCATGAACCATCAGCCGTACGAACCGTCCAACCATCTTCAGGAGTTGTGTCAGTTGTGACTTCCCAACCACCCATGTTAATCATTGGTTCGATGGTAATGGTCATTCCTTCCTTCAAGCGAAGGCCGTGACCGGCCTTACCAAAGTGAGGAATAGCTGGATCTTCGTGCATCGTTGGGCCAACGCCGTGACCGATGTACTGACGAACATCTCCGTAACCCATTTCGTCTTCAGTATACTTTTGGATGGCAGCCCCAATATCACCAACACGGTTACCAACAACCGCTTGGTCAATTCCAAGGTAAAGAGCCTTCTTGGCCGTATCCATCAACTTTTGAACTTCAGGTGAAACTTCACCAACGGCATATGACCAGGCTGAATCAGAAATCGCCCCATCAAGGCCAATCACTGTATCAACCTTCAACAAGTCACCGTTCTTTAGCTTCAATCCCTTACGAGGCAATCCGTGAGCCACTTCGTTGTTAATTGAAATGGTAACGGCGTACTTAAAGCCTTCATAACCGATCTGTAGGGGCACACCGCCGTGGTCCTCAATATATGCCTTACACTTGGTCTCGATTTCCCAAGTATCTAGTCCAGGCTTAATTAAGCCGCGAAGCATGTGGTGCATACCCGACATAATCTCGCCGGACTTGCGCATTGCTTCAATTTCACGTGGTGATTTCAAACTAATCATGAATGTCCCTTTCTCATCTTTAAACTATTGTTATTATATCATTTTATAACTTGTCTGGCAGTTGCTATTACCGGCTTTTTTCGATGGCTGCCACCATCCTTTCTTACCGGTCTACCCGTTGACTTTTCTAAAGTCGGTAACCATAATAGAGGTAAGAAAAGAAAAGGAGTGTGTCTGATATGAAGAACTTTTTACTTGGTGCCTCATTGTTTGGTAATGCTGCATTAGCATACCTATTGTTAAAGGATAGCGATCAAGTTGCTGACCTTAAGTTGAAGGCCAACGACGCGGTTGAATCTGGCAAGTCAAAGGGACAGGAATTCATCGCCCTTGGCAAGCAACGCGCAAACGACTTAACTGAAGCAGGTAAGGATAAGGCAAACCGCGCTAAGAACAAGTTAAATTTAGCTAAGGCTGAAGCCGCAGTTAAGAAGGACGAAGCCACACATTCTTTGGACGAACAATTAGCTCAACTTAAAGAACGTGCTGACGCTCACCTAGCTAAGTAAATATAAAAAAGAGCTAAGGCCTTTTGACCCTAGCTCTTTTTTTGTGCACAATTTATGATTTCCAGAAAGACAACCAGTTTTGACGATACCCCTTATCATCCAACTGTTCAACCATTTCCTGGTTCGTCAGTGGCAACTTCTTTTGTGAATCAGGAACGCCATCCAAGTAAGAAGCCTTTAGATTTGGCGCAACAGACAAGACCACGTCATCATCACTTAGTGACTGACTGTTGTAACGCTTGACTTTGGCAAAGGATAGCTGACCCTTTTCGGACTTTTTAATCCAGTATGTCCGCTTTTCCTGGGTGATCAACTGAACTTTCCCACCCTTGGCCCAGGCGTTCTTCGTCTTACCCTGACCAGGTAAAATCTGCTTAGCTTCAACCGACTGGTTATTGTAGCTATCCAGAACCTGATTAACGGCATCAATCGTAACTTGGTAACGTTCCTTGGAGTCGGTATACTTACCAGCACCCGAAACCACCGTGATGAATTCATGACCACTTTGGTCTTTAACGATACCGGTCAAACCACCACCCGAGTCAGGTGTAGAACCCGTCTTCAATCCTTCAAAAGTCAAATTCTTTGGATTGTTTAACTGGCTCTTAATCTCACGCTCGAACTTACCACCTTCGGTCAGCTTAATCTTTGTGGCGGTTTCATCGCCGTTCGGACTGTATACCAAACCGATTTTATCGTAGTACCCACGAACATCCGGATAGTCCTTCAAAATGTTGTAAGCAAGAATGGCCAAGTCGGTTGTCGTTGCCTTATTTTCGGCGTTCTTCTTCGCAGATTTCACTTCGTAATCGAAGGCGTCATCATTGACCTGACCCGCGGCGTTATACCAAACAGTATTCTTTAACTTCAACTTCTTCGACCAGCGGTTCAAGAATTCCTGCTGCGTTTCGGACTTTTTCTTAGCAAAGTCTGCTAAGGCCAAGGAAGCATCGTTGGCAGACGTGGTAAACATGGCCTCAAAAAGTTCCTTTACCGTCAAAGTCTGACCCTCATGAACATCCAAATGGGCGTACATGGCAGTGTCCTTCTCAGACCAATCCGCAGACTTCGAAATCGTCACTGGCGTTGTCCACTGGTAGTCACCGTTATCAATCCCCTGCAAAACAGCATAGGCCGTCAACATCTTACTTTGAGAAGCGATACCAATCTGTTGGTTAGGATTCTTCTCCCCCAAGATTTGTCCGGTCGTCCCATCAATAACAAGGGCTGATTTTGCATTCACCTTGAGCTTCATTGCAGAACCATCAAGCTTTGACGAACTGTTAACAATTTGATCCCGGTTTGACCAGTAAGCTAGACCGAAAAATGAACCCGTTCCTAAAATCAGAATGAGAAGAAGGACCCAGATAAGAATGCGCAAAAAAAGAGGAAGGCGACGCTTCTTCTTCGTTTCTGATTTATAAGCTGGGCGAAACTTCATCCCCAAAGTGGCTTTTTTTCTAAATGGATTTCTTAAATTCATTTTTCAATTATTCTTTTTTATTTATTAATGGGTTCCAAACAAACGGTCACCAGCATCCCCTAATCCAGGAACGATGTATCCATCGTTATTCAACTTCTCATCAATTGAAGCAGTAACAATTGGTACATCAGGATGAGCTTCTTGCACGGCCTTTAGACCTTCAGGAGCTGATACCAAGGTAATCAACTTAATTTGTGTGGCACCACGCTTCTTCAAAGCAGAGATACCATCGATGGCTGAACCACCAGTCGCCAACATTGGGTCAACCAACAAAACTTCACGTTGATCAATATCGTCTGGCAACTTCACAAAGTATTCCACTGGTTGTAACGTTTCTTCATCACGGTACATACCAATGTGTCCGACTTTGGCGGCTGGAATCAACTGTAAGATTCCATCAACCATACCAAGTCCTGCACGCAAGATTGGCACAACGGCCAACTTCTTACCTGCTAGGGATTGTTGTTTTGTAACGGCAACAGGGGTTTCAACCTCGACTGTTTCCAATGGTAAATCGCGTGATGCTTCATAGGTCAAAAGCATTGCAAGCTCATCAACGAGCGCGCGAAAGTCCTTTGTCCCAACTGCTTTGTTTCGAATCATGGTTAGCTTATGCTGAACCAAGGGGTGCTTCACTTCGATAATATCGGCCATAACCAATTCCTTTCAATCCATACTTAACTAAGTGTAGCAGATATTTACCAGAAGTTCTTTTCGAATGCTTAAAAAAATGGTTAAGAATATGTAAAATCAGCACAAACCCCTTCTAATTGTTATTAATCAGTATTTTCGCTATAATAATAAGTACTTTGCACCTGTAGTTTAACGGGATAAAACGGGGACCTCCTAAGTCTTTGCTCCCAGTTCGAGTCTGGGCAGGTGCATAAATAACGTTGATATAATGCGGCTTAGCAGATGTGTGCACGACTTTTTTCATGCCTAAACTAAAAACCACCCTCGCTGATTCAGATTAGGGTGGTTTTATTGTTTGTTGGTTCTTTCAATAAAAAAAGCCGTCAACCAAACCCACAGGTTTAGCTGACAACGCTTTTGATTTCCCAATTAAATTAGAACTGTAAGAGCAAACGGTTCAAACGTGGTGCATAGATATCGCCAAAACGGACGAAGTGCATCAAAATGTAATAGAATTCATACCACTTGAAACGGTCTTCATAACCCTCGTCGAGTGGATAGGCATCCTCATATCCCTCGTAAAACTTCTTGTTGAAGCCTGGGAAGACTTTGGTAATGGCAATATCATACTCTCGGTCTCCGTAAAAGGCGTTTGGATCGATAAAGACTGGCTGCCCCTGTTCATCAAACATAAAGTTTCCAGCCCATAAATCGCCGTGTAGCAAAAATGGCTTAACGTTCTTGACGTGCTCATCGTTTAAGATTGCCTTCTTCAGGTTATCAAAGTGATCGCCACGTTGCGTCAACCAGAAGCCCTTCTTGATCGCCTGTTCCATTAGTGGTTCCAAACGTTGGTGAACAAAGAAGTCACCCCATGAATCATTCCAAGTATTGTCCTTTGGTACGAAATCGTATTCATTGGAAAGATCAAAGCCAAATTGACTCGAGGTTGTTTGGTGCAAGACCGCCAAGGCACGTCCTAAGTCACCTTGGTTAGCAGGACCAGATGGAATCCATGACAAAAGTAGGTAAGCAAAGCCTTGGCACTCCCCTTGCTTAATTACTTTTGGCACCGTCACATGCTTGCCTAGAGCCTTTAGAGACGCAACTTCTGAATCAAAGAAGTGCTTATCATGGTTGGGTTGGACCTTCAAAAAATAACGGTCGTTACCGGAATAGAGTGAATAGGCCAGGTTGACATCACCACCAGAAACTGGCTTTAAATCGTGTGGATTCTGCAAATTTAAACGAGTTAAAAAGTCAGGTCCAATCAAATTAGCTTTTGCTGAAGACAGCATAAAGTACCTCCTAAAATAAATAAAAAACAGCCTTCGTTAATAAACGAAAGCTGTTTTTGAGCAAATAAGGGCCTTAGGTAAGACAAGTTCATCAAGAATTGATTGCACGTTTAATCGATACATAAGGCCTCTTTTCTTTAATTCCACTGTACCACAGAAATACCTATATGGGGAATAATTTCAACAAAAAAGGTTAACTAGAAATCCTAGTTAACCTTCAACCACTTAACCGTTTTCACGGCCAAGACTATTCTTTTCTTTTAGAGGCTCAGCTGCGCGCTTCAAAATATCATCGGCAGAAACCGGCGTATTTACACCGTTTTCGTAAACTGTCTGTAGGAGGTCTGTCCCCTCTTTATGCTGTGGCACAGTCTGCAACTGCCCACTACCGTCTACAATTACCTTTAGCAAACCGGCCTTAGAAGTTTTAGTTGGGTCCGTTTTAGGCTGCTTCTTAATATCAAGATCAGCCCCTTCAATCGTGTGAGCGTATGCAGCCTTAATGGCAAAACGTTCCGTATCACGTGTGAAACCTTCCTGCAAAAGTCCTCCGCCGGAACCAACAACTAAGTTATCCGTTGACCAACCACGTTCAATTAAAGCTTCATACAGCTTAATAATGGTGTTGGCCTTCATGCCATCTCCCTGAATCAGACCGACGTTGTGCTTCAAAACCTTGTAACCCTTGTCGTTAACCTCGGTTCCGAAGATTTCGGCCAAAATATCAAGCACGGCCAAATCCATGGTAATCGGATCACCAGAATCAGGGCGCAAAACAACACGGCCTTCACGATTCTTGATTCGTTCCACCATTTGCTTTGAACCAACGACGTGGCGAACAAAGTTAAAGGTATCATAGGAATCAATGACGATTGAGAGTGGTGCATCATCCGGCGTACGGTCTAATTGAGCGTTTAAGTAATCAAACTCTCCCTGACCAGATCCATAGGATGTTGCAACCGAATGTTCCGTTGCCCAGATGGACAAGGCCCGGCCTTCTTTACCATAGACTTTAGCAAAGTAGTTCGAAGCAGCTAGGTTATCAGAACCGCGGAAATGCAAGAGATGGGCTGCCCCACCACGTTCACCAGATTCAAGTGATGTCGCTCCACGCAATCCAAAGTCGTTGACCATCAAAGGCAGCATATCGACCGTTCCAGTTTTCTCAACCAATGGCAGTAAACGCTTCTTAATGTACAAAGAGTTGGTTGCAATGGTCGTTGGATACCAGACGTGCATGAGCATGACTTCCAGAGCGTTCAATGACGTGGCAAACCAGTCTTCCGTTGATTCGATGGTAAAGAGTGCCGTTCCAGTTGGTACTTCCAACCCTTCGGGCAAAGCCTTCACCTTCACTGGAAAGTAACCAAGGTCACGAACCTTTTCCCAAACGGATCGGTTGAAGTAGTCCTTTGTTCCGAAGGTTTCTTCAGAGACTTTTTCAGCCTCGTCAATCATTTCAGTTGTGATCTTTGTTTGGAAATAATCATGTAAAATCATGGACATACCAAACCAAGAAACGGTTGGGTACTTTCCACCCACACGGGCTTCCCCGTATGAATAAAGCTTGTTAATATTTTGTGGGTACTGCAAGTGGTGGGTTAACTTGTAAGCATCAGTTGCCAAAATCAAGTTCATCAGGATGTTCCTCTCCATCTTCTGCCTTGTATTTCGAGGGTCAAAAGCACAATTGCTTATCATTAACTCTCGATAAAACGTTGTTTCTATTATAGCGAAGCTCAGTCTAAAAAGCCAAAAAAGCGCTAAGCCAACAGGCATAGCGCTTTTTGTATAAACTTATTTCTTTTTCTTAGCCATAATTGACTTGAACAAGGCAATGATTGATGGCAACAATGTCACAAAGACGATACCAAGAATAATTGCGGAGAAGTGGTTGGCCACGAATGGAATGTTTCCAAAGAGGGCACCTGCTCCGGTCATCAAGAATGACCAGGAAAAGGCTGCAATCAAGGTATATTCAATAAAACGTCGGAATGAAAAGGCAGATAGCCCAGCAACGAATGGCATGAAAGTACGGATGATTGGGATATAACGTCCCATAATCACGGCCACACCACCGTGCTTTTGAAAGAATGCTTCCGATTCTTCAATGTTCTTTGGCTTAATAAAAGTCGAAAAGGGCTTTTTATCAAGTAAGGCACGGCCACCCTTGCGAGCGATTGTGTAGTTCAACGTATCGCCAGTAACGGCCGCTACGAAGAAAACCAACATAAAGACCCAGTGGTTCAAGCCCGCGGCCTGACCAGCTGGCGTCATTGAGATGGCACCAGCCGCAAAGAGTAAGGAGTCCCCTGGTAAGAAGGGTAAAATAATGGCTCCCGTCTCAATTAAGATAACCGCAAATAAGATTAAGTAGGTCCAAGCACCAAAGTGCTGCACTAAGTTCGCAATATGGTCATCAATATGCAAGATAAAGTTGATCAAAAAAGACATTCAACGTCTCCATTCTAGATTTATAAGACTATTTATACCTTGTTTACATTAAATCAAAGCAAAATTATTGCTTTGATGGTGCTTCCTTTGGTTGGAAGTAAGAAATAATTCCAAAGACAACCAGCCAAACAGTTGCACCAATGGCAGGCACAACGGATGAATCGTTGAAGAAAAGCGTGATGTAAACGAATACAAAGAAGATAACCGCCATTGGAACAAAGACACGTGGTGCCTTCATCAAGAAGCCGTCTGGCATGTAGTCAGATGACTTACGGTATTCCCAGTATGCCCACAAAATCATGATGTAAATCATCAAGAAGAGATCAGTGGCTGCTGACGTCACGAAAACGAAGGCATCGTTGATGGCAGGAATTGATGAGAAGATTGGTGAACCGATTGATACCAAGGCAGAGAAGAGCAATGCCTTTGATGGCAAGCCTGACTTTGACAACTTAGCAAATGGCTTTAGGAACTTAGCGTGTGATTCCTTTGACAGTGAGTAGAAGTTACGTCCAGCTGAGAAAAGAATTGAGTTAAATGATGAAGCAGCAGCAGTCAACACAACGAAGTTGATGATGGCAGCGGCACCCTTCAAGCCAACCAATTCAAAGACCATAACGAATGGTGATTGGTGGGCAGGAATTTGCTTCCATGGGTAGATTGTCATGATGACAAACAAGGCACCCAAGTAGAAGAACAAGACACGGAAAGGAATCTGGTTAATCGCCTTTGGCAAAATCTTACGTGGGTTTTCCGTTTCGGCAACCGTCATTCCAATGAATTCCATACCAACAAAGGCAAACATGACCATTTGGAAGGCGTTAACAAAGTTACCAATTCCGTTAGGGAACAAGTTGAAGTTGTGCCAGACGTTTGAGAACTCAACGTATCCAACCGGCGTCTTGAAATGTCCGAAGGCCATCATGATTCCAGTGGCAATCAAAGCCAAGATGGCCGTCACCTTAATCATTGAGAACCAGAATTCCATTTCCCCAAAGACGGCAACAGCAATCAAGTTCACGGCAGCCAAGGCAACCAAGAAGATGATTTGAATTAGCCACTCTGGCATGGATGGGAACCAGAACTGAACATACTTTCCAATGGCTGTTAATTCAGCCATTCCAAAGAAGATGGTTGTTAACCAGTAAGACCAGCGGGCAAAGAAACCAACACGGTTACCCAAGTACTTGGTCATGTATGAAATAAAAGTTGGTTGTGAGGGATCTTGATAAAGCATTTCCCCCATGGCGCGCATCATCACAAACATCATGGCACCGATAATTGCGTAAACAAGCAAAATGGCTGGTCCAGCAAAGTGGATTGAATTTCCGGCACCCATGAAGAGACCAGTTCCAATCGTTCCACCAATGGCAATCAATTGCACGTGGCGGTTTTGCAAGCCCTTTTGCAAGCTTGGTTCATTTTCTTTTGACATAATTTTTTCTCTCTCGTATTTCCGACAAAGGACACCCAATATCAGGTGTCCTTTGTTTTACTTCTTATTTCTCTTCGTCAGGACGTGAGTAACGGGCAACATCCTTCAAGACAAGGGCCTTGAAGTCTGCAGCAGCCATTGCCTCTGTTTCCTGATGTCCGTAACGACGAACCGTTACAGTACCATCTTCTTGTTCCTTATCACCAAGAACAAGCGTGTATGGAACCTTCTTGGTTTGTGCATCACGAATCAAGTAACCCATCTTTGCAGAACGGTTATCAACGTTTGCACGTAGACCAGCAGCTGCCAAATCCTTTTGAATTTGCTTTGCGTAAGCACCGTGTGCTTCAGCATTAACAGGAATGATTTGTACTTGAAGTGGTGCCAACCATGTTGGGAAAGCGCCCTTGTACATTTCAATCAAGTAGGCCGTGAATCGTTCCATCGTTCCAACGATTCCACGGTGGAGCATAACTGGGCGGTGGTTATCTTGACCATCTTCTCCAACGTAAGTTAAGTTAAAGCGTTCTGGCAACAAGAAGTCCAACTGGATGGTTGACAAAGTTTCTTCCCCACCAAGGGCAGTCTTTGTCTGAACATCCAACTTAGGACCGTAGAAGGCGGCTTCACCGGGCGCTTCGAAGTAGTCCAAGCCCATGTCGTCCATGGCACGCTTCAACTGTGCCTGTGACTTTTCCCACATCTCGTCATCATCAAAGTACTTTTCCGTGTTTTCTGGGTCACGGTATGACAAACGGAAACGGTAGTCCGTGATGTTAAAGTCTTCATAAACTTCCATCATCATGGCCAAGATTGACTTGAATTCTTCTTCTAGTTGTTCTTGTGCAACGAATGTGTGACCATCGTTTAGAGTCATTTCACGAACACGTGACAAACCAGTCAAGGCTCCTGACTTTTCATAACGGTGCATCATTCCAAGTTCAGCAACACGCATTGGCAAGTCACGGTATGAACGTGGCTTGTGTTGGTAAACGGCGATGTGTGAAGGACAGTTCATTGGACGCAATTCAAGGAATTCGCCATCCCCCATGTCCATTGGTGGGAACATGTCTTCACGGTAGTGATCCCAGTGACCTGAAGTCTTGTAAAGGTTCAAGTTTGACAAAACTGGTGTGTAAACGTGCAAGTAATCGTTAGCCAATTCCTTGTCGACGATGTAACGTTCTACCTGACGACGGATGGTTGCACCATTTGGCAACCAAACTGGCAATCCAGAACCAACCTTTTGGCTAGTAAAGAAGAGGTCCAAGTCACGACCGATGTTACGGTGGTCACGTTCCTTGGCTTCCGCACGACGTTGCAAATCAGCTTCCAAGTCATCCGCGTTCCAGAAGGCTGTTCCGTAGATACGTTGCATAACAGCCTTGTCAGAATCACCACGCCAGTATGAACCGGCAACAGAAACCAACTTGAAGTGCTTCATCCAACCAGTTGATGGTACCAAACCACCACGGTCCAATTCAACGTGTTCACCTTGAACGGCAACAGTAATCTTTTCATCAGCAGGCAAATCGTTAATCAATTCAACCTTGTAAGGATCGTTCTTGAAAGTTTCAAGGGCTTCTTCACGTGAAATTTGGTGTGACAAGATTGGGAGGTCTTCCTTCACAATCTTCTTCATCATTGCTTCGATTTCTGGGAAGTCATCAACAGAAACTTGCTTACCAGCACCGTTATCAGTGTCATAGTAGAAACCGTTTTCGATGGCTGGTCCAACACCAAAGTGCATGTCCGCAAACTTTGGCATGCGACGAAGAGCCTGTGCCAACAAGTGGGCGGTTGAGTGACGAAGAATCTTCAAACCTTCTTCATCTGACTTTGTAATCAATGCAAAGTCACCCGATTCGTTCATTGGGTCGTTCATTCCAACGTAAGCACCGTTCAACTTTGCTGAAACGGACTTCTTAGCCAAAGACTTCGCAATTGATTCTGCAACTTCAATTGGCTTGACCCCTTCATCAAAGGACTTCTTGGCCCCATCTGGGAATGTTAAGGTAATTTCTGCCATTTGTACTGCCTTCTTTCTTTTCTCTCCTTGCTGACGATTAACCGTTTTCACCTTGAAAATGATTGATAAAAAGAAAAACGTCCCTTTTGCTTAAAAATAAGCAAAAGGGACGTTAAACCGTGGTACCACCCATTTCTCTGAGTAAACTCAGACTCAAGAAACGTTTAACGGTGTCACCCGGGTGAAGTTTCAAAACCTACTTCTTCACCATTCCGAGGTAGTCTTAATCTCACCACTAGACCAACTCACACCAACCGTTGGCTCTCTTTTCTAGTTAAGCAAGACAAGTTATCCTCATCAGCAATTTATTGAACTAATTATTACACACTTTTTAAAAAGTTACAAGGAATTACTTATTATCCTCTAAAACTTGGGCAAGTGCTTGACGCGCCTTGTCATCATGATCCAAAATTCCGTGGTCGTATACGTTTTGCAATGCAGCCACTTGTTCTTTTGATAATGCCATCGTTCTCTCCTCCAAGTATTTTTGACTATTATAAAGCAGTGAAATTCAAAATACCAGTCTATGATTAAAATTGTCTCAGAAGTCCCCCAACATTTCTTGTATAATAGTATCTAAATAAACGTTTCATGGGAGGCAATATGTCTACAGACGGATTAAAAGCACAAGTTGTTTTTGCCACAATCACGGGTAACAACGAAGCGGTAGCGGATAACCTGGTTGAAATCTTAACGGATAAAGGACTTCAAGTTACTAAGAGTGAAATCTCTCAAACCGAACCGGAAGAACTAGCCGACTACGATGTCGCTTTCTTGGTGCCTTATACTTACGATGAGGGCTCCCTTCCTGAAGAAGGATTGGATTACTTTGATGATTTGGCAGACGTTGACTTACCAGAATTAACATACGGCATTGCCGGTTCTGGAGATACCTTCTACGAAGAATACTACTGCATGGCCTTGGATAAGTTCGACAAGCAAATCCAAAAGACTGGGGCAAAGCGTGCTGGCGAACTAGTGCGCATCAACCTTTACCCATCCCCTAAAGACAAGGAACGGTTAACTGCCTTGGTCGATGCCGTCTTAAAAGAAGCTCAATAAAAAAAACCGCCTTTCGGCGGTCTTTTTTTATTTGACGATTAGTCTTCAGCAGTTGTATAAACAGCCAAAACGTCTTCGTTATCTTCTAATTCATCAACCAGCTTTTCAAGCTTTTCGCGGTCTTCATCAGAAATTGACATTGGGTTTTGAGCAATCATCGTTACTTCTGATTCAGCCAACGTGTATCCAGCTTCAGTCAAAGCAGCTTCCACTGCTTGGAAGTCAGATGGTGCCGTATAGATTTCGAAAGCTTCGTCTGAAGTTTGTACATCGTCTGCACCAGCTTCAAGAGCGACTTCCAAAACTGCATCTTCATCGGCTTCTGGGTTTTCTTCGCGATCAATCACCAAGTAACCCTTACGGTCGAATTGGAAGGCCACTGAACCTGAAGTTCCGAGTGAACCACCAAAGTGCTTGAATGAGTTACGAACTGATGAAACAGTACGGTTGATGTTATCAGTTGATGCTTCAACCAACACGGCAACACCGGCAGTACCATAACCTTCGTAAGTAACTTCTTCGAACTTTGCACCACCAGCACCGGATGCCTTATCCAAGGCACGTTGAATGTTGTCCTTTGGCATGTTGGCGGCCTTGGCCTTATCAACTACCAAACGAAGTGAGGCGTTCATTTCGGGATCAGCACCGCCAGCCTTTGCTGCAACATATAAGTCGTGCGCAAGCTTTTGGAAAATCTTTCCACGCTTAGCATCTTGGGCGTTTTTACGACCTTGAATGTTATGCCATTTACTATGTCCTGACATTGTGTCTTCTCCTTAAAATTTAAAAATCTTACTTATTGTAACAAAGTTGTTGATTGATTACTAGTTAATTCACTCAAATCTTCAGCCGACTAAAAAAGTCGGTCAATTTAGACCGACTCAAGAGAAGTTTAGGAGTTGGGTAGCGCCTCTTCAATCAAATGCGCTTTCAATACTCGGGATG
Organism: Fructobacillus durionis; assembly: GCF_900112405.1. GTDB lineage: Bacteria > Bacillota > Bacilli > Lactobacillales > Lactobacillaceae > Fructobacillus > Fructobacillus durionis. The sequence goes on along the minus strand of NZ_FOLI01000002.1, from coordinate 108,645 downwards.
TAATGAAAATCATGGAACCGACAATTAAACTAGCCGCCGTCACATCCGACAGCCAGTGAGCACCATAGCGAACTCGACTAAGCGCAATTGTAACCGCCAGTATGACTGTCAGAATTAAAACATATTTTTGTGCTTGTCGATAGGAGCGTGGCAATAAGAAAGTCAGATAAACCAGCAGCCAACCCGAAGTTGTGTGCCCAGATGGGAAGGAGAAGTGCCCATTGGAACCATTCGGCTGGTACCAGGGTGTGAATTGACTCATGTTTGCGTCCATCTGAAATGGACGGTACCGTCCCCAGTGCAGTTTCAAATCACCGATAATGACCGAAACAATGAAGACCAGGGCGATTCCAAAGACCGCTGCTTTTAACAAGTAGGCTCGCTCAGCACCCTCCTGCTGTTCAACATAGCGGTAGAAAAAGTATGAAATCACAACAGTGAAGGCAAATGCAGCAATCCATTCCTGCAGCCCCACATCAGCTACCGTCTTAATGTTTTCATTTAACAATCGAGCCAAAGTATAAGCAAAATAACCATTGACCCCTAGTAAAACCTGGTGCATGGCAAATATCAAAAAGGTTGCCGTTAGCAAAAGCCGTTCGAGCCGGGCTCTTTTCGAGCAGTAAATGGTCCAGGCAATGATTTCAAAGCAGGAAAACAAAACAATGTTGGGACCCTTAGTCCCATACTTCTGAAAGAAATCACCGACAAGTGATGACCGATTCATCACGAGCCTGGTGACATCTTGATCAAAAAAAGCGGCAAAAATTAGCACAGATAAAGTTACGAATAAGAATGATATAAATATCTTTTTTTCATACCGTTTCGTATGAAATTCTTTTCCAAGAGAAAAGGTGGAAGAGTTCGAGAATTGGTTTTCTGAATGATACATAACATCTCTCCTTTATTTGTTAATCCCATTATATCGGCCCATACTTCCCCTGCACAGACACTAGATGGAACAATATGTATAATAAGATGAATTTTCATAATTGATTCGAATTCGCCACTTTTGCTTGTCAGAGACTTTCACAAAGGATATAATAATGATTGTTTTATTGCCGATGTGGCGGAACTGGCAGACGCGTACCGTTCAGGTCGGTATGGAGTTATCTCCGTGCAGGTTCGATTCCTGTCATCGGCATTAATTAACAAAAAGCACTCACAACCGTGAGTGCTTTTTTATTTCAAAACTTAATCTTTCATTAAAGGTTGATGAACTTTCTTGCGCCCCATTTTAATCAAGACTATACTTAAATATGTTATTTAGAACTTTTCTCAAGCGTTATTTAATAAATTCAAAGATTACACGAGGTATTTATCGATGGCTGACTATTGGCAGCATTTTCTCTTTCTACTTCCAATGGGAATACTAGCTGGTATTGTTTCAACAACTGCCGGATTAGCTTCACTTGTTTCCTATCCCGCCCTACTAGCGGTTGGTATTCCACCACTTTTTGCAAACGTGACGAACACGGCAGCCCTGGTTATGACAGGCCTCGGTGCAACTGTTTCTTCCCGTAAGGACATTGGCGAGCATAAAAAGGAACTCTTTCAAATCCTACCACTCACCCTTGGTGGATCCATCATCGGTGCCTGGTTGCTACTTGCCGCACCCGCTTCAACCTTTGAAAAAGCCGTTCCTTTTTTTGTTCTGTTAGCCGGCCTACTCTTGATGTCACAGGTCAATAAATCCAAAACAGCAGAAACAAACTTAACTCGTGACGATTCAATCGAGAACGATAGCCATCATCCGGTTTACAAAGTCGTCGTTTCCATCGGTATCTTACTCGTTGGTATGTACTGTGGGTACTTCGGTGCTGCTGGAGGTGTCCTATTATTGGCCATCCTGTCAGCAACAACCACAATGCCCTTCTCTTCATACAACGCCTTGAAGAACCTGTCACTGGGTGCTGCGAACTTAATTGCCACCGTCATCTACATGTTCTCTTCGCACATCTACTGGGCCTTCGTCATTCCAATGGGCATCGGACTCTTCATTGGTGGCTGGATTGGTCCCCACATCGTCAAAATTATTCCTGAAAAGATTCTTAAAATACTGATTTCCTTAGCCGCTATCGGACTGGCAATCAACCTATTCATGGAAGCTTACTTTTAACCATAAAAAAAGAGACACCCGTTGGGGTGTCTTTTTTTATGAACGATTTTTGGTGAAAAAGTCTTGTAGAAGCTGACTAGAAGATGGTTTTTCCTTCATTTCCTCAGCCCGCTCTAACTGGCGCTTACGGAAACCGTGACCTCGTTTAAAGAATGTTTTCTTCGTTGGCGCTTTCTTTTCTTCTTTTGCAGCCGCCTTTTTCTCCTGCACAGCGCGAATATTGGCTGAACCCAATTCTGTGGTTGATTGACCGGCAGCCTGCTTCTTATCCTGCTTAGCACGTAGCTTTTCGGCCTTCTCGGCTTGCACATGGGCAGCGTGTTCTTCTGCTTTTCGCTTCTTCTCAGCCTTCTTATCAAGCGGCCAATCTAAATATTCCAAAGAAGCAAGGAGCTCGCCTTTTGCAGCCAGTGCTTGTACTGGTGCATCGTTGGCAAGTAATGACGGTTGCGTTAAAAGCCCGTCTTCACTAGTGCGTTCTTCTTCAATCTTTTTTGGAAGTGACTCCAGAAAAGTCGCTAACCCCGGTGACCGACGGTTATAGCCAGCCGGAAGAGCCAACTCCTCCTTTGTTGGGATAACAGCTGTTGAACCATTCACTGCCTTTCGGTAGAGTAAGGCGGTTAAGGAAGAAATAGGTCCATAACCAATGAATTCAATGTTCTTAGCCCTTACTGCCTTCTTAGCCTGTCGGATGTAATCGAGTGCCTTTTCATCATAGTAAGACTGGCAGTGCATTAAGTCAGTGGCTAAGAACAAAACGGCCTGTGGCGAAGACTGAATATCTTTGATTGGATAATCCATCGTTCGGAAACGGGGTTCGGATAGAACAACCCGTAGTGTTTTTGACACAATTTTTTCAGGAAGATCCAAATAGGCTGTTAGATGATCAGTTAAAGCATGGTCACCGTCGACCAGCACACCATCAACCGCTTTGGACAACTGAATTTCGTGAAAAACAAAGGAACCAACACCGGCAGAGAGTAAATCTAAGCGGTAACTAGCGTAATGGTTAGGAACGACAAAGGTATCCTCATCCCCGTTTTGGTAGTGCTGATCAATCAATTTCCCCTTCTCATCATAGAAGCGCCAGGATAAGTAGGCATGCATTTTATCGGAGTTTTCAATAAAACGCTTTGCCCTGTATTCTTTCCCGGCCTCTAACTGGGGCAATTCCCCAATCGCTTTGTTTTGAAAGTAGTTATCCGAATCAGTCCAAGAAGCAATGACTTTTCCAGAAGGCAAAAAATGATTTTGATAGTGTACTTCGTCCTCTTTTACAAAATCAATGACCGCCCCTTGTAATTCATGTAGCATCGTCTGGGGTTGCCAGTAAATTTGAGTTTGCATTTATCTGAACCCTCCCATTTGCTGCTGTGCTTGCTTTTCAATTGACTTCTGAATGAAGTCAATCATGACCGCAATTTTTTCTTCATGGCGGCCAGGAACCTCGACGTGGTGTAGCTGAGCCTGTTTCTCTTTCAAATAGTCTAACAGCTGAGGGAATGATTCCCCATCATACTCGTCTTGCTGCATTGTATATAAATCGACATGTGTCTTTGGCCAGTTTAACTGATCAAGAGCTGACCACAACTTTCGATTCAAGGCACCAGTATCACGTTCGTCTAAACGCCCAGTCAAAACCTGTCGAACATCAATTGGCCAATCATGGTTAATTCCCTGGTGGGCAAAGCTGCCCTTGGCAGTAAAGCTTCCCAAGTTAATAATTGGTTTTGCAATAACCAAATGACGGCTTTTCATTTTACCAGCATAGTACATGGCTGGATAAGAACCCATTGAATAACCGGTGAAAATTGTATTTTCAGCCTCCTGACCCAGACTTAACTCCGCTTCAGAAATACGTGCCATGACCAATTGTTCAAATTCTTCATTTCCAACCATAAAGGCCCCACCCTGTGCCCGTGTATCGGTAAAGAGTAGGTATGGGTAACCAAGTTCATCTAAGGGGCCCATCATTTCAAAGCCTTCCACGTGCAAACGGGTGCCTGCAAAGGCAACCACGAGCGGCCCCTTCTTACAGCCTGGATTGAAGTAGGAATGAATTTCCTGCCCATCAGCTGTCAGGAATCGTTCGCCACCAGGAATGAAGTATCCAACCCCATGACGAGACTTACGCTGGTGTAAGTTACGAAGTGTTAGGCTCCCAATCCCCTTAGCGAGTACCATAATTTGGTAATCTTGATAATCCTTTGGTGCACGGACCATGGGAAGTTTTCGAGCATCCGGATTTTGAAAAAGCTTTAACTGTTGCAAACCACCGTTTTGAAAGAAGACAAAGGACAGTGCTAATTCCACGCTACCGGTCGTTGAATAGTCAGCGTAGAGAAGGTTCTCCTGACTAGGCTGAAAGTCCCCCGGAAAAGTCTTTAAAGTCGCAATCTGTTGGAAACTATCGCCAAAGTCACCAGAAACCGTCGTTTCAAAACGCCCCGCTCGGCGCCAGTGCCAAGCGTAATTGTTTTCTGGCAGAAGCTGATTTTCTGAAAAACGAGTCGCAAAACCAGCCTGCCCTTGGTAGAAGTCTCTTAAAATCTTCTCGGCCACGGATTCCGCTGTCTGCTCGCTCAACGAAAAGGCCCGGCGTTCCACTAGGGCCTTTTGAATCGTTGGGGTAAAGTCTTTTAGTTCACCTAGGTAGAGAACCCGATAGGCCGGCCACTCCTGAATCTGCCGCGCTAAAACAGCCGAATCCAAAATGGAGTCCGTTAACAAAACATAATTAAAAGGCAAGCTCTTTGGACTTTTTTGACGAGCCAGCAAAACCGGGAGGTCAATGTTTTGGCAAAATGTCCAATCCAGTGGATAGTCAGCCACCTGATTAGTCCAATCAGTTCCCCCAATTTGTAAAATTGACATAGTTTGTGTCATGGCTACTCCTTAAAGCAAAATAGAATGCTTTATTTTTTTAAACGCAACCGCCACTGCTCATCTAAGACTGCAGAAGATAGATTGGCTTGTTGCTGAATTAGTTGTTCTTGGGCTTGCTGCCAGCCGCTAGCTGTCAATAGGTCGCTTACTTTCGCAGCCAACTCTTCTGGTTCAACCGAATCAAATCCATCCAGCAGTGAGTAGGCGGTTTTAACAGCTGTAAAAGTTGGCAAAGCCAGGGCTACCGTCTCTGCAACCGCCTCTAAGTCAGGCTGCTGTGACAAATCAACGTATAGCGAGCTAGTTAACAAGTACTGCAAACGGCTCTTCTCTGACTGTTCACCTAAGAGGACGAAGTGTGCCTTGGCTTCTGCTAAGAGCTGTTCATTAGCTGCTGACATCACTTGCTTTTCGATAGCTTCTTCAAGAAGTGCTGGGAAAGTCGCCGGAACGTTGACCCCCTCAAAAATCACGGTCCGATTTTCATCATCACTAAAGAGCTGAACGGCCTGCTGAATCAAAGCGCTTTGCTTTGAAAAATCTAAGTCACCAATTTTAACGTACAAAACCGTTTGGTTCTTCCGTTGAACAACTTCTTTTCCTTGAACAGGATAGGGCGCAATTAAAGCACTTGAGTCAAACTCTTCCTCGGCTGTAGTACTTTGTTGGCTCACTAAAAGCTCTACTTCAGCCGATAACGACTGCCAATTATCCTGCAAATTTGACGCCGTCTCCTGTCCAGACCACAAGAAAAGCCGGTTAAAGCCAACTTGTTTGGCAATCTGGTAGTTTAATTCTGAATTAGCAATCAAGCCTTCCTGGTAATGGTGTGCCTTCAGATAGGCAACCGTCAGTTCTTGAACTAAATCAGATATTTTTGGATAGGAGACTTTACGGCCATCAGGTAAAATGGCTTGCACTTGACCCGTCAAGCAATCTTGTGCAGCAACTACTGCACCTGACTGTGATAGATAGGAGGCCTTCGTTAGTTGTCCCTCTTCGTAGTCTAAAACCCGTGAAATAAAGCCTCGGTCATCAACCGTCAACTGCTGGCTCAACTTGCCCTTTTTCAACAAATCAATGCGATCAATTTGGTCAGCTTTAGGATAGGTGAAAAAGACCGTTCCATAGATTGACGTACCCGAAAGGACGACAATTCGATCAAACATTCGAACAAACTGCGCATCCTTTGGCCAGGTTAAGTCTTCCAGCTGCATAGGTCGTCTTTCTTGCACGCTTACCTTTTGTAGGGCGTCAAAAGCCGACCAATATGGTATATCAACCAAACCTAACTGCTGCCGCATTGACTGCCACTTTGGCAAATAAGTTGGCAAAACTAAAAAAGGCTCGGTTTGTGATGCAACCTGCTTGATCAATGCGTTTAATTGTTTATCTTCTTGACCAATCTGAAAATTATTTGGCCAACCAGGAATGACAGCAAATGACACGACGAATCCTCTTTCACTACTATGTACGCCCGTACGGGCTTAAAAATTTGTTACTTTCAATTTGTATAAAGGCAATCCAAGCCGTTCAGCCATTTTGTAATCATCGGCTGATACCCTGACTTCATCAATTGGATAACTCGGGTTCTCCAATATCATTTGAACCTCTGCATCGACGGACTCATTCTCATCGAATAGCCCCTGTGGTAAAGTCAGAACGGCCTTCTTGGCAATCGTGCCCAAACTACCGATTTTGGTAATTTCAACTTCACTCTCACCCTCAATCTTCGCAAAGTAATCCTGTTGAGCTGCCTCATAACTAGGATAACTAGTACCAAAGACACGTGAAAAATTACGCCGACCCAGGAAGTAAAAGTCAGACAAAACCGCCAACCCATGTCCGAAATAAAATTCAGATTCCAGCAATTCACCTCGGTTAAAATACTGCCGGGCAAAGAGTTGACCATTTCGCCGGTAGATGTCCTTTCGACTCACGTGGCCATCTTGGTCAAGCCAGGCAATGGCTTGCACCAGGTAATGACTATTTGAAAATAAGACAACGTTGGCAATCCGCTGTCCCGCAGAAGAAAAATTAACGGCACCCTCCTCATCTAAATTAATTTGTCCTTGATTTGGAACATTAATATTAAAGAGAAAGCGACCGTCACCATCAGGTACAGATTCTAAGGACTCCCGACTAGCCATATCAAAAACTTGACTATCCTTTAACCCCAGTGTACGGCAGATAGTTTTAGCATCCTCATGGGGATTTAACAAGAAAAGACAGTCTGCCTGCCCCTTCCGGACCTGGTTAATTTGCCAAGCGACTGAAGGTTCCGCACGCTTATCAAGTGATTCAATCAACTCAATTTTCATGAAGGTCCTCCAATAACTTTTGCCAAGACTTTGTTACCGCTTCTTTCAGGTAACCCTGCGCTGTTAAACCAGCGCCCTGACTTAATTGTTCTAACTGACTCTCGGCCTTAATAATCGCTGAGACCAGAGCGTCGACGCTCTCAGGGATTTGATTGTCATCAACCGAGAAGGGGGCTAAATAACCATTATAACCATCTGAGACCAATTCCTGAGCTCCGTATTCATTGGCATAAGAGATAATTGGTAATCGCTGACTAAGCGCCTCCAAATAGGTCAAACCGAAGCCCTCAGAATAGGAAGCCGACACATATAGGTCAAACGTTTCTAAATCAGTCGCTAGGTTCTGTGAAAGCCCAGCAAGGTGTACGTTTTGCTCGAGCCCTTGCTCTTGTATCAGTTGTTCTAAAGCCTTTTTTTCTTGGCCGGAACCATAAATCGTTAAATCAGCTTGGACCCCTGCTCGCCGCAACGCAGCAACAGCTAGAATAATCTGGTCAATATGCTTTTCCTGGTGTAAGCGAGAAGCCGTCACCAAACGTAGTGTTCTATCAGAATCAACCGAACTTTTCGCGCCATCCCGAACCTGCTTCACAAAGCCAACAGGAACAGCATGCACCTTCGCCTTTTCTGAAACATCGTAACCAAGCAATCCTAAATCCGACTGCAAAGCCACCTGCTGATGGCGAGTTGCAACCACCACCGCATCGTAAGCAGAAATATGGTTGGCTAAATACTGGTAAAACTGGTTGAAAACAATTCGATTCCCGATGTTTGCTAAGCGGTGGTTGGCGTGAACAACAGCAACCAATTGATCATGCTGGTGCTGCTTTCGGTTGGCCACAAGATACTCATCATAATCTAAGCCCCGGTCAAAGAAATAACGGGCTGGTCCAAAATGTTCCTGCAAGTTATCCATGAAAAAGGCCAAAAGCTGGTAAAAGTTTTGAAAGTAATAGTCTTTTCCCTGGAAATTTTCCAAGAAGATAGCCGTCATTTCCCGAGTTTCATCTACCAGACGGTATGACCAAGATAAGCGCCGTTTCCCGGAAGTCAGCACCACTTGCGCGTCAGACACAATGTACAACTGTTTCTTCTCGTTAAAGACTTTTTCCTTCATTCGCCGAATGATATAACCGGACGTTGCCTGTTCAATAACAACCCGGTTGGTTTTACTAAAGTCAGAAAGAACCGTTTGGTCATAGGACTCTTGTTCCGATTCAGTCAAACCCTCTTCCAGGTATTTTTCTGGATCAGCGGCCATTAAATAATCATAGAGATTAATGACATCTGATTCTGCTAAATGCCACTCCCGCATGTGCTCATGCAGTTTTGGGAGTAGATCTGAATAGACTAGTTTAACTGGCTGATGCAAGTCCGAAAAAGCTTGCTGCCGGTAGAATTGGGCGTGTTCAACCCCTGAGTTTCCATGCCCTAATCCTTTATTTAAAAAGAAGTTCATCTGGTCCTCCAAAGTATGCTACCGGCAACGTTCATTACTTTTGGTTCTGAAACTGGATTGCGGTGATAATCGCCACCTTATAGACATCCTCTTCTGAACAACCACGTGACAAGTCAGAGACAGGTTTTGCTAATCCCTGCAAGATTGGTCCCATTGCCTCAAAACCACCCAGACGCTGTGCAATCTTATAACCAATGTTACCCGCTTCCAAACTTGGGAACACAAAGACGTTCGCATGACCAGCCACTGCTGAACCAGGCGCCTTGGCCTTGGCAACAGAAGGAACAAAGGCAGCATCAAACTGCAATTCACCATCGATGTCATCAGCAAGTTCAGGGGCCATTTCCTTAGCCATTTGAGTAGCTTCCACAACCTTCTCAACCATTTCACCCTTGGCAGAGCCCTTTGTTGAAAATGAAAGCATGGCAATCTTTGGGTCGACCCCAAAGGCCTTAGCCGTTTGGGCTGATTGAATGGCCACTTGCGCCATCGTTGGGGCGTCAAGCTCGATGTTAATGGCGCAGTCTGCAAAGACATAGCGCTGCTCACCCTTTTGCAAGAAGAAAGAACCAGAAATTCGGCGTGAACCAGGTGCTGTCTTAATCAATTGCAAAGCTGGTCGAACCGTATCACCCGTTGGATGAACGGCTCCGGAAACCATTCCATCCGCCTGCCCCATTTGAACCATCATGGTTCCAAAATAGTTCACGTCCGTTAACCATTTCTTGGCAGTGCTTGCGTCTGTCTTTCCATTCCGACGTTCAACCAGAGCTTCCACCATGGCAGACTGGTCAGCAGCACTTTGCTTTTCCGGATCAACCACTTGGACTTTGCTTAAATCATAGCCAGCCGTTTCGGCAGTTTCTTGAATAGCGGCTGTATCGCCCAATAAAATTGGTTGGATAAGTTCTTCATCGGCTAAACGAATCGCAGCGCCCTGGATACGAACGTCTTCTCCTTCAGGAAAAACAAGGCGAATGTTTTCGTCTTGAATCTTTTCTTTTAGTTCATCAAATAGTGACATGATGGCTCTCCTCAAAAAAGTAATTACTTAATTAAATTATAGCAAAGTCCCTTTAAAAAGAAGTCATTCCAACCAGTTAATTGGCGAAAGTAAAGACTTTTTTAAAAAGTCATTGGCTCGGCTAAATGGCTTGGAACCAAAAAAGCCACGGTAAGCTGACAAAGGGCTTGGATGGGCCGATTGAATGATACAGTGGCGACTCGTATCAATCAACTTGGCCTTCTTCTGTGCAAAGCTGCCCCAAAGGATAAAAACTTTTGGGCTGGGATCATCGGATGCTAACTGAATGGTTGCATCGGTGAGCGTTTCCCAGATTTGTCCCTGATGGGCGTTAGCCTGTGAGTCCTTAACAGTTAAAACGGCGTTTAAGAGTAGAACACCCTGTTTTGCCCAGGGGGTCAGGTCTTGGTGCAAACGAACGGCACCAAGGTCATCATCCAGCTCCTTTAAAATGTTACGGAGTGATGGTGGCGTCTTCATACCATCTGGAACAGAGAAGGAAAGGCCCTGCGCCTGTCCTGGTTGGTGGTAGGGATCTTGGCCTAGGATAATGACTTTGGTCTTTTCTAAGGGTGTTTCCTGATAGGCGTAAAAAACGCGCTGACGCGCTGGATACGTCGGCGTTTCTTCGTTATAAATCCGATTCAAAAAAGCAGTCGCCCGCTCCTCATAGTTGTCTGGCAGGAGCTGTCCGAGCCCCTGGTCCCAAGTTGAATCCGTTAAGTGAAATGTCGCCATGGTATACTAACTCCTAGAAATAACCTTTCTTTCTACTTTACCAGAGGTAGATTATGAATCAATATCAGGGAGATTAAAAATGTTAGATTCCACACGGCTAGCCGAGTTAAAAGAACGCTATGCAAGACGGACAAAACAGTTAAGGCAAATCCAAGCAGTTGAACACACCCTCAACGCCTTGGAAAAGCAAGCAATCCCTGACCAACCGCTGCCTCCCTTGCTATACAGTGAAAGACAATTACTCCGCGATCCCAGCCTTCTCCCCCTTGACGAAGCCATGTCTGAGTTACGGGAAACAGTGATTAACAAGTACGGCATTTGGTTCTTGTTAAATAAAGAGTTTCTAAAGGACCTTGCCACATGGTTAGACGGCCGTCCCCTTATCGAATTGGCCGCTGGCAACGCAGCCATTTCTTCTGGACTGCATGCCCTCGGTCAACAGGCTATTCCAATTGACAAACTCGACTGGGCTGGACAAGACGTTGAAAAGGCTGAGCCTTGGACCCCCATTAAAAAGCAGGATGCCTTGGAAGCTGTGAAGGAAGCCATTCAATCCGTCCAATCCGGACAGACGGATATCCTCCCTGTTTTTCTACTCGCCTGGTCGCCCAATGGTCTAACCTTTGATTTTGAAATACTAAAGGCATTAAGGGCTTCTGGCCTTTCTTTCGACTTCATTGTCATCGGCGAAAAGGGTCCATCAACTAATTCTCAAGCTTTCTGGGATGAGGCACAACTTACCCTTCCTGCCGAATTAAACGCCCACTACCAGGCCTTTGATGCCTTCAATGATAAAATCTACCTAGCCAAATAAAAGCACAAAAAAAGAGCCATTCGGCTCTTTTTTCTTTATAAAATCGGTGCTAATAACCGTGAAAATACTTGTTTAAAGCGCAACCAACGGCTTTGTGCAGCAAAGCTATCCACCGTTTGTTCCGTTGAACACTCAATGTCCTTTTCGTATTGCGCAGCTAACTGTTGAGCAATCTCCTTATCGTAGAGAAAGGCATTAGCCTCAAAGTTTAACTTAAAGGAACGAAAATCAAAGTTAGCCGAACCAACTGATGAAAGTTGGTCATCGACAACCATTGTCTTAGCGTGTAAGAAACCGTTGTTGTAGCAATAGACTTTAATACCGTCCTTCACCAGCTGGGAAGCAAAGTACTGAGTCGCCCGGTAAACAAACATGTGGTCCGGCATACAGGGAATCATGATTCGAACGTCAACACCCGAATTAGCAGCAATTCGCAAGGCATCAATCGTCGAATCGTCCGGAATCAAATAGGGTGTTTGAATCCAACAACGCTTCTTAGCTAGCTGAATCAAACGAATGTAGCCCATCTTGATTTGTTCATCGTCCGAATCTGGTCCCGAAGTCACAATTTGTAAATCAGCATTACCCAGTTTATAATCTGGCAATTCGGGGAAATAGTGCTCTTCCGATACATGCATGGGCTTTGTTAAGGCCGACGCGTTCCAATCAAGCAGGAAGTGTGCTTGCAGATAGTAAACACCTGAACCCACCATTTTCAAGTGAGTGTCGCGCCAATGGCCAAACTTCTTTTTCCGACCCAGATACTGGTCGCCGATGTTAAAGCCACCAACGTAACCGACTTTCCCATCAATGACGGCAATTTTACGGTGATCTCGGAAGTTCAGCTGGAAGTTCACGATGTTAAAGCGACGCTTCAAGAAGGGAACAGCATGTCCACCAACCGCCCGCAAGGGTGCAAAGAAGCGCAAAGTCGTACCGGTTGAACCCAGTGAATCGTACAAGACGTGTACTTCAACACCGGCCTTAGCCCGTTCCACTAGGATGTCTAGAATTTCATGACCAATTTCATCCGAATAAAAGGTATAAAATTCCAGGTTAATACTCGACTGGGCCTCACGAAGTGACCGCTTCAAGCGGTCAAAGAAATCCTGACCAGAAGTTAACAACCGAACCTGGTTATTGGTAGCCAAGGGCGTCTTATTAATCCGTTGGAAGAGCGTCACTAAGGATTGTGCGGAGCGAGGAAGCAAGGCGACTTTTTCGGGAACAGATGGCCCTGGCCCGTCCGCCATTCGCTTTCGAATGAGCTTTTCAATCTCCGATATATCCTGGTCTTGATACGCAAAAAGCTGCCTTTGGGGCAGCTTTCGACCAGCGAAAGAGTAAATCAGGAATCCGATAACCGGGATAAAAATCAGCACCAGGATCCAAGCCCAGGTGGCTGCGATATCCCGCGGTTCACGAAAGACAGTAATCAAGGCCAACAGGCCGTTGACAATAATGATAATGAACAACGCCCACCATAGCATCTGTCTTTCTTCTCCCTCTTATAACTCTCTTCTTTTAGTATTCCATCAAGGCCAAGAATGGTACCTGACCCGCTTGCATAATCTTGTCACGTCCATGCAAGTCTTTCAATTCGATGATGAAGGCCACACCGGCAACAACACCGCCAAGTTCTTCAACAATCTTACGAGTGGCATTAATCGTACCACCAGTTGCCAGCAAATCGTCAACAATTAACACACGTTGACCCGGCTTAATGGCATCTTCGTGAATTTCCAATTCGTTCACGCCACCGTATTCCAAAGTATAAGATGCTGAAACAGCCTTACGTGGCAACTTTCCCATCTTACGGGCTGGAACAAAGCCGATGCCCATGGCGTAGGCCAATGGTGAACCAACAATGAATCCACGTGATTCTGGTCCAGCAATCAAATCAACGTTCAAATCCTTAGCAAAGTCAACGATTTGGTCAATCGATTCCTTATAGGCTTCACCGTTTCCCATCAATGGTGAGATGTCACGGAAGATAACGCCTTCTTCTGGATAATCCTTTACGGAAGCAACGTAGTCATGTAAATCAATCTTATTCATATTATTCCTCACACCGGTCTAACCGGCAAAATAGCGTTGATATGTTATTGAATCAGTTAGTGCTCGTTTTTCGGTTTGCTTTAAGCAACGAATACGTCCTGTTTCCATTTTAACAAAACCAAGGTCCAAAAAAACCTGAATTATTAATTTAAATTCAATTTCTTGAATCGTCAAGTCGGTTAATACTTGACTCAAACCATCAACCACGTTTTCTTCTTGATGAACGTAAAGGTACTTATAAATTCTTGCAAAGTCGGCCTTTGTCGAAGAAAACTGTCCCTTTGATTGTGAATGGTTCTCTGTTTTGGCAGCTGTTGATGCCTGATGAGCTTCTTCCTGCTGCTCATTAGCGTCTGTTTTTTCATTTGAAAATTTCAAATCTTCCAACATTAACTGGAGTCGCGTTCGACCAGCAAAGGTGTTCACACCGACTTTTCCAGCCATGGTTGCTTCGCGCTTACCTTCAGATTCCTGAACCAGGTCTGGATCATTAAATGCCAGCGCCTCAACAGGGCCGCGACCACCGTTAAAGCTAATTTTCAAGTGCTTCTTTTCAGCCCCCAAAGGCTGAACGTTGGTTAGCCAAACGTTTTTTAAACCAATAACCGGTTGCTCATTATCCTGACCAAAGGGCTCCAAACGAGTCGTTTGATCATAGAAATCTTTGGTCACCATCGAAGGGTCCATCAAGAGGTTAACGGCCAGCGGTTCCTCTTCAAAAGTCAAAGTAGAACCAGCAGCCAAAACGCGTTGACGCACCTTTTCAAGCTTATCTTCCTCAATGGCAATTCCTAAAGCACCGGCGTGCCCTCCAAAGGAAGCATAGTCGTCTTGAAATTCGGATAGGAAAGCATGTAAGTCAAAGTCGCCGTAAGAACGGCCAGACCCCTTATAGAGGCCATCCACCTTGGTCATGACGACAACCGGCTTGGCAACCACATCGGTTAAACGGGCCGCGGCAATTCCAAGCACACCCTGATGCCAATCTTCACCGGCAATCAGTAGAACGGGCTGCTTTTTTTGCTCCTCTGACAAAGCCTGAACCTTGGCCTCCTCAAAGACTCGGTCAGCTAACTCACGGCGTTGGTTGTTAATCTCTTCAACCAGCTTAGCCAGTTCCTTTGCCTTGTCCTCATCCTTGGTCCGTAAGAGATCGAGCCCAAGGCTACCATCCCCCAACCGGCCAATGGCATTTAGGCGGGGCGCAATCTTGAAGCCAACCGTTTCGGACAATACGGGCGCATCTTTCGCATGCTTGGCAGACTTCAGAAGGGCTTTTAAGCCCGGACGAGGGTTCTGCTCAATTTCTTTGAGACCCCAGGTCACAAAGGCCCGGTTTTCATCAGTCAACGACACCACGTCGGCGATGGCACCCATGGCCACCAGGTCAAAGAATTCCGTTGGCAAGTCGGCTAGACTTTCAGCGGGCATCCCGTCTTGCAGAACGGCCTGGGCGACTTTGAAGGCCACGCCAGCACCGGACAAGTCGTTGAAGGGATACTTCCCTTCAGGATGACGGGGGTGGATAACTGCCACTGCGTCAGGTAGTTCATCGGGTAGAGCGTGGTGGTCTGTTACGACAACGTCAACGCCCTGACTCTTGGCCCAAGCAATCGGTTCCTTACCGGAAACACCGTTGTCAACGGTAATGATTAGGCTAGCGCCTGTCTCATCAATTAATCGCTCATAGGCAGCCTGGTTGGGACCATATCCATCGGTAAAACGGTTTGGAATATAAGGGACAACATCAGCACCAAGGGAGGTCAAAGCCTCCGTCATGATGGTGGTTGAGGTTAAGCCATCGACGTCGTAATCGCCGTAAACTAGGATGGTTTCACCTGAGAAAACGGCCTCTTGAATCCGTTCCACCGCCACATCCATCTGGTAAAAGTCGTTGGGGTCATGCAGCTGTTCAAAGGACGGATTCAAGAAGGCCTGTGCCGCCTTCACCGTATCAATTCCCTTTTGAACTAAAAAACCGGCAGTGACGGGGCCAAGGCCCAAACCGTCCTGTAAGATCCGACTCTTATTACTATCTGGTTGTGCAAGTACTTGCCACTTCCTAGTCATGCTGCTCCTTTTCAAATGGGACATTCACAATGTCCATGTCACGGGCGACATAGGTGTTAGCAAAGTTCTTATGTACGTCTGCGATAAATTTCTGTAAGAGTGGTCCGATATAACGGGCCGAAATGTGGGTCAAGATCAGCTTCTTAACGCCGGCCTTTTTAGCCAGGTTAGTAGCGTCTCTTGAAGTCGAATGACCGTGGGCACGGGCCATCTTTCCCTCTTCCTTTGACATACCATAGGTTGCCTCGTGTACTAAGACATCGGCATCCTTGGCCAGCGAATATTCAGCCTCAGCTGGCATGGTATCAAAGATAATGGTAATGACACGTCCAGGCTGTGCTGGACCGAGGTAGTCCTTCCCGTTCACGACGCGACCATCTTCCAAAGTAACCGTCTCACCATTCTTCAACTGACCGTAAACCGGTCCAGAAGGAATCTTGTCAGCCTTAACCTTCTCAATCAAGAGTTCACCAGGATGTGGCTTTTCTTCGACACGGAAACCCCAGGCCTCGATCCGGTGACGCAAAGGTTCTGCAATCACTTTGAAAGTTTCATCCTCAAAAATAACACCTTCTTCCAATTCCACGTAGTTAATTGGATAGGAAAGATGCGTTTCGGAAACTCGTAAAGCAGCCGTCACAAAAGATCGGACACCCTTTGGCCCGTAAATGGTCAAAGGCTCGTTCTTATCGGCTCCTTGAAAAGAACGGGAAGAAAGCAAGCCTGGCAACCCAAAGATATGATCACCGTGTAAGTGAGAAATAAAAATCTTTTCGATTTTTCGAGGACGAATTGTCGTCTTTAAAATTTGATGTTGTGTTGCTTCACCAACGTCAAAAAGCCAGACGGCGTTTCGCTCGTCTAGCAAACGGAGGGCAATGCTTGCAACATTGCGAAATTTTGATGGCTGACCAGATCCGGTCCCTAAGAATTCTAATTCCATCATTCTACCCCTCTGTTGGTCGTCGGTTACCCTTCGTCCAACTCTGTTTTAATATCATCCAGAAGGTCACGTTCCTCTTTCGTGAACTGACGTCCTTCTAGTAAGTCTGGGCGACGTAAGTAGGTCTTTTTCAACGACTCCTTCAAACGCCATTCTGCAATTTTTTGGTGGTTACCAGAAGTGAGCACTTCCGGCACCTTCATCCCGCGAAAGTCGGCAGGACGCGTATATTGGGGGTACTCCAGCAAACCATCCTGGAATGAGTCCCCAGTGGCTGACTCGCGGTTGCCCAAAACATCTGGTAAGAAGCGAACCGTAGCATCAATCATGACCATGGCTCCGAGTTCCCCACCGGTCAACACGTAGTCACCAAGTGATAGCTCTTCGTCTACCAAAGTCTTAATTCGCTCGTCGTAACCTTCGTAGTGGCCACAGACAAAGGTCAAATGGTCATAGGAAGCCAAGCGTTCCGCATCGGTGTGGTCAAACTTTTTTCCAGCTGGATCAAGCAAAACAACATGGCCAGCGGACTTCTTGTCATCGTTTTCTTTGATGGCTTCAATGGCATCAAACATTGGCTGTGCCATCAAAAGCATTCCTGCCCCACCGCCGAAGGGATAGTCATCCACGTTATTGTGCTTGTTGGTTGTGTAGTCACGAAAGTCTGTTACGGAAAATGACAGTGAACCACGGTCAATGGCCTTCCCAATAATGGACTCTTGCATTGGCGCAAACATGTTTGGAAAAAGTGAGAGCACGTCGATTTTCATTAGTCTAATAACCCTTCCAAAACGTCAATCGTAATGACTTTATCATCGATATTCACGTCTTTGACAACGTCAGCGATAACCGGAATCAAGGCATCGGCACCCTTTGGACGCTTCACAATCCAAACGTCGTTGGCACCGGTTTCCATGATTTCCTTCACAGTACCAATGACCTGTCCCTCTTCATCTTGAACGGTACAGTCAATGATGTCTGAATAATAGTACTCACCATCATCCAGGTCGTCACGGTCTGCTTCAGCTACGTAAAGGTCTTCGCCCTTATAAGCTTCTACCTCGTTAATGTTGGTAATCCCCTTAAAGGTAATCAACCACATTCCCTTGTGGACACGGGCTTTTTCAACCGTTTCCGCAATGTACTGGTTGTTTGACAAGCGGTAGACCGTTGCCCCTTTTGCAAAGCGTTCTTCAGCAAAGTCCGTAATGGCCTTCACTTTTAATTCCCCACGGATTCCGTGGGTATTCACAATGCTTCCAATTTTAAAATAATTTGTACTTTCCATACCGTCTATTATAGCAAATTATTTGCTATCACTCCTATTTAAAAGATTACCCGAAAGCCGAATTATTTTTCAAAGAAAATAAAAAAACTACCCGAGGGTAGTCCTTTAACACTTGATTAAACCAAGTCCAACAAGTCAGCCTTCTTAGCTGATGATGGGTACTTAGTACCTGCTGCGTCCAAGTATGCCTTGATTTCAGCAACAGTGTTCTTAGTTGTTGGCTTTGAAGATGAAGCAGCAGCTTCCTTCTTAGCAGCTGGCTTAGCGGCAGCCTTCTTTGCTGGCTTTGCAGCAGCTGGCTTCTTACCTGCCTTAGTTTCAGCGTACTTAGCCATGATTCCAGCCTTTGACAACAAGTTACGAACTGTGTCAGAAGGTTGTGCACCATTTGCCAACCAACCCATGATCTTTTCTTCGTCCAAGTTAACTTGGGCAGGAACAGTGATTGGGTTGTAAGTTCCAACGATTTCAATAAAACGACCATCACGTGGTGAACGTGAGTCGGCGATAACAACACGGTAGAATGGACGCTTCTTTGCACCCATGCGCTTCAAACGAATCTTAACTGACATGAATAATTTCCTCCGATTTCTTTACAAGTTATAGTATGCCAGATATCAAAAAGCATGTCAAGCTAATTTACTTGACATGCTTTTAATTTTGATTTTATTTAGGTAAAGTCAGAAAGAAAATTACTTTTCAAATCCTTCTTCAACAGCTTCAGGATAGTACTCGCGTACAATCTTTGCTTCGTATCCAGCCAATTCTGGGAAGGCAGGATCAACACCCAAATCTTCGTGGTAACGACGGTCACGTGGTGACAAACCACCGCGGGCCTTTTCCACTTCAACCTTGATGCCATCGTACTCCTTCACGTCAGCTGTTGCATCAGCAACCTTCTTAATGTCAAGCTGTGACACCATCATAACCAAGGTCAAGTTCACACCCAAGGCATCAACCGTTGCGATTTGTTCGTCTGACAAGTACAAAGTCAAAGCCGCTTCCGCGTTCTTACCAATCAAGTTGGCTGAACGGGCTTCTTCCAAAGCCTTGTTAGCTGCAGAACGGATGGCAAAGACCGTCTGCCACTTTTCCTTGATGTCTTCTGAACCTGGTAAGTCACGGACTTCAGGCATGTCTTGCAAGTAGGCAAACTTCGTTGAATCATCTGGCAAGTATGACCAGATTTCTTCGGCCGTGTGAGGCAAAACTGGGAGCATCAACTTCGTCAATGCTTGTACTGTTTCGTAGAAGACTGTTTGCATTGAACGACGTTCCGCAGAGTCAGGAGCGTCAACATAAACCACGTCCTTGGCAACATCCAAGTAGAAGGCTGACAAGTCGACGTTGATAAAGTTAATCAACTTTGAGAAGACATCGCTGAAGCGGTAGTTCTCGTAGGCGTCTTCCAAATCCTTCACGAGGTCGTTCAAGAGAACCGTTGCATACTTATCGTGTGCTTGACGGTCTTCGAATGGCACAGCATCCTTGGCATAGTCAAAGTCTGACGTGTTAGCCAACAAGAAACGCATGGTGTTACGGATCTTACGGTATGAGTCGGCCACTTGTTTCAAGATTTCGTTTGAAACAGGCATATCCTGTGAAGTATCAACCGTGATAGTCCACAAACGCAAGATTTCAACACCCAATTGGTCACCAACTTCAGCAGGTGAAATCGTGTTTCCAAGGGACTTTGACATCTTGTTTCCCTTACCATCCAAAGTAAATCCTTGTGATAGCAAGTTCTTGTAAGGTGCCTTACCCGTAACAGCAACTGACGTGATCAAGGATGAGTTAAACCATCCACGGTACTGGTCAGAACCTTCCAAGTAAAGGTCAGCTGGGTAGTCCAAGTTCGGACGTTGGCGCATCACACCGTTCCATGAAGAACCGGAATCAAACCAAACGTCCATGATGTCTTCTTCCTTCTTGAAGATACCATTTGGTGAATGAACGTTTGTGTAGCCTTCAGGAAGCAAATCCTTGGCTTCCTTTTCAAACCAGATGTTTGATCCATGCTTTTCAACAAGCTTGGCAACGTGTTCGATGATGTCAGCATCCAAGATGGCTTCGCCGTCTTCTGCGTAGAAGATTGGCAATGGCACACCCCAAACACGCTGACGGGAGATAACCCAGTCGCCACGTCCGGCAATCATGTTGTGCAAACGCTTCTGTCCCCATGCAGGGTAGAACTTCACGTTATCCAATTGGTCCAAAATATCTTGACGGAAGTTGTCGATTGAGGCAAACCACTGTGGCACGGCACGCCAGATGATTGGCTTCTTTGTACGCCAGTCAAATGGGTAGGAGTGGGTAATGCTTTCCTTGGCCAAGAAGAGACCAGCATCTTGCAACTTTGTGATAACCGTTCCAGTCACATCATCATAGAAGCGGCCTTCAAAGTCAGGCCCGGCGTTCTTGGTCATCATTCCCTTTTCATCAACGGTAACAATGACTTCCAAACCATAAGGCTTTGAAACGTTGTAATCGTCTTCACCAAAACCAGGGGCCGTGTGGACCAAACCAGTTCCAGAATCCAAGGTAACGTGGTCACCAACCATGACAACTTCGGTAGCATCCTTGTCCCATGGGTGGTAGGCTGTGATGTTTTCAAGTTCTGAACCCTTGTGCTCTTCAAGAACTTCGTAGTCGTCCCAACCAAACTTTGGTGCGATGCTTTCAAGCAATTCCTTGGCAACCACGTACTTCTTGTCAGAACCTTCAGGCTTCACAACAACGTATTCAAAGTCAGGGCCAACCGTCACACCACGTGAGGCCGTAACCGTAAATGGCGTCGTTGTCCAAACAACCAAGTAGGTATCGTTATCCAAGACACCCTTGCCATCCTTAACTTGGTTGGCATAGAAGAGTGACGTTGACTTCAAATCATGGTATTCAATTTCGGCTTCAGCCAGGGCTGATTCAGATGACCATGACCAGTAAACTGGCTTGGCACCCTTAAAGATGTAGCCCTTCTTGGCCATTTCACCGAAGACACGTAATTGTGCGGCTTCGAATTCAGGTTGCAAAGTAATGTATGGATGGTCCCAGTCGGCCATGACACCAAGGCGCTTGAAGTCCTTCTTTTGTTTTGCAACTTGTTCCAAGGCGAAGTCCTTGGCTAAGTTACGCCACTCAGACTTTGGCATGGCCTTACGATCATGACCAGCCTTCGTCAACTGCTGTTCGATTGGCAAACCGTGCGTATCCCAACCAGGAACGTATGGTGCGTAAAAACCAGACATGTTCTTGTAGCGAACGATGATATCCTTGGTAATCTTGTTCAAAGCGTGACCAATGTGGATGTTACCATTGGCGTATGGAGGGCCGTCGTGCAAGTTAAAGTGAGGCTTCTTTTCGTTTTGGGCCAAACGTTGACCGTAAAGGTCTTCTTCAAACCAGACTTTTTGACGTTCTGGTTCAGTCTTTGGCAAAGAGCCACGCATTGGAAAGGCTGTCTTTCCGAGGTTCAGGGTGTCTTTGTACTTCATGGGATTCTCCTCTATTATTTTTTAAAATTGGTAATAAAAAAGTCCTGTTTACCCCGAAGGGTAAACAGGACGAGCGAACGTGGTACCACCTATTCTTCCACTAGTTAAAAAACTAGTGCTTCATACAGCTCTAACGGGCTGTCCTTCGCCAAGGCCTACTAGAATTCAACCTCGGAATAACGCAAGTGATACTAAGAACTCGAGGGATTGGCCATCTTTCACCGGACATGGCTCGCTATCAATATCTTGTTCTAGCGCGTCTTACGCTTCAATCTTTACTTTTCTTCTGACTCTGGGAAAACAACAACCGTTGGTTCAGCAGACTCTTCCGCGTCCGCATCGTCCTCTTCATCGTCTTCATTACTAACTTCAGAATCGGCCTGCTTTTCGATTGGTCCCTTTGCAAAGTCAGGGATTTCATCCAAATCAGTTGGCAATTCGAGTTCTTCTTCCCCGTCTAATTCTTCCAACACTTGGTCGGAAATAATAGAAGCAGGCAAGGCTTCAACAGCCTGAGTCAACTTATCCTCTTGCAAAAGAGCCTTTTGTTCATCAATCAATTCGATAAATGAATTCTTAAATGAATCAACACGTTCACGCAAACGGTTTTGTTCATCAATCAAATCAACGTTTTGTTGAGCCAAACGCTTTGATTCTTCTTCTGCCTTACGACGAGCGTTATCAACAATTTCCTTAGCTTCTTGTTGAGCCTTTTCCAATTGTGACTTCACTTCTTCTTCTGTTTCAGAACGAAGGCGTGAGGCCGCAGACTGAGCGAACATAATTGATTCGTTCACTTGGTCCTTTTGTGCATCCAATTGTTCAATACGCTCTTGTTGCTGACGACTCTTCTTTTGCAACTCTTGGTAGTCTGCAAGGACAGAGCGGTAATCGTTGTTCACTTCATCTAAGAAGGAATCAACTTCACGAGCAACATATGCACGAGATCCCTTACGGGTAAATTCATGATTTAAAATTTCATCAGGTGTTAATGCCATCTGTTCTTCCTTTCTGCATCATTCTACTCAACGGTGAATGATTTGAAAAACTGCTTTTATTTTATCGCTTTTACTGTGCCCTGCCAAGCTTTGTAAGGAAATTCGCCCCTTTTTTCGAACAGAAATCACATCATGTAAGTGAATCGTTCGATTCGTCTTTAATGACTTGGACCAGTTCACAGCAACAAATCCGCTTTCAATCATCTCTTTAACCTGAGTTCGAGAGAGATTAAAGCAACTTGCAATGACAGCGTCTAAGCGCAAGGAAGGAACGAGCAAAAACTCTTCCTCCCCCTCATCCTCTTTAATCAAAGCCTGATCAAAGGAAACCGACTGCCAATTTGCACTGACTTTTCCAATTTGTAAAATCTCTTGTTCAATGAAGAACTCTTGCCGTCTTTCGACCGCAACCTGGGCAATGCCCTTTTCTTTATCTAGTAAGATATCGCCAAAAACGGCACGATCAATTCCAGCTGAGAGAAAAGCACCGAGCAGGTCTTTATGTCGCAGTTCTAAGAACTTTTTTGGAAAAGAAATTTGTAAAAGCGTTTCTTCAAAATCAGGCTGTTCAATCTCGATAAACTCTGGAGCAATCACTACCCGCTCTTTTTCAGCACGGTCAAATATCCCGAAGGATTCAAATTTTATATCCGTTCGGTCACCAATTAGAATCGATAAGATATGTCGTTCTCTCGGATTCAAAAAATGCGTTAGAACCAGCCGGTATTCATTTGAAACTGTTTGCAGCCAATCAGTTGCTTGTGAAACAAAAGCCCGCTCTTCAGGTTCGAAGTGCTGGGCTACTGCTTGATTATCAACCATCTTAACTCACCAAAGCCTGGAGATATGCCAAAGCAAAACTCAAGGCTTCCAAACCAAAGAAGGCAACAAGTGGACGCAAATCCAAAATGCCAAGCGGCTTAATAAAGGAAAATAAAGCTAAGTATGGTTCAATAATCTTTCCCAATTCTCGGCCAAACCAAGTGTGGTATAAGCCAGGTAACCAGGACATTAAAATGTATATCACCAGAGCATAAGAATATATCTGAATGACATAACTAAGGATGATGAAAATCATCGATAAAATCATATATTAATACCGAGTTTGGTTGTCCAAATTTTCACTCATTGAACCAGCAACTTCATAAGTTGATGGTGTCAGCAAGAAAATTTTCTCACCAATACGTTCCATGGAACCATCAACAGCATAAACAGCGCCGCCAATGTAGTCCAAAATTCGACGTGCAGGGTCTTCTTCAAGTTGAGAGAAGTTGACAATTACTGCGTCGCCTTCAATCACCTGAGAAGCAATGGCACGTGAGTCAGCATAAACCTTTGGTTCAAACAATGCGATTCGCGCAATGGCATCGCTTGTTTCAGCCGCGTTAATAGTGTTCTTACTTTGCTTCTTCACTGGTGTCATCTGCTTGTTAGTCTTTGCAGGAGCAGGCTTTTCCTGTTCTTGCGCTGTTTCTTCGTACTCTTCCTCGTAGTAATCATCATCACCAGAGAAGAGGGTTTTAATCTTATCAAAAGCCATCTGTCATTCCTCCTTATCGCTTCTTAAAGAAAGGTGGTTTGTCATCGTCTTCTGAAGATAGGTCGAGGTCAATGTTTTGGTTAACAGGCTCAACGGGATCAAAAGCTTGCTTGGCAACGCCATCGAATTGCTTTTCATCTTGCTTTGGTTGTTGTTGCTTTGTGGTAATATCCCAGTCAGCAAATGGGTCGTTCTTTGCATCAACACCTTCTGCACCATCTGAAGCAGAGCGTGAGAACAATCCAGCTTGGTTATTGTTTTGTGTCTGTTCAGCAGCAGGTTTTTCAACCTTTGGTGCAGAAACAGGCTTTGCCTGAGTAGCAGGACGCTTCTTACCGTCTTGCAAACCAGTAGCGATAACCGTCACACGGATGGCATCGTTCATGTCCATATCAACTGACGTTCCAAAGACAACGTTCACGTCACGACCAGCTTCTTGGTTAATTACATCAGCAGCTGATTGCGCTTCATAAACGGATAGGTCTGGCCCACCAGTAACGTTCAAGAGAACTTCAGAGGCACCAGTCATATCAACTTCCAAAAGTGGTGAAGAGATGGCTGAACGCGTTGCATCAACGGCACGTGATTCACCAGTGGCAGAACCAACACCCATCAAGGCAGGTCCGGCATCTTCCATCACCGTCTTCACATCCGCGAAGTCCAAGTTAATGAATCCAGGGTTGGTAATCAATTCTGAAATACCACGAACACCTTGAGCCACAACATCATCAACAACCTTAAAGGCTTCGATAATTGGCAACTTCAAATCAATTTGATCCTTCAAGCGTTCGTTGGTAATAACAACCAATGAATCCACTTGTTCAGAAAGGGCTTGTAGTCCTTCAGTCGCATACTTTGAACGCTTAGGTCCTTCCCAAGCAAATGGACGGGTAACAACGGCAACTGTCAAAGCCCCCATGTCCTTGGCAATCTTAGCAACGATTGGCGCAGCACCGTTACCAGTTCCACCACCCATTCCGGCAGTAATAATTACCATGTCAGCACCCTTCAGTGCTTCTTCAATTTCTTCTTGTGATTCTTCGGCCGCCTTTGCACCGCGTTCTGGGTTGGAACCTGCGCCCAATCCACCGGTCAACTTAGGCCCGATTTGAATCTTTTGCTTGGCAGCAGACTTGTCTAAAGCCTGAACATCAGTATTGGCCACGATGAAGTCCACACCTTGGATATCATCTTCAATCATGTGGTTAATGGCGTTTGAACCTCCTCCACCAACACCGATGACCTTAATTACCGCGCCGGCTGTTCCCTGCGTTTCGTCGATTGTAAAGTCCATGAAAATACTCCTTTGGTCTGGTTAGTCTTCGTCGTCTGTTTCTGCAAATAATGAGCTCAAAGAATTCTTCATTCGCTTAAAGATTCCTTCTTTAGGCGCATCTTCTTCAATAAAAGTCTCATCTTCTTCAGTCGTTTGTATGACTGGTTCACTAGTTTCAGCCTGGTGATAAGGCTTGGCAACCGCTTGGTATACCTGTTGTCCCATCAAAACGGACTTAATCATCTTTTGAAGGTCCGATTGGAACGCTTCGTAGGAAGCAAAGGCAAGGGCACGGGCAAAACTTGGATGACGCAAACCGATTTGGTTAGGACGTGCAATCTGTACGTTTTCACCGAAGTGCTCCTGTGCTTTTGCCAGAAGTCCTGGTGTTGCAGCAGAGCCACCCGTGATGATGTAACCACCTGGGAGGTCATCGGCACCAACGTTGTCTAACTGTTGGTCGAGTCGGTCAAAAATCTGATCAAAACGTGCTTCCATGATTTCTGACAAGTACTTTTCGTCAACTGCCTTCTTTTCCGTTAAGCCGACAGCATCAACGTAGAAGATTTGTTCAGCTGATGCCTGTTTAGAATCGGCTGAACCGTACTTGACCTTGACGGCTTCGGCTTCTCGCTCTGAAATGCTAAGCACCGTTGAGATATCTTTGGTAACGTTTACGCCACCTTCATAATCAACCGTCATGTACTTGACTTTGTGGTCGTGAATAACAGAAGCCGTTGACTGGCCGCCCGCAATATCAATTAAGATTGCTCCAAAATTTTGTTCGGCATCAGATAGGAAGGATGGTGCCAAAGCCATTGGTGCCAAATCCATCGCAGCAAGATGAAGACCTGCTTTTTTAACAGCAGTCTTAATGCCATCAACCACCTTATTTGGTGCTAGGTAGACAAGGCCTTGAACTTCAAGGCGGACACCAATCATATCGGTTGGGTCCTTAATCCCGTCAAAGCCATCGACAATGAATTGTGATGGAATAAATTCAACCGGCGTTTGCTCAGCTAGTGAAAGCGAATTCAAAGCTTGGTTCGTTACATTAACAACGTCTTGACCTGTAATCTGCTTATTTTGATTTTCAATTGAAACAAGGCCAGAGATCTTTTGGATTGTGACCTGGTTAGCAGGTAATCCAACAACCACTTCTTCGATTGAAACATTTGCCTTAGCGGCAGCCTGTGAAACAGCCTTTGTAATAGCTTCAGCAGTCTGGTTGATATCGACGATTACTCCTCGCTTCAAACCGGCACCGGCCGCTGAACCCGTAGCAATGACGTTGAATCGGCCGCCATTATTTTGGGCAACAACCACTTTTACCATGGTTGTTCCGATATCTAAACCAACTATCACGCCATTTTGGGTCATGTACTTGTCCCCTTTTAATTTAAAATTTTGAAACTAAACCTAAAGATAATCTTAACATATCGACCGCCTATCTGGTAGGTTTTAGGGCGAATTTGTTAGAAAGTTTTCAGCTTAAGAACCATAACTATATGAATACGAACCGACCTGTAAATCAACGACACCGTTTTGATTCATTGACTGGGCAATTCCCGTGTAATACCGCATTTTTTCAGCTAAGGTTTTTTGACTTGCGTAAACGGTATTACCATCGTTCATAATTAAAATTAATTTGTCATCGTTATTACTATCCGGTGCAAAACGAATCTCACCGATGTCCTGACGAATCACCTTATCAAGCGAAGCCACCGCTTTCGCAACGGCCTTAATTCGAGTCGTTGACTGGAAGTCAGAATAAACTGGCCCACGGCCATCCGGCTCCTTAACCGACTGACGGTTACCGTTGGAATCTAACTGATACCAGTGTCCCTTTAACTTCACAAAACCTGCATTAATCTTTTCAGAAACGATGATTGATAACTTCTGTCCGGATAAATGCATCTCGACTTGAGAGACTTTAGCATTCTTAGACTTCAACTTACGTGCTAAGAAAGCCTCTTGCAGGGCCACTTCATAGCGATAAGACCCTGTTTTAATCCCTAATTGCTTCTCAATTGTTTCGGTTGGGATGTTACCTGAATCCACCGTCACGGTTTTAAGAGGCAACCATGGTCGCCAAAGTAACAAAATTAATCCAGCTACAGCAAAAAAAGCCAGGGCCCACCAGGCACTGGTCAGAATATCTTTTTTTGTTATTCTGCCTAACTCTTCTTGCACGATTCTCTCCTACTTAATAACGGACTTAAGCAAATTGTAGAAACGGTCGCCGGCATCTGTGATACCAACCTTCTTTGATTGTCCTTCCATTGCCTGCGCCTGTGCATCGTTTTCCAACAAAACATCAGCAGCCTTCACAAGGGACTGACCGTTCAAATCGGGTTCTTTAATTGACAAAGCCGCACCGGCATCAACCAAGGACTTGGCATTCTTTGTTTGGTGATCACCTGTAACGAATGGTGAAGGAACCAAGATTGATGGCAATCCCAAGGCCGTCAATTCAGCAATTGACGTTGCCCCCGCACGTGAAACTAAGACCGAAGCCTTCTGCATCACGGCTGGCATATTGTCAATGTAAGGCAACACTTTGATGTTGTCGGATAGGGTTTTGCCTTGCTCCTTTAGTAATCGCATAAAGTTATCAATACGCTTAGGGCCAGCAACCAAGACCACTTGGTAGTTGCGCTTGTTGAACTCTGGAATAGCTTCCAAGGTGGCTAAGTTAATGGCTGGTGCTCCTTGAGAACCACCAAAGATTAACAAAGTCTTCTTGTCGTCGGATAGACCGTAGGTCTTCCATAAAAAGTCTGACGTCATGTTCGCCACTTCTTGCGCACGTGGGTTTCCAATCAGTTCAGTCTTTTCAGCTGGGAAAAAGGCCTTTGCATCTGGAAAGGCAATTCCAATTTTTGTTGCCTTACGAGCCAAGAACTTGTTGGTCACACCAGCCACTGAATTTTGTTCATGAATAACAGTTGGAATACCCAACTGTTGTGCCGCGTACAAAACAGCGCCTGAAACATAACCACCTGTTCCAACGACAACGTCCGGTTGAAAATCCTTAATAATCTTCTTCGCCTGTGAGACTGCCTTTAAGAAAAGCCAAACAGTCTTAAAGTTTGTCATTGAAAGTGAGCGAGAAAAGCCTTGCACGTGTAACTGCTTAAAGGGAATGCCAGTCTTAGGCACAATGTTTTTTTCAACACCACGGAATGAACCAACGTACATAAACTCTGCGTCAGGTTCCTTCTGCTTAATAACATCTGCTAATGCAAGTGCTGGATAAATGTGACCGCCTGTGCCGCCACCTGAGAGCATGACTTTCATGAATTAATCCTTCTTTCCCAAAGCTTTTTCTAAGGCAGCGACGTACTTGTCACCACGAATCTCGAAATTAGGGTACTGATCCCAAGAAGCAGCGGCTGGTGAGAGCAAGACCACTTCACCCGGCTTAGCCATCTTCACAGCAACCGGCGCCGCTTCTTCAACGTTTTCAACAACTTCTACCGGAATCCCAGCAGCCTTTGCCATGGCCACCACCTTGTCCTTTGTTTGCCCAAAAGCAATGACTTGAATGACGTGCTTCAAATCCGGAACCAAGCGGTTCAAATCATCCCCACGGTCTAATCCTCCGGCTAACAGGATGGTTGGCTGCTTAAAGGCTGACAAAGCCGCCTGCGTTGCTTCAATATCCGTTGCCTTTGAATCATTGTAGTAAATGACGTCGTTTTTCTTAAAGAGGAATTGCAAGCGGTGCTTAACACCAGCAAAAGTCTTTAGAACAGAACGCATGGCGTCTTGACTGCAGCCGGCAACCGTTGCTGCGGCAGTTGCTGCCAGCGCGTTCTCCAAGTTTGGACGACCAACCAATTTAACGTCAGCAAATGGCATCAATTCTTGGCCATCCAAGACCAAATCGCCCGCCTTATTTTCATGAGCAAAGGCCTTTTGATCATCAGGGTTAAACATCAACACACGACCAGCAGTTAACTGAGCAATGGCTGGTGTATCCTTCCCGTTTCCATTCAAGATAAGTGTCTGCCCTGGCTTTTGGTGGATAGCTACACGTTCCTTAGCAGCCAAGTAGTTATCGCGGTTATGGTGGAAATCCAAGTGGTTGGCAAAAACATTCGTAATCACTGAGATATCAGGAGAAATCTCTGGGATACCGACTAATTGGAAGGTTGAAAGTTCCAAAACAAGGGTATCTTCTTCGCCCATGTCGCCAACAACGTCACAGACAGGTGTTCCGATGTTACCGGCGATAACGACTTTGCCTTGCTTGGGATCATGTTGCAACATCAAACCTAGTAGTGAGGTCGTCGTCGTTTTCCCATTTGAACCCGTTACCGTAATCAAACGTCCCTTAAAAGTGGACAGGGCAACGGCAACTTCTGTCAAAACAGGTACACCGAGTGATTCAGCCTTTTCCACAATTGGATGGTTGTAAAAGATACCAGGGTTCTTAACAAGGTAGTCGCTGTTAGCTGCAAGCGATTCCGCCTTATCGTTTTCAATAAAAGTCACACCCGCTTCTTTCAAAGCCACAACATCGGCATCTTCTTTAATTGCATCACGATTGGCAACAGTGACATCCGCTCCCAAATCGACCAGGCGCTTCGTAGCTGCCCTTCCTGACTTTGCCCAACCAAGGACAAGGACCTTTTTACCATTAAACGTTAAGGCTGACATAAGTACTACTCCCCATTTATATTTTTTTATGTACGGTGGTTAAACCACCATTTTAAATATTATTGAAATAACCATAATCCAAAGGCTGCGGATAGCAAACCGAACGTCCAGAAGGCAGCGTCAATTTGCCATTCCGTCCAACCAAACTTTTCAAAGGAATGGTGGATTGGCGCCATTGGAAAGACACGGACTTTGAAGAAGTGGTAAGAAATCGTCTGGATAATAACCGAAAGGGTTTCAATAACGAAAATCAAACCAATAATCAAGAGGGAAACGACCGCGTGTAACTGAATAGATTCAACTGCCAAGCCGGCCCCAATGGCTAAGGAACCACAGTCACCCATGAAGATCTTAGCCTTAGGCTTGTTGAACAAAAGGAAACCAACAAGGGATCCCATCAAAACAAAGTTAAAGGAAACCATCGCCCAGTTCTCAACGTGAACCGCCATGATGGTATAGGCACCGTATGCAATCAAGGCTAACCCTGTCAAAAGGCCATCCAAACCATCCGTTAAGTTCGTTGCGTTTGACCAACCAACTAACCAGAACCAAAGGAAAATCACGTAGAAGAATCCCAAATGAACAACACCAAAGAATGGCAAGTTCAATTCGGCAGGAACGTGCATTGCCCAGAGTAAGAGCATAACCACAACGGCCGAAACAGTTTGTGCAGCTAACTTTGGCTTAAAGGCAAAGCCATCAGTTGCATGGTGAATCTGCTTTAAAATATCATCCACAGCACCAATCACACCGTAGGAAGCAAAACCAACTGACAGTGCCAAGATGGTTGTCAATGAACGGTGGTCTTGGTAGGTCGATGGTAAACAGAAAACAATCACAACTGTTACTAGTCCGAAGACAGCCCCACCAAGCGATGGTGTACCAGCCTTTTGTTGATGATCAGGTCCAAGCACTCGAATCGCGGCTTGTTCCTTACTCTCTTTTAACTTCTTAATCACAGTTGGCATCGCAATGGCCGTTAGCACCATCCCCAACAGAAATTCTAATACAAGCATTCCCTAATCCTTCTCTTTAAACGTTACGGTTATATTCTTATGGCCGGATACGTCACTACCAGTCTTGACCGACTGCTTCTCAACGTAACCAGATCCTGATAATGTTATTTTAACACCAGCAAGATTACCCCATGACAAAACTTCGCTTTTTGTCCAACCAGACATATCAGGTACGGTTACCGTTCCCGAAGCAGACAGCAGAACAAGCTGTCCCTTCACGGCGGATTGACCACCCTTAATCGTCTGCGCGGTAATCTTCCCCTTACTTCCAACAGTAACCACTTTCATGCCCAGGTCTGTCAAAGTCTTTTCAGCATCTTCAATGGACTTACCACGAACATCTGGCATTTCAACCGTCTTAGTAGCGGATTTCACAGTGGCATCGTTATCGTTTAAGGCCTGCAACATCACAGGACGGAAAACATTGTTCAAGGTAATCTGGATGTTAGCATCAGGAAATACCTGAGGCTGACGAACAACAATGTACATAATGTACTTTGGATTATCACCAGGGACCAAGGCCATAACCGAGTGAATCGCGTTCGTTAGGCCGTCCAGGTACTTTCCGTTTTCAGCAACTTGGGCAGTACCGGTTTTTGCCGCTACTTGGTAACCAACATCTGAAAGTGAATACTGCTTTGCAGTACCATCATCGGCATTGACAACCCCTTCCATGTTGGACAAAACCTCTTTGGCCGTTGAAGCGGAAACGGGCTTACCAACTTCGGTTGTTTTCCCAGTTGAAATTGTCTTACCAGTTGTCGGATTAGTCGTCTTTTCAACTAAGTAAGGCTTAATCATCGTTCCCTTGTTAGCAAAGGCTGAATAAGCTTGAAGCATTTGGGCTGGTGTTGTTCGAATGGCCTGACCATAAGAAGTGTTAGCCTGATCAATTGGCTGTTCGAATGACATGGAACCAGATTGCTCGTTTGGCAGTTCAATACCCGTCTTCTTTAAGAAGTGGAAACGGTTAATGTATGACTTCCAAGTTTTAGCCCCTAAGGACTGCTCAATCTTAGCAAAACCAACGTTTGATGAACGTTCGAAGGCCTGGCGGTAAGTCAACATTCCGGCGTTATTTCCAAAGGCATCGGTAACCTTTTGCCCGTTAATATCCAAAGTACCGGATTTATAAGTAGCATTTGGTTGCCATTTTTTCTCTTGAATAGCCGCGGCCAAGGTAATCGTCTTCATCGTCGAACCGGGTTCAAAGGCTCCCTGGTTCAAAAGATTTTCCCAAGCATCAGACAAACCGTCCTGCGTATTCGGATCAAAGTTTGGACGCTGAGTAGCAGCCACAATCTTTCCAGTCTTAGCTTCCATCACAAAGGCGGAAGCAGATTTGGCCTTTGTACCAGCAAACAAAACATCCATTCGGTTTTCAAGTGTGGCTTGTAACTTTTCGTTAATGGTCAAAGTCACGTTCGAACCGTTTTTAACTTGGTTCTTTTTCGAAGTTTGAACGTCGGAACCAAGTGTTGTCGTCAAGCCGTCCTTACCACGTAAGGCGGTATTCTTATAATCTTCGATACCCAAAACCCCGTTTAGAGTCTTTTGACCAACGTTATTTGAAACAGAATTCGTTAGGCCAATAATATGGGAGGCCATTCGGTTGTTTGGATAATAACGGGCTGGTTGAGCCGTAAACTTAATTCCAGATAAGTTTAACTTCTTAATCTGATTATATTGGTCAACAGAAAGGTTTTTCGCCTTTGCCCCCAATTCAACCTGTAATTTATTCGATGAAAGAAGGCTATACAAATCGTTTTGGTCCGCCCCGATAATTGGTGCAATTTCTTCAGCAGCCTTTTTAGGGTCTGTAACGTAATCCGCCTTACCATTCACCTTTTGTTTCTTATCCAAAACGGCGTACATATCATAAACCGTTGAATTGTCCGCTAAGACTGACCCATTTGAAGAAAGGATTTGTCCACGGGTTGCTGGTACCGTTGACTTTTGCATAAAAGTCATCCGAGTAGCAGCAGTTAGGTTGTGGTTATTAACCGTTTTCACCCCGGCAATTTGAAAAAGACGACCACCCATAATCACAATGATGATTAATGCAAAAAGGCCTAAAAGGAGGCCGAATTTCTTGGCATTACCAGTGATTTTTTTACCGAGTTGTCGTCTTTTACTTTGTTTCATTATTATTGATTGACGTTGCGAACGTTATTAGTACTTTGTTCCATGTTAGCTGACTTCGCAACTTTCTCCAAGTTATCCTTGTTCGTTTTCGCCTGAATATCGCCACGGTAGGAATCGTTTTCTTCCTTCACCTTGTCGATTTTTTCGCTAACAGCTTGATTTCGTGCATCAACACGTTGCATTGAAACGGTTGTCCAAACGGTTGCCAACATCATGAAGAGAACCGTTACTGCCATGACAATCACAAGTGAACGTTCTTGCTTTGTCCAGACAGCAGGCTGATAGCGCTTTTTAACCTTAACTTTTTTACGGGCAGCTTGCTTAGGCAGTGCTCTTGCCGCATCTTGGTAATGGTATGCGTTTTGTGCCATTGAATTCTCTCCTTTTCTGCGAATTACTTTTCAATCATTTCAGAAATTTAAAGTTAACTTTCGTCCGATACTTTTAACCGTTCAATCCCTCGCAGCTGTGCTGAAGAAGAACGGTGATTTTCTTCTTGTTCCTCTTCACTTGGCCTAATGGCCTTGCGAGTTAATAACTTATAATCTGGTTGCATTTCTTCCGGAATGACCGGAAGGCCTCGTGGCAATTCTGGTGCCTGAGACTTTTCCTTAAACATTTGCTTAATCAAGCGGTCTTCCTGCGATTGGAAGGAGATGGCTGAAATCCGGCCACCAACGTCCAAGAGATCCAAGGCCTGTGCTAAGGAATCTTCCAACGCTCCCAACTCATCGTTGACGGCCACGCGCAAAGCTTGGAAAGAACGCTTTGCTGGGTGTCCACCGTGTCGGCGGGCTGGAGCCGGAATGGCCTCTTTAATAATTTCAACTAACTCAAAAGTTGTTTCAATTGGTGCTACTTCACGGTGTTGCTCGATTTTACGAGCAATCGCTTTACCGAAGCGGTCCTCGCCATAACGGGTCAAGACTCGCACCAAGTCATTAAATGGCCAATCATTAACAATTGTCTTAGCTGTTAACTCTTGACGCTGATCCATTCGCATGTCCAAGGGTGCATCGTGGTTATAAGAAAAGCCACGGTCGCCCTGATCGAATTGAACGGATGACACACCCAAATCATAAAGAACCCCATCGACAGCAGTAACACCTTGGTCTGCTAGTGATGATGTGAGGGTACGGAAGTTGTTAAAAATCAGCACCAACTTACCGGAAGCAATCTCTTCTCGATACTGTTCCTTATTGTAAGCAATGGCTGTTTCATCCTGGTCAAAGGAATAGAGTCGACCGGTTGTCAGGCGGGACAAAATAACACCAGTATGTCCACCGCCACCAAGGGTTGCATCAACGTATACACCATCAGGCTTAACGTTTAATAAATCAACGGCCTCTTTTTGGAGAACGGTTATATGTTCAAATGTCATCTTTCCCCCTCCTCGCGGTGTCCGAATCGTCTCATTCACTATTAAAAGTCGAAATCAACCAATCCTTCGGCAATTTCATCAAAGTTTTCAGCAGTCTCTGCAGTATAAGCCTGCCAGTTATCTGCTGACCAGATTTCAAAAGAATCACCGACACCAGTAACAACAACTTCCTTTTCCAGTCCCGCATGCTCTTTTAAATTAGTAGGAATAATGACACGTCCCTGCTTATCAAATTCAGCTTGCATTGAACCGGCCATTACAAAACGCTTAAAAGCCCGGGCGTCTTTTTTCCCGATTGGTAGATTATTCAACTGCTCTTCCAGTCGGTTCCAGACATCCAAAGGCATTGCACGTAAGGAATGTTCCATCCACTTTGCAATCACAAAAGTTTCGCCTAATTGGTTTCGAAACTTTGCAGGAATCGTGAGCCGGCCCTTGGGATCTAAGTTATGTGATGATTCGCCCATGAACATGATGGCCCACTCCTCCCTTCTGTGGATTACTTACATATAATTTACCACATTCCCCCACTTCCCTCCACTTTTCTTTAAGACTTTTTTAAAGAATGGTAACAAAAAAGGGCTAAAGCCTTGATATATCAAGCTTTTAGCCCTGTGGGGAATTTTCCCTAATTTTATTCAATTTATGCAAGGATAGCCCAAATAATGGTGATAAGACATAGAACCGTCGCGAGTAATCCCGATGTTCGCCAGGCGATGTGGATAAATCGTAAAAATGTCATACCATTCCGTCCAATGACCAAAAAGGCCCAAACCCCGGCTAGTAATAAGTACAACACCACGGCTGCCAGCACATCCGATCGATAAAAAGCTGCTCCCTCGATCTCGTAAAGAACTAACCAAGTTGGTAGTGTAATTAGATCAACAAAGGATACTTTTGGAAAGGCACGGTATAAAAAGCGCCAAAGCATCACTAACATTAATACAGCTACCCATATTCCAGTCCAAACATACCATACCATTCGTTTTCACCTCTCGTTTACTTTACCAAGCCAAAGCCAAAATTTCAATTTTGCAAATTCCTGTGTTAAGATATCCCTAGAACATTCAGGAGAACACGGGATTATGTCAAAGAAGAAAAAGAAGCAGGTAGTTGCCGAGGCACCTTCCTCATCAGCAGTCGATAAAGCATTGGAAGAAGAAGTCAATCGCCAACTTGAAAAGCGCCCTCTTCCAAAGGTTGAAAAGAAAAAGAAGACGCGTTACCAAAAATGGACGCTCTTTATGTCAATCTTCATGGTCATCGTGATGGCTGGATCAGTTATTTACGCTGCTATCTCAGCAATTCGTTAATGAAAAAAGTTCTGCTAACAAAGAGACAGAACTTTTTTTATTTACTATTTATCCAGAACTAAAAAAAGGCAAACCATATTGGTTTGCCTTTTTCTTTTATTCAACAGAAAGCAAGAATGGATACAAATCTTGTCCACCATCGTGAACTTCGATTTCAAGGTCTTCGTCAATCTCAGAAATCGCTTCTTCCAAAGCTTTTTCTTCCTTTGGCTTAGCACCCTTACCAGAAATAATGGTAACGATTTCTGAATCATCATCACACATTTGTTCGAGCAAGGCCTTAGAAGTATCAACCAACTTTTTACCAACGACGACAATCTCGCCATCCTTCATTCCAAGCCAGTCACCCTTCTTGATATCATGCCCCTTCAAGCTAGTTTCACGAACCGCTTGTGTAACAGCACCAGAAACAACCGTTCCCAGTTCATCCGTCATGGCTGCTTCATTATCTTCAACTGATGCCTCAGGGTTATAAGCCATCATCGCTGTCAATCCCTGCTGGATTGAACGAGACTTAACAACAGCCACTGGTACATCTGCCATTTCCTTGGCTTGATCAGCTGCAAGGAAGATGTTTGAGTTGTTTGGTAAGATAATGGCCTTCTTTGCGCCAGACTCTTGAATGGCATCAACAAAGTCCTTTGTAGAAGGGTTCATTGTTTGACCACCGGTAATCACTTGGTAAACACCGAGTGAATCAAAGAGCTTAGCAACACCGTCACCAGAAGCAACTGCAAAGACAGCTAATTCAGGCGCTTCAGCCTTTTCTGCTTTTTGAGCATTAGCCTTATTTTCAGCAGCCTGTTCGTCAATAACGGCTTGCTGCTGGTTACGCATGTTATCCACCTTCACCTTACGAAGGGAACCGAATTCAGTTCCCCAGTGGATAATTGTTCCAGGATCTTCAGTATGGACGTGCACCTTCACAACATCATCATCGTTAATCACTAAGAGTGAGTCACCCTTATCAGCGATAAAGTTGTAGAAAGTATCGTAGTCAAAATCCTTGGTCCAAGTTGTTCCCTGGCCCAAATCAACCATGATTTCAGTACAGTAACTGAATTGAATATCATCTGGATTCAATGATTCATCGGCCTGCGCACCAGCATGGAGGTTAGAAACCATTTGGTCCAACTCTGCGTTATCGGGTGCTTCCAAGTTATTTTCGTCAAAAGTGCCTAAGATAACATCAGTAAAGGCTGACAAAACTATTACCAATCCCTGTCCACCAGAATCAACAACGCCAACTTCCTTCAAAACAGGCAATAGGTCAGGAGTTGAATCCAAGGCCTTTTGAGCGGCAACCTGGACATTCTTCATCATGACTGGCAAAGCATCACCAGCAGAGGCTGAACGATCAGCTTCTGCAGCAGCTTCGCGGATTACCGTCAAAATCGTTCCTTCGGTTGGCTTCATGACAGACTTGTAAGCCACCTTAGCAGCTTCCATCAAAGCATCTGCCATATCGCGGGCTGACAAAGTCGCCTTATCAGCCATCGAATTAGACATTCCACGGAAAATCTGTGACAAGATAACCCCAGAGTTTCCACGGGCCCCCATCAAAAGGCCCTTGGCTGTTGCCTTGGACAATTGTCCAACGGTTTGATCCTGCGACTCACGTTCGTATTCGGCACCTGACGCCATCGAAAGGGCCATGTTGGTTCCTGTATCGCCATCAGGCACAGGAAAGACATTTAATTTATTAATGTTTTCAGCGTTAGCAGACAACTTTGCTGCAGCAGCATTCACCATCTTGCCATATTCAAGGGGCGTAATGGTCGTGATTTCTTCAGTCATTCTCTCTTAATCCTCGGTTTCAATCCCTTGAACAATGACGTTCACTTCAGGTACTTGTAGGCCTAGATAGGCGTTGAGATAGTACTTAACACGGGCTTGAACGGAAGCTGAAATATCAGCCAACTTCATACCGTGTTGCACAACGATGTAGACGTCGATTGTTAACCCTTTTTCCTGCTCTGAAACCACGACACCACGTCCGTAGTTTTCGCGATTCAAGATTTGGTTAACACCATCTTTTAAAGCGGAACGAGATGCCATACCAACCACTCCAGGGTTAGCAATGGTTGCTCCACCGACAACGGAAGCGATTACGTCGTTTTCAACCGTGACATCACCGTTTTTTGTTCGAATTTTAATTGCCATCGCACTGCTGTTGTGAAGCCAGAATCTCGCTCCACTTTCCTTTCAAATTACTTACTTATATTTTAACATGATTCGGTAAAAAGCCCCAACTCAGGTCAAGACTTTTCAAGGGCCTTATCAAAATAAAAAAACCACCCAGTGGAGTGGTTTTTATACACGTTCGATTGAGCCGTTCTTAAGACCGGCCTTCAAAGTACGTGCAGTCAAGTAAACTTTCTTAGGTGCGGAACCGTTAATCTTAACTGTTACCTTTTGCAAGTTTGGCTTCCAGCTACGACGACTTGAGTTCAAGGCGTGTGAACGTTGGTTACCAAAGCGGGTGCGTGCACCGTTAATTGCATCTTTTGCCATGTGTGACCCTCCTATCCGAGCCGCACGACGTGCTTGCTCTTCTTATCAACATCAAATATTTTACCAGAGCCATACAAAATTAGCAAGAAATTAAGCATATTTATGCAAAATCTCGCTCAACTGTTCCTTATTGTGGAAACCAGTCAATTTTTCGACCGCCTGGCCATCTTTCAAAACAACCAAAGTCGGAATTGCGCGAATGGCGAATTCCGCTGGTACAATCGTATTTTGATCAACATCAATCTTAAAGAAATCGATGTTTTTAAAAGTCGAATCCTCAGCCAATGCATCAATGACGGGTGATTGCATTCGACATGGACCACACCAGGTTGCCCAAAAATCAACAATCGAAACGCCCGACTGAGTTTTCTCTTTGAAATTATTATCTGTTAGTGCTTCAACTGCCATCACTACCCCCTATCAACTGACTGTGTATACAGTACAATCCCTCTGTCAATGGAAACGTGTACCAATTCATTAACAAATTCATTTGATGAGTACATTCTACCGCTTGTTTCTCTTAGAGTCAAAGGATACTCAGCATCGATAATTTTAAAATTATCAACTATACCTAATGGCATGAATCCAAGGTAGTGATGTCCAGGAAGGCGCTTCACAACCTCGTGTTTTGGGTCTAAATAACCAACCGTATTCTGGCAATCAACAATCCAGAAACGGCCAGGTAAACCAGGAAAATCCTCGTGAAGGGGAATTGATAAATTAGATAGTTCGTGATCCAAGCGTCCACCAGTTGCACCGTATAGCATGATTTCATCGGCACCTTGTTCTAGGGCATAGGCCACTGCCAATTCAGTATCCGTGTAATCCTTTTTAGGTGGATACACACGAAAGTCGCGCTCCGCCTGATAGCTTTCCAACTCCTTCTTCTCAGCTGAACTCAAGGAATCAAAATCACCAACGGATAGCAAGGGTTCAACCCCTTCCTGCATCAAATAGAAGCCACCACGATCAGCGCCAATCCATTGACCCGGTTCCTGAAAAAGATTATCAGGCCAGTTATCCTTAGGGCCCCCAGCTAAAATGTTAATTCGCATCCTCATCCTCCAAAATAAAAGCGAGCTGAACAATCAGCCCGCTTGCAGCCAACCGGCTGTTTAGTCATTACTTTGTGACGTCCAACAAAGTTTGCACCTTAGCTGCTGGATCCTTTTTATCATAAACGTATGAACCGGCAACGAAAACATTTGCGCCGGCATCCGCCGTCAACTTAGCCGTTTCGTTATTGATACCACCATCAACCTCGATATCAAAGTCCAAACCAAGTTCCTTTTTGTAAACCATCAATTCCTTAATCTTATCAGTCATTTCAGGTAGGAAGGCCTGTCCACCAAATCCAGGGTTAACCGTCATAACCAAAACTTGGTCAACCATTGAAAGAACGGGAACAATTGCAGAAACTGGTGTTCCAGGGTTGATCACAACTTCAGCCTTAACACCGGCCTTCTTAATCATTTGCAAGACACGATGGATGTGTGGCGTTGCTTCAACGTGAACCCCAATCAAGTCAGCACCGGCATCTGCCAATGCTTGCACATGGTTTTCAGGGTGGACAGCCATCAAATGGACATCCAAGAACAAGTTCGTCATTGGACGCAATTGCTTAACCCAGGCTGGCCCATAAGCCATTGAAGGCACAAATGAACCGTCCATTAGGTCAATGTGCAAGTACTTAGCTCCTGCCTTTTCGACCAAAGTCACGTCTTCACCCAACTTTGTAACATCAGCACTCAAAATTGATGGGGCAATAATTCCTGCCATATCATTCCTCTTTCTTTGTTGTCTTTTGTAAAATCAGTTCAAACGGTCTGTTTTCCACTTAGCCGAATTCTTTTGATAAACCGGCCTTTTACCCTTAATAATTTGGTAAAAGAGTTCATAACTATTATAGCGCTCGGCACTAATGCTGCCAAGGTTGACGGCCTCTTTCACCGCACAACCGGGTTCATTTAAATGGGAACAGGTCCGGAAACGGCAGTTAACAGCCACTTCGCGGAATTCAGGGAAGTAGTTTCCTAACTCCTCTGCTGGAAAGTCAAAAACTTCATAGGACGAAAAGCCCGGTGTATCCGCAATTAACGTTTCATATTCCTTAACCGGAATTAAGGAAACCTGCCGGGTCGTGTGCTTTCCACGGGAAAGGGCCTGTGAAACCTCACCAACCTCTAACTTCAACTCTGGGGCTAGCTGGTTCAGTAGCGTTGACTTACCAGCACCTGTTTGCCCCATGGCCACCACTACTTTATCCTTCAGTAGCGGTCCAAAGGAAGTCTTTAAATCATTCCCCGCAAAAATCACTGGATAACCAATTGACTGGTAAAGCGAGACTTTTTCACGAAAGGCGGCTTGCTCTTGATCAGAAAGTAAGTCCAGCTTTGAAAAATAAAGAACTGGCTTGACCTGCTCTGCTTCCAAAGCTACTAGCTGTCGGTCCAGCAAATTTTGAGAAAAGGCGGGTTCCACAACGGATGTCACAACAATCGCTAAATCAACATTCGCAACTGGTGGGCGAACCAGGCTGTTTTCACGAGGATGTAGGGCCCAGATTAACCCTTCCCCATTTTCTGACTCAAAGTCGGCCCAATCGCCAACCAAGGGCTTTTGCCCCTTTTTTCTAAATTGTCCTCGAGCACGGGTACGTTCAACCTTCCCGTCCTCAAGCATTAAATCATAGTAACCGGCCAATGACCGAATAATTCGTCCTGTTTTCATAGAGCCATTATAACACGGCTATCCCAGCAATCATTCTAATAAAAAAAGGAATTCCAAACGGAATTCCTTTTTAAACTGCTATTTAGTGACTCGATGAAGAGGAAGAACTAGCGCTTGAACTAGAACTTGAACTCGACGAAGAGCTATTTGATGACGAAGCAGCACCCGAAGATACCGTCAAAGTCAACGTTTGGTCCAAACTAAACTTAGAACCGGCCGCTGGACTTTGTGACAAAACCGTACCGGCCTCTTTATCAGAGTCCTTAATCTGGAAAGACAAGGCCACTTGGTTTTGGTTGGCCCAAGACATTGCGGCCGACTGTGACCAGCCAGTCAAGTTTGGTAGGTTGATTGACTTTGCCCCTGACGAAACCGTCAAAGTAATCGTCGTATCCGCTGGATCAACGCGGGTTCCCGCAGCAATCGACTGTTCCATGACCTGTCCAGAAGCAACGGAACTTGAATCTTCCGTCTTCTTCTTAACGGTAATCCCCTTATCAGTCAGCTGGTTGGCTGCATCTGAATAAGAGAGCCCTGTGTAATCCGAAAGCGTCACGGAATCACTTCCAGAAGAAATGATTAACTTAACCGATGCCCCCTTCTTAACCGAAGTTCCCACACCAGGCTTAACCTTAATCACGTTTCCTTTGTCAACGGAACGGGAACTCGTCGTACTGGTACTAGAGACAGAAAGACCAGCGTCCTCAATCTTTGACTTAGCAGAAGACTCAGAGAGGTTGGCAACATCCGGTACCGTCACCGTGCTTGACTGTGACTGGGCGACAAAGTAAGAAATCGCCCCCACAGCGGCCAAGAACACGATGAATAAGAAGAACCACTTTCCCTTTGTAGAGTACTTAATCCCGTTCTTTTTCAAAACATCACGAACAAATTTCGGTGTGCGATCCACCCGGTCAGAAATATCCTTGACTGAATACCCCTTCTTACCCAAGTCAATAATTTGGGCCGTGACGTCTTCCGGCTGTTCTTCCTCCGGTTCATCCTCGATAGGGTCGTCCTCAACGAATGGATGAGCATTCCAATCTGGCGTAACCAGCTTTGTTTCATCCGAAGCCTCAGGTACGAAACGCCCTTCACCAGAACGGCGCTTCGAAAGGGAGGTCTTCAAATCATCCGCCATCGCTTCCGTTGAGAAGTAACGATCCTTAGCATCCTTAGCCGTTGCACGGAGAATAACATTTTCCAAAGGTTGTGGAATCTGTGGATCAAAGTCGCGCACGTAGGGCATTGGCACTTCCGCGTGCTGGTAGGCAATTCGGTCTGCTGAATCACCCTGATAAGGAACCTGGTTGGTCAACATCTCGTATAAAATAACACCAAGTGCATAAATATCAGACTTTTCAGATGCCGATTGCCCACGAGTAACTTCTGGAGCCAAGTAATGGATTGAACCAATCACCGGTTCCTGTGACGCGGTCATCCCATACTTATTTTGAGCCAAAGCAATTCCAAAGTCAGTGATTTTCACCTGACCCTGCTTGTTGATCAAAATGTTTTGTGGCTTCAAATCACGGTGGATGATACCCGCCTTATGGGCGGCAGAAACAGCATCTAAGACCTGTTCCATGATATCGACCACTTCTTGATAAGGAATTGGGAAGTGCTGCTTAATGAAGTCCTTCAGGTCCATCCCATCCACGTACTCCATAATCAAGTATGGGCAGCCATCTGCTTCACCCATGTCATAGAGCTGCACAATGTGGTCGTTAACCAACGTTGTTGCCGCCTTGGCTTCCTTTTGGAAACGGGATAAAGCTTCCGGCTGATTCTTGATGTCCAATCGAATCATCTTCAACGTGACATCACGCTTCAAATAGGTATCAAAGGCTTGGTAGACATTGGCCATACCGCCCTCACCTAAGGAGCGCACGATTTTATAACGATTATCGATTAACGTGCCTTGTTCCATTAGTCTAGTCTCCCCTTTAATCCATCTTTTAGAATAATCTCTTCCGCCTTAGCTGGTACTTCAGCAGATTTCATCGCCAAGCGTTGTCCTGAGGGCTGCTCAGACTTGGCCATGTCAGTCACCAGCAGTGCCGTCACATTGTCTGGTACATGCCGGGCAATGGCAGCCGTCGTCAGTACGGACAAGCGCTCGGAAATGTCTAAGACAGAACCCAAGATTGGGTTATTGCCCGGTCGGCGTTCACCAGGTTGTATGAAGTCCATCTGCTCTTTAATCGATAAGACTTTTCCAAAACCATCGGATGTCAAATAGAGCCAATCGCCCTTCTCCGGTGTCACCGTGGTCCATTCTAAGTCAACCTCTTTATTAACACCAAAATAACGAGTCAGCGAATCCGCATCTGGTAAATCAGTATCCACCAATTCCCCTGACTGACGTTCCAGCTCGTTCTTTAAGGTATGGTCAAAAGTCAGTAACCGAGCCTGACCCTTTCGTAGCAAATAAGCCCGAGAATCACCGGCATTGGCCACCAGTACTTTTCCGTGCAAGCAAACGGCCAAGACGATTGTCGTCGCCATTTGACTGATTCCCTGATCATGTTGTCCGACCAGGAGAATGGATTGATTGGCTAAATCTGCCTGGTGAATCAACCATTCCTTTACCTTTTGTTCATCATTTATGGCAACCTGTTCCCAAGCCCGTCCCAAGGCCATAACCACCATTTGAGCGGCCTTTTTAGAACCTTTTTGAGAGCCAACACCATCCGCAACCATCACTAAAGGATCGCCGGCACGGTTGTAAAAAGCGCCAACGGCATCTTGATTGTCAGGCCTAACCGGTCCTTTGTCACTTTGGTAGGCAATTGCCATAACTGCTATTCCTTTCTTTGAAAGGTGGCGATGTAAAAGCCATCAGTTTGATAATCATCTGGATACAACTTCAAGGCCAACGTTTCCCGGTCAGCCTGCACTGCCAACTTGGTTTCGGTTTTCACCTGAACAAAGTCGGGGTGCTTAGCCAAGAAAGCGGCCACAACGCCGTCATTTTCCTGGTTCAAAATGGTACAAGTTGAATAAACGAGGTACCCATTCTTCTTTAACTTGGAAGCTGCTGCTTCCAAAATGTCGAGCTGCAACTTCGCCAAGTGCTCAACATCCGCCATGGTTTTATCATAGCGAATTTCCGGCTTACGACGTAGCAATCCTAAACCTGAACAAGGTGCATCGACCAAAATACGGTCGAATTCTTGCTGAAGTTCTTCTGGCACCTTGCGGGCATCCAGGGCCATGGCATCGACACGGTCCGCCACCCCCATCCGAGCGGCGTTTTGAGCAATTAACTTCACCTTATGGTCGTGAATATCCAAGGCGGTCACACGCGCGCCATCTGAGAGATACTGGGCGATTTGAGTCGTCTTACCGCCGGGCGCAGCAGCTGCATCCAAAACAGATTTAACTGAATCATCAATATGCAAGGCTTCAACGGGCAACATGGCCGATTCGTCTTGAATCGTCAATAAGCCTTCCTGGTATGCCTTTGATGAGGCAACGTGTCCACCGGATACAATCAAGGCGTCCGCTGCCAGCGGACCATCCTTG
Organism: Fructobacillus durionis; assembly: GCF_900112405.1. GTDB lineage: Bacteria > Bacillota > Bacilli > Lactobacillales > Lactobacillaceae > Fructobacillus > Fructobacillus durionis. Next base: position 64,325 of record NZ_FOLI01000002.1, on the reverse strand, counting down.
ACCTTGTAACCCTCTGCTTCCAAAGACTCTTTCACAGCTGCCTTGGTTGTCTTTGCCGTATTGACGCGGGCGGACTGTTCCGGTGCATGGTTCAACGATTGCAGGATGCTTTCTGTCTTCTTATCACCCAATTGCTTGCTTAATTCTGCAACCAGCCATTCAGGCACTGAATACGTGACGGACAAGCGCTTTGTTTCATCCTTAATCTTTGCTGGGTCTGGCAAGCCATGACGGTCCATGCTATGCAAGATAGCCGTAACAAACTTTCCAGCACCAACGTTTCCCAAAGTTTTCGCCACTTCAATCGTTTCGTTAAAGATGGCGTGCTTTGGAATTCGGTCCAACTCTTTCCACTGGTAAAGGGCCGTCAATAGCAACTCCTTCAACCAGGGTTCCATCTTCTTTCCCTTAACGAAGGGGTTCAACCAGTATTCTAGTAGCAAACGATACTGAATTGTCCCATAAACCAAGCTGGTCAAGAGTCCTTTATCAGAATCTTTCAAAGGATTTTGCTTAATAATCTGGTTCAACTGTAAGTTCGAGTAAGCCCCGTTTTTCACTTTGGCCAAAGTCACAGCCGCTAACAGACGGGGGTTATTTGAACGTAACGTTTTCTTAGGCATTCGCCTCTCCTAAATCAATCCAAGCATCCCCAACGGCTAGGTTCTGACCCGCCCCGTTCAAAAATGCTGCAATTGGCATAACAGCCTTACCGGCTGGTTGCAATTCTTCCACGGCGATTTGGCTACCATCGGCCGCCGCCACGTGTAAGTGCTTCTTATCCTTCAAAGTGATGACACCAGGCTGAGCATCCGTCTTTTCAGCCAGTGGGCTGACTTTGACAAACTTAATTGACTGCCCCTTTGACTTAGCGTGGGCAGGATGCGTTGGATAGAGGCCTCGAATGTGCCAGTCCAGCTCCTGTGCCGTTTCCTTATCAAAGTGCAATTCCTGCTGTTCCCGGGCAATGTTAGGTGAAAAAGTCACTTTGTCTTCGTCCTGTGCTTGCCCCTTCAACTCACCAGAAGCAATCTTCTCCAAGTTGTCAGTCACGAGGCTAACAGCTGCAGCCCCTAACTTATCAAACATCGTACCGACATTATCAGATGGCGTAATTGGGACTTTGACAACCGCCAAAGCATCCCCAGCATCCATCTTCTTCACCATGTACATCAATGTCACACCGGTTTCCTGATCACCATTCATAATGGCGTAGTGAACAGGCGCTCCCCCACGGTACTTTGGTAGCAAGGAAGCATGGGCGTTCACGGCACCGTACTTAGCAGCTTCCAATAACTTGACTGGCAGGAACTGACCAAAGGCCGCCGTCACAATGAAGTCTGGTGCAATTTCAATGACCTTTGCCATTTCTTCTGAACCAGAAATCTTTTCTGGCTGTAACACAGGTAGTCCTAATTTTTCAGCCGCTTCCTTCACGGGACTGGCCTTCAACTGGCGCTTACGACCAAAAGGACGGTCAGGCTGCGTTACCACAGCTTTGACGTCAAAACGATCATCTGAAGCTAGGGCTTCTAAAGTTGGAACCGCAAACTGTGGGGTCCCCATAAAGACGATTGATAAAGCCATGTTCTTCTACCTCACTCTATTTTCTAAAAAAGTCTCAATATTTACATTATAACAAAAATTACTAAGGGCCAAAACGACCAGAGCAATCACATGAAAGAAACCGGGTCACGTCGAACTTCCAGACGGAAGCCCTTCTCTGCTTTTTGCGAACGGTCCACTAAGTCCCGCAGCAGTTCGTCTGCCTCATTGGGCTTTTTCATCTTCAAAATCATTTGGAAGAAGTAGCGTCCCTGCATTTTCGCAATCGAACGAGGTGACGGTCCCAGCACCAAAACATCTTCCGGCAAGCGCTTCTTTAGCCAGGCAGCAATCTTTGCCGTCTGCAAGGCAACCTTCGATTCATCAAGATCCGAACACTGAATTTGAATCGTGTAGAAGTATGGTGGAAATTCCGCCGCGTGTCGAATCTGCATCTCCTGCCGGTAGAATCCCTCGTAATCGTGGTTTTGAGCGAACTTCAAAACGTAGTGGTCTGGGTTAAAGGTTTGAATGACCACCTCTCCCTGCTGTTCAGCACGACCAGCACGGCCAGCCACCTGCGTTAAGAGTTGGAAGGTTTTTTCAGAGGCGCGGAAATCCGGCAAACCCAAACCCGTATCGGCATTTAACACACCAACTAAAGTGACATCAGGGAAATCCAATCCCTTGGCAACCATCTGAGTTCCCAAAAGAATTTGAGCCTTCTTTTTACCAAAGTCGGCCAAGGCTTTAGCCATGGCCCCCTTCTTACGCGTTGTATCCTGGTCTAATCGAATAACAGCGTATTCCGGCAGCAATTCTTTTAATTCTGCCTCCACCTTTTCAGTGCCCGTCCCGTAATAACGAATACGACGGGAACCACAGGCAGGGCAAACTTGAGGAATGGCTTCCTGGTAATCACAGTAATGGCACTTCAAAGTGCGCGTGTCCATGTGCAGTGTCATGGCCAAATTACAGTTCGGGTCCCGTGGGACATAACCACAGTCACGACACATCACAAAGGAAGAAAAGCCACGCCGGTTCAACATCAAAACCGCCTGTTCACCCCGTCCTAAGTGCTCCTTCAACTTATCCAAAAGTTCCTGAGAGAAGTTTGTATCACCACGGTCTAACAATTCCTGTCGCATATCGACAATGTCGACTTTAGGAAGACTAGCAGCCGGATTGGCGCGGGCTGTCAACGTCAACAATTGGTAGACACCCTTTTGCGCACGGGCCCGACTTTCCAACGATGGGGTGGCCGATCCAAGTACAACCGGCGCATGGTGGTAGGCGCCACGCCAAAGGGCAACGTCGCGGGCTGAATAATGGGGATTCTCACTTTGGCTATACGAAGCTTCATGCTCTTCGTCTACGATGATCAAACCCAACTTGTCCAGCGGCGCAAACACCGCCGAACGAGCCCCAACAACCACCTGCACCTTTCCTTCTCGGATACGACGCCATTCATCATAGCGCTCACCGGCGGAAAGGCCAGAGTGCAAGAGAGCGGTTTTATCGCCAAAACGGTCCTGTACCCGTTTTTGCATCTGTGGGGTCAGTGCGATTTCTGGTACTAAGAAAAGCACCTGTTCACCCCGATTAATGGCCTCTTGAGCAGCCTGTAGGTACACCTCGGTCTTACCAGAACCGGTAATTCCCTCTAAAAGAAAAGTCTCGTTTTTCTTTTTAACAATGGCTGTCGTGATGGCGTCATAGGCAGCCCTTTGCTCTGGATTCAACACCTTTTCCTGCTCAACCCAGCTACCGGAAACACTATCCGGACGACGCTTCACTTCAACCTGGACTTTTTTCAAAGTCCCCTTTTCAACGGCGGTATTCAAAGAAGCAACTGAAGTATCGAGCTGACTAAGCCACTCCTGCTTAGAGAAGGTTTGCCCAGGGTGTGCCATTGCAAAGTCTAGCAAACGTTGTTGCTGCTTCGCGCCCTTCCCCAGCTGCTCTTGGATGGCCTCTAAAGCCTCGTGATCAGCATTCGTTTGGTAGGCTAAAACGGTTTTGACTTTCCCCTTATTCTCAATAACTGGAACAACGGCCAGCTGGCCTTCTTTTTGTAATTCTCGAATGGCCCGCCAGCCCTTGGCCGTGAAGTTCTTGGTCTTAACCAGGCGTTCTTGCTGACCATCCAAATAAGTCACTCGGTCTTCGTCGGACAAGCCTTCTAAGGCCGTTAACTTCTTCCGATAATCCGCCTTTAAAGCCGTTGGTAACATCAAGGCTAAAAAGGAGACCCAGTAGGAAAAGTTACTTTCTGCCAAGTCATGGGCTAGCGTCAATAGCTCTTTTGAGAGTACCGGCTTTTCATCCAGTACCGTCAACACATCCTTGACCTGTTCCTCTTTTAAATCAGCAGGTAGTTCTTCTGTTAAATTCACGACATAGCCCAATACCGAACGGTGCCCAAAGGCAACCAAAACACGTACACCTGGTCGCACTTGGTCAGCTAATTCACTTGGAATTAAATAGGTATATGGTCGGTTTGTCTGCTGTGTCGGTACATCGACGACAACCTGTGCATATGATTGCTTCATGACACTCCTTTCGTTAAAAATACTATACAGAATTCAAATTAAAATACTATAAAGGGGCCTACCAAACGGCAGCCCCCTCTCAGGCATTAAACCTTTGTCAGGTTCACACCAACACGTTCTTCAATAATGTGTAAAGCTTGTAGGTAACGGGCGTAATAACCATCGTGGTCAACACCTTGGCCCTCGTGCTTCAAAGCCACGGCCTTGTCTTCAAAGCCATACTCTTTAATGATCTGCCAAAGATGCTTATCAAAGAGACGGGAATAGTCTTCATCCGCTCCGTTATCAACCGCGACCTCTGGTGGAATAACCAAAATAAGGTCCAACTCCTCTTCGCCAATTGTATTGTCAAAGAGTGCCTTTAACTTCTGGTTATCTGCATCCGACAACCAGGCCCGAGTTTCGGCCATGGTGACCATAGCGTCCGTGTCAAAGAAGGTCAGGCCGTTGTTGGCCGGTGAATTAATTTCAGCCGAATTCGCATCGTACTGTCCTTGAATGATTCGCGAGTAGTCTTTTAACAAAAGCTCGGAATCAAAGACGTTTGACTTCTCTTGGTAGGTTCTTGAAAACTCAACGGAGAATGGCGAGTTCGAGGTACGGGCCAATCGCCTTGTCAAAGTTGACTTACCGGTTTGTGGTGCCCCAACAACCAAAATTTTCTTAGCAAAATGACGGCGAAAAACACGATTAATGTAGTCCCAGTTTCCAAGTGGATCCTTACGGACTGCTGTGGCAGAAACTTTCAAAATCGTCCGATCCATCAATGAAACGGACCAGTGTTCATCATCAGGCAGCAACGTTTCTAGTCTCTCCTTATAGTCTTCTTCACCAGTATAGAGAGTGATATGGGCGTTTGGATTAGTAATGTTACGCTTAATCGTTTCGACTAAACGGTTTGTCCACTCCTGCCAGCCATTAGGCATTTGTGGAATATCATCTTCGTTAATGTAATCAACCTTGATGCGCTTTTCATCGTTGAAAGCTTCACGCAAGTAGCGGAAGCGTTTCTCAACTGGAAGACCGATTTGGTCGCCACGGTCCCCCGTGTAGCCAGAGGTAATCACCACAACACCATCATTTAAGGCAGCCGCCTTATAGATTTCAGCCTGATGTCCGATATGCATGGGTGCTAAGGTTCCAAAGAAGACCCCAATGCGATCTCCTGCTAGGTTTTCTTTTATTAGATTTGCTTTAACCATTTTCTCCTACCGAAGTTGACTGGCCCAAGGGCCGAATTGCTTTTATTATATCAAATTACAACTAGGACTGAAAAAGTCCTTCTCAAATATCAAATAAAAAAGCGCCTCAAAATGAGAGCGCCTGCATGTCATCGTTATTTAAGTGAGTGAAATATCGCCATTCCAATTTCTAAAGGAAAGGACCGCTTGGTTAGCCGGAACATTTTGGTAACAATTGGTAATGTTAATATCGCCATTACGACTATAACTTTTTAGTTTAGGTAGGGTTGAATCTCGAACTTGAATATCACCATTCCGGTTTTCAACATCACCAGACTTGTTAACCTTACTATCTGAAAGGAAGATATCACCATTGACATTGGTCATCTGAATATTCTCCGTCTCTATCTTTGACAAGTGAATATCGCCATTAATATTTCCCAAAGCAACGTTCTTCAAGTCAAATTTCTCGGGAACAACCACTGTAATCTGATGACGACCATGGTTTTTAATACCAAAGGACCAATTATTCTTTTCATCACCAGTGACTTTAACAGTTCCGTCGATTGCAGAAACTGTTACGCTAGTTTTTTCAGCAGGATCCGTTAACACAGCGAAGTGCTCGCCATGCTTCAAAACAATATCCGCATCCTTGCTCGTCACATCCAGCGCAGTAACATCCTGTTTCCCAGTTGTTACCTGGTCGGGGGTAATATCTGCCGTCCCCTTTTCATCCTGATCGGACAAATAGATGGGGCCGTTATTCCAATACAGCTCACCAGGCAGTCCACCACGGCAAACGGCTAGAGCAGATAGGGATAAACCAGCCACAATAAAGACAAGGCCGACTAAGACTTTTTTATTCATCGTTTAGCCACCTTTCGAATCAATCGGTAAAGGGTATGGGTCAAAGACTTGGCCCAGTCACTGGCCTTTAACGACAGCCAACTGGCATAAGACGAGGCAATAATCGGGACACCCAGTAAAGCGAGGCCAATTCCAATGTAAAATAAACCGGCCCAAAGGTTTTGCGGGCAAACAACCGCCCCGGCAATCACGACAAAGGCCGAAGCCAAAATAAAGGCAATCGCCACCACCCATGCCATGAATGGCAAAATGATAATCAAAACATAGGCAGTAATGAGCAGTGGGAACCAAATGGGGGCGCTAATTAACACCATCAACCAGAAGAGCCAACCATCGCGTCTAAAAAGCGATGCCGTTTTACCAGTTGCACTGTTATCCTGCTCCTCGTCAGGAACAAATTCCACTCGTAATTTCTTTGCCAGTGCAGCGGGTTCACCTAACTTTTCACGCGCTGCGGTATCCGATAACTTCCCGTCAGCAAAGTAGTTTCGGTAGTAATCGATAATATTTTCTTGCTCGCTTTGAGGCAGGTCTGTTAAGGCCTGCTCGAGCTCTTGTAAATAGGTCATACTTACCCTTCTCCCAGAAACGAATTAATCTGCTCTTCAAAAGTCAGCCAGTCCGCACAGGCTTCTTTTAGGTGTAACTGTCCCGCGTCAGTTAATTCATAGTATTTACGAATCCGCTCCGCAAATACCTTAGAACTTGTTGTCACCAAACCCTCTTTCTCTAAACGACGTAATACCGGATAGGTCGTTGAGTCTGAAATTGGCACCTCACTTTGAATCTTCTTTGTCAGGGCGTACCCGTACAAAGGTTCTTCTTGTAAAACAGAAAGAATCACTGCTTCGAGCACTCGATTAGGAATCTTAATAGCCATACTACTCTCCTCATACAATATTATATAAGATATAGTATTCAAGGTAAATATTCTAATTAAAAAAATTCAAATTAAAAAGTCCTTGCATTCACGCAAGGGCTTTTCTAAAAGGGTCACTTAAATAATTTTAAGTAACGGCCGTAACCTTCTTTTTCCATGTCCGCCTTTGGAACAAAACGTAAGGCAGCGGAATTAATGCAGTAACGTAGACCACCCTGGTCAGCAGGTCCATCGGGGAAAACATGGCCTAAATGAGAGTTCGCTTCAGCTGAACGAACTTCAGTCCGCACCATTCCGAAGGAGCTATCCGTATTCTCCTTTAAATCAGCCTCATCGATTCCCTTTGTAAAGGCAGGCCAACCGCAGCCTGAATCGTACTTATCAGTTGATGAAAAGAGTGGCTCACCCGAAACAACATCAACAAAGATGCCATCCTCCCACCATTGATCGTACTTTCCAGTGAAAGGACGCTCCGTTCCAGCGTTTTGCGTCACTTCATACTGCTCAGAAGTTAGTCGTTTTTTCAAGTCTTCTTGGTTGTACTTTGTCATCGCTTATCCCTCCAATACTTAGCCCGGTACTGCTGCCTTGGCACCATCATCATGGCTTCACGCAATGGGTCTTTCTTATAGAAGTCCTGGTGGTACTCCTCCGCTTCATAAAAGGGCTTGGCATCCTCAATCGTTGTCACAATTGACTTCTTGAATCTTCCAGATTCTTCCAAGGCTTTCTTAGATTCTTCCGCCACCTTCCGTTGTTCAGGAGAATTCACAAAAATAACCGGTCGGTAAGAGTCCCCACGGTCTGCAAACTGCCCCATGGCATCGGTTGGATCCGCTACCTGCCAATATAGGTCCACTAGTTCACGGTAGGAAATGACATCTGGGTCAAAGTCAATCTTAACCGCTTCCGTATGCCCTGTCGTGTGTGAGCAAACTTCTTCGTATGTTGGGTTTGCGACGTGGCCGCCGGTGTAACCGGAACGAACCTTAATAATCCCTGGTAGGGAATCAAAGGGTTCGACCATGCACCAAAAACAACCACCCGCAAAAATTGCACTATCTTCTGCCATATGAAAAGACCTCCTTGGTACTCTATTGTACCAAGGAGGTCTTTTAGGTCAATTCTTATCTTACATTCGTTCTTCAATCCAGTTCCAAACCGTGTCCTTACCAGATTTCGTAATGGACGAGAAGAAGCAAAAGTCGGAGTTGGCTGAATCAAAACCAACCGCCTTCTTGATGATTGATTCCGACTGGTTCAACTTACCACGGGCAATCTTGTCCGCCTTGGTTGCAACCAAGAGAATTGGAATATTGTAGTAATCCAACCACTGATACATCATCACGTCTTCTTCACTAGGCTTATGGCGAGCATCAACCAGTGAGATCACGCCTCGTAATTGCTTACGGGTACTAATGTAGGTTTCAATCATTTGGCCGAACTCTTCACGCTTCTTCTTTGAAACCTTGGCATAACCATAACCCGGAACATCAACGAAGTACATTTCATCTTCGACTGAATAAAAGTTCAAAGTCTGTGTTTTACCAGGCTGACTAGAAGTACGCGCAAAGTTTTTTCGGTTAATTAGGGTATTTGTCAACGAGGACTTTCCAACGTTTGAACGGCCAACAAGGGCAAATTCAGGACGTCCATCCTCTGGATATTGACTTGGGGAAACGGCCGACATGACCATTTCAACGTTATGAACATCCATGTTTTACTTCTCTTCTTTCTTCAGAACCAGCTTTGGCTCTTTACCAGACTCAACGGCAGCCTTGGTAATGACTACCTTTTCAACGTCGTCACGGGAAGGAATTTCGTACATGATGTCCTTCATGACTTTTTCGATAATGGAACGCAAGCCACGGGCACCGGTACCACGGGAGATGGCCAAATCAGCCATTGCCTTCAAAGCGGCTGGTTGGAACTCTAAGTCCACGCCATCCAATCCCAAGAGGGCTTTATACTGCTTAACCAAGGCGTTCTTAGGCTGGGTTAAGATGTGAGTCAAATCTTCGACTGTCAACTCGTCCAAGACCGTGATAATTGGTAAACGACCAATAAATTCAGGAATCAACCCGAACTTTGAAAGATCTTCTGGTTCGACGTTTTGTAGAATATTATCCTTTGACAAAGCTTCTGCGTTTTCAGAAGAAGCAGAGCCAAATCCAATCACTCGCTTACCCAGGCGTTCTTTAATAATGGTATCCAAACCTGCAAAGGCTCCACCGACAATAAAGAGAATGTTGGTCGTATCCACCTGAATCAACTCTTGGTTGGGGTGTTTACGTCCACCCTGAGGTGGAACGGAGGCAATTGTCCCCTCTAGCATCTTCAACAAGGCCTGCTGAACACCTTCACCGGAAACATCACGGGTAATGGAAACGTTTTCGGACTTCTTGGCAATCTTATCAATTTCATCGACATAGATAATACCACGTTGGGCAGATTCAACATCGAAATCCGCTGTTTGCAGCAACTTCAACAAGATGTTCTCCACGTCTTCCCCAACATATCCGGCTTCTGTCAAAGTCGTGGCATCTGCGATAGCGAATGGCACCTGCAGAATCTTAGCCAATGACTGAGCCAAGTAAGTCTTACCGGACCCAGTAGGTCCAAGCAAGGCGATGTTTGACTTTTGCAGTTCGACATCCGTCGTCTTCAAGGCGTTTTCATTAACACGCTTGTAGTGGTTATAAACAGCCACTGCCAGAGTCTTCTTAGCATCATCTTGTCCAATCACGTAGTCGCCCAGTGATTCAACAATTTGCTTTGGAGTTGGCAAGTCAATTTGCTCCTCCTTAGCATCAATAGCTAAGTCCTCTTTAATGATCTGTTCAGCCAGGTCAGTACATTCATTACAGATGTACAAGCCATCAGGTCCGGCAACTAACTTTTTAACCTCATCAGCACCCTTCCCACAGAAGGAACAGTGAATCATAGGTCCTTGATTTTGCTCAGCCATAAGCCGTCCTTTCGTTTTTTACTCAAAACTTCTTTATAAGAAAAAAAGCCCGCAATGGGCTTTTAATCTCGTTTACTTTGCCTTAGCAGAAGAAACGATCTTATCAACCGCTGCCTTCATGGCGATGTCATGCTTCAACAAAGCGTCTGACAATGATTGCTTAACTTGTTCTTCAGAGATGTTGTACTGTGAAGCCAAATCCTTCACTTCAGCAGCAACTTCTTCGTCTGATGGTTGAACATCTTCAGCCTTAACGATGGCTTCCAATACCAAGTTAGTCTTAACACGGTTGTCAGCACCTTCAGCAAATTGCTTCTTCAATGAATCTTCTGTTTGACCAGAGATTTGGAAGAACATTTGTGGTGAGATACCTTGTTGTTGCAATTGACCGAGGTATTGTTGCATTTGACGGTTAACGTCTTCATCGATCATTTCTTGTGGAATGTCACCACCAACAACTTCGGCATTCTTTACAGCAGCTTCAACGGCTGCGTCTTCGAAGGCATCCTTGGCTGCTTCTTCACGAGCTTCTTCCAAGTTCTTCTTTGTCTTAGCCTTCAATTCGTCAAGTGTGTCAACGTCTTCGTCAACATCCTTAGCAAATTCGTCATCCAAGTCAGGCAATGACTTGCGCTTAATTTCGTGAAGCTTTACTTCGAACAAAGCTTCCTTACCAGCCAAGTCCTTTGCTTGGTAATCTTCTGGGAAGGTTACCTTCACGTCAACATCGTCACCGGCAACGTGTCCAACCAATTGGTCTTCGAAGCCAGGGATGAATGAGCCTGAACCCAATTCAAGTGAGTAGTCCTTTGATTGTCCACCTTCGAAGTGGTCACCATCAATTGAACCGTCAAAGTCGATTACGACAGTATCGCCGTTTTCAGCCTTTGTTCCTTCAGGTTGCAAAACCAATTCAGCTTGGTTTTCTTGCATACGCTTGATTTCAGCATCAACGTCTGCATCTGAAACAGTGGCATCTTGCTTTTCAACAGTCAAACCAGTGTAGTCACCCAACTTGATTTCTGGGGCAACGGCAACTTCAGCCTTCATTTCCCAGTCAGCACCCTTTTCCATTGAAACTGGAGCGATGTCAGGTTGTCCAACAACCGTAATACCTGCTTCTGCAACAGCAGCTTGGTAAGCGGCTGGCAAAACAAAGTCCATTACGTCTTGGTACAAAGCTTCTTCACCAAACTTTTGCAAGAATAGTGACATTGGTACCTTACCCTTACGGAAACCAGGAACGGCGATCTTGTCCTTGTTCTTTTCAAAAGCGGCCTTCAAGCCCTTTTGTACATCCGCTTGTGCGATTGAAAATTCTAATGTTCCGCGGTTTGCATCCGCAGCTGCTGTCCATTTAGACATAGTAAATCCTCCAAGTTATTTCTTCCTACTAATTTTAGACTAAATAGACGATTATCACAAGGTTTCTGCCCCGATTTCCTAGAAAGTTCCATCATATTTCTAATTTACAAATTTTTAATGTTCATTTTGTTAATATTTGCTATTATATATTGAAATAACACGGTTTAGAGGGAAGAGCCATGGTTAAAAAGTTACTAATCAAATACGACCGCATCATTCGTTACCTTATTCTAGGATTTGGGACTTTTTTAGTGAACATGTGGGCCTATGGTTTCATTTCAAAGGTGGCCAACTACTCCATTGCATACACACTAGCCTGGGGAATTGCCGTTCTCTTTGCCTACGTTACAAACCGGCAGTGGGTCTTTGAATCCAAGGTTTCTGGCTGGCAAATCATCCCCGAAATCATCAAGTACTATTCATCCCGTGGCCTGACTTTCTGGCTGGGACTGGTCATCATGTGGATTGGTGTTTACCTAATGTCCTTCAACGACTTTTACGTCAACATCGCCCGTAACGCCATGCTACTGATTCCGAACTACTACTTAGCAAAGTTCTATGTTTTCCGTGATAAGCAGAAAAAGGAACAAGCTGAAACTCAGGTTGATTGAGTGGAAGATTAATTTTAAAAAAAATAAAAATGCTGTGCATCAATTGCACAGCATTTTTTATTACAGTTCATTATTCAGGCAAATTTGCCAATTCGTAAATGGCTTGGCCATAGATTCCCATTGAGCGAACCAAATCGTCAACCAAGGCAAATTCGTTCACCTGGTGCATAGTTTCTGGTGAATCTGGGAACAAGGTACCAAAGGCGACACCACGATCCATCAAACGACCGTAAGTTCCACCACCAATCACTTGGTCATAGGCAGGCAAACCTGTTTGATCATGGTAAATGTTCAAAAGCGTCCGAACAACTGGATCATCAGGGGCAACGTAGTGAGGTACCTGTGAGTGGCCACCAATCTTGGCTTCGTGTGGCCATGATGACACGGCGTTTGCCAACTGTCCACGGATGAAGTCTGGTGAGATACCCTTTGGATAACGGAAGTTATAGTTGATGAAGGCACCCTCTTCTTCGTTGAAGCGGATGATTCCGACGTTCATTGACAAGGCACCCATCACTTCGTCCTCAAAGGCAACGCCCAATTGACGACCGGTTGGGTCATCGTGTGACCAAGTCCCCAAGTAGGCCAAGAATCCGGCAGCTGATCCGCCAAATTCATACTTTTCCAAGAAGTGAGCCAAGTAAGTACCGGCGTTCTCACCCGTTTCAGGTAATGAGCCGTGGACTTGCTTTCCAATTACTTCGAGTTGCACTTCGTCGCCGTCCAATGTGACTTTTCCGTGCACTTGAGGATGGGCTGCCAAGAAGGCCTTGAAATCGTCATCCACTTGGTCAAAAGTCAAACCGCTAACCGTCGCACGGGCCACACCTGGCACCATGTTGGTACGAAGTCCGGATTCAAAGTTCAACAACTGGGCCTTATCTCCGTTCGTACCAGCGGCCGTCACGTTAACCTGCATGTTTCCCTTTTCACCATTGATGATTGGGTATTCGGCATCGGGTGAGAAGCCAAAGGCTGGCGCTGGTTCGACTTCGAAGTAACGAGTCATTCCCGTCCAGTCGTTTTCTTCATCAGTACCGAAGATCAAACGAACGCGGCGCTTCAAAGGCAAGTTCAAGTCACGAATCATCTTGAAGGCGTAGTAAGCGGCCAATCCAGGCCCCTTATCATCGGAAGCCCCACGGGCAATGACTTTACCGTCTTCGATAACCGCCGTAAATGGGTCGGTGTCCCAACCTTCACCGGCTGGCATGACATCGGCATGGGCCAAGAGGGCAACGTATTCGTCGCTGTCTTCAGGACCGATTTCAATGTAGCCAACAATGTTCTCGATGTTCTTCGTTTTGAAACCATCACGTTCAGCCAAGGACAAAACATGTACCAAAGCATCACGTGGGCCAGGACCCAATGGTGCATCCTTTGTTGCCTTACTATCATCACGAACGGAAGGAATTGCTAAATAATCAGCGAGGTCAGCTAAATAAGCCGCCTCTTCTTCCTTTGCTTTCTCTTGCCAATTGATCATGGAAACCTCCTCATGTCATCTGAAAAGTCGCTCCGGGCTTTTTCATAATATTCTAATGATTTGATTTTAATTATACACAACTCCGCGTTAAAATGTGCATAGGAGGACAAATTTTATGATTCAACTTTCACAAAAAATCGCAGCCAATGTGATTCAGCCACGTAAGTCACAGAGTTACAAGGGTACCTACGGTCGCGTCCTCATCATTGGAGGAAACGCCAACCTTGGTGGCGCCGTCATCATGAACGCCCAAGCGGCTGTCCAATCCGGTGCTGGACTAGTGACGGTGGCCACGGACTTTTCGAATAAGACCGCCATTCACGCCCGCCTACCCGAGGCCATGGTAGTTGACTACCATGATCATTTAGCAGATTATATTCAAAAAGCCGACGTTGTGCTGATTGGATCCGGGCTCGGTGAGGAAGTTGACATCTTAAAAACCTGTCTCAAAGCCGTACAAGAAAATCAAATTGTTATTATTGATGGTTCGGCGATTACCATGATGGCCGAGCACAACCTTGACCTCCCCAAGGCTCAAGTCGTGCTCACCCCCCATCAAATGGAATGGCAACGCTTAGGTGAAGTGGCGATTGCCGACCAAAGTCGTGAGGACAACAACTGGGAGGCCCTGGTTAGTTTTCATCCAGAACCAATCTTAGTTTTGAAATCAAATGCCACCCAGGTATACTTAGAACATGAACTTTATCAACTTTCGGTTGGTGGTCCTTACCAAGCGACGGGTGGCATGGGCGATACGTTAGCCGGCATGATTGCTGGCTTTACTGCCCAGTTCCACCCACTTGGTCCAGCCGTTCTATCCGCCGTTTACTGCCATTCAGCCATCGCCGCTGAACTCAGCAAATCGGCCTACGTGACGCTGCCATCGAAGATTGCCGAAGCCATCCCCGCCTACATGAACAAGTTAGCGGACATGCCCCTCTCGGCCACCGGGCTTGATGAAGAACAAGAAGAATAAGCATAAAGGAAGCGCACTCAAATGAAACTGATTTCCTGGAACATTGATTCCATCAACGCAGCTGTCGAGCACAAATCCGACCGTGGTCTCATGACCTGGGGCGTACTCGAAGGGATTGCGGCTAAGCAACCCGACGTTGTTGCCATTCAAGAAACAAAACTTAAAGTCGATGGTATGACTAAAAAGCAAAAGGAAGCCCTGGAAGGCCTCTTCCCCGGCTACCATTTCTACGCCAACTCATCTTCAGCCCGCAAGTCCTATGCGGGGACGATGCTCATTACTAAGGACGAACCAATCATGGTCGACTTCCCAGCCATTGGTGCCCCCGGTGAAATGGATCAGGAAGGACGTATCGTCACGGCAGAGTTCGAAGACTGCTATGTTTCAACCGTCTACACACCAAACGCCGGTGGCGAACTTGCCCGTCTAGATGATCGCCAACTCTGGGACGATGCCTACCGCAATTACATCGATGGGTTAAACGAAAAGAAGCCAGTCATTTTCTCCGGGGACTTCAACGTTGCCCACGAAGAAATCGATTTGAAGCATCCTAAGCAAAACCACCACTCCGCTGGTTTTACCGACGAAGAGCGTGAGCACTTCACCAAGCTTTTGGATGCTGGTTACACGGACACTCTCCGTGCTATGTACCCTGACCAACCAGACATCTACTCTTGGTGGGCACAGCGTTCAAAAACTTCGAAGATCAACAACTCCGGCTGGCGGATTGACTACTACTTGGTCTCAAACCGCATCGCCGATAAAGTCGAAGACATCCATGTCGTTGACACTGGTGCCCGTCAGGATCACGCGCCATTGGAATTAGATATTAAGATGTAAATAAAGAAGCTTCGCAACTAATAA
Organism: Fructobacillus durionis; assembly: GCF_900112405.1. Taxonomy (GTDB): domain Bacteria; phylum Bacillota; class Bacilli; order Lactobacillales; family Lactobacillaceae; genus Fructobacillus; species Fructobacillus durionis. The sequence goes on along the minus strand of NZ_FOLI01000002.1, from coordinate 49,030 downwards.
CTGTGAGGCTTTTTTATTTACTTAATTCAACAATGCAAAATATTGAACGTCTTGTATGGTATATTAAATAAAACTTTCAACGGAGAGAAGCACAATGAAAAAAGGTGTCGATGCACCATATGCATTATTTGGGATGACTTTTGCAGCTATACTGTTCTGTTTTCAAGCCATTCGAACCAATAATCTGATTTTCTGGATTTCTACCATTGTTTTATCCTTCTCAGCTGTTACATACTTTCATACAACCTACTTTGGAAAGTATAAAATTATAGAGGCTGCTGTACGACGACTACACATTAAAACAGATAATCAAATTTTAGACCTGGGGACAGGCCATGGCATTGTCCTAACTGAAGTTGCTAAATATTTAAAAGTTCCTGGTAAAGCAACTGGGATTGATATCTGGCGTAGTAGCGATCAATCGAATAACTCCAGTGAATCGGCAACATCAAACATTCATCGACTGGGGTATGAAAAAGTCGCAAACGTTATGACGGCAAACATGCTTGCACTCCCCTTCCCAGATAATAGTTTTGACATTATCACCGCTAGCTTATCCATTCACAACCTTAAATCGAATACAGAAAGAGCAATCGCCCTTACAGAAGCAACACGCGTTTTAAAGCCAAACGGTAAGCTTCTCATCATTGACTTAAAATATGCTCGCGAATATCAAGAAACATTACTACATAGTAATCAATTCACTACCGTTCAATCAGTAAAAAATGGTTACAACGGTTGGTGGGGTGGGCCGTGGATGGCAACCACCATTATTACAGCTCAAAAAAACAAGTAAAAAGGTACTATCAACAATTGTTGATAGACCTTTTTCTTTTAGCCTCATAACATCCGATTAATTATTGTATTGATATTCCAAGTTACTGGTTATTTTCTCGAAAAATATAGCAAGATGCCTGTTATTAGTAATAAAATAACCTCTAAAATATCTAATTTCTGAATACCTATAACAACCATTATGAAATAAATAACACTAGCTAGTAAATCAATGACAAAAATAAAATTAACGATTGACTGTAGATTAACAACTCTCGTTTTCTTCAAATTATTTTCTCCGCATTGCTTTTCCAATCTTATAGCCAAGCTCAAATCCGCCTGTAAATAAACCTGCACCCATAGCTACACTTTTACCTGAAACTTTATAATATCTTTTTCCCCCAGTAACATTGATTAAATTCTCATCTTTAAGATTAATTGTCATAATATGGCTCCTTTTTTAACGCAATCCCAAATACAAACCAGCACCAATTCCAGCAGTAAAGCAACCTGCTCCAATTGCAGCACCCTTTGTAATTAACACACCACCAATAACAATTGGAAATATTCCCCCATTCACTTTTGCTAATTCGTACTCTTCCATAATTTGAAAACCATTAGAATCCATGTAAATCTCCTTTATACTCAAAATTTGTTAGCTAACACTACAACTGTAACAATAAAAATACATGTATATTGATAATAACTTAGCAACTGTAACTTAAAAATTATCTTGACTTATATAAAAACCTTTTAATAATTAGTTTTCATCAATTTATCGATAAAAATATCAACCATCAACTTAAACTCAGATCAAAAAAGTCAATGTTAAAGAATTAATTTTAAACGATACTCGCAATTAAATTACTACTAAGTAATTTAGGTTCTGTCATTAATTTCTCAACACTAAACAGTTGAATTATTTTTTTCAATGGAATATTTCCCATGGTATAGAATAAAGTATTTTCTAATAGTAATATTTTCTTTTTTTTCTTAATCGTTAAAAATCAAATTCCTTAAATAATTAAACCATGTTATTTTACCAGTGATAACCGATACCCTTCCTTCTAAACCATAGCGCACCTTAGAAATGTCTTTTGATTCCGTCTGAATCAAAGCCTGTACTTGATATAGACTTCCACTTTCCGTCTCTGTAGGTGCTACCTGAATACTACGAATGCTGCCAGTGGCAACAAGGGGAGTCGGACCAGTTTGATTCGCTTTAAAACGAACACTTTGTTTTACCTTCAATTCATTCATTTTGTTAGCAGGGACAAAAAATTGGATTATCAACTTATTTTTCTTGTTAATTTTAGGATAAACATCGGCAACTTCTGTACCAAGAGAAATACTTTTAGATTTAAAATTGCTATTTTTCAAATGCAATATACCATCTTCTGGAGCTCTAACCGTCAAGTGTTCCATATTACTATTCAAAAATTCATACTCACCCTTTAAACCAATAATTTTATTTTTTATACCTTGAATATCTTGTTTAATTCCTGCCAATGTTTTTAGTTTCAAGCCCATCTTTTCTTGAGAAAATGATTCATGACATTGTGCTATCTTTTTGTTTCTCTCTTCGATACTCAAATCCATTTTGTTAATTTCATCAATATTATTTTGGTTTTGTCTATCGACTTCATTTATATGGTTTTGATATTCAGCAAATAGCTCCTCATAACCATAATGATTACTAACTGAAAAGGGTTTCTTATTCGATTCGACACTATTTTTATAACCCTCTAACTCCTCTTTTTGTTTCTGAATTTCCTTTTGTTTCTGTATATTATTTTTCAAATTAATTTTCATTGATGGATTAGATAATTTCAATAAAGTCTCACCCGTATGGACCACTTTATTTTCACTCAAATTATTTTCAATAATCACACCTTCTGCATTGGAATAGATTTTCAAAATTGCTTCTCCCGGAATGATTTTACCCACTGACTTAACAGTTATTTCCTTTTTAGTAATAAATAAAATAAGAATTGAAATAATGAACACTGTAACAATTGGCCAAATTATCTTTGTTGCAAAACTTCCAAACCGACGATGATAAAACTCAGCACTCTCAAATTTCATTTCATCGTTCAAAAAACCACCTCACTTATTTTTGAACTAGCGTCTGATAGTGTTTATTACTTTTAAGTAATAAACCGTGCGACCCGTCTGCCACAACATTTCCCTTCTCTAACATTACGACTCTTTCAGCGTATTCAGCAATGGTTAAACGATGGGCTACAAAAATGATAGTTTTGTCTTGAATAGCCATTAATCGGCTAATAACCTTTTTTTCTGTCAGTCGATCTAAGTTACTGGTTGATTCATCTAAAATTAGTACTTTAGAATTTCTCAATAGTACTCGAGCTATCGCTAGCCTTTGCTTCTGCCCTCCAGAAAGTGTAGTAGTATCTGACAGTTCAGTGAAAAAACCATTTGGCATTGCCTCAATATCAGCTCGTATCTCAACCATTTCGCAAGCTTTGAAAACATCATTAATATCAATTTCACTTTCTACGCCTAAAAGTAAATTATCAATAATTTTTCCAGAAAAGAACTGCGATTCTTGTGGAACGTAAGAAATAATCGAACGAAGTGATTCCTTATTAACGTGTTTAATGTTATGACCATTTATCCTAATTTCCCCACTTCCATTTTCCACTTCAAAAAAACGAATTAATAACTTTACTAAAGTCGATTTTCCAGATCCTGTTGATCCAACTAAAGCTACTTTTTGATTGGCTTTAATTAATAAATCAAGGTGGTTAAAAATTGAGTGATTATATTGATATCCAAATGAAAGAGACTTAAATTCAATTTCTATTTTTTCTGCACTTAATGTGAAAGATTCATCATTTAATTGAAATTCAGATTGCACCTCATACACTTCTTGTAATCGATGAGCAGCAACCATGGCCATTTGGATTTTACTTTGTAAATTAATGATTGACTGTAATGGATCAGTAAAATAACTTAGTAAAGCATTATAGGCCATTAATTTTCCAATCGTCATCTCACCCTTAATCACTAGTTGAGCACCAACCCATAAAATAATGACTTGCAACATTAATTTTATTAACCCTTTAACTGCTTCTTGAATTGCTATAGCTTTTTCTTTCAAAAAAGATTTTGTCAAAAAAACAACATAATCATGATCAATGCTTCCATAGCTTTTTTGTTCAGCCCCCAAAGCCTTAACGGTTTCCATTCCCTTCAAGCGTTCAATAATTGAAGCTTCCAAATTAGCTCCAGCACTCATCACTTCATGGTTTAATCGCGAAAACTTTTTAACAAAAAGCATAATAATTATGCAATAAATCGGAATAGATAATATTGTTATTAAAAAAAGCTGTGCATTGTAATTTAATAAAATAATTGCCATCATTAAAACTACAATCACATCAATAAGTAGTGAAAGAATCGAAGAAGCTATTGCTTCAATAACTGAATTAGCATCATTAAAACGTGAAGTTAACTCCCCAATTCTTCGATTATAAAAAAAACTCATTGGCAGTTGGAAAAGGTGTTTGATATAAGAAAGAATCAAATCAATTGATAAACGTTGCCCTATAACTATCAAAAGATATTGTTCAGTATAGGACATTATTTGTTGAAAACTGTATGCAATGATTAATCCACAACTCACTATTGTTAATGTACTTGTCATACTATTTGGCACATATTCATCGACTAATAACTGGACAAAATATGAACCCACAACGCCTACAAGAGTGACAAATAAAGCAGCTATCACTGTATTAACAATCAAACCTTTGTACTTTTTCATAATCGAAAAAATTGATGACAAATAACTATCATGCATTTTTTCTGGACTAAACTCTGGATTAGGAGCAAAAAACAATGCAACTCCTGTCCACTGTTTCGAAATTTCGACATATGACATTGCCATTTTTTTTACATTCGGATCAGGATCTGCAATATATATTCGGTTGTGGCCAACCTTATAAATAACATAGTAATGTTCTACAATTTGCCCTTTATCAGGTTTTTGAACGTGAATGATAAAGGGCAAAGGTAATTTTTTATATTCATCAAATAATGTCATGTTTGCTTGAACTGCTTGAACGGTAAAATTTTCTTTCTCGGCTGCACGTTTAATGCCGAGTGCAGTTGTTCCCTCCAAATTAGTCTTTGCTAATTCCCGTAACCGGGCAATGGATACAATATGTTTATATGATTTTAGTACCATAGCTAAACAAGCAACACCACAATCTCGTTCATCCACTTGGGAAATATATTTAAAAAACACTCTTTCCTCCGTTTTTCACTAATACAAACCAGTATTTACTTTTTTATATTGCTTATAATTTTTATCTTCTGTTTTAAGGCACCCAAAATATAACAAGAAAAATAACTAAGAATTGCTAAAAAAATAGCAAGCAAACACCAATTTTATCTTGCCTGTCCAAACTTAAAATGATAACTTTAAAAAAATTAGTAGTTCTCATGCTTATGTAAGATTCAGCCCCGTTTAAAAGGAGCATAGTGATGCAAAGAAACTTTATTTTAGAATTACGAAAAAAGCACTCGTTGTCACAACAAGAATTTGCTGATTTAATATTTGTTTCGAGACAATTGGTTTCAAACTGGGAACAAGATAAAAGTGAACCTAGTCTAGAGAATAAAAAATTAATTGCCACATTATTTAACATGGATATAGATGAATTGGATGTATACAATAAAAATAATCATTTAAAAAACTCAGAAATTAAAAAAGAAAAAATAAAACAGGCTTTTTTACAATCACTAGTCCGTACACAAAATACTTTAGAAACTCTACAAGATATCGCTAAGGAAAGTAACCTAAAAAAGAATGAAGTACAATTGTACTTTTTAAACAGTGAAGATGTTCTAATCGACATCATTAAAAACATTGAGAAAAGCATTTACATACAATTAAATCATTCGCTTCATGAGCAGTCAGATTCCTTAGCTAGAGTACAAAACCGAATTTTCCCCGTCCTTTATCAACAACAAGATAATATCCGGATTTTATATCAAAATGCAATTTCACGAGCATATTGGAATGAAGTACTCGAGAATGTTTTTAACCAAATAATTGACAAAGAATTACAACAACGACAGTTGACTCATCTACTAATTGATCGGTCTTTTCAAATATATTTAGTATCTCGTCAACTAATGTCTTTTATCGAAACATGGATGCGTCATCCAACTTCCCCATCTTTAAGAGATATTCAATTACTTTTTAAACAATTCAGCTATTATTCAACTAAAATTCTATTAGAAAATTAATCATTCTTAAAAAAGCTTCTCAAATAAATTGAGAAGCTTTTTTTAGATTAATAACCAAGAATTTGAAAAAATATATTTAACAATTACCGTTTACCGCTTACATTATTAGACTCTTGGATAGTAATACAACATATATAAATCACCAGAAAGCCACCATAAGATTTTTCTAAAATACTAGGCAAAGAAATAAAATTTAAATCATTCAATATAATAGCAAGCAAATAAATTATAAATACGGCAATCAAAAAGTTGAAACTTTTACCTTTTTCGCGATGCAAAATCTTTCCCCATCGTATATCCTGCCATATAGAGTCCTAACAAAATTCCGGGTGCGATTCCTCCATTAACGTCAGATAACTCTTTATCAGTTAACAAATATTTCTTTTCCATAATTGCATTATTAACGTTCATATTATTCCCCTATCTGTTTAACAAATAACCTGTTGCTGCTCCAGCCGCCAGAGCTCCAGCTCCCCATGCTGCTGACTTTCCAGTAATCACCATTCCAGCAATTACGATTGGAAATAAGCCCCCATTAATATTCTCTAATTCATGATTTGATAATACCTTATCGTTTAAACTTAACTCATACATAAGTGTCACTCCTTTTTATTAACCGAAAATACAACTAATAATTATTTAATGCGTTAGCTAACACATTTAGCATAACAAGCTCTTAGAAACATTCTGCTAAATAAATAGCAAACTCATCACCAACTATTGCTTGTGCATCTCATTTTTTATTACGTATTTTCCAATTGCATCATAAAAGCCATCCGTTCTTTCGAACGAATGGCTTTTAATTTGAATGAGTACTATTACTTATACCTTACCGCCTGCTTCAATGGTGCCGTTCCAAAGAGTTGACCCTGTCGAATTAAAATCTCAGCACAGGCCACCGCGTCAGCTAAGGCGTTGTGGTGGTTCTTCAATGAGATGTCTAAGGAAGCCGAAACCGTATTCAACTTATGGTTAGGTAGGTCCGGCATTAACTTACGAGAAGTGCGCAAAGTATCCAAGACCTGAAAGTGCGCATCCGGTAGGTCGTAATAGTCCAGGCAGGCCTTCAAGACGGATACATCAAAAGTCGCATTGTGGGCTACTACCAATTTATCCTCGGTAAAGAAAGGTGCAATTGTTGGCCAAATATTTTTAAAAGTCGGTGCATCCACCACGTCTTTTTCGTAAATACCATGAATCTGTGAGTTGCGAGCCGAAAAATGTGTATCCGGCTTCAACAGGGTATAAAACTGGTCAACAATTTTATCATCGCGAACAACAACAAGAGCTAGCGAAACGGCAGAATGCCGCTGGCCAGAGGCCGTTTCAAAGTCAATTGCTACAAAGTTCATGCTAGACTCAACTCCCTTCGCTCTAATTCTGCCACCCGTCCGTTGGGTAACTTCACCTCTTGCTCATCCCCAGGCTGTACTTCAAAGCCCAGTTCATCGTAAAGATGACGGGCCGGCGCATTGCTAACGTCAACATCCAACCAGAGCCGGTCGTACCCAACCTGCTCAGCCCAATCAATCATGGCTTCAATCGTCAGACGTCCTAAGCCTTGGTTCTGATAGTCATTCAAAACGGCAATCCCCACTTCACCAGCTGAAATTGATCCAATGCCAACCGGATAAGAAACAGCAGGATTATCAGCTGAATCAGCATCCGATTCAGCTTCCGCCCAAATCAACCAAGACTTTGCCGGTAAATCGTCCTCTGGGTCCAGGTCATCTTCATCAAAGGACTGGGACTGTTGGCGAGCCAATTCGTCGGCTAGTAAAAAGGTATCGGACTCCTGCTTCAGCACGGCTAATAAATCTTGAGCAGCCTGAGCATTGGACAGGTCCATCCCCTTTAAACTATAGGTTAAAGTCACTTCATCCCCATCCCGCTTTTCCGCCATCATGACAAATCCTCTTCAATACTTGCAGCAGAACCGAGGCCCTTGACGGTAATCACACGGTCAGACTCAGACTCCCCCGTTCGCTCAAAGGTCATCACCAAGCGGTCGTTTGGTAGTAAGTCCGCCATAAACTGTGGCCACTCAATCAAAGTGACCCCATCGGTTCCCAAGTAATCTTCAAATCCCTGGTCAGCCGCACCGGATTCTTCCAAACGGTAGGCGTCGAAGTGGTACAAAGGAATTCGACCAGATTCGTAGGTATTCAAGATATTAAAGGTTGGGCTCTTCACACGGTCTTCAACCCCCAAAGCTTGGGCAAACCCTTTCGTAAAAGTCGTCTTCCCAGCCCCGAGGTCACCGTTCAAGGTAATGACCAAACCAGGCTGTGCAAGGTTGGCAATCTGTTCTGCCAAGGCCTGGGTTTCTTTTGCATTTTTGCTTTCGTATTTTTTCATAGAGTCTATTATAACATGGTCCACAAAGAGACGGTCTGAACCGAATCAAGCAAAAAGCAGCCAATAAAGGCTGCTTTTATTTATCATTTATTTATGCACGAACATGGCATCCCCGAAGGAGAAGAAACGGTACTTATCCGCCACCGCGTGCTTGTAGGCGTTCAAGATGTTATCACGACCGGTAAAGGCCGCAACCAACATCACAAGGGTTGACTTTGGCAAGTGGAAGTTCGTAATGAAGGCGTCCACAACCTGCCAGTCGTAGCCAGGTTTGATGAAGATATCAGTCCAGCCAGAATCCGCCTTTAAGTCACCATGGAACTTCGTTCCAATTGTTTCCAAGGTACGAATTGAAGTCGTACCAGTGGCAACCACACGGCCACCGTTGGCACGCACCTTGTTTAACTTTTCGGCAGCCTCTTCCGACAACTGGTAGAACTCGGAGTGCATCTTATGATCTTCAATGTTTTCTTCGTCCACCGGACGGAAGGTTCCTAGTCCAACGTGCAAAGTCAATTCCACCAATTCAACACCCTTATCGGCGACTTTTTGCAAGAGCTCCGGCGTCCAGTGCAAGCCGGCCGTTGGTGCAGCCGCTGAACCATCCACCTTTGAGTAAACGGTCTGATAGCGCTCCTGGTCATCAAGTTTTTCCTTAATATATGGAGGCAGTGGCATTTCACCAAGTTCTTCCAAGCGTTCCATGAAGATGCCCTGGTAACTGAATTCGATGTAACGGCCACCGTGCTCCAATTCCTTGACAATGGTACCAGTCATCACTGGGTTCTCTGGGTCATCCCCAAAGACAATGGTTGAACCAACCGGTGATTTTTTCGCTGGCTTAACCAAAACTTCCCAGACATCGTCGTGATCCTGACGGAGCAAGAGCACTTCGGCATGCCCGCCAGTTGTTGGACGAATACCGTGCAAACGGGCTGGCAAGACACGTGAGTTATTCATAACCAAGGCATCGCCCGGGTTCAAATAATCAATGATGTCGTAAAAATGCTTGTCTTCATAAGCACCCGTCAAAGCGTTCAGAACCAGCAAACGGGATGACGAACGGTCCTTCAAAGGTGTTTGCGCAATTAATTCTTCAGGTAAATCATAGTCAAAATCAGATAGTTGGTAATGTGGTGCTTCCGTCATGGAAGGCCCCCCTTTTTAATTTATCAAATTTATTTCTCAGGATATGGTCGACCAAGGTGCTCGTAAGCCGCCTCTGTCACAACACGGCCACGAGGTGTCCGTTTCAAAAAACCGATTTGTAGCAAGTAGGGTTCGACCATTGATTCAATGGTGTCCTGTTCTTCACCAATGTTAGCGGCAATCGTTGCCAGACCAACCGGTCCACCATTGTACAAATCAATCATCGACAGCAGCAACTTGTGGTCGGTTTCATCCAAGCCCTTTTGATCGACACGTAGCTTATCCAAGGCCATGTCAACCAGTTCCGGTTCAATCGCTGTCTTACCGGCCACCTGGGCAAAGTCGCGCACCCGCTTTAACAAGCGGTTGGCAATTCTTGGCGTCCCACGGGAACGTAGGGCCACGGCCAAGGCTCCCTCTTTCGTAATTGGTGCCTCAAAAATCGCCGCCGTACGTTTGACAATCTCCGCCAAATCTTCCGGCTCGTAGTAGGCCAAAGAGTTGATGATACCAAAACGATCACGCAGTGGCTTTGACAACATTCCTGGACGGGTCGTCGCCCCCACCAATGTGAAGGGTGGCAGTGGGAAGTGCACGGCCCGGGCCGTTGGTCCCTGTCCAACCATGATATCGATGTAGTAATCTTCCATGGCCGAATAGAGCATTTCTTCAACGTTCATTGGTAGACGGTGAATCTCATCGATGAAGAGCACATCTCCTGGTTCGAGCCCGTTCAAAAGGGCCACTAAATCACCGCCCTTTTCAATGGCAGGACCAGAAGCCGTCTTCAAGTGGACACCCAACTCATTAGCGATAATCATCGCCAAGGTTGTTTTACCAAGTCCCGGAGGTCCAAATAGCAAAACGTGGTCCAGCGCTTCTTCACGCATTTTAGCTGCCTGCAAATAAACCGAAAGCTCTTCTTTCAATGCCCGCTGGCCAATGTATTCCGACAGCTTCTTTGGACGCAGCGAGAGTTCGTTCTCCTGCTCCTCTTGATTAGCCGAAGCGTTCTTCAAAAGTTCATCCGTCTCGTTTTGCCCTTCATACCAGGCGTTAAATTGTGGATTTTCGTCAGTCATTAGTCCTATTATAACCTAATCAGCGCTACTTTTGCCCGCCCGCAAACAGACTTTTCCCAATTAAAAAAGTCGGTTCCCCGACTTATTCTGCCAACCATGTTGGCAATTTTGCAATCATTTCTTTCAAGGCACGACCACGATGGGAAACGGCGTTCTTTTCATCCATCGTCATTTCCGCAAAAGTCTTTTCTGCGGGTGCATAGTAGAAAATTGGATCATAGCCAAAGCTCTCCCGGCCGTCCCAATCCTCGGTGATAAAGCCGTCCACGCGACCAGCCGCTTCCAAGTTTGAACGGCCCTTACCAGCTACCACCATTACTGTTGTAAAAAAGGCTTCCCGGTCAATCGCTTGAAGACCGGCCATCTTTTTCAAAACCTTCTGGTTATTCGCCACATCATCGTGGTCACCGGCATAGCGGGCCGAGTACACACCCGGTTCACCATTCAAAGAAGGAATGACCAAGCCAGAATCATCGGCCAAGATGTAGTCATCAGGGTAAACAGCAGCGATTGCTTCCGCCTTCTTGCTAGCATTTTCCAAAAAAGTCTGACCATCTTCCACAACATCAGGTAGTTCTGGCAAGTCAGCCAATGATAAAACGTCTAAATCAATCTTAGCATCCTTTAAGGCCGCTTCAATTTCTTCTACCTTATGGGCGTTCTTACTTGCAATAATCAATCGTGCCATGACAATCCCTCAATCAATCTTTTTGTTCTAATTCTTTTACTGGTAGATGGGCAAAGTGCCAATCCCCATCACCAAGCCAATCTTTGGCAATGGTTTCAAAGGCATCAACCGGACCGGTGGTGTACAAGTCATAGGTTGCAGCCGATACCGGTTCATTATTCAACAAATCAGCATTCTTCAAATAATCAGCTAAATCAACAGCCGTCGCTGAGCCCGCATCAACCAAGGTGACATTTTTTCCAACCGCCTTCTGAATTGAATCTGTCAGCAATGGGAAGTGCGTGCAGCCCAAAATCAAGGTATCGATATCATCAGCTGCAAAAGTCTTTAGGTGTTCATCCACCTCTTTTTCAGCTACAGCCGTCTGGTAGGTATTTTTTTCAACCAACTGAACAAAGTCCGGCTCGGCCTGTGCAAAGACTTTCGCCTCCGGTTGCAAAGTCTTAATCTCATCTTGGTACTTACCAGACTTCACGGTTCCTTCAGTTGCAATCAAACCGATTCGACCCGTTTGACTGGTCTTAACAGCCGCTTCGGCACCCGAATCAATCACCCCAATGACGGGGATCTCGAGTTCTGCTTGTAAAACCGGCAAAGCACAAGCCGTGGCTGTATTGCAGGCAATAACGAAAACCTTGATATCGTATTTTTCAACCAGAAAATGCGCAATCTGTCGGGCAAATTGCACTACTTCTTCAGGCCGACGGGGCCCATATGGGTTTCTGGCATTGTCGCCAATAAAGACAATCGATTCCTGTGGTAACAGGGTTTTCGCTGCTTTTAAAACAGTCAAACCACCGATACCAGAATCCATCATTCCAATTGCGTTCATCGATTTTTTCATACTTCCTATTATGGAAGATTCATGAAAAAAAGCAAGAGAGACTGCGTCGTTTTGCCTGGCTTTTGTTATAATGGTTAGAAGAAAGGATTTTGCCTAATGCCAAACGCTAAAGCCAATAAAAGAATCGGTTCTAACCGGACAGAAAACGCCTTCGCATCCCTTCTTTTGCGAGACGGTTTATTGCAAAACTTATTAACAGATGATTACGCCAACATCACTTACTGGGCTGGTAAGGAATTAGCCCGTCAATTCCCATTGGAATCAATTGGTGAATTATCAGAGTTCTTTGATAACGCCTCCTTTGGTACGCTTGAAATTGCCTACCAGGGTGAATCCGAACAGCAATGGGTTTTGGCTGGTCCAGTGGTAGCTGACCGTTTGTCACTTAACCGTCAGGCTGACTTTTCACTGGAAACCGGTTTTCTAGCGCAGCAGGTTGAAATGCAAAACCAAGCAATCTCTGAAGGATACTTCCAGGTTGTGAACCGTAAAAACTCCGTTACCATCACTATCATGGTCGATAACGAACATAAGATTAACTCACTAACGTCATCCGAACAGGTTACCTTTCGTGACCGTTTCTTCGATATGATGGATGCCAAGACGGAATCCGTTCAAGAACAGATTGAACAATCCGGTACAATTAAGCCCGCTTCCGAATCACACTTCATTGATGAGGAAACAGAGCTGTCAACGGATGAAGCCTTAAGTGCTAGTGTGAACTCCACTACGCCAGAATCCACAGAAGACAGCCAGAGCCAATTGGAACAGGCTGCATCCCTTGCTTCTGAAGCTGAAGTTGACGAACACGTGGCCATGTCCGAAGAAGAGGAAGAACTCTCAGTGGAACAATCCATTACGAACTCCCTTCTAGCCTTCGATCCAAAGGCTAAAAAGAACCGTGATTCAAAGAGTACTTTAGATTACTAAACATATTAAAAAAGCACCCGATCAATTCGGGTGCTTTTTTATGCAAATCATTAACCGTTTTGCTTGTTCTTACGCATTGTATTCCGGCGTTCTTGACGCGCTTCGATACGACGGTCCATTTGTTGCTTACGCTTCAGGTTATTCTTAATCTGACGCTTATAGCCAGGCTTAACCTTCTTCTTTTTCTTCTTCACCATACCGACCATTTCTGGGTCAAGCTTCTTGGTGGTAGCTTGACGCTGATAACGGGCCTTACGGTCCTTAATATCAACAATCTCACCGTTCTTAATCTGCTTGTTCTGGAAAACAATTCCTAACTTTTCCAGTTCAGCAATTTTCTTTTCTTCGTCAGGCCCATAGAGCGTTACCGCCGTTCCAGGTAAACCGTTACGGCCTGTTCGGCCAACACGGTGCACGAAGAATTCCAATTCACCAGGAACTCCATCGTTAATAACGTGGGATACTCCCTCAATATCAATTCCACGGGCAGCTAAATCAGTGGCCACCACGTATTGATACTCAAGGTTCATAATTCCCTTCATCACACGACGACGTTCGCGAGGTGGAATATCGCCGTGAATTTCGGCAACCTTCAAGCCTTGGTGACGAAGGTGCATGGCCAATTCCTTCACACGTTCCTTTGTGTTACCAAAGATCAAGGCCAGATATGGGTTGAAGATTGACAACAACTTGTCGATTACTTCTTCCTTATCCTTTGAACGGGTTGAAATCAACCAGTTGTCAATCGTATCCGCAATCGTAGCTGACGTTGGAATGGTCGTAAAGGTTGGGTTCTCCAAGTACTTACGCAAGAAAGGCTTCAACTTTTCAGGCATCGTAGCTGAGAAGACCAAAGTCTGCAAATCCTTTGGCATAGCGGCTGCCAAGAAATCAACATCTGGCAAGAATCCCATGTCCAAAGTCATGTCGGCTTCATCAACAACCAGCGTTTCAGCCTGGTTAACAACTAAAGCACCTGTCTTGACCAAGTCGGCCAAACGGCCAGGTGTTCCCACAACAACCTGTGGTTGATGCTTTTGTAACTGTCGCATTTGACGGGCCTTATCGGTTCCCCCAACGTATTCGACGATGGAAACCTTTTCCATTTCCATGGCTTCCGCAAACACACGGGCTGCCTTGGCAATTTGTGCCGCTAATTCACGAGAAGGCGTGGTAATCACAACCTGCGTCTTTTGCAACTCAGGCTTTAAGTTATTAAAGACGGGCACCAAAAAGGCGTGGGTCTTCCCCGACCCCGTCTGAGATTGACCAACGACATCTCCACCACGCAAAGCCGTTGGAATCAACTTTGCTTGGATTGGTGTTGGTTGGTCGAAGCCGATCTTCTTAAGTGCTGACAGCACTTCCGGCTTCAGATTAAATTGGCCAAATTGTTGGCTTTGATCTGACATATTGTCCTTACTTTCTTGTCTTTGCCCGTATAACGACAATTCGCTTCAAACGGTTAAAGACTTTTACTTCGCATTCTTAAGGGCAGCATCCACGCGGTCAACGACCTCTTGAATCTGCTCCTTACCATATGCCCAAGCACCAGATGCCAGTGGGTGTCCCCCACCATCAAAGTCTTGTGCAATGGTATTAATGACAACGGAACGGGAGCGCAAACGTACTCGGTAATCTCCGTTATCTTGTTCTTCAAAAATAGCCCAGGCCTTCACGCGGTCAATTCGTGATGGAATTGAAACGGTATAAGAAGTACCAGCATCCCCCAAGTGGAAGGATTCGAGCAAATCACGGTCCAAAATCACGTAGGCGAAGCCTGAATCCAAAACCGTAATGTGCTGCATCACCCAACCAGACAACTTCACTGCCGCTTCTGGTAGCGTTGTCATCTGTGTGTACATCTTCTGGTAGTCAAATCCGTAGGAAACTAACTTTCCAGCAACGTTGAAGACATCTTCATTCAAAGAATACATAAAGCGACCAGTGTCACCGATGATTCCGATGTAAAGGAAGCGGGCGGCTTCCTTTGTCATCTTTAGTCCCTGGTCCTTCAACATTTCATAGAACTTGTAAATCAAAACAGCGGTCGCCGCAGCATCATCTTCGACCCACTGCCAATCACCGTATGGTTCCACGTTTGGATGGTGGTCAATCTTAACCACTTCCATCCCGTTGCGCCAACGTTGATCATCAACACGAGGGTCGTTAGCTGTATCGACAACAATAACCAAGGCTTTCTTATAGGCTGAATCCGGCACATCATCCGCAATTGGCTGACCATCACCAATCCAGGCCAAACCAGGAATCTGCTTCCCTGCTGCATAGATTTTCTTTTCAGGGAATGAAGCCTTCAAAATAGCCTGCAATCCAAGCTGAGAACCATAGGCATCAGGGTCAGGTCGTTGGTGGCGGTGAATAATGATTGTGTCGTAACGCTTAATTTGCGCCAAAATATCTTCTTGGATGCTTGCCATAAATATATCCTTGTCTTTTTTGTCTACTTTTTATTATACCCTAGCTAGAGTCTGGAACCAAAGGGAAATCAATCCTTAGAACTGGTCGAAGAGCGATACCGCCTCATACTTTTGCTCCACAATGTTAGAGAAAGTGATTCCTAACAAGCGAATGGCGAATTCTTCTGGATACAGTTCATCAAAAATCAACATGGCCTGCCGAGCCATAAAGGCTGGGTCCAAATCAAAAGTCGTTGACTGGGTAATTCCCTTGGTCTGCGTCTTAAACTGCTCGTCACGAATTTTCACCGTCAGGGTTCGTCCCAATAGTTTCCGCTTCGTCATATTCGCGACGACTTTTTCAGCCAAATCTTTAAAGGCTGCTTCAATCTGTGAGCGGTCGTGTAGAGCAAACTCAAAGGTCGATTCCTTCCCAACGGATTGGCGAACCGATCGATCTTTCACTGGGGAAAAGTGGGTTGCCCGAGCCTGCCAGTACAAAACATCCCCAAAAGAACCGAAATGCACACGCAAGTCGTCTAAGGACATGGCAAATAAATCACGGCCATCCTTAACCCCCAGCTTTTCAAACTTCTCTAGGGTCTTTTGACCAACACCACGGAACTTGCGGATTGGCAAGTTCAACATGAAGTCCTGGGCCAAGTCATGGGGAATCACCGTCACCCCGTTTGGCTTATGGTGCTCAGAACCAAGCTTCGCCAACACCTTGTTGTAGGAAACTCCCACCGAGCAGGTCAGATGAGTCTCCTCCCAAATGCGATGGCGCAGCTGTGCCGCCAGGGTTGGCGCGGCCATCTTATTGGCCGACACATCTAGATAAGCCTCATCCAAAGCAACCGGTTCAATCATATCGGTGAACTCATGAAAAATGGCATGAATCTGCGCTGAAATAGCCCGGTATTTCTCAAAGTTTGGTGCAACAAAGACTAAATTCGGGCAGGCCTTCTTAGCCTCAATCGCGCCCATGGCCGAGTGAACCCCGGCCTTTCGGGCAATATAGTTGGCCGTGGCAATCACACCGTGCCCGTGGTGCTGGTCAGGATCGCGTCCAATACCAAGGGGGACCTGCCGCAGTTTCGGATTATCACGCATTTCGACTTGGGCGTAAAAAGCATCGATATCAACATGTAAAATTCGCCGATGATCCTTTGCCTGCAAAAACTCTGACATAGCAGTCCCCCTTTCCAACTATTTAAGCAAAATAAAAAGTCCCCACTAGAAGTGGAGACTTTAACTCGAACTTAGACGTCGCGACGACGTTCCTTGATACGAGCTGCCTTACCTTGCAATGCACGCAAGTAGTAAAGCTTGGCGCGGCGAACTTGACCGTAGCGAGTAACTTCGATCTTGTCAACACGTGGTGAATGTACTGGGAAAGTACGTTCCACACCAACACCAGAAGAGATCTTACGAACAGTGTAAGTGGCCTGGATTCCAGTTCCCTTACGCTTGATCACAACTCCTTCAAAGAGCTGGATACGTTCGCGAGTACCTTCAACGATTCGAGCGTGAACTCGAACAGTGTCCCCTGCACGGAATTCAGGAATATCGTTCCGCAATTGGGCTGAAGTAACTTTTTCTAACAAAATGTTTTGACGCATGTCATTCTCCTAATCGCCAATCTTATGCTTGCCGAACCGACTAACGCACAGCGGATTACCGTTAATTTATGGCTTATTGCCTTTTAATAGTATACCAAAGGGCAAACTTTCTTGCAACGGTCGCTTAACCTTGAACCTTGGCAGCCATTTCCGTTTCATAGGCAACCAACTTTTCTTCGGCTTCCTTATCAGAATCAGCCACAACACCAAGGTAGAGCTTCAACTTTGGTTCCGTACCTGAAGGACGAAGGGCAATCCAAGAGCCGTCTACCAACCAGTACTTCAATACGTTGGCCTTTGGCTGTGGCATCTTCTTAACGGCACCAGCGCGGTCAACCTGTGTTTGACTAGCAAAGTCCTGTGTCGCCAATACCAATTGTCCTGCGACTTTTTCAAGCTTTTCGTTACGGAACTTTGTCATGAGGTCTGCCATTTCCTGGTGACCAGAAACACCTGGGAATTCGTAAGCAATCGTCTTTTCCTTGAAGTAACCGAACTTCTTGTACAAGTCTTCCAAACCATCGGCAAATGAACGACCTTCAGACTTGTAGTAAGCAGCCATCTCGGCAAAGAGTACTAAGGCTTGAATGGCATCCTTATCATGTGAGAATGGCTTAATCAAGTAACCAAATGACTCTTCAAACCCAAAGAGGTATGTGTAGTCCTTCTTTTCATCGAAACGATCAATCATGGCCGCGATGTACTTAAATCCAGTCAAGACATCAAAGGTTGTCACGCCAAATGACTTGGCGATTTCAGAGGCAAAACGTGATGAAACGATTGACGTGACAATGGCACCATTATCTGGCAAAGTCTTTGTCTTCTTCTTAGCCGTCAACAAATAGTTCACCATCAATGCGGCAATCTGGTTACCAGTCAACACTTGGTAAGAACCATCGGCCAAACGAACAGCGGCACCCATACGATCAGCATCTGGGTCGGTCGCCACCACAAGGTCAGCCTCTTCCTTCTTGGCATATTCAATACCAAGAGCGAGTGCGGCTGGGTCTTCAGGATTTGGCTTCTTAACCGTTGGGAAGTCCCCATCCAAAATCGCCTGTTCCTTCACAATTGTATAGTTCGTGAAACCCGCTTGTTGCAAGGCCTTTTCACCAATGTACTGACCCGTTCCGTGCAAAGGTGTGTAGACGAATTTCAAGGCCGCCCCTTCCTTCTTAATGAGGTCATGGTCAACTGAAATTGTCTTAACTTGTGCCAGGTAGGCATCATCGACAACATCGTCAATGACTTGTACCGTCTTTTCGGACGCATCCTTTTTAATATCGAATGGGTTTGTAATGGCGGCACGAGCATCAATAACTGCTTGGACCGCTTCAGGAATCATCTGACCCCCGTCTTCACCATAGACTTTATAACCATTATCTTCCTTAGGGTTATGAGAGGCCGTAATCATGATACCGGCAAAGGCCTTCCAATCACGAACGGCAAAGGATAGTTCAGGCGTTGGGCGCAAAGATGAAAAACGGTAAACCTTAATGCCATGGGCTGACAAAACCTGTGAGGCTTCAATCGCAAATTCAGTGGAGTGGTGGCGTGAGTCAAAGGCGATCACAACACCACGGTCCTTTGCTGCTTGACCGTTTTGATCAATGTAAGTAGCCAACGCTTCCGTGACTTTAGCAACCGTTACCACGTTAATGTGGTTGGTTCCAACGCCCATGTGGCCACGCATACCGGCAGTACCAAAGGCCATATCTTGATAGAAGGCTTCTTCAATAGCATCTGCTGGCATGTTATTCAATTCAGTTTTTAGGTCAGCAGGTAAATCCGCCTGCTTCCACTCGTTAGAAGTTTCTTGATAAGTTGTCATGTTATTTTTCTTCTTTCTCTTGACTAGGCTTCATAATTAAGCGAAGGATGGCTTGACGAAAGCGCTTTGAACGCAATGTCAAAACCGCTGCAATAAATCCAGCAACAATGATTGCTGGCAAGACGCCCTTTGGCAGCATCAGGTGGCCAAAGAAATAGCCAACCGTGACCATCGTTAAGGACCATAGGGCCGATGCTTCAACCGACATTTGAACATAGAGTTTAAAGGGGAGCTTCAACCGGTGCGCTGAGAGAGGAACTACGGTTCGAACATAAGGAATAAACCGTCCCATAATAATAAACAAACGCCAGCGCTTAGGATTTAGATTCTCTGCAATTTTTTCAGACAAATCATCATTCACATGTTTTTTCACCCAGGCAATCTTATCCACCTGTTTGACTATCCATGCTCCTAGCCAGTAGTTAATTGAATCGCCAATCGCTGAAGCAACAGCAAATAAAACCACTAAAATGGCAAACTCAGTCACTGAATGGTGACGGCCAGCCAACCCCGCTGCCGTCATCACCAGAGCATCCCCTGGAATAAATCCGGCAACAATGGCCCCGGTCTCAATCAATATCAATAGAAAGAGTATTGATAATTCGATTAAAGAAAAGTTTGCATCTGCATGGCCAATATGGGTCACCCAATCAGCCACAGAGCTAAAGGCTAATATCATGTGTTTCTTTCTCCTCTTTTGACTGGTTCAACAGTCGACACACTAGTAAAAAAGCAAAAAAATCTTTCTTATCTTCTCCCTACTATTCTAAGAAAAAAAGATTAACCAAAAATAAATTCTACTTCTTTACCTATTCCCATCATACGCTAAGAACCAGTCAAAATCTTCCTCCAATTCTTGATTTTACTTAAAGAATCTTTCTATTAAACATTAATCGTCAAAGGGTTTCTATTTTTATGCTCATCAGTCATCACATTTTCAAAACCTTCCTTCTATAATTAAAAGCAAATCAGCTGATTGAAACGATATCGCAACATTGTTACATATTATGCAATATAAATAATTAGTGAAAAGCCCATAAAAAGCTATTAAGAAGGCATTAAAAAATAATTCTAAATTGGTATTGACAAAAGTTTGCTCAATTATTATTATATATTGTGTAAAGAAGAACAAAGAATATTGGAGGACACAAGTCATGGAAGCACTTGTTTTAACTGGTAAGAAGCAATTGGAAATCAAGAACATTGATAAGCCAGAAGTTAAGCCTAACGAGGTATTGATCCACACTGCCTTTGCTGGTGTTTGTGGAACTGACCACGCTTTGTACGCCGGAGAACCAGGATCAGCTAGCGCTGTTCCACCAATCGTCTTGGGACACGAAAACTCAGGTGTTGTTGCTGAAGTTGGTTCAGCTGTTACAAACTTGAAGGTCGGTGACCGCGTGTCAGTTGACCCTAACATCTACTGTGGACAGTGCAAGTTCTGCCACACAAACCGTCCTGAATTGTGTGAGCACCTTTCAGCTGTTGGTGTTACCCGTGATGGTGGTTTTGAAGAATACTTCACAGCCCCTGCAGAAGTTGTTTATCCAATCCCTGACAACGTTGACTTGAAGTCAGCTGCCATTGTTGAACCAATTTCATGTGCTATCCACGGTATGAAGTTGTTGAAGCCATCTCCTTACCAAAAGGCTTTGGTTATCGGTGACGGTTTCATGGGTGAACTCTTCGTTCAAATCTTGCAAGCCTACGGTATTCACCAAGTTGATTTGGCTGGAATCGTTGACGAAAAGTTGAAGATGAACAAGGACTTGTTCGGTGTTAAGAACACTTACAACACAATGAACGGTGACAAGATCCCTGCTTCAGAATACGACATCGTTATCGAAGCCGTTGGAATGCCACAAACACAGGAATCAGCCGTTGAATCAGCTGCCCGTGGTGGTCAGGTCTTGATGTTCGGTGTTGGTGGACCTCAAGCTAAGTTCGAAATGAACACTTACGAAATCTTCCAAAAGGAATTGACTATCCAAGGTTCATTCATCAACCCTAACGCCTTTGAAGATTCATTGGCCTTGCTTTCATCTGGTAAGTTGAACGTTAAGCCATTGATGTCACACGAATTGTCATTGGCACAAGTTGATGACTTCGTTAACGGTAAGCTTGGCGTAGTGTCAAAGGCTGTCGTTAAGGTCGGTGGAGAAGAAGCCTAAAGGTAAGTATCATGCAGAAAAGTAAACGAACACTGGGTTGGGGTGCATCCCTTTCCTTCTTCGCCTTTTCACTGGTCATTAACTCCATGGGTAACGTGCTAACGATTGCAACGAGTCAAAAGATTCACCCTGCATTCCTTGGTTCAGCCTACTGGACGGCCGCCGAAAACGGCTGGAACATTTCCTTCATGGGAAATACATCGTTCGGTCTATCCATCACTTTCTTCGTTGTTGGGGTCATTATCGCCCTATTGAACATGGTGCTAGACCGTAAGGTTGATTTAATCCGTTTCTTCGGAAACTTAGCGTTTATGGTTCCCTTCTCAATGTTGATTGGTGCTTTCTCAGGCTGGTTCAACAAGATTATGCCAGATGCCCACGGCTTTGGTATGATGATGCTTTATGTGGTACTAAATTTCCTTGGAGTGGCTTTAATCGCCATTGCTATTTCAATCTATCAGCGAACAAACATTGTTTTGCACCCTGCCGATGATTTGATGCAAATTCTACGATTTAAGTACTTCAAGGGTAATGCTGGAATCGCGATGTGGGTATCCTATATTCCCCCTACTATTATTGGTATTATCGCCCTCATCGCCGTTCCTGACTTTTCAAACTATGGTTTAGGAACAATCTTCGCCTTCCTCTTCCAGGGAAATATCACTGGATGGGCTGATAAAGCGATTTTCAAGAACCTCAAGCACCAAGGCATTACAATCGAGTAAAATAGTATACTGTTAATAAAAAAAGGATGTGTTCACATGGCATTAACTGATTATTTTGACGATATCCAACACGTTGGTGTTCCAACCACTGACTTAGACCGTGCTGAAAAGTTCTGGTCAAGCATCGGTTTTAAGAAGATTGGTGAATTTGCAGCTGGTCCTGTTAAGTTCATGCAATATGGTCACCTTGTTATCGAGACATGGCTTGGTGAT
Source organism: Fructobacillus durionis (assembly GCF_900112405.1). Classification (GTDB taxonomy): domain Bacteria; phylum Bacillota; class Bacilli; order Lactobacillales; family Lactobacillaceae; genus Fructobacillus; species Fructobacillus durionis. The sequence goes on along the minus strand of NZ_FOLI01000002.1, from coordinate 26,946 downwards.
GAAGGTACTGGTAAGCCTGGTGCTATCAACCATATTTCAATGAATACTTCAGACGCAGATGCAGCATTTGAAGAAGCTAAGAAGATGGGACTTGATCTTATCGATACAGAAGTGCAGCACTTGCCTTTCTGGGAACACGGTATCAAGTTCTTCAACGTTCGCAACCCTGACGGTGTTATCGTTGAATTCTGTGAAAAAGTCAAAGGCTAATCAAAGCTAAACAAAGCAACCTCAAGTTCATACTTGAGGTTGTTTTTATTTGTATAAAACAAAAAAGCATAGCTAATTAGCTATGCTTTTTCTGTCAAAACATTATTTTTAGGCTTCAGAACGATTAGCAGCAATATAATTGTAAGCTGCTTGACCAGCCAAGCCACCATCACCAACAGCGGTCGTAATTTGACGTAGTTCCTTAGCTAGCACATCACCAGCTGCGAAGATCCCTGGAACCTTTGTTTCCATCTTCTCGTTGGCTTGAACCCATCCTTGCTGGTCCGTGATACCAAGACTCTCTAACGCCGTTGTGTTTGGCTTTAATCCAATATAGATAAAGACTCCAGCGGTTTCAAAAGTCGAGCGTTCATCGGTCTTGTTATTAACCAATTCCACAGACTGTACTTCTTCACCATCTCCTTGGATAGCAGTAACCGAAGTATTGTAAACGAATCGCAAGTTTTCCTTCTTCATAGCCCGTTGCTGCAAAATGGGTTGTGCTCGCAACTGATCACCACGAACAAAAACCGTCACATCTTTTACGATGTTAGCCAGGTAGATGGCTTCTTCGACTGCCGAATCACCACCACCAACAACAGAAACTGATTCACCCTTAAAGAAAGCAGCGTCACAGACCGCACAGTAGGAGACACCCTTTCCCTGGTAATCTTCTTCACCAGGAACACCAAGGTGGGTGTGCTCAGATCCAGTGGCGATAATGACAACAGGGGCCTGTAAGTCTCCCATGTCTGTATGAACGACTTTTTCTTGGTTATCTAGGATATCAATACCAGAAACAGAACCAAAGCTGTATTCAGCACCAAATTGAGTTGAGGAAGCATACATCTTTTCAGATAAGTCTGGTCCCATAATTTGATTGTAGCCGGGATAATTCTCAATTTCGGCGGTATTATTCATTTGACCACCATAGATCCCCTGGTCAACCATCACGGTTTTTAATTCAGCTCGTGAGGCATAGGTAGCGGCCGTCATCCCCGCAGGACCTGCTCCGACAATGATGACATCATACTTTTTAATTTCAGCCATGGTCTCTCCTTTACCACTCAGAATTAGCGTAACCATATTGTACATTTAAAAGGTACAATAGTCCACAAAAAAAGAAGAGGTTATCTAGACCTCTTCTTAGAAAAAGAATTAGAGCTTTGCAGCCAATTCCTTAATATAAGCACGCAACTCGTCTTTCACTTGTGGGTGCTTCAAACCAAAGGTAATGTTTGTTTCAAGGAAGCCAATCTTTGAACCGATGTCATAACGGTCACCAGTAAACTTGTGAGCGTAAACATGTTGACGGTTGTTCAATGTATCAATTGCATCCGTCAATTGGATTTCGCCACCCTTACCAGGCTTTGTCTTTTCCAATTCTTCGAAGATTTCAGGGGTCAACAAGTAACGACCGATGATTGCCAAGTCTGATGGTGCTTCTTCTGGCTTTGGCTTTTCAACAAAGGACTTCACACGGTAAAGACCATCCTTCACCTTAGCGGCTGGATCAATCACACCGTATTCAGATACTTGTTCGTGTGGCACTTCCATAACAGCCAAAGTCGATTCACCAGTTTCGTGGTAACGGTCAATCAATTGCTTTGTCAATGGCACTTCATCTTGCATCAAGTCATCGCCCAAGAGAACAACGAATGGTTCGTCGCCAATGAAGTCCTTGGCAGTCAAGATAGCGTCACCCAATCCCTTAGGATGTGATTGACGAATGAAGTACATGTTGATATCAGTTGTTTCTTCAACCAATTCCAACAATTCCAACTTATTCTTTTCACGCAAGTTGTTTTCCAACTCAGGATTTGAATCGAAGTGATCTTCGATGGAACGCTTTGACTTTCCATCGACAACAACGATATCTTCAATTCCAGAAGCAATCGCTTCACGAACGATATATTCAATCGTTGGTGTATCAACGATTGGCAACATTTCCTTTGCCAAAGCCTTTGTTGCTGGCAAAAAACGTGTTCCCAAACCGGCCGCTGGGATAATAGCTTTACGTACAGGTTTCATTGTATCCTACTTTCTTTTCGGAGATAGTAATCTACCACCGTATTCTTTTTTATTATACCAAAAAAATCGCTAATCTTCAGCCTTTAAAGGTCGAGTCATTAAATCAGTAATTCCTTGGTCAATCGTCTTACCTTCATAAATCACTTGATAAAGTGTCCGAGTAATTGGCAATTCCAAGTTAAATTCCTTTTCAAAGTCAACCACGGCCTTGATGGTATTCACACCCTCAATAACCATCCCCATCTCTTCTTCTACCTGAGATAGAGGCTTACCAGAAGCCAAGGCAACACCGGCACGGTAATTACGGGAGTTAGGTGACATCCCCGTCACAATCAAATCCCCAATACCAGCTAAACCTAAGAAGGTTTCGGGCTGTGCGCCAAGGGCTTGCCCAACACGGCGAATTTCAACCAAGCCACGCGTTAGCAAGGCGGCTTGCGCGTTAGCGCCATAGCCTTTTCCAATTAGCATTCCAGAACCAATGGCAATGATATTCTTCAAGGCGCCCCCGAGTTCGGAACCAATTAGGTCAGAGTTCGTATAGGGACGGAAGTCCTTATTAGCAAGCGCCTGCTGTAAAGCCTTGGCTGCAGTCGCATCATCAGAACCAATTGAGATGGCCGTTAGGTCACCCTTCACAACGTCTTCCGCGTGGGATGGCCCTGAGATAACAGCGAGGCCCGTATAATCCTTAGCAGGCACTTCTTCTGCAATCATTTGTGAAATGCGCAAGTGTGTCCCCTGCTCCAAGCCCTTAGCTGCATGGGCCAGAATCACTTGTTGGTCAAGTTCTGCCAGTACCTCGGCTAATTGCTTAGCTACCATTCGGATGGCCTTCGTTGGAACAACGAACAAGACGATGGCGGCACCATCAACTGCGACCTTCATATCATCGGTCGCAAGTAACTTTTGATCAAGAGCCGCTCCTGGTAGGTAACGTTCGTTACGGTGACTGTCATTAATCTCTGCAGCCTGTTCTGCCTTATGGGACCAGATAACAACTTCGTTACCATTTTTAGCCATCGTATTGGCTAAAGCTGTTCCCCAAGAACCAGCTCCAAGTACAGCAACTTTAGTCATGTTTCTTTTCCTCTGCGTCTTCCTTCTCGTTAGCCGAAATTGCCTTATCCATCCGCTGTTCGAGAGTCTTTAGGGCGTCATAGCCCATGTTTTGTGTACGGAACTTAACAGCCGCCGCATCAATTACTGAGGCCGTGTTTCGGCCTGGCGTAACGGGTACGACCATCTTTTTTATTTTGACACCCAGGATTTCTAGGGTCTCATCTTCATTTCCAAGACGGTCAAAATTTTCTTCACCAATCTTTCCGTTTGAAAGGTGAATGTTCAATCGAACGGATGCATGGGAACGAACAGACACCGCTCCATAAACCTGCTGAACATCAATGATTCCAACACCACGGACTTCCATCAAATTTTGTAACACTTCTGAAGGTTGACCAATCAAACGTTGCTCATCTTCTTGGTGAATATCAACTCGGTCATCAGCAACCAAACGAGCCTTCCCTTGCTGAATCAATTCCAAGGCCGATTCAGTCTTTCCAATACCGGCATCCCCAGTAATCAAAACACCTAATCCGTGGACATCAATCAAAACACCGTGTACAGATTGACGGGGAGTTAACTCGCCCCCCAGGTAATAGGTCATGTTCGACAAGATTTGTGATGAAGTCAAATGAGTCGTCAGAATTGGAATGTGTGCTTCATCGGCAGCCTGCTTCAATTCATCCGCAATTGGCAGGTTCGTTGAAACAACGAAGGCAGGTGTCTGTGCATCGGCCATCTTACGGTAAACCATTAATAGTTCATCGTGTGACATACGCTTTGAGAAAGAAGTTTCAGTAATACCAAGTAGCTGAACACGCTCTGGAGCATAATACGTGAAGTATCCCGTCATCTCTAATCCAGGACGTGAAATGTCAGCCGTCGTGATTGGCCGATTTAAATATTCAGTACCAGATACGATGTTTAGCCGAGTGTTATCAACCAGCTCTTTAACAGTTACAGTTTTGTCTGCCATGTCATTGTCTCCTAATCTGAATATGTGTTGGGTTCATAAAAATTACGTTAGCAATGGTGAGGAATAGAGCAACGAGGAAAGCCCACCAGAAGCTTTCGAAATGAAAGCCCGGAACAAACCAAGCGGTTAATTCCAACATCATTGCGTTAATAATCAACGAAAACGCACCTAGGCTAATAATTAATAACGGTAAGGATAAAATCATTAACAGAGGTTTTACTAATTGGTTTAAAGCAGCTAACACAAGGGCTGCTATGGCAGCCGCCGTCATATTTGCTAGGATAAATCCACTTGGAAAAATTAAGGCACAGGCCAGGAATACGGCCATGTTAATGGCCGCTTGCATAATAAAACGCATAGGCTCTCCTTTGATTATTGTACTAGCTCTATTATAGCAAAATCTAAGTATAGCTTAAATTAAAACACAGAAAAAAGCCCTAAAATAGGGCTTTTCTCGGACTTTTTATTAAATAAAGTAGTTGTAACCAGGGTTCAATTCGATAATCTTACCCGTTCGCTTATAAACGATCCATTCAGCAATATCGGTTGTATAATCACCGATTCGCTTAATGTATCCAGCAATCACCAAGTAATCCGCAGCTGAGTCAACGAGTTCAGGATCTTCTTTCATTCCCTTCACGGATTCAGTACGAACCTTAGCGGCCGCGTTTGACAACTGGTGGTTCTTAGACGCAATTGCTTCGGCCCCTAAGGCGTCATTCTTAACGTAGTAAGACATAACTTCAGAAACCATACCTGAAACCAATTCACCCATTTCACCCAGTTGCTTTTCAACTGGCTTCATGTGCTTTGTTCCCTTCACACGGATGGTTGACGTTGCCACGTTACGTGCCTGGTCACCCATTCGTTCAAGAACAGAAACCGCCTTCAAGATGGTCACAATTTCACGCAAGTCAGTTGTCACTGGCTGGTAAAGAGCAATCATTTCAAAGGTCTTCTTTTCCAAAGCCGCTTCACGTTCATTGATCTTGTAATCGTTATCAATGATTTTACGAGCGCCTTCACGGTCGTGCTTAATAAAGGACTGCACAGCCGCTTGAATTGTTTTGGCAACCAATTCACCCATTTCAGTAAAGGATGAGTCCAAATCTGCTAATTCATCATCAAATAGTCGACGCATGGCAATGTTCCTTTCAAATTAAATAGCCAATGTAAAGCAAGTCAATCATTATCCAAAACGACCAGAAATATAATCTGCCGTTTCCTGCTTCTTAGGGTTAATGAAAATCTTTCGTGTATCCCCAACTTCAACTAGGTCACCATTCATGAAGAAGGCGGTCCGGTCAGAAATACGAGATGCCTGTGACAAAGAATGCGTCACGATAATCATGGCGTACTTATCACGTAGTTCAAGCAAAGTATCTTCAATGTTGTGAGCAGATACTGGATCCAAAGCGGACGTTGGTTCATCCAACAAAAGTAGCTTTGGCTGAGTAGCAAGTACACGCGCAATTGAAACACGTTGCTGCTGTCCACCAGACAAGCCCAAGGCGGACTTTCCTAAAACATCCTTCACTTCATCCCAGATGGAAGCAGCCTTCAAAGATTCTTCGACAGCCTTATCCAAAACGGCCTTATCCTTCACGCCTGAGAGGCGCAAACCGAAGGCAACGTTATCATAGATTGAGAATGGAAATGGATTGGGCTGTTGGAAAACCATTCCAATTTGCTTACGCAATTCAACAGTATCCATTGTTGGCGCGTAGATATCCTGTCCCATGAAGTTAAAGGAACCAGTAACCGTCACGTTATCTTCCAAATCGTGCATGCGATTCAAGGCACGCAAGTAGGTTGACTTACCAGAACCGGAAGGGCCGATTAAAGCCGTAATCCCCTTCTTAGGAAAGTCGAGGTCGATTCCGTGTAAGGCTTCCTTTTTCCCGTACCAGAGCTTCACGTTACTTGTTTCTAAGATTGTTTCATTTTCTTTTGTCATCCAAAATTACCTGAAATATAATCGTCGGTCAACTTGACCTTTGGTCGTGTGAAAATCTTACGAGTCAAGTCATATTCAATGACTTTTCCCTGGTGGAAGAAGGCGGTGTAATCAGAGATACGAGCCGCTTGCTGCATATTGTGCGTCACAATGATGATAGTGTAATACTGCTTCAATTCCATCAAAGTCTCTTCGAACTTCGCTGATGAAATTGGGTCCAGTGCAGATGATGGCTCATCGAGCAACAAAATATCAGGCTTCAAAGCCAAGGCACGAGCAATCACAAGACGCTGTGCTTGACCACCAGACAGTGCCAAGGCAGACTTGTTCAATTCGTCTTTCACCTGGTCCCACAAAGCAGCTTGCTTTAGTGTCGTTTCAACGATCTCGTCCAACTCTTCCTTGCTGTACTTACCACGACGGGTCAAAGCGAAGGTAATGTTGTCGTAAATAGACTTGGCAAATGGATTAGGACGTTGGAAAACCATCCCAATGTGGCGCCGCATCTCGTAGACATCGATGTCCTTTGAGTTGATGTCCAAACCACGGTACATGATTTTCCCAGTAACGTTGGCCACACCATCGTTCATTCGGTTTAAGGAACGGAGGAAGGTTGACTTACCAGAACCGGACGCCCCAATCAATGAGGTAATCTTATAACGTTCAAATGATAAGTCCCCTTCGGAAAGGGCCAACTTATCACCGTATCGAACTTGAAGGTCCTCAGTCGACAAAGCGATTTCATGACGATCGCTATCCATTTGGTAAACAAAGCGTTCAGGACGCGTGTCCGAAATAAACTCTGAAACTGGTTTTAATTCTTGCTGTTTATGTGTCATGTTAACCTCACGAATTCGTTAACTTCTTGTACAGTAAAGTACCAAGACGACGTGCAGAGAAGTTGAACAAGAGTACAACGATAATCAAGACCGCTGAAGCCCCTGCAGATACCGCTGACAAATCAGGCATGATTCCTTCAGAGTTAATCTTCCAGATGTGCACGGCCAACGTTTCAGCAGGACGGAATGGTGAAAGAGGAGAAGCCAAGTTAAATGGGTTCCAATCACCAAAATCCAAAGTTGGCGCAGACTGTCCAGCAGTGTAAATCAAGGCGGCCGCTTCACCAAATACTCGACCGGCTGAAATAACAACACCAGTCACAATGGACGGCACTGCCGCTGGCAAAATAATGTGAATAACCGTTTCAAAACGAGACAATCCCAAAGCCGCACCAGCTTCACGCTGCAAGTTTGGTATCTGACTCAATGACGTTTCAATTGAACGAGTCAAAATTGGTAAGTTAAAGATTGTTAAGGCAATCGCCCCTGACAAGATTGAGAAGCCAAAGTGGAACTTCACAACAAAAATCAAGAAACCGAAAAGGCCAACAACAACTGAAGGCAATGAAGACATCACTTCAATGGCCGTTCGAATAATTGAGATAAATAGACTTGGCTTAGCGTATTCATTCAAATACATCGCCGCTCCCAAAGCAATTGGGAAGGAAATCAACATGGCCAAAATCAACAGGTAAAAGGAATTAAATAGTTGAATTCCAATTCCACCACCAGCTTCAAAAGAGCGGGCGGCCCCTGTTAAGAAATGCCAGGACAAGTGTGGCAAACCACGAGCGAGAATAAAGGCTAGCATGGCAACCAGGACGAGGGCAACGGAGGCAGCGATTGCGTAAATCACACCTGTTGCGACTTTATCGGCAGTCTTTGCGTTCATTATTTCATCGCTCCTTTATTTCCAATAAAACGAATCAAAATGTTAAAGAGTAGTGACATTAACAAAAGAATCATCGCTAGTGACCAGAGAACATTGTTTTGCAATGATCCCATGACCGTGTTACCAATTCCCATGGTCAACACGGACGTCAAAGTCGCAGCGGGTGAAACTAGTGAATCAGGCATGTTGGCCGCGTTACCGATAACCATCTGCACGGCCAAAGCTTCACCGAAGGCGCGGGCCATTCCAAAGACAATGGCCGTTAAAATACCTGGCGTTGCTGCACGAAGAACCACCTTGTAAATCATTTGCCAGCGAGTTGCCCCAATGGCCAAAGCTGATTCACGATAGTGACGTGGCACACCCTTCAAGGTATCGACTGTCATTGAAGTAACCGTTGGTAGAATCATAACGAAAAGAACAACAGTTCCGGAAAGAATTCCTAATCCAGTACCACCGAAAACACTTCGGACAGCTGGTACAACAACTGTTAAGCCAATAACACCGTAAACAACGGATGGAATACCAACAAGCAATTCAATAACGGGCTGCATAATCTTAGCCCCGCGCTTTTCAGCAATTTCGGTCATGAAGACGGCCGTTCCAATTGCAAATGGCGTGGCAATGATAGCAGCTAGGAAGGTAACGGCCAGTGAACCAGTAATTAGTGGCAAAGCACCAACGTCTGGTTTACCAGTCGCTTTATTGACAACACTGGGGTTCCAGTGAGTGCCAAATAAGAACTCTGAAACAGAGACTTTATCGCTTGTAAAAGTCGCCATTCCACGTGTAATCACAAAGCCAAAGATCAAGACCACGATTGCGGCAATCAAAATCAAGGCTGAAATTGAGATAGCTTTTCCAAATCGATCTTGTTTCGTCGACAAGGAAGTTTTTTTAATTTTTTCAGTAATTAAATCCATTATTCAGTCTACCCCTTTTATTTCCGGGTAATTCGACCGTTTAAGTCACGATCAATTTGCATGTTATGCATTGAAATGTAACCCAACTTTTTAACATACTTCTTCTGGAAATCCGCTGAGTTCATGTACTCCAAGAACTTTGCCGTATCACCAGTTGGCTTACCCTTGGTATAAATGTGCTCGTAAGACCAAATTGGGTAAGTACCGTTTTCAACGTTAGTATCATTTGGAGTTACCCCGTTTACGCTAACTGTCGTCACATCGTTCGACTTATAGGCGAAGGCTACGTAAGAAATGGCACCAGGCGTACTCTGAACAATGGACTTCACCATTCCAGAAGAATCTTGTTCCTGTGCTTCCTTTGAAGTCTTGCCACCCATTGCCCACTTTTCAAAGGCGGCACGGGTTCCCGAACCAGCAGCACGGTTAACAAGAACAATCTTCTGATCATTACCACCAACTTGTTTCCAGTTGGTAATCTTACCAGTAAAGATGTCCGTCAACTGACTAAGGGTCAGGTTGTTAACACCAACGTTTTTATTAACGATTGGCATAATTCCAACAACGGCGACTCGGTGATCGACAATTTTCTTACTGTCAATCCCCTTCTTTTCTTCAGCATAAAGGTCTGAGTTTCCAAGAGAAACCGCTCCTTGTGCAATTTGCGACAACCCAGTTCCAGAACCACCACCTTGAACCGTAACAGAAACACCTGGGTGTGTTTTCTGAAAGTCTTCACCGGCAGCTTCAACCAATGGCTGAAGTGCCGTTGAACCAACGGCAGTGATTGGTGCATTGTTTCCATTCTTATCTCGTGTTTGATAAGCAAATACGAGTAAAGCTCCAATGAAAACGACGACAAGGGTCGTTATGATCGACCCGCGATGCGATCTTTGCATGAGCGCTATTTTCCCCCACTGTGTGCAAAAGATAAACTAACAACAGAAAAAATGTTCCTGAAAATATTTCGATTGTTACGCAAACACGAAACAAAATACTAAGGAACAAGCACATTATAACAAAAAAAAGCGTACCGGACGCTTTTTGAAATTAATTTAATATTAACTTTTAAATAATTGGTTCATCGGTCAGTTGATCATCATCTGCCGGCTTAGCCTTATCAGCTGCGTTTTCATCCGTACCTTCTTCAGCAGGTTGCTCATCACCAATACCGTAGGCATTACGAACTTGACGATACAAATCTTCACGGAGTTCAGCGTGTTCTGGATCATCGAGGTATTCCTTGGCACGTTCACGTCCCTGACCAATTCGCTCGCCCTGGTAAGCATACCAAGAACCAGCCTTATCAATAATGTCTTGGTCAACGGCAAGGTCCAGGATTTCACCAGTTTGTGAAATTCCCTTTCCATACATGATGTCGACTTCAGCAACCTTAAATGGAGGCGCTACCTTGTTCTTAACCACCTTTACCTTGGTTAAGTTACCCATGACATCGGAACCGTCCTTAATTTGGGTGGAACGACGAACTTCCAAACGGATAGTTGAGTAAAACTTCAAGGCACGACCACCTGGTGTTGTTTCAGGGTTACCAAACATGACCCCAACCTTTTCACGAATCTGGTTAATGAAAATGGCAATGGTTCCGGTACGGTTCAACGTTCCAGCTAGCTTACGCAAAGCTTGGGACATCAAACGGGCCTGCAAACCAACGTGGGCATCGCCCATCTCCCCTTCAATTTCCACACGGGGAACAAGGGCCGCAACAGAGTCGACAACAACCATATCCACCGCACCGGACTGAACCAAGGCATCGGCAATTTCCAATCCTTGTTCACCGGTATCAGGCTGTGAAAGAAGCAATTCATCCTTCTTAACACCCAAGGCTTCTGCATACTTCACGTCCAATGCGTTTTCAGCATCGATATAAGCAGCAGTACCACCGGCCTTTTGAATTTCAGCAACAGCGTGTAATGCAATCGTTGTCTTTCCTGATGATTCAGGACCATAAACTTCAACGATTCGTCCCTTTGGATAGCCACCAACACCAAGAGCCACATCCAACTTAACAGAGCCAGAAGGCGACGTTTCGATTTGCGTTGTTTGGTTATCACCAAGGGTCATAATTGATCCCTTACCAAAGTTCTTTTCAATTTTCTTAAGTGCTTCGTTTAAGGCAGCTTGGCGGCCGTCCTTCTTATTATCACTCGTTTTCTTTGCAACCATTTTGAAAACTCCTTATTGTCTATCAACTAGTTTACGGATAATCTTTCTAAAATGCAAGACTTTTTCGAACATTTGTTCGTATCTTTTCCGCCTTCATTTCATTAAACGAAAAAAGCGCTTAATGCGCTTATAGTCCGTCAGCAAAAACCGAGCGGTTCTGCCAGAAATAATCAATTCCTGAATAAATTGTAAAGAACACGGCGATGTACAAGAGAACTTCCCCAATTGGGAATCCCATACCTGCAAATGGCCAATCCTTCAAATAGAGGAAGAAGATGGCAAACATTTGGGAGAAGGTCTTAATCTTACCTGGCCATGCTGCTGCCAAAACAGTGCCGTTGTTTTCAACAACCAATGTTCGCAGCCCAGTAACAGCTAGTTCTCGAACAACGATTACCGTTGTTACCCAGGCAGGGATTTGTAAGAAGGCCGTAAGGTAAATCAAGGCCGTCATCACCAATAGTTTATCAGCCAATGGATCAAAGAACTTTCCAAAGTTTGTAACCAAATGCTTACGACGAGCAATTTGACCATCTAAGAAATCAGTTAATGAAGCAACCGCAAAGACAATCGCTGCAATCACCCAATTTAAATTAGGCTCTGTCATAAAGATTGACTCATCCTGTCCTGGCCATGAAAGAATAATCATAAAGACAGGAATTAAGATAATTCGAAATACGGTTAATTTGTTAGGTAAATTCATCAAGCAGCCCCTTACTTACTAAAGTTCATTAATACGTTCCAAACTGTGGCACCAGTTGGCAAGTTTGGCACATCAACATGCGTATTATTCAAAGTCAAAGTCAAGTGGCTAATTTGTCCCGCAGTAATGGTAATTGATGCCGTATTAGCTGGCAGATCAATGTTTTCTTCCGCATCCTTTGTGACAGTCTTGTTGAAGAGTACCTTACCGGTTCCATCCGTCACCTTCAAAGTCGTATCTCCGTTTTGACCCTTGGCCACCAACTTATGTGATTGCGTCAAGGCGTTGGCAACGTTGTAGGTTGTCTTACGGTTTGCTGTATCCGTCTGTGGGTTCTCCAACTTCAACGTATTTGCTGAAGAAGAGGAAACAACAGAAGATGACTGTGGAACTGAAGATGAGGCCACTTGAACTGTATCGTTTGTTGAGCTACCGTTTCCACCACCCATTCGAGTAATGACAAACCAGACAACACCAAGAATGGCAATCACGATAATCAATAGCCAAATCTTAGGAATCCACCCACGAAAGCGTGACTTCATGCTTTCATTCGAACTTGTTCCAGCACGAACAACCCCATCGTCATCACGATGAGCATAGGAGAGATCTGATGACACATAAGGATCAAATTCAACCTCTTCAAATAAGTCGTCAGGGTTTAATCCAACGGCCTTTGCAAACTTCTTTGCAAAAGCACGCGTGTAAAAAGGACTAGGAAGAACATCTGTATCGTCTTCTTCAATCGCCTTCAAAAACTTTGGCTGAATCTTAGTGATTTCTGCCAGTTGTTCAAAGGAGTACCCCTTCGCCTCACGGGCTTCTTTCAATTCTTGCCTTACTTCACTCGTTAAATTTTCAACCATTATCTCGACTTCTTTACAATAAATCGGGTCAGCGGACCCTGTTCCAAAGCGACTTGGCAATACGCCAGCAGGTCACTTTGCTTGAACTGTGTTATTAGTTTCATTTTATCAAAGAGTGAATAACCGTACAAGAGAAAATCTTCATCTAAACCCTGTCTGGACAAGCGGTCTTGGCTTTGAATACTCTCACCAATTAAGCCCTTTTGTAACAACCGAAGGTCATCACCCGACCGTGCCATAACTTCTTCTATTTTTTCCAGTCGCTCACGAATCAATTTTTCCTGTTTATCCAGCTCTTCGCCTGCAGCAAAGAAGGTCATGTAGGCATAAGAATCGACAATCGTCACCTCATAGTCAAAGTCATCCCCAATTATCCCGGCTTGATAACAGTCCTGGTACCAGTCGCTTTGTTCACCAAGCACGATATCTAATACCATTTCAGCTAGTTGAACCTGTTCAACGGTCGACATTCCAGGTACTCGATGAAGCTTCTTCAAGAGTCCCATCCGGGGCAAAGAGACCGCCATCTCTTTTTGCCCACTCCCATTTGAACGAGCGTTAATCGGGCCTACTGGAAGTCCTTCTTGACGCAAGGCTGGCTCGACTTTTACTTCTTCTTGGATGTTTTCCACCCACTGGCGAACCGTATCAAAGTCGAAATCCCCCACCAACGTTAAAACTAAATTTCTCGGTTGGTAAAAGGATCGGTGCACCCGGTACAGTAGTTCCGGTGTTATTTCCTGCAAGGATTCAGCCGTTCCAGCAATGTCTTCTGCCAGGGCGGTCTTGGGATAGGCTGTTGTTAAAAGCCCTTGGTACAAGACAGTAAAAGGATCATCCTGATAGCTAGCAATCTCCTCTTCAATAATCCCCCGCTCTCGCTCCACACTTGCTTCAGTGAAGTAAGGCTCCTGAACAAAGTGCATTAAAATGGATAAGCTTTCTTGAATATTTTGATAGGCCGAAAAATAGTAAGCCGTTAACCCGTTGGACGTAAAAGCGTTGCCATCGGCTCCCACGTTTGCTAATTGAACTAAAGCATCGCCATCTTTTTTATCAAAGAGTTTGTGCTCTAAAAAGTGAGCAGTCCCGGCTGGTATCTTTTCAAGCTCTCCCTTTTCATTAATAAAATGGTCACTTAAGGAACCAAATTTAGCCGCTAAGGAAACAACACTTTGTTTGTAGCCTTTCTTTTGGACTAGGTTGACCTCGAGTCCGTCTTTTGTATGAAAAACTCTAATCGAATCCGTCATCGGCCTTCCTCCTCTTCCTTTTGTTCATCTCTTTGACCAGCAAGAACTAAGCTTGCTTTTTCAATCATCTTCTTTGCCAAAGTCGACACAGCATCCAATGAAATCTCTTCCACCGCCTTCAACAAATCAGACGAAGAAATCGACTCTTCCGCTAGCATCTTTAATAGGCCTTCGACCACTTGTCCCTGAGCATGGTCCTCCAGTCGAATTCTATCGGACAAGACGGCCTGCTTCGCCTGAGAAAAGCGCTCCAGCCCAACAGACTTTTCTTGGATTTTAGCTAGCTGCTCTTCTACCAGAGCCTTTATCCGTTCTGCCTGTTCTGGCTGGCACTCCGCCAATACAGTGATTAGGTTGAGGTCAACCTGCAGTCGAGAGGAAATGTTATAAGCTAAGGATTCTTTCTCTCGAACTTCCGTGAAGAGCAGTGAAGAAGGGCCCGCCCCGAACAGCGCGTTTAAGACAAGGGTTGCTGCGATATCATCCTTTTTAACAGGCAATTGATAGTTCATAATTGTTACCGCCTGTTGGAAACCAGCCACCTTAATTTTTTCCGAATTCTTCGCTTTCAAACGCGGCACCTTAGCAAAACGAGGGGGCAATTCTGAGCTATCCTTCATCGGCCAAGAACGTAAGGCCGCCCTTACTTCGTCTTCCTGGATGGCCCCATGCGTGAATAACAATCTTTCATCGGAATTCAACATCTCGGTGTATGCTTCTTCCAACTCCGGAATACCGACTGCTTCAATCTCCGACACATCCCCAAGGATGGATTCCTGCAGCGCCTCATCTTCAAAGAGCCGAACACGTGATTCATCAAGGGCCTGGGCGACTTTATCATCCTGCCGGGACAAGATAGCTTGAATCAAGTTTTGCTTTTCAATAGATAGCAACGCAGGGTTTTCCTCTAAGGCTTTGAAATCGAGTCCAAAGGCCATCGAACGCAGAAATTCAAATACTCGAGTTAACACTTTTTGGCCAGCGAGCCCCAGATTCTTCAGACACTCCTCCTTGACGAAGGTGACGGAAAAGAGAATTAGGTTCATATCCCCGTAGGCAAGCACTTTCACAGAGTAGGAAGCGCCGTACAGCTCCATCAGCTCTTTCGATACCACCTGCTGATTCGGATACGTTGTGGATGAAACCGCCATCAAATATGAAAGCAAAGCTCGCGCACTTGTCGCATGCTTTCGGGCAGGCTGTGCAAAAGCCAACATCATCACATTACTATTAAACTGCTGGCTATGAACCTGTTTGACACGGTATCCCATGAATTCATCCGTCTTCATCATTTTTCACCTGTTTCTGCTAAAAAAGTCGCTGCCGGGATTCCAGCGCGCGACCTTTTTATCTTTTATTTGCTTGAAAGATTACTACTTGTTTGACCAAACCACTTCAATTCTAGTTCGTTAATGTAACCAGACTTTTCAAGTTTAGCAAGCTGTTCATTAACAGCCTTCTTAAGCTTTGTGTCACCCTTTCGGAAGGCAACAACGTCGTCTGCCACCGTAAAGCCACCGGTCATAATTTGGTAGTCATCTGGATTGGCTTGATGCTTAATGTAATAGCGGGCATAGTCTTCATCGACCAATAGCCCGGTAATACGGTTGGCATTCAAATCGGTAAAGGCCTTGTCAAAGGTATCATAACCGACCGCCTTATTTCCAGAAACATACTTTTTCAAAACGGATGGTTCATTGTTGAAGGCTGTTTCGCCAGAAGAACCGGTTTGAAGCCCAAGGACCTTTCCCTTCATTTCTGAGAAGGAGCGAACACCCGAGCTCTTCTTAACAACCAATGCCAGGCGGGCGCGGTGATAAGTAGATGAAAAGGCTACTTGCTTAGCACGTTCTGGCGTCTTCGTGTAACCGTTCCAAAGGGCGTCGATGTTTCCGGTATTCAATTCCGTCTCTTTCATCGACCAGTCAATTGGCTGCCAGTTCACCTTAATTCCAAGATTTGAGAAGACTTTTTCGGCCAAATCAACGTCAAAACCAACAATTTTTCCTGAGCTATCGCGGAAGCCCATTGGCACAAAGGTATCATCAAGCCCAATGGTAATCGACTTTTTTTCCTTAATCTCAGACCACTTGTCTTCTCGGGCAACACCCGTTTCAGAACCTGGCTGTGCGATAACAAAAATCATCCAGCCAACTAAGGCAAAAAAGACCAGTGAAACAATTGAATTAACAATTATTTTTTTCTTCATCGAAATCATTTCTGAACCTCTTTTTCAAAGTCGAAGGTTTCATCGGCGACTTTATCAGCAAAAGGCAAATCGTGGGTAACCACTAATTGACTAACACCCTCTTTTTTCAAAGCAAGCATGATGTCAACAACTTGTTCCGTGGCCTTTTCATCCAAACCAGAAGTTGGTTCGTCATAGGCGATCACTTGTGGATCCATCGCCAAAGCACGGGCGATTCCGACACGTTGCTTCTGACCACCTGAAAGCTGGTATGGATAAAGGTCAGCCTGTTCAGTCAACCCTAACTTAGCTAACAAATCATCTGTTTTCTTATCAGCCTCTACACGACTAACTTTTTTCACATTCATGGGCGCCAGATTAATGTTCTCACGTACCGTTAAGTGTGGAAAAAGATTGAAGTCCTGGAAAATCAAACCAATTTGAGAAGTCATGGCAGGATCTGAAACGGCATAGCTTTCTCCATCCACGACGACTTGACCAGACTGCGCTTCTTCCAAACCAGTTAAGGTCTTAATCAATGTTGTTTTTCCAATTCCTGAAGGCCCAAGAATGGCTAAGATTTCGCCATCTTTTAATGTCATGGACAAATCTTTAAAAATAACTTTATCGCCATACTGCTTTGATAAGTCTTTGATTTCAATCATAATTACCTCCAAACATTCAGGCGCTTTTCACTGCGACGCAGAATAATTGTCACAATGGCCGTCATCAGCAAGTACAAGACACCAACAATCAAATATGGGACAAGGGTGACGTCACGGGAGGCTGCAATTTGTCCAGCACGCAAGATATCGCCCAATCCAATAACGTAAATCAAGGAAGTATCCTTAACCAAGTTCACCACTTCGTTTCCAAAGGATGGCACAACAATCTTAATCACCTGAGGAAGAACGATTTTGAAGAAAGTCTGTGACTTTGATAGTCCTAAGACTTTTGCAGCGTCAAACTGTCCTTGGGGAATGGACTGCAACCCACCACGGAAAATTTCAGCCAGGTAAGCACCATAGTTAATAATAAAAGCAAAAGCAGCTGATTCAAAACGAGTAAAAGGTACACCGACCATTGCCAACCCGTAGTAAATAAAAATCAACTGTAAAAGCAGTGGCGTGCCACGCATAATCCAGATGTAGCCATTCACCAACCAACGGATGGTGAAGTATGGTGACTTCATCCCCAGTGAAGCAAGAACTCCCAAGGGAATAGAACCAATAATTGTAATAAAGAAAACACCAAGCGTCATCTGTAACCCAGATAAAATTCCGGGTAAGAAAGTCAACATATTTTCCATCTCATTCTCCTACTTTAAAGCATATAAAAAGCCCTCTAAGCAATTGCTTAGAGGGCGTATAGACGCGGTCCCACCTCATAATTGCCTACCTATTACTAGATAAGCCTCAAAACGTTCGTTGAACGTTCGTGCGTAACGGGCACAACCGATGTTAGCTACTATACTGTTCACTAACACACTCCTAGGTGTGTTTCGTTATTAAGTCTTGCTTACTCTCAATCACCGTAAGCTTCCTAAAAAGAACTTAATAACTACTCGCCTAATCCACGATTTAACTTGCTTAATTATAACGAGGTCGAGAACACTTTGCAAGTTTAAACAATTCGCTGCAACAACGACCATGCTGGATAGTAGAAAATCGCAGCGACCACCAAATTTAAGAATACCGTTGGTAACAAAAGGTAAACGAAGAAAGACAAAATTGACAAATTAGCAGAACCAATTAGATAACCGGATAAGAAAGTCACAATCAAATAGACAACCTGTCCAATCAAGAGTAATAGCAATCCAGACATCATCTTTTCATCAAAGAATGGACGGATTTTTTCCATCACCAAGGTGCCCAACAAAAAGGCAATCGTATAGGTTCCTAAGATACCGGTATAAAAAATATCAAATAGTACACCGAAAATGACAACGTAAACGTAGTATGGCAAAGACTTGTACGCTCCAAACTGAATGGCGTAAAAGAGCCAAGTAAAGGTCAACATTGGGATGGTGTGGAAAGGCTCTTTCATTAAGAATCCCAAGGAAGCAGCCAAATTACCGTCTACTAGAAATAGAACCAAGAGAATTAATGGAAAAATAAATTGAAAACGTATAAATTGCCAGCCTGCCATTTAGGACTCCATACTACTTTTTGCAACTAGGACTGTTGAAATCTTTGAAAGATCAGACGAAGGTTCAATGTAAATCTTCTTTGATAATCCATAAGAATCCGTTGTCACTTCAGAGATTTTTCCAACCAACAAACCAGAAGGAACACGTCCTCCCAATCCAGAAGTAACCACCGTATCACCCTTATTCACATTCGCTGTGTTTGACACAGAACCCATAACAAGCATCTTCTTATCCGCATCATAGTCTGTGATGATACCATTCGTATCACCAGCAGAGCCCTTAACGGTGATGGCAATCTGGTTGGTATCTTCCGTAGTGTTTGAAATTAAAGTAACCTTTGAGTTAACCGTGTTTACTTCGGAAACCAGGCCGATAATTCCTGAATCACCGAGAACGGGCATCCCCTTCTTAATTCCAGACTTAGCACCCTTATCGATAACCAACTGTGAGTTCCAAGTGGTTGGTGAACGGGAAATCGTCACAGCTGAAATGGTTTCATAATCAGTTAGAGTCTTTTTCAAATCAAGCTGTTTCTTCAATGATTGATTCTCTTCTTCAACTGTTTGTAACTTCACCTTGTTTTCTGCATAACCATCCAGCTTTGACTTCAAAGCCTTGTTTTCAGAAAAAGTATTTAATAAGTTCGCCAAAGAATTTGCTCGGTTACCAACAGCATTCGTTGGAATTGAGATAATTTTGGCAGCCCCTCCAGTAAGATCATTCACTGCTCGCTGGAAGAAAGGTGGATTATTCGTTCTTTTTGCCCACCAGTTAGAACCGACAATTAAGCCGACTACAACTAGGAACCCCAGCATCAATAAGACAACAGTCTTAGATGAAAAGATTTTACGCATGCTCTGATTCTCCTCTGCGCTTATAAATAAAAGCGTAGCGCAAGCGCTACGCTTTCTTTAAAAACATTAGTTTCGGCGCAAGACTTCAAGTGACTTCAATGATTCACCGACACCCTTAACAACGGCATCCATTGGGTCCTCTGCAACGTGTACAGAAACCTTAGTAACACCTTCGATAATTTCAGGCAAGCCCTTCAATTGAGCACCGCCACCGGTCAAAACCATTCCGTGGTCGATGACATCGGCTGCAATTTCAGGTTGTGTTGATTCCAAAGTTTCACGAATTGCATTCACAATTTCGTTAATTGGATCTTGGATAGCCTGTGCAATGTCGATGGCAGGAACTTCAACAGTCTTTGGAAGACCAGTCAACAAGTCACGTCCACGTGCCGTACATGCAGGCAATGTCTTTGCTTCTTCAAGTGAAACAGTTCCCACTTCAATCTTCAAGCGTTCAGCAGTTGATTCACCAATTGCCAGGTTGTTGTTGTTACGAACATAAGAGATGATGGCTTCGTTCAACTTATCACCGGCAAAACGGGTTGAACGTGCAGAAACAATTCCACCAAGTGAAATTGTGGCAACGTCCGTTGTTCCACCACCAAAGTCAACAACCATTGAACCAGTAGGTTCCATAACTGGCAAACCAGCTCCAATAGCGGCTGCAAATGGTTCGTCTAATACGTAAGCATCGCGAGCACCAGCCACACGGGCTGCATCGATAACCGCACGACGTTCAACAGCAGTAATCTTTGCTGGAACACCCAAGGTAACGAAAGGCTTCCCAACACGGCCACCAAGTGCCTTCTTCATGTAATATGAAATCATTGCAACAGTCGTGTCGTAGTCAGCAATAACACCGTCGCGCATTGGACGGATTGCTGCAATTGATGCAGGTGTACGGCCAAGCATATCACGGGCCTCTTCACCAACTGCGATAATTTCATTGGTCTCAGTATTACGTGCTACAACTGAAGGTTCACGGAGTACGATTCCCTTACCTTCAACGTATACATAAGTGTTGCTGGTTCCTAAATCGATACCGATATTATGTTGTCCAAATGATAATGCCACAATCTTGCCTCTCAATTAGGGCCAAGCCGATAGCTGGCCATTTTTAATTTTACTTTACTTGCTAATATTGTAGCACAAAAGACTGCTAGGAACACCCTATTTTGCGCGAACGTAAGTGACTTTTCCAGCACGGTGAGCAATGCCTCGAACAGTGTTTTGATAGGGAAATGCCGACCAGGCCTTTTGAAAGGCAGGAAAGTTTTCGGGTTCAATTTCAATTTCCTCAATGTTACCGTCTTTTAAATCCAATAATGCTTTTTCGTAATCCATTTGATCACTCCTTGTTTAATAAAAAGTCATGAACGCGTGCGCTTGCTTTGGCCTCACGATTGTCACCAGCAATCCACTCAAGGCCCTCAATCTGATGGCGCCAATACGTTAATTGACGTTTGGCATACCTTCTCGAGTCCTGTTGAATATCTTCAATCACCTGTTCGAGGGTCAGATTGCCATCGAAGTAAGGATAAAATTCCTTATAACCAATTCCCCGTCCGGCTTGTACGTTTAATCCCCCAGCGTTATAGAGCAACCGGGCTTCCTGCTCCAAACCCTTTTCAACCATATTGTAGACTCGTTGATTAATTCGTTCGTAAAGAACCTCTCTGGGCCAATCAATTGCTAAGACAAGGCTATCATATTCAGGACGGACTTTAACAGCATCTTTACTTCCGTGTCGAGCAATTTGCAGTGCTCGAATCACACGGGATTTATTATGCAAATCAACACGACTAACTAGTTCAGAATCAGCACTGTTTTTTAGCTCAGAAACCAAGTCCTTTAAATCTTTTTGCTGATCAACCGCTACCTCTGCAGCCACAGACGGTGCAAAATCTAGCTGTTGCTGCCCAAGTAAGGCCTTAATATAAAAGCCAGTACCACCAACGATAATCGGCACTTTACCACGGCCTACCACTTCCTCAATCGCTTCATCTGCATCTTCCACAAAGTCAGCCACTGAATAGTCAGCATCAAAGGGCACAATGTCGATTAAGTGTTGCGGACCTCGCTTCAACTCTTCTTTGCTAGCCTTCGCTGTACCAATGTCTAATTGCTTATATACTTGGAGAGAATCAGCAGAAATCAGTTCACCATTGTATTTTTCAGCTAAATCCATTGCAAGATCTGATTTACCAGAAGCTGTCGGTCCAGCAATCACAATAACTTTGATTTTTTTCATTTCAGTGCCTTTCATGGACTAGCCGTTTACAAATGTCATAAAATAAACGATAATAAATAAGATATAACTAAAAAGGAGATTGTTATGGCTAAGGGATTTAAGTCAGGTGTTGCAACTGGTATTCTAGGTTCAGCTATTGCTGCTGCAGCAACCGCATTTGGTTACAAGAAGGCCGTTGTTGCTCCTCAACAAAAGGCCGAAGAAGAATACGAAGAAGTTTCAAAGCAAGCTGTTCGTCGTTCAAAGGCTGCACACCAATCACGTTTCTAAAACTGATAAATAAAAAGAATCGCTCAAGGGCGATTCTTTTTTTGTGCTCTTAGCGATTTTTTCTTGCAGTGTATTGACGGAACCCACCTGCCATTAAGTAAAGGTTGGACTTGCTAAAGCCTTCCTTACGCAAGCGCTTAGCAACGCCTAAGGCGTTTGCCAATGTATCACCATAAACGAATACGGGAATATCTTGACGCAAACCAGACTTTCCTTGTGAAAAAGTCATCGCTGGCATGTTCCGCGCACCGCGCAGGTGTGAACGCTTAAAGGGTTGCTTTTCACGCACATCAATCAACTGGCCGTGCAATTCTTGCTGCTTTTCAATAAAAGCGTCAGCCTTCAATACCGTTGCTCGTTGACGGGCCAAGAACTTTGAAGTCAAGGCTGAGACAACATAGAAAAGCAAGAAGAAAACTAAAATAAGCGTAATGGTATTTAAAATTTGCATTATTCTCTCCAAAAAAGATGATAAAGCCATTATAACCGACTTTGCAGGTCAGTTGGAAAAAATCTAGGCGGAAGCAAAAATCTTATTCAATGACTGAATTGCCTTTCCTCTGAAGAGTAAGTCACCATGCTCAGATAAGAATGAATCGGATTGCTTAGCAAAACGGCCATACTCGATTAATGTTGCAAAGAAACTATTTAACTCAGATGCAGAAAGGTTCAAGAAACGGCTATCAATTGAAAGATAGTATTTGTTCTTATATTGGTAGGCTGAAGAGTTACCTTCAAAGTCATTTAAAAGTGCAACCAAGGACAGTAAGTCTTCAAAATCCTTTAACTCGACAACGTCGATACGGCCCGCTGAAGATACGGAAACTGCGTTTTCTTGTGTTTGGTCACTTTCTTGAAGCGCTTGTTTTTGCTCAAAGGACAAATCATCAATTGGTGACATGCTGTCCGAAGCTTGTTCTTGATTAGCCGCCTCATTCTCCTCACGCTGTGAAAGAGTCGAAAGTAAGGAACCAAGGGCCTCTTCGTCATCAAGACGGGAGATAAAGAGCTCTAAACCATTTTGATTTGGTAGCACCTGAAAAGAAACCTTATCATTGTCAGCAAAATCTTGATCAGTATCAAGTTCAGATAAGATATTGTAAAAGAAGCTTTCAATTTTATTCCGGTCAGATAGTAAATCGCGTACTGAAGTACCGCGGTCTTTCAAGTCGTCGTTTTCGACCATTACCCGGATGGTGTTATCGTTGATACGTTCCATTTCCATCAGATCACCTCTGTTCTACCAGAAGACTACTTGAATTTCATCTTGTATTTACTACATTTTATCCAAAATTAACTAAAAAAACAACAGTGGGCCGGTCGCCTACTGCTGCTTTCAATAACATTAGCATCGCATCGTCCTATCCTCGCAACCAGCGTTCCGGCAACTACTTTTGGCGCTAAAGAGCTTAACTTCTGTGTTCGAGATGGGAACAGGTGGTTCCTCTTTGCTATCGACACGACACCTAAATATTTATGCTTAAATTTTATCCCATTTTTTCTGATTTGTCTACTTTCTAACCCTTGTTTTATAACCATTCTAATTGTAAAATTACGTTTGTAACAACGTTCGAAATAAACGTAATAATAGGTGTATATTTCCTTTAATATTCGGAAAAAAAGCCCATTATAAAGCGAATACGTGCTATATTAATAGATATTTGAAACATTATTTAAACATATATATAAGGTATACAGAATGAACTTAGATAATCCGAAATATTTCAATAGTCGCGAGACATCCTGGGTGGATTTTGATTTCCGTGTTCTAGAAGAAGCACAAGATAAAAAAAATCCACTTTTAGAGCGCCTGCGCTTTCTTGGAATTAGTCAGGATAATCTTGATGAATTTTTCAATGTTCGTGTGGCTACCCTTCTAAAGAAGAAGAAGGAAAAAGAACCCGAAGATGCGGCGGGGCATACCCCTCATGAACAGTTAGACATGGTCTTAGCAAAAACGCAGGAGCTCATCTCTCAGCAGGGACATATACTACGTCGCATGGTTTTACCCCAGTTGAGCCGTCACCAGATTAAACTATTAATCTGGTCCAAGTTGACTGATGAACAGAAAGACTATTTTGAAGAAGTTTTCGAAGAAGATATTTTCCCGAACATCACGCCACTCAAAGTGGATGATTCGGAAACTCTTCCCTTCCTAGCAAACGACTCCATTAACTTTATCGTTCGTACACACCGTGGAGATAAGCACTCACGTGTGATTATCCCACTTCCAGAAGATATGGAACGTGTTCAGGCCATTCCTGGCGTTTCAAACCAATTTATTCTCATCGAAGATATCATTCGCCACTTCTTGAAGCGTTGTTTTCCTGGTCAGCAAGTTGATGCTTGGGCACTCTTCAAGATTACACGCTATATGGATTACGATATTAATGATCGTAATTCTAAGAAGTATAAGCAGGCCGTTGTCAAAACACTCGAAGAACGTGAACACGGCAGCGTCATTCGTTTGGAAACCACTCTGAATTCAAATCTGACTTTAATCGATTGGTTAGCAAAGTGCTACAAGTTGAAGCCAGCCTATATTTTCAAATTGGCCACTCCTTTGGAATTAACCTTTGTTAATTCAATGATTGATCAAATCGAAGGACATGCAGATTTACTCTTCAAAAAAGTCATTCCCTATGATCCTGAGGTCTTCCAAGAAACACCAATGTTTGACAACATTGATAAGAACGATCTTTTAGTCCACCATCCATATGATTCATTTAAACCAGTCCTCCGTTTCATTAACCAAGCAGCAATGGACAAAACGGTCACTGCAATTAAGATGACTCTTTACCGTGTATCGAAAAAGTCCCCAATCATCAAGTCTCTACTAGAAGCTGCTCGAAACGGCAAAGAAGTTTCCATCATGATTGAACTAAAGGCTCGATCAGATGAGGCAAATAACTTAAAGTGGGCGGATGAACTTGAAGCAGCCGGATGTAAGGTCTTGTATGGAATTCCAGGATTGAAGGTTCATTCAAAACTCTGTTTAATTACCCGTAAAGTCGCTGGAGCTAAGAAGCATTATGTTCATTTAGCAACTGGAAACTATAATGATAAAACGGCTAAGCTTTACACTGACATGGGACTCTTTACGGCCGACCAGGTAATTGGCGACGACGCAGAAAAAATATTTAATTACTTGGCTGGTAAAACACAAGAGCCAACGTTAAAGAAGTTAGTCATTTCTCCAAATAACATTCGAGACTACTTAATGGACCGAATCGACGAAGAAATTGAAAACGCCAAAGCCGGCAAGCCAAACGGTATTTTGATGAAGATGAACTCTCTATCCGATACCAAGATGATTAAGAAACTTTACGAAGCCAATGCAGCTGGGATTAAAATCACACTGATCATTCGTGGTATCTGTAATCTTCGTACTGGCATTCCAGGAATTAGTGACAAAATTACCGTTCACTCAATTGTTGGTCGACTACTTGAACATAGCCGAATCTACATTTTCGAAAACGCTGGTAAGCCAACGGTTCACCTTTCAAGTGCCGATTTGATGAAGCGCAATCTCAGCCGCCGTGTTGAAATTCTTTTCCCTGTTTTGAACAAAGTCCTTAATCGAGATGTTCGAGAGATTTTCAATGACTTTAGCAAGGACAACGTGAAAGCACGAAACCTCGAAGCAAATGACAAGTGGACACGAATTTCTCACCGTGGCATTAAATCATTCAACGTTCAAGACTACCTAGTGGAAAATCAGGTTCCAATTATGAACAAGCGATTGTTTGAAACCGGTATAATGAAAGAAGAAAATTAAAAAGGAGAATCGTACATGGAAAACTTTGCCATTATTGATTTGGGTTCCAACTCAATCCGATTAGAAGTTGATCAAATTAATGACGATGCCTCATATCAGCCCATCTTAGAAGCAAAAGAAGTTGTTCGACTATCTGAAAACATGGGTCCCGAAAACACCTTAAAACGGCCCGCCATTGATCGAACGATTGAAGCGATTGCCTCCTTTAAGAAGAAGTTTGAAAATCTACCAAACTTAAACATTAAGGCTATCTGTACAGCAGCAACAAGAAATGCAACCAACCAGGCTGAGTTCTTAGAAGAAGTCTTCGAGAAGACCGGCATTCAACTAGAGGTTATTACTGGACAGCAAGAAGCCCACTACGATTATTTAGGTGTTATTAACTCCCTACCAATCGTAAACGGTATCATTATGGATACTGGTGGTGCTAGTACCGAATTGGTTCTTATCCAAAACGGTGAAGAAATAAACGCCATCAGTATTCCACAAGGTGCTGTGACGTTGACAGAGGCACAACTGGATACTGATGTACCATCTGCTAGCCAGCTCTTCCAACTCTTCGATCATTTGAATACCATTTATAATGATATCTGGTGGTTAAACCGTGGAACAAACCTTCCACTCATCGCACTAGGTGGTTCAAACCGTACCCTAGCTAAGATTAAGCGTCGTAACGATGACACCATTAAAGACTGGGAAGATATTCATGGCTTCCACATGTCCATTCAAGAAGTGAAGTCAATCTTTATTAACATGCTTTCCTCTAATTTGGATGAACGAAAGAACATTTCGGGTCTTTCAAAGGAACGTGCTGATATCATTATTGGTGGACTTGCACCAGCAATGACCTTGATGCGCCGTTTGAATTCCGATCGCATGATTTTCTCAAAGCGCGGCGTTCGCTTTGGTATTTTGCATGAACGGTTAGCAAACATCCGCAAGGCTAACCATGCTGAGGATGACGCAGAGAAAAACGGACCACGTTTTAATTAGACAGTAAACGTCCTATAAGAGCAAAAAGACCAGGCCTAGTATAAATTGCTAGGCCTGGTCTTTTTATTATCCTTAAAATAGCTCTGAAGCACTTTAAGACAATCAAGTAGTAATAGAACGTGCCAACAGTTAATTCCTTTAAAATGATAGACACGTACGTATTGACCGCCAATTAAAACAAATGAAGACAAAAAAAGAAGAACCTAATGATTAGGTTCTTCCTTACTATGTACAGGCATCGCATCGTCCTATCCTCGCAGCCAGCGTTCCGGCAACTACTTTTGGCGCTAAAGAGCTTAACTTCTGTGTTCGAGATGGGAACAGGTGGTTCCTCTTTGCCATCGACACGACACCTTTTGAGCTTTTACACTCAAAACTAAATAATCCTTACTTCTCTTTTTCCTTAAACAAACCACTCATTTGACTCTTTGGTTAAGTCCTCGACCGATTAGTACTAGTCCGCTCCATGCCTCACAGCACTTTCACTTCTAGCCTATCTACCTCATCATCTCTGAGGGGTCTTACTCTATTAATTAGATGGGAAATCTCATCTCGAGGCGAGTTTCACAC
>NZ_FOLI01000001.1 GCF_900112405.1 Fructobacillus durionis | reverse complement strand
GGTGCACGTGATCAAGGTATTTTGGATATTCAGCGCGATGCCGCGAAGGCAGCAATTGATAAGGCTGTCGCAGACGCCCAAGACAAGTTGGCAAACAACGATAAGCTGACGCCGGATGTCAAGCAAGAGCAAC
Organism: Fructobacillus durionis; assembly: GCF_900112405.1. Lineage (GTDB taxonomy): Bacteria > Bacillota > Bacilli > Lactobacillales > Lactobacillaceae > Fructobacillus > Fructobacillus durionis. Next base: position 561,232 of record NZ_FOLI01000001.1, on the reverse strand, counting down.
AAAATGTTATCGATAAGGCAGCGGATGGTGCTAAGAATGACATTGATAATGCTCAGGATAAATTAGCTATTGATAACGCGGTTGATAATGGTAAGAACGCCATTATCAATTTGAGTAACATCATTGTTCTACCAACTACTGGTGGTGAAACTCGTGAACCAGCAGCTGTTCCAACGCTTGCAGTTTCAACTAACTCTGAAGTTGTGGCAACGCCAACGGTTACATCTGAACCTGCACGAGCAACAACGACTCAGTCAGAGACCCCAGCAGCTCAGACACAGACCCAAACAGAAGTACCTGCGGCAAATGAAGCAACTCAAGTGGAATTGCCAAAGACAACGGATGGAAAGAAGTCTAAAAAACCAACAAAGGCAAAGCAAGCAACGAAGTCAGTAAAGGAGCCAGAACATGATTCTGTCATCTTTAACAGCTTCTTGGGTGCTGTTGTCGCATCGCTAGCTGGATGGCGTGGATTTGTTTGGTTTGCAAAGAAAAAGGAAGAGGATGATGAAGAACAAAAGTAAATAGATAGTCTAATTACTTGAATCATTCTTTTAGCACCTCCTATTAATTGATAGGGGGTGCTTTTTCTATACATTAGATTAAGGGGAGATTTTAGACAGTATCAAGGTGAGAGGTTGTTCTTATTTAGAACAGTGTTCTGCCTAATATCTAATAAAATAGTGTTCAGAAGGTTCCTGAGCGACTTTTCCACTTAGTGCAATATTTTTTTGATATAATGAAGGTATGAAAAAAGGTACAGTAAAAATTTGGCAACAAGACCGTGGATACGGTTACATTACACCCGACGAAAAGGGTGATGACATCTACGTTCACTTCAATGGAATTGCAGGCGAAGGTTTTAAGTCCCTGCACCCAGGTGAACGAGTACAGTACGTGCTTGTACAGGGAAAGGATGCTTTCCAGGCTGCTCAAGTTTCCGAAATCAAAGAGGAGGACTAAGCCGTGGTTAAGAAGGAAGAGTTCTATTCTAACGAGGTCATGTATGAGGGACCAATCTTTAAGATTGATTCTCGTCGCGTTAAGCTTTTTGATGGTACGATTGCACAGCGTGACGTTGTGACTCGTGGACCAGCTGTTGGTATTTTGCCATTGGTTGATGAAGACCACGCAGTTTTCGTTAAGCAGTGGCGTGAACCAGTGAAGGACTTCGTTTTGGAGATTCCAGCCGGTAAAGTCGATGCCCGTGACCATGGCGATGTGAAGACAGCCTGTCATGAAGCGGCAATCCGTGAACTAAACGAAGAGATTCGCGTTCATCCTGGACACTTAGAAGAGTTCGCCGACGGTTTTGAAGCCGTTGGCTTCACTGATTCCAAGATTGCCCTCTATGTTGCAACTGATTTGGAACACTTGGATGGTTCAGATCAATTGCCACGTGATGAAGGGGAATTCTTGGATATCATCACGGTTTCTTATGACGAGATGACAAAGATGTACGAAGCCGGTCAGTTGAACGATTTGAAGACTTTGGCAGCTTACTTCCACTGGACAATCCGGAGGCTTAAGAATGGCCGCTAATTTTTTCAATCGCAATAAAGAAAATCGTGAACAACGTAGCCGAGCACGTCAACGCCGTCGAGTCGAGCGTGAATACGCTAGGGAACATGAAGACGAAGTGACGGTTGTGGAGCCTGCTAACCGTGCCGAAATGCGCTTAACGCATAAAGGTAAGTTTGAGTTAGGTTCTGACGGGCAGCTCACACAACGTGGAAAGACCGACCGACTCTCATGGCGCTACAACCGTCTGATGATTTTAGTCGCCTTTGTCACGGTTGTGATGTACGCATTGTTCTTCGCGTTACCATAGGAGGAGTCCATGAAAGTTGGAATTATTACCCCAATGGCTGAGGAAAAGAAGGCTTTGACTGCTGCGTTAAATGACGCACAGCTCGTTTCCTTTTCAGACCTCGAGATTTTGGTTGGAAATTATCAAGGGCAAGAGATTTTCTTAGCCGAGTCAGGAATCGGAAAAGTCGCTGCGGCAACCGCAACGACAATCTTGACCCAGGTATTCGATGTTGATGTTGTGATTAACACTGGATCAGCGGGTGCCTTACAAACTGAATTGGCCATTGGCGATTTAGTTATTGGTACAGAGTTAGCATACTTTGATGCCGACGTAACAGCCTTTGGTTATGACTACGGCCAATTGCCAGCCCAGCCCGCACGATTTGAAGCCGACCCTGATTTAGTTGCTGCTTTTTCTGATTTAACAGATGCTAAGCAGGGACTCATCGTAACTGGTGATACTTTCGTTCAACAGGCGAAAAAAGAGAGTATTAAGGCTAACTTCCCGGATGCCTATTTGGCCGAAATGGAAGGGGCAGCAGTTGCCCAAGTAGCCACTCGTTTTGGTAAGCCATTCATCGTTTTGCGTGGCGTTTCAGACCAGGCGGATGGTGAGTCAGACGTTGACTTCGATGAATACGTTGTTCAAGCAGGACAACGTTCAGCTGAGTTGCTCTTGGCTTATCTAAAATCATTATCAAATAAGTAAACTTATTAAAAAGGACAATAACCATGATTGCAGTTTATAATCAAGCAGCAGAAGGTGACATCCTGATGCTGACTTTTGCTCCATCTAATGGGCGTCAAAATGTTGAAACAAAGGACAATGTGACGGTGGTGACAGACCCTGAATCAGGTGATTTGTTAGCTGTAAACATTGCTGGTTTAGCCGACAAATTGGGATTGACTGATGAAGCTGGTCAAATCTTTTTGACTGATGAACAAGCAGCGATTGTCACAAAGGCGATTGCCGATGCTGGCTTTGACATTCAAGTTGAGGCAGAACCATCTAAGATGGTTGTCGGTCTTGTTGAAGAAATGACGGAACACCCAGATTCTGATCACTTGCACGTGACGAAGGTTGACGTTGGAGCAGACGAACGACTCCAAATCGTTTCTGGTTCTCCTAACATGGAAACTGGAATTAAGGTTGTGGTTGCACAACCTGGTTCAATGATGCCTTCAGGTGAAATCATCTGGCCTGGTGCACTTCGTGGTGTACCATCAGCAGGGATGATTGCTTCTGGTCGTGAATTGAAGTTGGAAGGTGCACCTGATAAGCCAGGTGCTTTGGTGCTTCCTGATGACTTCGGTCCTGTTGGTGAAGCCTTCTCATTTGAAAAGGCAAAGGACCTATACAACGACGGACGTATCGATACGAATTACTAAAAAGAGAGTACTATGCCTAAGAAATATTACTTCATTGGAATCAAGGGAACGGGAATGGGTCCACTAGCTCAAATCCTGCATGACCAAGGTAACGAGGTTGTTGGTTCTGATATTGATAAGTTCACTTATACTCAGGCACCTTTGGAAAAGGCTGGAATTAAGATTCTATCCTTTGATGCTAAGAACATTGAGAAGTACAAGGACTACATCTTTGTACGAGGAAATGCCTTCGAAGATGACCAAGTTGAAGTACGAGCAGCACTTGATGCAGGGGTTAAGATGATTTCTTATCCCGATGCGGTTGCTGAACAAATTGCACAGGCGACAACCATTGCGGTTGCTGGTGCGCACGGTAAGACATCAACAACTGGTATGTTGGCCCACGTGATGAAGAACGTGGCCCGCACTTCTTACTTGATTGGTGATGGAACTGGTCATGGCGTGAAGGACTCACAGTTCTTTGTTTTGGAAGCGGATGAATACCGTCGACACTTCAAGCCATACCATCCTGATTACGCCATTTTGACGAACATCGACTTTGACCATCCTGATTATTACAAGGATTTGGATGACGTTTTCTCAGCATTTGAGGACTTCGCCAAAGGTGTGAAGAAGGGAATCGTTGCCTGGGGTGATGACCCATCTTTGCAAAAGTTGTCAGTCGATGTACCACTTTACTATTACGGTGACGTGGCGGGACGTGATGATTTCTTAATTGATCAGATTGATAAGGAAACAAACGGTTCAAACTTCCATGTTTCATTCCGTGGTAAGGACTTAGGCAAGTTCTTCATCCCAATCTTCGGTCAGCACAACATTTTCAATGCGACAGCGGTTATCGCGGTTGCCTACCTTGAAGGGTTGGATTTGGATGGTATTCGTGAACACTTGAAGACCTATCCAGGTGTTAAGCGTCGTTTCTCTGAAAAGGTTGTGGACGGTGTGACCATCATTGATGATTACGCTCACCACCCAACTGAAATCCAGGCAACTTTGGATGCCGCCCGTCAGGAACATCCTGACAAGGAAATCGTCGCTGTCTTCCAGCCTCACACCTTTACCCGTGTGATTGCTTACAAGGACGAATTTGCTAAGGTCTTGTCGAAGGCTGACACAGTCTACCTGACACCAATCTTTGGTTCAGCCCGTGAAGCAACTGGAACGGTGACTGCTGAAGATATCGCGAAGGAAATTCCTGGTGGCGCTACAATTATCACTGAAGATAATTTGTCACCACTTTTGAACCATGAAAACAGTGTCTTGGTCTTCATGGGAGCAGGGGATATCGAAAAGTACGAGTTTGCCTTTGAAAAGTTGCTCGGACAGATTCAGTCAGATCGGTCTTAATCAATTTTAATTTTCACTTAGTGTAAATTATTTAGAATATTACAAAGAGATTTATAAAATATACGAGGAGGTATATCATGAATAACTTTGATTTCAACACACGTCGCGATGTGACAGGTGCTGATGAAGGAATGAAGCTCTTTTTCCAAAAGGTGTATGGCTTCATGGCTATCGCCTTGTTGGTAACTGCAATTTCTGGATTCATCGTACAGAAGTTCTTTTTGCCACAAGTCATAACGCTTTTCACTGGTTCATGGATTGGAACAATTGCCGTTGTTGCCATTGAATTGGTATTGGTTGGTATGATTCGTGGGGCTTCAATTAAGAACAACCCAGCGAAGGCCTTTGGTTTGCTAATGACTTTTGCCGTCGCACAAGGATTGACGCTTGGAATTCTCTTAGCTTTCTACACGTCAGCTTCTGTTTTGGCAGCCTTTGGTTCAACTGCAGCGCTCTTCGGTGGAATGGCCGCTTACGGTTTCTTCACTAAGAAGTCACTTGCTGGAATGGGACCTATCTTGTTCGGTTTGTTGATTGGCTTGATTGTTGCTTCATTGATTAACATTTTCATGGCATCATCAGGTTTGCAACTTTTGGTTTCCTTTGCATCAGTTATTATCTTTGCTTTGTACACGGCTTACGATAACAACATGCTTCGTCAAAACTACGTACAAATGGCAGGCCAGGGAGCAGATGACTCACAATTGACAGGAATTGCTGTCGTTGGTGCTTTGATGCTCTACATGGACTTCATCAACATTTTCTACTCACTCTTGCAACTCTTCGGAGATCAGCGTGACTAATCATTAATAAAAGAAGCTCGCTTAGGCGAGCTTTTTTTATGCTAAAATCGAAGAAGATAAACAAGGGGTATTTATGAGTAAAAAGATTCTTTTAATTGATGGTAACTCACTGGCATTCCGTGCCTTTTATGCCATGTACCAGCAGCTTGACCGAATGGTAACACCTGAAGGTTTGCACACGAACGCCTTAGTTGCCTTCAATAACTTTATAGAGTCAATTGTCCTACCAATGCAGCCGGATATGGCCTTGGTGGCCTGGGACGCTCGTTCCGGAAAAGAAACATTCCGTGGTGACTTATACCCAGAGTACAAGTCTGGCCGTGACAAGACGCCGGCCGAGTTCAAGGAACAGTTCCCATACTTGCATGAAATGGTGGAGGCTCACGGATTACACAACTACGAGCAGGTTGGTTTAGAGGCCGACGATATCATCGGGACTTTGTCACGAGTTGGACAGGCCGCTGGTGATCAAGTGATTATCATTACTGGTGATGCCGATTTGACTCAGTTGGTTACGGACGACATTACGGTTAAATTAACTAAGAAGGGTGTCACTCAAGTTGAAGTTTATACACCAGACTTCATCATGGAACAGTATGGGATTACACCAGCCCAGATTATTGATAAGAAGGCCTTAACGGGTGATACTTCTGATAACTATCCTGGTGTAACCAAGATTGGTGAAAAGACTGCCCTCAAGCTCTTGAAGCAGTACCATGATTTGGAAAATTTGTACGCCCACGTCGATGAGATGAAGCCTTCTAAGATGAAGGAACATTTGATTGAAGATAAGGACATTGCCTTCCGTGCACAAAAGTTGGCTACGATTATTACCGATGCTAAGCTTCCAATTGGACTCACGGACATTGAATACCATGGTCCTAAGGAAAAGGGATTAGTTTCGCTCTTTGAGAAGTTGCACTTCAAGCAGGCTTTGAATAAGCTACGCGCCAATTCACTCTTTGATGACAATGGTGAAGCAGCCGAAGAGGCGGAGACCAAACAGGGAAACTTCACAGAAGTAAAGGAGTTGACCGCTGACGTATTGAAGCAATTGGTTAAGGAAAAGTCCTTGGCATTCCACATCGACACGACAGGTCCTAACTACCATACAGCCGACATGTTTGCCTTTGCCTTGGGGAATGATAAGGTTGGCTACTATGGTTCCCGCGACTTTACACTCTTCGATAATGAAGATTTGCGTCAAATTATTGAATCAGAGGATATTGCCCTTCAGCTCTTTAATGCCAAAGAGCACTGGGTACTTTGTCACCGCCTTGGCCTGAACTTGGCAGGGGCTGACTTTGACTTCTTATTGGTGGCCTACCTCTTGGATACGGTTGGCAATGATAACGTTCTGTCCACACTTGCCGGTCGTTTTGGCCGTTACCTAGCCAATGACGAAGAAATCTACGGTAAGGGTGCCAAGTTTGCTATTCCTGAAGACGATAAAGTCTTAATCGACCATATTGGTCATAAGGCGCAAACGATTTTTGATCTCCGTGATCAGGCCTTTGCGGACCTTGATGAACATGAGCAGGGACATCTTTACAACGACATTGAATTGCCACTTTCCTTTGTGCTAGCAAAGATGGAAGCACAGGGCTTCACTGTGAAAGAAGACCGTTTGGCTAAGATGGGCCAGGAGATGGACGAGCAAATTGCCAACTTGAAGACTGAGATTTATCAGATGGCTGGTGAAGAGTTCAATATCAATTCAACCAAGCAATTGGGAACGCTTCTTTTTGATAAGATGGGCTTGCCTGTTATTAAGAAAACCAAAACAGGCTACTCAACGGCTGTCGAAGTGTTGGAGAAGTTGGCCCCACAAGCGCCAATCGTTGAGCATATTCTGGCCTACCGTCAGTTGGCTAAGTTGAAGTCCACCTATGTGGATGGCTTGTTGGCCGTTGTTGACCCAGCGGACCATAAAGTCCACACGCGTTTCTTGCAGACGTTGACCCAGACGGGTCGTTTGTCATCTGTTGATCCAAACTTGCAGAATATTCCAATGCGTACTGAAGCCGGTCGAAAGATTCGCCACGCCTTTGTGCCAGCACACGAAGGTTGGGAAATCTTTGGTGCTGATTACTCACAGATTGAATTACGAGTGTTGGCTTCCATTACTGGTGACCCCGCTATGGAACATGCTTTCGTAGAAGACGAGGATATTCACGCTGAAACAGCCCGCAAGGTCTTTGGCCTGCCAGATGATGCACCAGTCGATGCTGAGCAACGTCGTACAGCTAAGGCGGTTAACTTTGGAATCGTCTATGGTATTTCAGATTACGGTTTGTCAAAGAACTTGAACATTCCTCGTAAGGATGCCAAGAACTTCATTGAGACATACTTCAAGGAGTTCCCACGTATTCACCAGTGGATGGGACAAATCAAGGAGCAGGCACATAAGGACGGCTATGTTGAAACGATTGAACACCGTCGCCGCTATCTACCTGATATTAACGCCAAGAACTTCAATACCCGTTCCTTTGCAGAACGAACGGCGATGAACTCACCAATTCAGGGTTCTGCCGCTGACATCATCAAGATTGCCATGATCAAAGTCAGTCGGGCCATCGAAGAGAAGGGCATGCAAGCCAACATGCTTGTGCAGGTGCACGATGAATTGGTCTTTGAATGTCCAAAGGAAGAGTTGGAAGAACTCCGCGAGACTGTCACAAAGGTGATGGATTCCGCTGTTAAGCTTGCCATTCCTTTGAAGGTTGAGTCACACGCTGGACCAACCTGGTATGAAGCAAAATAGTTAAAAATAAAAAAGAGCCAAATTCTAGGCTCTTTTTTGCTATAAATCGTTGATTTTAAGCCATTTAACTGATTTTTTTAAAAATAAAGTTTAGAATGAAACTAGACCAATGACCATACCAATTCGGGGGTCAAGGTCAAGAAACCTAACCAATTATTATACAAAAATATGACTTTCGGCTATTATTTTTAGCAAGGGGGATGGTTGAATCGTGAAAAGTTCAGAATTACAACGAAATAAGGCTGTCTTGCCAATGTCTGTGGTACGTGAGCTTACCTTACTTTCGGATCGTCAGATTCGATACTATGAGGAACACGGGCTCGTGAAACCCAAAAGAGGAAATGGTGGTCAGCGCCGTTTCTCTTTGAACGATATTGACCAACTCTTACGGATTAAGGATCATTTGGATGCAGGTGATTCGACCAAGGATATTAAAGAGCTCTTTGATAAGGCAAACCGTCTGAAGAAGATTCGCGAGGAAGATGCCGATTCTTCACTACGTCGTTCTTTGCAAGACGAATTTGCGCAAATTGCCCGTTTTAATCAACCTTAGCCAGAAACGTGCATGAAGAAGTTAAACAAATTGGGGGAAAAGATGTCAAAGCAACTAACCAAAGAAGAAATCAAGCAACGCGTTAAAGACGAGAACGTTGAATTTATTCGCGTGACTTTTACCGATGTTTTGGGAATGATTAAGAACGTCGAAGTGCCAGTTTCACAATTGGACAAGGTCTTGAACAACGACCTAATGTTCGATGGTTCATCAATTGAAGGGTTCGTTCGAATCAACGAGTCAGATATGTATTTGTATCCTGACCTTTCAACTTTCTTGATTTTCCCTTGGGCAACCGATGAACACGGTGGTAAAGTCGCCCGTTTGATTGCGGATGTCTACAACAAGGATCGTACACCATTTGCTGGTGACCCACGTATCGCCTTGAAGAACGCCGTTAAGAAGGCCGAAGACGAAGGCTTTACTGCATTCAACGTTGGTACTGAACCAGAATTCTTCCTCTTCAAGATGGATGAAAACGGCAAGCCAACGATGGAATTGAACGACCATGGTTCATACTTCGATTTGGCCCCAATGGACATGGGTGAAGACGTTCGTCGTAAGATCGTTTTGACTTTGGAAAAAATGGGCTTTGAAGTTGAAGCTGCCCACCACGAAGTTGCGGAAGGTCAGCACGAAGTTGACTACAAGTACGCGGATGCCATTGATGCAGCCGATAAGATTCAGACTTTCAAGTTGGTTGTTAAGACAATCGCTCGTGAAAATGGCTACTATGCAACCTTCATGCCAAAGCCAGTTGCTGGTATCAACGGTTCTGGAATGCACGTGAACATGTCACTCTTTACTAAGGACGGCAACGCCTTTGACGGTAAGGACGATGACTACATGGGTCTTTCAACAACAGCCATGAACTTCTTGGGTGGACTTTTGAAGCACGCCCCAGCCATCACTGCCATTGCGAACCCAACGGTTAACTCATACAAGCGTTTGATTCCTGGATTCGAAGCACCTGTTTACATTGCTTGGTCTGCATCAAACCGTTCACCAATGGTTCGAGTACCAGCTTCACGCGGTATGGCAACTCGTTTGGAATTGCGTACGGTTGATCCAACAACCAACCCATACACTTGCTTGGCAGCCATCTTGGTAGCCGGTATGGATGGTATCGATAACCATCTCGAACCAATGGCATCCGTTGACCGTAACATCTACTTGATGGACGAAAACGAACGTAAGAAGGCTGGTATCAAGAACTTGCCTGACACGCTCTTGGATGCTTTGGAAGAATTGGAACAAGATCCAACAATCATCGACGCAATCGGTTCACACATCACCGACAAGTTTATTGAAGCAAAGCGCATCGAATACTCTTCATACCGTCAGTATGTTTCAAAGTGGGAACTTGATAACTACTTCATGCAATACTAAAATAGTTCAACTTAAAAAGTCCTCCGAGAATTCTCGGAGGACTTTTTTGGTGCTTTTATTGTTGGTTATGCGGAGGGCATACCAGCAATTAGGACGGCTTACTTAATCGTTTCCTTGCGGGCTACGTTGAAGTAGAAGAGGGTCCCGTTAATGACCATGACAATCGCTGAGAAGATGAAGATGGCCCGGTAATCAAAGATGGAGGCAATGACAGTACCGGCCATTGGCCCGGCAACCGCTCCGATGTACATGAAGGACTGGTTGTATGAAAAGACCAGTGAAACCATTTCTTTTGGTGTGTTGCGTGACAGAAGGGTTTGAACGCCGGGCATCAGGGTAGCATCGGCGATTCCAACTGCAAAACGGCAGAAGATTAACCAGAAGACAGTTGATACAAAGGCCGTTGGGAAGAAGGCTAGGACGGCTAAGATAAAGCCGGCCTGAATCATGTACTTGGTTCCGATTCGGTCACCAAGTCGGCCGAACCATGGGGCAAAGATGAAAGTCGCACATCCGGGCATAGCAGCCACCACTCCAGTAATGAAGGTAATGTTTGACTGGCCGTGGAGTACTTCGTGAACGAAGAGGGCCACGATTGGGTTGATGGACATGTTGACCGTCTGAACTAGTGCTGTCGTAACAAAGAGGCCAAGTAGTAAGTTCTTATTTGGTAGGTCACGGAATTTGTGTGATGGAGCAGGCTCACTATCATCCGTTGTTTGTTGAGCTGCCTGCGGTGCTTCTTCTTCAACAAAGAGCAGAATGAAGATGAAGACGATTCCAAAAATGACGGCGGTGATTAAGAAAATCATCCGGTAGGACATGAAAGATGCTAAGGCTCCACCGACAAGGGGACCAATTAGGTTACCGCCAGTAAAGCCGGTCGTTACAATTCCTAGAGTTCGTCCAACTTGATCACGGGGTGCTTGCGTAGCGATTAGGGCGTTGGCGTTGGACACGAAACCACCCAGTCCTCCTTGAATGGCACGGAAGAGGAGTAGCTGCCAGATGTTTTGGGCGAAACCGTTGAAGGCCATGAGAACACCCAAGCCTAAGGCGGCACGGAGCATCATCAGCTTGCGGCCCTTTTTATCGGCCAGCTTACCCCAGAGAGGGGAAACGATGGCGGAAACCATGAAGGTTACGGCAAAGGCTGCCCCTGAGTAAAAGTTTAGTTCCTGCCTTGAAAAGTCACCCAGTGTTTTGATGTAAAGGGAAAGAAAAGGAAGAATTTCGGAGAAGGCAATACCGGTCATGAAGACGGCTATCCAAACAATCCATACGTTTCGTTTCCAATTAATTGCTTTGTTTTCGTTGGCCATTTGTCCCTCCTTTATATTGAATGCTATTTAAATAATATTACTCCTTTTATTTGCAATTTTCAGCTAAGTTCAAGGGGAGAAGATGTTTTGGACTTTTATATTAGATAAAGGGTATAAATTTTGTCCTTTATTATGCTCATTTCAGAACATAATAAGGGACAAATTCTAACTTGTGTACACTCTTTTCTTCTATTATAATTGTGATTAAATACAAGTTAAATGGCTATCGCCGTTTTGAAAGGGGGTCCCATGACGAAGCATAAAGAGTACAAGGCAAATGAGGTCTTGGAAATGGTCGGGGACTATTTACCAGAAGATCAAATCAAAGCCGTTCATGAGGCCTACAACTGGGCGAATGAACTACACAAAGAACAGAAACGTCAATCTGGGATTCCCTACATTGCGCATCCAATCCAAGTGGCTGGTATCTTAGCCGAGTTGAAGATGGATGGTCCAACGATTGTGGCTGGCTTTTTACACGATATTGTCGAGGATACGCCAGTTACGCTCGAAGACGTTAGTGATAAGTTTGGCCCAATTGTTGCTCGTATCGTTGACGGTGTTACCAAGATATCGAAGATTAAGTACCAGGACTCCAAAGTCCAGTTGGCGGAAAACCACCGTAAGCTTCTTTTAGCGATGGCAAAAGACATTCGTGTGATTATTGTTAAGTTGGCCGATCGTCTGCATAACATGCGAACTTTGGATGCCTTGCGTCCTGACAAGCAGCGCCGAATTGCACAAGAAACACTGTCAATCTATGCGCCATTAACTGACCGTCTTGGAATTTCTGCTATTAAGTGGGAGCTGGAAGACTTGTCACTCCTTTATTTGGAGCCCGATGCTTACCATAAGATTGCTTCAATGATGGATATGAAGCGTGACGAACGTCTTGAGGTCATTCAAGAGGCCGTTGATAAGATTGAAGCAAGTATCGATGAACTACACATCGAAGATGTTTCGGTTTACGGTCGTCCTAAGCACATCTATTCGATTTACCGTAAGTTGGTTGATAAGCATAAGTCCTTTGATGAAATTTATGACTTGTCTGCCATCCGTGTTTTGACGGAAAGCATTCCAGATACCTATGCTGTTTTGGGTGCTATTCACGCACACTGGAAGCCATTGCCAGGTCGTTTTAAGGATTATATCGCCCTTCCTAAGCCAAACGGTTACCAGTCATTGCATACGACGGTGATTGGACCGGGTGGCCGTCCCCTAGAAGTACAGATTCGTACTTACCGGATGCACCAAGTTGCCGAATTTGGTGTGGCGGCGCACTGGGCATATAAGAAGAACAAGGGTTCTGACCAACAGGCGAACGTTTCTGACCAGTCCGAACAAGTCTTGAACATGATTCAGGGAATCTTGGAATTCCAGGAATCGGCTGAAGATGCCCAGGACTTCATGGACTCTGTGCAAACGGATCTTTTTGTTGACCGTGTTTACGCCTTTTCACCTGCAGGGGATGTCTACGAATTAGCAGCCGGTGCGGGACCATTGGATATGGCCTTTGCCATCCACTCGAATGTTGGTGCACATACAACGGGAGCTAAGGCCAACGGCCGAATTGTTCCCTTGGATTACCGTATTCAAAACGGTGATATCATTGAAATTTTAACTAGTCCAAACGCCCAGCCATCCCGTGATTGGTTGGACTTGGTTAAGACTCGTAAGGCCCGTCATAAGATTAAGTCTTCTTTGAAGAAGCGTGACCGTGCTGACAATATTCAATCTGGTTTGGATGCCGTTTCAAAGGAACTCTTTGATCAGGGATACGATGTTAATAACTTTATTTCTGATGAGCAGTTACAGGCCGTGGCAGATACTTTCCAGTCAGGGACAAAGGACGATTTGCTGGCAGCAGTTGGATATGGGGATGTTACCCGTTTGGCTGTTGTTCGTGAGTTAACGAAGGCTTACCGTGAAGAACTCGAAGCCAAGGAAGCCGAAGAGTTACAAAAGCGTCTGCTTGAAGAGGGTGGCGCCATCAAGAAGGAAAACATTCAGGTTAAGGGGAAGTCACAGAACCCAGACTCAGATGTTGTGATTGCTGGTATTGACAGTCTTCTTGTTTATTTGGCACACTGCTGTACACCAGTTCCTGGTGACACAGTGACGGGTTACATCACGCAGGGACGTGGTGTTGCGGTTCACCGCTTCGATTGTCCAAATATTCACTCCGCTCAAAAGGCTGGGGAACGTTTGGTGGACGTTGTTTGGGCTGACCCTAACGGCCAGCGCCCTGATTATACGGCTGATTTGACCATTCATGCCGAAAATGAACCGGGTATCTTGAATACCTTGTTGAAGTCTTTGAACTCAAAGACACGCTTCATTAAAGAAATTAATGGACACGTGACCCGTAGTGGCATGGTCCAAGTTCAGGCATCATTGGGTGTATCAAACTTGGCACAATTGAATGGCATTATCGATTCATTGTCCGCACACCATTCGGTTTACGATGTAAAGCGAACGATTCACTAAAAAGAAACAAAAAGAGAAAGCGAGGAGGACTCCGTGTCCAACACCCCAATCCGCCTGGTTTCCCTGAAAAAGGACGGCCAGGATCAGACTGTTTATTATGACGTAAAAGCACAGAGCTACTACTTGCGTCGAATGCCTAAAAAATCTGGCAATGATTTAGCGTTATTTATTACCTTCTTGATATCTGCCGTCATTGGTACGATTCTTTGGATTGGAAAGTTCTTCTTTCCAATTCCAATGATTACTTTAAGTAACCCTTTACTTTGGTGGGCTGGGTTGTTTGTAACGACCATTTTGCCTTTCTACTTCTGGTGGGCTTCCTACCGAAAGGTGAAGAAGACTCAGAATCAACTAACTGACTTTGTTTCCTATCAGCCTGAAGTGGCTGAACGGCGACACATCAAACGGAAGTGGACAATTGAACGAGCATGGATTATTTTCGTCCTTTTGCTTTTGCCACCAACTAGTCTGCTATTTTTGATTCTTTATATCTTCAAGATGAACCTAATTGATGCGGTCTTGCTGACACTGCACGCCACCTTATTCTTACGGCGTTTGCAGCCAGATGTTTGGCAACGATTGAAGTTACCAGCTCGTAAAATCAAATAAAGAAAAACGCTCCTGATTAGTCAGGGGCGTTTTTTGTGCTATTGTTTAAGGAAAATCGAGAAGAAATTAATTAAAAGTTATTGACCATTGGTACTAAGAGATAAGATTGATTTTTAAACAAAAAAAGGGCGGCACCCGGAGATGTCGCCCTTTTATTAATATTCGTTATTTTTTAAGCCAGTAGACTAATCCGAAAGGAATGGTCGATTCCTGTCCTTTGAAGATTCGTCCAAGGTTTTGGCGATGTCGGTAGAAGACGAAACCGGTTAGGACAACTGCCACAATGGAAAGAATTAAATCGTGGTAGTAGAAGATTGACATCACAGTGGCAAATGAGAAGCCAACCATTGATGCAACGGACACCATTGAGAAGAGAACCAGGCAGGTCACAAAGACTGCACAGACCATCCAGAAGAGGGGACCGTTATAGACGGAAAGGACACCAGCGGATGTGGCCACGGCTTTTCCACCCTTGAAACCAATCCAAATGGAGAAGGTGTGACCAAGAATGGCGAATAGCCCAACTAACATGACGTTAATGTCTAATCCGAAGAAGTGGGGGAGCATCGCTGCAAAAGCCCCCTTCAAGATGTCGAAGGCCAAAACGAAACAACCAGGAACGGGTCCTAAAATTCGAAAGGCATTCGTTGTACCGATGTTCCCGGAGCCTTCGGTACGAATATCTTTATGGTAGAAAATTTTGCCAATCCAGTAACCGGGTACTAATGAACCGATTAAGTAGGCAAGTACAAAAACCATAATCATTTTTTCCATGGGTAAAAACTCCTTTTTGAAACAGCAGGTAATATTTTACCACATGGTGGCAAGTTTGGTTCTAAAGAAGACTTTTATTTCGCTTAAAAATGGGGGAATGAATCGAAAAGGGATTAAAAAAATCGGAGTGGTGGCAATATTTTTTGTTGTCAGTTTTTAAATTTTAATCTATTATAAAGTAGATTGCCAAAAGTAGGGGGACCCCCGACTTTTGGAATACGAAGAAAAAAGGATGATCACTGTGACAGAGCAAAGACATTACGATGCAGATTCGATTAAAATCCTAGAGGGGCTCGAGGCCGTTCGTAAGCGACCTGGAATGTACATTGGTTCAACTGATGGCCGTGGTCTCCACCACCTGGTATATGAAATTGTCGACAACGCCGTCGATGAGGCACTTGGTGGCTATGGTGATGATATCGAAGTTACCATTGAAGAAAATAATGCTATTACCGTTTCCGACCAAGGACGTGGAATGCCAGTGGGGATGCACTCATCTGGTAAGCCAACGCCTGAAGTTATCCTGACGGTGTTACACGCCGGTGGAAAGTTCGGACAGGGTGGTTATGCTACTTCTGGTGGACTACACGGTGTTGGTTCATCCGTTGTTAACGCTTTGTCAGAATCATTGAAGGTTTCCATTGTCCGTGAAGGGCACCGATTCGAAGAAAGTTTTGAAAAGGGTGGAAAGCCAATCGGAACCCTTGTGGATTTGGGACCAACCAAGGACCACACGGGAACAACTGTGACTTTTAAGCCCGATGCTTCAATCTTTTCCACAACGGTCTTTAAGTTTGATACCTTAGCGGAACGTTTGCGTGAAGCGGCTTTCTTGATGTCAGGTGTGAAGTTTACTCTTACGGATAAGCGTGTCTCACCTGCCCGCCAAGAAATTTACCACTATGATCACGGTTTGCACTCCTTCGTTGAATTCTTGAACGAAGAGAAGGAAGGCCTTGGTCCTGTTATGACTTTTGAAGGAAAGTCTGACGGAATCGTGGTTGATGTCGCTGCTCAGTATAACGATGGTTATTCCGAAACGCTGCTTTCCTTTGTTAACAATGTCCGTACCCAGGACGGTGGAACCCACGAAATGGGATTCCGTTCAGCATGGACGAAGGCTTTTAATGAATACGCACGCCGTGTGAACCTCTTGAAGGACAAGGATAAGAACTTAGAAGGTTCTGATGTTCGTGAAGGTTTGTCAGCGGTTATCTCTTTGCGTGTGCCAGAAGAAATTTTGCAGTTCGAAGGGCAGACGAAGGATAAGTTGGGAACAACCGAGGCCCGTGGGGCTGTTGATTCCGTTGTGAACGATACCTTGGCTCGTTTCTTGCTTGAAAACGGGGACTTCGGACAGAAGATTGTCCGCAAGGCCCTCCGTGCACGTGAAGCCCGTGAGGCTGCTCGTAAGGCTCGTGAAGAGTCGCGAACTGGCAAGTCCAAGGGGAAGAAAGAACGTTTGCTTTCTGGTAAGCTAGCGCCCGCTCAGTCGAAGAACGCCGACAAGAACGAATTGTTCTTGGTCGAGGGTGATTCAGCCGGTGGTTCTGCTAAGCAGGGACGTGATCGTAAGTTCCAGGCCATCTTGCCATTGCGTGGAAAAGTCTTGAACACGCAGAAGGCTAAGTTAGTGGATTTGTTGAAGAACGAAGAGCTTTCAACTCTGATTTACGCCATTGGCGCAGGGGTTGGCCCAGACTTCAACATCAAGAACGCCGCCTTTGACAAAGTCATTATCATGACCGATGCCGATGACGATGGGGCCCACATTCAAACACTTTTGCTGACCTTCTTCTATAACTACATGCGACCATTGGTCGAAGCGGGGAAGGTTTACATCGCTTTGCCACCACTATACCGTGTGAAGTACCGCGGCAAGAAGGCGGACGACTTTGCCTGGACAAACGATGAGTTGGCCAAGGTGACGTCAGAAGCGAAAACAAAGTACGAGTTAACTCGTTTCAAGGGTCTTGGTGAAATGAATGCCACGCTCCTTTGGGAAACGACAATGGACCCAGAATCACGTACTTTGATTCGTGTCAAAATTGGGGATGCCATGTTAGCTGAAAAGCGCGTGACAACTCTGATGGGGGATAAGGTTGATCCTCGTCGTCAGTGGATTGAAAAGAACGTGCAATTTACCCTTGAAGAAGAAGGCTCCATTTTGGATAATGTGGCCGGTGGTTCTGATTCAAAGCAGGTCTTTGACCAGGTAATGGCTGGTAAGGACCCACACGGTGAAAGCGAAATCGATGAAATCGCCCGTGTTGCTGCGAACAGTCCTGCCGCTAAGGCAGAACGTGCCGAAGCCGAGAAGATTGCGACTAAGGAAAAGAAAGAAGCTGAATCTAAAGTCTTAGAAAGTAAGTCTACTGATAAGAAAGTAGCGACTGAGGAAAAGCCAAAGGCTGAAAAGTCTCCAAGTAAGCCTGCTTCTGATAAAACGGCTAAGGACGATAGTAAAAAAGCTCCCGAAAACTTCGAGAACTTGGATTTGTTTTAATTGATTACGAAAGGATAGGGAATTGCTCACATGGCAGACCGCATTACCGAGCTTTCATTAGAAGCCGTCATGGGCGAACGCTTCGGACGCTATTCGAAGTATATTATTCAAGAGCGAGCCCTTCCTGATATTCGTGATGGACTCAAGCCTGTTCAGCGTCGTATTCTGTATGCGATGGATCAGGATTCAAACACTTATGATCACCCATACCGTAAGTCCGCTAAGGCGGTTGGTAACATCATGGGTAACTTTCACCCCCACGGTGATTCTTCAATTTACGACGCGATGGTCCGACTTTCACAGAGTTGGAAAGTCCGTGAACCATTGATTGATATGAACGGAAACAACGGTTCGGTCGATAACGACCCGGCCGCTGCGATGCGTTATACCGAATCACGTTTGTCGAAGATTACCGGTGAAATCCTTCGTGACCTTGCTCAGGACACGGTGGAAATGGTTTTGAACTTCGATGATACGACCTACGAACCAACGGTTGTACCTTCCCGTATTCCAAACCTCTTTGTGAACGGGGCAACGGGGATATCTGCCGGTTATGCTACGGATATTCCCCCACATAACCTAAAAGAAATTAACGACGCCTTGATTTACCTCTTGGACCATCCTGGTGCAAGCCTGGATAAGTTGATGGAATTCGTGAAGGGACCGGACTTTCCAACCGGTGGTATCATCCAGGGGTTGGATGGTATCAAGCAAGCCTATGAAACGGGCCGTGGCCGTGTCGTTGTCCGTTCAAAGACGGAAGTCACACCACTCAAGGGTGGTAAGCAAAAGATTGAAATCACTGAGATTCCTTATGAAGTGGTTAAGTCAAACTTGGTTGCTAAGATTGACGGCATTCGTTTGAACAAGGAAGTGGCAGGTATCTCTGAAGTTCGTGATGAATCGGACCGTGAGGGGATGTCCATTGTCATTGAATTGACTAAGGATGCATCAGCCGATGGTATCCTGACTTACCTCTTTAAGAAGACCGATTTGCAGGTTTCATACAACTTCAACATGGTGGCCATTCACGACCAACGTCCTGTTTTGGTGACTTTGCAAAACGGTTTGAACGCCTTCTTGGACTTCCGTAAGGAAGTGGTCTTGAAGCGTTCAGCCTACGATTTGAAGAAGGCTCAGGCCCGTCAGCACATCGTTGAGGGACTCATCCGAATGCTTTCTATTCTGGACGAAGTTGTTCAAACGATTCGTTCATCAAAGAATCGCAAGGATGCCACTCAGAATTTGATTGACCAGTATGACTTCACCAAGCCACAGGCGGAAGCCATTGTGACTTTGCAGTTGTACCGCTTGACCAATACTGATGTCACCCAGTTGCAAGACGAGCACGACGCTTTGGCAAAGAAGATTGCCGAACTTGAAAAGATTTTGAACGAAACGGCTGCTTTGCACAATGTGATTCGTAAGGAATTGCGTGAAGTATCAAAGGAATACGCCACAGATCGTATGACGGTCATTGAGGATAAGATTGAATCCTTGGTCATCGATACGGCCGTGACGGTTCCAGACGAAAACGTTCGTTTGTTGCTTTCACAAAACGGTTACGTTAAGCGTTCATCACTGCGTTCATTCAAGGCGTCTGCGGATGATAACGGCTTAGCTGAAGATGATCCGATTATTTTGAACGAAACAGTGAATACAACGGAGCACCTTCTGGCCTTCACCAACATGGGTAATCTGATTTACCGTCCGGTATACGAGATTGCCGATTTCAAATGGAAGGAACCAGGGGAGCACTTCTCACAGACTTTGAGCAACTGGAACCCCGATGAGACCATCTTGTCGGCCATGGTGATTAAGGACCCTGAGAGCGAGAAGACTTTGTTAATGGCCTCAAACGATGGCTACATTAAGCAGTCTGTCTTGAAGGATTTGATTCCAAAGTCATACAAGAAGAAGTCTGCAACCGTGATGAAGCTGAAGACCGACGATTCACGAATGGTGACGGTTGCGCCGGTTTCTGAAAAGCAGGAAATCATGACGGTTTCTGAATCTGGATTGGCGTTGCGCTTTGCCGCTGATGAGGTGCCCGTTGTCGGTGCCCGTACAGCCGGTGTTAAGGCAATGAAGCTTGCTGATGATGACCGAATCATTACGGCCCTTGTACTTGATGATAAGTTGGCCTACTTGGCCTTGGTTACCAACCAGGGAACCTTTAAGTATTCCCGCTTGGATGAGATTTCAGAATCCCACCGAGCAAACAAGGGAATGCAGATTTTGTCACCACGTAAAACGGTGCACTACGCTGTTGCTGCAGCAACGGCCATTCCGGCAGACCAAGGTGCCTTGCGTATTGAAACGGACCGCTTAAAGACCTTTGACATTCAGTTACAAGATCACGGCCTATCAAACCGCACGGCAAATGGCTCGGCCCTGTTGAATCCATCGTCTGATGGTCAGGCTAAGTCAATTAAGGCTTTGAATTTAGAAGAAGACTAGAAAAAGTCTAGTCCTTCTTGATACAATAGGGATGAATTGGAAGCGGGTAACCGCAATTGAGGAGAAATAATCATGGCAAAGATTCAAGTTTTTGGACACAAGAGTCCTGATATGGATACAGTTGCTTCTGCAATGGGAGCTGCTGACTTGTTGGCGCAGCAAGGTTTGGATACCGAGGCTGTTGCTCAAGGTAAGCCAAATGCAGAAACACAATTTGCGTTGGATTACTTTAAGTTGGAAGCCCTACCAGTTATTGATAAGGCAACCACTGAACAAGTTGTTTTGGTTGACCACAACGAAGCCGCACAGTCAGTTGATAACTTAGCTGATGTAACGGTCTACGGCATCTACGACCACCACAAGTTCAACTTCCAGAACGCAACGCCTTTGTACATTACTGCAAAGCCTTGGGGTTCTGTTTCAACCATCTTGTATTACGAATACAAGCAAGCTGGTTTGACAATTCCTGCTAAGATTGCTGGAATGTTGGCATCTGGTTTGATTTCAGATACATTGTTGTTGAAGAGCCCAACCACTACTGATGTTGACCGCGAAGCTTTGCCTGAATTGGCTAAGATGGCTGGTATCGATGATATCGAAGCCTACGGTTTGGCAATGCTGAAGGCCGGAACTGATCTTTCTAAGAAGTCTGACGAAGACTTGTTGGAAGGGGATGCAAAGTCCTTTACAATGGGTGGTCATGACTTCCGTATCGGTCAAGTTAACACGGTTGACATTGACGACGTTTTGAAGCGTCAAGCTGATTTGGAAAAGGCGATGAAGGCTTCTGGATACGAAAACTTCTTGTTGGTTATCACTGACATCTTGAACTCAAATTCAAAGGCTATTTACCTTGGTGATGTGGCAGCAGCTGTTGAAAACGCCTTCGACAAGAACCTTGTTGACAACGTTATCGACCTACCTGGTGTTGTGTCACGTAAGAAGCAAGTGGTTCCTCCATTGGAATCACAATTCTAAGTTGTGGATTGGGTAAAACTTTTTTAAGAAAAGTTAAAGAGACCCCTTTACAGTCTAGAAACAAGCATGTATAATACTATTTTGTATTGACAAGCAAATAAATTTTTATCAAAAATTCTAAAAACTGAGGAGCTAGGACTATGCGTATTCATGTCGTATTAGGCAATGATGAAACTGGAGAGCGTATTTACTTGACGTCAAAGAACCGTCGTAACACGCCTGACCGTTTGGAGTTGAAGAAGTACTCACCAAAACTTCGTAAAGTTGTAACGTTTAAGGAGATCAAGTAATGGCTAAGAAATCAAAGATTGCAAAGGCAAAGCAACGTGAAGCATTGGTTGCCAAGTACGCTGACAAGCGTGCTGCTTTGAAGGCTGCTGGTGACTACATCGGTTTGGCAAAGTTGCCAAAGGATTCATCACCTGTACGTGTACACAACCGTGACCGTATCGATGGCCGTCCTCACGGATATATGCGTGAATTCGGAATGTCACGTTTGAACTTCCGCCAATTAGCACACAAGGGTCAGATTCCTGGTGTCCGCAAGGCTTCTTGGTAAATTAAATTAAAACCACAGCCTTGCTGCTGTGGTTTTTTCTTTACCTCCTTGCTTTTCGGCCGTAAATCAACTATTATAGAGGTAAGTTAATTTACAGTCGTAAATGAGCGGGTCGAGAACATTTGACCGGCTCATTTTTTATGGCAAGAAATAGGAAGGGAGCGATAAATGGTGCAAGCAAAGAACCAAGCCCTTGTTGATATCGTTCAGCCAATCATTGATAAACAGGGACTCCTTTTGTGGGACCTGTCAATCAAGAAGATTGGTGGACAAAAAACAGTTGAGCTCTTAGTTGATCTGCCTAATCATGAGAACATTTCCATGGCGCAGATTACCGAATTTACACAGGCGGTGAACGAAGCCCTTGATACGGCCGAAGTTGACCCAGTTCCTGGTGAATACATGCTAGATATTGCCTCTCCAGGTATGGACCGGGCATTGAATGAACCTTGGCATTTTGCATGGGCTAAGGAGGCGGGTGATCCAATCACCATCGCGCTCTTTGCCGCAAAGGATGGCCAAAAGAAGTGGACTGGCGAAATTAGCCAGCTCGATGATTCGAAGTTGACTTTGACAGTTGATGGGGAAGACAAGACTTTTACCTTCGACGAAATTGCCAAAGCCGTTGTCTCTGTCCAGTTTTAATTAGTTAACAGTGGAGTATGCACATGAGTAAAGAACTAGTACAAGCATTAGACGCCTTGGAAGCGGAGCGTGGTATTGACCGCGACGTCGTTGTTGAAGCCTTGGAAAACGCCTTGAAGGCCGCTTACAAGAAGCAATACAACGCCAACCAAAACGTTGAAGCAACATTTGACGACAAGAAGGGCAAGATGACTATCAAGCAGGTGAAGACCGTTGTGCTTGATGAAGACCTCTTGGACCCTGATACAGAAATTTCCTTGACGGACGCCTTGGCAATTAACAAGGCTTACGAACCAGGTGACGAAATCCGTTTCGACGTAACACCTAAGGACTTTGGCCGTATGGCAGCGCAAGCCGCTAAGCAGGTTATCGTTCAAAAGATGCGTGAAGCAACTCGTCAGGCCGTTTATAACCGTTACAAGGATTATGAAGGCGAAATCATTACCGGTGAAGTAGAACGTCAAGACAACCGTTTCTTGTACGTGATGTTGCCAGGTAAGCAAGAAGCCGTCATGACGGCTGGTGACCAAATGCCAAATGAGACCTACCGTATGCGTGACCGCATCAAGGTTTTGGTATCAAAGGTTGATGATTCCTTGAAGGGACCACAAATCTTTGTATCACGTACGGCACCTGACTTGGTTAAGCGTTTGTTTGAACAAGAAGTGCCTGAAGTATACGATGGAACTGTGGAAATTGTTTCCGTTGCCCGTGAAGCCGGTGACCGTTCAAAGATTGCTGTTTACACGCACGATTCTGACTTGGACCCAGTTGGTGCCCTCGTTGGTCAGCGTGGTGCCCGTGTTCAAGCTGTTGTTACCGAATTAGGTGGCGAGCACATGGACATCGTGGAATGGGTGGAAGACGAAGCACAGTACATCGCCAACGCTTTGAACCCTGCTGAAGTAACGGATGTTATCTTTGACCCTGAAAACGACCAAGCCGTAACGGTTATCGTTCCAGACGACCAGTTGTCATTGGCAATCGGTAAGAAGGGACAAAACGCCCGTTTGGCTGCCCGTTTGACAGGCGTTAAGATTGACATTAAGCCTGAATCAGAAGCTAATGATTTGGCTGTATCAATGGATGAAGCTTCAGATGATTCCTTTGATAAAGCAGCTGATGAAGCCACTGATACAGATGTTGACGATAGCGTTGATGCTATGGTCGCAGATGATAACGAAGAAAATCCTGAAATCTAATTTCTTGGAGGTGCCTCATGAAGACACGGAAAATTCCGATGCGAAAAGACATTGTCACTGGCGAAATGGTGGCAAAGAAAGACCTTGTCCGGGTCGTTAAGAATAAAGAAGGCGAAGTTTTCTTAGATCCAACTGGTAAGAAGAATGGCCGTGGCGCTTACATTTCCTTAGACCGTGAAGTGGCTAAGGAAGCGCAAGCAAAGCGCGTCTTTGAAAAGGCTTTCTCGCAGGCGATTGACCCCAGTTTCTACGAGGAACTTTACGAATACGTTGATCATCAGCAAGCCCGAAAAGAGCTTTTTGAAAATGAACAAGACTAAGGAAATGATTCAGGTCTTGGGCCTTGCTCGACGAGCCAACAAGCTCGTCTTAGGGTCAGGGCCGACTCTAAAAGCAATTCAAAACCAGACAGCCCGCGTCGTCTTCTTTCCAAAAGATGGTGGGGCCAGTCAACATAAGAAATTTTCGGACAAAAGTCAGTTCTACCAAGTTACCTTTATCGATGACTTGACCAGGGATGAAATTAGCCAATCGATTGGGTTAAACCGGTCGGTTCTCGCCATTTCTGACGCTGGCTTTGCTAAAAAAATTAAACAATTACTTGAAGAAAAGGAGCGGAATTAATGGCAGAAGAAAAGAAATTCTCCGGCTCAAACCGAAAGACCCGCAAGATGGCAGTGCCAGAACGTAAGGAGTTACCAGCTTCACAACGTCGTCACGCTGCTAAGTTAGCGGATGGAGCGGCTAAGCCTGCATCACCAGCTCGTCCACGTCCAAAGTCAAATGGACCACGTAAGGAACAGGGTGGCCAAGGCCGTCCTCAAAACGGTGGTAACAATGGCGGACGTCCAGGACAATCTGGTTCACGTCGTCCAAACAACCGTTCAAACAACAGCACTGGCCGTCCAATGATTCGTGAAAAGAAGTCATGGTCAACAAAGCCACGTGAAGGACAGATTAACTATTCTGAAAAGAAGGATGATTCTTTGAAGGAATACGTTGCTGAAAACAAGCGTGCTAAGGAAGCAGCTGCTAAGAAGGCGGCAAAACCAGCCGCAAAGAAGCCTGCTGCTAAGCCTGCAGTTTCAACGACGGCAAAGCCAGCCGCTACATCCGAAGGTAAGGGACGCTTCGGTGGTTCTTTGGCCTCAGGTGGTAACTCACAGCGCAATAACACGCGTAAGCGTAATACCAACGGTACTGGTCAACAAACACCACGCCGTAACGACAAGCCACACGGTTCAAAGAAGGCTCGTCGTATTGCTGCTAAGCAAGCCCCTAAGAAGCAACCAACTGTTCGTAAGGAACAGCCATTGCCAGAAGTATTGGAGTACAAGGTTGGCATGAACGTGCAGGATCTTTCAAAGCTCTTGCACCGTGACACTGCTGAAATCATCAAGAAGCTTTTCTTGCTTGGAATTGTGACGAACCAAAACCAGTCATTGGATGAAGATACCATCGAAATTCTTGCTGCTGATTACGGTATCGAAGCTAAGCAGAAGGAAGAAGAAGATTTGGCCGACATCGACCGTTTCTTCGACGACGCTGCGGTTAACGAAGAAAACTTGGAGCCACGCGCACCAGTTGTCACCATCATGGGACACGTTGACCACGGTAAGACAACTTTGTTGGATTACTTGCGTAAGACGAACGTTACTGCTGGCGAAGCCGGTGGTATCACGCAGCACATCGGTGCCTACCAAGCTCGCTTGGATGGTCGCTTGATTACTTTCTTGGATACACCAGGTCACGCGGCCTTTACTGAAATGCGTGCCCGTGGTGCCAACATCACCGACATCACTGTTTTGGTTGTTGCCGCTGATGATGGTGTTCAACCACAGACAATCGAAGCGATTAACCATGCCAAGGCTGCTGGAACACCAATTATCGTTGCCGTTAACAAGATTGATAAGGAAGGGGCTAACCCTGACCAAGTCATCAACCAATTGATGGCCTACGACCTTGTTCCTGAAGAATACGGTGGTTCAACAATCTTCGTTAAGATCTCTGCCAAGATGGGACAAAACGTTGACCAATTGCTTGAAATGATTTTGCTTGAAGCTGACGTTTTGGAATTGAAGGCAGACCCAACGGTTCCTGCCCGTGGTTCAGTTATTGAAGCTCGTTTGGATAAGGGACGTGGTCCTGTTTCAACTGTCTTGGTTCAACAAGGAACCTTGCATGTTGGTGACCCTGTCGTTGTCGGAAACACTTATGGTCGTATCCGTACAATGCAAAACGAAAACGGACAAGACATCAAGGAAGCCAAGCCAGCAACACCTGTTCAAATCACTGGTTTGAACGAAGTGCCATCTGCCGGTGACCGTTTTGTTGTCATGGCCGATGAAAAGTCAGCCCGTGCAGCCGGTGAAGAACGTGCAAAGCGTGCTCGTGAAGAAGTACGTAACTCATCTTCAGTGGTTACATTGGATACACTCTTTAACACAATGGCTGAAAAGGCAATGAAGTCTGTGCCAGTTGTTGTGAAGGCCGATGTTCAGGGTTCTGTTGAAGCCTTGGTTGGTTCATTGAAGAAGATTGAAGTTGATGGTGTTAAGGTTGACGTTGTTCACGCCGCCGTTGGTGCCATTAACGAATCAGACGTTTCACTTGCTGAAGCATCAGGTGCCTTGATTATTGGATTTAACGTGCGTCCTACGCCATTTGCCAAGAACCAAGCACAAGCTGACAAGATTGACATGCGCTTCTACTCAGTTATCTATGATGCCATTGATGACGTGACAGCAGCCATGAAGGGTAAGCTTGAACCAGTTTACGAAGAAAAGGTTATCGGTGAAATCGAAGTTAAGGAATTGTTCAAGTTCTCTAAGGTCGGAACCATTGCCGGTGCCACTGTTGAAGAAGGTAAGATTACCAAGGACTCTAAGGTCCGCATCGTTCGTGATGGAACGGTTGTCTTCGACGGCGAATTGGCTTCTTTGCAGCGCGGTAAGGATGCCGTTAACGAAGTGAAGTTCGGTTACGACTTCGGATTCACTGTTAACAAGTTTAACGACATCAAGCCAGGTGATCATGTTGAAGCTTACATCATGGAAGAAGTAAAGCCTAAGTAAGCTTTTAGAATTGGAGGCAGATATGGCAAATCCACAACGTGCTGGGCGTTTAGCTCAGGAAATTCAAAAAGACATTTCCGATTTGATCTTGAAGCGAGTGAACGATCCTCGAGTTCAAGATGTCACGATTACGTCTGTTGATGTTTCGGGTGACTTGCAAATCGCCACCATTTATTATTCAATCCTTTCAGATTATGCGTCTGACCGGAAGAAGGCCCAAGCTGGATTGGAAGCAGCGTCTGGATTAATCCGTCGCGAACTCGGTTCACGTTTGACCGTTTATAAGATTCCTGAATTACACTTCGTATTGGATCAATCAATCCAATATGGTGACCACATCGAATCATTGATTCGTGAATTGCACCAAAAAGAAGGTAAGTAAGGGTAATTAAAAGAAGTCGGCTATTGGCCGGCTTCTTTTTTATTTAATTGAAAAAAATTCACTTTAAAGAATAATAGTTTCATCTTTTTCACCTAGGAATGGTCGTGAAGAAGCGGTAGACTATCAGTAATGAATAAAACAGTCGTAAGAAAGGATACCCGCTATGACGCAGCCCTTGAACCAATTGGTGACGGAACTCGAACCAGACCGTATTTTGACTTTTCAAAAGTCAATCAGCAAATTTGATAACTTAGTTTATTTAACTTTTGGAGAGCCAGGATATGCGACGCCGACTGCTGTCAAAGAGGCGACGATTGCAGCCATCGAGGCTGACCGTTCGCACTACGGGAACTCACAGGGAGAACTTGCCTTACGGGAGGCAGCCTTAGCCTACTTAGCGGACCGTTATCAGCTGCAGTATCCAAGTATTGATAATCTAATTATGACGGCTGGGGTAACCGAGGCCATTCAATCGATTTTCAAGACCTTGATTACACCAGGTGATGGCTTGTTAATTCCGGATCCTGCTTATGGTTCCTACTTTGCGGCTTTGTCCCTGGCAGGTGGTGTGGCTTTGCCAATCAACACGGCGAAGACGGACTTCAAGTTGACGGTTGAAGGTGTGGAAGAGGTCATCAAAGAAGCGGTTGTTCCTGTAAAAGCCGTGCTCTTTAACTACCCAAACAACCCAACGGGTGTCACCTATACGCTGGAAGAATTAGAAGAATTAGCCAAGTGCTTTGAAAAGCATGATCTCTGGGTAATTTCGGATGAAATTTACGCTGAACTGACTTATCAGGGGCAACACCATTCGATGGGAACCCTGCTGCCTGAACGCACGGTTGTGGTCAACGGCTTATCAAAGTCCCATGCCATGACGGGATACCGTCTGGGCTTAATTGCCGGGCCTGAAAGTCTGGTTAGTGAAATTCAAAAGGTACACGGTTCCTCTGTCTTTTCACTGCCAACCTTCGTGCAAGACGGTGCAGTCGCCGCCTTTAAGCTTTCCCGTCAGTCCTTGGATTACATGAAAGAGGGTTATCAGGAACGGCGTGATTACGCTGCTGCGCAATTAACTGATATGGGCTTTGACCTTGTTAGCCCTGAAGGTGCTTTCTACCTTTACGCTAAGCTACCAGATAAGGTGAAGGAGGATTCCGACGTCTTCGCCTATCACTTGGCGGAAGAGGGCGGGGTAGCCCTGATTCCTGGAACGGCTTTCTCAATGTTTGATGAAGCAAAGCGCTACATTCGAATCTCCTATGCTGCTGATATGGAACGACTGACAGCAGGCTTGGATAAATTACGATTGTATTTGAATGAGAAATACTAAAAAGAGTGAGTAAACGGATTGTCGTTTACTCATTTTTCTTTCATAAAACCTGTCAATTCGGCTTGAAATAAGTTAGAATATTAGTAACATTTAAGTAGATAAATAGAAAGAAGTGATTCAATGACTAACCATATTCCAGCATTAAATCCTGAAGTAACGGCGGTGCCAGCCGATAAGCTTTTGGGCTTCCAACAAAGTATTATGGGTGTTGATGACTTGCTCTTCCTGACTTTTGGAGAACCTGGTTTTGACACGCCTGAAGCAGTAAAGGCTGCCACTGTTGCAGGAGTTGAAGCAAACCATTCACACTATGGTAACTCACAGGGGGACCCTGAACTACGTCAGGCCGTCCTGGACTACATGAAGGACCGTTATAACTTGCAGTACGATTCAATCGAACAAGTTGTTGTAACGGCTGGTGTGACAGAGGCTATTTTTGCCATCTTCAAGACTTTACTCTCACGGGGCGATGGTATTTTGATTCCAGATCCAGCCTTCGGTTCTTACTTCTCATCAATTGAAATGGCCGGTGGGCAGGCCATTGCGGTGGATACTTCAAAGACTGGCTTCAAGTTGACGCCAGAATTGTTAGAAGAATCCATTAAGGAAGCCACGGTTCCTGTGAAGGCCGTGCTCTTTAACTACCCAAGTAACCCAACTGGTGTTACTTATACCAAGGAAGAGTTGGAAGCTTTGGCCAAGGCCTTTGAAAAGGCTGGCGTATGGGTCATTTCAGATGAAATCTACTCAGAATTGACTTACGGACGTGACCACGTATCTATTGGGGCCTTGATTCCAGACCGTGCCATCGTCGTGAATGGCTTGTCGAAGTCACACGCTATGACTGGTTACCGTGTCGGCTTCGTAATGGCACCAAAGGACGTCGCTGCTGAAATTCAAAAGGTGCACGCTACTTTGGTATACTCCATCCCAACCTTTGTCTACGATGCCGCTTTGGCTGCATTGAAGATGCCAAAGGCTGACATCCAGCCAATGATTGACACTTACCAAAAGCGTCGTGATATGGCGGTGAAGGTCCTTCGCGATTTGGACTTTGACGTTTTGTCACCAGACGGTGCTTTCTACATCTTTGCTAAGTTGCCAGATGATATTGAAGAGGACGGTTGGACTTTTGCAGAGAAGCTAGCCAAGGAAGGAAAAGTCGGGGTTATCCCTGGGGAAGCCTTCTCGATGTTCGACGGGGCCAAGCGCTACGTTCGAATTTCATACGCAGGTGACACTGACCAGTTGCAAGAAGGTCTGTCCCGCTTGCAAGCTTACATTGAAAAGGTTCGCGAAAACCGATAAAATAAAAGCCGACGATTTCACTTTGAATGACCGGCTTTTTTACTTGAATGGAGAATGAAATGGCAAAGCAAGCGAGTACGTTAACTGGTTTACTTGTGGTAAATAAGCCCAAGGGGATGACCTCCTTTGGCGTTGTAGCCCGTCTGCGCCGTGTTTCTGGGCAGAAAAAGATTGGGCATGCGGGGACATTAGACCCCAATGTGGACGGTGTCTTAGTGGTTGCGCTGGGGAAGGCGACCAAGTTGATTGACCTGCTACAGACCCGCCCAAAGACTTATCAGGGCACGGTTACCTTTGGCTATGCGACGGAGAGTCAGGATGCCGATGGGGAAGTGGTGGAGAAGAAGCCGCTGGATGAGGGACTGGATGAGGCCGAGTTGCAGTCGGCCTTTCAGTCATTGGAAGGCGACATCATCCAGATTCCGCCAATTTATTCAGCTGTCAAAGTCAATGGCCGCCGCTTGTACGAATACGCCCGTGCTGGTCAAGAAGTCGAGCTACCTAGGCGAGAAGCAACTATCTACGAGTTTAAGCCAACCTCAGCTTTACGCTGGGAAGAAGGACAGCCCTACCAGTCGATTGACTTTGAAGCACGAGTCTCAAAGGGGACCTATATTCGAACTTTGGCCTATGATTTAGGAAAGTCTTTGGGTCTACCAGCAACGATGACTTCTTTGACACGTACGGCTGGTTCTGGATTCTCGCTTGACCAGGCGGTTGATCTGGACAAGTTAATGGAAATGTCCGAAGAAGAGGTTGAGAAACAACTCCTACCAATCGCTGATGTTTTGGATTACGAGCGAAAAGATTTGACGGATGAAGAATATTTTGCCGTTTCACACGGTCAAAAAATTTCAAAGTGGCCAAAGAACGAGAGTGGTTATTACCAACTGTATTATGACCAGAAGTTAATCGCTGTTTACTTCTATTCGGATGAGGATGAACTCTGGCGTTCACGTTATCAATTTTAAAAACAAATAATCTAAAAATAAGGATACTAGCTATGAATATAGCTAGTTTTTTTGTTTATTTTAACGAAGTTCAGATAATTGAAATACTAGAGGAAAGGATTATAATTCTCTTTGTGACGATATAAACAATAAATATATTTTGAGGAGAGGAAAATGAGCTTTGAAAAGCGCGTTTCAAGTGAAAGAGTAGAACGGAAGCAGTTACGAAAGGTAAAGAAGAACTGGGTTGTGGTTTCGGCGACAACGGTAGCCTTTCTTTTGGCCGGACAGGTCTTGTCAACAGAACAGACGTCTGCTTCAGACAACCAGGTGAACAAGCAGTCCGTACAGGCGAATGGCGATGGTGTTGTTCAGCCAACGGTGGGCTATTCCAACGATGGGTTAAATGTTGCGGACAACGACAAAACGACCTATAGTTATACAAATCCAGGAAGCGCTGATAAGAGTATTTTCCTTGTGGGAATGAATCAGAATATTAAGGTGAACATTGACGGTCAACTATACAAGACTTTTTCAGCACGGGCGAGCTTAAGCCGCTATTCCAAGGTGGATGAAAATGGACACCGTAACTGGTACTTTGATAAAGTCGATGTGAACGCCCAACAGCCTGGTATTACATTTGGACCAAACGCGAAGTACATCGCAAGCACTGATCAGGTCGTGCGCTTCTTCTTTAGTCCACTCAACTTTACTGACAATCAAAAGGTTACTTATCCAGAGACTTATTCACTACCTGAATTAAAGACTGACAAACTTGATTTTGTCTCTTTATCTCAGATGGAGAATGGACAAAGCATTTTTGATTATGTACAAACAACTGAAAATGGTCTCTTTGGCTTTATGAACAAGAATTCAGCTGTTGATAAGAATGCGGACGGTCAACCATATCGAATGGCGGTTGGTACGAATCAGGACTATTCCGTTTTGAAACACGGTGAAAATACCGTGGATATCACGCTCAATTTGAAGTCTAAAACCCATGTGGTCACCACACAGAAAAAGGTGACGCGGACGATTCACTTCCAAGATGCGGATGGAAAGAAGATTGCTGGGATGACTGATGTGAACTGGCCGGTCACGTTGAATATTGCCCAGACGGTGAGTGACTTTGACGGTTCAAAGGTGGGCGACCCTGTTGTGACGGTGGCGCCAGGATCTGCTAA
Organism: Fructobacillus durionis; assembly: GCF_900112405.1. Classification (GTDB taxonomy): domain Bacteria; phylum Bacillota; class Bacilli; order Lactobacillales; family Lactobacillaceae; genus Fructobacillus; species Fructobacillus durionis. The sequence goes on along the minus strand of NZ_FOLI01000001.1, from coordinate 529,402 downwards.
CAAAGCCTGGTCTGCTTATGAGCCTGTTAAAAATACAGCTGATTACCAACTGAAGAACATCGTGGACAGCAAGGGGGAGTTGGTGTCCGATAACCAGCTTCCAGCTCTTAACGACTTTGATATCAACTCAGACAACCAAGAGTACACGGCGGTTTATGAGGACCGTGTGGGGATGGTATCAGCGACTGATGATTTACCGGACGCAGTAAAGGCCCAGCTACAAAAGTCGATGACTCGAACAGTCCATTTTCAAGCAGCGGATGGGGAGCATCAGCAGCTGCTAGCTGATAATAAAGAAACGGTGTCTATGATTGGAACGGCTCTTTATGACTATCGGACCAAGCAGCTCGTGAATCCTGACCAGATTACTTGGAAACTGGCAGATGGGTCAGCCAAGGCTTGGTCTGACCTAAAATTGGATAACAAAATTCAAGTGAAGGGCGAGACTTATGCGAATCCAGTGGTTCATTCTGGTTCTTTGAAAGGGCGGACGTTCGGCTTGACCGACCCAGCAGTAAACGAGGAGGTTACCGTTTACTATGACTCAGAGGCCGAGATTGATGAACAAAAGAAAGAGGCCAAGAAGGGGCTTGCGGACTACGCTCAGAAGATTATCGATGCCATTCAAAAGGACGATTCTTTAACCGAATCTGAAAAGGATAAGCAGAAGGAAGCTGTTAACGATTCATTAGCAGGAGTAGAGAATGGCATTACTCATTTGAGTACGACCGATGAAATCGAGCAGGCGGTGAAAGATGGGCAATCCGACCTTGATAAGGGGCACCAACCTGGTGAGAGTATCGCAGAACAGAAGGAGGATGCCGGCAAGACTTTAGATGATTACGCTAAGCAAATTATTGATGAAATTCAGCAGGATGAAAAGCTGTCCAAGTCCGATAAAGCCAAACAGGTCGATGCTGTCAAGGAAGAACTGGCAAAAGTAGAAGAAGCGCTATCTGCCTTAAAGACGGCTGACGAAATTGATAAGACCCTTGACCAGGCTAAGAAATTACTGGCAGATCAATATCAACCAGCTTCAGATGATGGTAAGAAGGGCGACGACGGTAGTAAGGGTCAGCCAGGTTCTGGTGATGATAAGCAGCCCGGTGACGATGGGCAACCAGGTGCCGGGGAAAATGACAAGCCGGGTGCTGACGATCAGAACCAACCGGGTAGCGATAACTCACAGCCAGACGATACCAATCCTGACAAGGACAACCAAGCTGGTAGTGGGGATGGCAAGCAAGTTCCTACTGCTCCAGCCCATCAGAAAAATGATGGGGATAAGACCGGGCAGAAAGAGCAATCATCTTCCAAGACAGCTGCATCAACGTCTGAGAGTGGCCTGCCAGAAACCGCTATTAATCAGAAGATTAGCTTAAAGGAAACGGTGCTTGCTGTTCTCACCTGGACAGCAATGGCAGCGGCAACGGTTTACACTGTTTTTAAGCGAAACCACAAGTAAGTTTTAGCTATTAAAAGAGTAGAAGGACAGTTTCATTCTATTGAAACTGCCTTTTTTATTGATAAAAACGTTATAATAAAAAATATGACAGAACTATATAAGATTCACTACCCTTTGGATAACAATATCTATCAAGCATCGGACCAAGTTGTCGTGATGGGCTACTTCGATGGTGTTCATAAGGGTCACCAGGCCGTGATCAAGGCCGCGAGGGAGAAAGCTGATAAACTCTGCTTGCCCTTAGCGGTTTTAACGTATACGCCATACCCCGGTGTTGTTTTTGAAAAACAGTCTTTGCCCTGGCACGACCTGACACCCTTGGATGAAAAGGTGGCCTTATTAGGGGAGCTCGGCGTGGACCGTGTTTACTGCTTGAATCTGACGTCGGCGCTGTCGACTTTGAAGCCGGAAGACTTCGTTGAGCAGGTATTACTCGCTTTGCGTGCTAAGGCGGTTGTGGCTGGTTATGACCATCTCTACGGTCGTCCAGCTGACCGAGCGGACATGGCCCATTTGCCAGAGTATGCGCAAGGCCGTTTTGAAGTTATCACTGTCGGTAAGAAAACGCTGGCTGGGGATGATGCCGCTGCCAAAGTCGCCTCCCGGGATATACGGGCTGCACTGGCAGATGGCGATTTGGACTTTGCGAATGACAACTTAGGCCGTGCCCACCGGACGACAGGAATTGTGGTCCATGGGGATGCCCGTGGACGAACGCTTGGGTTTCCAACCATTAACGTTTGGACGCCAGAACTTGAAACGCTGCCAGCACTTGGTATTTACGTGGTGCGGGTGCAGATTGCTGGCCAGACGGTGAAGGGGATGGCCTCGATTGGTCGGAACGTGACTTTTGAAGCCAACCGGCCGGTGACGGTGGAGATTAACTTGCTGGACTTCAAACAGGCGGTGTATGGTGAACCCGTCAAAGTCGACTGGCTGCAATACCTCCGTGGCGAGGTGGCTTTTGATTCAGCTGAAGATTTGATTGCCCAATTAGAACGCGATCGAGAAGACACCAGAGAATACTTCAAGAAAAACTAGTCGAAAGGCTAGTTTTTTATTTTGGAAGAAGGCGATGGTGGCGGCCTTTGTGGAGAAGATTTAATCTTCATTTAGCACTCTTTAAAAAAGACTGCTAAAAAGGGTTGCATTCTATACAAGCTTGCGTATAATAAGAATTAGCAGTTGAGGTAATCGAGTGCTAAACAAAGAAAGGTCGGGTGCTTTGGTGTTAACGGAAAGACAAAAGCGGATTCTAGCCGCCATCATTTACCAGTACACACAAACCGCCCACGCCGTTGGGTCAAAGACTCTGCACGACGAGTTAAACCTAGATGTTTCTCCAGCGACAATTCGAAATGAAATGTCCAGCTTGGAAGCAGCTGATTTAATTAAGAAGTTACATACTTCTGCTGGTCGTGTTCCTTCACTTGAAGGTTACCGTTACTACCTAGACCATCTAATGGGTAAAGCTGGTGTTTCAGACCAGGAAATTCAGATGGTGGCAAAGCAGATTCGCGGTAACTTCCACGAGTTGGACGAGTTACTTGATCAAACAGCGAAATTGCTCGCGAAGGAAACTGGGTTAACGGCTTTGGTCTTAAAGCCGAAGCCAATTAACCTGAAGATTTCATCCTTCCAACTGATTCCGATGGAAAACCGGCAAGTGATTGCCGTGTTGGCCACATCAGATGGAAAGGTGACATCGCAGACCTTCCGCTTGCCAAAGGAATTACCTTTGGATTCCCTTTCAGGAATGGTGGCCTACATCAACGCGCAGATGGTTGGACGACCCGTTCACGAAGTCCTCTCACTGATGACTTCAGAACAGTTACCCGTCTTACTATCACGCAAGATTGAAAGTCCCGCAGCCTTCCTCCAATTGTTCGGTGACGTTCTTGCTCGTTCGGTTTCTGAAACCGTTCACCTGGGCGGACGGTTCAACCTCTTGGAGGTGGCAGACGACGCCTACATGGATGTTAAATCAGCTCGTAAGATTTTGGAGCTCTTTGATTCACCTGATGCCGTCCGGCATTTGGCGAAAGCCAAGCCGGGCCAGGTGAACATCCGATTAGGCGAGGAATTACACACGCCAGTCTTAAATGACTTTGCCATGTTATCAACCGCCTTTACGGTTGGTCAGGATGACAGCGGTGTGATTGCGCTGGTCGGTCCAATGCGATTACCTTACGCCGAACTGTCGCGTTTGCTTTCAGCATTCGCTTCGGCCTTGGATTCAAAACTCATCGAATACGATAGATAAAAGGAGGCTCTCGTGGCCAAGAAGAATCAAGAAGATCAAGTTGAAGAACAAGAAATCCAAGAGGAAGAAAAGGCCCAGGATTTCGCTGGTGAAAACCCAGAAAAGAAGCCAGAGGAAAAGGCAGAAGCAAAAGAAGCTGACCCAATGGCTGAATTGAAGCAGCAGTTGTCTGATAAAGATGACGCTCTTCTCCGTGCCCAGGCTGAGATTCAAAACATCCAGACGCGTAACGCACGTGAGATGGCCAACATCCGCAAGTACGACGGTCAGAAATTGGCCGAAGCCATCTTGCCAGTTGTTGATAACTTGGAACGTGCCTTGGCTGTTGATGCGGAAGGTGACGATAAAGTCGCTCAGATTCACAAGGGTGTTCAAATCACTTTGAAGACCTTGAAGTCCGCTTTGACTGCCAACGGTATCCAAGAAGTCGGCCAGGTCGGCGACGACTTTGACCCACAAACGATGCAGGGTGTCCAAACAGTACCTGCTGAAGGTGAGTTGAAGGCGGACCAAGTAGCGGCGGTTCTCCAAAAGGGCTACATGCTACAAGACCGTGTTATCCGACCTGCAATGGTTGCGGTTGCACAGTAAGTAAACTTACATATGGTGAATCAACGTTTAACGTACCACACCGAAAAAAGCTAAAAATTGTTAATTTAAGGAAAAAGGAGTATCGAATATGTCAAAGATTATTGGTATTGATTTAGGAACAACGAACTCTGCTGTTGCTGTTTTGGAAGGTGGTAAGCCAAAGATTATCACCAACCCTGACGGTGGACGGACAACACCATCTGTTGTCTCATTTAAGAACGGGGAAACCCAAGTTGGTGACGTGGCAAAGCGCCAAGCCATCACAAACCCAGACACGATTTCATCAATCAAGTCACACATGGGTGAAGCTGGATACAAGGTTAAGGTTGACGGTAAGGAATATACGCCACAAGAAATCTCAGCCATGATCTTGCAGTACATCAAGGGCTATGCTGAAGATTACTTGGGCGAAAAAGTCGACCAAGCAGTTATCACAGTTCCTGCTTACTTCAACGATGCACAACGTCAAGCAACTAAGGATGCTGGTAAGATTGCCGGTTTGAAGGTTGAACGTATCATCAACGAGCCAACGGCCGCAGCTTTGGCTTATGGTTTGGACAAGTTGGACAAGGATGAAAAGATTCTTGTTTACGATTTGGGTGGTGGAACATTTGATGTTTCTATCCTTGAATTGGGTGACGGTGTCTTCGAAGTTTTGTCAACAAACGGTGATACTCACCTTGGTGGTGATGACTTTGACCAAAAGATCATCGACTACTTGGCTGATGAATTCAAGAAGGAAAACGGCATTGATTTGAAGCAAGACAAGTTGGCCTTGCAACGTTTGAAGGATGCTGCCGAAGCTGCTAAGAAGACTTTGTCATCAGCTTCTGAAGCACAAATTGATTTGCCATTTATCGCTTCTGGTGACCAAGGCCCATTGCACTTGCAAATGTCATTGTCACGTGCAAAGTTCAACGAATTGACAGCTGACTTGGTTAAGAAGGCTGAGCAACCTGTATTGAACGCTTTGAAGGATGCTGGTTTGTCATTCTCTGACATCGATGAAGTTATCCTTAACGGTGGATCAACTCGTATCCCAGCCGTTCAAGAATCAGTTAAGAAGTTGACTGGTAAGGAACCTAACCACTCAATCAACCCTGATGAAGCCGTTGCCTTGGGTGCCGCTGTTCAAGGTGGAGTTATCACTGGTGATGTGAAGGACGTTGTTCTTTTGGATGTTACACCTTTGTCACTTGGTATCGAAACCATGGGTGGTGTCTTCACGAAGTTGATTGACCGTAACACGACGATTCCTACGTCAAAGTCACAGGTCTTCTCAACGGCCGCTGATAACCAACCAGCCGTTGACATCCATGTCTTGCAAGGTGAGCGTTCAATGGCTGCCGATAACAAGACATTGGGTCGCTTCCAATTGGCTGACATTCCTGCAGCCCCACGTGGTGTCCCACAAATCGAAGTTACCTTCGATATTGACCGTAACGGTATCGTAAACGTTTCTGCTAAGGACCTTGGTACTCAGAAGGAACAAAAGATTACCATTCAAGCTGCTGGTGGATTGTCTGACGAAGAAATCGAAAAGATGATGAACGACGCCAAGGCAAACGAAGAAGCCGACAACAAGAAGAAGGAAGCCGTTGAAACGCGCAACAACGCTGATCAATTAATCTTCCAGACTGAAAAGACTTTGGAAGAAGTTGGTGATAAGTTATCTGAAGAAGACACAAAGCCAACGAAGGATGCTTTGGAAGCTTTGAAGAAGGCCAAGGAAGATGCAGCTGCTGAAGATGCTGACTTGACTGATTTGAAGGAAAAGTCTGACGCATTGTCAAAGGTTGCCCAAGAATTGGCTGCAAAGCTTTACCAACAAGCACAAGCTGCTCAAGGTGGAGCCCAAGGTCAAGAAGCTGGTCAAGGCCAAGCGAAGGATGACAACACTGTCGACGGTGACTTCGAAGAAGTTAACGATGACGACAAGAAGAAGTAATTTCAATTTGAAATAACTTTCTATTATTAAAACAGGCTAGGGAGACCTAGCCTGTTGTACATACTATGAATTAAAGGAGCTGAGCTTGTGAATAATACGGAATTTTATGATCGACTTGGTGTTTCAAAGGACGCCAGCCAGGACGAAATCAAGAAGGCCTACCGAAAGTTATCCAAAAAGTATCACCCCGATTTGAACCATGAACCAGGGGCTGAGGATAAGTATAAGGAAGTCCAAGAAGCCTGGGAAACCCTAGGTGACCCTAAGAAGCGTCAGCAGTACGACCAATTTGGTGCGGCTGGTGCTAACGGTCAAGGTGGCTTCGGCGGCTTTGGTGGCGCACAGGGTGGCTTTGGAGGAGACTTCTCCGACCTTGGCGACATCTTCTCTCAGATGTTCGGTGGTGGCTTCCAGCAGGATCCAAACGCACCCCGTCAGGGACGTGACTTGCAGTACCGCATGCAGTTGACTTTTGAAGAAGCCATCTTCGGTACTGAAAAGCATGTGAAGTATACCCGTTCACAAAACGACCATAAGCAAACTGAAGTCAAGGTGAAGGTGCCAGCCGGTGTCGAAACCGGACAACAAATGCGCTTGGCTGGTCAAGGTGAAGACGGTGTCAACGGTGGACCACGCGGAGACCTCTTCGTTGTTTTCACTGTTGCAGCCTCAAAGGACGGCTTCGAGCGTGATGGTGCGGATATCTACGTGCAACAGGACATTGACTTTGTCACTGCTACGCTGGGTGCTGAAATTCCTGTGAAGACGGTTCACGGTGACGTGAAGTTGAAGATTCCAGCCGGAACTCAAAACGGCCGTCGCTTCCGTTTGGCAGGTAAGGGGGCACCACGTTTGCGCGGAGCCGGATTTGGTAACGAATACGTTGTCATCAACGTTGTCGTACCAACCAAGTTAAACAAGGAACAGAAGGCTGCCATGGAAGAATTTGCCAAGGCATCTGGAAAGCCAGCCGGTAAAAAAGGTCTTTTTAAGTAAATTAGTTTAAATAAAAAGCAGTTCATCATTTAAGATGAGCTGCTTTTTTAGCTAAATCCAAAAGAAAAGTCCATTGAAAAAATCAATTTCAATGGACTGAAAATATTTTTAAACGTACTTTGTATTGTCGTCAATCTTCCATGGTTCAGCCTTATTGATGTGATCGTAGTAAAGCTTACCGTGGAGGTGGTCAATTTCGTGCTGGAAGACGATGGCAGGGTAGTCACGAAGTGTCTTTTCGTAAGTGTCACCCTTTTCGTCTTGGTAGCGAACCTTAATCTTCTTTGAGCGGGGAACGAAGCCGGGAACGTCTTCGTCAACTGAAAGACATCCTTCACCAGTTTCAAGGGCTGTTCGACCGACTGTTTCTGAAATGATAACGGGGTTGAAAACCACACCCTTGAAGTAGGGTTCTTCGTCTTCTTCAGCTGGATCAGCTGAAGGAATCAAGATGGCTGTCATCTGTAGTGATTTACCAACTTGGTTGGCAGCTAGACCAACACCTGGGCGTAGTCCGTATTCTTCATTCTTTTCAGGGTCCTGTGACACGACCAAGTAGGTCATCATGTCTTCTGCTAGCTGACGGTGTTCTTCCGAGAGTGGGAAGGGCACTTTTTCGGCTGTCTTCCGCAAGACTGGGTCGCCATCTTTTGTAATCTTATCCATGGTAAAGCGAATTGTCATGGGCAAAGCCACCTTTCTTTTCATACCTCCTAGTATAGCAAAAAAGATGACTGATGTGAAAGGGCTGCTGGGACTTTATCGGTATTAAATAATACAGTTTTGAGATAAGTGTGCTTATTATTTTTGAAAAGTCAGACGGGCATCATCTAGATATAGTGGACAGTCCTTGTTAGAATGTACTTAGGAAATGCAATTAAAGGAGTGAAACATGGCTGATAATTATCAACTACCAATTGATGGTAACTGGGACGTCAATGACATGATTGCTGTGTCAAACTTAGTGGATGCTGTTTTACAGGTCTATGAAGGTGGCTGTGATCGAGCACGACTGTTAGATGCTCATCAGCAGTTTAGCCAGGTAATTCCTTCAAAGGCTGAACAAAAGCGCTTTGACCGTGACTTTGAAGAGCAAACTGGTCACTCAATCTATCAAACAATGAAGCTGACGGCCAACGGAAATAACCGGGTGATTGTGAGTGATTGATTTAAGTAGCCAGGAAAAAATTAAAGAGATTGATGACCTGGTGTCTGGCTGGATTAAGACTTTAGCGGTTCAAACCAAGGAGCAGCGAGCCAAACATGGACTAAAAGTTTCCAATAAAGACGGCGACCACCGTAATTTAGTCACTAACATTGACCGGGCGAACCAAAAGGTTTTGATCGATAAAATTTTAGCGCTAGATCCGGATGCCCACTTTGTCTGTGAAGAGGCGGGGGAGGCCCGTGCTCAGTCAATGGACGGGCAAGTTTGGTTTATCGACCCGATTGATGGCACCTTGAACTTTGTTTTGGAGAACCGGGACTACGCCATTATGATGGCCCTCTATGAGGATGGAGAGCCAGTTCTCGGTTGGATTTGTGACGTGCCTGCGGCACGACTTTTTCATGGGGGACAAAAAACTGGTATTTATGAAAACGAGCGGGCGTTAGAGCCACTGACAGATAAGACTTTGACTGATTCCGTTGTCATCGTTTCTGGCCGACGGTTAGTCGTCGGTGAGAAACCCTATGGCGAGCTGGCTCAGAGGGCCTGTGCCTTCCGTGTTTTGGGATCGGCAGGCATTTCATTTACACGGCTTTTCGCCGGTTCTGCACAGGCCTATTTGTCTAAGTTATCCCCTTGGGATTTAGCAGCCGGAAGAGCGTTAGCTGAGGGAATGGGTTATCAGGTTAAAAACCTTGACGGTACCTCTCCTAATATGCTATTATCTAACTCAGTATTAATCGCTACAAGCAGTATTCATCGCGAGGTAGTCAAGATGGTGAAAGACTAGGGGATACCTCCTAGTCTTTCTTGTGAGTAGCTAAGATAAAGGAGCACAAGAAATTGGCAAAACTTCGCGAAGATATTCGTAATATTGCAATCATCGCCCACGTCGATCACGGAAAGACGACGTTGGTGAATGAAATGTTGAAGCAGTCAGACACAATGGACGCCCGTAAGGAAGCAGCTTTGGGTGACCGTGCCATGGACACGAACGACATTGAAAAGGAACGTGGAATCACGATCTTGTCAAAGAACACGGCTGTCCGTGTTGGCGACCGTCAGATCAACATCTTGGACACACCTGGTCACGCCGACTTCGGTGGAGAAGTTGAACGTATCATGGGAATGGTTGATGGAGTTCTCTTGGTTGTTGATGCCTTTGAAGGTACAATGCCACAGACTCGTTTTGTTTTGAAGAAGGCCTTCGAACAACACTTGACACCAATCGTTATCGTTAACAAGGTGGACCGTCCAGGTGCACGCCCAGCCGAAGTCGTTGATGAAGTCTTGGACTTGTTCATCGAATTGGGTGCCGATGACGATGATTTGGACTTCCCAGTTGTCTTTGCATCAGCTATGAACGGAACCACTTCATTGGATCCAGAAGTTGATACACAAGAACACACAATGAAGCCTATCTTCGATAAGGTATTCGAAACGATTCCTGCACCAGTTGACAACTCTGACGAACCATTGCAGTTCCAAGTTGCCATGTTGGACTATAACGACTTCGTTGGTCGTATTGGTATTGGACGTGTTAAGCGTGGAACAATCAAGGTCGGAGATAACGTTCGCGTTATGAAGATTGATGGTTCTACTCAAGACTTCCGTGTTACTAAGTTGGCCGGATTTATCGGTTTGGACCAAGTTGACATCACAGAAGCCAAGGCCGGTGATTTGATCGCCGTTTCAGGTATGGAAGACATCAACGTTGGTGAAACTGTTGTTGATCCAGAACATCCTGAAGCATTGCCATTGCTTCGTATTGATGAACCTACTTTGCAAATGACTTTCCGTCAAAACGACAGTCCATTTGCTGGTCGCGAAGGTAAGTTTGTGACTGCTCGTCAAATCGAAGACCGTTTGCACCGTGAATTGCACACCGATGTTTCATTGCGTGTTCAAGACATGGACCAAGCTGGTGCTTGGTTGGTATCTGGTCGTGGTGAATTGCACTTGTCAATCTTGATTGAAACAATGCGTCGTGAAGGCTTCGAATTGCAAGCTTCACGTCCACAAGTTATTTTCCGAGACATTGACGGTGTGAAGTCAGAACCATATGAATCAGTTCAAATCGATACTCCTGATGAATACTCATCATCAGTTATCGATTCATTGAACCAACGTAAGGGTGAAATGCAAAACATGGAGTCAGTTGGTAACGGCCAGACTCGTTTGACTTACATGGCCCCTTCACGTGGTTTGATTGGTTACTCAACTGAATTCATGACTGCTACTCACGGTTACGGTATCTACAACCACACGTATGCAGAATACCGTCCAATGGTTAAGAACTGGGAACCAGGTCGTCGTAACGGTGCCTTGGTCTCAATCAACCAGGGACAGACTACGAACTACGCCATCATGGGTGTTGAAGACCGTGGTCAAATGTTCGTTGGTGCCGGTGTTGACGTTTATGAAGGTATGGTTGTTGGTATGAACGCTCGTGACAACGACATCTCTGTTAACGTTACGAAGATGAAGCCACAGTCAAACGTTCGTTCATCTAACAAGGATCAAACCGCTTCTATCAAGACGCCTCGCGAAATGAACTTGGAAGCATCACTTGAATTCTTGAACGATGATGAATACGTTGAAGTAACGCCTGAAAATGTTCGTATCCGTAAGGCTATCTTGAACACTTCAGAACGTGAAAAGGCTGCAAAGCGCAAGAACAAGTAATTTAATAAGCTTTAAATTTAACTGTTCTAAATTTGTCAAAAATTTAGGGCAGTTTTATGGAGATATGGCACAATCTGGTACTGCAGCGGACTCGAAATCCGTCGAGCCGTCGTATGGCGGTGTGCGGGTTCAAATCCCGCTATCTCCTTGACCATTATCAAGAGAGGGTAAGAGGGCCCATAAAGCCCAGTCTTATCCTCTTTTTTTTTTTTACGGTGTCTATGGAAAGCAAGAGAAAGCAAGCAAAAAGGCAGAAAAATAACAGAAAATAACACTATTCCATTGATGTACTGCTACTTTGGACCGATTTAATTCTGGTCCTTTTTTAATTGACTACTTAATTTGCATTTTATTTAAAAGAGACCTATAACGGAACTGTACTTATAATAATTACAGAAAGGGATAGTTATGGTTAATTTAAATATTAATGTTGATAAAAAGAATCGTCATGTAAAACGATGGGTTGCAGCTTCTTTAGCTTCCTTTGCCTTACTAGGGGCAGTGAGCGTAACACCGGCAACACAACATACCTTGCCAGTGTCACAGGTTAGGGCAAGTGCCGATACGACGAATGGTACTTTTGGAACGGTTAGTTATACTTATGACAATTCAACGAATACTTTGACCTTTACGAGTGGGGGAACCTTGCCAGTAAGCTCAGCTTCTAGCCTTTCGACTCTCTTCCCAAATGTTCAGCACATTGTCTTTACGCAAGCGGTTGCGGCACCTCAACAATCCGAAAACTTATTTGGCGGTCTAACTAAACTAACTGACTTTACTGGCCTGACTAATTTGGATACCTCGAACACAGAGCATATGGGGAGCCTGTTTGCTGATGATTCTTCTTTGACTTCAGTTGATCTAAGTAAATTCAATACGGCAAATGTTGGAAATTTTGATAAAATGTTTTACAACTGTTCCTCTTTAACAAGCCTTGATGTTAGTTCATTTAATACTGCCCAGGTCACAAACATAAACGATATGTTTAATGGTTTATCTAGTGTGAAAAATCTGGATTTGAGTACCTTTAATACAAACCGTTTACAGTACACGGAACGCATGTTCGAAAATACAAGTAGCTTGCAAACGGTGGATCTTTCAAGTTTTACTACCTTGATTACTTCTGGTTCTTATCAAACATTTTCACAAATTGGTAATGGTCAGAAGCTCTTTGTTAAGTTGGCTCAAGCAAGGATTGATCCAGCAGAGAGCACGGGCTTAGGTGACCATTCTTCATCAGATCGATACGGCTATTACACATTAGTTGATAGTCCATCAACAGCTAATCCACAGGCATTGACAATGAATGCCAATGATTATACGACTTTCTTTGATACCGGTGCAAAAACTGGAGGTTGGTATGAGTGGGGAACGACCGTACCAGTAACGCAAATTACTGAAACAAAGACAGTTAAACGAACAATTAATTATTTAGATTCTAACCATAATGAAATTGCTGGGCAAAGTCCATTGGTTCAAACAGTCTCTTACCAACGAACCGCTACTAAGAATTGGTTGACGGGTGCTGTGACTGACTACGGTCAATGGCAATTAGCCACTGACTCTGCCACACAGTTCTCTGATGTACAGATTCAACAAGAACTAGGGGATAACTACATTGATCCTAAGGTGAACGATAAGGCTGTGACCGAGATTAATGCTGAAACACCAACGGCAGATAGCTCGGATGAAAATATTGATGTCATCTATTCGACTAAGACACCAACACCAACGCCAACGCCAGCTCCAACACCAAATACTCCTGTTACGCCAACACCAACACCAAGTAACAATGGTGGAAATGGCTCGAATACTCCAGCTAACGGTGGTACAACTCCATCAAGCAGCGGAAGCAATACACCAGCTGCAAGTCATACACCATCAAGTGAAACCACTAATGGAACAAGTGGAAAGACAGCTAAGGGCGTTTATGGCAGCTCATATTCAGTAGCGGGAAACGCTGTTCGTCATGCTATGCCAGAAACGGGCAAGATGATTGAAAAGAACGCGGGAATCTTTGTTCCAGCATTCTTAGTTGCTGGTCTCTCAACGGTTGGATACTTATTGACAAAGCGTAATAAGTAATCGATAGTTCAAATACTTTCATTAAAATTTGAATGAAATTAAAGCAAGTGCCTTTTAAGTACTTGCTTTTTTAATAATCTGAAAAAGTCAATGAATTAAAAGTTAAAAGCTGTTACAATACTTTAGTAAGTGTTTTTAAAAGATATTTATTAATTTTGTTTTTTTATACTAACAAAGTTCTTAAAAATCCCTCATAATTTTTAGGGACTTTTTTATTGGTAATTATTCACTACCCTTTATCACAGGAGAGGTGACAAAATGAGTTCTGAATTTAAATTAGCTTTTCAAAAGACAATCCCAATCATGGCTGGCTTTGCCTTTTTAGGGATGACCTATGGCTTGTACATGAACCAGTTAGGTTTTAACTTCCTATTTCCAACCTTAATGGCCATGACGATTTTTGGCGGATCGGTCGAGTTTGTTGTGGGAAACGCTTTGTTGAAGTGCTTTAACCCGTGGGGTGTGCTACTACTGACGGCCATCATTAACTCCCGCCACCTTTTTTATGGTATTTCCATGTTGGAACGTTATAAGAATACTGGTTGGCGAAAGATTTATTTGATTTTTGGAATGGTTGACGAATCCTTTTCGATTAACTATGCGACAAAGATTCCCGAAACGATTGATAAGAAGCACTTCTATTTTTATGTAACATTCCTTAACCATTTTTACTGGGTGATGGGCGCGATGATTGGAGGCCTCTTAGGTTCTCTCATCACTTTCCAAATCAAGGGAATCGACTTTGTCATGGTAGCGCTCTTTATCGTGCTATTCATGGACCAGTTCGTGAACGAGGAGAAGCACTTCAATTCAGTCACCGGGATTGTGCTGGCCCTGGGGTCACTCTTTATCTTTGGTCCGGAATACTTCCTACCCATTTCAATGCTCTTGATGGTCGGTGTTCTTTACATTCGCTACCGAAAGGAGGAGGGCCAATGACATTTACTGAGCAGCTTTGTACGATTGCCATTGCCGTTTTGACGACCATGGCCTCCCGCTTTTTACCTTTTATGATTTTTAATGGGAAGAAGCCGACCCCTGACTTTGTCAGTTACTTAGGCAATAATTTGCCACCGGCCATTCTTGGTATCCTAGTGGTTTACTGTTATAAGAGCCAATTGCTGCATTCCAGCCACGATACTCTGTTAGCGGTCATTGCGGGCTTGCTAACGATTGGTGTGCACCTCTACAAGAAAAATATGTTGATTTCGATTCTGGTTGGTACGTTGTCCTATGTCGCGTTGGTTTACCTGACTTAGAAAGTCTTAGGGGACAACAGTTACTAAATTGTATTCTTATCATTTGCTGTTAAACTATTAGTAGAGAACAAAAAGGAGTAAATGATGAAGATTAAAGAAATGTCTGGTTATTTACCTGATAAGTACGGCAAGTTTGCACCAGAAGCGTTCCGCGATTCTGGTATTCCGGTTTGTTCATTTCCATTTAAAGTGGACAAGTTGCCCGAAGGGACCAAGGACTTAGCCATTACCTTAATTGATTATGACGCAGTGCCTGTCTGTGGATTTCCGTTCATTCACTGGTTAGCCACTGGCTTTGGGCCCGTGACGGCGGTGGAAGAGGATAGCTCACGTGCCGATAAGGACTTGATTCAGGGAGAGAATAGCTTTGGTTCAAAGTTCTATCCTGATTATGGTGTGAACATCACCCAGCACTATGGTGGCCCAATGCCACCTAACTGTGATCACGATTACACGTTGACCGTCTTTGCCCTAGATGAAAAGCTAGACCTATCGAACGGCTTTTATCTCAATGAGTTGATGAAGGCGATGAAGGGGCACGTGTTGGCCGAAGATAGCACTGAGATCTTGGCTAAGTCATAATTTTTACTGTTCATTATCAACGAATGAAGACGGATGAAAGGATTTATTCATGTTATCACTCATCGGCCTCGGCCTTGTATTTATTGGTATTATCGTATTGATTTTTGGAAGTACGGCACCGCTTCTGCGTTTGTACTTCGGTGACCGTTCCGTGATTTCTCAGTTAGTTTGGGGAACGATTATCTTTGGAATTGGTGCAATTTTGCTGATTATTCATGCGGCCTATTTTTCATAATTGTTATTCAAAGTCCTACCGGCTTGCTTGCTGGTGGGACTTTTTACTATCTAAACAGATTAGCTTAGAAAGTGTACAATGGAATTGAAATTATCTAATCAGGAGGCCGGTATGAAGAAAATCGATGGACACCTACACTTAGTCCGAAATATCGCTGGTTTGAACGGTAAGGGCCGTTTAAACGCTTTAGGCGATGGTAAGGCCATCTGGGATGATGGGACTGTGATCCAGTTGATTCCCGAAGATTCTGGGGATGATTCCTTTACGGCTGAAGCAGCCATGCAGCTCATGGATAAAGCCGACGTTGAAAAGGCTGTGCTATTGCAGGGCTCTTTGAATGGTTATCAAAATTACTATAGCTATCAAATGATTAAAAAGTATCCAGAACGCTTCATCGGGGCTTTTTCTGTGGACCCTTTTGCAGATAAGGCGATGGCCATTGTTCGACGACATGTTGAAGAACTGGGGTTCCGTGCCATTAAGTTTGAAATCTCCCAGGGTGGTGGCCTACATGGCTACCATGGTAATGAACCATTCCGCTTGGATACGGATGCCCGGGTTGGTCAAATTTTTCACTACTTAGCGGACTACCCGGGTTTTACGGTGGCGGTCGACTACGGTTCATACGAGCAGGTTTCCTATCAGCCGGAAGCGATTGTCAATTTGGCAGCGCGTTATCCAATGATAGACTTCGTTGTCTGCCATTTGTCCTTCCCATCAGAGAAACATTTGAATCGATTGAAAGCTGCCTTGGATGCCTTCCAATCAAAGCGAAATATCTATGTGGACTTATCGGCTATTCAAGATATTCAGGCTGATACGACTTTTCCATACCCTAAGTGCCAGCAAATGGTTGCCTTGGCCAAGGAAGTTTTGGGGGCTAAGCGCCTGATTTGGGGAACGGACTCGCCATGGTCAGCAACCTTTAATTCCTATGAGAATTTAGCGAACTGGTTGGTGGCCTCGGGACTATTCGATGGCGAAGAACTAGCGGATATTTTATACAATAACGCTGATAAAGTCTACTTCAAGCAGACGGCAGTAGAAGCGGCAGCACAGGCTAATGACCCGGCTTTAAATTAAGAAGAGGGGGAGTTATGTCACTATTTGATGAAATTAAAGCGGATCCGATGAACAAGGAGTTCACGGATAAAGGTTGGAATCCAATTTTTAATGCGCCTAAAACGGCTAAGATTGTGATTATTGGCCAGGCGCCTGGATTGCGTGTACAGAACACGGGCATCATGTGGAACGATGCTTCCGGGGACCGCTTGCGTGAATGGTTGGGGGTTTCCAAAGAGGAGTTTTACGACTCCGGTGATATTGGGGTAATCCCAATGGACTTTTACTATCCCGGCAAGGCTAAGTCCGGGGATAAGGCGCCCCGTAAGGGCATTGCTGAGAAGTGGCATCCCCAACTGCTCGAACAAATGGCAGACCGTCAGTTGACGATTCTGGTTGGCTCTTATTCACAGCACTACTACTTGCATCAGAAGTCTTCGGCGAAGATTACGGATACGATTCGTAACTACGAAGAGTACTGGCCAAAGTACTTCCCAATCGTGCATCCATCCCCACGTAATAACATCTGGTTGGCCAAGAACCCTTGGTACGAAAAGGACGTTGTGCCAGCCTTGCAGAAGCGGGTACGACAGATTTTGGGACCAGAGAAAACTGAAAAATAAACAGATAAAAAGGAGTTCCCGAATGGGAGCTCCTTTTAGTTATAGTGAGGATAGGGCAACGTAGAGGGCGGCTAGCAAGGAGCCAATCACCAAGAAAATCACGTTGTAATAAGTAAAGTGCAGGATGAAGTTTTGGCGGACGCGGGCAATGGCGTTGGCCTTGACCTGACGGAAGGCTAGCAAGTTAGCTAGCGAGGCAATCAAGGTCCCAAAGGCCCCCACTGAAACGGCTAAGTAGAGGACACTGGCATGGGAGGTCAGGGGGGCTAGAAGGGCTGAAACTGGAACGTTCGAAATTACCTGGCTAAGCAGGATTCCTGTTCCAAGGAGTTGGAGGGGGTGCTCGCCAATTGTCGTTAACGCCTCTTTCACGGACGGAATGGCCATTAGTGCGCCAACCAGCAAGAAGAAGTTCATGATGGACAAGACGACACCGTAGTCAACCTCTCGGAAGGAGCGGGGATGGTAGTAGGCTAGCAACAAGACGGTCAAAATCAACGCTAGTAAAACCCCATGGTGGCTAATTAAGATGGCTAGAATGACTAACGTAGCAACGCCCAGTAAGTAATACTGCCACTTCTTCATTTCTTTGATTACGGATTTTTTTTGGATGGTAGGGAGCTGCCGGTTGGATACATGCTTGATAAAGAGTGGCATGGAGATCAGCGCGAGGAGTGTCAGTATAGCAGCGGGGATGGCGTAGTCAAGCGGGCTGTTCTGGTAGTGCGCCAGCAGGAAGATGTTTTGCGGGTTACCGATGGGAGAAATCGCCGAACCGAGGTTGGCATAAACGGTCGCCATGGCGGCAACTTTGACAGTCGGAAAAGTTACTTTTTTAGCCATTGCAAAAGTCAGTGGAACAATGGTTAGAATAGCAACGTCATTGGTCACAACCATGGCCGAGAAGAAGGACAAAAGGAAAATGGCGGTGATGAGGTCACGGCTGGTCTTAGATTTCTCGATAAAGAAACGAGCAAGCGCTTCGATGAAACCCAAAGACTGCAGCAGGGTGACCAGGCCCAGCAGAGCGAGCAGGGATTCAACCGTTTCCCAGGAGACGTTTTTGAAGTGAATGCTCCCGAAACAAGCAGCGATTAAAACGAGTGCCGTTGTAAATAAGAAGAGGGTATCATGTTGTAGTTTTTGAATAATTCGCTGCATGCTGACTCCTTTTTGCTTCTTTTATTATAACGGTAGAAGAAGCGTTCATGAGTACTTCGTGAAAAAAGTCGTCGGAAGGCTTCATTTTTCTTGACAGGGCCCTTAAAACTGCAATACAATAAGAGCAACGAATAACCGATGAATAGGGAAAGAACAAAAATCCTTGAAAAAGAGACCTGACGGTTGCTGCAAGTCAGGCAAGGCTTTGTTCATGACACCTACAGAGGCGCTGTTAACCCAGCCGTCTATCCGCGTTAAGGATACCTAGCGTGTGCATGCACACGAAAGTAAGGTGGTACCGCGCCCAAGCGCCCTTAGAGAATGTAGTTGAACTACGTTTTCTAGGGGCGCTTTTTTGGTTACTGGTTTGAATATAAATGGAGGCGACGCATAGGCGTCAATATAACAATATGGCAAAAGCAAATTATCAAAAGCCAAAGGGAACAGCCGATCTCTTTGGAAAAGACGTTCTCGCCTGGCAGCGTATCGAACAGCAGGCCCGTTTGATTTTCTCCCGTTATGGTTACGGTGAAATTCGCACGCCAATGTTTGAATCATTCGAGCTCTTCTCACGTTCAGCAGGGGATACCTCCGATGTCGTGACAAAGGAAATGTATGACTTCTTCGATAAGGGTGACCGCCACATGGCCTTGCGTCCTGAAGGAACAGCCGGCGTTGTCCGTGCCTTCGTTGAAAACAAACTCTTTGGACCAGAACACGAAAAGCCATACAAGACGTTCTACATGGGCCCAATGTTCCGTTACGAACGTCCACAGGCTGGTCGTTTCCGTCAGTTCCACCAAATCGGGGTGGAAGCCTTTGGCTCAACGGAACCAAGTTTGGATGCCGAAGTAATCACGATGGTTGTGAAGTTCTTGGCCTCACTTGGCTTGAAGGATCTCAAGGTTGCTTTGAACACTTTGGGTGACCAAGCATCACGTGCCAACTACCGTCAGGCTTTGATTGACTACTTGAAGCCACACGAAGCGGAATTGTCAAAGGACTCACAGGTTCGTTTGGAAAAGAACCCACTGCGTGTCTTGGATTCAAAGGACAAGAACGACCAAGTCATCGTTGCCGATGCACCTAAGATTTTTGACTACTTGTCAGAAGAATCAAAGGAACACTTTGCGGCCGTGAAGTCCTACTTGGATGACCTTGGTATCCAATACGAAGTCGATCAAACCATGGTTCGTGGTTTGGACTACTATAACAACACTATCTTTGAAGTCATGACAACCGACCCTGATTTGAAGGGAGCGGCAACCATCGCTGGTGGTGGTCGTTACTCTGGTTTGGTTGAAGAATTCGGTGGCCCTGAAACGCCAGGAATCGGATTCGGACTTGGTGTGGAACGTTTGATTGCCTTGCTTGAAGCCCAAGACCAGTTGAACTTGGAAGATGCTGGCTTGGACTTCTACTTGGCCCACATTGGGGATGAAAGTCGTGCAACGACTCTTGAATTGGCAACGAACTTGCGTGACCTTGGTTTCTCAGCGGACTTGGACTTCGCGGGACGCTCAATGAAGGCCCAGTTTAAGGCTGCTAACCGTCGTAAGGCCCGCTTTGTGATTACCATTGGTGATCAAGAAGTGGCAACCGGACAGGTCAAGGTCAAGGACATGATTACTGGTCATCAAGCCGATATGGACTTAAACAAAGTCGGTGAACAAATCGAAAAAGTCATTGCTGAATTAGTGGCAGAGGAGGCAGAATAATGAAGCGCACCACATATGCAGGTTTAGTTGATGAAAAGTACGTCGGCCAAAAAGTGACCTTGGCCGGATGGGTACAAAAGCGTCGTAACTTTGGGGAATTGGTCTTTATCGATCTTCGTGATCGTGAAGGTATCGTTCAGTTGACTTTCTCAGCTGACCAAGCCGAAGCCTTGGAAGTGGCCCAAAAGGTTCGTAACGAGTACGTGATCGCCGTTGAAGGTGAAGTCGTAGCCCGTGACGCCGCTCAGAAGAACGACAAGATTAAGTCCGGTGCCATCGAAGTGAAGGTGGAATCAGCTAAGATTTTGGCCGACTCAAAGACACCTGTCTTCGATATCGAAGATGGCGTTAACGCCGGTGAAGAATTGAAGTTGCAGTACCGTTACTTGGACCTTCGCCGTCCAGAAATGCAACACAACTTGCGCGTTCGTTCAAAGATTATGTCTTCTGCCTACCGCTTCATGGAAGAACATGACTTCATTAACATCGAAACGCCATACTTGGCAAAGTCAACGCCAGAAGGTGCCCGTGACTACTTGGTTCCTTCACGTATCTACCCAGGTTCTTTCTACGCTTTGCCACAGTCACCACAGCTCTTTAAGCAGTTGTTGATGGGGGCTGGCTTTGACCGTTACTTCCAAATCGCCCGTTGCTTCCGTGACGAAGATTTGCGTGGGGATCGTCAGCCAGAATTTACTCAACTCGATTTGGAAACGTCATTCTTGAACGCTTCTGAAATCCAAGGCTTGGTTGGCCACTGGGTACAACAAATCATGAAGGACGTTGTCAACTACGACTTGAAGTTGGAAGACATCGAACGCTTGACTTGGCAGGAATCAATGGACCGTTTCGGTACTGACAAGCCTGACTTGCGTATTCCTTTTGAAATCAAGGACTTGTCAGACGTTGTGAAGGACTCTGACTTTGGTGTCTTTGCCAACGCTGTTAAGGACGGTGGCGTTGTGAAGGCCTTGGCCGTTCCTGGCGCTGCTGACCACTACTCACGTAAGGACATTGATAAGCTTGGTCAATACATCGAACGTTTCGGTGCCAAGGGCTTGGCTTGGTTGAAAGTCACAGACGATGGCTTGACTGGTCCAATCGCCAAGTTCTTTGACGATGACGCAGCCAAGGCATTGGTCGCAGCTGCTGATGCAAAGGCAGGGGACTTAATGCTCTTCGGTGCCGGCCGTGCTGACATCGTGGCTGCTTCATTGGATGCTTTGCGTCGCTTGACGGCCAAGGAATTGAACTTGATTGATACGGCCACACCATGGCGCTTTGCCTGGATTGTTGACTGGCCACTCTTCGAATACTCAGAAGACTTCGACCGTTGGATTGCGGCCCACCACCCATTCACGATGCCAAACGAAGAAGATTTGCACTACTTGGATGAAGGGGAAGACCCACACAAGGCCCATGCACAATCTTATGACTTGGTCTTGAACGGTTACGAATTGGGATCAGGTTCAATCCGTATCCACCGCATGGACATCCAAGAAAAGATGCTCCGTGCCTTGGACTTCACGCACGAACAAGCCGAAGAGGCCTTCGGATTCTTGCTTGAAGCCATGGAATACGGTTTCCCACCAATGGGTGGCATCGCCCTTGGTTTGGACCGTTTGGCCATGTTGCTTGCCGGACAAGACAACATTCGTGAAGTGATTGCCTTCCCTAAGAACTCAAAAGCCACTGAACCAATGACGGAAGCGCCAACACCAGTTGATGCTAAGCAATTAGCTGAATTGGGATTGGAAGCAGACGAAGAAACTTCAGAAGATAAGTAAACTTATAATAGACACAGAAAACGCTTTCTACGGCGGTCACAGCGACCGGTAGGGAGCGTTTTTATATAGGTTTTTATGTGACAAATATATATTTTTGGTACATTTTTGAATTTTATTCCCAATTTTATCTTAGTCTTGTTAGAATATAAGGGTAGTTCATGCCTATGCCATGAACCAGCCAAGGACCAGGCTGCTATTTGGTCAAACGATGCTAGGGACTAACGGTCATTGGCCAAAGTTAACTTAGCAAAAGAACATGCTAGCCAAAGTTGAAAAAAAACTAGATCATTATTACTACCACCAGTTCATGGGGGCCGTTCTATACGGTGTCATCTTGGCCATCGCCCTGAACTATTTTTGGAAGCCCGGCCACATTTATTCATCCGGCTTTACCGGTTTGGCCCAGTTAATTGACACGCTGACCGATGGTCGTATCTCGGTTTCCTGGGGAATCGCCGCGGCCAACTTACCACTGCTGGTGATTGCCGCCTTTAAGCTTTCCCGGCGCTTTGCCATCTTTACAGCACTGGCCGTCGCACTCTCGGCCTTGTTCGTGCCAGTCTTTGCGACGAAGACGGTTCTAACGCCAGACCCTTTGATCTGTGCCATCTTCGGTGGTGGCTTGAACGGAATGGCCGTTGGAACTGCGCTACGCTGTGGGGTTGGAACCGGTGGATTGGACATCATTGGGATGCTTTTCAAGTTGAAGTTCCATACGAAGGTTGGATCCGTTAACTTGGCTTTTAACGCCTTGATTATGATTGGGGCCGGCTTAACCTATGGTTGGCAGTACGCTTTGTACTCTATCATTGGGGTTGTCGTTTCCGCCCACTTCATCGACGTCTTCTACAAGCAACAGCAGCAAGTCCAAGAGATGATTGTCACGGACCGTCCAGAGGAAATGTGCGAGCACATTCAACGGAAGATGCGTCGTGGGGTAACGATTATCGATGCCGCGCACGGTGGCTATACGGGTAAGAACAAGTCCGTGGTCTTGACCGTTGTGACCCAGCATGAGTTGCCTGACCTCCGCGAAGCTATTCACGAGGTTGACAAGCACGCCTTTTACTCCGAATCAAAGGTCGATCACACCGGTGGTCGCTTCTTTGAACCGGAACCATAAATATTGAATAAAAAACGAGCAATCCGATTGGACTGCTCGTTTTCTTTATTTTTGAACCATCTTTTGGTGGACAATGCCTTCGAGAACGAAGGTGTCGCCAACGGATTCGAAACCGAACTTTTTGTAGAGGCCGACAACTTGGTGCTGAGCCTCGATTTCGATTTTTTCGCCGGGCCAGAGGGCCTCGGACTTTGCTAAGATTTGACGAATTAGTTCACCACCGTAACCCTTGCCACGGGCGGCAAGGGCGGTTGCGACGCGACCAAAGTGGGGGTGACCATTGGCTTTAAAAAGTCGGGCGTATGCCAGGCAGACATCGTTTTCGATGTAGGCGATGTGGTAGGCTTCTTTATCGGTTTCATCGAGGTCACAGTATTTGATTCCTTGCTCGACGACAAAGGTATCGAGACGGAGTTTCTCACAGGCGAAAAATTCATCTAACGTGAGTTCTTCAAAAGGTTTTGCTATCCACATATTTCTACATCCTTTTTAATTTTTAGTATACTGGTGGTTGCAGATGCAACTATAGAACACTGAGGTAAGCACAATGCTTGAATATGATATCTTCCGTCAAATGGGTGCCATTTCTCGTCGTGCCATGATGATGATGAACCACGAAGTTCAAGAATTTGGATTAGCGAATAATCTTTTCTTGTACCTGGTTCGTATTGTTGAACACGAGGGATTGACGCAATCTGAGCTTGCGACTCTCATTCAAATTGATAAAACCACGTTGAGTCGGGCATTAAAGAAGCTCGAGGACCGCGGTTACATTGAAAAAGTCGCTGGTGAGAAAAACCGTAATTTCAAACAGCTTTATTCCACTGAACAGGGGAAGATGATCTACCAAAAAGTTATCCAGATTGAACACGACGATGTCTTTGACAAGTTAGCCGCTTTGAACTCGGAAGAGAAGGAGCAGCTAATGGCCTTGCTCTCAAAAATAAATTAATGGGTAAAAATAGTTTAACACAAACAGTTGCAAATGCAACTGTTTGATTTTATACTTGTTCATTATCAAGAAAGTTTGGGAGACAAACACGTGAAGAATCGATTAATTACAAGGTACTGCTTCTTTTTACTGGGGCTATTTTTGGTTACCTTAGGGAATTCCTTTACTATTCTATCGGGGGCGGGGAACGGGATTTGGACCGCGGCCTCGCTAGGAATTGACCGAGTGACAGACCTACCACTGAACGTCATCTTATTCAGTATCGGCTGTCTGGTTATTCTGGCCAACATTATCCTACAAGGCCACTTTTCCTGGTTTTACCTGTCTGGCGAATTAGTATTTGTCTTCTTCTTTAGTGAGTTGATTCAGTTTTTTGTTCGTCACTTGTCCTTCTTGCACGGCTATATGACCTCTGAGGGGGCGCGGGTGTTACTAGTTCTACTCGGCATTGTCGTGGTCTGTCTTGGTACCTCCTTTTACCAACGGGCCAATCTCTGGATGTACCCGACGGATTCCTTAACGGATATTTTGGCCAGCCGTTTCTTCGATGGAAATGTTTGGAAGGGGCAATTGCTAGCCTTTTTGCCGGCTGTGTTGATCATTATCCTGGTCTTCTTTAGAGAAGGCGAGTGGGTTGGTATTCAAATTGGAACTGTGTTGGCACTGGTGGCTAACGGTGAGCTGATTGCTTTTTTCCATAAATACGCCTTTCCTTTTTTGAAACATAATTAAATTGTATATCGCAATAATTTAGAACTTTTCCAAAGTAGCGTTACAATAAAAGTGATGATTACTTTGGAGGAGTTTTTTTTATGTCTAAGAAAAATAAAACTTGGGATCCGAAAAAAGTCTCACATCGTTTTTGGATTTTAGCCGTTTCCTTAGTTATTACATCTGGGACCGCGATTTCACCAGCGCTACCAGCCATGCATGATGAGTTTTTAAATTATCCGACCACGCTCATCGACATGGTGGCTACGATTCAGCAGATTCCGGCCTTTATTGTTTTACTGTTTTCGAGTCGATTGGCCAACCGTTTCGGTATTAAGAAAATCGTCCTAATCGGAATGGTGCTGATGGGAGTTGCGGGTGTTGCGCCAGTTATGATGGACAACATCTGGTTAATTCTATTAGCACGAATTATATTTGGAATTGGGATTGGGATGACCAATTCTTTAGCCATTACCTTAGTTAACCTTTATTACGAGGGGGATGATCAGGCGCAAATGTTAGGGGACCGTTCCGCCTTCGAGCCCATCGGTGTTTGTGTCATTAATTTGCTGGCTGGGTTCTTGTTAAATATTTCCTGGCAGGCCTCCTTCTTGGCCTACGCCTTTATCTTCATTGTTTTACTGGGCTTTTGGAAAGTCGTACCCGAATATCAGATGCCAAAGAAGGGAAAAAAGAAGAGTAAGTCCAAGCTATCCTGGGAAATTGTTTGGCCGGCACTCTTCTGTGGCTTCTTGACGATTGGAATGGCAATTGTCAATGTCTTGACCCCATCCGTGGTGGTAATGAATGATATTGGAAACGGGACGACAGCCTCGCTAATTATCACGGGTTACACGATTGCCTCCATGCTAATGGGCTTTCTCTTTGGCGCAACCTTTAAAGCGATTAAGAAGTACGTTTTAGTGGCTGGCCTTCTCTGCATGTCGGTTGGTACGATTTTGATGAACTTTGCTAGTGATATTTGGTCCTTGAGTTTGGCTGTTGGCATTATCGGTTTAGCTTATCCATTAGCTGGAACCTATATCTTTGACATGGTAGACAGTCACGTGGCGAAAGTCGAAGACGGACTAGCTAATTCGATTTTACTGGTCGGCTGTAACATGGGAACGGCCTTCGCACCAGCCATTGTTTCCTTCTTGGAAGGTTTTTCTTCCTTTGGCGGTAGCCAACCGGGAATTGGGGTTTATGGTGTGATTACAGCGGTCCTCACAGTGGCAACACTGCTTGTTTTAATCTTTAAAAAGAAAAGCTAAAAAAGTTCTGTGAAATTCTTGACTTTTAGATGTTGCCTTGAGATAATATTAAGGTTCAAGTGCATATCGTATAGACGAAATAAAATGCCGGAAAGGAGGGGAATCGCATGGCAAAGGTCATTGTTCGTAAGAACGAATCTTTGGATGATGCATTGCGCCGTTTCAAGCGTGGTGTTTCTAAGGACGGTACTCTCCAAGAATACCGGAAGCGTGAATTTTACGTAAAGCCTTCAGTTGAACGTAAGTTGAAGTCTGAAGCTGCACGTAAGCGCAACAAGAAGAAGAACAAGCGTTAATTCGTTTGTAAAAACGCCACTTTGTGGCGTTTTTTTTGTGCCTCCGTGGTAAACTATAAATAACTATAGATACTTTTTAAAAGGAGTGGGTGGAATGAGCTTATTAGCGCAAGTACAAGAAGATATGAAGACGGCGATGAAGGCCAAGGACAAGAAGACTTTGGCAGTTGTCCGCCAAATTAAGTCCGCTGTCATGAACGAACAAATCAACTTAGGTCACGACTTGACTGAAGAGGAAGAATTGAGCGTTTTGTCACGTGAAGTGAAGCAGCGTAAGGAATCAATCGCTGAATTCAAGGAAGGTGGCCGTGAAGATTTGGCCGCTGATACACAAGCTGAATTGGACGTATTGGCAAAGTACTTGCCAGCCCAACTTTCAGAAGACGAAATCAAGGAAGTGGTTGCTGCTGCCATTGAAAAGACGGGCGCTACTTCACCTAAGGACATGGGTAAGGTTATGGGCATCGTTTCTGCTCAGACTAAGGGTCGCGCCGACGGTAAAGTTGTCGCAGACACAGTAAAGAAGGCGTTGGCTAACTAAGCCCTGCCTGAAGGAGTCAGACGGAAAAGCAGGGGAGACCCCGCTTTTTTGACTTTTATAGAATAAGAAGTTTGGAGAAAATCATGAACGAACAATTAGGACAGATTATTAAGGCCAAGGTGACCGACGAAAACGGTGAGTACTTTTACGCTCAAACCGACGGGGGTCACACTTACGAAATTGATAAAGACGAGTTGATGAAGCCCCTTAAAATTGGTGGCTACGTCACTGGCTTTGCCTATCAAAATGAAGACCACCGCTTGCAGATTACAAAAGCGGTGCCAGATGTCCAAAAGGATCAGTATTCTTGGGGCAAAGTCGTGCAAGCACGTTCCGACCTTGGAATTTTCGTGGACATTGGTTTGGCCAACAAGGACCTAGCTGTTTCGTTGGATGATTTGCCAACGATGAAGGAACTCTGGCCAAAGAAGGGTGACCGCTTGTTGCTTTCAATCAAGGAAGATAACAAGGGCCGCCTTTGGGGAAAGCCAGCCCAACAGGATATCATTCAAGCCGTTTCCCGCCAGGCCCGTTTGGGTGCTGGTATTAAGAAGGGTGATAAGATTAAGGCCACGGTTTACCGTAACAAGTTGGTGGGAACACTGGTCATTACGGATAACTACTGCCTTGGTTTCATCCATCCTTCAGAACGTGAAGTGGAACCTCGCTTGGGTGAAGTGATCGAAGGACGTGTCTTGGGTGTCAACGACCGTGGCGTGATTAACTTGTCATTAAAGCCATTGGCTTACAAGGTCATGGACGAAGATGCCCAGTTCTTGCTCTTGCAGTTGCAACGTAAGTCCGAGCACTTTCTGCCATTTAACGACAAGTCTGCGCCCGAAGATATTCGAGCCCAATTTGGCTTCTCCAAGGGCCAGTTTAAGCGTGCCTTGGGTCGCTTGTACAAGGACCGTTTGATCGAGATGGTTGACGATGGTATCCGCTTGACGGACAAGGGATTGGGCAACTAATGTTACCGCAGGAAATGGCCGATTACTTACGGGTCATTCAGGTGGAACGTGGTTTGTCTCAAAACACGGTCAAGGCCTACCAGCAAGACCTAACGACTTTTACAAAGTTTTTAGAAGAGCAGCATAAAACAGTGCAGGATGTTGACCACCTCTTGGTTTTGACTTTTTTGAACCAGTTACGTGCCAAGGGACGAGCGAATACTTCGGTCGCCCGGATGGTCACAACCTTAAGGAAGTGCTTCTCTTACTTGAAAAAAGAGGGGCTTGTGGCCCATGACCCCATGCAAAATATCAAACCACCGAAGAAGGCCCAGCACTTGCCAGCCGTTCTAACGATTGAGGAAGTGGATCGCTTACTGGATGTACCGGATTTGACCAAAACATTGGGAATTCGGAATAAGGCCATGCTGGAGTTAATGTATGCCACGGGACTGCGTGTCTCGGAGCTGGTGAACTTGACGCTGGCCGATTTGCACTTAGATATGTCTTTAATCCAAACAATTGGAAAGGGCGACAAGGAACGGATTATTCCGGTGGGTGAGGTAGCCGTCGACTGGCTCAAGACCTACCTACGTGATTCGAGGCCTAAACTCTTAAAAGATAAAAAGGCCGACCAAATTTTTTTAAATGATCACGGTCGTCCGATTAGCCGACAGGGTGTTTGGCAGTTGATTAAGAAGTTAGTCAAAGAGGCCGGCATTGAAAAGGATGTGTCACCCCACACCTTACGCCACTCCTTTGCCACACACATTTTAGAGAACGGTGCAGACCTACGAATTGTGCAAGAACTGTTGGGCCACTCCGACATTTCGACCACTCAAATTTACACCCACATTTCCAAGGGGCGTCTAACGCAAGTTTACGACCAGTATCACCCACGAGCATAGGAGGACATATGTTAGTTCAGCCAAGAGCAGATGATGAAAAGACCATTATGGGTCTCTTTTCACTGGTACCGGATTTAAGGAACGTCAAGTACCTTAACGAAACCATGGAAGCTTATAAGCAGGATGGCTACTACCTTTATTTCTTTCAAGATGAACCCCACGACCCAATTACGGGCTTGCTGGGTTATGAGCTCTATGAAGAAAAAGTCGTTCTGGTCCGTCACGTTGTGGTAACGCCTGGCTCACCGAAGAAGGCTACGCAGGCACAGATGCTTTCTGACCTACAGGAGCGTTATCCTGACCGTACCTTAGTTGGGACTTTTGATACACAGACTGCCATTGATAAGTGGAGAAAGCATTATTAAGCCGGCTGATTTAACAATTAAAATCACAGACTTTGAGGGTCCCTTGGACCTGCTCTTGCACCTGATTAAAAAGCATGAAATGGATATTTTATCCCTACCAATTGCTCAGGTGACCGAGCAGTACCTGGCTTTCATCAAAAAGCAGCAGGCCATGCAGTTGGATGTTGCGGCTGAGTACTTGGTGATGGCGGCGAAGTTGATTCGTATTAAGTCCAATGACTTATTACCTCAACCTGAAATTGAGGATGAGTTATCGGACGAGGATGAACTCGATCCGAAGCAAGAATTGATTAACCGCCTTTTGGTTTACCAACGTTACCAGCAGGCAACCGGCTTCTTCGATGAACGGCAGGAAGTGGGGATGAAGTCCTTTGGCCGACCAGCCCTAGTGGATGAAACGCCGGAAGAAGAACGGCAGCTGACTTTGGCACCTGGTTTGTCCCTGGTGGATTTGCAGTTGGCCTTTGACAACGTGATTGCCCGTCAAAAGGACTTAGTGCCTAGAACCCGTCAGGTCCGTTCGGACAGTTACACGATTGGTGATGGGATTAAGACCATTGAAACGAAGTTGGCAGCTTTGCCTGATGACGAGTCTTTGACTTTTACAGAACTATTCGATGGCTTGTATTATGCTGATCGTTTGGTGATGACCTTTTTGGGCTTGCTAGAAATGTCCAAAGAGAAGAAGTTGACCATCTGGCAGGCGGATTTAGACGACGAGATTTTAATTAAAGCGGTGAAACATGAACGCGATTTCGCAAATTGAAGCCCTGCTCTTTGTGGCGGGGGAAGATGGCCTTTCAGCTGCTGAATTGGCTAAGTTAACTGATTATGAAAAGGGCGCCATTCCTGGATTGGTCGATGAACTCTGGCAGAAGTTAAACGATGCGGAAGGCCCTTTGACTATTCGCTCGGCAGATGGCCGGTACGTGCTGGTAACCAAGCCTGCCTATGGTAAATTGGTGTCAAAGTACTTTGATTTACCAGTCAATAGTAAACTAACCCAACCCCAGTTGGAAACGCTGGTGATTGTTGCTTATCAGCAGCCAATTACCCGAGTTGAGATTGATCAAATCCGTGGTGTCCGCTCAGCTGGAACCCTGCAGAAACTGCAACTGCACCAATTGATTGAGGCGGTTGGCCGCAAGGAAGAGGTCGGACGACCAATTCTCTACGGGACGACGCCGGATTTCTTGGATTACTTTGGCCTTGGCTCACTGGCTGATTTGCCTGAATTACCAGATATCCGCGATGTGATTCTTTCGGATGAACAGCGTGATGAACTCGCACTTTTTGATGAAATTGATGAAGAGGGCGATACGGTTCATGATGAAAATGAAGACGAACAGAACGAAGTAGCTAGTCAAAAGCGCAATGATTTAAATTTAGAAGATAAAGACGATGAGTAAAAAGGAGGGACGACATGGCAGAAAATGGTGAACGCTTACAAAAAGTAATGGCCCAAGCTGGTGTTGCTTCACGGCGAGGGGCTGAAAAGATTATTCTTGAAGGCCGCGTGGAAGTGAACGGTGAACTCGTTTCAAAGCTTGGAACGAAGGTTCAACCAGGCGACGAAGTTAAAGTTGACGGTGTACCAATCGATGGCTCTGAAAAGAAGGTTTATTACTTGTTGAATAAGCCCCGCGGGGTTGTGACCACTGCATCCGACGATAAGGGTCGCCAGACCGTGGTTGATTTATTGAGAGACGTTGATGCCCGTATCTACCCAGTTGGACGATTGGATTACGATACAACGGGTGCCTTGATAATGACCAACGATGGGGAATTAGCGAACCAATTGATGCATCCAAAGGGACGGGTTGATAAAGTTTATACCGCCAAAGTCAAGGGTATTGCCAACATGGCTGACCTGGCGCCTTTGAAGAAGGGCATCATGTTAAAGGGCCGGCGGACGGCACCAGCCAAGGTTGCCATTGAACAGGTCGATCATGACCGTAAGGTTTCCTTTATCACGTTGACCATTCACGAAGGTCGTAACCACCAAGTAAAGGATATGCTTTTCAAGGTGGGCTACCCAGTTGAGAAGCTCCGTCGTGACCGCTATGCCTTCCTTGATTTGGTTGGTTTGCAGCCAGGGGACTACCGCGATATTTCTCACGATGAAGTAAAGCGCTTGAAAGCAGGGGACTACCGCTTCCTTCGCCGTAAGTAATTGATATTTTAAATTGGAGCGCTGATAGCGTTCCTTTTTGTTTGATTTTGTATTGTAATTACGATTACCTGTGCTAGAATAAAAAACGTAACTTAATAAAACTTCGGGGTCGGGTGAAAATCCCAACCGGCGGTGAAGCAGTTTTTACTGATAAGCCCGTGACCTGTTATTTAACAGTTGATTTGGTTCGAATCCAAAGCCGACCGTACAGTCGGGTATAAAGAAGTTTAAAGACAGCTCTTTTTAGCTGGCCTTTATTTTGCCCCGCGTGAGATATCGGCCTTTTTTTATGGCCAAAGGAGTGAAAAATGACACATCACGCGACAAAACGTTTAACCATCTTAGCAGCTCTGACGGCAATTTCCTTTGCCCTCACCATCTTCCCTAAGATTGCCATTCTACCAGCGGCATCCTTTTTGAAAATTGACTTTTCAATTGTGCCAGTCTTCCTAGCACTGTCCTGGTATGGATTGAGTTCAGCGGTATTAGTGCTGGTTGTTCGAACAATATTGAAAATTGTGATTTTCAATGAAGGGGTGAACACCTACATCGGGATGCCGGTGAACTTGGCCGTTGCTATCGCTTTCGTTTTAGCCATTGCATTGATCTGGAAAGTACAGGTCTTAAGTAAGTATCCATTTTTGAAGCAAGTGCTGGCTTTGATTGCCGCGATGGCACTGATGACCCTGGTCGCTATTATGATGAATATCATTTGGGCAATTCCGCTCTATTCATCAATGGCACACTTTGACATTGCGAAGTTCATTGGAATCAAGGTTTACCTATGGGGAATGGTCCTACCATTCAACCTGATTGAGGGTATTGTTTGGTACGTGGCGAGTTACGCGACTTTATCGGTCTTAGCACCTTTTAAGAAAGTCTTTCAACCTTAAGAAAAGGTTATCAATTTCTCCAACTAATTCGTGTTAGACTGAAAATACGAATGAAATTGGAGGCATACCCAATGAATAACGAAGGTGTCGTTCTATCACGTAAGAACCGATTTGATGGACCTAAAAAAGAAAATAAGCAAAAGCAGGAGAAGAACCATGGTGGCCTCGTCGTCTTCTTGGTTTTCCTTTCCTTGTTCTTGTTAGCTTCAGCGCCAGTCTACGGTATGATGAAGAATCAACCAAAGTTGACGAAGACAAGTACGTCTTCATCAGATAAGCCAAAGCATAGCAAGCAGGCAAGCACAGCCAGCTCATCATCAGATGCTACCCAAGCGTCATCAGATACCGCTGATAGCAGTTCATCAGCTGCTGCAAGCTCAGCTTCATCATCTGCTGCAGCTGCTTCATCTGAACAACAGGCTGCTGCAACCGCAGCGAATGCTGATACTGCTGTTCTAGCAGCTAATCAGACTTTGTACAACTTTGCGATTACACACAATACCTCACCAGCTAATATTTGTGCATTAAACCCTGGCGTAACCACGACAAACTATTCTCAATATGCTGGACAAGCATTGAAGATTAAGTAATTGAAGGTAGTAAATTAATCATGACAAAACCCGCTTTTTTCCAAGTTGCTATTGATGGACCGGCTTCAGCCGGAAAGTCAACGATTGCTAAAATACTGGCTAACCAACTACATTATGTTTATGTAGATACTGGTGCCATGTACCGAGCAATCACTGTTGCTGCTAAGAAGGCGGGTCTTTCTTATGATGATGAAGCCGGAATCACTGCTTTGTTGCCAGGAATTACCATTGATTTCAAGCCTGGCACTCCCGTACAAAAGGTTTTCTTGAATGGTGAGGAAGTCACGGAAGAGATTCGTTCAACTGAGATTACCAATAACGTTTCACTAGTTTCTTCATACGCAGCTGTCCGAGCGGACTTGGTTAATAAGCAGCGTGAAATGACCGAATCAAACCCAGTGATTATGGATGGTCGTGACATTGGAACGACCGTTCTTCCAAACGCCCAGGTTAAGATTTTCTTGATTGCATCGGTTGCTGAACGTGCCGAGCGTCGTTACAAGGAAAACAAGGCCAAGGGGATGGATGTTGATCTCGAAACGCTCAAGAAAGAAATTGAAGAGCGTGACTACAAGGATTCACACCGTGCCATTTCACCACTTGTTAAAGCAAAGGATGCCATTGAAGTTGATACAACGGGTATTAGCATTGACGGTGTCGTTTCTAAAATCAAAACAATTATCGAAGAGCATCAAGCCTAAAGCTTGGTGCTTTTTTCTTGCTAAAATAGTAAAAAATCTGCTAAAATGTAAGTAATAAGTGTGTGGTTCGAGCACGAGTTTTGATTAATTATTACGAATCAGTTAATTTTTTTCTAATTAATACTAGGAAAAGTCTCGAAGCTCTGATAAAATACCCTTATAAGTGTAAATGTAGGAGGACGTTTGACGTCATGAGTGATACAAACAGCGAATTACTAGCAGCTCTTGAAAGTGCTGATCAAATTAAGGTAGGGGATGTCGTAACTGGTGAAGTTTTGGCCATCGACAACGATAACCAAGCGGTTATCGGTTTGCATACCGGTGAAGAAGGAGTTGTGCCAGCGCGTGAGTACTCTGACGATCGTAGCGTCAACTTGGCCGACGACTTGAAGGTTGGAGACACAATTGAAACTGTTGTTGTTTCTAACGTAACTTCAGACAAGGAAGGGGTTGCATACCTCTTGTCAAAGAAGCGTTTGGAAGCCCGCAAGGCATGGGAAAAGCTCTCATTTGCTGAAGGCGATGTAGTTGATGCAACTGTTTTGAACGCCGTTCGCGGTGGTTTGATTGTTGATGTACAAGGAATCCGCGGATTCGTTCCAGCATCAATGGTTGCAGAACGCTTCGTTTCTGATTTGAACCAATTTAAGGGACAAGACATCAAGGCTGAAGTTATCGAAATCGACCCAGCCAAGGCTCGTTTGATCTTGTCACGTAAGGCTGTTGCCGCACAAGAACGTGCTGAAAAGTTGCAAGAAGCCTTCTCACGTTTGACTGTTGGTGAAGTTGTTGAAGGTACTGTTGCTCGTTTGACTGACTTCGGTGCATTCGTTGATTTGGGTGGCGTTGACGGTTTGGTTCACGTTTCTGAAATCTCACACGACCGTGTTAAGAACCCAGCTGACGTATTGTCAAAGGGTGAAAAGGTTAACGTTAAGATTTTGGCCTTGGATACTGAACGTGGACGTATTTCATTGTCAATCAAGGCAACTCAACCAGGACCTTGGGATGAAGTTGCTGAAAAGGCACCAGCTGGTACTGTTCTTGAAGGAACTGTTAAGCGCGTTAAGGACTTCGGTGCTTTCGTTGAAATCTTCCCTGGTATCGAAGGTTTGGTTCACGTTTCACAAATTTCACACAAGCGTGTTGAAAACCCAGCTGACGTTTTGAAGTCAGGTGACAAGGTTAAGGTACAAGTCTTGGACGTTAAGCCACAAGAAGAACGTATCTCATTGTCAATGAAGGCTTTGGAAGAAAAGCCTGCTAACAAGCGTGAAGATAACCAAGATTCAAACGGTGCTTCACGTGCCGATGTTGCAGCTTACCAACAAGAAGATGAAGGTGCCGCTACTTTGGGCGACCTCTTCGGTGACAAGTTGTAAGATGACATAAAAAGGCTGGCTTGCCAGTCTTTTTTTATATTTAAAAAGAAAGGAGCAGATTATGGCAGCACCAATTGTAGCTGTTGTCGGCCGACCAAACGTCGGTAAGTCAACGCTCTTTAATCGAATTGTTGGGGAACGCATGGCTATCGTTGAAGATATGCCCGGCGTTACTCGTGACCGTTTGTACGCTCGTGCAGAATGGTTGAACTACGACTTCCG
The DNA here is from genome assembly GCF_900112405.1 of Fructobacillus durionis. GTDB lineage: Bacteria > Bacillota > Bacilli > Lactobacillales > Lactobacillaceae > Fructobacillus > Fructobacillus durionis. The sequence continues at coordinate 494,693 of NZ_FOLI01000001.1, read as the reverse complement.
TGTAATTGATACCGGAGGTTTGGAAATGGGGAACGCGCCATTTCTAACTGAAATTCGTGGCCAGGTTGAAGTGGCCATTGATGAAGCCGACGTGATTATCATGGTGGTTTCTGGTCGTGAAGGCTTAACAGCCGATGACCAGGCCGTTGCTAACTTGCTTTATGGAACGGATAAGCCCGTTGTCTTAGCAGTTAACAAGGTTGATAACCCTGAAATGCGTTCAGATATTTATGACTTCTACTCCCTTGGATTAGGCGATCCTTACCCAGTTTCTGGTTCCCACGGAATCGGATTGGGTGACGTCTTGGATCAAGTGGTTAAGCACTTCCCAGACGAAGCCGCCGTGCAAGATGATGAAGCCGTCCGTTTCTCAATTATCGGACGTCCAAACGTTGGTAAGTCTTCAATTGTTAACGCAATCTTAGGCGAAGACCGAATGATTGTGTCAAACATTGAAGGAACAACCCGTGACGCCATTGATACGCGTTTTATGACCCCAGAAGGGGACGAGTTCGTGATGGTTGATACGGCCGGAATTCGTAAGCGTGGTAAGGTCTATGAGAATACGGAAAAGTATTCTGTTATGCGTGCCATGAAGGCCATCGATGACTCTGAAGTGGTCTTGATGGTTTTGGATGCCGAAACGGGTATCCGTGACCAAGATACACACGTTGCAGGCTATGCCCACGATGCTGGTAAGGCCTTGGTCATCGTTGTTAACAAGTGGGATGCCATCGAAAAGGATACGCATACCATGCAGGACTTTGAGAACATGATTCGTGATCGTTTCAAGTTCTTGGATTATGCACCAATCGTCTTTGTTTCAGCAAAGACAAAGCAGCGTTTGGACCGTTTGCCAGATTTGATTCTCTCGGTTAACGAGAACCATCAGAAGCGTATTTCATCATCAATGTTGAACGATGTCTTGATGGATGCTTTGGCAACGAACCCAGCGCCAACTGATAACGGCCGTCGTTTGCGTGTTTATTACGCAACGCAGGTTGCAGTGGCACCACCAACTTTTGTTGTTTTTGTTAACGATGTTGAGCTGATGCACTTCTCATATCAGCGATTCCTAGAAAATCAAATTCGATCTGCTTTTGACTTCTCAGGAACCCCAATTAAGTTAATTATTCGTCAACGTAAGTAAAAAGGCTGCAAAGCCTATTAAATTAACGTTTCAAGTGTTAAAAATAGGGCATTTGGCTACACATTTTAATTTAGTTGTGCTAAGCTTGTCTTATGGAAGTTGCTACGGTAGCGTTCCCACCCGAACTACGAGTATATCGCCAGCGGGTATTCTAAATTAAGATTTGCAAGGAGATTAGGAATGGCAAACAAGCAAGAATTGATCGATTCAGTCGCAATGAAGACTGGTTTAACAAAGAAGGATGCTGACAAGGCTGTTGCAGCCGTATTGTCATCAATCGAAGACGCCTTGAAGAAGGGCGAAAAGGTTCAATTGATTGGCTTTGGTAACTTCGAAGTTCGTGAACGTGCAGCCCGTAAGGGACGTAACCCACAAACTAAGGAAGAAATCCAAATTCCTGCATCAAAGGTTCCTGCATTCAAGCCTGGTAAGGCATTGAAGGAAGCTGTTAAGTAATAAACTTTAAAGCACCCGTGAGGGTGCTTTTTTGTTGCAATTTTTCATATGTGAAATGTTAGTGAAATTCTTGACAAATTAAATTAAAAAAAGTACAATAAATTCAACAATTAGAAAAGTAAGTGAGCAACTTAAGGAGTTATTCATGAAAGTAGCAGTTATTGGAGCCACCCACGCCGGCGTTTTCGCCGCTAAGCAGACGAAGGCAGAACATCCTGACGCACAGATCGATGTTTTCGAAAAAAATCACACAGTTTCATTTTTGTCCTGTGGGATTGCCTTGTGGATTGGAGACCATGTTTCTTCACCAAGTAAGATGTTCTACGAATCACCTGAATCATTGACTGAACAGGGTATTACCATGCACATGGGAACTGAAGTGACGGAAGCCGATTTGGCTGCTAAGCACTTGGTTTATAAGGACCTTGCATCTGGTAAGGAAACAGCTGCTGATTACGATAAGATCGTGATTACTACTGGTTCAAAGGCTATCAAGCCAAACTTGCCTGGTATTTACTCAGATAAGGTCTTTGACTCAAAGAACTGGGACAACGCCAACGAATTGAAGGAAGCTACTTCAGACATTAAGTCTGCCATTGTTATCGGTGCCGGTTATATCGGTGCTGAATTGGCTGAACAGTTGTCAGTTACTGGTAAGAAGGTAACTTTGATTGATGGTTTGGACCGTGTCTTGGCTAAGAATACTTCAGAAGACTTTTCATCACGTTTCCAAGAAGAATACAAAAAGCACGGCGTTGAACTTGAATTGAACCAAATGGTTTCATCATTTGAAGATACTGAAAACGGCGTGAAGGTAACCACTGATAAGGGAACCTATGAAGCTGACATCGCTATCTTGGGAATTGGTTTCTTGCCAAACACTGGTCTCTTCAAGGGACAAGTTGATATGTTGAAGAACGGTGCCATCGAAACGAACGAATACATGGAAACTTCTGTTCCTGATGTATTTGCTGCCGGTGATGCAGCAACGGTCTTCTACAACCCAACTGAAAAGTACGACTACATTCCTTTGGCAACGAACGCTGTTCGTCAGGGAATCTTGGTTGGTAAGAACATCGAAAACAAATCAGTGGCTTACCAAGGAACACAAGCAACTTCAGCCGTTGAATTGTACGACTTGGCTTATGCTGCAACTGGTTTGACTAAGGAATCAGCAGCAATGAAGGGTGTTGATGCAGAATCCGTAACGATTTCAGAAGACTACCGTCCTGACTTCATGTTGAGCACAACTGAAGTGCAAGCATCTTTGACTTGGGAAAAGGGAACTGGCCGTATCGTCGGTGGTGCCTTCATGTCAAAGCATGACATTTCACAGGCTGCTAACTTGGTTTCATTGGCTATCGAAAATAAGATGACCATTGACCAATTGTCAATGACTGACTTCTTCTTCCAGCCAAACTTTGGTCAACCAATTAACTATGTATCATCTGTTGCAATGGCAGCTGTTGCAAAGGCTTCAAAGTAATATCAACAAAAAAAAGAGACTTCGGTCTCTTTTTTTAATTTAGCTTAACAAAGTTAGATAGAAGACTTACAATAGGAGTTGTAGAGAAGTGATTACTTAGAGTGATTATAGGTAACCGCTAATAAATGAAAAAAGGAGAAACATAATGCGAGAGTATAATGGTGAACGAAATTGGTGGTCAATTGCTGTTGGAGCCTTGTTTATTGTCATGGCCGTTGCAATTTTTAGTCGGCCACTATCAACTTTGGTTTCTTTGTCCTACTTGTTTGGATTCCTTGCTTTGCTTCACGCTTTCATTGTTGGTTACGAAGCTTGGTCAGATCGAAAGATGGCAAAGGCTAGTTCAGGATGGTGGATTGTCACCGTTATTCTGGACGTTGTGATTGCCGTTCTCTTTATTGGTCACATCATGGCCGGCATCTCAGTGATTGGTGTTCTCTTTGCCATCTGGTTTATTTGGGATTCAATCTTTGAAATTTACATGGCCCGTGTTGTTCGTCCATTGAGTGGGGGAGTTGCCTTTTGGACAACCTTCTTAGGATGCTTGTCAGTCTTCTTAGGATTCGTGATGCTCTTCTCACCAATGCTAGCAGCGTCAGTCATGGTTTGGATGATTGCCTTCTACCTATTGGCCTTTGGAATTTTGATTATTGCGCGGTCACTATAAAAAAATATATAAAATAGCTTGCATAAATATGGATTTACCGTTAGTATAATACTCGTATTTAATTGCATAAAGAACTGGGGTACCTTTTTGGTTGAGATAACACCCATTGAACCTGTCCGGTTAATACCGACGTAGGGAGTTCGCACAATAAAGCTATTTAGCAACCGTTTGTGTTAGACTCCGTCTAATGCAGACGGTTTTTTATTGCGATAATCAATGGTTCCCCTTCAAAAAAGGAGGAAAAGCATGAAAAATACAAACAAGTGGACACTTCGGGACGCCATCCTATTGGCAATGATTGGAATTATCTTTTCAGTCATTTACTTTTTGATGGACCCGGTATATCAAGTATTAACTGGTGCCTTTGCCGCGGTCGGCTTGCAGGCCTTTACTGGCTCGTTCACCATCGGTGTGTGGATGATGGCCGGGCCTTTGGCAGCTTACATTTTGAAAAAGCCTGGAACGGCATTGCTAGCTGAAATGATTGGTGCAGCCGGTGAGATGTTTATGGGTGGTTACTGGGGAGTGGCAACCTTGCTTTCTGGTTTGATTCAAGGTGCTGGTTCTGAAGTTGGCTTTACATTGACTGGCTACAAGAACTGGAAGACTGGTTTGTGGTTGTCAACGTTGACTGGAACAGTGGTGACCTTTATCTGGAACCTCTACCATTCAGGCTATGTGAACTACTCAATTCCAATGATGGCTGCACTCTTTGTCGTTCGTTACCTATCCATCTTTTTCTTTGGTGGTGTCTTGGTTAACTGGATTGAAAAGCTCTTGGATCGTTCACACTTTATGTCTCCTGTTGACGAAGCAGAATAGGAGCAGGGGATTATGGCCTTACTTGCAAATCAGTTAGGCGTTTCCTACCGGAAGGAATCAATCTTTTCCAATCTCGACTTAGAAATCCAACCGGGTTCTTTGACCCTGATTATGGGAGAATCTGGTTCAGGTAAGTCGACCTTGTTAAAAGCACTAGCGGGACTTTATCCGCAGTATGGTGGAAAGCTTTCTGGTTCTGTTAGCTTAGACGGGAGAAAGCTGACAGAGATTCCGGCTAACGAGCGGGCTGCTGAATTAGCACTGCTTTTTCAAAATCCAAAGGAGCAGTTTGCCATGCCAACTGTGGAAGAAGAGTTGGCCTTTGCTTTGGAGAACATTCAGGTTGATGAAAAAGACATTGAGAGAAGAATTGAACTGGCCTTAAAGAAGGTTGGTATGTCTGACTTTCGCAACCGTTCTTTACAAGCACTTTCGGGTGGGGAGTTGCAGAAGGTGGCTCTGGCCGAAGTATTGGCGCTGGGCGCACGCTACATCTTGTTAGACGAGCCCTTTGCTTCGGTTGATCAGCAGTCGCGTAAGGACTTACAGGAACTGCTGTATAAGCTCTCGAAAGAGGGCTACGCGGTTATGGTTGCTGACCATGAGTGGGCTGGTTATGCTGATAAGATGAGCGACTTTTACCGCTTTGATAACGGCCGGCTGAGCAAAGTCGCACAAGAGGATTGGCCGGTAGAGCTTCAAGACATTGATTATCCGCTTTCCAAGCCAAAAGATAGCCAAACCTTGTTTACAGCCGAATTCCTGAGAATTAGTAACGACCACCGTTTGCTGATCTTTCAAGAGGAGTTGGCTATTCACGAGGGGGAAGTGATCTTGATAACTGGACCAAATGGTTCTGGTAAGTCTACTTTCTTAAAAGCCCTTGCAAAGCTACAGGAATACGAGGGGAGTATTCACTTTGAAGGTAAAGTACTCAAAAAGTGGAAGGCGGCCAAGTATTACCGGCGGGTCGGCCTTGTCTTTCAAGAAGCGCTGGATCAATTTTTGTCCATTACAGTTGCAGAGGAAATTGAGCAGGTTCTAGCGAATTCTTATGAAGAAAATTACTGGACAAGGGACCGTGTTAATTGCCAACTTCATGAACTAGGGCTAGGCAATCTATTGAAACGGTCGGTTTATACGCTTTCGGGTGGTCAGCAGAAGAAACTGCAGGTACTTCTCATGCTAATCATGGCGCCAAAGGTCCTACTCTTAGACGAACCTCTAGCTGGTTTAGATGAGCAGTCGGTGCAAAAGGTCTTAGCTTTGATTCATCACTGTCAGAAGGACCTCGGTTTGACGGTTATCTATGTGTCCCATCAAATTGAGCCAATTCTGCCTTACATTGACCGCCACCTTCAATTAGAACAGCATCAATTGGTTGAAGAGAAGGAGGTGGTACAATGAATGCCAGTCAGCGACTGTACTTATCACTACTGATTTCACTGGAGGTTGCCTTAACACAGTCCTTTACTTTAAACGTTGTTTTGTATGTTTTCTTTATCGGCTTACTGCTCTTTCAGGGGATTCGAATTCAGCGTATCCTGCGCTATTTCTTCATTGCGCTCTTACCGACGCTGGCTACTTTCTGGTCCTTCTACCTTTATTCGGTAGGAAACTTGTCAGAGCGGTTACACACGGCCTACATGATGGGCTCACGTGTCGGCCTCTTCATCTTTGTGGGGGCCTGGTTAACCAACGCGGTGAGCCCATCGGTTTTGCTAAAGTCATTGGAAGAGAATCTGAAATTATCGGCTACCTTTATTTATGGGATGCTAGCCGCGCTCAATTTCATTCCGCGTTTTAAGCAGACTTTTAGAAGTATTCAAGCCGCTTCGTACATGCGGGGGCAGGCCGTTCATTGGTACCAGCCCACGCTTTATTTTAAGGCCTTGATTCATGCCATTCGTTGGTCTGAAATGTTAGCGATGGCGATGACTTCACACGGTTTCCAGGAGGGAGCCGTGCGGACTCGCTATCGGTCATACCCATATCAGAAATTTGGCTTTGTCTGGATTGCCCTGATTATGTGTTCGACTTTTATCGTCCTATATTTATCACAGTATTAAAAAAAGTGCTCGAAAGATTGAATCTTTCGGGCACTTTTCTTTCATTTTTCTTCCGCAATGTACTGAAGAATCTCAGACTTCATTTCCTGTACTAACGGATCATCAGCAACCGAAGGATTGGTGACCAGGGTTAGGTGACGGAAGTAGGGCGTTTGGAAGGGATATGCCTTTACTTCGCCCGAAAGACGGGTTAAAGCCAGGTCGGGAAGGATACCCCAGCCAATTCCCGCTTCGACCATGGCGATGATTGACTGGTCATCGATGGAGTAGTTGATGGCTTGGGGCTGGACGTCTAATTCATCCAGGGCGACTTTGGTATCGGCATCGTAGTCGGCACGCTGGAGAATGAAGTGTTGATTTTTGAGGTCGGCTAAGCCAATTGACTGGCCGTTTTTAGGGACAAAGTCATTGGCTGTAATACACTTCAGTTCATCGTTGATGAGGTTAACGGAATCCAGCCTCTCAGATGACGGGAAAGTCGAAAAGCCGATGTCGATTCGTCCCTGGGAAACACCTTGATCGATTTCTTTAAAGGAACCCTGAATGATGTTAATGCTAACACCGGGGTGCTTCTTTTTGAAACGGTGAATAATGGTTGGTAGCCAGGTGACACAGACCGATGAAAAGGCACCGATACGGATGCTACCACCTTCTAAGCCAGCAATTTTAGCAGCACGGGCGTGGATCTGACGGTCTTCGTTGAGGAGTCGCTCAACCATTGGCAAGAGTTCCTTGCCAGCTTGGGAAAGTACCATTTCAGACCGGTTACGAATGAGCAGGGGGAGACCTAATTCATTTTCCATGTTGGCAATGGCGTGGGAAACTGCTGAAGGCGTGATATTTAATTCCTTGGCTGCCTTTTTAAAGGAGGCGTTCTCAGCAACCGATGCGAAAATTTGATAGGTGAAAGTTTTCATACTTAATCCTCAAAAGTGTCCATTATCTAAAGTGAGTAAAATTCACTTTAAATTGAAAAGGTTTAGTTTTACTTGTTTATGTGCATAGTATAAACTACTAGAGAGGAAATACAAAGGAGTATTTGTATGTCGAATGAAAAACAGGGCTTTGCCCGAACACTATCCCACCGTCACGTGGCCATGATTGCCCTTGGTGGGACGATTGGAACTGGGCTCTTCTTGGGAGCTGGTTCCTCTATTTCAAAGGCTGGTCCTGCCATCCTATTGGTTTACATTATTACAGGACTATTTGTCTTTGCGATGATGCGTGCCTTGGGAGAATTGTTAATTTCAGATGATTCCAAGCCCGTCTTTATTGACTTCATGACACAGTACCTTGGTAAGAAAGCCGGCTTTGTTCTTGGCTGGACCTACTGGATTGGCTGGATTGTCATTGCCATGACTGAGCTGACGGCCATTGGAACCTACATGCATTACTGGTTCCCAGATATGCCAACTTGGCCTTGGGAATTAGCTTTCCTAGTGGCTTTGTACCTAGTGAATATCATTGCCGTGAAGGCTTTTGGGGAAGCAGAATTCTGGTTCTCGATGATTAAAATTATCGCCATCTGTGCCATGATTGGAACAGGTTTAATTTTGGCCTTGGGTCACGTCAAGACTTCAATGGGAACAACGGAGTTCTCAACACTTTGGTCACACGGTTTGGTTGCCAACCATGGAAACACCTTGCTGGCTGCCTTCCAGATGGCCTTCTTCTCCTTCTTGGGAGTCGAATTCGTCGGGGTAACGGCCGCTGAAACAAAGGATCCTTTGCAGACCATTCCACGTGCGATTAACTCAATCGTCTTTCGTATCTTGGTCTTCTACATTGGTGCCTTGTCAGCCATCATGATTATCCAACCTTGGACCAACTACAAGGCGGGTGAGTCACCATTCGTGCAGGTCTTCTCAGGAATTGGGATTCAATCAGCCGCTGCCATTATCAACTTCGTTGTGTTGACGGCCGCTGCTTCCGCCATTAACTCGGCCTTCTTTACGACTGGCCGGATGCTTTACTCATTGGCTGGACCTAAGTCCCGTTTCGGTCGTTTGGACCGCAACCACATTCCACGTGCCGCTATCAACCTTTCAACTTTGATTGTTGGTTTGTCAGTTGTTGTGAACTACTTCTTCCCAACGGATGCCTTTAACTTGATTTCATCAACTGCTTCCGCCGCCTTCTTGATCATCTACATGGCCTTGATGGTCACACACCTGGTTTACAAGAAGCAGGTTAAGGAGGGGAATGTTAGCGGAACTAAGATGTTTAAGTTGCCATTCTCACCATGGTCTGATTACTTGACCATCATCTTCTTGGGCCTCATCTTTATTCTGATGCTCATCACCAAGGCAACGATGTTTACAACAATCCTTTCAATTATCTGGATTGTTTTCCTAGCTATCGTTGCACAAATTAAAATTAAAGATTAATGATTTAGTCGGTTACGAACCAAATGGTTTGTGACCGACTTTTTTGTATTGTTCCTGCTGCTTAATAAACAAGCTTAAATAACTTAGAAAAAAAGAAAATAAAAAAAGAATTTTGCTCTTCAATATTTTGAACGTTTATCAGGCTGCTCCGCCCTCGGATTAAAGAAAGTCAAAAATACTTTTTAAAGTCTTTGTATTAGTACCCTAATAAGGGCTTTTTTATTGATATAAGGGGAATTATTCCGGTTTGTGAAAGCGCTTTCATTATTCTTATCATCGTGCTATTCTACCGGTACAGACATAGGAGGAAAATGTTATGTTACTTGGAAGTATTGAAGCTGGTGGAACGAAGTTTGTTTGCGCCGTTGGGAATGAAAAGTATCAAATTATCGAACAAGAAACATTTTCGTCAAAGGTACCAGAGCAGACGCTGAAAGAAACAGTTGAATTCTTTCAGCGCTTTCCGGAATTGGACGCAATTGGTATTGCCGCTTTTGGACCCGTTGAAGTTCGTTTAGATCAAGCGGATTATGGCGTGATTACAAATAACACGCCAAAGATTGCTTGGCGAAACGTTAACTTGGTCAAGACCATTAAAGACGCCATCGATGTCCCAGTCTTTATCACATCGGATGTTAACGGTTCTGCCTACGGTGAGTATGTAGCGGCCAAGCAGCGGGGTGAGAAAATTGACTCTGTTGTTTATTACACCGTTGGTACTGGAATTGGTGCCGGGATTGTAATTGACGGCCACTTTATTGGTGCCTTAGGTCTGCAAGAAATGGGACACGTAAAAGTCAAGCGTCATCCTGATGACTTGGCCTTTGGCGGTCTATGCCCACATCACGGGGACTGTCTTGAAGGTTTGGCCTCTGGTCCGACTTTTGAAGCTCGTACCGGAAAGAATGGAAAGAATGTGCCACTTGATGATCCAAGTTGGGATATCATGGCTTACTACTTGGCGCAGGCAGCCGTGCAAACGACATTGACTGTCCGTCCGAACAAAATTGTATTCGGTGGTGGGGTACTTTCACCAAAGTTCTTAGATATGATTCGGAAGCACTTCGACCAAGAACTAAATGGATACGTTGACATTCCTCCTTTGGATGAGTACTTAACGATGCCTGAAGCTGAAAATAACGGTTCAGCCACCGTTGGGGACTTTGAGTTAGCCCGAAAGGTCTTGATTGCAGGTGAAGGTCATGCCTTTGCCATCGATCGATAAGTAGTAATCAATAGTACGTGAATCGCATGAAGTTCGAATAATTAAAGGAAGTAAAATGGCATACATTACATTTGATAGTGAGAACGTAAATAAGTTTGTATCTGAAAATGAATTAGATGAAATTCAACCACTAGTGACGGTAGCTGATCAACAGCTAAAAGACCGTTCTGGTGCGGGATTTGAGTTTACCGACTGGTTAACACTGCCAGCCGATGTCCACCAAAATGAATTGACACACATTAAGCAAGCTGCTGAGAAGATTCAATCAGACTCTGATGTTCTGATTGTGATTGGAATTGGTGGTTCTTACCTTGGGGCTAAGATGGCCATCGACTTCTTGAACCCCGTCTTTAATAACGAATTGGCCAACCAGCAACGGTCCGGTGTGAAAGTCTACTTTGCTGGAAACTCCATTTCGTCAGCCTATATTAATGATTTGATTCGGACAATTGGCGACCAGGACTTCTCCATTAATGTTATTTCAAAGTCTGGAACGACGACGGAACCAGCCATCGCCTTCCGTGTCTTCAAGGAACTCCTTGAAAAGAAGTACGGTAAGGAAGAAGCAGCAAAGCGAATCTATGCGACGACTGATGGTAAAAAGGGTGCTTTGCATGATGAAGCCCAGAAGGCTGGCTATGAGAGCTTTGTGATTCCTGACGGTGTCGGCGGTCGTTTCTCAGTGTTGACGCCGGTTGGACTTTTGCCTTTGACGGCAGCAGGGGCCAATGTTGATGCTTTGATGGAAGGTGCCAAGGCTAGTCAAGGCGATTTTACTGAAGCGGATATGAAGAAGAACGCGGCTTATCGTTATGCTGCTATCCGACGTATCCTTTACGATAAGGGCTACACGAGCGAAATCCTCGCAAACTGGGAGCCAAGTATGCAGTACTTAGCAGAGTGGTGGAAGCAGCTCATGGGTGAGTCAGAGGGTAAGAACCAAAAGGGCATCTTCCCATCTTCTGCTAACTATTCAACAGACTTGCACTCACTTGGTCAGTATATTCAAGAAGGACGTCGTGACCTCTTTGAAACGGTCGTGAAGCTTGATAGCCCAATGGTTGACATGGACTTGCCAAAGCTAAGCGATAACAACGATGGCTTAGGATACTTAGAAGGTAAGACAATCGATGAGATTAACACCAAGGCCTTCCAAGGAGTTGTCCTAGCCCACGTTGATGGTGGTGTGCCAAACATGGCCATTCACTTGCCAAAGCAGGATGAATACACCTTGGGTTACTTGATCTACTTCTTTGAAAAGGCCGTTGCCATCTCTGGTTATCTCTTCGCCGTTAACCCATTCAATCAACCTGGTGTGGAAGCCTATAAGACAGCAATGTTCGCTCTCTTGGGTAAGCCCGGTTATGAAGAGAAAACAAAAGAATACCAAGCTCGCTTGCGTTAATTCAATTGTATTTTAGATAATAGTTTTCCCGCTACCGGGAAGGCTATTTTTATTTAGGACTGACCGTCTTTTTCTGTTAAAATACAAGGAAGAAAACTTCTTGGAGGTCGCACATGAAAGTCGGAATTGTTGGATTAGGTCACATGGGTTCAGCCCTTGTTAAAGGCATGGTAAAGCAAGATGAATTGAATGATTTGCAAGTGATTGCCCTTTCATCAAATGCTAAGAAGGCGGACGAATTGGGCATCTCAGGGATGTCTGATAAGGCGACCTTTGCTGGTCAGGACTTTGATATCTTGATGCTCACCGTTCCTGCTAAGGTGACGGTTTCTGTTTTGCAGGGCTTGGTGGAAGCGGGTCTCTCAAAGAAAACCGTGGTTTTGTCAGCCGCAGCAGGTGTTGCCAGTGACGATTTGGCTGCCGTTGCCTCAGGTAACACGGTCTTTACCTTTATTCCAAACATTCCGGTTGCTGTGAATGCGGGAACCATCGCCTTGGCCCAGTCTGCTCAGGCTAGCGATGAAGAAAAGCAAAGTGTGCATGCCTTGTTGGCTGCCCTTGGCGATGTTGTCGAAGTAAAGCCTGACCAAATCGGAATCGCTGGTGTCGTTGGTGGTTGTTCACCAGCCTTCATTGATGTTTTGATGGATGCCATGGAAGATGCCGCCGTTTCGAAGGGGATGGACCGAACGGTCGCATTCGATATTATTGCTTCCGTTGTACGTGGGACAGCTAGTCTGGCACAGCAGTCCGACTTGTCATTTTCTGACTTAAAGGGGCAGATTACTTCCCCTGGTGGGACCACGATTAAGGGTGTACTGGCCCTTGAAGAGAATGGTTTCCGCCATGCGGTACATCAAGCTATTTTGTCCGCAAATAAGTAATTATCTTATACGTTTACTTATACAATTTGGACGATTTAATACAATAAATACTTAAAAAGCCAGAACAAGCAGCTACCTGTTCTGACTTTTTATTTGGGAGAGAAGATGAAAGCATTACCGAAAGAAATTAAGACGATTTGGTATATTGTCGAAGCGATTGGGACGGCGGTTGGTTTAGCCGTCGTTATTGGCTTACAAGTATTTTTGCCAGAGTGGACGGACTGGACTTTGCCAAGTTGGGTATTGGTTCTTTTGTACGCTGCCATTGCGATTTTGACTTTGTGTGGTTTTGGTCTCGTTCATTACCGTTACGCCATTTACCGTTACCGTGTGAATGAAACAGATATTGAGATTAAGAAGGGCTTCTTTTTCCGACGTTTAACGGCCATTCCGATTGATCGAATCCAAAACGTGGACCTTGATCAGGGACCATTATTACAGCTTTTTCATTTGCAAAAAGTCGTGCTGGTAACTGGTGGTTCCCATTACGAAGTGGAAGCGCTCACCCATGACGAAGCGATTGCTTTTAAGGACCAGGTAATGCGCCTAGCCAAGGAGGCTCGCCATGAAGCCTAAGCACTTTCATCCATTTGCCCTGATTGAGCATATTATTTTGGATGGGAAGGCCCTGGTTGTGTCCCTTATTTCGCTGATTGTCTTTTTCCATTTGAAGCCCTGGCAGTGGGCACTGGCCTTTATCCTGTGGCTGGGTTATGAAATCATTGACTACGCGATGTCGACCTACCAGTTAACGGAAAGTGAATTGGTCTTTTCAAGCGGCATTATTAACCGTAAGGTCCGGCATTTACCTTATCAAAAAATTCAAAACATTCACGAGTCGCAGTGGTTCTTTTTAAAGCCCTTTCAATTGGAAAAGATTTCCGTTGATTCAGCCGGTCATGGTGGGGAGAAGGAGAATCAAATTCAATTACCCATCGTGCCAAGCTGGGTAACTTGGGTGCTAAAGGAAAAGCAAGCGAACCAGTCAGAGCCCTTAGCTGAGTTATTGGCGGTGGTCGACAAGGGTTTGGCCTCAAAGCAGGCAGATTTTAATGCCTTGCAGGAGGCTGAAAAGCCTCTAGCTGAACAATTAACAAGGTCAGCTGCCAGTGAGTCATCGAGCCGGGAAGATTATATTGTTCAGTTACCCGCTTTGCTCTTGTACGCGATGACGGCCCCAGAACTAGTCGCACAATTCTTTGTGCTCTGGGGGATTTCTTCTCACTTTGACCATGACGGTAAGATTTATCAGACTGTCTTTTCGGAAGCCACTGCCCACGGTCTAGTCATGGCATCGGCGCTGCTTTTCTTATTCATCATTGTGCTTTTTGTTTTCAACATTGTGAAGACAGTGATTGTCTACTACGGCTTTTCAGTGAAGCAAGAAAAGCAGCAGTTGCTGATTCAACGTGGCCTTTTTGAAAGACGTTCACTTTCCCTAGCTGAATCACGAATCCAAAGTGTGCAGGTCAATCAGTCTTGGATTCGGCGTTTGCTTGGCTATGCATCCGTACGTATGTTAATCATTACGGATCGGAATGGGGATGACGATGTGACAAAGAGTCAGCCGACCCTAATGCCCATGGTCAAGGCAAAGGAAGCGACTAAGCTGGTGCATGACTGGCTGCCAAAAATCGTACCGGAAGAAGATGATTTGTCTGGTTCAGCCGGTTACTACCAGTCATTGACCATGGCTCGTAACGGCATTTTCCTTCTTTGGATCTTCGCCGGTTGGATTCTTTACTTTGTGCATCTTTGGTGGGCGATTACACTAGCGGCCTTGCTAACGGTTTTGGTGGCTGCAAACGGCTGGTACAAGGGGATTTGTACGGCGGTTCAACTCTATGCTGATGAAGGCATTCTAGTTGTTCAAGACGCCCGCTTCTCTACTAAGGAAACCTTCTACATTCCCATGGATAAAATCCAGGCAATGTCAGTCCAACAGTCTATTTGGTTGGCCCATTCAAACAAGCGCGCCCACTTAGTGGTTACTGTTCGTTCTGATAATTTCTCTTCAGACATTAGCGCACGCTATCTAAAGCTTTCGGAAGTGGAAAAAGTCTACCAAGAATACAAGACTTTTTATAGCAAATAGTAATTATATCTCAATTATTTTTTGAAGGAGCTGTTCGAAATATTTCGAATGGCTCCTTTTATGTATTTAAAAAATTAAGTGGGATAGGACGCGATATTTAGGAGATTCATTTTTAAAGAATTGAAGTTGTGGTGCTTTTTGATAAATGTTCACGCTTTCATTAAAATGTTTTTAATCGATATTTTTAAAATTAGTCTTTGACAGTTTAAAAATATCTATATAAAATTTAATTAAAGTCATGAAAAGAATGCATTCTGACTAATCCCGGGGCTAGAAGCCGGTCAGCATCGAATCGACCAGCCCAAGCCTCATTCCACATCTTGAAACGAGGACGAGATTATGTTTGAAGGAAAGAAGCTTTATCGAGGAGTTTCAAAGGCTGGCATTAATGCAGCCTACAAGCGTCGACAAGCTGGTGTTTTGCTAGCAACGTCATTTTCATACATCGGTTACTACATTATTCGCTTAGTGTTTACGACCGAGCAGGTTCATATCATGAAGGCTTACGGCTTTGATATCGGACAAATCGGGTTGATTCTGTCAACTTTTGGAGTAGGGTACGGAATTGCGAAGATCTTTATGGGGGCCTTAGTTGATCGACTAAACGCCCGCTGGTTCTTGGCAATTGGTTTGTATCTTTCAGCCTTTTTTAACTTGTTGATTGGGTTCACACAGAACTTTTATGTAATTTTAGGACTGATGCTCTTAATTGCAGTTACACAGTCAATGGGGGCACCGGCCTGCCAGCGACAGATTTCCCTCTGGTTTTCTAAGAAGCATCGCGGTTCCATCTTTTCCATTTGGGCATCGGCCCACAATGCGGGCGCCTTTCTCTGTGTGGCGTCGATTCAGTTAGCCATCTTCCTATTCTCTGGTTCACTGACGATGGTCTTTGTGGTGGCATCCGCTTTCTCAGCTTTGATTGCCACACTCATGCTTTTGATTAACACGGATACACCGGAAAGCGTCGGATTGCCAGACATTGCCACTCATTCTGGCTATGTCGAAGTGGACGGGAAGGGTGAAGCACGGACTGAAAAGACAACGGATAAGTCCTTTGGCCAAATCTTCTTGCACAGTATTTTATTGAATCGGGTGGTTTGGTTGGTTACGCTGACTTCCATGTCGATTTACATCGTGCGCTACGGTATTCTCTCCTGGATTCCATCTTACTTGCCAACGAAGGGCTTTTCGGTCACTTGGGCGAAGTGGTTTGTTGGTATCTTTGAACTATCAGCGGTTCCAGGTGTCATTGCATTAGGCGCCTTATCAGACTTACTAAATGGACGCCGAGCATTAATCTGCTTGGTATCAGCGCTAGGGATGCTCGGCTGTTTGGTGGTGTACTTCACGACGGATAACCACCTGGCTTTAATTGTTGTACTCTTCTTATTGGGAACTCTCATTTACACGCCACTCTCCTTGGTTGGATTAATGGTCAACGAAGCAGTGCCAAATTACGCCTTGGGCCTTTCAACCGGCTTTATGGGCTTCTTCCAGTATATCTTTGGTGAAACGATTGCGACCGCTCTGATTGGTATCTTGGTTAAGACTTACGGCTGGCAGATGGGGTCAAACGTAATTTATTTGGCAGCTGTTCTGGCAATTGCACTGTTGATTGCATTGGTTTTTAAAGAAAAGCAATTACGGGAAATGGAAAGGGCCGTTAATAATTAAATAGTTAAAAGGGGTTTTAGAATATAGCTAAAACTTCTTTTTTTATTTCTTGGTATATTTATTTTTGTTTTTAAATTAACTAGAAAATTTAAAGGGGTATTGACTTTAAAAATATAAAATGAAAAGGCTTACAAGCTTTAAAAAAGCCGAAAAAGAAGGTTGACAGTACCTTTTCTCTTATTTAAAATATTATCTGTTGTGTAAGCCTTTACATTTATACAACCGTCGTTTTAGAGAGAGTATTAGAGTGAGGATGAGAGATGTTTTCTTTTAACAATAAGAAAGCTGACCGTACGTTGTCGCAAGATCAGGTTAAGTCTGAATATAAGCGTCGTCAGCTGGGAGTGCTTTTAGCAACTTCCTTTTCGTACATTGGTTACTACATTATTCGTTTGGTCTTTACCACGGAACAAGTATCCATTATGGACCACTATGGATTTGACATTGGTCAAATTGGATTGATCTTATCAACTTTTGGTGTTGGTTATGGAATCTCTAAGATTTTCATGGGTGCCCTAGTTGATCGTTTGAATGCCCGCTGGTTCTTAGCAACCGGTTTGTATCTATCGGCTTTCTTCAACTTAATCATTGGGTTTACCAAGTCATTCCCAGTGATTTTGGTATTGATGACTTTGATTGCCATTACGCAGGCCATGGGTGCACCAGCATGTCAGCGTCAAATTTCCATTTGGTTCTCAAAGAAGAATCGTGGAACTGCCTATTCAATTTGGTCATCTGCACACAACGC
This sequence comes from Fructobacillus durionis, assembly GCF_900112405.1. Classification (GTDB taxonomy): domain Bacteria; phylum Bacillota; class Bacilli; order Lactobacillales; family Lactobacillaceae; genus Fructobacillus; species Fructobacillus durionis. Next base: position 477,622 of record NZ_FOLI01000001.1, on the reverse strand, counting down.
AGGAGCCTTCTGCTGTGTCTTGTCAATTGAAATGGCGACTTTCCTATTTTCTGGTTCATTGACAGCCGTCTTTGTGACGGCATCCGTTATTTCAGCTATCTTGGCAACATTGATGCTTTTGATTAACACGGACAAGCCTGAAAGTGTTGGCCTTCCAGATATCGGAACTTTCTCTGGTTACGTGGAAGTTGACGCCAAGGGTGAGAAAACGACGGCGGATACGACAAACGTGCCATTCTTGCAGACTTTCCTCAACAGTATTTTGTTGAATAAGGTTGTTTGGATGGTGACTTTGGCATCAATGTCCTTCTATATTATTCGTTACGGTGTCATGTCATGGATTCCTTCTTACTTACCAACAAAGGGTTTCTCAGTTACTTGGGCAAAATGGTTTGTTGGAATCTTTGAAGTTTCAGCTGTACCAGGTGTGATTGCCTTAGGTGCGCTTTCTGACTTTTTTGATGGACGTCGCGCCATGATCTGCTTAATTTCAGCTTTGGGATTGTTGGGCTGCTTGGTTCTTTACTTCACGACTGCTAATCAAGCCGTTCTTGTTGTTGTTTTATTTTTGATGGGAACGTTGATTTATACACCAATCACATTGGTGGGCTTGATGATTAACGAAGCGGTTCCTCACTATGCAGTAGGATTGTCAGCCGGATTCATGGGATTTTTCCAGTATATTTTTGGTGAAACAATTGCGACTGCTTTGATTGGTTCATTGGTTCGTAAGTACGGATGGTCAATGGCCTCAAACGTGATTTACTTCGCTTCTGCTTGTGCAATCATCTTGTTAATTGCTTTGGTTTTCCAAGAACGTAAGGTTCGTGCTTTGGAAGCCTCAGTTAACAAATAATGACAAATAAAAACCGTCGGAGATATTCCGGCGGTTTTCTTGTTAATTAGAGTGATTTTTTAGCTGCTTCGATAAGGGCTTGACGGTTTGGATTTTGATCCTTCCAGTAGTCCTTTTCAAAGTCGGACAGGATGGCTAGGGCTTCATCTAAGTGGGCCTGACCATTGGCGTTAATCCGAAGGGCCTTTGTTCGCGCCTTCTTCTTACCAGGAAAGCGATCGAGGTAGTCAGCACGGGCTAATTTGGTAATGATGGCGGAAGCCGTCATGGGGTCAATGTCTGCTTTTTTGGCAACCATGACCTGAGTGACCTCATCTTCTTTTAGATTCAGTTCTTGCAAGGCAGCAAGAACCTGAACCTGAGGGTGGGTCAGGCCGATACGACGGAGCTGGCTCTTCATTTGGCGGAACCAGTCCGTATAAAGGGCGAAAAAGGTTTGTGAAGTTGAGTTTTGGAAAGCTTGTAATTCTTCATTCGATGCCATGAGAATCATCCTTTTAAAATAATAAGTATACTTATTATTTTAACTATTTTTTCGATTCTGACAAGAGAAATTTATAGAAAATTTGCTGCTTGTGCTTTTTACAGGGGCTATGCTATACTCTTTTCGACAATAGAAATCTTGGGGTGCCTTTGTGCTGAGATTATACCCATTGAACCTGAAGCCGTTAGTACGGACGCAGGGAACGATTTGGCAGGATACTGTCTTTTTTAACGTTCATGACGTCCTTGGCTTTTAGCCAGGGACTTTTTTATTGTCAAAAATTTCTGGCCAAGGTGCCATAGGAGGATGTCATGGGAACATATGTGAAGCAGATTGAGGGAGTAATGAAGGAGGCTTTGCCAAGTTTCTACGAGAACGACTTCATCAAAGCTTGTGAGCGGGGAGAGATTTTAGCTGAACCGCTCTTGAATTACATTTATCAGGACAACATCTATTTAGATCATTTTTTGCCAATGTTTACGAAGGTTTTGAAGTCCTACAAGATTGAAACGGAGACTCTTTTGCAGTTCCAGGGGGACCAGGACACGGAGCCACACCAGATGATGGACATTTTGGCTAAGGAAGTCACGGATATCAATCAGGTGCAGGTGGTAAAGGACTGGTTGCCAGCCACGACCGGCTACTTAAACCACTTGGATGAATCAGACAAGAAGGGGAATTTTGTATCCCTTTCCGCATTAGCCGGCTGCCCTTACGTGTATGGTTACTTAGCGGAGCGCTTGATTGAAGATGGCAAGATGAAGCCAGGTAACCCATTCTTCGAGTGGTTTGACTTCTACAAAGGAACGGATGGCCAGGTCACCCGTGACTTATTAGCAGCGCTAGACAAAGAAGCTGAAAAAGTCTCAGAAGATGTTCGCCAACAAGGACTCACCGCCTTCTACCAATCCGTGCAGTTTGAAAACGATTTCTTTGCTCAGGCAATGGAGGTCCAAGATGGTAAGAAGAGGTGAGAAAACTTTGGATGAATCGGAATCAATTGAGTTATTGACGGCGGTTGATTTTTCGGATGCTGACCGGCAGTACCCGACAGCCTTGACCATCGCTGGATCTGATTCCGGTGGCGGGGCAGGTCTGCAAGCCGACATGAAAACCATGGAGGCCCATCAAGTCTTTTCGACGACAGTTGTCGTCGGACTAACGGCCCAAAACACCTTGGGTGTGGACGCAGCCCAGCCTGCTTCGGTGGACATGATTGATGGGCAGTTCGCGGCGGTCATGGCCGACTTTGATGTGCGGGCGGCAAAAACGGGGGCGCTCTTTGATGCGGAGCGAGTGAAGGCGGTGGCGAGAAATATTCGGGAGTACCAGATTCAGCACCTTATTCTTGATCCAGTCATGGTGGCAAAAGGGGGCGCTGCCCTCTTAGATGAAGCTGGTGTGCAGGCTTTGAAGAGTGAGCTACTACCCTTAGCTGAATTGATTACGCCAAACATCCCCGAAGCCGAATTACTGGCTGGTATGGCGATTCGAAACTTGGAAGACATGAAGCAGGCGGCCGTTAAGATTCAGGCGCTAGGTGTTCAAAACGTCATGGTGAAGGGCGGCCACCTGTCGGATACAGCGGTCTTAGATTACATCGCCTTAGGAGACGAGCACTTTGTTCTGGAAGGAATCAAAGTCCCGGGAAAGCGCAAGCATGGAACTGGCGACACGCTCTCGGCAGCTATTACTTCTCAACTGGCGAAGGGGATGTCTCTTAAAAAGGCCATCTTAATGGGGCACCGTTACATGAACCAGATCATTGGCCATCCCCTCTATATCGGCCATGGTCACGGACCTTTGAACCATGGCTTATGGACGGACCCAAACGTCTTTCGAAAGCAATTGCCAAAAGACGCCTGGGCCTGCCAGTTTGTTGTCGGGCTTGCCAATGTGGGGGAATCCGAGCAGGCGCTAGTCGATATTGTTCGCGATGCCTGCGCAGCTGGCATTACCCTAGTCCAATACCGTGAAAAGGGTGGGGCAGAGAAGACTTTTGACGAACGGTTACGAATTGGTAAGCAATTGCGTGACATCTGTTGGGCCTACGACGTGCTCTTCTTCATCGATGACGATGTGGACCTAGCCATTGCATTGAATGCCGATGGTGTTCACGTTGGTCAGTCGGATAGTGATGTGGCCGAGATTGCCCAACGGGCCCCTCAGCTATTAATCGGCCTTTCGGTATTAAACTTAGCTGAAGAACAAGAAAGTCAGAAGGTTCAGCAGTACCTATCCTACATCGGTGTTGGACCGGTATTTGCCACGACAACGAAGAAGGATGCCAAGGCACCAATCGGACTAAAGGGCTTAGCAGCTGTCAAGCAAGCCAGTGACCTGCCAGTTGTGGCAATTGGTGGTGTAGGCGAGAGCAATGCCAAAGCCATTCGAGCGGCCGGGGCCGATGGACTAGCAGCCATTTCGGCCTTTACGAAGAGTCGAAATTTGGTGGAAACAGTCGCTGAATTTACTGGAAAGGACATTAAGGAAAATGAAGAATAACGATATTTTAGAAGTCATGCACACTCAGCCGGCGATGGTGATGATGAATGGCAACCATGTGACCGAACAGTTGGTAGCGGATGTCATTTCTTACCTGGGGGGATCTCCGCTGGTTGGGGATGACGCACGTGATGACGACGCCTTGGTTTCACTGGCTTCTGCCGTTGTCATTAATATGGGAACAATCACTGCTGCTGGCCATGACCGCCTAATTCACCTTGGCCAAACGGCGAAGAAGTTGGGCAAGCCCGTTGTCTTTGATCCGGTTGGGGCTGGCGCTTCGGACCTTCGTCGCCAGCAAGCCTTAACCTTAGTCGAAAAAGTCCAGCCCACGGTCATTCGAGGGAACTTGAGCGAAATTGCAGCCTTACTTTCCGGCGAAGCTTCTGCCCTTGGCATTGACTCCACCAGTGCGGCTAACGCGGTTGAAACGGCGAAGGCCTATGCCAAAGTCTCTGGCGCCATTCTGGTGATTTCAGGTGCTAAGGACGTGGTAACAGATGGCGAAACCGTCTATGAAATTGACAATGGTCATCCGTACCTAGCGGTCAACGTTGGGATGGGGGATGCCTTGGATGGTATCTTGGCCCTTGGCCTGGCACAGGGGACGACTTTGGAGAAAGTCGTACAGGCTGCTAGCATCTTGCCGGTGGCCGCTGATATGGCGGTTCAGAATCAAGCGGTTGAAGGACCCGCGACTTTTAAGAACGCTTTGATGGATCAATTGGCTAATTTAAGCGATGGGAAACTTTCAAAGTACGCAAACATCAAAAAGTCTTAATCATAAGGATTAAAATTGAAATTTTATAATACGATTGTGCTCTGTTTGTGCTAAGGTAGATGTATTGTATGAAACAAAAGGAGCCGAATTATGCCACTTATGAAAATCGATATGGTGAAGGGTCAATACTCACCAGACGAAATTAAAAACTTGATGCAAGTATCTTTTGATGTTGCGAAGGAAACATTGTCATTGCCTGACCGTGACCGTTTCCAAATCGTGACACAGCACGAAGACTACGAACTATGCTTGCAAGACGTTGGTTTGGGTTATGACCGGACAAAGAAGGCCTTGTTCTTCACTGTTTTGTCAACACCACGCCCAATGCCAGCTAAGAAGGCTTTCACGAAGCAACTAGTGGCTGCACTTTCTGAAAAGGCGGGCGTCCGTCCTGAAGATGTTATCATTACTTTTGCAACAAACCATGCCGAAGACTGGTCATTTGGAATGGGACGAAACCATTTCATCAATGGTGATCTTTAATTCGTTCATTTTTAAATCAATAAAAAAACCGTTGGGTCAATGAAGACTCAGCGGTTTTTATTTGTTTACTTTTGAATACGGTAAACCTTGGATTCGTATGGACGTAATTCTGTGCCCATGTCATCCTCGTAGTTTGAGATTAGGAGTTCAGCGTTTGCTGGCACTTGGTAGTCACGTTCAAGTGTTTCTTCAGCAAATGAGTTAATGATAAGTAACTCTTCGCCTTCACCAACACGCTTGTAGGCATAAACTTGTTCGTCTTCAGGGTCGAGTAATTCATAGCGGCCAGTCGTGACGATATCCAAGTCGTGACGGAACTTGATGAGTTGTTGGTAGTGGTAGAAGATTGAGTTTTCATCATTCAATGCTTGATCAACGTTAATTTTGTCGAAGTTATCATTGAGCTTCAACCAAGGAGTGCCTTCGGTAAAGCCGGCGTTTTCACCATCCGTCCATTGCATTGGGGTACGTGCATTGTCACGACCCTTATAGTGAACATAGTCGAGGAGGGTATCAGCATCAATCAAGCCATCGCGTTCCACCAGGTACTTACGGGCGTTCTTGATTTCGATGTCGTTAAAGTCTTCCCAGGCCAAGTTGTTGGCATTGGTCATTCCAATTTCTTGTCCCTGGTAGATGTACGGCGTTCCTTGCATAAAGTGCAAGAGGGTTGCTAACATCTTAGCGGACTTCACACGGAATTCAGGTGCGTCTGAACCAAAGCGGGAGACAGAACGTGGTTGATCGTGGTTTTCCCAGTAAAGAGAGTTCCATGCAACACCAGCTAGCTCGGTTTGCCACTTGGTCAAGTTTTCCTTTAACTTAGGGAGGTAAAGAGGGGCGTTGTCCCATTTACCGAGATTAGGATTAGGGTTTTGATCCAAGTCCATGTGTTCGAACTGGAAGACCATGTTTAACTCGGAACCATCGGCGGCTGCGTAACGCTTCGCATTTTTAATATTAACGTTCGATGCTTCACCAACTGTCATGATGTCCGCGTTATTCAAAACCTTTTGACGCATTTCTTGAATGTAGTCGTGAATCTTAGGACCGTTGGCAACCATGTCGTTTGAGCTAGCGTATTCTGCACCCTCGGCAACAGGACCATCAGGAAGACCTTCTGGTTTTGAAAGAAGGGAGATAACATCCATTCGGAAGCCATCGATTCCCTTATCCACCCAGCGGTTCATCATGTCAAAGACCGTTTGACGGACTTTGTCATTTTCCCAGTTCAAGTCTGGTTGCCCTTCGGCAAAGAGGTGGAGGTAGTACTGACCGGTATTCTCATCATACTTCCAAGTTGAACCTGAGAAGAATGAGCCCCAGTTGTTTGGTTCATGGCCATCGACAGGGTCACGCCAGATGTAAAAGTCGCGCTTGTCAGAATCTTTTGAGGACTTCGACTCGATAAACCACTTGTGCTGTGATGACGAGTGGTTAACGACCAAGTCCATGACAATCTTGATGCCACGGTCATGGGCTTCTGAAAGCAATGAATCGAATTCTTCCATGGTACCGAATTCTGGGTTAATGGCATCGTAGTCTGAGATGTCATAACCGTTATCTTCGTTTGGTGAGTCATAGACTGGGTTCAACCAGATGACGTCGGCTCCTAATTTCTTAACGTAGTCGAGTCGTGATTCAATTCCCTTCAAATCACCAATTCCATCGTTGTTGGAATCTTGAAATGAACGGGGGTAAATTTGATAGACGACGGCCTTTTGCCACCACTTAGTTTGATTCGTTGTCATGATAAATCCTCCATATTAAGGTAATGTTTTGGGTTAGGTCATAAAAACAATTGAATGCCATTATAACGAAGTTTATTTGATGCGTCTACTTCTCGTCCTTCACCAGCCAAATGGATAATCCTCCGATTAGGAAGCAGCTGGCACAGATGTAAAACATCTTCGCCATCGATCCACCAAGTGCAGGTAGAATCATGAATGAAATGGAAGATGCGACAATCTGAGGAATACAGATGAAACAGTTGTAGAGGCCAAGGAGCGCGCCGTCGTGTTCACCATTTAAGGAGTTCGTTAAGATGGTGAAAGGCACAGTGATGATGGCAATCCAGGCGATACCGAACAAGACGAAGGCAACGATTGATAGCGCCTTGCTGTGTCCGAAAGCAATGAATAGGAAGCCAAGGGCACCTAAGAATAGGGAAATGGTATAGGCAATTCGACGCGTGTGCTTTGTCAGCTTGGTAAAGAATAGGCCGACAAGGATAGCGACCGCACAGTAGACTGCCTGCAAGAGGCCGAACCAATTACCGGCAGCCTGGAAGGCAGCACTTGTTGGGTCCGTAGTATGCCAAATGTTCTCTGCTAAGGCACCCGTTGAGTAAGTCCACATGTAGGGGATGGCCACCCAAACGAAGAAGGCTGAGAGGCCTAAGCGCCAAAAAGTCTTGGGAGCGCTTTTTAAGATTTCCCAGAGGGATGCTTTATCGGATGAAGACGTGACTTCGGCATCTTGGAAGCTCCGCATTTCTTCTGGGCTGTATTCCTTCACATTGCGGATGGTAAAAATGGTTGAGAGACCTAAAATAGCGGCTGCTACATAAAAGGACACTCGTACTGAAAGGGGTACTTCACCCTGTTTGGCTGTGTTTGAAATGCCAAGCGCTGTCAATAGAATTGGAGCGCCAAAAGCAGTTAGGGAACCAAGTGAGCCCCAGACGTTTTGCATGGACCAGAGGGTTTGCGATTGCTCCTCGTTGGCCATGTCCGGAATAATCATTTTAAAGGGTTGCTGGGAAACATTACAGGCTAAGTCCATGAAGAGGACAGCGACGGCTCCAAATGTCAAAGCGGCAAATGATCCATAACCAAATCCTAGTGATCCAGCATTGGGTAATAGCAGCATGACTAACATGGAAACAACTGTACCTGCAATCAGGTAGGGCATTCTCCGTCCCCAGCGGTGATGCCAAGTGCGGTCTGAAAAGTAACCGACTAAGGGTTGAACAACCAGACCGGCAAGGGGTGGCAGGATGAAGAAGAAGCCGAGCTTGTTAGGGTCTGCGCCAATTGTTTGAAAGATACGACCCATTGTACCGGTTTGCATGGCGAAGGCAATTTGCGTACCGAAGTAACCGAAGGTCATCATGAAGATTTGCTTTTGTGTTAAACGAGGTCGAGCTTTTCGAGTAATCGAATGTTCTTTTTCCATTGGTCTCTCCTGTTAACGATTCATTAGGGAAGCGAGACGAAGACGTCATTTTTGCCCATGCTAATTACCGAAAAAAGCTGATGTTAACGCTGGCATAGGTTCCCTAATATCATCTGGGATGATAAAGCTTTCATATTCTATTTCCTATTTTTCCGTTGGGCTTTTATTGGGAATATACCCACCGTCCGGTTGAAACAGGCGAATCATAATTTGAACGTCCGTTTCAATGTTTTCAAGTAGCATAATTTTTTCCTCCATGTCTGTACCGGTAGGTTAGCACGAAGAAAATAATAATGAAAGCGCTTACACAAATTAGAATAATTGCTTTTATGTCAAATAAACGGTCGATTTTTACGCTTTCATAGAAAGACTGAGAGAGGGGCTTTTGACTTTATTAAATTAAAAAACGGCGGGCACGGTTCAAAGTGCAAATTATTGAAGGCGAAAATTCTTTTAAATTTGCGCCTTTTTCTAAGTTATTTGACCTTGTTTATCTCAAAATCTGGTGAAAAGAAGCAAAGCGTCTCTGTCAAAGAAAAGGATAGTGAGGAATAATATCGTCTTTTTTGTCTAATTTTGTAGGTGCTCCTTTTATTTAAGGCGGGCAATTTAGCGTAAAAAGTATCGGGTCTGCTCCACTTAAAATGCCGTCGAAGGAAAACATGTATAATAGATAGAAGATAAGTGGAGGACAGAAATGAAAAGACACAGCCATCTGATGACAATTGTGATTGTGGTTTTGCTGATATTGGTGGGTTATGCTACTTTCCAGACTTTAGCAGCTCATCGGCAAAGTACGAATATCGAAAAAACCGATGTTTCGGGTAAGACGGCGACGGTCTTTTTCCATGGCTATGGCTCCTCTCGTAACGCCGAGAAGTCGATGGCGCAGTATCTGGTTGACGAAGGGTATTCGAACCGTCGAATTGATGTCACCGTATCAGATGACGGAAAAGTCTCAATGGGCCGTGCCATTCAAAAGTCTGATAAGAACCCATTGGTTTTGGTACAGTTCGACGATAATAAAAACCAGGACTTTGAAAAGACCTCGGATTGGGTGAAGACCATTATGACCAATCTGAAAAAAGAGGGGGTCGACAATGTCAACCTGGTTGGTCACTCGATGGGAAATATGGCCATTGCTTACTATCTAATGAACACGGCCAAGGCGGACAGTGCTTCTTTGCCAGTTGTTAAGAAGCAAATTGATTTAGCTGGTACCTATAACGGCTTGATGTTGACGGAACCGGATTCAAAGGCAACGGTTTACGATTCAGGTTTGCCTAGTGTCCAAACGGCCTATTACAAGCGACTCTTACCATTAAAGGACTATTACCAAGATCACGCAGTGCAGGTCTTGAACATTTATGGTAATTCACAGGGGAGTGGCCAGAACGATACGACCGTTTATAATAACTCGTCGAAGTCATTGAAGTACTTCGTCCAATCGCCATCAACCTACCAAGAGAAGCTGATTACAGGGGCGGATGGTCAACACTCGAAGCTCCACGAAAATAAGGAAGTCGACGCTGCAATGCTGGCTTTCTTGAAGAAATAACCGACAGAAGGGGGACTAATGTCCTCCTTTTTTTTCTGGCTTTTGTTGACAGTAGAATTAAAGGGCGTATATTAGTGAGTGAGTAATCACTCACTTGATTTAAAAGGAGTTTGATATGGAAAAAGTTATCTCTTTGGAAAAAGTCGCCAAGTCATTTGGTAGCTTAAAAGTGCTAAAGGATGTCGACTTATCACTCGAAACGGGTGAGATTCTTGGCTTGCTTGGTCCTTCAGGAGCTGGTAAGTCAACGGTCATCAACGTGACTTTGGGTGTTGAAAAGGCGGATGCCGGTACAGCCTATGTCTTTGGTGAAGCGATGCCAAAACGTGAGTTGTTAGGAAAGATTGGTTACATGGCTCAGTCGGATGCCCTCTATGAGACTTTGACAGCCCGTGCCAACTTAAAGTTCTTTGCTGAGATGCGTGGTATCGATAAGGAAGGCTTGGATGCTGAAATTAATCGTGTTGCCGGTGTTGTTTCACTGGGAGACTTCCTAGACCAGGCCGTTTCAGGGTTCTCAGGTGGTATGAAGCGCCGCCTTTCATTGGCCATTGCGCTCTTGGGTGATCCAAAGCTGCTTGTTTTGGATGAACCAACGGTTGGAATTGACCCAGCTCTTCGTCGTCAGATCTGGGCTGAACTCCACAATATGAAGAAGCAGGGACACGCCATTTTGGTTACCACTCACGTGATGGATGAAGCGGAATTGGTTGACCGTGTGGCCCTCCTAATGGGTGGCCGCGTCATCGCTAACGATGGGCCAAAGCAGCTGGAAGAACAGTATGGTGTCCCAAGCATTGAAGACGTCTTCTTGAAGGCAGAGGAGGAAGAAGAATGACACGAACACTAGCGATTTCAAAGCGTATCTTAATGGAAATGATGCGCGACAAGCGTACTTTGGCCTTGATGTTCTTGGCCCCAGTTTTGATTTTGACTTTGTTGAACTACGTCTTTACGTTAAACTCAACGCCAACCGTTGAAATTGGAACGGTCCGTGTGGAGCAAGTCGTGACGGATTCCTTAAAGAATACCAGTCACGTGAACACGAAGTCCTACGATTCTGAAAGTAAGGCCAAGTCAGCCTTGAAGGATAAGGATGTTGACGCTGTTTTGACACAGACTGGAACGAACCAGTACCAGTTGCGCTATGCCAACATCGACGCTTCTAAGACATCAATGGTTCGCCAGGTTGTGAATAGCACCTTTGCCCAAAACAAGGTGAAGGCGATGGCCCAGCAGAACGTTGTTTTGGCAACACAAGCTGGACAACAACCAGCCGCTACTTCTTCTGTTTCACTTTCTGAAAAGTATAACTATGGAAGCAAGAATACGACTTTCTTTGACACCATCATGCCAATTTTCATGGGATTCTTCGTGTTCATGTTTGTCTTCTTGATTTCAGGAATTTCACTTCTTAAGGAACGTACAACCGGTACTTTGTCTCGTTTGTTGGCAACGCCAGTGCGTCGTTCGGAAATCGTATACGGTTACATGCTGTCATACGCCTTGATTGCTATTTTGCAAACGGCCGTTATTGTTTCCTTTACGATTACGCTTTTGCACGTTGAGGTGCTTGGATCAGTCGGATTGCTCTTCTTAATCAATATCTTACTTGCCATGGTTGCCTTGGCACTTGGATTGTTAGTGTCAACGTTAGCAGCCTCTGAATTCCAAATGATTCAGTTTATCCCAATCGTGGTTGTTCCACAGATGATTTTCTCAGGAATCATTCCATTCAACTCAATGGCATCTTGGGCACAAATCATTGGGGACGTTTTGCCAATGAAGTACGCTGCTGATGCGATGAACGCCGTCGTTCTTCAAGGACAAGGCTTCTCATCAATCTGGGGACAAATTGTTGCTCTCTTGATTTTCTTGGTTGTCTTGACTGCGGCCAACATCTTTGGGCTACGTCGTTACCGTAAGGTATAATAAAAGGCATTACTATTTAGAAGGATATGTCTCATGGATCAGATTGTCAGTGACTACTTAAAATCTTCAGAAGAAAGTAAGATGACACCTGCACAAGTAAAGGTTCTTCAGTCAGCCATTCAGCTTTTTGCGGAACAGGGCTACGCTAGTAGCTCAACATCAACCATTGCGGCTAATGCAGGGGTGAGCCAGGCGGTTATCTTCAAGTATTTTAAGAATAAAGAAGGCTTATTGAATCAAATTCTTGATTTAACGATTGAAAATATTCTTCCGAAATATGGGGATGATTTCATTGATAAGTTGGAAATTGAGTCGGGCCAGGATTCCTTCGCCGAATTTTTAACTTTCATGCTGAAAGATCGTTATCAGTTTTTTCTTCAAAATCAGAGTCTTGTGACAATTGTTGTCTCACAGTTGATGATTGATGATGAATTGGTTCAAAAATTAGTGGATGGTATGTCTGATAAGTTTTGGACGATTACAGCGATATTAGAAAAACTCGCGGGACCTGAGGCAAGGTTGAATGGTCAGGACATTTTACGACTTTTTGCTTCACAATTAGTTTTGATATATATCGAGGTGGTTCGAATTGGAATTACCATGTCAGAAACTGCTGCGGATAAACGGCTGGAACAGACGAAAGAAATTATGCTAGCCGCCATTTACCAAAAGAATTAACGAGAGAGTCAGTCGCTTTGCGACTGACTTTTTTCTTTGCAGCCCTTGTCAAAGTCGAAGGCTATTCGCTATAATAAATTCAACAAGAAAATAACGTCCGTTTAGGGGAGCCCGCAAGGGCTGAGAGCGCGTAAGCCGACCCTTCGAACCTGTTGTGTTAGAACACGCGTAGGGAAAACAGAAAAGATGAAACAATGGTTTTCGTTCTGCTTTTGCTGTTCGGATCCGTTGTTTTTTTGTGGTCTGTGATGCAAAAAGGAGAGAAAAAACATGCAGAACACAAAGTCAAAGAATTTGCGCTTCATTACTGAAATGGCGCTTTTTACTGCCTTATCAGTCGTCCTAAGCTTTTGGTCCATTCGCCTTTGGGGTGAGGGAGGATCGATATCCTTCCAAATGGTGCCAACGATGATTATGGCCTACCGTTATGGTTACAAGGGTGGACTAACAACTGGTTTCCTCTTCGGAATGATTAAGTTGATTCTGGGGGCTTACATTTTGACACCCGTCCAAGCCTTTTTGGACTACCCACTGGCCTTTACTGTGGTTGGCTTTACAGCAGTGACAGTACCAATGGTTAAGAAGGCCTTTGCTAAGAAGGAAAAGGGAATGGCCGCCTTTTGGTTGACGGTTGGGGTCTTTGTTGGCTCCTTCCTTCGTTTCCTTTCACACACGGCTTCAGCCGTTTTCTTCTTTGGTTCTTATGCGCCAAAGGGGGAGAACGTGTGGGTCTACTCAACCATCTATAACGGTTCCTACATGTTGCCATCCTTTATCGCTTCGGCCGTTGTGCTTGTGATTTTGGCTGAAGTTTATCCTAAAATCGTGATGACTGCTGAATAATTGAAATCTTTTAAAAAATTGATTCTTGACAGTGGTCTCTCATTTTGTTTTAATTAAGACATCAAATGAAAAGAGAAAGACTATGAACAAGAACTTGACTATTAACTCAGCCGTCGTCGTCAGCGTCGTTATCCGTTAGGATAGGGTGCTGAATTTTTGGCTTGCCTATCCGCTATCAGGGATAGGCAGCTGAGTGAGTCAAGTTAGACAAAGCCAGTTGCGCATGCAGCTGGCTTTTTTCTTTGTTCTAAAGATCAATTTTCATAAAAATAGGAGAACTACTATGCAAGAGCGTAAAGCGAGTAAGAAACAAATCTTACTCATCACATCACTGATTTTCGGCCTTTTCTTTGGGGCTGGGAACCTCATCTTTCCGGTTCAAATGGGACAAATGTCTGGTGGCCACTGGTTGCCAGCCGTATCCGGATTCTTATTGACGGGTTGTGTATTGCCTTACTTGGCCATGTTAGGAATGGCCTTGACGAAGTCAACGTCGGTTTTTGATATCGCTAAGCCCGTTGCACCATGGTTTGCGACGATTATGATCATCGCCATTCACTTCTCATTGGGGCCACTATTTGCGACACCACGTACGGCAGCTACGGCCTTTGCCATGGGAATTTCACCATTGGTTCCAGCCGCCTACCAGCAGTTGGCCATGTTGATTTTCTCAGCAATTTTCTTCATCATGGTTTACTACCTGTCAATCAAGGAATCGAACTTGATGAAGTGGGTTGGAAAGTATTTGAACCCACTCTTCTTGATTTTGCTAGCCCTTATCTTGCTCGTTGCTTTGATTCTGCCAATGGGTGGTTTGGACCAAAAGATTACCGGTGCTTACCAAGCGTCAGCCGGCTTCCAAGGAATCTTGGAAGGGTACAACACAATGGACTGTTTGGCATTGTTGGCCTTTGCCGTTTCCGTTGTTTACTCCGTTAAGAACATGGGCTTCTCCGACAAGCAGGTGCCAAAGCTTTTGGCTAAGTCTGGATTTTTGGCAATCTTGCTTGAATCAATTATCTACATCGCCACGACTTTGCTAGGTGTTTCATCACTTGGTATCATGCCAATCTCTGCCAATGGTGGGGCAGCGCTTTCAAACATTATTAACCACTACACGGGAAACGTTGGAATCTTGTTAACGGCTGTGATTGTTACTTTGGCCGTTTTCACAACTGCTATGGGTCTTTCAGCATCTTTCTCACAGGATTTGCACCGTATCTTCCCTAAGATTTCATACAAGAACTGGCTCCGCATTATCACAATTGGTTCTTTCATCACAGCAAACGCTGGTTTGACAAAGATTATTGAATTCTCAACGCCATTCTTGATGATTATCTATCCATTCGCATTGGCTTTGACAATCCTTGCTGTTTTGAACAAGTGGGTCAAGCAGGATAAGACAATTTACCGTTTCATCATGGCCTTCATTGCAATTCCAGCCTTCATTGATGGTTTGCTTTCATCCCAATGGGCCAAGACAGACTTTGCCACATCAATTGCTTCTGCATACCAGAACTTGATTCCTCTTGCCAGCGAAGGCTTTGGTTGGGTTCTTCCAGCCATTATCGGTGCCATTGTGGCATTGATCTTCCGTGCCTTTCTTCCAAAGAAGGCGGCAGCTTAATTGATAAGTAAATTGAAAAGGGTGACCTCAGGTCATCCTTTTTTACATGTTACAATTGACATCTTTTCCTCATCATGTTTTAATATAAACATCAAATAAAGTGAGTAAGCAAATGACACATTCAATGACAAACAACCAAGCCATTATTATCAGCATTATTATTCCATAGGGATAGGTGCTGACTTTTTAAGTTGCCTATCTTTTACATGATAGGCAGCTGATGAATGTGTTTGAAACCAGCTGCGTTTAACGTAGCTGGTTTTTTATTTGCTCAAAAACGATGTTTGAGAATTCTAAAGGAGTTTTTCATTATGGAAAAGCAAAAACTAACGACTAAGCAATTGTTCTTGGTCGCGTCACTCATCTTCGGTATGTTCTTTGGTGCCGGAAACCTTATCTTCCCAGTTCAACTGGGTCAATTAGCCGGTCATAACTGGCTTCCCGCTGTAGCAGGCTTCCTTTTGACAGGGGCACTTCTGCCATTCCTCGCCATGCTTGCGGTGTCACTGACGAACTCAAAGTCCGTCTACGACATTGCCAAGCCAGCGGCTCCCTGGTTCGGAACGGTCTTCCTAGTGGTCATCCACTTTACCATCGGTCCGCTCTTCGGAACACCCCGTACGGCAGCCACGGCCTTCTCGATGGGGGTTGAACCATTCGTGCCAGCTACCTACCATCAAGTGGCCATGCTGGCTTTCACCGCCGCTTTCTTCGGTTTGGCATACTTTCTTACGGTGAAGCAGTCGAATTTGATGAAGTGGGTTGGAAAGTACTTGAATCCAATCTTCTTAGCTTTGCTAGGGTTAATCCTTGTACTTGCACTCTTCTTGCCAATGGGGGACTTGCACCAACACGCTACTGACGCTTACCAAAGTCAGGCCGCCTTCCAAGGAATCTTGGACGGCTACAATACAATGGACGGTTTGGCGCTACTTGCCTTGGCCGTTTCCGTTGTCTATGCCGTCCGTGGTTTAGGCTTTGAAGGGGCCAACGTTTCAAAGGTCTTGGCTAAGTCTGGCCTTGTTGCCATCTTGATGGAATCACTGATCTATGTTGCCACTGTTTTGCTTGGTGTTTCATCACTTGGAACGATGAAGGCTGCTGCTAACGGTGGAACGGCTTTTTCTGAAATCGTAACCCATTACACGGGGAACGTCGGGGTTTTGGCCACTGGCGTGATCGTGACTTTGGCTGTCTTTACAACGGCTATGGGACTCTTTGTTTCCTTTGCACAGGACTTGCACAAAGTCTTCCCAAAGGTTTCCTATCTCTTCTGGCTTCGTGTCATCGCCATCGGATCGTTTGTGACGGCAAACGCCGGTTTGACGAACATCATCGCCTGGTCAGCGCCCGTTTTGATGTTGCTTTACCCATACGCCTTAGCATTGACTTTGCTTGGTGTGACCAACAAATGGGTCAAGCAGGATGCTGTAATGTACCGTGCCGTTTTGTTAGCGGTAACGGTGCCTGCATTCTTGGATGCCTTGGGCGCTTCACCACTTGCTAG
The DNA here is from genome assembly GCF_900112405.1 of Fructobacillus durionis. Classification (GTDB taxonomy): domain Bacteria; phylum Bacillota; class Bacilli; order Lactobacillales; family Lactobacillaceae; genus Fructobacillus; species Fructobacillus durionis. The sequence continues at coordinate 461,191 of NZ_FOLI01000001.1, read as the reverse complement.
CCAATCTTGGGCCGCTTCTTTGGCGACAGCCTATACCACGCACTTGCCATTGGCAGCGGAAGGCTTTGGTTGGGTCTTGCCTGCGCTTGGTGGGGTAATCTTTGCAATGGGTTGGAAGGCTGCTTCTAGAAAGCCATACGGCGAATAAGTTAACATACAAAAATCATTAAAATGTATCAAAGTCGAGCCGCTTGGTTCGACTTTTTCTTTGACTTCAATAGCTAGTATGCTTTACAAACTAGTCGTTCTCCTGTAGACTGACCATATTGAAAGTAGGAGGGCGAATAAATGGCACAGACAATTTCCAGTCAGCTATTGAAGGGCTTCTTACAAGGTATTTTACTGGCAATTTTGAAACGGGAGCCAAACTATGGCTACGGAATTGCCCAGGAAATGAATCGAATTGGTTTGGGTCAGGTGCCAAAGGGGACGATTTATCCCTTGTTGGCGACCATGGAAAAACGTGGCCTGATTCAAGGAGAAAGTCGGCCATCTGAAGGTGGACCTGATCGAAAGTATTATTTGCCAACAGCTGATGGCTTAGACGCGATGAATGACTTTTTTGGTCAGTGGCAGGAACTCGAACAAACGATGCAGTTAATGATAGATGGAGCCAAGCATGAAGGTTGAAGATTTAATTGAACGTAACAACGACTTACGTCCAGGATTGAATAAAGAAAACAAGGAATTTTACGATGATTTTCTGGTTTACGTTCGGACCACTTCCTGGTTGAAGGATGACATCCAAGTGGAGGAGCAGCTGCTGGCCATTCTGCAAGATATCTTAGAAGCGCAAAAAAACGGGGAGTCGGCTCGCGACTACTTTGGCCAGTCGCCCAAGTTGGTAGCGGATAACTTACTAAAGAAGTTGCCAAACGATGGTGTTTCCTTTGCTAAGATTATTCTCTATACTTTCTTTGGTTATTTGGCCATTACCTTCCTACCAACGATGACGGTACCAGGAAAGCCCATCGATATTGGGGCCTACGTAGTGTCCGCTATGTACATGACCATGGCGATTCTGCTCATTGTTCGGACGATTGGGACGTTGGTCTATCGTTATAAGGCGTCGAAGTTAGCGGGGTGGTTGAAGAACGTTTTGGGTATCTTAGCGGGTATGCTCTTGCTCTTCCCGGCCTTTGCCATGATCTATTGGTTGAAAACGCCGGTCCGAATTAACTTGGACGGGACCTTGGGCATCTTCGTTATTATCTTATTTTTGCTTGGCCTCGCTGTTTACAATAAGACAGCAAAGCAGGGCTTCCTATCTAAGCCGGTTTTCTTCTACATCATCTTTTCAGCCATTATCGGGATCCTAACGCGTTTACCAATCCTATCAGGAATGCTAGAGAATAAGACGGGACAGATTATTCTTGCCGTTTTGATTTTGCTGGCATGTTTTATTTCGACGGGCATGTTAATGTGGCAGGCACATCGAGATAAGAAGGATGATGATCAATAAAATAACTTAAGTAGAAGCGGTTCTTTTTATAAAAGAATGGCTTTTTTTCTTGACCTGGAGTGCAGTCTAGGGTTTAGGATAATAATTAGAGGTCAGGGACTTTGCAAAAGGAAGTCAAAAAGTCCAAAATGGACCTGATATCGAAAAGGGGGATTCATTCATGAAAGCAGCAGTCTTTGTTCAACCAGGTCAAGTCGAAACGCAGGAGGTTCCAAAGCCTAGCATTAAAGGGCCCAAGGATGCCGTTATCAAAACGTTGCGAGCATCCGTTTGTGGTTCTGACCTTTGGTTCTACCGTGGTATTGCCAAGCGTGATGCAGGTTCTCAAGTTGGACACGAAGCCATCGGGATTGTGAAAGAAGTGGGCTCAGGGGTGACAAATGTCAAACCGGGCGACTTTGTCATTGCGCCCTTTACCCATGGCTGTGGTCACTGCCAGGCTTGCTTAGCCGGATTTGACGGGGACTGCTTAGATCCTGATAAGGGTGGTTCGACTGGCTACCAGGCTGAATACATCGGTTATAAGAACGCTGACTGGGCGTTGGTTAAGATTCCTGGTCAGCCAGAAGACTATACGGATGAACAATTGAAGTCTTTGATGACTTTGTCAGATGTCATGGCGACCGGATACCATGCTGCCGCAACTGCCGAAGTCAAAAAGGGTGATACTGTTGTTGTTATGGGTGATGGTGCCGTTGGCCTCTGTGGCGTGATTGCCGCCAAGTTACGCGGGGCAAAGCGGATTATCTTAATGTCACGCCATGCCGACCGTCAGGCATTGGGCAAGGCCTTTGGAGCGACGGACATTGTCGAGGAACGTGACGATGCCGGCGTGAAGCATGTTATGGCACTAACCGGTGCTGGTGCTGACGCTATTTTGGAGTGTGTTGGCTCTGAACAAGCGGTTCAAACGGCTGTGCAACTTGGTCGTCCTGGCGCCGTGGTTGGCCGTGTTGGGATTCCACAGGACCCAATGATGAACACGAACAACTTGTTCTGGAAGAACATTGGTTTGCGCGGTGGAATCGCTGCGGTTACCACCTATGACCGTGAGCTCTTGTTGAAGGCGGTGTTGGATGATGAGATTCATCCTGGCCAGGTCTTCACAAAAGAGTTTGAGTTAAAGGATATTCAAAAAGCCTATGAGGCCATGGACAAGCGTGAGGCAATTAAGTCCTTGCTAGTCTTTTAATTGAATGATGGAAAGGAACACGGGAGTGTTCTTTTTTATTTTTTATCTTTTTTCTTGACTTGGAGTGTACTCCAAGGTGTTTAATAACTTTTGTACTTCATAAGTTATACAATAAAGGGGAAAGAGAAAATATGAAAAAAGAGAAATTTGGAATGGTCTTACCCATCACGTTGCTGGGTTACTTTCTCATTCTGATGGATAACTCCATTATCTTTACGAGCTCGACTGAAATTGGACAGAGCCTCAACTTATCACAGGCTGCTTTGTCTTGGATTTCAAACGCCTATACATTGACCTTTGGTGGCTTCCTGTTACTGTCGGGGCGACTCTCCGATATTTTGGGGCGGAAGCGGGTCTTTACAACTGGTATTCTGATTTTTGGATTAAGTTCTTTATTAATTGGGCTGTCTGACAACGCTACTTTTGTGATTGCGATGCGAGCCGTCCAAGGAATTGGCTCATCGGTTATTGCGCCTTCGACTTTGGCATTAATGATGGATAGTTACCAGGGCGAGATGCGTGAGCGGGCGATTGCCTACTACGGTGTGACCGCTGGTATCGGGTCGAGTTTAGGCTTGCTGATTGGCGGAGACTTGACGACAGCCTTCTCATGGGAAGCTGGCTTCTTGATCAATGTGCCGATCACGGCCCTTTTGCTCCTTTTAGCCATCAAATTTATCCCCAATAAGCCCGGCTTGAAGAGCAAGGTTGACTATGTTGGTTCGATTTTATCGGTTCTTGGCTTAGCCGCACTGATTGACGGCTTGACGGGTGCTAGGGTTTGGATGGTTGCACTAGGGCTTCTACTGCTTGTTCTTTTCATTCTTTTTGAAAGTCGGGTGAAGAACCCCATTTTGCCACTGACACTCTTTCAAAACCGTGTTCGGTCAGGGGCCTATGCCGCTCGTCTACTCTTTATGATGGCCATGCTTCCTTACTGGTTCTTCTTACCACAAGTTTGGCAGCAAGAATACCACTTCACGGCGCTCGAGTCTGGTTTTGCTTTCTTACCAATCACGGTTGTGCAGTTTGTTGTTTCCTTCCTTTTACCAAGGCTGACAAAGCGTTATGGTAATAATAAGGTGCTGCTGGCAGGGGAGTTCTTCCTACTCTTGGGACTGATTTGGACCGCCTTATCCGATGTCTCCTCTGGCTACTTCCTAGCTTTTGCACTACCAATGTTGGTGATTGGCTTTGGACAGGGAATGGTACTGGCACCCGTAACATCTGCCGGACTTTATCAAGCGCCAGATGAGTTAGCTGGCATCGCTTCTGGATTAACGAACACGGCCCATCAAATCGGTGGCCCAGTTGGCTTATCAATTATCGTGGCGACGACGAGTTCTTACCACGCTGAAGTGGGTTCGATGGCACTCTATACGGCGATTGCCTTGGCGATTGTTGCCATTTTTGTTACACGAAAGGTTTCGAAATGAATATCAAAGAAGCAGCTGAAAAAACAGGTTTGAGTAACGATACGATTCGTTACTACGAACGCATTGGTTTAATTATGCCGGTGGCCCGTAAGGAAAATCACCTACGGGATTTCAATGAACGAAATATTCGCCAGTTGGACTTTGCTAAGACGATGCGCAATGCTGGCATGTCGGTCGAGCGTTTACGTGAGTACGTAGGGATGGTTTTTGAGGATGACCCAGAAACGATTCCCGCTCGAAAGGCTTTGTTAATCGAACAGGCCGAAGAGATGCAGGAACGTATTGATAAAATGCAGGCGGCCCATGACCACTTACTTTACAAGGTTGAAAACTATGAAAGTCATATGCGAAAAGCAGAAGATGATTTAGAAAAGGAGAAATAAGATGAAGATTTTGATTTTAGGTGCAGCCGGACAGATTGCTCATCAATTAACGGAACGCCTGCTAAATGAACGGGACGATCAACTGACGCTCTACGCCCGTCGTGCTAACGAACGGCTTAGCGAGTACAAGAATAACCCCCGTGTTAAAATCGTGGACGGGGACTTCTCAAACGAAGCACTCCTTAAAGAAATCATGCCTGGTCAGGACGTTGTCTTCGTTTATTCGGACCACGATACGGAACCAATCCTAGAAGCGATGAAGGCAAGCGGCATTAAGCGTATTATTATCGCCGGTGTACTTGGCGTTTATGGTGAAGTCGCTGGTAAGTTTGGCGAATGGAATCGCTCCATGATTGGGGATGCTTCACCAGCCCGTCACCAGAACCTGCAGATGATTGAAGACTCCGGCTTGGATTATACCTACATGCGGATGTCTTGGTTATACAATCAAAAGGGTAATGTCGCTTATGCCACCACGCAGAAGGGCGAACCCTTCGTTGGCGCACAGGTGACACGAGAAGCGATTGTCCAGTATGTCCTTGACCTGCTTGATAACCCCAAGCGTGACATTCAGGCCAGTGTTGGTATTTACGAACCAGGTTCTGAGAAACTTGATAAGCCAAGTTTCTATTAATTTAGATGAATACAAAAAGACCCGCTCAGATTTTATCTGGAGCGGGTCTTTTGTTAGTTCTTAGTCTTTTTCGTTCTTTTTATTTAACAATGCTAGCTCCTCATTGATAGAGGCTAGCATTTCCATTTGCATCTTTTGAATCTGCATGGAATTTGGCTGATCCTGTTGAATCAAGTGGTCAACCTTGGCGTGGAGAAGGCGAATTTCTTCTTCGGACTTCAGGTTTACGTGGTAATCGTTTTGTGATTCCATTCGGTCGTAGTCTGAAGCTCGGTTCTGGGCCATCATGATGAGTGGTGCTTGAATGGCAGCAACCATGGACAAGAAGAGGTTCAGCAGAATGAATGGGAATGGATCAAAGTTGGCCCCGAAGAGGTGGGTGACGTTTAAAATAATCCAGACGATCATGATGACCACAAAGGAAATCACAAATGGCCATGAACCACCAAAGTGGGCGACACCGTCCGCGACTTTTTGGCCAAAGGTTAAGGTGCTATCTAACTTCTTACCAACATCGATGATTTTGTAGTTATCATCTTGAAGGACACGTTGCATCTTTTGATGAATTTGCTGGTTTTTGCGTTGGTCTTCGTGAATCATCTTATCCAGCTTACGAAGACGGTAGGCAACGAGGTGTTCGGAACAGATGAAATCTTGGTCTGACGCCTTCGGCCGGTCCTGCTTAATCATCTTACGGGTTTGGGGGTCCAGGTCATGGAGAAAAGTTCCCGCGCCAAAGTTGTAGCCGTCTTTGTTATCAATGAGGCATTGGTACTGGTTATCGGTTGGATTAGCCATTATTCATCTGCTCCTTGTCGTTTTAGTCGTTATATGACACATTATAGTAGTTTCAGTCCGAGAATGCAGGGATAATTTAGATTAAATCGAATTTACTTAGGTGTTTAGCCAAGTACTCTGTCGTTAAGGAATGGGGCTCTTTGGCTAAATCAAAGGGCTTACCCATGGCCATTAACTGACCACCCTGATTACCACCACGGGGACCCAGGTCAATTAGCCAATCGGCATTGGTCATCATGTCCAGGTCGTGCGTGATAAAGATGATAGTTGCGCCTTTTTCCTTAAGACGGTTGAAGACACCGAGTAGCGTTTGCACGTCAAGGGGATGCAGGCCAATGGTTGGTTCGTCAAAGACAAAAAGCGTGTGCATCTGGCTCTTATGTAAGTGACTGACAAGCTTTAAGCGCTGTGCTTCACCACCGGAAAGGGATGGTGTTGCCTGACCGAGATGGAGGTAGTTTAGACCAATTTCATCGAGAAGTTTTAGTTCGCTTTCGATTTTGGCTTCCCCTTTGAAAACGGGTAAAGCTTCTTTCACTGAAAGGTTCAGGAGGTCGACAATGGACTGACCCTGCCATTTAATTGACTGAGCTTGGTCGTTGAAGCGAGCGCCCTGACAAGTTGGACAGGTCTCCACAATGTCGGGCAGGAACTGAACATCTTCGGTGATGACACCCAGCCCCTGACAGGTGGGGCAGGCACCTTCTTTGTTATTGTATGAAAAGGCCGAAGCACTTAATTTTGCTTTCTTGGCCTCTGGCAGGCTTGCAAAAAGTCGTCGAAGTTCGTTCATGATGTTCGTGTAGGTGGCCAAAGTGGAGCGGGTGTTCCGTCCGATGGGTTTAGCATCAATCGTGACAGTGTTAGTAATATTCGTTGTAAGCTCACTTACAGTTTTTAGATTATTTTCTTTATTTTGTATAGCTGGAATGAGATTGTCTAGAATAAGGGAGGTCTTTCCGGCACCTGAGAAACCAGTCACGGCCGTCATCTGGTGTTCGGGGATGGTGACTTGGACATCCTTTAGATTATGGTAGTTTTGAACACGTAATGTAGTTTTGCCGGTACCTACCGGAGTGACCGAATCATGAACAATATTGGCCGAACCCTTGATGAAAGGGCCAATCAGGGACTGGGAATCGTTGGTTAGCTTTGCTGGTGTTCCTTCATCGATAATAAGACCGCCGGCTTCGCCCGAACCTGGACCAATTTCGATAATCCAATCGGCTGCAGCAATTAAATCAACTTCGTGATCCACGACAACTAGGGAGTTTCCCTGGGCAATGAGTTCGCGGAAGACCTGAATGAGTCCCTTGATATTGTCTGGGTGTAAGCCAATAGAAGGCTCGTCCAAAACGTAAAGAACACCGGTGGTCTGAGCGCGAATCGTTTTCGATAGTTGCAAGCGTTGGAGTTCACCCGTTGAAAGGCTAGCCCCGGCACGGGACATGGTGAGATAGTCGAGACCAAGATTTAGGATAGGACGAAGGACCTGCTTCATGTTTGTAAACAACGTGTTGGCCAGGTGCTCCATATTATTGGGAAGAGAGTCCACCGTATTATCGGCCCAGTTCGTTAACTCGCCGAGGGTTAGGTCATTCACTTGCACAATGTTTTTGCCGTCTACCGTTTGCTTCAGCAAGTCTGGATTCAAACGTGAACCATGACAGGTGGGGCAGGTAGAGAAGTGGTAGAACTTATCGAGCTTCTTGAGTGTTGCCTGACTTTTGACATTGGCTAAAGAATCTGTCACGGCATCGTAGGCGTTTTCGTATAGAGAGCCGTCCGAATGGTAGACGCGACCGGTTGAGGTGTGGAAGTCGACAGGGTAAAGTTTCTTCTCGCCGTGTAAGACAATGCTTTTCTCTTTGTCCGTTAGGTCCTTGTATGGTACATCGATGCGAACACCTAGACTTTGGGCGATTGATGGCATGAAGTTTCGGCCGGGCAGGTGCCAGGAAGCGACTGCGCCTTCTTTAATCGACAGATTGACGTCTTTAATTAGCTTGGCTTCATCGAGTTCACGGACCTGACCACTACCATGGCAGGTTGGGCAGGCGCCGGTACTATTGGCTGAAAAGTCCTGGGCGGAAAAGGCGGTAAAGTGCACGCCACAAACGGGGCAGGGTAGCTGGCCTTCGTTGTGGTGTTCACCTGGCTTTTCGGCCTCGTTCATCGCCCGGCTGATGGCCAAAGAGGGTTCTAAGCGGTGACCGTTGGGGCAGACCGGTGATCCTAAACGAGAAAAGATAAGCCGCGTGATGTTGGACAGCTCGCTAATGGAACCGACCGTGGAGCGTTCACCCGGGGTAGCGGGGCGCTGCTTGAGAGCAATCGCAGATGGAATGTACTGAATCGAGTCGACGTCTGCTGACGATTCCTGTCCCATTCGGTTACGCGTGTAGGCAGACAAGGCTTCGAGATAGCGACGGGAACCTTCCGAAAATAAAATGCCCATTGCTAATGAGGACTTACCGGAACCGGACCGACCTGAGATGGCGACAAACTTGTTGAGTGGAATGTTCACATCAATGTTCTTTAGATTGTGAACGCGTCCGCCGCGGACTTCAATTTGACTTGGGATGTGCGACTTTTCAATCATAAGTAAACTCCTTTGATTAGAGTGTTTCTTATCTATGTAATAGCATAGTTGGGGAGGTTATTCAAAATAAAAAACCACATCGGGAAGACTTCTTCTCAATGTGGTTTTTACTTTGTTTCATTCGTGCCCAATCAGCACATATCCATTCCCATCATCTTATAGGAATCGAGTGGCTTAATGACTAACTCATCCACCTTGCAGCCGCGCTCTTTCGCGATAGCATTCATCAAAGTATCCATTGGCATCAAATCGTACTTCTTGTTTGGTTCATCGGGCGTGTAAACCTGCAACTGGGCCATCATACCGCCATCTTCGTGTTCGATGATGTGGCAGTGGTACATGAAGACACCGGCGTAGTTAAAGCGCATCTTGATGCGGACAGTTTCACCAGGGTTAACACTGACCGTATCCTTCAAGCCCATTTCGTTAGGGTAAGGTGCGTGACCGTTACGCGAGACGATTTGGAAGGAACCACCGTGCATGTGATAAGGGTGCAACATACCACCACAGCAGTCGTTGGTATTGGTGATATCCCAGTACTCGGTCTTGCCAATTTCTTGGCGGTCATCAATGCGCATCATGCCAAACTTTTTACCGTTGATACCAACTGACTCATCCATTCCAGACATGACAACTTGGTGAACTAACGAATCTGGGTCTGAAACATCAGGGTAGTTGATGTCGGCTAAGTGTTCAGGAATCTCCGTGTTGTCAGGGGTGAATTCTTTGATATTAAATGTCAAGATTGGCATATCGTCTGAGTAGAGCGTGACTTGGTCACCGGCCTTGTACTTGCCAAAGTCTAAGATAACCTCAGCACGTTCGGCACAGGTAATCATTAACTTGGTCATCTGAACGGGTTCGGGTAGTAAACCACCATCAGAAGCAATCTGTGTCATGACGAGGTCATCGGAGAGATGCAAGCGCCATTCACGACGGTTTGATCCATCCAAGAAACGGAGACGGAGCTTTTGTGTGGTGACGTTAAACTCTGGATTGACCGTTCCGTTAATTAATGCGGTTGGGCCAGCGACACCATCTGGATCGTAGTCGGCATCGTAGTCCCACTGGTTATCCTCGTGGAAACGACGGTCTTGCAAGACAACGGGAATGTCATCAACACCGTATTCATGAGGAAGTGGCAAGCTTTCTTCGTGCTTGTCAGTTACATAGACCATGGCAGCTAAGCCGTGCCAAACATCCCAACCAGTTAATGGACATGGATGAGCGTGTAACCAAGTTGTGGCAGCGGGTTGGTCGACTTTAAAGGTAATTTCTTTGTTTTCACCAGGGTAGACAGGGGCGTGGCAGCCACCATCAATGAATGGTCCTGGAACGTCGAGTCCGTGCCAGTGAAAAGTCGTAAGCTCGGGTAGGCTGTTTTTCAGCGTGACGTGATAAGTTTTACCGGACTTAAAGACAATGGTTGGGCCTAAGAGACTTTGGTTGTAGCCCCAAGTTTTTGTTTTGGCACCGGGTACAATTTGTGTTTCACCGGCTTGGGCGTGGACCGTTAACCAGACGTCGGTATCGGTTTCCTTATCCGGCTTTAAAAGCGTTGGAATACCAAGTGGTACTGTAGGTGAATCGTACTTCTCCAATGGCACATAACCACCATCGTGGTAATCATAGGCACTTTCATTAAAGAAGTAATCGTTATAGATTGGCTTTTTTGATTCTGACATCGTTTTCCTCCTCTATTGATTGCCCTTAGTATACAATTTCATGGCACATATGTGTAATACTATGTTAAATATCTGCTATAACTATGTTATGATTTAGTCAAATAAGAATGTACGGTAATAAGTACATAGGGAAGGGTTTGGAATGCGAAAGTTTAATCGGATTTTTCATTTATTGATGATGCTTGTGTGGGCATACACAATTTACTTGGTAGCCACTATGAAGATGATGCCCGCTATGTGGGTCATGGCCGTGGGGATGTTCGTTGAATCAGCCTACGCCGTTATCTCCAATGACAAAGGATGTTAATTTGTTTAACCATTGATGAAATCATTAATGGACGTCAATAAAACGCCTATAGAATGATGACTCATGGTTTCAACCAAAACATGGTGCATTGTTCTGTGGGCTTTTTTATTAAAAAGGAAGGTATGTTGATATGCCAAATCAAGGTCAAAATAATGATCAGTTAGCGCAAATGCCGTTAGATCAGTTTTATCAAACAATTGGTTCAAGTGAAAAGGGACTGACTAACAGCCAGGCGCAACAACTACATAGCAAGTTCGGTGACAATGTAATCACGTCTGCCAAGGGTGAAAATAAGTTATGGAAGTTCCTGAAGAACTTTACTAGCTTAATGGCCATTCTGCTCTGGGTTTCTGGTTTAATTGCCATGTTTGCGCAGATGTTGGAACTCGGAATTGCCATCTGGGCGGTCAACGTGATTAACGGGCTTTTCTCTTACTGGCAGGAGAATCAAGCACAGAAGGCTTCCGATGCTTTGAAGAAAATGTTGCCAACAAAGGCGACGGTTATTCGTGACGGCCAGTCCGAACAGATTGATACTGCGGAGATTGTGCCCGGCGATATGATTGCCATTGCAGCGGGGGATAGTATTTCAGCCGATGCCCGTGTCATTTCGTCCGATTCTTTCCAGGTCGATGAATCAGCCTTAACTGGGGAGTCGAACCTGTCAGATAAGAAGGCGGAATACCACCATGGCGAGGGAAAGTTCGCTGAGAGCAACATTGTCTATGCTGGAACGGTCGCTTCCGCCGGTTCTGCTAAAGTCGTTGCACTGAACACCGGAATGCGCACCGAGTTCGGACAGATTGCCCGCTTGACGCAGAGTCAAAAGTCGAAGCCATCCCCATTGGAGATGGAGTTAAATCGTTTGACCCGCCAACTGTCAATCATTGCCATCTTAATTGGAGCCGGCTTCTTCTTAGCTGCCATCTTCTTCGTTCACTATCCAGTTGCCAAGTCCTTTATCTTTGCGCTGGGAATGATTGTGGCCTTTATTCCGGAAGGACTTTTGCCAACGGTGACCCTGTCACTAGCACAGGGTGTGCAGCGAATGGCTAAGAAGCACGCCTTAGTGAAGAGCTTGAGTTCAGTTGAAACCTTGGGTGAAACGACGGTTATCGCTTCTGATAAGACGGGAACGTTAACGCAAAACCAAATGACCATCAACCATGTTTGGATGCCGGGTAAGGTTTATACTGTTACCGGCCAGGGATATGTAAACAACGGTCAAGTGATGGATGGTGATCAGGCCGTGAAGGCTGGTGCAAACCCTGACTTAGACTTCTTGCTTAAGGCAGTTAGTTTGAATAACGATACGACGGTTAAGCCAACCAATAAGCCCGGTGCTGAAGCAACAATTGTTGGAACACCAACGGAAGCCTCTTTGGTTATCTTGGCCGAAAAGTACCAGCTGGCTAGTCAGCAATTAGCTTCCGAGAACCCTCGTCAAAAAGAAATCGTCTTTGATTCTGATCGTAAGCGAATGTCAACGATTAATAAGGGGCAGGATGGAAAGCTAACCCTTTATACCAAAGGTGCCATGAGTGGTATCTTGTCCATCACAAAGAATATTTTGGATAATGGTAAAGTTCGTCCCATTACGGATGACGATGTGAAGGCCATTCGAGGGGCAAACGAGCAGTATGCCTCCCAAGGTTTGCGTTCACTTGCCATTGCCTACCGTGACTTATCAGCGGATGAAGGGCAGGACCTGTCAAAGGCAACTGCTGAAAATACTGAGCAGAACTTAACCTTTGTTGGATTGACCATTATGGCGGATCCTCCTCGTCCAGAAATTTACGACGCGGTCAAGAAAGCCCATCAAGCCGGTATCCGGATTATCATGGTGACTGGGGATGGTCCAATTACCGCTAAAGCCGTGGCCACAAAGATTGGTTTGGTATCGGATAAAGCGCGTGTCATTTCTGGCGATGAGTTGACGGCCATGTCCGACGAAGACTTGCGTCAAGCCGTGAAGGGCGAGGTCATCTTTGCCCGTGTTGCCCCTGAACAGAAGTACCGCATTGTGAAGGCCAACCAGGCGAACGGTGAGATTGTTGCCTCAACGGGGGATGGTGTCAACGATGCCCCAGCTTTGAAGCAGGCTGACATTGGAATCGCCATGGGTGCTACTGGTACCGACGTTGCCAAGGAAGCGGCCGACATGATTTTGACGGATGATAACTTCGCTTCAATTATTGCCGCCATTGAAGAGGGACGAACGGTCTATAGTAACATTCAGAAGTTCCTACTTTATATTTTGAACAGTAACGTGCCGGAAGCCTTTCCTTCCGTACTCTTCCTGTTCTCGGGTGGTTTAATTCCATTGCCACTGACGGTTATGCAGATTCTAACCATCGATTTAGGAACGGATATGTTACCAGCCCTTGGTCTTGGATCTGAAAAGAGTGAGCCAGGTATCATGCAAGAACCACCTCGTTCACGTAATGCCCACTTGCTGAACAAGTCTATTATTTGGAAGGCCTTTGGACTTTACGGTTTGGTGGCGTCAGTAATTTCTTCAGCTGCCTACTTCTTCGTCAACTATTCATACGGTTGGCCAGAACACGCCTTGTTCAGTTCAGGGGATGTTTACGCCGAAGCAACAACCATTACCTTAGCGGCGATTGTCTTCTGTCAGATTGCGGCAGCGATGAACGCCCGTACGAAGTACACTTCAGTCTTTAAGATTGGTCTCTTTAGTAACCGACACATTATCAATGGTATTATCTTCGAAGTGATGCTAATTTCAGCGATTATCTACGTTCCATTCCTACAGGATGTCTTTAATACCTACGCATTAGGAGTTAACGAGTGGATTTTCTTACTCATCATTCCAATTCCATTGATTCTATTGGAAGAATGTCGTAAGTGGATTGTCCGTAAGTATTTCCTTAAGCTCAATAAGTAAGCAAATTAAAAAGTCCAGGTCTAATCCTGGGCTTTTTTATTGTTGAATTTAGAGTTTTGAAAAGGGAATAAAGGGAGCTGGAACGTCTGGACAGTTCAATTCCTTTTGCAGCCAGAAGGTGTCTAACCATTGGCCTTCCTTAAAACCGATGTGCTTAAATTGGCCAACAATTTCATAACCCATGTGCTCATGAAAAGCGATGCTATTTTGGTTTTGACCCGTTACGCAGGCACAGACATTGACGACGTTTTGCTTTTCTAAAATTGCTTCAATCTTTTGATAGAGTTGTCGGCCAATACCCTGACCCTGGGCGGCCTTGGCGATATAAACGGATATCTCAGTTGACCACTGGTAGGCTGCCCGCTCTGCGTAAGGATGGGCGTAGGCGTAGCCCAGAATCTGATCATCCTCGACCATCACTAGGTAGGGGTAGTTTTCGAGTGTTTGACTAATGCGTGTTTCAAATTCAGCAAGCGTTGGTAGGATATATTCAAAACTGGTGGTGCTGTTTTCAATTGATGGCTGATAAATGGCCAGCAAAGCAGCTGCATCACTTGTTTGGGCTGTTCTGATATGCATGGGCGACCTCCGTTACTCGACTTTTTTCTTATTATTGTACAAGAAAGTTAATGAAAAAGAGACTTTTAGTAATCAAAAGTCCCTAGTGTATTTAAATTAATAATCGGTGAGAACTACGTAATCAACGGTTTTGAGACTTGAGAGGTCAAAGCCGCCGGCGTAGGAAATCGCAGACTGAAGGTCTTCTTGCATCGCAGTGAGCGTGCCTTGAATGCTGCCTTTGTATTCGACCATTAGGCTACGACCTTCGACGTTATGCTGGTGACCCTTTTGAGCGGCAGAGGCCGAACCGTAGTAGGCCTTGTAAGTCTTACCGTCTTTTTGAATAATATCGCCAGGTGTTTCATCATGACCTGCAAACATGGAACCAATCATGACCATTGAGGCACCAAAGCGAATGGACTTGGCAATGTCACCGTTGTGTCGAATACCACCATCAGCAATAATTGGCTTGGTAGCGACCTGAGCGCAGTTGGCGATGGCAGCGAGTTGCCATCCGTTTGTCCCAAAGCCAGTCTTGTCTTTTGTAATACATGCCTTACCAGGGCCGATTCCGACCTTGGTGGCATCCGCACCGGCAGCCTCAATTTCAACAATGGCCTCAGGCGTACCGAGGTTTCCAACAATCAGGAAGGTGTCGGGGAGCTTTTCTTTAATATAGTGGATCATTTGAATGACGAACTCGGAATGACCGTGTGCTACGTCAATTGTGATGTATTCTGGGCAAACATTTTCAGCTTGAAAGCGATCAATCAACTTGTACTCGTCATCCGTAATACCGAGACTGATTGAAGCCAGGAGTCCTTTTTCTTGAATCTTTTTGACAAAGTCAAACCGTGTCTCGGGCTGGAAACGGTGCATAACATAGAAGTAGTCACGAGAGGCTAACCATTCGGCTAGGTTTTCATCGATAACCGTTGCCATGTTGGCAGGCATTACTGGAATCTTGAAAGTGTACTTACCCAATGTAACTGAAGTATCGGCTTCCCGTCGGCTCTTTAACAGACTCTTCTTTGGTAAAAGTCGGATAGCATCATAATCAAAGGTTTTCATTCTTGTTCTCCATTCACGATTCGGGGTTCATCATCAGAACATAATGTTCATATTTCACATTGATTTTCTAAATCACAATTAATAATATACGGTTTATTAATCATTAAATCAAGGATGTTGTGATAAATAATCGCCTTTTATCGTCTGCTGAACCGAACGAATGGATGGAAATTGAATGAAAGTTCGGATTTTTGATTTTTTCTATGAACAGGGCATAAAAAAACACCTGCATGAGCTGCAGGTGTTTTCTATTGGGTGATTATGCTTCTTCGTTTACAAATTTGACTTGGCCGTCTTCAAAGACGGCAATTCGTGCTAAGGAGTGGATGTTCTCTAGACCAGCGTCAATGGCATTTTGACGGCCGGGTTGGAAGGACTTCTCGATGACGATGCCCGCACCAACGATTGTGGCGCCTGCTTGATCAGCAATTTCCTTTAACCCTAATAGTGCTTGGCCGTTCGCTAGGAAGTCATCGATAAGAAGAACATGGTCGTCTGCTGACAAGAAACGCTTGTCAATTCGAATGGCATTGCTCGTTTGCTTCGTAAAGGAGTAAACGTCGGCTGTAAAAGCGTCATCCGATAGAATACGTGACTTGCTTTTTCGGGCAAAAACAACGGGAACATCTAAGGCTAGACCAGCCATCACAGCTGGGGCGATGCCAGAAGCTTCGACCGTTAAGATCTTGGTCACCCCCTGATTGGCAAAGAGCCTTGCGAACTCCTTGCCCATTTCCTGCATGAGCACGGGGTCAATTTGATGGTTGAGGAAGGAGTCAACCTTTAAGATATCCGGTTCAATAACCCGGCCATCCTCTTGGATTCGTTGTTCGAGTGCTTTCATATTAATTCCTCTGCTTCTAGTAGGGACTGTTCGGTGTTGATAACGTCGGTTTCCTGAGTATCCTGGTTTCGTTCTGTTCGTGGCCAACCGTTTAAGAGTAAGTTCATCGACACGGCGATTATGGTCGTGACAACCACACCGTTCGAAAGAACTAATTTTAACGTTTCAGGTAGTTGAGTGAGGAAAGTTGGGACTGATCCAATTGCTAGTCCGCCACCAATGGCAAGGCCAGCGGTGAGCAAGTTGCCCTCGGCGTTCAAATCGACTTTTCCAAGAATTTGTAAGCCTTGAATGGCGATGGTTGAGAACATGACCATCATGGCTCCACCCAGTGTAGCACTCGGGATGATGGTCGCCAAGGCACCAAACTTTGGAAGAAGGCCCAGAACGAGCAAGATGCAGGCGGCATAATAGATGGGTTGCTTCGTTTTTACTCCAGAAAGACGAACAACGGCGACGTTTTGTGAGAAGGTTGAGTAGGGGAAGGTGTTAAAGATTCCAGATAGGATTGCGGCCAACCCTTCTGCCCGGTAACCACGTGCTAGGTCCTTTTGTTCTAGCTTACGGCCGGTTAAATCTGCAAGGGCAAAGTAAACACCGGTTGCTTCGACCATGGCGGTCAAGACAATGACAATCATGGTTAAGCAGGCTGATAGTGAAAAAGTCGGTGTCCCAAGGAAGAAGGGCTGTGGCAAATGGAACCAGGCTGCTTCAGCAACTGGCTTTAATGAAACCGCACCAAGGCAAGCAGCGAAAACGGTACCAAGAATGATACCTAATAGAATGGCGATGGCTTTAACGAAACCTTTAGCAAGCTTCATTAGTACTAAGGTAATGGCAATGGTTACAGCACCAATCAACAGGTTTTGATAAGAGCCGAAATCTTTTGACTGAAGATTACCACCACCCCAGTTTTGTAAGGCGATGGGTGTCAGGCTTAAGCCGATGACCGTAATTAAAGATCCAGTAACAACGGGTGGGAAAAAGTCTCGTAAGCGGGCAAAGCTGCCGGCAATTAAGACAACGAAGAGTCCGGCAATGATGGTGGCACCGTACATCGCTCCCCATCCAAGTGTGGAACCGATGTTAATTAAGGGTGAAACGGCCTGAATAGAAGAGCCGAGCACAACCGGAAGGGCAATTCCAGTGATGGGTGTTTGCTTTAATTGGAATAAAGTAGCTAATCCAGTACAGAAAATATCAACCGATATTAAGTAGGCCAGCTGCGTCGATGAAAAACGGAGGGCCGTTCCGATTAATAATGGTACTAAAATCGATCCTGCGTACATGGCTAAGACATGTTGAAGGCCAAGTAGAAGGGCTTGTGCTTTAGGTAAAGGGGTGTTGGGCTTTTCCATGATTTCTCCTTGATTTGAACATCCAATGTCATAGCGGTTGAAAATGTCGACAGTGAGTCCATATCAAAAGAAATAAAAAAAGCGCGCAAAGAATTCCCAAGCGCGCTTTAAAAACCCTTGGTGATAGTCGTCCTTTTTGCCGGACGGTAGAGACTCGGTTAGCATTAAAAACCGTATATAACTCCAAATTGGTGCCTTTATTGTATCATATAATTCGTATTTATTTGAATGTTTTATAAAATATTGTTCGGTTTATTTTTAAAAATAGTCCCTTCATTGCGTTGTAGGAAAAATGTTAGTATGCCATTTCTTAACAACAGGTGTTAAAATCAGATTGCGAAACCATTTAGAAAAATAGGGAATATCAAGTCATGAATGAAAAAATTAAAGAATCCAATATTGCCATGATTTACTTCGCTTACCAGGAGTTTTCACAGCATATTGATTTAGAGCGTTTTAAAATTAACAAAACGCAGCACCGGATTCTTTTCCTGGTTAGTCACCTGACGGACCCAAGCATTAAAAAAGTTCTGGGCATCATGCGAATTAGTAAGCAGGGTTTCAACAAGGCTTATAAAGATTTGGAAGAGCGCCATTTGCTCGGTACAAAGCCTTCTGCGGCCGACCCACGTGCAAAAGATCTCTTTCTTACCAAGGAAGGTGAAGCGATGATCACTGAGTTGAACCACGACCAGAGTGAAAAGATTAACCGCCTCTTGGAGTTACACAATGGTAACTGGCACGATGCCTTGAACGATATGGTTGAACAATATTTACAAAGTTTTTAAAAATTAAAATCAAAAGCTGTAATTAAGAATATTGACAGACAACTTGGTCCAGGTGTATGCTTTATAGGTAAACTTAGTTGACCAATAAAGATAGGGGACACAGATGAAACCATTAGTACAATTTGGGACGATGCAAATGTTGGTTGAGCGTCTGCTTGACGGCTTTGTATCGGCTAAAGAAATGTTGGAATCCGGAAATACCGGAATCGGAACAGGTGCTGGTGTTGACGGTGAATTAATCATGCTTGATGGTGTTGCTTATCAAGTTGATGTTCAAGGTCATGTTAATCGCGTCGCAGACGACTTTCCAATCGCCTTTGGTGACGTGCACCAGGCTGACTTCAAGCCATTTAAGCACTTCGAAAACATTACTTTAGAGGATCTTTCAAAGGAAATTTTGAAAGAAGTTGGTACGAAGAACTACTTCTTCGCCGTGAAGATGACCGGGGAATTTGCAGCCGTTGAAACACGTGCCGCTGCGAAGTCCGAAAAGCCATATCCTGGCTTGGGTGCCATTGCCAAGACACAACGTATTTTCGACCGTAACGATGTGAAGGGAACCATGGTTGGTTACTTTACACCACACGTATACGAAGGCGTTGGTGTTGCTGGCTTCCACCAACACTTCCTCTCAGATGAACTTGACTTTGGTGGCCATGTCCTTGGCGCTACCTTGAAGTCTGTTGATGTTGAATTGCAACTTCTTTCTGGCTTGACCATTAACCTACCAATGGACAACGAAGACTATAAGAATGCTGATTTGACCGACTTGTCTACGCTGAACGACGTGATTCACGCTGCGGAATCAGCTGACTAATCTGTTAAAGCGACTGAAATAAAGGAAAGGAAACATGGGCTGAGTCTTTTCTCTCTAACAGCTCATAGTAAAAAATATGTCTGAACAAAAATTTGGGGCAGATATCGTAAACGATAGCCTTATCAACCACGGTGTTGACCTTGTCTTTGGTATCCCTGGTGCAAAGATTGACCGCTTGTTCGAAACTTTGGAACACCCAAAGGCCGGACAAAAGACACCAAAGTTGATTATCACTCGTCACGAACAAAACGCTGCCTTCATGGCCCAAGCCTTCTCACGTATCACGGGTAAGACTGGTGTTGTTGTGGTTACTTCTGGACCAGGTGTTGGTAACTTGGTTTCTGGTATGATGACTGCCAGCGCTGAAAACGACTCAATCTTGGCCATCGGTGGTCAAGTACCACGTCGTGACTTGAACCGTTTGACTCACCAGTCAACGGACTCAGTATCACTCTTCAAGTCAATTACAAACTACAGTTCTGAAATCCAAGATCCAAACAACATTTCAGAAATCATTGCCAACGCTTTTGCTGCTGCTAACGGTGCAAAGCGTGGTGGTGCCTTTGTTTCATTGCCACAAGACGTTGATGATGCGCCTGTTTCAATTGATGCCTTGCCAGAAGTACAAGCACCACAACAAGGTGCTGCTTCAATCAACGATTTGAAGTGGTTGGCTGACCAAATCAAGCAAGCAAAGTTGCCTGTTTTGTTGGTTGGTGCCCGTGGATCTGATGATGACACTGTTGAAGCACTTCACCAATTGCTCCAAGACACAAAATTGCCAGTTGTTGAAACCTTCCAAGGTGCCGGCGTTATCTCACGTGACCTTGAAGAAGACTGCTTCTTTGGACGTATCGGTTTGTTCCGTAACCAAACCGGTGACAAGCTCTTGCAAAAGTCTGACTTGGTCGTAACGATTGGTTATGATGCCATCGAATACGAACCACGTAACTGGAACAAGGAAAAGAACTTGAACATCGTGGCCTTAGACACAACGCCAGCCGAAATCGATAACAACTTTGTTCCACAACGCCAGTTAATTGGTGATTTGGCCCAAAGCTTGACTTTGTTGGATGCTGACATCAAGGGTTACCACGTTCCTGCCGAAGGACAAGCTGTCTTGAAGGAAATGAAGGACGACTTGCGTGCTGCTGATGAACCAACATACACACCAGCTTCAGCTAACTTGAACCACCCATTGGACGTTGTTGAATCAATCCAAAAGCACGTGACTGATGATATGACTGTTTCAACTGATATCGGTTCACACTACATCTGGATGGCCCGTCACTTTAAGTCATACGTTGCTCGTCACTTCTTGATCTCAAACGGTATGCAAACACTTGGTGTTGGTTTGCCATGGGCTTTGACTGCTGCTATGGTTCGCCCAGGTGCTAAGTCAGTTTCTGTTTCTGGTGACGGTGGCTTCTTCTTCTCAGCCGCTGAATTGGAAACTGCTGTTCGTTTGAACTTGGATACTGTCCACATCGTATGGAACGACAACGCTCACTACGACATGGTTAAGTTCCAAGAAGAAATGAAGTACAACGGCCAAGCTGCCGGTGTTGACTTTGGTAACATCGACATCGTTAAGTTCGCCGAATCATTCGGTGCCAAGGGATTGCGTGTTGATACACCTGATCAATTGGACAAGGTGCTTGACGAAGCCTTTGCAACTCATGGTCCAGTGGTTGTTGATATTCCAGTCGACTACTCACACAACTATGAACTTGGTTCACAGTTGATTGAATCAGAAGGATAATTCTGATTAAGCTTTAAACAAATAATTTTTTTGATACTTGGTGAGAATGAACATCGACTTTTGTTGATGTTCATTTTTTTGTGTAGAAATAGGATTTATTTTCAATAAAATAAAAAGTCCCTTTCACACAGAAGGGGACTTTTTGTTATTGCTAAAATCTTGCACTATAATTGGGATAGATATTATTCGAATGGAGGCACTAATTTATGAAAAAAGCGTTAATCACAGGTGCTAATAAGGGCATTGGTTTTGCAATTGCAAAGGCCTTAGGAAATCAAGGTTGGCAGGTACTAGTCGGTGCCCGTAATGAAGGGCGCGGTATTGAGGCGGTCAAGGCTTTAAAGGAGTCAGGGGTTGCTGCCGACTTTGTTAAAGTTGATTTAAGTGCGCCTGAAACGTTGAAAGAAGCAGCTGATGTGATCGGTCAAAAATATGACAGTCTATCACTCTTAGTAAATAATGCCGGCGTTCCTGGTAAAAATGAATTAAGCTATGATACGTCGGTTGATGACTTAAGAAGTACGATGCAAGTAAATTTCTTCGGAACTTTTGAGCTAACGCAGTTACTCTTACCAGTGCTAGAAAAGAACAATGGTCGGATTGTGAATATAACGATTCCAACAGTTGCTAATCCAAACTGGAATCCATTTGCTTATAAGGCCACGAAGGCTGCACAAAACGTGATGAAGGACGCATTGGCCATTGATTTTGAAGCCCAGAACCGCTCACTGGAAATCTTCAGCATTCATCCAGGGCCAACGACAACTGATCTAAACGGTAATCTAGCAGTTGATGGCTTTAAGACGGCAGATACGGTCGGCCAGGAAATTGTTGATGTAATTTTGGATGGCCAGAAACATCAGGGTGACTTTATTGAGTTACATGAAGAGTTGAAGTAGGGGGGAGATAACTAGTTAATACCGGCTATTTCAAGTGGTGTTAATCGTCTCGTTTCATATATAATGACAGCGACTTTTTTCACTGATAATGAATCGGTGTGCATTTTTTGTTGGTGGAAAAAGGGGTATTGGTATGAAGTATATTTGAATTGAGAGAAGGACCCCCTATCAATTTTGAGATATGTAGTATTTTTATCGAAAATGCTAATTTTTTAAAATATTGATAGTTAAAAAGCGTTGACATAGCCAACCTATATGATAAAATTAAAACAACATTAAAGAAAAAGGAGAAAAAAGAATGCTTAAGATGCAAATGATGAACGTAGCCATGTTTTAGCTAATCAATCGTCATAATGAACGGTTGATTAGCGCTTCAAGAAAGTGACTTTGACCGTTCATATTGCATCAAGACTATTTGGCCACTCTTTTTTCAATCGAGTAAAACCAGTCTTTCAGTATGAACCAATACTGTAAGGACTGGTTTTTTTATGGCTTCAATTAAGCAAACACGTGAATGGATACAAATTAATCTTAATCATCTAATCAAAAGTGTTGGAATTAACGATCCACCTACTTGACTGAGTAATGAATAAATATGAAAGAATTTACTTAGAGAGAAGGATTATCATGAAAAAGATTTACATTTGGATTATTGCCTTGGTCGCCTTGGCAGGAATTGGTTACTTGAGTTTTGGGCATCACGAAGGCAAGTCAAAGAATGAGACTTTGACAGTGGGAATCATGGCCGGTGACAAGCATACCGATGAGCAGTGGAAGATTATTAAGGCTAATGCGAAGAAGGAAGGTCTTGATTTGAAGATTAAGACTTTTACGGATTACACACAGCCTAACGCCGCTTTATCTAGTGGTGACATTGATGTGAACGCTTTCCAGCACTACATCTTCTTGAATGACTGGAACAAGGCCCACAAGACTGATTTGGTTCCTGTTGGAGAAACAATTCTTGTTGCTGGTCGTTTGTACTCAGATAAGCACAAGAGTTTGGATGAAATTCCTGATGGTGGAACGGTGGCTATTTCAAACACTAAAATCACGCAGGGACGGACTTTGCTCTTGCTCCAAAATGCCGGATTGATCAAGGTGAACAAGGATGCCAAGGACCCAACGCTAAAGGATATTACTGAAAACAAGAAGAACCTGAAGTTTAAGGAAGTTGGAACGGACCAACTTGTTCGTGTCTTGCCTGAAGTGGACTTGGCTTCTGTTGACCCAAGTTTCATCGTTGGAGCAGGTCGTTCAATTAAGTCTGCTATCTATGTTCGTCCAATCGATAAGAGCCAACACAACGGTATTAACATTATTGTAACGACAAAGAAGAAGCAGCATTCTGAAGCCATCAAGAAGTTCGTGAAGGCTTACCAATCAGATAACGTTGCCGATTACATTAACAACAAGTCTGAAACTGGTGAAGTTGCTGTTTGGAAGGGTGCTCCTGGACTAAAGTAAGCAATTTTGTTTAATAAATGAAGAGCAAATGGAGATAGAATATCTCGGTTTGTTCTTTTTTATTGTTCTTTGATGATTTACTATACAATATTGATTTATAAGTATTATAAATGTACGTATACATACAAAAAGCAGTTACTTTTTAATTAGTAACTGCTTTTTTATGTTAAATTTGTTACTTAATTAGTAACGCTTAAACCAATCGACAATGTCATTGATTCGTCGTACTCGAAGTGCTGGTGCACCGTTTCGAGAGAGCCCGTGGAAGGATTGTGGGTAGCGGATGTAGTCACAGTCGGTGCCGGTGCGTTTAATGGCTGTGAAGAGCGCTTCACTTTGGCTGGCCGGGCAGCGACGGTCCAGGACACCGTGCTGTATTCTTGTTGGTGTTTGAACCTTATCGGCGTATGCCAAAGGCGACTTTTCCCAATAGTATTGAGCTGCGCCGGCGTCCTTATAGAGGTCTGCGCCCATTTCAGCGGATACGAAAGTCACACCGATATCACTGTTGCCGTAGAGGCCAATCCAGTCGATGGCGGGGCGCTGAATAACGGCGGCTTGGAAGCGGTTGTTATGGCCAACGACCCAGGCGGACATGAAGCCACCGTAGGAACCACCGGCGATGAAGAGGTGCTTCTGGTCGATACCGTCAAAGTGTTCGAGAACGTAGTCTAGTCCGGCCATGACATCGTCGTAGTCGCACTCACCGTAGTGACCCATGACGGCGGTGGCAAAGTCTTCCCCGTAACTGGTTGAGCCACGTGGGTTCACGTAGGCGACGTGGTAGCCTTCGGCTGCCAGTGCCTGGAACTCGTGGAAGAAGGTGTCCCCGTAAGCGGCATGAGGGCCACCATGAACATAAAGGATGAGGGGTGCAGCTTCGGAATCTCCCTGAGCCCTTGTAAACCAACCCTGTACTTCGACTTCTTGGTCGGTAGAAGGGTAGTGGAAGGAAGTGACTTTAGCATATTGATGAGTATTTTCGTACGCTTTGTTTGGATTATAGAGCGTCTGTTCCTTTTTGGACGAGAGCTGCCATTCTTTTAATTCGGATGGTTTTTCCGGTGTTGAATTGACGAAAACGACTGTTTGATCATCAACTGGCACAAAGTCCACAATGTCTCGTGCTTCATCGCTGAGTAATTGTTTTTTCTGGCCATCGTAATAATAGAGTTGGCTGTGCCCATGGTCATAGGCAATAAAGAGAAAGGCTTCGTTTGATAACCAATAAATAGAACGGTTGGAGCGGTTTTGAATCAAATCGCTCCCGATACTGTGCTCATAGCCCACGTTTAAGTCCGCGTTTTCAGTGACGTTCTTAAGCTCGGCATTAGTAAAGTCGTATCGATAAAGCTGATTAACAGAGGCTGAATAATGCTTAAAGTCAGTTCCAATCAAGGCAGCCTGCTTGCCATCGGGTGAAAAATGAGCGTCGGAAAAGACTGCTTCGGGCATGGCTCTAGTAAGCCGCTGATGCTTGTCGGCCTTTTGGTCATAGCAGTAGACAGCCATCGTATCGTCAAACTTGTCATCCCATTCTGGGTGTTCGGCAGCAAGGTAAAGGACTTTGCCGTTGTCAGATGAAACATCTTGTAAATTGAAGTCCTGTTTTCGCGTCCAGAAGGTTTTTGTTTCACCATTTCGAACATTGTAAACCTTCAATGAATAGGTCTTGTTGGTTGGCAACCAACCAATACCATCGGCTTTATTTTGAACCTCTGTTAGGTGTCGAATCCCAAGAGGCTCTTTCTTCGTGTCGTCTGTATGAACAGACTTGAAGAAAATCTTGGTTTTGTCTGCTGATAAAACGAGTTGATCGACACTATCTTCGACGGTCAGGGCTTCTGCCACACCACCATCAACCGGCATCTTCATGAGTTGAAAGGCACCTTCGTTTTCTTTATAGCGGAAGTAAAGGAAGTCCTGGCTAACGACTGGCTGTAGGTTCAGCCCGCTGTTTGTGTAGGGACGGACGGTCTGCTGAGCATCAATAGAGTAGATATCTGCTCGATAAGTGTTTTCTTTTTCGTCCAGCATGCTTTGCACAAAGAAAACCGTACCATTATTCACGAATGGCTGACTAAGACTTTTTAATTGATATAAATCGGTTATTTGAACTCCGGGCATAGCGTCCTCCTAAGGTTTGATAATACACTTAGTATAACAAAACGGTCCTTAACAATGTGATTATCATTAGAAAATTATGATAAAATATTTTTATAATTAATTTTACTGAAAGAAGACCTTATGACTTTTAAAGCATTGGAACCAGGCGATTTTCACGCGCCAACGGGGCAGAAGGTGGAAATGAAGGCAGAAAACGGAAACATGTCAGTCGAGGGTTTTAAGACGGCTGAAACGGTTGGCCAGGAAATTGTGGACGTCATTTTAGATGGTCAAAAGCACCAGGGGTGACTTTATCGAACTACATAAAGAGTTAAATTAAGAGTTAAATTGATTTATAAGAATTGATCTATAAGATAGGAATTGGAAGGCCAAAGGAATAGACAAAATGACGCAGATACGGAAAATTACGCCAAATGATGACGCCGCTTTGAAAAACATTATACAAAGCTCGTTAAAGTCCTTTGGTTTAAACATTAAAGGAACGGCTTACTTTGATCCTGAACTGGGGCAAATGAGTCGTTTCTACGATGCGAAAGATAACCGGGATTACTATGTTGCTTTAAGTGATGAGGGGGAGGTATTTGGTGGCGCAGGTTTCGCTGAATACGATAATGAACAAAGGGTGGCAGAACTACAAAAACTTTATTTGAGTGAGGCATCTCGAGGACAAGGGCTCAGTTATCAATTAATTGAGCTGGTCATCAATGAGGCACGCAAGGCTGGCTATCAGCAGCTTTACCTCGAAACGCATCACAAATTAGAGTCAGCTGTTCATGTCTATCAAAAAGTCGGCTTTCGAGAGATTGATGCACCGTTGAAAGAAGCTCAACATAACGCCTGTGATCAATTCTTTATTTTAGATTTATAAGAAAAAACGGTTTTCTTTAATTGATAAGGAAAGCCGTTTTTTTAATGAGTTTTTATATTTAATAGTGGGGGAGATTTTTATTAGTTAACACCTGCAATTTCGAGTGGCGATAGTCTTCTGGTTTTATAGATAATCTTCGCGACTTTTTCATAAGGCATCTCCGCATTATGGTTGATCCAGAAGAGGACGATGCTGAAAATACTATTAATAATAAAATCTTCTGCAAAGTCCTCTGGAATATCTGAATTTTTGGTCGTTTTTGTAATCCCATTAGGACCGATAAAAGGAGCAATGCTTTGTTTCAGGCGATTAGCAAACTGTTGATCTCCGTTCGTCCCTAAGAGTGCAATAAAAGCATCGCTATTATTATCTATTGAATAGGTAATTGCTTTATACATATCAAGTTCAATTGCATCATCACTGTGAAGTGTTCGAGTCCGTTTTAATACGTTAATAATGTTTTCAATTAGCAACTTTTCCATTTGCGATATGGCATCAGAGATGTCAGTGAAATATAAATAAAATGTACTTCGATTAATGCCAATTTTTCGAGTTAATTCGGCTACTGTTACCGTGTAAATAGTTTTGTCCTTGGTAAATAAAATTAATGTGGAGAATATTTTTGATTTTGTATTGTTTTTAATTAAATGACTATCCATTTTCACTCAACACTTTTCGATAACCTGTTGTTCTTCTTTGTATGACTGTACTATATGCTGATACATATACAATTTTAATTATACAAAAAAAGGATGAATTTATGACGAACGTAGTACTTTTAGGTGGCGGTGGCTACATTGGAAGAAATATTATTGAAACTTGGGTAAATCGTGATGCTAACGTGGATTTTTTTGTCTATTCACGATCAGAAAAGCAGGTGCTTAATCAGCCTAATATACATAATTATGCAGTTGATGTAACGAATTTTTCTGAATTGAAAGCAATGCTCCCAGATCATATTGACTATATTATTGACCTTGTTGGGCGGCCAGAAAAAGACAAGGAACAATTAAAAACTATCAATGAGGAGCCTGCAAAAGTGATGTTGAAAATTGCAAAGGCTTATCATGTCAAAGGAATGGGTTTCATTCAAGGTAGTCTTGGCCCGAAAGCTTTTCTTGAAATCAAGCAGGTAATAACAGACATGTTAGTCAACAGCGGAATTCCAACAGCAATTGTTAATCCGACTTTGGTTTATGGGAATGGTCGGTCGGATGCCTTGTCTAAGTTAGTACCTTTATTTAAAGTCTTGGGACTCTTTTCATCTGGATTACGGCCTGTTCATATTGATTCGGTCGCGGACGAAATGGTGACTAAGTTGATTGAAACGAAGTAGTAAATGAACAAGAATTTCTTGATAACATAAATATATAGCAAATAGATAAATATAAAAAACAACAGCCAGAAAATCTCACTGTTGTTTTTTATTACTAATTTTTATATGAACAAAGAATAGTTTATTCTTTATTGAAAAAGTATTGCAAAAACACCGTTGAAAGGATTAATGCGCCACCGATTAATTGTACAAAATTAAAAGTAACATGCAAGAATGTAATCGATAACAAAGTAGCTGTTAATGGTTCAAATGAACTTAACATACCAGTAATGCTTGGTGAGATATACCGGAGACTCTTTAGATAAAATAGGTACGCTAGCATCGTACCAAAAATAACGATGAAGACAATGGAACTAGCTGTACCAACATTATTTATAGTGACTTTAGAATTAAAAATAACACCAAGGAAGGGAATACTACTTAAAAACATTCCCCAACCAACAACCAATGTATCATCGAATTCAATCAACAATTTTCTTGGTAAAAGTGTATAGGAAGCTTGACTCAAACCAGCACCAATTCCCCATAAAATGGCCGCTAATGAGAAGGATAAACCTTTAATATTACCGCTTGTGACGAGTAAAAACGTTCCTGTAACCGCAATGAAAACGCTAATCGTATTAATTCGACTAGGCCAATGTTTGCTAGACAATGCTAGATATAAAATGATAAAAATAGGCCCTAGAAACTGTAAAACAGTTGCTGTCGGTGCGTTTCCATACTGAATAGCCATAAAATAAGCTAATTGAGAAGGTAGCATTCCGAAGAAAGAAAATAATAGTAACGATATAACTGATGACCATTTATGCCAGATAGCGAAAATGTCTTGATGAAGTGTTACCGATACGCCTAATAAGAGCAATCCGGCGCTCAAAAGTCTAATACCAACTAACCAAGTTGACGGTACGTGCTGGACACTGAATACGTATTCTGCAACGGTTCCAGAAGCGCCCCAGAAAACACCACCAATGATGGCAAAGAGTAAACCAGTATTTGTTTTACTTTTCATAATACCTCTCAAATCTAATTGTTTTAAAGGACAATAGCTTAATTTTACTAGAACCAATGATAATGACAAGAGCTTTATAAGATAGTATGTAGTTTGATCATCATTGCATGTTTTAATTTAGAGTAAATGAGTTTCTATATGGTTTACTTTACATAATATATATTATCGAAAGTAATATCTGTTTATCTTTTCAATTCAATCCAACAAACAAAAATAACCCCGCTTTGTTACCCAGCTAATATTTTTCTCTTAATCAGGTTTTTTGCACGCTACCATTCAATATCAGCATAAATTAAGCGCCTTAGTGGTCCTTTGTCTGAAGTTAAATGTGATGGTTTGGTGATTGGATTATATAAAGGAACCAACTATATCAGTGGTATTCATTAATACCTAGCAATTACGCAATATCATCAACTGGCCAAAGTCATCATGGCTCGCATATGTTATAATGAGTGTACAGAAAAACGATGCTGACTCAACAGCACCGTTTCCCTAGCAAACCAGTTAACGGTGGCTAGCCTTATAGATTAATAAATAACCATTAGCTTGTCACAGTCTAAGATGGTTATTTTTTTTGACTTAATTTGATTAGGTCAATGACGATGCCAATAAACGTCAGAATAAGTATTCCAAACGCTATCAGCAGCGTTAAGACGTCCATTACAGACATCAGGCTTCTCCTTTCCTAGGATGTTTGGGGTCATGATTTTGAAATCATCGGCACCACCACCTTTCCAGGATAGCCACCATCTTCACTTGTTTGCAAAGTGATTATAGCATGTTTGACATTGAGATATTGTAGATATGCTCAATGAAAAAAAGCAGGTAAATCGCCTTTATAGACGGTTTCCTGCTTTTTGTATTTTTACTAATTTATCATTACTGCAACTTCGCTACTTGCTTGTTGTACTCGCGCACTGTGTCAAAGTTTGAGTCCTTTGAATCGGCAACACCATCCCATGAGTAGATGTTCTTCAAGACTTTCTTACCTTCATCAGTCTTGGCAATCTTCTTCAAAGCATCCTTAATCTTTTGATCATCAGATGAGCTAATTCCTTTACGTACAGTTACTGTATCGTTTGGAATACCGCTTGTGGCATACAAAATCTTTGTCTTATTGAAGACGTCTGGTTGATCCTTCTTTACAACGTTTCGAGCGTCACCGAAGATAAAGGCTGCGTCAACATCGCCATCCAAGACAGACATAACGGCTTGATCGTGTCCCTTAACTTGGACAAGCGTTGATTCCTTCAGGACGTTAATGCCCTTCTTGTTCAACTCAACAGCTGGGTAAACGTAACCGGCAGCAGATGATGGGCCTTGAACGGCGATTTTCTTCCCCTTCAAGTCCTTCACTGAGTTGATGCCGGAGTTCTTACCAACAATAACGAATGAACTGTAGTTATCAACGAGCTTACCAGTTGATTCTCCAGTGTTGTCCTTCTTGATACCGTAACGGGTTGATTGCAACAACGCCTTAGCACCGTACAACTTGTGAGCTTGAACATAAGAATCAGGTGATAGGAAGGATGCATCGACTTTCTTAGAACCAAGTGCTTCAACGACACTGTTACCACTAGTTCCAAGTGATACGTGGACCGGAATGCCCAATTCTTTACCCAATAGTTGTTCCAGTGGCTTAGCCTTGGCTACCAAGGTATCTGAGTTAATTGATGGAACGAATTGAAGATTCAATTCCTTCAAGTCCATCTTCGACGATTTCTTACTGGAGTCAGCGTCGGATTTTTTCCCGCTTGCATTAAAAGCAAAGAATCCTCCAACGGCGATAATAACGACCGCAACGGCAACAAGAAGTTTTTTCATTTTTCTGTTTTTCTCCTAAAAATACGACAACTAACAATATCATTCGTATTTGAATGATAAAGTCGGATTAAACGCAACCAATCATTCGCTTACTAACCTATTATCTGTTAGATTAAATGAATATTCAACGGGAATCCAGATGAATATTCTAATTAAAAACGAACTTTATATTACATTTTAGTTAAATATTATTAAAAGACGAATGTTCAACAGCTACCTTTTTAAGACAAATAAAAAAAGTCCTAAGGTTAATTAGGACTTTTAAAATGATTATTGTGGATGTACCAAGTCTTCTGAAACCAAACGTTCCGCGATTTCTACGGTGTTCCAAGCTGCTCCTTTTAGGAGGTTATCTGAAACAACCCACATGTTGAATGCTCCGGCGTTTTCTTGATCAGGACGGATACGACCAACATACGTTTCCCGTGTTCCAACGGCATTCAATGGTTGAGGGTAAATTTGCTGTGATGGGTCATCTTGTAGCACAATCCCCTCCCCTTCGGCAATCGCTGCTCGAATATCTTGAGCGGTTGCTTTCTTATCCTTGACTTGAACGTAAACCGATTCTCCGTGTGAAATTGGGACGGGAACACGAACACAGGTTGCTGTCACCTTAAGGTCAGTAGCATTCATATCGTTCAAGAGAATCTTCTTTGTTTCGTGAATCATCTTCCATTCTTCATGGGTGTAACCTTCGTCCTCAAAGACGTCGATTTGAGGAAGCAAGTTAAAGGCTAATGGGTAGTGCTTCTTATCACTGGCCGTTGGCAGAATCTCGGCTGACATTTCCTTATCATCCAAGTAGTCGCGACTTTCCTGGAAAAACTCGTTCAAGGCAGATTGGCCTGCACCAGAAGCGGCCTGGTAAGTTGACACAATCACCTGTTCAATACCGAACTTCTCAAAAACGGGTTTCAAAGCAACCACCATCTGAATGGTTGAACAATTTGGGTTGGCAATGATGCCATGGTGCTTCTTCAACTGTTCTGGGTTTACCTCAGGCACAACCAGTGGCACTTCTGGGTCCATTCGGAAGGCAGAAGTATTGTCGATACAAACAGCGCCACGTTTTACAGCTTCAGGGAGCAGACGCTTTGAAACTGAACCACCAGCAGAAGCAAGAACGATGTCGATGCCTACGAAGGCTTCAGGAGTGGCTTCTTCAATCGTCACTTCTTCTCCCTTAAAAGTCGCTTTCTTACCAGCTGACCGAGCAGAAGCTAACAGTTTAACAGAGGCCACGGGAATTGTTGATTGTTCGAGTTGTTGAACTAAACGAGTTCCAACAGCCCCTGTAGCACCTAGAATCGCAACGTTATAAGTTCTCATTTTCTTATCTCCTTAATCATTTACAAAGACGCCATCGTTAAGAGCCGTTTTAATTCGACGGAGTGCTTCCTTAATACTATCCATTGAGGCTGCATAAGATAAGCGTACATATCCCTTACCGCCGTTTCCAAAAGCAGAACCCGGAATTACACCGACCTTTGCCATTCGTGCTAATCGGAAGGCAAAGAGTTCATCATCATTTTGGAATGATTCAGGAACTGGAACGAAAAGGTAGAAAGCCCCTTCTGGATAAAGTGGTCGCAGTCCCATGGAAGTTAGTCCTTGGAACAAGACGTTCCGACGTTCACGGTATTCGAAACGCATCTTATCAATATCGGCATCGCCATTCAGGAAGGCTTCTGCGGCGGCTGCCTGATCAATGGCCGATGGACAAGTCACCATAAAGGCGTGAATCTTACGTAGGCGAGCAATAAAGTCTGCCGGTGCAGCAACGAAACCGATTCGCCAACCCGTCATAGCATAGGATTTTGAAACCCCTGAAATGTAGATTGTTTGTTTTGGCAAATCACGAGCAATTGAGTATGGTTGCTTATCGTAGGTCAAGTCACTGTAAATCTCATCAGAAATGACAAAGACATGGTGCTTCTTAATGACTTTTGCTAAAGCATGAACTTCTTCTTCAGAAAGTGTGCTACCGGAAGGATTATTTGGATAGCTTAAGAAGACTGCCTTAACGCGGGCGTTCTCGGATAAGACTTTTTCAAGCACCGTAGGCGAAAGCTTAAAATCAGTCTCTGACGTATCAACATCAATGACTTCACCGCCAAGTAAATTAATAATTGGCTCGTAAAGCGCAAAGGCTGGAGTTGGAATCACAAACTGATCACCGGGATTAATCAAAGTTTCCAAGATAGCGTAAATCGCTTCCGTTGCCCCAACTGTCGCAACAATTTCACTATGAGCTGAGTAGACCAGGTCGTGGTGTCGCTTGAGGTATCCAGCAATCGCTTCTTGTAGTGCAGCTGTGCCGGCTTGGGCCGTGTAGTGCGTTTGGTTTTGCTGCATAGCCTTAATAGCGGCCTTCTTGATGTGATCTGGCGTGTCAAAGTCGGGTTCCCCGATGGTCAGCTTAACCAATCCTTCGATATCAGAAATCTGATTGTCAAAGGAACGAATCTTGGATGGCTTAACTAAGTTAAGGCGCTGATTATAGCTATCTTCTAGTTGTGGTAATAATTCCGGCATACTTGCTTCTTTCTGATTACATAACCTGCTCTAACCCGATGGTTAGTTTGTCGACTGTGTGAACTTTTTCAATGGCTAATTTCACGCCCTTCATAAAGGAAGAACGGTTAAAGCTATCCTGACGGATTGTCAGAGCTTCCCCCTCCCCTCCGAACAGAACCTGCTCGTGGGCAACGTAGCCTGGAAGGCGAACAGCGTGAATACGAATGCCATTTAAGTCTGCGCCACGAACCCCTGGCATCGTTTCCTTGGAGTCACCTTGTTCGTGTGCCTTGCGAACCTTATCGATTCGCTTGGCCGTCATCAAGGCTGTCCCAGAAGGTGCATCCTTCTTATCTTCGTGATGCATTTCAATTACTTCAACGTCTGAGAAGTACTGCGCTGCTTCCTCTGAAAACTTCATGAGCAGAACGGCTGACAGTGAGAAGTTCGGTACGATTAGGCCACCGACTTTTTTATCAGAGGCTAAGTTCATTAGTTCTTCTTCCTGTTGATCAGTCAGTCCGGTGGTCCCAATCACAGGTTGATAACCGTGTTCTATGGCAAACTTCGTGTTCTCGAAAACCGCTGCTGGCGTAGTAAAGTCAAGCCAAACGTCAGCTTCGACCTTGATGTCCTCTAGTTGGTTGAAGACCTGCGTGTCAGCTTCAACACCTGCTGCTTGCGCGTTCTCAGCGTTCGCGCTTGGCGAGTAGACAGCGACAACTTCTAGGTTGTCTTGCTCTTTGATCATTTGGAGTGCTTGCTGGCCCATGGCACCACGGAAGCCAGCAATAATAACTTTAATCAATGGTAATCTCCTTTACTGGATGGCTTGTGCGAGAGCTTCCATTTCTTCATCGTTTAATGGAAGAATTGGTAGGCGGCAGCCACCGACTTTATAACCTTCGGCATCTAGCAGTGCCTTAACTGGCGCTGGGGATGGATACATGAACAAGGCGCTCATCTTTGGCGTTAACCAACGTTGTAGTACACCTGCTTCCTGATAGTTTCCAGAATACAAAGCGTCATACATGGCGCGCATCTGTGGTCCGTACAAATGGGAAGCAACGGAAATGACCCCATTGGCCCCGATTACACGGGCAAAGAGTGCCTGTGCATCTTCACCAGAATAAACGGCAAAGTCATGGCCAGTATGGTCTACCAAGTATTCCAAATCAGTCATGCTGGTACACTGCTTAACACCGACGATGTTCGGATTCTTAGACAATTCGACAACCGTTTCGTTACTCATGGTGACACCAGTTCGGCCGGGGATGTTGTAAATCACCACTGGTAGGCCACCCTCTTCAGCAACCGCTTCAAAATGAGCGGTCATACGACGTTGGTCTGGCTTGTTATAGTAAGGCACCACAACCAAGGCGGCATCAATTCCGTCGATTTGGCTAACTTCCTTAGTAAAGTCGATCGTTTCAGCCGTATTATTTGATCCGGTACCAGCAATAACGGGTACTCGTCCGGCCACAATTTCAGCAAACTTTCGATACAGGGCCAGCTTTTCATCGTGTGTCAACGTTGGCGTTTCACCCGTTGTTCCACCAATGATAAAGCCACGGTGTCCTTCGTTAATGTAACGTTCTGTCAGCGTTGCCAAGGTATCAAAGTCAATCTCATTATTCTCGTCAAAAGGCGTAATAATGGCTGTCATCAAATCTGCGTTTTCAAATAGCATGAACTCAGGCCTCCTCTTGCATTCGGTATTCTAGGAAATCAACGATGGCTTTTACACCAGGTTCCAAAGCATCTTCACTGGGACTCAGTTCGGAAGAATGGAGGGGATGGCTATCATCAACTCCCAGCCAGAACATCGTGCCAGGAATCTTGGAAAGTAAGTAACCAAAATCCTCACCGGTCATCGCAGGTTCCGTTAACTTGAACTGGTCGCCATGGTTGGCTTCCATATAATCAATAAAGTTCTTTGTTAATTCAGGGTTGTTTTCGACTGGTAAGTAACCACCCTGTTCAAAGGTTGGTACGACTTCACAGTTGAAGGAACGGGCGATTCCCTCAGCCACGTCCTTAATTCGAGCAACAAGCTCTTCAATCATCGATTGTTCAAGGCCACGAATGGTTCCTTCCAAGTGAGCCTTTCCAGTGATGACATTACGAATGGTCCCGGCCTCAAACTTACCAAAGGTAATAACACCGGAGCGAACAGGGTCAATGCTACGAGAAACAATCGTTTGAATTTGTCCGATAAAGGCAGATGCTGCAACGACCATGTCGTTCGCGTTGTGAGGGAAAGCCGCGTGTCCGCTAGTACCAATGAAGTCAACGTCAACTTCTGTTGATCCGGCAAAAAGCGTGCCCATTCGGCAGCCAATTGTACCGGCTGGCAAATCAGGTGAATCGTGCAAACCGTAGAATTCATCAGGTCGCCATTCGCCTTCAAAAACACCCATTTCATAGGCCAATAGCCCACCGCACTTTTCTTCTTCAGCAGGTTGGAAGAAGAAAAGCATGTTGTCCTTTGGTTGGTGTTCAGAGAAGTAATTGAGAACAGCCAGAGCAACTGTCATGTGCATATCGTGGCCACAAGCGTGCATAACCCCCTCGTGATTTGAGGAGAATGGTAATCCCGTTTCTTCCGTAACAGGAAGTGCGTCAATGTCGGCACGATAGCCAATCGTCTTGATTGGGTTTGACCCTTCAACTCGAACTAGAATGGCCGTTGGCAGCTTTGGTAACTCGCGAACCGTCAGGAATTCCTGGTTAAATTGAGCGATTTCCTTCAGTAAATAGTCATGTGTTTGGAATTCCTCGAGCGCAAGCTCGGGAATCTGGTGCAAATCACGCCGAATTTGAATTAAATCTTCTTTCGTTAACATGCTCATCACAGCTTTCTTAAATCATCTTCCAAAGTCGTCTTCGACTCCGTCTTCGCGTCGACATCCTTGACTTTACGTGCTGGGTTTCCTGCAACAACGGTGTAGGGTTCAACATCCTTTGTAACAATTGCGCCAGCAGCGACAACCGCACCCTTTCCTACTCGAACACCTTCGATTACAACTGCGTTGGCACCGACCAATACGTTATCTTCAATAACAACTGGTTGTGCGGATGCTGGTTCAATAACTCCGGCCAAAACCGCGCCGGCCCCGATGTGTGAGTGCTCACCGACAACGGCACGGCCCCCCATCACAACACCCATGTCAATCATGGAGTTGGCACCGATTTCACAACCGATGTTAATGACAGCACCCATCATGATAACGGCGTTGTCGCCAATGGTTACCTGATCACGAATCACCGTTCCTGGTTCGATGCGGGCGTTCACGTTCTTTAAATCCAACAATGGCACCGCTGAGTTGCGGGCGTTGTTTTCAATTTCAGAATCTTCTACACCAGCCTGGGCAATAACGGCCTGAACGGCTGACCAGTCACCAAAAATGGTGGCGACTTGGTCATCGCCGAAGACTTTGACACCCTCGGGATAAGTGACATCCGCTAGATTACCTTTAATGTAGGCCTTTGTTGGTGTTTGCTTCTGAGCGGAACCAATGTATTGAATGATTTCTTTTGCAGTCATCTTTTCCATGTTTTTGTACCTTTTCTTCTATATTAATAGTATTTTTATTGAGTGTGTTTTTCGTTTTAGTTACTTGAACCGTCTAAATTGAAATCTAGTGCTTCCAAATCTTCAATTCGTTCACGACGAGTTACCAAAGTGGCCTTCCCGTTTTCAGCAAAGACAATCGCTGGTTTGGGGTTCAAGTTGTAGTTCGAAGCCATTGAGTAACCGTAAGCTCCAGTGTTTAGGACAGCCAAGATATCACCAGGCTTTGTAGCTGGCAATGCCTGTTCCTGAATCAAGATGTCACCTGATTCACAGAACTTTCCGGCAACGTGTACCGTTTCAACGGCTTCTGCTGCAGGGTTGTTCGCCAAGACCGCTTCGTACTTTGCATCATATAAAGCGGGGCGAATGTTATCACCCATTCCGCCGTCAACAGCTAAGTAAGAGCGAATGCCCGGCACGTCTTTACGTGATCCAACGGTATACAAGCTGTATCCGGCAGGTCCGACAATTGAACGACCAGGTTCAATCCAAATGGCTGGTGTTGCAATGCCTAGTTCGCTCGTACGAGCTTTGATGGTTTTGATAATTGTGTTAACAAAGTCTTGTGGAGCCAGTGGTCGGTCATCGGATGTGTAACGAATTCCGAATCCGCCACCAACGTTTAAGACTTTTGTCTGATAACCGTACTTCTTTTCCCAACTAGCAGCTAGGTCAACGAGCTTTTCACCCTCGCCTTCAAAACCGGCTAGTTCAAAGATTTGTGAACCGATGTGGGCGTGTACACCAAGCATATTCATGCGCTCTTCTTTCAGAACAAGTTGCAATGCTTCTTCGGCCTGACCTGATTCAAGATCAAAACCAAATTTACTATCAACCTGACCCGTTTGAATATATTCGTGGGTGTGGGCTGAAATTCCCGGAGTGATTCTCAGGATGACATCAACCTGCTGGTTCGTTTCTTCTAGGATTTGACTCAGCAATTGAATCTCATGGAAGTTATCTAAAGCGATAACGCCAATACCGGAAGTAACTGCTAAACGCAATTCTTCAGCGGATTTGTTGTTCCCGTGAAAAGTCATGCGTGAAGCTGGGAAACCGGCATGCATGGCCATCTTCATTTCACCCTCGGACACCACGTCAATGTGGCAGTCCATTTGGTTAACTAGTTGATACATGGCCGTGTTAGCAAAGGCCT
The DNA here is from genome assembly GCF_900112405.1 of Fructobacillus durionis. Classification (GTDB taxonomy): domain Bacteria; phylum Bacillota; class Bacilli; order Lactobacillales; family Lactobacillaceae; genus Fructobacillus; species Fructobacillus durionis. The sequence continues at coordinate 423,803 of NZ_FOLI01000001.1, read as the reverse complement.
TGCTAGCGTAACAAACTGCATAATCGACATCGTTTTGTGTAAACACTTCTTGGAAGTGTCGGATTTGTGTCTTGATTGCTGCAGTATCGTAAACCAGTACAGGCGTACCGAATTCATTTGCTAATTCAACGGCATCGCAGCCGCCAATCGTCAAATGACCGGCTGAATTAATTTGATTGTTTTCAATTTGCTCGTTCATTTTTTACTCTCCCTCAATTTGGCATAAAAAAAACTCCTGTACGAAGTGGTTTACACTTCATACAAGAGAATCCAATGGTTCATAAAAAAATTACTGGTTTCAATTGTCGAAAGCGCACCACGATGTGAATCGTGACAGTCCATCGCTTATTAAACGATGTCCCAGCTTACTTTAGTCTGTGCTACTAAAGCGCTTCGGCGACCGTGCCTTTCGATTAGCGTCATGGTTCACACAGGAACTCGACTAATTTACTCATCGTGGTCGCAACCTCTTCGATGTCTAAATAATAAAACAGTTTTTAGAATCCGTCAACCCTTTTAATTAAAAAAATTTTAATTTTATTTCTTCATCTATTGGCAAAAAAATTGAGTCCTTTTGAATAACATTCTCCCTTGTTTCTTGAAAAAGTGCTGATACAATGCAATCAGATTAAAGAACGACTAGAGGAGAATGAGAATATGGCAAGAGTTGTTAAGTTTGGCGGATCGTCCCTAGCTAACGGAGAACAGTACGAAAAGGTTGTTAACATCGTGTTAGCAGACCCAGAAAGACGCGTCGTGGTTGTATCTGCTCCAGGTAAACGCTTTGACATCGATACCAAAGTTACCGATTTACTCATACAGTATGCGAAAAGCACTCCTGGCAGCTCAGAATTTTTTGCTGTTCAAAAAGAATTGATTTCCCGCTATCAGAACATTGCGGACTATTTCAAAATTTCAGAAAAGGACTTCCAAGGGATTGCTGATATTATTTCAAATCTTTCAAGTACTTTTTCAGGAGAGGACGACTACCGTTTAGCCTATTTTAAAGCACACGGTGAACATCTAAATGCCATCTTAATGGCCATGGTTTTGAATCAATTGGGACATCAAGCACGCTTTGCCGGGCCAGCGGAGTTAGGACTCTATGTTGAAGGGCAGCCAAATGCCGCAACCGTCCTTGAAGAAAGCTATACCAATTTGAAAAACTTTGAATATTCCGATGATGAAATTCTCGTGGTTCCTGGTTTTTATGGCATGACAAAGGATGGTCAAATGGCAACCTTTGCTCGTGGTGGATCAGACATAACCGGCTCAATTGTTGCTCGTGGACTGGGCATTAAATTATACGAAAACTTCACCGATGTTTCGGCTGTTTATGTTGCAAACCCACATATCATTGAAGAACCCGTTTCGATTAAACAAATGACCTACCGTGAAATGCGGGAACTTTCCTATTCCGGTTTTTCCGTCTTCAATGACGAAGCGATTATTCCAGCTATCCAGGGTCAAGTAACCATTAATGTGAAAAACACCAACCGTCCAACAGACCCAGGTACCTTGATTGTTCCGGAAAAAGACTTTGAAGCCGAATACCCAATTACCGGTGTCACGAACTCTGATCACTTCTCAGCCCTCTACTTACACCGCTATCTCTTGAACCAGGAAGTTGGTATGACTTTGAAGCTTCTTCAAATCTTCTACAAATACAACATTTCATACGAACACATGCCTTCAGGTATTGATGACTTGACCGTTATCTTTGATAACCGGCAGTTAAACGAAGAGATGATTGAACGACTTTGTGCAGATATTAAAGACGCTTTGAATCCGGACGTTATGCAATGGATTGACGACTATACCATTATCATGATTGTTGGCGAAGGAATGTTCAAAAAACCAACGATTATTACGGATGCCATTGCCTCGTTAACGAACAATGGCGTGCCCATTAACATGATCAACCAGGGTGCTTCTCAAATCTCAACGATGCTTGGGACGAAACGTGCCTATGGTAAAAAAGCGGTATCATTAATTTACCAACACTTCTTTAACAAGAACGAACAGGAGGCCTAAGATGGTCGATTTAATTCATGTCCATGGTTCTCACAACCATTTTTATATCCTTGATCAAACTACATTACAAACGCCTTTAACGCAGGACGAACTCGTCGCATTGGCACAAAGATTCTGTCAGAAAAATGACTTTTGGCCGGGCGCCGATGGTGTTTTGGTTGTTGATGAGCCAACCCACCCTGGTCCCCTTGGCAAGATGACGGTCATCAACGCTGACGGTAGCATTGCCTCGATGTGCGGAAATGGTCTCCGGACGGTAGCTCGTTACTTGTCGGAAAAAATGGGACAAAAAGAGTTCACGGTCGAAACGGCAGAGGCTGATTTACGTGTTAGTCGGGCTACTGATTTTGCTGAAGGCGTTCCCGCCTTCTCTGTTGAAATCTCCCCTGTTCTCTTTAACAAGGAAGCTTTCCCCTTTGATCATTTAGGCTTCGATAAAATCGTAAACGAAAAGCTGCCAGTAATTAATGACCACCTATCATTTACGACCATCGCTGTACCCAATCCACACTTGATTTCCTTTGTCGAAAACGACCAGGATTTAAACGAGACGTTAGGCGAAATCGGTCAGCGCTTAAACAGCGAAAACCCTTACTTTCCTGACGGAGTGAACGTCAACTTTGCAAAGATTTTGGGTCCAAACAAGCTCTTTGTCCGCACCTTTGAACGCGGTGTTGGTTTTACCAACGCCTGTGGAACAGGAATGTCCGCCACTTCTTTCGCCTTTGCCCTAATTCATCCAGAACAGGTTAATCTCAAGCAACCTATCTCAGTTTATAACCCAGGTGGTATGGTAAAGACGAATGTTCATCCTGATGCCGAGCATCCTTGGATTGAATTGATCGGAAATGCGACTTTCTTAGATAAAGCATCCTTCGATGAATCTGATTTGCATCAGGCTAAGTTGGAAGAATCAAACTTCACAACTACTAAAACGGATGAAGAAACGGCCTATCAGGCCTTTGTTGAGTCGTTATAAAAGCATTAATAAAAGCTCCTTGTTTAAGCGTTAAACAAGGAGCTCTTTTGTTTGTTAAAAGAGAATGATGGTTGTTGCAATGACTTTTTAAGTGTATCTAGTCGAAAGTCTTTTCGGAAGTCAATGTAACTTCTCTCTTCATAGCTACATCTAATTGTTTTAAATGCAGTTTGCGTTCGTTACTTTGATTTAAAGCATCATCATAAATGCTATCAAAAGATATTGTTTGCATTGAATTTTCCTTTCTGTATCAAAGAATAACCACTCATTATCAGACCTTTCTTAACAACCTCCTTCGGGCCTTGATCTATTGACGAACCTGTCCATCACCAAACACTTCATACTTAATCGTTGTTAGTGCAGGCAAGCCCATTGGGCCACGGGCATGCAACTTTTGCGTAGAAATACCAATTTCGGCTCCAAATCCAAATTCGAAGCCATCGGTGAAGCGTGATGAAACATTTTGGTAAACAACAGCGGCATCCACCTGGTTCATGAAGTCCGCCACGTGTTCCTTGTTTTCTGAGAGGATGGTTTCTGAGTGGTGAGTTGTGTGCTCGTTAACCCAATCAATAGCTTGATCAACATTACGGACAATTTTGATAGCCATAATGAGGTCATTATATTCCGTATCCCAGTCTTCATCGCTCGCTTTATTGATACGAGAATCGATGCTTTGTGCAATTTGATCGCCACGAAGTTCAACTCCTTTTTCAATAAGAGCCGAGGCAACTGCTGGCAAAAAGTCCGCCGCAATCGCCTCGTGAATCAGTAGCTTTTCGGCCGAGTTACAGACGGCTGGTTTAGAGGTTTTGGCGTTAACAATCACCTGAATTGCCTCTTTTTGCTTAGCCGAATCGTCCACAAAAATGTGCGTATTTCCAGCACCAGTCTCAATAACCGGAACCGACGCATTTTTGACAACAAAGTCGATAAACCCTCTAGAACCACGGGGAATAAGTACGTCCACGTACTTTCTCATACCTAATAGTTCGTTAACACTCTCGTGGGAGGTGTCTTCAATTAACTGAACGATGTTTGGGTTCAAGCCTTTTAATTCTAAGACGGTACGAAGAACTATCGCTAAGGCAACATTCGTTCGAATCGCCTCTTTCCCACCACGAAGAATAACAGCGTTTCCAGATTTAATGGAAAGTGCCGCAGCATCAACCGTCACATTTGGGCGTGCTTCATAGACCATGGCAACGACACCCAGAGGTACGATTTTTTTAACAATTTCAAAACCGCTTTGGTGCTCCCAAGATTCATATGGACCGGCTAATGGATCTGGCAAAGTCGCAACAGCAGCTAATGAAGTTGCAATCCCCTGCAGGACAGCAGAATCCACCGTTAAACGGTTACGCATTGGTGCAGACAAACCTTCTGCATGGGCCAAATCGGCCTGATTCGCCTCAATAATCGCTTCTTCATTATCTTGTAGGGCAACTGCCATCGCCTTTAACACATCGTTACGTAAGTCATCGCTTAAGGCGGCAATTTGCTGACTAGCGGCTTTAGCCTGTGCCCCCATTTGTTCAAGAACTGTCATCACATTTCTCCTTCAAAGTGTGTCCCCACTTCATCCCCTGCAATGACAGAAAGGATGTTATCTGGGTTCGCACCGTTAATCAAAGCCATTCGATGGCCCTGCTTCATCATGTACTCTGCTGCAGCCAACTTGGTGGTCATACCGCCGGTTCCTAGTCCCGAAGTTGAACCAGTTGCTGCCTGTCGAATCTCATCAGTAATTTCAGCAACGTAGTGCATCGCTTTCGCATTCGGATCCAGATTAGGGTTAGCAGTATAAAGAGCATCCACGTCGGACAAAATAATCAAATCCGCATCAATTTCATCAGCGACTAGAGCTGCCAAATGGTCATTATCACCAAAGGAATGCTGGTGATCCAACTCATCAACGGCAATCACATCGTTTTCATTAACAATTGGGATAACCTCGTTCTTGAATAACTCTTGAATTGCCTGCTTGGTATTGGCTAGCATACCCGGATTTTCAAAAACATCGTATGTCAACAAAACTTGGCCGACCGTTTGCTTGTAAAAGGCAAAGGACTGGTTATAGATTGACATCAAATAACCCTGGCCAATAGCTGCCAGTGCCTGCTGTTCGGGAATCTCCTTGGGACGTGCTGCTAGTCCCATTTGGTCAATGGCAACACCAATCGCACCAGATGTCACGAAGAGCACTTCCCGTCCTTCGTTTTGTAATGACGTAAGCACCTGTGCCAAGCGATTAATCACCGGGTAGTTGACCTTACCATTCGTATCAACAATGGTACTCGTCCCGACTTTTACAACAATCCGCTGCCATTTTGCCATTTTATTTTCCTCAACGTTTTTTATTTTATTATAGCAGTAAAAAGGCGTCTGGCTAGGCTTTTATCGTACAAAAAAAGCAGGAAATTCCTGCTTTGATGATGAAAAATTTTATTCAATTCCTAAGCGCTTATAAACTTGGTCAATTCGACGCAAGTGGTAGCGATAGTCGAAGGCATCATCTAACTCTTCCTTAGTCAAATACTGGCCGATTTCAGCTGAATCGTGCACCAACTTTTCAAAGGATAGTCCTTCGTCCCAGGCCCGGGCAGTCAATGGCTGAACCATGTCATAGGCAGCTTCACGACTCAAGCCCTGGTCAATCAGCTTCAAGAGAACTCGTTGGCTATAGATCAAACCGCCGGTATGGTCCATGTTGGCCTTCATCCGCTCTGGGTAGACTTCGAGCTTGCGCAAGATATTGGTAAAGCGCTTAAGCATGTAGTCCAATAGGCTCGTAGCATCTGGGAAGAGAATCCGCTCAACAGAGGAGTGTGAGATATCACGTTCGTGCCAGAGGGCGATGTCTTCATATGATGGGATAACGTACCCTCGTAACACACGTGACAGACCGCAAATGTTTTCGCAACCAATGGGGTTTCGCTTATGAGGCATGGCGGAAGAACCCTTTTGCTTCTTATCGAAGAACTCTTGGACTTCTCGTATTTCAGTTCGCTGTAGTGAGCGAATCTCAGTGGCGAAGCTTTCCAACGAAGAACCAATCAAGGCAATGGTCGCCATGTAGTCCGCATGTAAATCACGAGGAAGAACCTGACTGGTAATTGGTTGAACGCCCAACCCCAGCTTATGACACACGTATTCTTCGACTTCTGGCGAAATGTTTGCAAAAGTCCCAACGGCACCTGAAATCTGTCCAACTTCGACAGCGGCAGATGCTTCATCAAAACGTCTAATCTGACGGGTAATTTCATCGTACCAGCGGGCTAGTTTGAAACCCCATGACGTTGGTTCAGCGTGCACGCCGTGTGTACGACCAATCATGACCGTTTCTTTATACTGCAGAGCCTGTTCCTTTAACAGTTGGTGTAAGGCTTGCAAGTCTTCTTTAATGATTGTGTTGGCCTGTTTCAAACGTAAGCCATTGGCCGTATCAACAACGTCCGTACTCGTGACCCCGTAATGAATCCATTTCTTTTCGTCTCCCAAAGTCTCAGACACCGCCCGCGTAAAGGCCACCACATCATGATGGGTCTGTGCTTCAATTTCTTGGATACGGTTTAAATCAAAGTCGGCATGCTCTTGAATGGCCTTTAAATCTTCGGTAGGGATTAAGCCCCTCTTCGCCCAGGCCTCATCGATGGCGATTTCAACATCTAACCAAGTGCGGTACTGGTTTTCCATCGACCAGATTTGGCGCATCTCAGCTTTGGCATAACGTGGCAACATAAAAAACGTCCTCTATTTTCTTCGAATAATGTCATTTTAGCATAAAAAACGAACAATAGTTTTGATATTTGCCATAAAAATGAGAACAACACCGTTTTTTAAATATTTAAACACGAACAATGGACTAAAATAGGCCTTGTATTTTCGTAAACACTTCGATATTATTAATTCTGGTCATAAAAAGCGACCGAAAAAAAGGAGCAAGTTACATGCCAGCAACAGTTATTGTCGGAAGTCAGTGGGGCGATGAAGGAAAGGGTAAGATTACCGATTTCTTAAGCCAAAAGGCCGATTACGTCGTCCGTTATTCAGGTGGCGACAACGCCGGTCATACCCTGGTACTTGGAGATGAAAAGATTCACCTACAACTTATTCCATCTGGAATTCTTCTACCAAACGTTACTAACGTGATTGGAAACGGTGTTGTCTTAAACCCCGAAACACTCTTTAATGAAATCGCCTACTTAAAAGAGCATGGCGTAACCGTCAATAACTTAAAAATTTCAGACCGTGCACAGGTAATTATGCCTTACCACCGTCTTTTAGACCGCCTGCAAGAAGAACGTAAAGCCCATCAGCTTGGTACGACTCAAAAGGGTATCGGCCCCGCCTATATGGATAAAGTCGAACGAATTGGTATCCGAGTATGCGACCTAATTGATCCTGAAACGTTCAAAGAAGCACTCAAAAACACATTAGCCTTAAAGAACGAACTACTAACAAAGTTATACGGTGCTGAAGCACTTGACTTTGACGATATCTATGAAGAATACCTTGAATTTGGTCAACAAATGAAGGAAATGGTGACGGATACTTCCTACCTCATTAACCACGCGCTTGATCAAGGTAAGAAGGTCTTGTTTGAAGGTGCCCAGGGTTCAATGCTTGATATTGACCAGGGAACCTACCCCTTCGCTACCTCTTCGAACCCCATTGCCGGTGGTGCAACCGTTGGTTCTGGAATCGGCCCTAAGCGCATCAACGAAGTTGTCGGTGTTGCCAAAGTCTATACTTCCCGTGTTGGTGAAGGTCCCTTCCCAACTGAGCTCAAAAATGAAATTGGTGCTCACATCCGTGAAGTTGCCCATGAATACGGCGTTGTAACGAAGCGTCCCCGTCGTATCGGCTGGCTCGATACTGTCGTTCTCCGACACGCCGTCCGTATTTCCGGCATGACGCAACTTTCATTGAACTGTTTAGATGTCCTAACTGGTATTGATACCATTAAGATTGCAACGGCCTATCATCTCGACGGTAAGGTTATCGACCACTACCCTGCCAACAACCGCGACGTTGCCCGCTGCGAACCAATCTACGAAGAAATGCCAGGCTGGACAGAAGACATTAGCAAGGTTCAATCAATTGATGAATTACCAACCAACGCCCGTCACTACCTGGAAAAGGTTTCAGAGTTAGTTGGCGTTCCCTTGCACACCTTTGCCGTTGGCCCAGAACGTGAAGCAACCCATATCCTAACTAAAATTTGGTAAGTAAAAAGCACTCAATGAGTGCTTTTTTTATGTCCTAATGTCAGAAAAGTTCCCGAAATTTAATTGGTATAGCTAAAAATGTCGTAAAGTACTATTTATATTATAAATCGTCATTTGAAAGGAAATACTACAATGAGTTCAGGAGATATTGCTTTTGTCCTAGTTTCGTCGCTCTTAGTTTGGTTAATGACCCCTGGTTTAGCACTTTTCTACGCGGGTGTTGCTGAAGAAAAAAATCGTTTCTACATGTTACGCCTCGGATTAATCGTAATTGGTCTAGTCAGCGTGCTCTGGTTCGCCCTCGGTTATTCATTTGCCTTTCCAGGAACAAACCACTTTAACGATATCTTCAAGCACCTCTTCTTAAACGGTGTTTCATTCGATCATACAACTCGTGCCCTAACGATTCCTGATGCAGGTTTTGCCTTCTTCCAAGGAACATTCGCCATCATCACCGTGATGATCATTACCGGCTCAATTGTCGGTCGAATGAAGACAGCCGCCCTCCTAGCATTCCTAAGCTTTTGGATGGTACTTGTGTACGCACCACTTGCTCACATGGTCTGGGACAACGGATTTATCGCCCAACTTGGTGCCATCGACTTTGCCGGTGGTACTGTCGTTCACATTTCCTCAGGTGTGACAGGATTGACGTTGGCTCTCGTCCTTGGTGCCCGTCGTCACATGATTACACCTAAGGGAAAGGATTCCTTCACTTTTGTTGGTGGGCTCCTACTCTGGCTCGGTTGGTTCGGATTTAACGGTGGATCTGCTTTGGCCGCCAATGGCCAAGCCATTTCAGCCATTATCAACACGGGCGTTGCTTCTGCAACAGCCATGCTCGTTTACGCATACATTGCTTACCGTAAGAACAAAGTCGTAACGGTTGCAGACCTCTTTAACGGTTCTCTTGCAGGATTGGTTGTCATCACTCCTGCTGCTGGCTTTGTTGCCCCATGGGCATCGCTTATCTTTGGAATTCTGGTTGCATTCGTTATCCACTGGTCACTTTCAACTCTTAAAACAAAGTGTGGCTACGACGATACACTCGATGCCTTTGGAATTCACGGTGTTGGTGGAATTCTTGGTGCTCTCTTAACCGGCGTTTTTGCAAGTAAGGAATTCGGCTCAACGACTGCTGGATTAATTCAAGGTAGCTGGTCACTATTAGGCGACCAAGTGTTGGCCGTTGTGATTACGATTGCCTTCACTGCCATCGTTTCATACATCATCGCAAAAATCTTGTCATTCTTCTTTAACGGAACACTCCGAGTTGATGCAAAAACCGAAGAAAAAGGCTTAAACTAATAAGTCAACATACTTAAAAAGAGCTAACCATCGAAGGTTAGCTCTTTTTCTATTGCAATTCTTTTGCAGAGAGCGCCATGAATGCTTGGCGCTTCTTTTCTGTATTTTTCTTCGTATTCATATCACCCATCACAAGCGTCTTTTTAACTTTGATGCCAGAAAAACCGAGGACTAACCGTTTCCAACGGGACACAACGGCCCCGTATGGTGATTTCGTAAACCAGGCAGGACCACGACTCGTAATGAACAGACTAGCTGTTTTCCCCTTCAAGAGATGCTGAATCTTAGTTGGCGACTCATAGTGATAAGCAAAGCCAGGAGTTAACGTTCGATCTAAAAAACCTTTTAACACGGCGGGTTCTGCACCCCACCAGACTGGAAAGAAAAAGGCTAAATGGTCAGCTTCTTGAATCAACTCTTGAAAATGATGGGGTGCACTCTCATCATCCATGTGCTGACGATAACCAAAGCGTAGTATTGGATCAAAATCATCGACTGCTAAGTCAATCATTTTCACCTGATGCCCGGCTTTCTCAGCCTCTCTCATCGCATTCATCGCGTTGGCATGTGTGAAAGACTCCCTGTCCGGGTGTCCTTGAATAATTAATAGATTCATCATTCCCCCTACTCCATTGAAAGACTCTTTTGATGAAAAAGCCTTCTTATGGAATATTATAACAATAAAAAAAGCAGCACTCCGGCTGCTTTCCAAATAAGATTAAAAGAATAACTTAATCAAGACAATGGCAAGAATAACCTGACAAAGTCCAACAACGAATCCAAATGATAAGAACTTTGCCCCGGACTTCTTAATGACCGTCCACTTCAAGTTCAAGCCAATGGCGGCCAAGTTGACAACGCCAAAGAAGGATGAAATACCATGCGCCACGTCGTGCACAGCACTTGGTAACGTTGCCATTGAGTTGATAACAAGAAGGATGATAAAGGCGATGATGTACCAAGGAAGTAACTTGTTCTTCGCCTTCTTCTCGTCTTCAACAACTTCTTCTGCGGAAGCCTTTTTCGCGATTGTCGCAAAGGAAATCACGACGACCACCAACATCATGACACGGAGCAATTTGAAGAGTGTCGCATAAGTGACAACCGTTGGGTTAATCAACGAAGCGGTACCAACAACCTGTCCAACCGATTGAACCGTTCCACCAACTAAGGCACCCGTTAAGAAGTTATGACTACCAAATAGGACGTGGCTTAGGGCTGGTAAAGTCAAAAGCAAGAGCATTCCTGTCAGAGACACCGTGGCAACGGCTGTACGACGATCATCGTCCTTAGCATTAATCGCTGGTGCAACACCGGCAATGGCGGAAGAACCACAGACTGCGTTTCCAGCAGCCATTAACATCGTTTCGGACAAAGAGACCTTGAAGACATAGCGTCCTAGCAAGAAAACCGTTCCGATAACCAAGGCCATGTTCACAATAATGAAGAGAACCCCTTGATAGCCAAGCTTAGCAATCGTGGCAAAGGTTAAAGTCGATCCTAGTAAAGCAATCCCAATTTCGATTGGATACTTTTCGGACCACTTCACACCAGAAGCGTAACTCGCTGATGTTAACAAGGTATTACCGAGGATAATTCCCAAAATCATGGCAATTCCTTCGGCACCTAATTGTGGTAAAAAGCGGGCAAAGAACTGGGACAAAGCGGAGAGAATCAGTACGAGAACGATTCCCTTCACCTGCTCTTTTTTGATTTTCATAGTCTTCTCTTCCTTATCATTTTTAATGAAAGCAACGAATTTTATTAAACACCTAACTTGGATTGATTTCAAGTGAAATTAATAATTTACTAAGTTTGTTTGACGCCAACTTTCTCCCTATCACCACCTGCTATAATATAAGCATTCGTGATATCTTTTGGAGGATTTTAATTTCATGCAAACCCTAATTTTTGACTTAGATGACACACTGCTCGACTTTAAGGGTGGTGAGGTAGCCGATATTAAGGAGCTCTTTCAAAAGCACGCACAACTTTCAGGTGCTGCACTAGAAGAGGCTTTAACCACCTACCAGGCCGTTAACAGTCGTCTTTGGTATCAGTATGAGATGAAAGAAATTGACCGTCACACCATCTTTCAAGACCGCTTTCCTAAGACTTTGGAAAAGCTGGCATTAAGCCAACAAGTTAATGCTACACAAATGGAAGAAGACTACGCCTACCTTCGTGATCACAACTATCGCATGTTAGACGGCGCTAAAGAACTATTGAAAAGTCTGCACGGTCGCTACCGAATCTTAGCCGGTACCAACGGCCAAGAAGAAACACAGCTACGTCGTTTAAAGGAGACTGGACTCATGCCATATTTCGACCAGGTCTTTACATCTGAAGGTCTTGCCGTTGCCAAGCCTGACGCCCTTTTCTTTGAAAAAATCTTTGCTAGTCGCCCTGACGTTGATAAAGAAAAGACAATCATGATTGGGGATGGTCTATACTCCGACATGCTCGGTGGTCAGAACGCGGGTATCGAAACCATTTGGCTGAACCTAACAAAAAAAGAACTACCAGACAGCATTCACCCCAACCGCATCGCCTATTCATTAGCTGAACTAGCCCAAATGCTCTAATCAAAAAGCCCCTCGCAACTCAATGCGAAGGGCTTTTTATTTTAGAACAAGGCGTACATGTCAGCATTTCCCTGTTCAAATGAAATAATCTTTTTATCCATTTTTGAATTGTGTACTGCTAAAACAATCATTTGAGCAACATCAGCTCTTGAAACTGAACTAGTGGGCACAGTCTGCTCATCTAACAGAGTAATCTCACCACTGGCCTGCTCATCAGAAAGCGTGCTTGGTCGCAAAATGGTGTAATTCAAAGTAGAATCCTGCAAAATCATATCCGCATAGTGCTTCATCATAAAGTAGGTATAGATACCAGACTTCTTCCAGATGACACGGTTATCAGCACCAGCTGCTGAAACCATGACGAACTTTTCAATTTCAGCAGACTTTGCGGCTTCCATGGCTTTAACTGCACCATCCAAATCAACAGCAGCAGTTCGTTCAGCACCACCTTTACCACCAGCCCCAGCAGTGAAGACCACCTGCTGAATACCATATTTCGTCATCACAGCAGCCATTTCAGTTGCCGACATGTTGAGATCGAATAGAATAGCTGTTAAAGAATGCTGATCTGCTAGTGTATCAAACTGCTTTTCTTCTCGATAACCAGCGTAAACGTTGTCGCCTGACGCTAGTAGGTTTTGGACGGCTAAACGACCGACTTTACCATGGGCCCCGATTACTAATACATTTGACATGCTAACCTCCTTATTGATTGTACTTTATAAAGAAACTGATGGATTTTCTATTATAAAAGAAGACACTTTCTTTTGCAAAGTCCCACTTCACCCTACATAAAAAGGACGTTTCCACGTCCTTTGTCCCTTAATCACCTAAAACGGTCTTTTGCTTGATAGTTAAGTCATTTGAAAAGTCATATAGAATTGGCTGACCGTTTGGAATTTCAACCTTGGTGACTTCCTCCGGCGTTAATCCTTCAACCAACTTAGTCAAGGCCCGAATGGACGTCCCATGGGCGACCACAAGAACATCCTTGCCCTGCTTTAAGTCTGCCAAGATACCTTCTTCAAAGATTGGCTTTACACGGGCTTCCGTCGTTTGGATATTTTCGCTCTTTGGCAACAAGCCGTAGGGAACTTCTGCATAACGGTGGTCAAAGGCAGGGTAAACTCGGCCATCAATGGTAACAGTCTTTGACAATCCCGCTGATGACGGAGGCAAGACGGAGTAAGAACGACGCCAAGTTTGTACCTGCTCCTTGCCGTACTTAGCCCGCATCACGTCCTTATCCTCACCCTGCAAAATACCGTAGTGACGTTCATTCAAACGCCAGGTCTTGACTTGGGGAATGTAGGCCTGACCCAGCTCTTCCAACACCCGGTTCACCGTCATAATCGTCCGTGACAAAACAGAAGAGTAAGCCCGAGCGAAGTGTAGCTCTTGATCTTGCAAAAGCTTTCCCGCTTCCCGTGCTTGTTTCTTTCCAGTTTCTGAAAGTTGTGTATCAATCCAACCGTTAAAGCGGTTTGCTTGATTCCATTCACTTTGACCGTGACGTATTAAGACAAGTGTTGGCATATCGAACTCCTTTTTTGATTGTGACCTATTTTACACTTTCTGCTATAGCATAATCAAGGACGAATGACTTTTCCAAATAAAAAAGGCGCCGAAGCGTCTTTTCTTTTTTTACTTTTATAATGTGACACCGTATTCATCAAAGAACTCTGGCAAAGTCTTTAGTGATTGACCGTCATAGGAGTCTAAGAAGTCACGAACGGACTTAGGTCGTTCAACATCAAAGTTTGCGTTGTACTTAGGGCTGACAGTCTCAACAAATTTACCGTTTCCTTGGTGAAGTTGCAAGGCTTCAACTGGCAAAGCACGAGCTGGCGTAACCTTCACATCGATTAAGAATGGACGGCCTTCTTTCGTAACCTGAAGTGCTTGGTCAAATGCACGAGGCAAATCAGCAGCTTCCGTTACCTGAACACCTTCTACACCCATTCCTTCAGCAATCTTAGCGAAGTTCTGGTCTTCCAAATCAATACCTGAACGGTGCATTGGCAAATCGTCTTGTTCAGACTTAATGAATTCAAGCACCTTGTTTGAAGTAATGACGTTAATGATTGGCAAGTGATACTTACGTTCCGTAATCAAATCCTGCATAATCATTGAGAAGGCACCATCCCCGGCCACTTGAATGGCTTGGCGGTTTGGGAAGGACAACTTAGCGGCTAGAGCACCAGGCAATCCGGTTCCCATTGAAGCAAAGAGTGCTGAAATGACCATCTTTTGGCGCTTACCGACGTGCAAGTGTCGGAAAGCGTTAATGATATTATCACCGACATCAATTGAGAAGATGGCATCGTCTTCGGCAATTCGGTTGACCTGCTGGTAGACGAAGGCGGGCTTGATTGGGTTAACAGCCCCCTCTTCTTGCTTCTTCATGTAGTCACGCCAGTTCAAGTTATCAGCGATAGCTGCCTTCATGAATGGGCGTTCTTCGACTTGGTCAGCCTTGGTCAAGACAGCCTTTACAAACTCAGTAGCATCCGACCAGATACCCAAATCAAGGTTGTGGTGACGGCCAAGTTCAACACGGTCGTTATCAATCTGAATGAACTTCATTGGGTGTGTTTGATAAATGACATCGGCGAATGGGAAATCCGCACCCACGGCAATCAACAAGTCTGCTGATGCCATGATTTCATCGGCTGCCTTGTGGGCGGCACGGTTTGACATACCGAGGTTACCTTCGTAACTCTCATCCACGTAACCCTTGGCCAAGCCGGTCATGATAATTGGAATTTGCAACTTCTTGGACAAATCGATGATGGCATCCCCACCATCCTTGATTCCGCGTCCAACGTGTAGGACAGGACGCTTTGCCTGAGAAACGAGGCGCAAGAACTCTTTGACCTCTTGGTCCGTTGGTTGCACCTTAGGAGCGACTTTATCGTCACTAGCACTGTGCGAACCGTATGGAAGGTCTGGAATTTGTTCGAAGCCTAAGTCATTAGGGATAATAACAACGGCCACGCCCTTATTCTTATAGGCCTGACGAATGGCTTGGTCCACAACGTGTGGCAAGCTCTCGGCTGTCATAATCGTACGGCAGTATACGGAAACATCTTCAAAAATTGGATCTTCGTTGAATTCCTGGAAGAAGTTCGTATTCATTACTGAAGTACCGGCTTGTCCAACCAAGGCCAAAACGGGAGCATGGTCCTCACGGGCATCGTACAAACCAGTCAATAGGTTGGTAGCTCCTGGACCAGCTGAGGCGAAGGCCACACCAATCTTACCCGTCAACTTCGCATCGGCCGCTGCAGCAAAGGCTCCGACCTGCTCATGACGAATTTGAATGTACTTCAACTTATCTTTTTCTTCGGTTAAAGCGGACAAGGTGGAGTTAAATGATCCACCAGGGTAACCATACACATGGTCAACACCCCATCCCTCAATAACCTTTAACATTGCGACGCTTGCTGCTACAGTATTCTCTGACATAAGACATCTCCTGTTCTTTTCTTACCCCCAGTATAGTCTTATTACTTCACATATGTAAACTATTTAGAAAAAGTTGAACAGATGTCAGATTCTGTTCCTTAATCGACACGGATTGGGATCGACAGGCGCTTTGCCAGTTCCTTTTTAAAAGTCAAAACCTGGTCCATGCCAATATGGTGGACCGCTTTAATCTGTCTGGAAATTGTCGCATGTCCAATCCTCCCCCACTCAAAGAAGATGTTCATTTGCTCCGCAAAGGGCTGATTCACTAAGCGCACCTCATAAATGACGTTGGGCTTCTTTTGAAAAAGCGGCTCAATGCTTCTTATTACTTCAGTAATTAATTCTTGATTTTCCATTCTTTACCTCCGCATACCGTACTTCGGTCCAATCAATGGCTTCATCTCCTAAATAAAAGCCCTCTGCATAAAAATCACGTACTCGCCCTGCTACTGGCAAGGGTATTCGATTATCACAATCAACTTGGTTCTTCTGAAGAATCAATAGGCTGGCATGCTCATAGGCCAGGTGAACGGATTGTTGGATTTGCTCCAGTGACCGCTTTGATAACCAAACCGCTTGATTCGCCACTTTCTCATTCTGGCTCTTGCTCTTTAACTTTGCCGTGTGGTCAGATAGGAAGAAGCCGTTCCACTTCACCTTTCCCCGTTCCCGATAGTCCTTTTCAAAGTACTGCTGCACCATGGCTAGCCAGTCTTCCCCTTCTAAGAAGTCCTTATTCATAGGTATTCCCCCCGTTGTGTCCGCCAACCAAACCGGCTCGTTCAATGGCTCGGGCACCGTGCTCTAGTGAGTGGGAACGAACAATGGCAGCAGAACCAAAACGTTTCCGTAGTTGATCAACCACTTGGTCAACCGGGTCCTGTTTTTCTTCTTCTGCTTCTGGTGCTGGTTCAAAAAGTGACAAGGTCTGAACCTTATCCGTCCCTAAATCTGCCATCGTCACGCCAACGTGCCGTACCGGCTGTCCGTTCCAATACTGATTAAAGAGCTTCTCCAGGGTAGCCATCATGGTACTACTGCGGTTACTTGGTTCAATTCGTACAGTCTGGTGGAGACCCGTTGTCCGGCTGTGCCGTTCGTCAAAGTCAATCTTCTCTTCGGCATAGCCCATATAAAGACTGACAAGCCCCGCCCGAACCCCGTGTGACCGAAGCCGGGAGGCTACCTGGTCCGCCATTTCCAATATCACAACCCGAATCGCTTCTCGGTCCCGATAGTTATAAGGGAGCACTTGGGAATTACCATAGGATTTATTCTTCGTTTGGACTTTCTCTGTCAAGTCGGAACGGTCGATACCCCAGGCCAGGGCAAAGAGCTGCTCCCCCATTAGACCTAACTTCTTTTTCAAAACGTAGGGATTGTAATGGGCCAGGTCCCCCATCGAATGAATGCCCCAGGCCTGTAATTTTTTAGCGGTCTTTCGACCAATCGACCAGACTTTGCCAAAGTCACTAACCGGCCAAAGCACTTGGGGCAAGTCCTCATAGTGCCACTCGGCCAATAGATGGGGGTCGGACTTGGCCGCTAAATCTAGAGCCAGTTTGGCCATCACCGGACTGTCACCAATGCCGACCGACAGGTAAATCCCCGTTTCCTTTAGGACTTCTTTTTGGATTTTTTGAGCCACTTCCTTGGGGCTTTCCCCAAAAAGTTTCCAAAAGTCCGTAACGTCTAATATGGATTCATCAATTGAATACGGCAGCAGGTGCTGCTCGTCTACATAGCGCTGATAGATAGCATTAATTTCCAAGTTCTTTTGTATGTATAGATTCATGCGGGGTTCAGCTTTCACTAAACCGGGTATGTCCGGGACGTCCTTTTGGCGGGTAACGTTCGAAATCCCTAAACGCTTTTTAGCCATGGGCGACGATGCTAACACTAAGCCACCCTTCAGGTTCTCCTGATGGGACATAACTACTAACATAGCCTTCAAGGGATTAAGTCCCCGTTCCACACACTCCACGCTGGCATAGAAACTTTTCGAATCGATTAAAAAGACAACCCGCCGCTTTTCATTAGCATAAATATCTTGAATTGTTCTTGCCATCGTTCTTACCTCATACAAAATACCGTGCTTTTTTATTATACGAACAGATGTTCGCTTTAGCAAGAAAAAAAGAAGATGGATTTTTCCATCTTCTTTGTATATTTCAATTAATGATTTCTTGTACGACTTGATCGAAATCGTCTTTTATCCAGTCGCATCGAGCCTGCTCAGCTAGACATAAGGCAGCGCTTTTCCCGGTAAAGTCCTTTAAGACCCGGTCGTAATAACCGCCACCAAAACCCAGACGTTGTCCACTGTCACAATCAAAGGCCAAAGCAGGTACAATCATTAAGTTAATGGCGGCTACTGGCATGACCTTTCCATCCAGTGGTTCAACCAAGCCCATTCGATTTGGCTTCGACCAGTTCGTTTTCTCGCTTACCTGGACGAAGTCCAAGCGACCAGCTTCAGCGACTCGCGCAACTAGGACGGTCTTCTTCTCCAGCCATGCCTGTTGAATCAGCGAATCAGTATTCACTTCAAACGGTAGTGATTTCGTAAGCGCTACCGTATCAGCCGACCGCCAACCGGCCGAAGAAAAGAGCTTTCGATACAGCCTTTCTTCCTGGGCGACTTTTACGTCAGGATGTTCTTCAGCTAATGCCTTCAGGCGGGCCTTTTGCTGATCCCGACAGTCTTTTTTACTAAGCAATTCAGTCATTTTAGTATAAAAACATAAGTTAATTTATGGCATTGGGTGCTGCATAGCAAGTTTTTCAGCATCGCGCTTGATTTGCTTCAAAACCTTGTCATCATCTGGATTTTCAAGAGCCCCAACAATCAAACGGGCCACCTTACGGCTGGCTGCTTCATCAAATCCACGAGTGGTAATGGCTGGTGTTCCAATACGGATACCAGATGTCACGAATGGTGAACGTTGTTCGTTAGGCAACGCTTCCTTGTTGGTTGTAATGGATACGGCATCCAAAAGTTCCTGAGCTTCCTTACCGGTCAAGCCAGTTGCTGTTAGGTCCAAGTTGAAGAGATGGTTATCAGTACCACCTGCCACCACGCGAATCGTTTCGGCTTCGTTGAAGACGTCAACCATGGCCTTGGCATTGGCGATAATCTGCTTTGCGTAGTCCTTAAAGGCTGGTTGCAAAGCTTCTCCAAAGGCCACGGCCTTGGCAGCAATCACGTGTTCCAAAGGACCACCCTGTGAACCAGGGAAGATGGCTGAGTTAATCTTCTTGGCGTACTTCTCCTGTGACAAGATTACCCCACCACGTGGACCACGCAAAGTCTTGTGGGTTGTTGATGTCACAACGTCGGCGATACCAACTGGGTTCTGGTGCAAACCAGCGGCAACCAAACCAGCAATGTGAGCCATGTCGACCATCAAGAAGGCACCGACTTCATCGGCGATTTCACGGAACTTCTTAAAGTCGATAAAACGTGAGTATGCGGAAGCCCCGGCCACAATCATCTGTGGTTGGACAGCCTTGGCCTTTTCCATGATGGCATCATAATCCAATTCTTCTGTTTCAGGATCCAAGCCATATGACTCAGAATGGTAAACCTTACCAGAGAATGAGACTTTGGCACCGTGGGTCAAGTGACCACCGGCTTCCAAATCCATCCCCAAAATCGTGTCGCCAGGCTTCAAGAAGGCCATGTAGGCGGCAGCATTAGCCTGTGAGCCAGAATGGGGTTGCACGTTGGCGTATTCGGCACCGAAAAGCGCCTTCAAACGGTCAATAGCCGCCTGCTCGATGATATCGACGTATTCAGTTCCACCGTAGTAACGCTTGTATGGGTAACCCTCGGCGTACTTGTTCGTCAAAACAGAGCCCTGGGCCGCGCGAACGGCTGGTGAGGCAAAGTTTTCAGAGGCAATCAACTCAATGGTACGGTTCTGACGAGCCGCTTCCTGTTCGATTCCTGAGAAGACCAATGGGTCTTGTTGCATAAATGTCATGTGCTTTTCTCCTACGTATATGTGATCCGGACTTTTAACGAGGCACGATTACCACCGTTATGTAAAAAGCTTTACCAAACTATTATAGCGCGCTTCCTTAGAATTCGTTCAAAAAGTCTTTCAAGGCTTTCTTTGAAAGACCGTTCTCCAAACCGATAAGAAGCTTTAGACGGGCCTTTTGCCCGTTCACTGCCCGGGCAAAAATCGCCCCTTCGCGTTCCAATTGAATACCACCACCTAAGTAGTCGTAAACCGGTTCCGCTAAACCGTTGAATGAACGGGAAACAATGACAACCGGAATATCGGCGTCTAGTAACTCCTGGACCCCACGGGCGGCATCTTCACCCAAATTTCCGGCCCCCAGCGCTTCAATGATGATCCCGTCGATATGCTCGGTTTCAGCAAAGAGTGAAAGAATCTGCCCATCCATTCCGGCGTAGGCCTTCATAACGGGAATCTTCTTGGTCACTGCAGCAATTGGGTAGGTCATTGTCTTTGGCAAATCGTAAAAGAAGATAATCTGCCGCTTGGTAATCATACCCATTGGTCCAGAGATTGGGGATGCAAAAGTCGCCACGTTCGTGGCGTGGGTCTTGGTGACAAAGCGAGCCGCGTGAATTTCATCATTCAAGACAACCATCACGCCACGGTTCCCCGCTTCCTCATCCATGGCCACCCGCAAAGCAGATTGGAAGTTATAGAGACCGTCAGAACCGAGTTCATTTGAGGAACGCATGGCCCCGGTCATGACGACTGGAATAGTCAAATCAAGGGTCTTATCCAGGAAGAAAGACGTTTCTTCGAGTGTATCCGTTCCATGTGTAATTACAACGCCGTCATAGTCTTTCTCAGCGTCTTTTAGGCGGTTATAGAGTGTTAACATATGTTCTGGCGTAATGTGCTCAGAGGGGATGTTAAAGGGGTTTTCAATCTCCAAATCAACGGCAGGAAAATCAAACTGTGCCTGATTCAATGGATTAATTGAGCCAACTTCCACGTCACCGTCTTCAGCAGCATGCATGGCGATGGTTCCACCAGTATGTAAAACTAAAATCTTCTTCATGATTCACTCTCCTTTTTACGTGGCTTAATCTGTAACTGCCCTTCAAAGGCGGCCATTTTTTGAATAAAACGCTTTTCTTTCGGTTGAAAACCGACCTGCTGATCGTATAAATAATCGACGACTCGCTGAATACCCCGCTTAGTCATCGGCGATAGTGTCACCGACCCCAGCTTACTGATATCAATGGTTGAAAAGAGCCGTAAGTAGTAGACCGTCTTCTGGTCCAAGTGCAGCCGGTGGTCATCCATATCAAAGTGGGACTTCTCGATAATCCCGTTGTACTTATCGGAGTAGTCAAAGTCCCCTGTCTCAGCACCGGATAAGGGGTCACGAACCCAGTTCGGTGAAACACCAAAGACCGGTAGTAACTGCAATTCCATAATGTTGGCCACCACCTGTGGGTCCTTTTGCTTGTTTAACTGTTCAAAGGCTGCGAGGGTCTTCTCGTACCAGTCGGGCTGTGGAACATTTTCTTCCAAGGCAACCGTTAAGTCCTTGGCAATCAGCGCCGCATAAGCCGCAGCCGTTAAATCCGTGACAACGTTCTTATAAATCCGGCTCTCCTGAATGGAGTTGATAAAGCCCAGACCCTGTTGATTCTTTGGGTAAATCCCGTCAACCACCACCCAGGTAAAGGCCTGTCCAACGGGCGCCAACTTCGACTTTTGCTTCTTGGCACCCCGGGCCATGGCCGTGATAATGCCAGCGTCTTTGGTAAAGACTTTGACCAGTAAATCATTATCCCGGTAGGCGGTTGTATGTAAAATCAATCCTTCAATCAGCGCCATGACCCTCTCCTTTCTTCTAGCATGTCTATGTACGAAAAAGCGGCCAGTTGTGCGACCAGCCGCAAAATCTTATTTCTTTTAAAAGTCGTCCTTACGGTAACCCAATGATTGCAAGGCCTGAGGACGGTCACGCCAACGCTCTTCGACCTTAACCCAGGTCTCCAAGAAGACGCGGGATCCGAGCAAACGCTCGATGTCCTTACGGGCACGGGTTCCGATTTGCTTGATCATCTTTCCTTGCTTTCCAATCACAATGTTCTTCTGTGTTGGGCGCTCAACAATGATGGAAGCTTGAATGTGAACAATGCCATCGTCAGCTGTTTCAATCTTATCGATGACAACGGCCACTGAGTGAGGCACTTCCTGCTGCGTTAGCTGCAAGACTTTTTCACGAATCAATTCCGAGATAACAAAGCGCTCTGGGTGGTCCGTTAATTGGTCGGCATCAAAGTACTGAGGACCTTCGTCCAAGTCCGCGATAACCGTGTCCAACAATTCAGGAACGTTGTCCCCTTCAGTAGCAGAAATTGGGAAGATTTCCGTCCATTCGGGCGCATCTTCCTGATAAGTCTTAATCACTTCAAAGAGTTCTTCTTTTTTAAGTAAGTCCACTTTGTTGATGAGTAAGAAGATTGGCGTATTCTTAACATCCTTCAAACGGTTAATGATGAAGTTATCACCGGCACCACGCTTCTTCGAAGCGTCGACAACGAACCAGATGGCATCGGCTTCGTGCAAGGCAGAAAAGGCGGACTTCACCATGTAATCGCCCAATGAGTTCTGTGGCTTGTGAACACCAGGAGTGTCGATGAAGACAACCTGTGCATCATCCGTCGTGTAGATTCCTTGAATCTTGTTACGAGTCGTCTGCGCCTTGTTTGACATGATGGCAATCTTTTCGCCAACAATACGGTTTAGTAATGTGGACTTCCCCACGTTTGGTCGTCCAATGATTGCAACGAAACCTGATTTAAATCCTTCTTTAGTCATGAATTATCCTTTCAAACGGTGAATGAAGCGTGAGAAGTCTGTTTCGATACCGAAGAAGTGCCAGAGGTGTGGCTGGAAGATTAAGAACAAGATAATCATTTCAGCTGCCACAGAAACCAGCACCATTCCGGCTGACACATCTTTTACCAGACCTGCCAGTGGGTGGTAGCGCTTATCCACCATCAAATCAATCACCGCTTCGACAACGGTGTTAACGAATTCGCCATAAATGGCTAAGAACACGCCAATCACAACCCAGAGCCACTCCGAACGGTTTAATCCTAGGTAGAGACCACCAGCCAGCACAATCAAGGCGAAGCCAACGTGGAAGCGCATGTTTCGTTCGCGAACAAGAACCAGTAAAATCCCCTTAATCGCGTTAAAGAGCGATTTAAAGAAATTACGGTTTCGACCCGTTTCCCGTCCGTGTTCATCAGAGATTTCCTTCTGCTGACTTTGCTGTTGAACCTTTGACGATTGATCAAGCTCATCTTGAAAACGGGCTAGTTCATCACGTTGTAGGTTTTCGCTGCGTTTAGCGTCGGAGTCCATAGTCATCTAAAATATTCCTCTGCAAATCAAACATTTCTTTTTCTTCTTTTTCACCAAGCATGTGGTCGTAACCATTCAAGTGCAAGAAACCGTGAACCACTAAGAATCCGAGTTCACGTTCGAAAGAGTGGCCAAGGTATTCGGCCTGGCTCTCGATAATATCAACTGAAACCAAGATATCACCAATGTTCTTGGCAATTTCAGCATCCATCTCTTCATCGGCCAAGACTGGGCTATCATCACCATCTTCTTCAATGGCGAAAGAGATAACATCCGTTGGCTTGTCCAAACCACGGTAGTCACGGTTGTAGGCCTGGATGGCATCGTTGTTCATAAAAGTCACGGACATCTCCGTGTTATCTGGTAAGTCGATGTATTTACCAGCATAGTCCAAAACATAGGTTACCAAGTCCTTGTGGAACTGTGTGACCCCATCCTTGGTTTGATCAATAATCGCTAAATCCATTATGCTTGTCCTTCTTCACGTGCTTTTTTCAATGCTTTTAATTTTTCATCGGCTTCTTCGTAGGCCGTGACAATCTGTCCCACAACTGGGTGTCGAACGACATCCTGACTGTCAAAATGAACGAAGTCCACGCGGTTCAATCCCTGCAAAATCTTTTGCGCGGCTAATAAACCGGACTTCACACCCTTTGGCAAATCAATTTGGGATGGATCGCCGTTGACGACCATCTTTGACTGAAAGCCCAGACGGGTTAGCACCATCTTCATCTGGGCGTTCGTCGTGTTCTGCGCTTCATCGACAATGATAAAAGCGTCATCCAAAGTTCGACCACGCATATAGGCCAAAGGCGCAATTTCCAAGACACCCCGTTCAATTAAACGTTCAACGTGATCAGCACCAATTAAGGTGTTCATGGCATCGTATATTGGTCGCATGTAGGGGTCGACTTTTTCTTTTAAGTCCCCTGGTAAGAAACCAAGTGACTCCCCTGCTTCAACGGCGGGACGGGCGATAATAATCCGCTCAACCTCTCCCTTTTTCAGAGCGGCCACAGCCATTGCCACGGCCAGGAAGGTTTTACCGGTTCCCGCTGCACCGATTCCAAAAGTCAAATCGTTATGCTTGATTGCTGAGACATACTGGCGCTGTCCGTAGTTTTTCACGCGGACAGCCCGTCCCTTATTATCACGAATAATGGATTCCTGGTAGAAGTCCAAAAAGTATTCAAGCGTCCCCTTCTGCGCCATTGTGGTAGCAGAAACCACGTCCGCCGGTCCAACCGAAACCTGTTTTTTCACAAGTTTGGCCAGAACGTCTAAGACGGCATAGGCCTTCGTTAAATCCGCCTCTTCACCAGCAATGACCGCTTGTGAACCACGAACATGAATGGTGACATGAAGCGCCTCTTCAATTAAGACGAGTAACTGGTCGTTAGTACCAGTTAAAACGCTCTGCTGCTCAATGTTTTGAAAGGTAAAAATCTTTTCACTCTGTTTTGTCAAAAATCATATCCCTCATTTGCTTGGAACTTTCTTAATTTTAACACAAAAAAAGCCCGACAGAGTCGGACTTTTGAGTGAAACAGACTTTAAATTAAAGAGTTTCAACTGAAACGCTGTTTGCTGACTTAGCAACAGACATAACAACAATCTTGTCACCTGAAACGGCTTCGCCTTGTTCCTTAGCAACGTTCTTAGCTTCAGCAACCAATTCATCAGCTGACTTGATAGCGTTCTTTTCCAAGATTGGGAATACGCCGTTGTTCAAAGTCAAACCACGTTGTACGCGTTCTTCGTTAGTCAAAGCGAAGATAGGTGCCATTGGGCGGTGCTTTGAAAGCATACGTGCTTCGTAACCTGATTCAGTCAAGACAACAACGGCCTTGGCATCAACAGAGTCAGCCAAACGTGCAGCTGAGTATGCAGCAGCTTCGATGTCGTCGTTTGGATAGAAAGTATCCTTGTGACGGTTGTACTTAGGCAAAACAGTTTCTGCCTTTTCGTCCAACTTAGCCATCATTGTAACGGCTTCAACTGGGTATTCACCGTTAGCTGATTCACCTGACAACATAGTAGCGTCAGTTCCGTTCCATACGGCGTTGGCAACGTCAGTTGCTTCGGCACGTGTAGGACGTGGGTTATCTTCCATTGAGTCAAGCATTTGAGTGGCAGTAATAACTGGCAATCCACGCTTGTTCATGTTGGCTGTCATTTCGTTTTGCACAAGAGGAACATCTTCTGCAGGAATTTCAACACCCATGTCACCACGAGGAATCATCAAACCATCAGATACATCCAAGACAGCATCCAAGTTATCGATACCTTCTTGTGATTCGATCTTAGGGATGATTTGAACGTGTTCCATGTTCTTTTCCTTCAACAAGGCACGGATATCCAAAACATCTTCAGGCTTACGAACGAATGAAGCCGCGATATAGTTGATTTCGTGATCCAAACCGAAGCGGATGTCATCAGCATCCTTTTCAGTGATACCTGGCAAGTTGATTGAAACACCAGGTGCGTTAACACCCTTACGTGATCCAAGCAATCCGTGGTTGTCAGCCTTTACGACCAATTCACGGTTTGCGTCATCCTTTTCCATGATAGTTGTTCCAAGCAAACCATCATCAAAGAGAACCTTTCCGCCAACCTTAACGTCATCATACAAACCTGGGTATGTAACAGCGATCTTGTCGTGTGTACCTTCCAAGTCAGCATCCATAGAGATACGGAATACGTCACCAGTGGTGAATTGGATCTTACCATCAGCTTGCTTAGTTGTACGGATTTCGGCACCCTTGGTGTCAAGCAAAAGTCCAACTGTCTTGCCAGTAATCTTTTCAGCTTCTGCAACCTTTTGCATACGGCCCAAGTGTTCTTCGTGATCACCGTGGGAGAAGTTGAAACGGAATACGTTAGCACCAGCTTCAATTAACTTCACAATGGTATCTACATCGTTTGATGAGGGACCAAGTGTTGAGACGATTTTCGTCTTTTTCATGGGTAAATCTGCTCCTTTGATATCTTGGTGAGTTGCTTCAAACAACTTCCTAAAGACATTGTAATACACAAGGCAGTAAATTCACAAGCTAGAATCTAAGCTTTTTGTTTAAAAACGACATTTTTTTCACCCAATAGCTCTTGCAAAGGCGCCATAACAGTCGTTTTGCCTGCCAATCCAAACTGAATTGGCAAATTCTGCCTTTTTTTCGTAGCTGGCCAATAAAGGGTCACTAAGTTCGGACCTGGGTATTTTTTCATCAATTCCCAGATGGCCGCCTTCTGCTCAACCTCAGACTTTTCATCAGTTAAACGGAGGAACCAAATCCCCTCCGACCTTTCTTGCTTCGAACTAGCTTCTGTTAATTGCGCCTGCTGTCGTTGATTGTTGCCCTCATTTGGATTCACTTCTACCAAACGGTTGGCAATCAAAGAGAGCCCCTGACGCAATTCCGTCTTACCGGAAATCTGGAAAACCCGTCCGATCTTTAACTGGTCAGCTAAACGCTCATAAGTCTTTGGAAAGACGGTCACGTCAACAGAACCAGTCATATCGGATACAGAAAGGAAGGCCATTTGGTCCCCCTTCTTGGTCTTAATGACTTTGACCTGCTTAATCAAGCCGTAAATCGAAACCTGCTGATTTTCAGCCAGGTCCGCAATGCTTCTGACTTTACCAGCATCGTAATCGGCTTGGAAAGCTTCAGTTGGATGGCCCGACAAATTAAAGCCCAGCACTTCCTTTTCCTTTTGCAAGCGTTCCACCAGTCCAAAGTCTGGCACCTGACGCATCTTCGTTTCCTTCAAAACCTGTTCACCAAAGGCTGCCGCCGTCAGCAAGTCGTCCATGTTCTCAATTAACTCAGCACGGTTATAGCCAAAACGGTCCAACGCACCCGCATAGGTTAGCAAGCCCAAGACCTTTTCTTTCCGCCACTTGTCCGGCAAAGCCAGGACAAAGGACTGAATTGTCTTGAACTCCCCTATCTGACTGCGCGCGCCTATCAAATCGGTAATGAATGGCGTTGGAAGGCCTGAGATATTGCCCAAGCCCATCCGTAAGGCGCCGTCTTCAATTGACCAGTCCGCCTCGGATTGATTCACATCCGGTCCCAAGACTTTGACACCGCGGCGCTTAGCCTCTTGCAAATACCCCTGTGCCTTCGCTGCCCCACCCTGGTGGGCATTCAACAAGGCCGTATAAAAGGCCAAAGGCGCGTGTGCCTTCAAATAAGCTAAGGAGAAGGACAGTTCAGAATAGGCCACAGCGTGAGACTTGTTAAATCCGTAATTGGCAAATTGGTCAATATAGTCAAAGAGTTGTTCCGCTTCTTGCTGGCTGTGACCGTTTTCAAGGGCCCCCTTCAAAAAGGCCTCTTTGGCCTGCTTCATCTGCTGGACTTTTTTCTTCGACATGGCTGCCCGTAGGAAATCCGCTTGAGCCAGTGTGAAGCCGGCATAGGCTTCCGCCACCTGCATGACCTGCTCCTGGTAAACCAGAATTCCGTAGGTCTCCGCTAAAATCCGATCAACAACTGGGTCGGACTTGGGTACCTGTTCCTGGCCCAACCGTCGCTTGATAAAGGTTTCAATGTGCTGACTTGGTCCTGGACGGTAAAGGGCCGTCGAGGCCGTAATTAAAGCAAAACGGTCAATCTTGAGTCGTCGCAACATCCGCTGCATCCCGGGGGATTCAAACTGGAAGACACCATTTGTTTGTCCGGCCGCAAAGAGCGCCAGTGTATCCTGATCCTCGAAGGAAATCTTTTTGATATCAAAGTCGTCCCCGAGAACCGGACGCGCCAGCTCAATCCCCTTTGCCAAAATCTTCAAAGTCGTTAGACCCAACACATCAATCTTCAATAGCCCTAGTTCTTCAACCGGTCCCTTTGGCAGTTGAGTCATCAAATAACCGTCATTGCCGCGCTGAACGGGCAAGGTTTCCGTCAATGGACTGTCAGACAAAACAACACCGGCCGCGTGGGTGGAATAATTACGGGGTAAGTTTTCCATCTTACGAGCCGTCTGCAAAAGCAGCTTTCCAAACTCGTACTTTGAAACTGCTGGTTCCAAACGGTTCTTAGGGTCTGCCAAGGTTTCATCTAGGCTGACTTTTCGACCGTTCTTACCAGCCGGAATCGTGTCCGTCAGCTTCTTCTGCTCTTTGGCATCTAGACCAAAGACACGGCCGACGTCACGAAGTACCTGCTTTGCAGCCAAGGTACCAAAGGTAATAATCTGGGCGAAGTCAGCCTGTCCGTACTTATCGTGTAGGTAGGCCAACAGTTCATCCCGTCGGTCATCTGGCCAATCAATATCAATATCGGGCATCTGAGCACGTTCAGGGTTCAAGAAACGTTCAAAAAGCAAACCGGCTTGGAGTGGATCAACGTTTGTGATACCAAGGCAGTACGCAACAAGGGAGCCAGCGGCTGAACCACGGCCTGCACCTGTTTGAACACTGTGGTCACGGGCAAACTTTAAGATATCCCAGACGATGAGGAAGTAATCGGCAAAACCCAGGTCGATAATAACGGACAGTTCCCCTTCTAAACGTTCCACATAGGGCTGCACCTCTTGAATACCAGCCAAAGTCAAACGACGTTTCAGGCCAGCTTGAGCGAGGCTCTTCAAGAAATCGGCCGACGAGAGACCGGTGTCTTGCTGATAGACGGGCAATGCCGGCTTTTTAAAATTCAGGGCCACGTCAACGGAATCAATCAAGGCCTCGTTATTTTCGTAAGCCCTCTTCAATTCAAGGCTTTGCTGATACGACTGGGCAAGTTCCGCCTGGTCCTTCAAGTAAAAGGCACCCTTTTCATGGGAAAGTGGTCCTAGGTTTTCGAGCACCGTTCCAGCATTCACAGCTCGTAGAACCTGGGTTGTAAAGGTATCTTCCGGATTTAAGTAATCAACCCGGTCCCAGGCAATTAAAGGTAGATTGTTTTCGCCAGCATAGGTTGCGAGTGCTTTTTGCTGGACGAAGGACAGACTAGGCGAAATACCTAAGTAGAACTTACCCGGCTGTCCAATCAGTTTCAGAAGATTTTCTAAGTAATTCTTCGTCGATGGATCATTGGTTGAAATTAACTGGCCAAGTTCTGACTCGGGCGTTAGAGTCAATGCCAGCCCATCCAAATGGTCAGCCAACATGGCCAAAGTCATCGGCTCATCGTCTTCAAGAGTCATCTTCTTAGAAGATAGTTCAATCAGGTTTTGATACCCATTTTGTTCGTAAGCCGTTAGCAAGAGCGGAAAGGCCGTTGCCAAATTCACTAAGCCATTCACCATCAACTGCAATGAAAAGACAGGCTTTAAGTCCTTCGCCCGGGCCTCCTTGTAAAAGTCAACAAAAGAGTACATCACGTTCTGTTCAGCTAATGACACTGCTTGGTAGCCACGGGCCTTGGCCGTATCCACGATTTGTTGAATGCTACTTGGGCTCTGTAAGAGCGAATAAGCACTTTTCACTTGTAATGGTGCGTACATAGAGGCCTCCCAAACGTGACAATTCTTGCTTTTATTATACCGAAAATTTGTTCTCATATCTTTAAAAAACCGTGAAGTTTACTGGCATCTACCACCCTGACTCGACTTTTCCTAGACGAAAATTCGTTTCTGTTGCTTGACCAATTCTAAAATAGGCGTAAGATTGGCATTAAATAAAAAAGGTGGTGAAAAAATGCGCTATATCGTTACCGCAATCTGGTCAGCATTCTTCGGATTAATTCTCGGCTACCTCGTTGGTCAAATGACGAGTGTCACTTTTAACCCAGCAATGTCAGCACTAGTAACTGTTATCATTGGAGAACTGGCTGTTGTCGTTGTCCCTGCCCTTTCAAAGGACAGCCAGACCGCTCAGTAAAATTTAAAAGAATTAAAAAGGACTTTTTGAGGCATTTCGCTTCAAAAAGTCCTTTTTCTATTCTGATTTACTTAGCTGCTTCCTGAACAATTTCAAGCAAAACGTCCGTTGCCTGTTCCATGACCTGCTTTGAAACGTATTCAAAACGACCGTGCATGTTCTCACCACCCGCAAAGAGGTTTGGCGTTGGTAGTCCAAGGAAGGTAATCTTCGAACCATCCGTACCACCACGAACGGCTTCAATCTTTGGCTCGATGTTCAAGGCCTTCATAGCAGATTCAGCTAGTACAACTGATTCCTGCTTGTCCTTCAATACGTCACCCATGTTGTAGTACTGGTCTTGTACGTCTACTTTGATACGTGGGCTTTCGAATTGGGCGTTCAATTCGTCAGCGGCCACAATCAAAAGGTTCTTCTTCGCCTCAAAGGCTTCTCGATCGTGATCACGAATAATGTAGCCCATTGAAGCTTCGTCTGGCGTACCATTCAAAGCGTACAAGTGGAAGAATCCTTCACGGCCTTCCGTCTTTTCTGGACGTTCATCGGCTGGCAAGGCATTGTGCAAATCGATGGCCAATTGCAAAGCGTTGACCATGGTATCCTTAGCCGTTCCAGGGTGAACGTTACGACCCGTAATTGAAATTTTTGCACCAGCAGCGTTGAAAGTTTCCCATTCCAATTCACCGAGTGGTCCACCATCAACCGTGTAGGCGAAGTCGGCACCAAAAGCTTTAACTTCAAAGTTATTAGCACCACGACCAATTTCTTCATCTGGTCCAAAGGCGAATGAAAGCGCCCCATGCTTAACTTCAGGGTGTGCATTCAAGTAGTCAATCAAGGCAAAAATTTCAGCAACCCCCGCCTTGTCATCGGCACCTAACAAGGTACGGCCGTCAGTTGTAATCAAATCGTGACCCTTGTAGTTTTTCAAATTTGGAAAATCCTTTGGATCCAAAGTAAATCCAGAGTCACCCAACTTGATAACTGATTGACCATCATAGTTCTTCACTTCTTGTGGCTGAATGTTTTCAGAGTTGAAGTCAGCCGTATCAACGTGGGAAATAAAACCAATCGTTGGTACATCAGCATCATCAATGTTGGCTGGCATCTTCGCAAAAACGTAGCCATCTGGCATTGTTTGAACGTCAGACAAACCGAGTGAACGGAGTTCTTCTGAAAGGTCCTTCAAGAAAGCAACTTCCTTTGGATCAGAAGGCGTCGTTTCAGACTCTTCGTTTGAACGTGTGTTGACTTTGACAAAGCGCATAAAGCGGTTAATTAATTCTGGGTATTTTGTTGACATTATAAACCTCCTACAAATAACGATATGGATCAGTATTTACTTCACTAACAAGGGATTCCAGTTCACCAGCAAACCATTCCTGCACCTTGTCGGCCATCGGCTGTTTAGCCAAGGCTTCCATGTGGTGGTCAGGGTCGAGCACGGCAAAGTCTTCTGCTAAGACATCGTGACCGACGTGGTAGTACAAATCAGCCGTAATGTATAGGTCAGCTCCGGCAGCTTGCGCCATTTTCCAGAACTTACCACCGTCACCACCGAGCACAGCAATCTTCTGCACCTCTTGGTCCGGATTATTCGCAATGAGACGGACCGCGGCAACGCCACAGGCAGCCTTAACTCGTTTAGCATAATCGGCCATCTTCATCGGTGTCGGCAAAGAGCCCACTCGGCCAAGGCCAGTCTTCTCATTACCCTCTTCGGCAACCAATGGCTTCGCATTCTGAATATCAAAGGCTTGGCAGAGCCAGTCGTTCAAACCGCCTTCGGCAGCATCCAAGTTCGTATGGGATGAGTAGACCACAATGTTGTGTTTAATCAAATCGGCATACATCTTGTTTTGTGGGTTTGAAAGGTCCAGGTTCTTCGCCGGGAAGAACAGTGGTTCATGGTGGGCCCAAATGAAATCTACCTTCTTTTCAATGGCTTCTGCCACTGTTTCCGGACGAACGTCCAAGACCGTCATCACCCGGTGGATGGCCTGCTTGGGGTCACCAATTTGCAAGCCAGTTGGGTCACCCTTCTCAGCTAACTCTTTTGGTGCAAAAGCTTCAATTTTTTTAATCAAATCAGCAGCTAAAATCATGCTGAAAGCACCTCCTGAATCTTCTTAACCTTCTCTGATACCTGATGGTACTTGGGATTATCCACTTGTCCAGCTTCCTTCAAGCGGTCCAGTACCAACTGTAAACGTTTCTGCTCGTGCTGCCACTTTTGTAAGAAAATATGGCCTTGTTCCTTACGCAAGAATGGGCCAAAAGTGAGGTCATCGGCTGACAAAGTCTGTTTTCCGGGTTCGGCCACAATAATTTCGTAGCGGTGCTCCCCTTCTTCGACCATTTGCTCTTTGACGATGGCATACCCGTTCTCGACTAACCAGGCGCGCACCGCGTCCTGATCAGTATTGGGTTGCAGAACCAACTGGCTAAAGGGCCCTAATTGCTTCTGGTCGTTCAAAATCTTCTTAATGAGCAAGCCACCCATACCCGCAATAACAACGGTCTCAACCCCGTCTTCTTTTGAAACGGCAGCTAAGCCATCAGCCAAGCGGCAGTCAATTTGGGAACCTAACCCCTGTGTGGCGACTGTGTGCTTCGCGTTATCTAAGGGGCCGAACGCTACTTCACCAACGATGGCCTGGGCGACTTTTCCCTGCTCAACCAGGTAAGTGGCTAGATAGGCGTGGTCGGAGCCAATATCGGCAACTCGTTTTTTTGCGTCCACCAAATTCGCAACCGCTTCTAAGCGGGGACTCAACTTTACTTGGGGCATGAACGACACTCCTTCAAAATAATTCGACTGAACTTTTCTTTATTATACTGTTCAGTATCTTTTACAACAAGACTAAATTAGAAACAAATTAAAAAACCGCCTGAGCGGTTTTATTCAGAAAGTAATTTTTTAACGGGCGCAAAGGACCTACGATGGATTGGACACGGACCGAGCTTAGCCAGCCCTTCCAAGTGCTTCTTCGTCCCATAGCCATCGTTACTGGCAAAGTCGTAGCCAGGATATTCCTTATCATAGGCAACCATGATAGCATCACGGGTCACCTTAGCTAAAATCGAGGCTGCCCCAATTGAATTCGAACGGGCATCGCCCTTAATCAATTTCGTTTGGGGGATTGGCAAATCCACTACCATGGCATCGATTAGAAGATAGTCAGCAGGTACTTTCATAGCCAAAACTGCTTCCTTCATCGCTTCACGGCTAGCCTCATAGATGTTAATCTCATCAATTCGTTCGGCCGGCACGATTCCAATACCATAGGCAATGGCTTCATCCTTAATATACTGGACGAGATCGTCACGAACCTTTTCGGATAGCTGCTTAGAATCAATGACACCGTATGCATCAAAGTCAGCCGGCAAAACCACCGAAGCCGCTACCACCGGACCAGCCAATGGACCACGACCCACTTCATCGATTCCGGCAATGGCCTGATAACCCTGCTCCCAGAGCTCGGACTCAAAGGCAAAGCGAGTCATGAAGTCTGCCTTCTGCTTAGCCGCTTTTTCGATACGACGGTCAAAGGACTTCAAGGCTGCTTGAACACCCGCACGCTCGTCCAATCGCCATTCCGCTAAACGGGCATCATCGAAGGTCGCTTCTTTCAAAGCCGCTTTAATTGTTGCAATGGTCTCAGTCATATTCTCGATCCAATGTGTAGCGGCCAAGCTTGCCAGAACGCAAATCGTTTAGCATTCGGATGGCTGCTTTTTCGTAGTCATCCTTAAAACCAAGTTTAGCAGTAATGGCCAGGAGCAAATCAACATCCGACAAATCAAAGGCATCATCATTGAGATGATAGCGGTCGATAATCGCCTTTTGGTTGTAGTCCCGGAAGAATGCTAACAAGTTCAGTGCAGCATCATCCTTAGCAAAGATAGTATCCTTCACCGCCCCTGTCAAAGCCAAACGCTGACCAATCTTTTGGTCTTCGAACTTTGGCCAAAGGACACCTGGTGAATCCAAAATTTGCAGTCCGGTTGAGGTTTTCAACCAGGCGACTTTTTTAGTTACCCCTGGCTTGTTCGCCGTAATCGCCACGTTCTTTTGAACCAAGTGGTTGAGCAAAGTTGACTTCCCGACGTTTGGAATACCTGCCAACATCACTCGAATTGGACGGTCCTTAATTCCCTTGGCCTCCTGTGCTTCAAGCTTATCAGCCAAAACATCCTTGGCAGCCTTCGTTATATACTGGGCAGTCTTTGGACCACGGGTGTCCAATACGGCCACAGCCAAGCCCTTTTTTTCAAAGTGGGCTTTCCAAGCTGCCGTTTCTTTTGGGTCAGCCAAATCCGCCTTCGTCATCACCAACAAACGGGGCTTCTTTTCAATTAGCTTATCAACTTCAGGATTCCGTGAAGACATTGGGATTCGCGCATCAACCAACTCAAAAACAATGTCAACTAATGACAAGTTTTCACGCATCAAACGAAAGGCCTTGGCCATGTGACCAGGGTACCATTGAATATTCTGTCCCATCACTTCCTCCTAACTAACGAGAAGCCTGGTACTCCGACCAGGCTTCATCAAAAATCGTCATCGACATTAAATATGAAGTACTTGTTTCCAAATACTCGGAAATCTCATCGAAATCCATTGACTGCTTCGGAAAGGAAGCATCCAAAAAAGCATTGTTAGCAAACTGCTGAATTTCATTAGCAGCAACGGGGTTGCGGTTTGTCATCAACCAACCGTAAAAGCTTCTAGATTTACTGGGCATTTTGCATCACTCCTGTAAAGGCGAAACGGTTTTCCTTCAAATCGAATTGGTCGGCACGAACCGTCCAACCGTTCTTGTTCGTCAACTTAGACAAATCAAGGGCAATTTGCTGCTGATCAGGTTGAATTGAAACACCCTTAGGACCAGAGTACATGGCCTTAATGTAGCCCATGGCCACGTTGACTGGCAAGTCCAGGCGACCGAGTTCCACCTTTTGAACAGCCATAATAATGTTTCCGTCATCAGTCGTCTTTGGGTCCATCGTCAACTGGGCATCCAACTTCTGACCAAAAATTGTCACCGTCGTATTCGCCACAACGTTGTCGGAATTAACCTTCACCTGGTATTTACCATTTGAATCATCGGTTAAGTAGGTCTTAGCCAAGGCGTTCAACTGGTCACGGTTCAAAGTCAAATCAATTTTAGTATTCTGACTAGGTGTTGTCGTACTAAAGTTTGTCCGTGTCGGCATCATTGCTAAGTAAGCCGTGTAGGCCCCAAACGATAGAATGGCAATTATTAATAACCAAAAGAACCAAAACCAAACGGAACGGTGCTTCTTCATGACAAACCCCTCTTACTACTCTTTATTCTGCTTCAAACAAGATGGCTAAAGCGCCTAACCCAGTGTGCGTTGAAATCAATGGTGATGTGGTGGATACCAAGATATCCATATCAGGCCAGATTTCATTCAAACGATCAGCCAAAGCCTGTGCTTCTTCTGGAATACCAGCGTGACTCACACCAATGTGCTTCATCGTCTTGAAGCCCTTCATCTTTTCAATCACATCGTCGTTAAACTTGTTCAAAGTCTTCATACCACGGCCCTTAACCGCAACATCGACTTTTCCTTCCTTATCGACAAAGGCACCAACCTTAATGTTCAACAAGTTTCCAATCAAGCCCTGTGTCTTTGAGAGTCGTCCACCAGCAACCATGTTGTCTAGCGTACGGAATGACAAGTAGATGTAAGTTTCATCACGGGCCTTTTCAGCTGCTGCAAGGACTTCGTCCATGCTACCACCAGCTGCAGCAACACGAGCCGCTGCCAAAACAACGAATGCTTCGGAACGGTCAGCTGAGCGTGTATCGAAGGCAACAACCTTGTTACGAACAAGTGCCGATGCTTGGCTAGCAGCGTTTACAGTACCTGACAATCCAGATGAAATGTGCAATGAAAGGATTTCAACATCTTCATCACCATCGGCAGCCTTTTCGTAGGCTTCTTGGAAGGAACCAATTGATGGCTGTGAAGTATGAGGCAATTCCTTACTTTCTTTCATCAAGTCCAAGAACTTTTCAGATGTAATGCTAACACCGTCTTGATAGATTGTGCCATCAATTTCAACTGACAAAGGAACGATTTGCATATCGAATTCCTTTAATTCTGCCTCTGAAAAACGTGCACCTGAATCAGTTACAATCTTTACCTTGCTCATCGTTTCCCCCTAAGCCCTTCGCTTATATGTTAAAAATTGAATTGCTTGACCATTATCAACCAATTCTTCTTTATTAGTTAATTCAAAAATAGATGGATCAATTGCTTCGACAAATGTATCGCCGTCAAAGTCACCCGCTACCTTCGTAACGGATAGTTCCGTTGCCATGGGCATTAACGCTTTGTATAGCTGAGCGCCACCGGCAACTGTAACCAATTGGTCTTCCTTCCACTCAGCTTCAATCAATTTCTTTAGCTCATCCAATGAATGAACAACGATAACTGAATCAAAGCCCGGATTGAAGTCCTGCTGTCTTGTCAAAACAACAGTTCGTCGTTTTGGCAAAGGTCGGCCAATGGAGTCCCATGTGGCACGGCCCATTAACATCGTACTATTTAATGTTTCAGATTTAAAGTGTGCTAAATCAGCTGGCAAAGACCAAGGCAAGGTACCATTTTTACCAATGGCATGTCGGTCGTCCTCGGCCCAAACCATTCTTAATACTGCCATATTACTTCCCCTTTGCAAAGTCGAAAAGCACCGCTTGTTCATTCTCCACTTGCCCGTTTACAACGGCCTGTTCAATATCTGAAAGAATCTTTCCAAGTGCTGGACCTGGCTTAGCAATGCCTGCTTGAATCAGCGCACCACCGTTAACGGCTAATTCCTTAGCCGAACGAATTGGCAAAGCATCGAACTGTGCAGCAATTGATAAGCGCACTGACTCATCAACACCGATGATTGCAAGTACTGATAAGAACGTTTCAGCTAAATCGTTAATTTGGTAGAGGTCCCACACCGACAGGCCCTCCACCTTCTCAATCGCCGGTGCCAAACGGTTAACCGTCGACATAACCTCACGCGATAACTTCCAAGTCCTTAATTCATCTTGTAATTCATCTGCATTAAGACCAGCAGTGGCTAGATAGAGCGTCCAAACTTCAGCAAAGTTCTTAGGCTGGGCGCTTTGTAGGTAGTTGGCTAGTTCTAGTAAATGACTAGCCTTAATTCGACCAGTCTTACCTGGGAAGTATGGCAACAAGCCAACTTCAACCATGGTCATCAAAGAACGGCCGGCCGCCTGTCCCATTAGCATCTTTTCAAATTCAACCTGAATACGTTCAACGGCAATCTTTTCCAGGTTAGGCGCTAGTTCTGCCAACGCCTCTAAGGTCGCCTCTTCAATTGAAAAGTCTAACTTAGCCGCAAAACGCAGCGCGCGCATCATTCGCAAGGCGTCTTCAGTAAACCGCTCCTTGGCTTTTCCAACGGCTCGAATTTGTTTTTTCTTCAAATCATCGAGGCCATTAAACAAATCAATTACCGTACCATCGGCGTCTAAAGCAAAAGCGTTAATGGTAAAGTCACGGCGCTTCAAGTCTTCCGACAGGGAGCGAACGAAGGTAACTGAGTCAGGCCGACGGAAGTCCGTATAGGTTGATTCCGTTCGGAAGGTCGTAATTTCGTAACCTTCCCCATGGTCTAAGACCATGACCGTCCCGTGTTGAATACCCGTATCAACGGTCTTGTCAAAAATCTCTTTAATCTCTTCTGGGTAAGCCGATGAGGCGATATCGACATCGTGGAGTTCTTCTCCAAGAATCATATCGCGGACACAGCCACCAACGAAGTAAGCTTCGAAACCAGCTTCGTTTATCTTTTCTAATATCGGTTTGGCCGCCACTAACTGGGCGGGCAGTTCATCAAATTGCATGGGGCCACCTCAACTATTCCTTATAGTTTTATCTTAGCAATAATTCTAGATAAATGCACGAACACGGCCTGTTTTTAAGGGTTAAATTAGAAAAATACGTCTTCCAATTCAGCTAGTCGTTCGGACAATTCAAAGTTGTCAGGATTAATAGCTAAGGCCTTCTTCAAAGTAGCTGCTTCTTCGTCACGATTTCCCGTTTCATGGTACCAGTCCGCCAAATCGTGGAGGAAGTCCGTATCTTCTGGATAATCCTCGGCTGCTTGTTGCCAATAGGAAGCTGCTTTTTCATCCTCTTCCTTGGCATGGTAGGCACGGGCCAAATCCCAGTTAAACTTTGGATCAAAGAGGTCGCGCTTATTCGCATCCGTAATCATTTCAATCGTTTGGTCATAATCATGCTTAGCTAAGTAAAAGTCGGCCATCGCCGCAATTGTAACCACATCGGCATCATCCAAAGCCAGGGCCTTCTTATAAGAATCTTCGGCCAACTTGTCATCCCCCATCTGGAAAGCCAGGTTGGCAGTCAAACGAAAGAGTACGACGTTAGTTTGGTCATAAGATAGACCTGCCTGATAAGTTTTGAGAGCGGCCTCTTTTTCGTTGGCCTTTTCCTGAGCTTGACCCAGAATTGGATAGACCGAGGTGTAGTGTGGGTCAATGTCCAAGACTTCTTCCAAGAGTTCAACCGCTTCAGCGGTTTCACCCTTTTGATAGTAAAGGAAGCCAAGTTGGAACTTATTATCAACCGTCATATCGATTGGCTTAATCTGTTCGAAGTAAGCAATGGCGTTATCAATATTGCCAACAGCAGCATAGGCCGTTCCAATTCGAGCAGCAACATCGACTTTGGCAATTCGGCGTTGGCCCATGAGAAGCAAGGAGCGGTACAAGGCAATGGCCTTGTTATACTCCCCAGTTGAAAAGTAAAACTCCGCTAAGGCGAAGGCCACCACTGGTTCCTCTGGTGCAATCTGCCGTGCCTGCTTCAAAGCGTATTCAGCAGACTCCTGTAAGCCTTCCTGCTGATATAGGTCGGCCTTGACCAGCAATGCCTGCAAGTAGGCATCTGAATTAGGTGCAATCTGTGCCAAATAATCCTGAGCTTCCTCTAAGTTATCTTCTTCAATGGCTAATTCGGCAAGCGCAGACTTCAATTGATCTTCGTCCGGGTGCTTTGCTAAAAGCTGTAAATAAGCCTGCTTGGATTCATCCACAAAGCCCATGGCGTATAGGTCTTCTGCCAGTGAGAAAACCAAATCATCGCTATCCTCTTTAAGCGAAAGGTCAAAGGCTTTTTGAGCGTCAGTCACCTGACCTAAGTTCAATGCACTCATCATTTCTTCTGCGTGATTTGTCATGATTACCGCCCCTTTGTTCATTGTTAAAAAACTCTACTAACTATTATATCCTGCTCAGTTCTAAGTATAAAGAAGCATTTTTAGAAAATGAAAACTTTCCATATTTTTCGAGCGTCACTTCTGAAATACCGAAGGGCAAAGGCAATTATCGCTATAGCAATGTTCAACCCCCTAAAGCGCTATTTCGTGCTAAAATTAATAATATTATGTTTTTTTAGAAAGACCATTCACTTTTATGGAAGGAGTCAGTCATGTATTCATTAACCAAGAAGCGTTGGCAAGCGATTCACGATCAGGACGCTAGTTTTGACGGCCAGTTCATTTACGGCGTAACAGCTGACCACCGGGTTTGCTGCCCTTCCTGCCAACGTGAAGAAGACTGTGTTCCAAAGGATATCCGCATTTTTAAAACTTGCGATGAGGCACTTTTTGAAGGCTTTGTCCCCTGCCCTGATTGCCAGCCCTTCGGTGTCCTTTCAGACAAAGCAAAGCTGGTCTATCAAGTGAAGGTTTACTTGGCTCACAACTATCAGAAACGTCTAACCCTGGAAACGCTAGCCGATGAATTCAACGTATCAACTGGCGTCATCCACCGGGCCTTCGTTACCACAACTGATGAAACGCCCCAGGCCTACCTCGTACGCCTTCGAATGTATCAGGCCAAGAAGATGCTCCGCGACAGCAAGGATTCTGTTGCACTGATTGGCTTAAAAGTCGGCATCCCAAACCTCTCTTATTTCAACACGGTTTTCAAGCAACAAGTTGGCATGACCGCCGTACAATATCGTAAACAAGCAAAATAAAACGACTCAATGATTGAACTGCCTTTAGGCCTATCCAATCAAGGAGTCGTTTTTTTATTTATTCTTTGCTAAATACCAGTTTGGCCAAACATTGCCATCCGAACGCTTATCCGATAAGGAGTAGGCATGTCGAATTCCCTGGCGTGTAAATTCCGCTGCACGTTGGGCGGCATCGTACAGTTCATCCCCAAAGGCCAGACGGGCGGTTAAGGCCGCTGCCAAAGTACAACCCGCTCCGTTATTTCCGTCCGAATGAATGGTTTCATGGCGAATCACCGATAAATGTCCATCTTCATCCATTAGCACATCAATCTGGTGATCAGCTAGGATTTGCTGACCAGCCTTCAAATAGATGGCACAACGGGCACGGGCACTCAATTGTTTGGCTAGAGCAACGGCTGCCGATTTTGTCCGAGGTAAATAGTTCTGATGAGCTAAGGCAATGGCTTCATTCAAGTTCGGCGTTGCCACAGTGGCCAATGGTAATAGTCGGTCAAGGTAAGCGGTTAAAATCTCCGGATCAACCGCCAGCTCTCCCTCCTTAAAGGACAGTACCGGATCAACAACAATCGGCCCTAAGTAGCCCTTTAAGAAGTGATAGGTCGTTTCGATTTGTTCAACCGAGCAAAGCAAGCCAACTTTAATGGCATCAAAGTGGTCAACCTGCTCCAACGATTCAAATTGCGTCGCAAAGGTTTGATCATCTACCGGCTGAATCGTCACAGCGTTTTCCTGAATAATGGCAATCGAAGAGATGACCGAAAAAGCTGCCAGCCCCTTCGTTGCAAAAGTCGCCAAGTCAGCCTGTAAGCCACCACCTGAAAGCGAGTCAGAACCCGCAATTGTAAGTACTTTTTTGACCATTTAATCTCTTTTCTAAAAAAGGCGAGCCCAGCGGCTCGTCTTTTACTTAAACTAGTTTCTTAAGCAATATTACTTAGCGCCAGTTTTCTTCTTCGTATCTTTTTTATCATCCGACTGTTCTTCACCGGGCGCCTTTGGCTTATCCCATGAAACGAAATCACAGTCAGGGTAACGGGAACAACCGTAGAACTTTCGACCACGCTTGGTCTTACGCTCAACGACCTGCCCCTTATGACACTTTGGACATTCAATCCCGATTTCTTGCACAATTGCCTTGGTGTTACGGCAATCTGGGAAACGAGAACAGGCGTAGAACTTACCGTAGCGTCCCATCTTCACAACCATTGGTGCGCCACAGACCTCACAGTCCATCCCCGCCAATTCATCGTGCATGGTAATCTTTTCCAAAGTCTTTTCAGCGGATTCGACTTCCTTAGCAAATGGCTTGTAGAACTCGTCCACAACTGGCACCCACTTCTTCTCACCGACTTCGATTTCATCCAGTGAGTGCTCGACTTTGGCAGTAAACTTCGTATTGGTGATATCCGGGAACTTGTCGTCCACGATGTTTTGAACAACTTCACCTAATTCAGTTGGCACAAACTTACGGGCATCCACACGGACGTAGTTACGACGCTGGATCGTATCCAAGGTCGGTGCATAAGTTGAAGGACGTCCAACACCGTTTTCTTCCAAGGCCTTAATCAAAGCCGCTTCAGAATAACGGGCTGGTGGCATTGTGAAGTGCTGTTCCGGATTGGTCTTTGCCAAATCAACGGCATCCCCCTCCGCCAAATCAGGTAGAAGGTTGTCCTTTTCCTTGGCTGAAGGATAGGCCTTCGTAAATCCAGGGAACTTTGTCTTAGAACCATTGGCGTGGAAGAGCACACCGTTTTGTTCAACCGTCACGGCCATCGTATCCAAGATTTCTGGTGTCATCAAGGATGCGACGAAACGGGACCAAATCAAGGAGTAGAGCTTGAACTGGTCAGGCGTCAACTTATCCTTGATAGAAGCGGGTGTCTTGAAAACATCCGTTGGACGAATGGCTTCGTGGGCATCCTGTGCCCCTTCCTGAGGGACACCAGCCACTGGCTTATGGCTTGAGTACTCTTCACCCCATTCGTTGTGAATGTATTGAGCAGCTGCATTCTTAGCAACCGCTGACAAACGGGTTGAATCGGTACGCATATAGGTAATCAACCCAACTTGTCCGAGTCCACGGCCCAAGTTAATCCCTTCATACAATTGCTGAGCCGTCATCATCGTCTTTCGAGTACGGAACTTCAACTGCGTGTTGGCTGCCTGTTGCATAGTTGACGTGGTAAATGGTGGCTGTGGGGAACGCTTACGTTCCTTCGCCTTAACGGAAGAAACCGTAAATGGCTTCTTCGTGTCCAACTGCCCCATCACACTCTGGACGGCTGCGTTATCAGGCAGTGGCTGTTTCTTACCATCAAATCCGTAGAAGTTCGCCTTAAACTTTGAGCGGCCCTTCTTAAATTCAGAATCCAAGGTCCAGTATTCTTCTGGTTGGAAGGCTTGGATTTCCTTTTCACGGGCGATAATCAAACCAAGAGCAACGGACTGAACACGTCCGGCTGACAAACCACGCTTCACTGTCTTCCACAAGACGGGTGAAATCGAGTAACCCACGAGTCGGTCAATGATTCGACGGGCCTGCTGGGCATCGACCAAATCCTGGTTGATGGTCCGTGGCTCCTTAAAAGCGTTCTTAACAGTATCTTTGGTAATTTCGTTAAAAACAACACGGTTGGATTTTTCGGGGTCCAACCCTAAAATATATTGCAAGTGCCAGGCAATGGCTTCCCCTTCGCGATCCGGGTCGGATGCGAGATAAACTTGCTTGGCGTTCTTAGCCGCCTTCTTCAGGTCCTTAATGACGGGACCTTTTCCACGAATGTTAATGTACTTTGGCTGGTAGTTGTCCTCGACATCAACACCCAAGGTTGACTTAGGCAAGTCACGAACGTGACCGATTGATGCCACAACTTGGTAAGTAGAACCAAGGTACTTTTCAATTGTCTTTGCCTTCGAAGGAGACTCGACAATCACCAGTTTTTTATTTTTAGAAGACCGGGTCGTCTTCTTGCTAGTTGTTTTCTTACGAGTTGTCGTTTTGCTCGTTTTCTTCTCTGCCACGACAGATCCTCACAGTTCTTCAAATTATCTGCATTATAGCATACAGAATATTAAAACAGATATTTTTTAAAAAGTCATCTTCAAACATCAAATAAAAAACGAGAACTTTACAGTCTCGTTTGTCTATTAAAAGGTTAGCACTTGGGCAGCCTTTTGGAAAGATTCAATTACAATAGAAGAAAAAGTCAACTTAATGACCGCTTGCTTAGCAGCATTCTCAGAAAGTTTCAAAATTTCAGGATGTTCTGCAATTTCACTTTCAGCCAATTCATCTTCCAGTACAACGGCGGTTGTCTGGTTGGAGTGCAAACGCAATCCAGACTTAGCGTACCAAGTGGTAAAGGCACATTCAGGATGGCAGCGTAAGTCAGCGGCTTTGGTTGAATCCTTATCGGTTACTAAGTACAAAACGTTTTCTTCACGTGCTGATGGCTTAAAGGCAATCAAAGTGTTTGAAACCAAGCAGCTTTCATCCTTTGTTGCCAGCGCAACCATGTTTGGTAATGCCGCGTAGGCTTCGTTCAATGCCTCGTTCTTACTAGTGGCATCGTCCTTACCAAACTTCTTGCGGTTCTTCATCACCGTCAAAATCGTTAAAGGCGTTACCAAGACCAAATAGCCAATGACCGTCACAAAGAAGATGTGAGGCCAAAGACTGTTCATCCCCACCCCATCAGACAGTAATTCGGCAACAATGACCGTTACAAAAAAGATAAGAAATAATTGAATAAAACGTTTTGGATACATGCTGCTCTCCCTAATTCATCACATTAAATTAAATATAGCACGGTGATTTACACTAGGCAAGAATGACTCTAAAACATTTCAGTTCATTTTCAAACGGCTGACCGTCTTGACCGGTTGGTTTTCGATAATCACTTCACCCTGATGGAAGGAATAAAGCATGGTACGACGTTCATTCAAAACATCGTAGAAGTTGTCGGCATCAAAGACTAAGAAGTTGGCTTTATTACCGACTTTGATACCGTACCCATCTTCTCGGTGCAAAGTCTTGGCGCCATTCTCACCAATCAACTTGTAAGAATTTTGAATCTGAGTGTATCCCATCAAACCAGAAGCCAAAATACCAACGTAGAGTGAATCCAGCA
Source organism: Fructobacillus durionis (assembly GCF_900112405.1). Classification (GTDB taxonomy): domain Bacteria; phylum Bacillota; class Bacilli; order Lactobacillales; family Lactobacillaceae; genus Fructobacillus; species Fructobacillus durionis. The sequence goes on along the minus strand of NZ_FOLI01000001.1, from coordinate 379,789 downwards.
TGTTGCCATCCCCCATTGGATACCAAGGGTCTTTCACATCGTCTTCACCAAAGGAAACGTTAATCTCGTTTTCCAGTAGTTCCTTCACTCGGGTTAAACCACGGCGCTTAGGATAGGTATCAAAACGGCCACCAAGGTGCATGTTAACCAGTGGATTGGCCACCATGTTAATGCCAGACATGTTCAAAACACGCATCAGCTTGTAGGCGTAGGCATCGGGCACTGAGGCAAAGGAAACCGTGTGACTGGCCGTTACCTTGTTCTTCAAGCCGCTTTCGTAAGCCAAAGTCGCAAGGACTTCCAAATTACGTGAGTTTGGATCATCAATTTCATCACAGTGAACGTCGACCAAGCGGTCATAGCGCTTCGCCAAATCCACCAAAAACTCCAAGGAGTCCTTTCCATAGTACTGATTGAATTCATAGTGTGGAATACCACCCACGGCATCCACCCCCATCTGGACAGCCTTCTCCATTAACGCTTTCCCGTTTGGGAAGGATAGAATGCCGTCCTGTGGAAAGGCCACTAGTTGCAAATCCATGAAGGGTTTGACCTCTTCACGCACCTCTAGCAAGGCTTTCAAGGCGGTTAAGTTTGGGTCTGTCACATCAACGTGGCTACGAACGTATTGCACACCGTGGCAGGCCTGCTTTTTTAACGTTCGAATTGCCCGTTCCTTCACATCGGACTCGGTCAAAGTCTTCTTACGCTCTGCCCAGATTCGGATACCGTCAAAAAGCGTTCCCGTCTCATTCCACTCTGGCTGTCCAGCAGTCAGTGTTGAGTCCAAGTGAATATGGGAGTCGACAAAGGGTGGCAAGACTAACTTCCCTTGTAAGTCTAAAATCTCTTCCCCGGCAGCCCCTTCAATCAAAGGGGCCAGTTCCGTAATCACACCTTTTTCAATACGAATATCGCTTGTTTCAGCAGCATTTTCAATCCGTGCGTTTTTAATTAACATTATTTGTCACCTGAACGATTCATTAACTTAACCAAGGCGTAGTAGACAGCGCCAATTACAACCATTACTAGGAAAGTCGCTCCGATGGTATCCTTCAAAAATTCCACGTTTGAAAGGTAAAGGTACATCAAAACACCGACAACCCAGAGGGCAATCACCATGAAGTTGTAACCACCGCGGAACCAGAAAGGTCCCCCGTTCTTTTCAAAGTTTTGACGCTGGTAGTTTTCCTTGTTTAGCAAGAAGTAATCGACAATCATAATGGCGATGATTGGGCCAAGGAACATCCCGATGTAGTCCAGAAAGGCCGTGAAGACGGATAAGAAGTCTCCGTTAATAACCGGGATAAAGGTAAAAATTGTCGCGATAATTGTTGAAATCAACAAGGCGTTGCGAAGTGAAATCTTGCTGAAGATGTTGTTCAAAGCTGAACCAGCTGCCTGCAAGTTCACCGCGTTGGCCGTCATACTGGTCAAGACAATGACAATCATGGCAATGGTTCCCAGTCCCAGTTCATTGGCAACCGTTGATGGATCGGAATTATCTGGCTTGTAAATGCCGGTCGTTAAGGCAATTGAGATTGCAGTGCTCAAGCCCATGGCGGCAAAGGCAACCACCCCAACAAGCGCTCCCCAGAAGGATGACACCGTTGACACTGTCTTAGTCTTTGCAAAACGTGAAAAGTCGGCGGCTGAAGTAACCCAAGCCAAGTTAAAGGCAGCCAAAATATCAATTGCTGCCCCAAATTGCATACGGTCCTTAGCGGGCACCACCCAGTTCACTAATTCGTGCAAGGAAACGTGGCGGAAGACCACAATGCCTTCCCATAGAACGAAGAAGATAACCAAGAGAATTCCAATTCGCTCAATGATTCGGACTGACTTTTGACCAGAAATAATACTCAAAATGTGCAGAACGGACATGATTAAGATACCGACAATCAAGCCCTTGTTTCCACCGGCCTGACCGTAGACTGGCCAGCCAAAGAAACTGTGAAAGATAAAGGAAAGGGAAGTCGCCGCGATGAAGGTGTTCACCGCCGTCCAGCCCATGAACATGATGAAGTTAATCATGGATGGGATGATACTACCGCGGATCCCGAAGGTCGCACGGCTCAGTGTAGTAGTTGATAGTCCCGTTTTATAGCCCATAAAGGAGATAAAACTGAGGAAGATGTAGGACAAAATCGAGGCGATGAGCAAGGCCCAGATTCCGCCAATCATGCCACAGGCAGCGATGATACCACCAATGTACCAGGTGCCGTTGTTCGCATTGGCCCCAAACCAAGTGGCAAACATGTCCCACTTACCTAGATTTCGTTCCTCGGCCGGTACTGGCCGAACGTGATAGTGCTTACTGTCCATTTTGACTCCCCCTCTTTTTCAAAGAAAAAACGCTCCGAACCATCCGTGATTCAGAGCGTGCTGCAAAAAGGGGCGATAATCCCCGCATTAAAATTTAATATTTTGCAACTTCTGATTTCTCTGAACCACTTAAAGTTGTATAAAGCATAGCACAGTTCTTTCCGATTCGGTATGGAATTTAAAGGAAATGTCATCAATTTGTAAAATTTGCATTTTTTAGAATATCTTCAACTGATCGAACAGGAAGAGCACCTGCCTGAATAATTTCATGGCAACCGCGGGATTCCTCAGAAAAAATTGATCCTGGTACTGCTAAGACCTCCCGGTTATTCTGTAAGGCTAAATTAGCCGTAATTAGAGAGCCCGACCGTTTCTTAGCCTCCACAACCAGGGTTGCTCGAGTTAAGCCCGCAATAATTCGATTTCTTTCAGGAAAATGGCCCCGACTAGGGCCGACATCTCGTGGGTATTCGGATAATAAGAGCCCCTGTTCCGCTACCTGCTCCTGCAAGCGTCTGTTTTGTACCGGATAGGCCCGTCCTATCCCTGATCCAATGACCGCAATCGGAACACCCCCATGCGCAAAAGTCACCTGATGCGCCATCACATCGATTCCCTTCGCTAAACCGGATACAATCGCCCCCCCTCTTTCAAGCAAGGGTGGCAGCAAGTATCTCAGCACTTCCTGTCCATAAGCCGTTGCCGTTCGGGTCCCCACCACTGCCAAAGCGGGTAACTGCAATGCCCGCAAGTCACCTTTATAAAAGAGAATCAACGGTGCCTGATAGCTCTCCCTCAACAATACTGGATACTCTTCATCAAAGTACGAAAGGTAAGCATCTGGATAATTACGAGCCAGCAAAAGCCCCTCCTGATAAGCAACTGCTAACTGATCAGCAAAGCGCTTCTGTCCATTCATCTCCAAAATAAGGAGTAACTCGGAAAAAGACCAAGGATATTCTGTCTTCGCCCGATTCTCTTCAATGGCGCGAATTATTTTTTCCTTACGAATAAGACCAATTCCCTTCGTTAAATGAAGGGCCAATAAAAACTCTTTCTGCTTCATCTGTATTTCCCCTTTTAGAGTTGATACGAAATACAAATAAAAAAGTCCAATAAAAAACAGGACCTTAGTCCTGTCCTTCAACAATTTCAGAAAGGTATTCCCAGCGGCTCATCTTGTCATCTAAAGCGGCCTGCTTTTCATCGAGCTCTGATTGAATCGTCACGATTTTACCGTAATCTGAACCGCATTCCGCGATGTCATTATTCAAAGAATCAACTTGCTCTTCCAAAGCAGCAATATCATCTTCAATCGTTTCCCATTCTTGTTTTTCTTTGTAAGTTAACTTACGTTTTTTCTCTTTTTTCTGTGGCTCAGGACTATCCTCAACGGCCTTTTCTTCCTTGACGGCAGCTTGTCCATTCCCACTCTCTTGAGGCAGAATCACTTCATCCAAATAGTCTGAGAAAGCACCATTATAACGGTCAACTTCACCTCCGCCAGCTAGGTAATAACCATAGTCAGCAACTGAATCTAGGAAGTAACGATCGTGGGAAACCGTCACAATTGTTCCAGCAAAGCGAGCTAAGAAGTTCTCCAAAACCGTCAAAGTCCCAATGTCCAAATCGTTCGTCGGCTCATCTAAGAGCAAAACGTTTGGTGCCTGCATCAAAATCTTCAACAGGTAAAGGCGACGGCGTTCCCCACCGGACAGTTTACGAACCAGTGTCCCATGCATAAATGGTGGGAAGAGGAACTGCTCAAGCAAGTCCTTTGCTGACAAAGGCTGACCATTCTCATCCTTAATGGTCGAAGCCACGTCCGTCAAATACTCAATCACACGCTTATCGTCAGGAATCTCTTCCGTCACCTGCGTGTAGTAACCAAGCTTGACGGTTTGACCAACTTCAAAGATTCCATCGGTCAATGGCAAACGGCCTGCCAAAACGTTTAGCAAGGAAGACTTTCCAACCCCGTTTGGCCCAGTAATTCCGATTCGGTCACGCTGCCCCAAAAGCATGGATAAATTCTTGAAAATCAACTTGTCTCCAAATGCCAAAGTCGCATCTTCCAACTTCATGACTTTCTTACCCAGGCGTGACTGGCCCAGTGATAGCTCGATGTCCTCGTCCTGCTTGACCTGACCCATCGATTCTTCCAACTGTGCAAAGGCCTTCTCACGGCCCTTTTGCTTCGTTGTACGAGCACGGGCGGATTTATTCATCCAAATCTTTTCCTGCTCGTATTTCTTTTCCAGCTTATGCTCCGCCAGGGCCTCATCCGATTGACGTTGGGCCTTCCCCTCGAGGTAGTCCTGGTAGTTTCCCTCGTATTCGTAGAGTTTACCAAAGGAAAGCTCAAAGACACGGTTGGTTACTCGGTCCAAGAAGTAACGGTCGTGAGTAACCGTTAGTAAAGCACCCTTATACTTGGCTAGGTACTGTTCCAACCAGGCAATGGAATCGAAGTCCAAGTGGTTGGTGGGCTCGTCCAAGATGAGCAAGTCTGGCTCTTGAATCAAAACTTGCGCCATCCCGACACGCTTCTTCTGACCACCGGAAAGATTCTTCACTTCGGCTTTTAAGTCCGTTAAATGTAGCTGGGTTAAAATCGTTTTGATTTGCGACTCAATCGTCCAGGCATCATCACGGTCCATGGCCGCCTGGGCCTTTTCAAAACGATCCGCCGCCTTGGTATCCTCGGGATTCATCGAAAAGGCGTCTAGCGCCTCCTGGTAGGCTCGTACCGTCTTAAAAACAGGTTGATCACCAGCATAAACGGCATCCAAAACAGTTAAGTGCCCATCCAAATCAGGATCCTGTTCCAGGTAGCCAATTCGAAAGTCGTTCTGGGTCGTAATCGTACCACTGTCGGCTGGATGCTTACCAGACAAGGCGTTCAACAGGGTTGTCTTCCCTGAACCATTCACACCAACTAGCCCAACACGGTCACCAGAAGAGATTAAAAAGGAAAGGTCCTCAAAAAGGACTTTTTCACCATATACGGAAGTTAAATTTTCTACTCGGAATTGTTTCATGCTTTCTATTATACTTAATTTAACCGGTTTTGTCGGCCATCGTGGTAAACTATTTAGGAAAGTTCACGAAAGAAAAAGAGTCATTTTATGATTGATTGGATTAAAAATAATAAAATTGGCCTATCGGTCCTAGGGTTAATCACCCTGACTACCTTCCTACTGGTCCTCTCGCTTTCGCAGCAGAACCAGTTAACCACCCGTCCGGACGACGTCCCTCTTCGGAAAGGACCAAGCCGTACCTCGAAGCAAATTATAGCGATGAAGGCCGGGACAAAACTAACTGTTTTGAAACGGCAAAACGGCTGGTGGTATGTCAAGGATTCCAAGGACGACCAAGAGGGCTGGGTTGCGTCATGGGTTGCCAACAATACCTTCTTAAAGAAGCCAACGGCACTTTCTGAAGCAACGATTGTCTTGGATCCGGGTCACGGGGGTTCCGATACGGGTGCCATGTCTTACAACAATAAGTACTACGAAAAGACATACACCTTGAAAACCGCCCTTGCGACAAGGAAGGATTTGGAAAAGACCGGTGCCCGCGTCTTGATGACCCGTTCAACCGATGTCATTGTGCCTTTGCTCTACATTCCCCGTACAGCAGAAAAGTATCAAGCAGACGCCCAAATCTCCTTCCACTTCGATGCTTCTGGTACTCATAACTCAGCGTCAGGTATTTCCCAGTATTACTACAACAGTAACTCGCTGAGCCTGGTTCAATCACTTTCCAAGTCCTTGAACAACCTACCTCTCCAAAACCGCGGTTATGATTCTATTCCTTACCTAGTGATTAAGGATGTCACCCGTCCGGCTGTCTTGCTCGAACTAGGCTTCATTGATTCCGATAAGGACCTGAACTACATCAAGTCAACGTCTTACCAGGAAAAGATTGCCAAAGACATTACCAATGGCCTTTACAACTACATCCAATCAAATTAACACCATATAAAAAAACCAGCAGGTTCATCACCTGCTGGTTTTTTTATTCACTTGGTTGATTAATCACTTCTAGTCGTTCAAGCTTCGAAGACTGTGGTCGTTCCATAAAGAGCGGTACCACTTCCTCGACAGTATCGGAGAAGCGCAAGCGATAGAAGGAACGGAGGTTAACAGAGTGCGATTGAAGTAGCACACGACCGGCAATCAAGAAACGGTCCCAGGAAGAAATATGAGTTACAGCTTCCAAATCCGTATAGTAATTGTTGGTTAAGATGTACTTAAAGTCACCTACGGCCCGCTTCATATCCAAGCCGTAACGTACCTTTTGTGGTTCCAGGTAACCCTCTCGAACGAGTGACTTGGCAATCTGCCGAATGAAGTACTCCAACTCAGGATTGACCTTAAATCCTAAGTACAGGACGACACGAACGATGTTCTTCGTCCCCATTTGATCAATGGAATAGGACTTTTCATAAGGATTTCGTCCCTCACGAATGGTGACAAACCAGTAGACTTTCGCACGCTTTGGCCGGGCACCTAGAAGCGAATAGATAACGGACTTCTTCAACGTATAGTCATCGTGAATATTCACTAGATAAACCAGGTTGTTGGCCATCAACGGCTCGTTTGTATCCTGTGATAGTTCCACTAGCTGACGGCGGTAATCCTTCAAGGACAGGTAGTCGTTGTTCAAAGACAAAGCCTCACGACGCTTATTACCGTAATACCAGAAGACCATGACGGATAGAATCAACATCAGTAAGATGACCGTGAAATAGCCACCGTGAATGAACTTCACCAAACTAGCAATCAAGAACAGGGTCTCTAAGCTACCGAAGGTCGCGGCAAAAATTACCGCATAGGTTAACTGCGACTGACTTCGAATAAACTCAAAGAGCAAAAGCGTGGTCATCAGCATGGTGACCGTAATGGCCAAGCCATAGGCCGATTCCATGTGGTGCGAGGTCTTAAAGAAGAGCACCACGCCAATGCCGACGGCACAGAGTAGCCAGTTCACAAAGGCGATGTACATCTGCCCACGAGCCGTCGTTGGATAGGTTATCCGTAGACGAGGCATAATCTTTAACGAAATCGCCTCTGACACCAGTGTAAAGGCTCCGGTAATCAAAGCCTGGGAAGCAATCACCGCGGCAATCGTACTCAAGATAACCCCAACGATTCGCCACTGGTTCGGCAAAATATCAAAGAAGAGGTTTAAATTCGTACCACTTGGGTGGTTCATAATCACCCAAGCGCCTTGCCCCATGTAGTTTAAAATCAGCATGGTATAAACAAATGGCCAAGACAAGTAAATATTGTGCTTACCAACGTGTCCCATATCAGAATAGAGCGCTTCGGCACCGGTTGTGGCCAGGAAGATACTTCCTAGGATCAAGATTCCCTGACTGTTATAGGAAGAAAAGAGCGTTTGAACGGCATAAACCGGTGACAAGGCTTGTAAAACCGCTGGGTACTGAAAGACCTGCAAGAGCCCAAAGAGGCCAATAAAGGTGAACCAGATAAACATTAATGGTCCAAAGAGCCGGCCAATCTTTGTCGTTCCCTTTCGCTGCAAGGAGAAGACAAAGAACAAGATGGCTAAGACCACTGGCACCACAAACTTTGTCCCCGTCGGAAAAGTCAATGGGCCAAAGGCCTGACCCGCTAACCCTTCAACGGCAGAAGTCACCGTCACAGCAGGCGTCAGCGCCCCATCAGCCAGGAGAGCCGCCCCACCAATCATGGCGGGGAGAATCAACCACTTTGTCTTTTTCGTACGTACACGACTGTAGAGGGAGAAAATGCCACCCTCACCGTGGTTGTCGGCCTTCAAAGCAATTAAAACGTACTTAATGGTCGTAATCAACATCAACGTCCAAAAGACCAGGGAGATTGATCCGATGACCAGGGCTCGCTGATTATCCGTACTGCTGTTTCCAGCAATAATGGCGTTCATCGTATAGAGTGGTGAGGTACCAATATCGCCGTAGACAATTCCAAGGGTAATTAGGAAGGCTGCGTATTTCAGTTTCGATTTTTTCTTATTCGTCATCTTTTCTCCAATTCGAATTAATATGAAGAATCAGGCATTCACCCCGAAGCGTTTTATCAAACATTTAGTAGTAAATAATCCTGTAAACAGTTTGACTGTAACGCTTAATTCTCATCAATACAAGTTATTTTGAAGGAATTTATTGTAAAAAAAAACGACACCCTTGCGGGTGCCGGGTAGGTAGATAGATACTACCCAGTTGGTCAAGAACTAGTATACCATGTCTGGTTCAAATTGAAAACGAACTAATTCCAACCCAACTCTTTCATCGTAGATTGAATCATTGGTGTTTGGTAGTTTCCTGATAGTGCCAAAGTCACTAAGGCGGATGGCAAAATCAACCAAGACTCCAACTGTTCCTTGCTCAACTGACCTGTCAAAGTCAAAATTAGGTGCAACTTATCAGCGTACTTACTTAACAAATTTGATAGAATCAGTTCAATATCTGAAACATCGTATTCTCCAAGCACAGCTGCTGAAATCTCCAAATTCAAGAAATCATCCCCTGCTTCCACCGCTTTTTCAAAGGCAGTCGTCAAAGTCTGCTCATCCAAATCGGCTAATTGCTGGGTCTGAATTGTCAATACGTCAGCAGACCTGGCAGCTTCACGGACCTTATTCTGCAAGTTTTCATCCAAGTGACTTGGGATGTAGGCACCTGCAAAATCCTGTCCACCAGCCTTTAAAGTCGATACCAAGAAGAAGGCTTGGTCCGCCGGAGCCATTTCGCCAGAGCCGCCCTCTTCTTTTGTTGCATAGGACAAAAAGAGGTAGCGGCCATTCGCAGTTTGTTTCGCATTTTGCAGTAGTTCTTGAATGATCTGCTGCTGGATACTTGGCCAGTTTGATAGAAATTCTTCATGGGCCTTATCGAGTTCAGCCTTCATGGAAGCCTTCTTCATGGCTGACATGTCGCCCTCATCAACTGCTTGAGCACCGCCCTGCTTAACTTGGTCCCAGATTACTTCCTTTGAGAAGTCATCAGCAATGGCGTCCGCCTGCCAAATGACAGCATCGGGATTCTCGGTATCCAAGAGTCGCCGGAAAGGCGTGAACTTATCATTTGGTCCCAGGGCCATTGGCACTGCCAAAGCGGCCTGGTTAATCGCATGCTTTTCTTTAATTAGAGTCAAAAAATCCATATTATTCACACAAAAGCCAGGTGCGTTGCGCCTGGCTTTTCCTTTTTTATTAATCTTAGAAGAAGTTCATTGAGTAAGTACCGTTGAAGGTATCACCGGCTGCCAAAACGTTGCAGCCAAACTTTTCTTTGAAGTTTCCGGTTGCATCCACCGTGTCAGCAATTCCCCACCATGGTTCGATACAGATAAATGGTGCATCCTTACCAGCGGGCGTCCAGATACCCAGGTACTGGGCGTTATCAACGGTCATTTCCATGCCGTGCTGGTTAGCCAAACGGGCCAACAAGAAGGTTGCCTTTTGGCGGTCCAACTTCAAAATGATGGCATCATCATGGTAATCTTCCTGGCGCAAACGCAGAGGAATATCGGCGTTAAATGGCGATGGCATGTTCGGATTTGAGTAAGGCCCAACCAAGCGAATCCGATCGTAAACCTTTTCAGGCTTAACTGATAGGTAGTAATCTGAGAACTTACCGCCGTCCAAAGGCAGGTTGAAACCAGGGTGTCCACCAACTGAGAAGAAAAGTGACTTCTGCTTGTCAGGGTTATGAACTTCATAATCCACAAAGAGTTCAGAACCCTTTAAACGGAAAATGACATCAAACTTAAAGGCAAATGGGTAAATACGCCAAGTGGCCTCTGAATCAGAAAGTGAAAAACGCACGTAGTCCGCATCTCGTTCCACAACGGTGAAGTCCATGTTACGGGCGAATCCGTGTTGGTTCATGTAGTAAGTTTGGCCAGCCAAATTGAATTGGTCACCTTGCAAACGGCCCACAATTGGAAAGAGGTTTGGCGCATGGCGTCCCCAGTACATGGGATCGCCGTACCAAATGTACTCAAGGCTATCTTCCTTATTCCAAACAGAAGTTAATTCTGCCCCGTGCTCGTTAATCTTTACTGTTAGTTTGTCATTTTCTAGGGTTATCATGCTTTTATTTTACTACCTCTTTTTTATTATGACAATAGATAAAAACGCCTTTATAAGGCAATTGAAAGCGGTTACTCATTTTCACGCTTCGCACGTGGGAAGTAGTTCTGATAAGAGGACTGTAGCGTGGCTTTCGATACATGGGTATAAATCTGTGTTGTTGACAGATTGGCGTGGCCCAATAGCTCTTGTACCGTTCGCATATCCGCTCCCCGGTTCAGCAAAGCCGTCGCAAAAGTATGGCGGAGCATGTGGGGATGAATCTTACCAGTCAAGGAGGTTTTGTTCATCAACTGCTGCAAGATATAAGTCACCCCTGCCGAGGTCAAGGCCCCACCATGTGTGTTCAAAAAGACCTCTTCTGGCTTGTCCGACTTTTTATTCTTAGCCAAGAGTTCCGGCCGGTCGTTTTCCAAGTAATCCTGCAAGGCCTTCTTCGCATAGGAGCCAAAGGGCACGTAACGATCTTTATTCCCCTTTCCGTGTACCAACACCAACTGGTTATTCAAATCCAACTGATCAAGGTGCATCCCCGACAGCTCCGAAACACGAACCCCAGTCGCAAAGAGAAACTCCAGAAGCGCAGCATCCCGTCGGTACTGGGGATGGTCCTTTTTATCATAGGCCACCTTAAAAAGGGCCTGTAGCTCGTTGTCATACAAAAACTCCGGCAAGTGGGCCTGGTGTTTACGCAAGGCCACCCCCTCAAAAGGATTATCCTGCGCTAGCCCTTCTTTAACTAAGTAGGCGTAAAAGTTCTTCAAACTCGATACCTTACGAGCAATGGTCGTTCGGGCCAAGACCTCATCATATAAAGAAGCTAAGTAAACGCGGACATCCAGAGGCTGAACACTTTGAAAACGTGTGAAGCCGCCGTTGTCCTTCAAATAGTCGACAAAGGCCTGAATATCCTTACTGTAGGCTTCTACCGTCAAAGAAGAATAGCCACGCTCAGCATTCAAATATGATTGGTATTGTGCCAGTTCTTTTTCCATAATTCCATTATACGCTAAAGCTAGTTTTTAAGAAAAAGTAAAGACCCTTACGATTTAGCAAAAACCATATTATCCAGGGCTTCCGGGCAGTATAGTAGACATAGTTAAACAAGTGCTAGGAGGCAATCTAATGAACTTACCAATTAATTCAAATACCGATTACTTGCGTCACAACCTGGAAATGAAGCGAGTTAAGTTCTCAGCCTTCTTCCTACGATTCCGCGATAACATTTTAAACAATCGTGATAAGCGTGTCGCCTTGGAAGAAGGTCGCCACTATGAAGAACAACATCACCAAGCTTCTGACTTACTGACGAAGCGCGTAATTGCTGCAAATGACCGTTACGACTATGGCGCACGTGCCAGTCGCCGTCATTAATCAAGTCAAAAAGACCCGTTCGGGTCTTTTTTTGTGCTTACTTTTCATTGACCGCCGTCATCAAGATATATCCCCTTTAGGCATATATTCTGATTGAGAATTAGGATGTTGCTTACGTCGTGATATGTTTAAGAAGCAGTATTGGAGATCAATTTCTTATTCTCCTCTCAGAACCACCACCGGCTAGTGGTGGTTTTATTATGATTATTCATACTGTAAGGGTTTACAACCAAATACATCGTGATATAGTCTAAATAGAGTATTTGAAGTTAGAGCTTTTGTTCTTCTTTCAAAGCCACCGCCGGCCAGCGGTGGCTTTTTATTATGAAGATTCATATTATGATAATTTACAAGCCATTTTAGTGTGATATAATCAAACCAGAATAACTAGGAAAAGAGTTTTCATTCTCCTTCCAAGACCACCGCCGGCCAGCGGTGGTTTTTTTATACTAAAAAGCCCCGGCTGGCCAGCCGAGGCACATATGATTAATCTTTACGATTTAACCATTTATGCAATTTAGTTAGCACTAAATCCGCTAACATTGCAGTTAATACCGGAAATAGTATGGCATCAAGCAATTGCATTAGAATAACTAAAATATTCAAATCTTCATCCTCCTTTCCTGGTGCCTAACTACAACACCATGCAGGAGTAACAAAGTTCATCCAAAGAATAGCAAGATTTCCTCCCCCTGCATATAGCAAAAAACGCCCCTTTGTCTCATATCGACAAAGGAGCGTTTTTCTTATACAGTTATCAAAAATTAGTTCTTAAATGAGTGAATTGGTGCTGGCACGTGTCCACCACGGTTGATGAATTCTGCAGAAGACTTGTCTACAACAGGCATAACCGGCGCAGTACCCAAAAGGCCACCGTAATCAATCATGTCACCGACCTTGGCACCGTTCGTAGGCAAAATACGAACGGCAGTCGTCTTGTTGTTCTGGATTCCAATGGCCGCTTCATCAGCAATCATTCCAGAAATCGTCGTAGCTGGCGTTTCACCAGGGATGGCGATCATGTCCAAACCAACAGAACAAACTGACGTCATGGCTTCCAGTTTGGCCAATGACAAAGTCCCGGCCTTAACAGCGTCAATCATGCCGGCATCTTCAGAAACAGGAATGAAGGCACCAGACAAACCACCAACTCCTTGGGCAGCCATCACGCCACCCTTCTTAACGGCATCGTTTAGCATCATTAAGCAAGCGGTGGTACCGTGGGCACCAACCTGTTCCAAACCGATGGCTTCCAAAACTTCAGCAACCGAATCACCACGGGCTGGTGTTGGTGCCAATGAAAGGTCAACGATTCCGAATTGAACACCCAAGCGTTCGGCAGCCAATGAGCCAACCAACTGACCAACACGAGTAATCTTGAAGGCCGTCTTCTTAATTGTTTCGGCCACCGTCGTGATGGATTCACCTTTGACTTTATCAAGGGCACGCTTCACCACACCTGGACCTGAAACACCGACGTTAATGACAACATCTGGTTCCGTCACACCGTGGAAGGCACCGGCCATGAATGGATTGTCTTCGACCGCGTTAGCAAAGATCACCATCTTAGCATTGGCTGTGTCAGACAAGTCCGTAATCTTCTTGACGGTTTCACCCATCAACTTAACAGCGTCCAAGTTCATACCGGCCTTGGATGAACCAATGTTAACAGAAGACATAACCAAGTCCGTCTCCGTCAAAGCACGTGGCAATGAGTGAATCAAAGCCAAGTCACCGTGTGAGAATCCCTTTTGAACGAGGGCTGAGTAACCACCGATGAAGTCCACGCCGACTTCCTTGGCAGCATCGTCCATGGCGTGGGCCAAAAGCAAGATTTCTTCTTCGTTGGCTGATCCAGCCACCAAAGAGATTGGCGTAACGGAGATACGTTTGTTTGTAATTGGCACACCGTATTCGCGTTCGATTTGTTCGGCAACCGCTACCAAGTCCTTGGCGTAGGTCGTAATCTTCTTGTAGATGTTCTTGGCAGTTTCTTCAGGAGTACTTGCCACAGTGTCCAAAAGGGAAATTCCCATTGTCACTGTACGGATGTCGAAGTTATCCTCTTCGACCATCTTAATGGTTTCAATAATCTGACTAGTTTCCATGTTTAAATCCTTCGTACTGTGCTCGATTAGATGCGTGACATGGCTTCAAAGATTTCTTCACGTTGCACGTGAACGGCAACGCCCATCTTTGTTCCCTTTTCCTTCAAGGCTGCATGCAATTCGTTAAATGAGTCTTCGCCACCCAATTCAACAAGCATTGACATGGTGAAAGTCTTGGACATAATCGTCTGTGACAAATCCAAAATGTTAACGCCATAGGCTGCTAATTCGTTGGCGATTCCCGCCACGATTCCTGTCTTGTCCTGTCCAACTACGGTTACAACTGCTTTCATCATTACTCCTTCGCCACTTAGGCTTCTTTATTTAATACTAAATTATACGCGAAAGGACAGGTTTTCGCCTGCCCTTTTTGTGTTTTTTTATACGACAGCGCCGTCGTAAGGAATTTTTGGCATTTTTTCAAAGTCGTAATCCGCCACATCTTCAACCGTGTGCAGGTAAGCCGTCAAGGACTGTGCCAGCATCAAGTTCAAGGTTACTTCATCTTCTTTGACAATGACCACTGGAATTTTCTTAGCAAAAGCGTAGCCAAGTTCCCAGGCAGTTCCTGAATCAGCATCGGCCCCGTCAAAGTCGGACAAGGCCACAATCAAATCACAGTCATTGATTGCTTGTACGTCAGAGGCATAGGTAACCTTCTGCCATTCTGGTGAGAATAGTTCGTACTCTTCGTGCTGATGCTTACGTGGTGAGAAAACATCGCCGATTTGGGGATGGGCGGCTAAGACCTTTTCCAACCGTTCGACCTGTGCAACCTGTGTTTCTGAGAAAAACGGACCTGCTAGATATACTCGTTTTGCCATGGTAAACTCCCTCTTTATGTCTTAAAACTAGTGTATCAAAATTCTGTGACTATTAGATTACTTTCTAAAAAATGTATCGAAAAAACCGCTCGGAAATCACTCTCCAAGCGGTTTATAAAATTTATTTAGCCATCCGATACTGACGGTAACGTTCCTGCCAACCAGTAAACTGGCAGAGGCCCGTTTTCTCAGGCGCATCCGAAGCAACATCCTGGCTGGAATCAAAGAGTTGGCTCTGAAAGGCCTGTTCGTATTCAGCCATGGACAAACGCTTCCGGTCATCCAGCATCTCTTGCACCTTGTTTGCGGCAATCACTTCTTGATAGCCGTCCACCAAAGTCAATGAGAACAATTCTGCCTCGGCCCCTGAGCCAAAGGAGAACATGCCAATTCGGTCCCCCGCCTTTAGCTGCTTACTCTGATCAAGGAGCGAGATAAAGGACAGATACAACGACCCCGTATACAAATTCCCAACATGCCGGTTATAAAACTGCGCGTCACAAAGTCGCTCCCGCAGCAACTCGGCCTGGTCGTTGTCGACCTCTGGCAAAATCTGCTCCAAAGCTTTCTTACCCATCTTCGTATAAGGCATGTGGAAGCCCCAGCCGGCCAAATCACCGAGCTCAACGCCCTTTTCTGCCTTGTAGCGGCCCCACAAGTCCAGGAACATTTCCTTGTAAACGTCCGTTGACTGATGACCGTCTACCAAGGCGATGTCAGAGTCAATGGGCCGCCAGAAATCTGGTTCATCCCGAACCATGTAGACAGTGTCGTCATTGATAACAGCGACCTTCGGCTCCGCCGAGATAAGCATTGCTACAGCCCCCGCCCCCTGAGTCACTTCGCCTGGTGTTTTCAAACCGTAACGAGCGATGTCAGAAGCGATCACCAGGACTTTCTTCTTCGGATGAAGGGTCACAAAATCCTTGGCCTGCATCAAAGCAAAGGTTCCCGCATAGCAGGCCTGCTTCATCTCGATGGCCCGGATGCCCTCTTTCAAGCCCAGGAAGTTCTTGGCAAAAATCGACCCCGACTTCGAATTATCGACCCCAGACTCCGTTGCAAAAAGCAGCATGTCAATGGCTTCCACATCGACTTTATCAATGAAAGTGCGAGCCGCATTAACCCCCATCGTGACCACGTCTTCGTAGTTTGGCACGATGGACTGGGTGCTCTGACCGATTCCAATCGTGTACTTGTCTGGTTCTTCGCCACGAGCATTGGCCAGATCAATCATATCCAGTGACAAGCCCGGCGTGTAAAAAGCCATCTGTTCAATTCCAACTGCCATCAATGAACTCCTTCTTTATACAAAAAAGCGCCCGAAAGCGCTCTTGCGATAATCAATTATTAATCGTAAAGTGCCTTCACCTTCGCCTGAATGGAATCAGTCGAGATGAATTCATCATAAGTCGTATCCAAACGATCCACAACACCCTTCGCTGAAACTTCAACGATGTGGTTGGCCGTTGTTTCCAAGAACTCGTGATCGTGTGAGGTCATAATCACAGAACCCTTAAAGGCTGTAACAGCTTCGTTCAAGGATTGAATGGATTCCAAATCCAAGTGGTTGGTTGGATCGTCCAAAAGCAAGACGTTGGCCTTCAAGAGCATCATCTTTGCCAAAACAATACGCACCTTTTCACCACCGGACAAAACCTTGATTTCCTTCAAGGCATCGTCACCCTTAAAGAGCATTTGACCAAGCATACCACGCAATGACGTGTTATCCTTTTGCTCTTCTTCGGCGAAGTCACGCAACCAGTCCAAAATCACCTTGTCTTGGTCGTCAAAGTTGTCGTTCAAATCCTTAGCCAAGTATGACTGAGAAGTTGTCACACCCCAGGTAACCGAACCAGTGTCAGGTTCCATTGTGCCGGCCAAGATTTGCATCAAAGTCGTTGTCGCCAAATCAGAGCGGGACAGGATGGCAATCTTGTCACCAGGACGGCCAGTAAAGGTAATGTTGTCCAAAACCTTTTCGCCGTCGATGGACTTGGAGATTCCTTCAACCTTCACCAAATCGTTTCCCATTTCACGGTTGATTGGGAAAGAAATGTAAGGGTACTTGCGTGATGAAGGCTTGATATCATCCAAAGTAATCTTGTCCAACTGCTTCTTACGGGCAGTGGCCTGCTTTGACTTGGAAGCGTTGGCAGAGAAGCGGGCAACGAATTCTTGCAACTGCTTAATCTGCTCTTCCTTCTTGGCGTTTTGCTGAGAAGCCAAACGCTGCGCCAATTCGGCTGATTCACGCCAGAAGTCGTAGTTACCAACGAATGGTGTAATCTTACCGTAGTCAACATCCAAGATGTTCGTTGAAACCACGTTCAAGAAGTGACGATCGTGGGAAACAACAATGACAAGGTTTTCGAAATCAGCCAAGAAGTTTTCCAACCATGAAATCGTTTGAACGTCCAACCCGTTGGTTGGCTCATCCAAAACCAAGATATCAGGGTTACCAAACAAGGCTTGGGCCAAGAGGACCTTCACCTTGTCGTTTTCAGTCAATTCACCCATCAAGGTGTAGTGCATGGATTCGTCGATACCCAACTTCGTTAGCAACTGTGCCGCTTCCGCTTCCGCGTTCCAACCATCAAGTTCTTCGAATTCAGCTGACAAATCACCAACGCGAACGCCGTCTTCATCTGAGAAGTCAGGCTTGGCGTAGATGGCATCCATCTCCGTCTTCACTTCGTACAAACGCTTGTGACCCTGGATAACAGTATCCATCACCGTTGAATCGTCGTAGGCAAAGTGGTCCTGCTCCAATGAGGACATACGTGCCCCGGCAGTAATATTGATTGAACCTTCAGTTGGTTCCAACTTGCCCTGCAAGAGCTTTAGGAAAGTGGACTTTCCGGCTCCGTTGGCCCCGATAATACCATATGTATGTCCCGGTACCAGTTTTAAGTTAACATCCTGGTAGAGTTTCTTACCAGAGAATGAAAAAGTCATATCTGAAACAGTAATCACGGTGTTTCCCTCCGTTTTCATAAAATGCGAGATTTACCTTATAACAGTCTAACAGAAAAGCGCCCCTATTTGGGCGCTTTTCGTTAAATCATTTGATTAGACGTCTTGATAACCACCATCAACGGGCAGTTCGTTTTCGTCAAGATCATCATCGTTATTGGCAAAGAAAGTAAAACAAGTCAAAATCAAGTATAGAAAGGCTAAGTAGTAGCCGTAGGATTCGTTCACAATGCTAAAAAGGTAGTTGGACAAGAGCCCAAACACCAGAAATTGGGCAAAAATCCAATAGAAGCGGAAGCCCTTCCGACGGATGGCGTAACCAAAAGCCAAGGCAAAACCACCATTGACGATGAAGTACATAAAGACAACTTTGAAAATCGTTGACCAACTACGCACTGAGCCAATGTAAGGCAGGACGATAGCCACGATAAACAAGGCGATTAGCCAGTTCACCAGGCTCCTATTAAATGTATTCTTTACTGAATCCACAATGGTATTCTCCGTCTTTTTCTCAATTTGATACATACACTATTATAAATTTTTTCGCGGACAGCGACAAGCACAGAATTTAGAATCTGTTGGAGTTCTTACATGCCCTCTTGTAGTTCCCAGATGGTTGATAAAGCACTTAAGGTGTAGAGTGGTGCCGTTTCGGCACGTAGAATACGGGGACCTAAGCCAGCTGGCGCAAAGCCCGCGGCAGCTAAGCCCTTAATCTCTTCCACTGACAAGCCCCCCTCCGGTCCAAAGAGCACCGTGAAGCGTTCACCAGACTTAGCTTCTTCTGCGACTTTTAGCAAAGTCGCCTTCTCGCCTTCCTTGGCTGACTCTTCCCAGGCAACCAGGCCGTGGTCCTTGTTCTCGTTAATCGCGTCTTGGTAGGCCATGAAGTCAATTTCTGGCACCTTTAAACGGTGGGACTGTTCCGCAGCATTCAAAGCAATCTTTTCTAAACGAGCTAACTTCTTTTCCTGCTGCTTACCCCAGTCGACAACCGTCCGTTCCATCTTGGTCAAGATGATTCGATCAACACCGAGTTCGGTCGCCTTTTGAACAAACCAGTCCGTTCGGTCGTTTTTCACGGGTGAAACAATGAGCGTGACCTTAACCGGTAGCTCCACCTTCTGCTTTAACTCTTCTAAGACTTTGACCGTTGCCGAATCGGAACCGGCTTCCACTAGTTCCCCAACGACAAGTTTCTGATCAACATCCACAAATTCCGCCTTTGTTCCCACCTTAGCACGGCGAACGCGCAGCATGTGGTGAAAGACATCCTGGTCCTTGGTCAATTCAATTACTGCGCCAATTTTTTCATTCAAAAAATAACGGTGCATGGCAATCTCCTATTCTGCTTCTTCGGGCAAACGGCAAATGTAGGCGTGCCAAGTGCCTGACTGCATCTTCTGTTCCACGACAAAGTCATGGGCAATCAAGGCCTTTTCAATCTTCTCAGCCACATCATCGTAAATACCAGACACTAAGAAGTGACCACCTGGTTTGACGACTGGTCGAACCTGTGAAATCAGGGGCTCAATGACATCCGCCAAGATGTTGGCCAAAACCAAATCAACACCGCCGGCCACAAAATTCTCCGGCACGTCCTTCATCAAATCCGAGGCAATGACGGTCACATCCTTGGCAACCGGATTCAAGGCCAGGTTCTCTTCGGCCGTCTTCACGGCCTCTTCATCGATATCCGTGGCCAATACGTCGCCAACGCCTAAATGCTTGGCACCAACGGCCAAGACACCAGAACCAGTTCCAACGTCGATGGTCTTTTCCCCACCACGAACAACGGTTTCCAAAGCTTGCAACATCAAAGACGTCGTTGGATGGGTTCCAGTCCCAAAGGCCTGGTCTGGATCCATAACAATCAACTTTTCACCTTCCTGCTGCTTTTGGTAGTCTTCCCAGGCAGGCACGACCGTAAAGCGGTTGGTAATACGGGCAGCGTGGTAGTAGTTCTTCCACTCGTTTTCAAAGGTATCGGATGCCAGTTCCTCGTTCACGATGGGTTCCACCTGTAAGGCCAAGCCCTGGTCCTTCAACAGGTTCAAACCCACTTCATAGGACTGCAAGCGGTCACGCCAGCCATCCTTGGCCTGGTCTTCATAAATGGTCAGGGTTCCTTCTCCCTGCTCCACCCCGTCGGCGCCCAGTTCAATTAAAACGGAGACAACGAAGTCCTGCAGGTCAGCAGGAACCGTCCATGTTACCTTTTGATAAGTTGTCATCTAATTATCCTTTACAAAGAAAAAGCGGGAACCAACCGGTTCCCGGCTTTTACTATTTTAATAATGTGTTGGTGCATCTTCATCGTTTAGTTCGGACTTACCAGTCTTTTCAGCCTGGCCGTCCTTTTCCTGAATGTTATCAGGTCCATCGGAGAAGGTCGATTCCTTATCAGAACCGTCCTCCAGTGGCATGCCACCTTCAGAGGCCTTAATGTTTGGTGCGAAGTCGACAACGACTTTACCGATGGCACGGTGTCCCGCGACATCCTGGAAGGCCGAACGAATACTATAAGCAGTTAAGCCGTGGTATACCTTCGTGACCGTTGAGTGAAGAATACCTTCATCAAAGAGGGTCGCCATATCTTCTAGGATTTGTCCCTGCTCGGACAAGTAAACGTTAAAGTTACCACGAGCTAACATGAAAATCCATGAGAAGGAAGCGGACTTGGACTTCAATTCGCCTAAGTCCACTGGCATCGTCGTGTCGACGATTGAGGCAATCTCACCGTAAGGGCGAATCGTCTTCACCATCAAGTCCCAGTAGCCGGTTGTGTCCTGCAAGTTGGCAATGTAGTCAACTTCGGGATAACCCAAATCGGCAATCTGACGAACCAAGCCACGGTGGTAATCCACCACGTGATCAGCACCCATCTTCTTGACCCATTCCTGTGAATCGGCACGGCCAGCGGTCGCAATCACCGTCAAGCCAAGGTACTTGGCCAATTGAATCAAAATTGAACCAACGCCACCAGCACCGTTAATGATAAGAACACTCTTACCCTTGCCGGCATCCTTTGCGATTGGCAAGTGGAAACCATGGACCAAAATATCGTAGGCCGTAATGGTCGTTAATGGCATGGCCGCAGCGGATACGTCATCCAAATTTTCTGGCGCCTTAGCAGCCATCTCGGCAGGAATGACCTGGTAAGCGGCATCAGCACCGTCGTGGTGCTGCTTTCCAGCGTAGTAAACACGGTCACCAACGGCAAAACGGGACACGTCCTTACCAACGGCGGCAACTCGTCCGACAACATCCAAACCAAAGATACGGAAGACACCCTTATCCTGGTAACCGGAACGCATCTTAACGTCAACCGGGTTAACGGATGAAGCCAAAACCTGCACAAGAATTTCGTTTTCGCGCGGTTGTGGCTGATTGACGGAACGCTCAATGAAAGCGTCATCGGCCGTCAATGGGCCATTATGTGTCACTCCGACCGCGTCCATCTTTGGCCGGAAGTGATCTGCAATCGAACCAATCACTGTTTTAAAAGCCATAATTACACTCCTTAGGGGGATGCATTTCACCCCTGTTTGGTTTCATTCTAACCCAGAAGATTGGCTTTTTCAATGATTCTAAACAAATTCGTATTCTCTAAAAATACAAAAGGCCCTAAACCAGTCTACAATTGAGAAAAATTAGTTTCCCTTTGCGTACTGTTCGTCGTCTTCGGTCTTTAGAACGGCCATGAAGGCTTCCTGTGGAACTGAAACCGTTCCGACATCCTTCATGCGGGCCTTACCACGCTTCTGTTTATTCAGCAGCTTGGCACGACGGTCCGGATCACCCGTGTGAATCTTGGCCGTCACATCCTTACGGTAGGCCTTAATGTTGGTACGGGCCAGGATTTTGTTCCCGATGGCGGCCTGAACTGGAATTTCAAAGTTCTGTCGAGGAATGATTTCCTTCAACTTGGCTGTAATGATACGGCCACGTTCCACCGCAAAGTCACGGTGGACGATGAATGACAAGGCATCGACTTTATCGCCATTCAAGAGAATGTCAATCTTAACCAAGTCGGATGGACGGTATTCGTCCAGCTCGTAATCCAATGAAGCATAACCACGAGTTGAAGACTTCAACTTATCAAAGAAGTTAAAGATGATTTCAGACAGTGGCATGTAGTACTTCACATTGACACGACTCTCATCCAGGTACTCCATCGTGTCGAATTCCCCACGCTTGCGCTGAGCCAATTCCATGACGGCCCCAACGTAATCGTTTGGCACCATGATTTGCGCGTGCACATATGGTTCTTCAATGGTCTTGATGTCCTGTGAGGCTGGTAGTTCGGATGGGTTTTCAATCATCAAAACTTCGCCGTCGGTTGTCGTCACCTTGTAGGTAACGGATGGCGCCGTTGTGACCAAATCAAGGTCGAACTCACGTTCCAAACGTTCCTGGATAACATCCATGTGCAAGAGGCCCAAGAATCCAACACGGAATCCAAAGCCCAAGGCCTGGGATGTTTCAGGTTCAAAAGTCAAAGCAGCATCGTTTAGTTGTAACTTCTCCAAGGCGTCGCGAAGATCACCGTACTTGGCGTTGTCAGAAGGATAAAGTCCTGAGTACACCATTGGCGTCATCTTCTTATAACCAGGCAATGGTTCGTCAGCCGGGTTGTTGACCAGCGTGATGGTATCACCAGACTGAGTTGTTGAGATGTCCTTGATTGAAGCCGTCAAATAGCCGACATCCCCTGCCATCAAATAGTCACGCTTCTGGGCGTTGGGTGACATCACACCAACTTCGTTGACTTCGTATTCAGCCCCGGTGTTCATGATTCGAATCTTGTCACCAGGCTTGACAACTCCCTGACGGACACGAATGTTGACCACAACACCACGGTAGGCATCGTACTGGGAGTCAAAAATCAAGGCCTGCAAAGGCGCTTCCAAGTCACCGTCTGGCGCTGGGAAGTCCGAAACGATTCGCTCCAGCAATTCAGGGATACCAATCCCCTTCTTGGCTGAAACCAAAACGGCATCGTCGGCATCCAAGCCAATCACGTCTTCGATTTCCTGCTTCACCTTGTCAGGATCTGCCGATGGCAAATCGATCTTGTTAATGACTGGCAAGATTTCCAAATCATTATCCAAGGCCAAGAAGACGTTAGCCAAAGTCTGGGCTTCGACACCCTGTGCCGCATCGACAACCAAGATAGCCCCTTCGGCGGCCGCCAAAGAACGTGATACTTCATAAGAGAAGTCGACGTGCCCTGGTGTGTCAATCAGGTGGAAGATGTAAGTTTGCCCGTCGTTGGCTTCGTAGTGAACTTCAACGGCGTTCAACTTAATCGTGATGCCTCGTTCACGCTCCAAATCCATGGAGTCCAACAACTGGTTCTGCATATCACGTTCAGCAACCGTCTTCGTTTGCTCCAAAATACGGTCCGCAATCGTGGACTTCCCGTGGTCAATGTGGGCCACGATTGAAAAGTTACGAATCCGCTTCTGTCGTTCCTTCAATTGGTCAATTGTAAAATCAGCCATGTTTACCTGCTTTTTAAAAGTTTTTCTTATTACTTAGTTTACACGAAAAAGGCCGCCAAACCAATAGCGGCATTGCTTTACAACAGGCATATGAACCATTGTGGTATTTGCTTGTGATGTCTGGTGGGCCTGATTAAACTGGAGGCGTAAAGAAAGATCAATCTGGTTGCAACAGATTGCCCACCAAGCAGACTCACAAAAGTGATAAGCAGTCCTAAAAAAATTATAAAATAATCATCTCAGGCCGTTCAAAGAAGAGATAGTTATTTTCTTTTGCTTAAATTAATAGCGCAACAACGCAAGATAAAATCATTACGATAAGAATCGCAGAGCTAATCACTAGCTGTAGTGCTTTACCGGAGTCAAAGCCCTCCCCCTTTCCAGAGTAGTGAGTACATTCATATCACCACTTCCTTTATAAAAAGAGGGCAACTTTCTTTACACCCCTTCTGCAATAGTAGAAGAAAGCACCTACAAAAATTTGTAGGTGCTTTTCCTTTGAGTCTCCTCACAAATTATATATATTGCATAACAATATTTCTTAGATAGCTCAATGTCTCTTGGCCAACATCAAAACCCATATACTGGGCATTTCTTGACACCATGTCGTAGCCCAAAATCTGACTAAGAATAATATTAGATGGCTTTTTTAGCATAATGGGTAATAAATATCGATTTTTCTTATTAGTTGATGTACATGCAAAGACAAGTGCCATATTGTGTTCGTTATATCTCTCATTCGATACAACAACGACCGGACGCCGAATATTATTTTCTGATACTAAGTGTCCACCTTGTTCTCGACCAGAGTGTGGCTCCACGTCAATCCAATACACACTGCCAGGCTTAATACTCAACGTTTTCTCGACCATAATTCGCACCATCATCAAGTGAACCAATTTCTTGGTTAAATGCGGCAATATCCTTCGGATCATCATTCCATATGTCCGGGAAAGGACTATCCTCTGGAATAAACTTGATGGTTCCATCCGGTAAAATTGTTGGCTGATAATCTTTATTTGCCTCTACTTTAAATTCGGCTGGAATTGTAATCACTATTTCGTTGCCTTGCCTATATGTATGAACAGTCATTTTCATTTCTCCTTTCAAATACAAAACACAATTACTTTATTGCGTACGAGGGTCACTCATCACTTCCACCCTCACTCTCATTTCCAATCAAATCAAACAGTTCAATCATCTGTTTCTCCGCCGTAAAACCGTATTTCACCATCGCCATAAAGGCAGACAATAGTGTGGCAAAGAAGGTACCCACCAACGATATCTTTAACGTATCCGAGTAAAAGCTCGCTCCACTCGACAGCATGTTAATCGGATCTAAGATGACATAAAAAACAAGTGTCGTGACTAAGGTTAAGAACCAGATATAAAAAGTCGAAAAACGTTTTCGAATGGCCGCCTTACTCTTAATATCTTCGCTAATCGCCAGGATGATTTGTTCCCGAAAAGAGATACTCTGCTGGTTACGCAGTGTATGAAAACTCACCTTATTGGAATCATCATCTTGAGGACTACTAGTCTCAGATTTATCAAATCCGCGCAAATCATTAACCAAAGCTTCCAGGTGTTTCCTAAAAACTGGGTCAGTGAAATCCATCACTCAATCACCTCGATTTCTTACAAAACCTAACTGCCGACGCGCAGTCAGTTCAGTTACATAGTATCTTTCCACCAGCTGGTCAATCGTTGTCTCCACGTTAAAGCCATTATCAACCAATAGCTGTTTCACCTCTTCATAGGGCATCAGAAAGTTCCTGGCAAAGTCGTCCATTAGCACTTCACGTTTCGAATCCCTACCGTTTTGATGGCTCTTCACCCGACGGTAATGAGTCACATTCAGTACGCCATCAAGATTGTTAAAGTCGTCTGGGTTCTTATAAGGTTCTGGCAGCCAACCATAATCGATGAATAAGTGGCCAATCTCATGGGCCAATGAAAAGATTTGTTTCTTCTCCGAATCCCGGTTATTTACCGCAATAACCGGATGATGATAATGACTATCCCACTTCAGTAAAGCTGACATCTTCTTATCAAAGAAGCCTAACAGCTCGACGCCCATCCCCTCCAACTTATCAAACAGCGCGCGATTGTCTTCCAAGCAAAAGACATCCTTTCGAACAATTTTTGCTAAACTCACCACGGCAATCGTTTTCGTGTTATCCATATTGACCTCCTTCATGTAGTAATACGAAGACAAGAAATAAATCTTTGCTTTTATTTCTTAATCTAGCACGGTCATGAAGCAGCGGTTATGAAGGATAGGAATAAAAAAAGCCGACACAAAGTGTCGACCTTTAAACCAATATCTTACAAACCGTTTTGATTCATCAATTTTTCAATTAACAAATCTTTTTTAGCACCTTCAACAATTCGATAGTTTCCCTGCCACAACGTTTTATTCTTTCCAGCCATTTGAGGGTTTGTATCTGTTTCAAAAGTATTCTGAACTAAGTTCACACCTACTTTATTCCAGACCTTTTCGGGTGAAAATTCGAATTCGATAGTTCCATCGTTATTTTCTTTCAAAAGCGCACGGAATGCACCGAAGATTGGGAAAATAAATCCATTTGAAATTTGATACTCAATATCCATCTTTGAAAAAGCTGTGTGATAATTTCCTGCTCCTTCAACACCGCGAACTTTTCCAAAAGCAGATGAACTCTGTCCATTTGCTTTCTTAAATTCAGCATAGTACTTCTTCATATCACGTTGAATGAATTCAAAGATTCGAACCAATTCAGGTAACAATGGAATTAATTTTGCATAGACATTATCGTCACCCTTATCAATTTCCTTTTTGTAGTCACGGAAAACAGCTGCTTTTGATGAATAGGCAGAAACAGGAGCTGTTGTTTCACTTGCAAATTTCTCGATATTCATCGCGTACATCAATCGCAATAGATCTGCGACAGGAATACTCTTATTATCATTATCCTTATAAGCCACATCATCAGCATAGCTTTCTTTTTTCAGGACATCCTTAACGTCATTAAATTTATCATCTAATTCAAATAACGCGATATCACTAACCTGAACACTCGTATTACGAGCATCAGCTAGCCCAGTTGCATCAAGGTTTTCGCCAACCAAAATTTCCAACTTTACATATTTGTGCATATCCTCAGGCATATCCCCTCGGTTTTGCGTAATAGCCGTGTAAGTATGACCACCATCCAAAATACCGAATCGAGTACGATCATCACCCAAATCCAAAGTAACTTGACCGTTGTTAAAAATCAGATTATTAGCAATAATTACAATTCCACGGTTCTTAATATCAAAATCTTCTTCTGTCCCCGTAACTGCATGAATCAATTTTTTAGCAACAGCCGTGTTCATCTTTGGCTTACGTGGGTTTACTTCTAGTGAAATGTCATTTGGCAAATCATTAAAATCAACCAACATGGTGTATGTTGTAACACCTTCAGTTGAAGGCGACTTTGTCGTTCGTATACTTTTTACTGGAAATTTTTCAATCATCGTTTTCTCCTCTTTCATTCAATATGTATAATATAATGTATTACAGATAATAATAAAAGGAACCATGGTTACTATTGTGGTAAAAAGAAAAGAACAGTTAGAAAACAAAGAAATAGGTAATATAATCAGGCAACACCGAAAAGTATTGGGATATTCTCGTGAAGTTTTTATTTCCGAGCCAATTGAAGACGGTCTTTTACCTGAAGACTGGATAAGTGAAAAATCATTATCTAATATTGAACTAGGCTACAACTTGCCATCAATTTTTACTCTTAAGAAAATATCCATTGCCTTACAGATTGATTTTCCAGATCTAATCACTGAAATCGATCAATATCTATAGCCCTCTGGCCGGCCTCCCACCTTTCCATCCTTGCACCGCCAATTCTCGCCGCTCCCCGCCCTCTCCCAGCGCACAACACATCCCATCAACACACAAAAAAGCCGACCCTTCCAGGTCGACTTTTTAATATACATAATTATGAAGTATGCCTACTTACTTGATAACGATATCTTCTGTGTTACCAAGGCCGTCAATGAGCGTCTTGATGGCATTCAATTGAGCGTAACGGTTCTTCTTGATGGCTTCGTCGTCATCGTTAACCATCGTGTTGTCGAAGTATGCCGCGATTGGCGCCTGCAAGGCAACCAAGGCTTGGTAAAGTGCTTCGGCACCCTTCGCCTCGAGATCAGCCAATGAAAGATCCTTGGTTGCTTCGTAAAGGGCCTTCTCTTGGTCGTTAACGAGAAGCGCTGGGTCAACTGGCGCATCAACCGTCATCTTCTTGGCAAGGCGTGAAACACGGGCCAAGGCTTCCATGACGTCACGGAAGTTATCGTCCTTGGCGTGGTTAGCCAAAACCTTCGTACGGTCAGCAACATACACGAAGTCACCAGTAACAACGTTGGCAGTACCAGCCGTCACGATATCCTTACGGATACCAGCGTCGAGAGCCTGCTTGCGGACACGGTCGGTCATGAAGGCCAAGACGTCGTCCAAGTTGGCATCGGCCACTTCCCCGTTCTTCTGTTCGAAGGCAAGGAGGATGTCCAAGAGGTTAAAGTGCCAGTCGAAGGCTTCCAATGTGCGGACAACACCGGTTGCGGCACGACGGAGACCGTAAGGGTCGTTAGCACCAGATGGCATCATGTCGTGGGCAAAGAAGGTAACGATAGAATCCAACTTGTCGGCGATGGCCAAAACGGCACCAACCTTAGTTTGGGCAACTTCGCCTTCGGCAGAGGTTGGCAAGTAATGTTCGTAGATGGCCTTGGCAACGGCATCCTTTTCACCAAAGAGCTTGGCGTAGTGCTCACCCATGACACCTTGGAGTTCGTCGAATTCACCGACCATACCAGTCATCAAATCAAACTTGTAGATTTGAGCGGCACGGTTGAGATCGTCTTGTTCTTCATCAGAGAGTCCCAAAGCTTGGGCCAATTGGGCAGACAAACCTTGCACACGCTGCATGTGCTCGTAAACCGTTCCAATCTTTTCGTGGAAGACAAGCTTCTTAACACGTTCCATGTAGTCAGCGATGGACTTTTGCTGGTCTTCCTTGTAGAAGAAGGCCGCGTCTTCCAAGCGGGCGACAAGGACTTTTTCGTTACCACGGGCAACGTTTTCGATGTCTTCAGCGTTTCCGTTACGAACAGAAAGGAAGTGTGGCAAGAGGTCGCCGGCTTCGTTCGTTACGAAGAAGAAACGTTGGTGGTCACGCATGGAAGTGATCAAGACTTCCTTAGGCAATTCCAGGTACTTCTCGTCGAACTGACCGCTGAAGGCCGTTGGCCATTCGACGATGTTGTTCACTTCTTCCAAGAGGTCCTTAGCCATGTCTGACTGCAAGTCCAGGTTCCACTTGTTGTCCTTGGCGATTTGCTCGAGTTGGGCAACAATCGTGTCCTTACGAGTCTTAGCATCAACCATAACGAAGGCGTCGTTCAATGTCTTTTCGTAGGCCTGTGCTGATGCAATGATTACGTTATCAGTAGACAAGAAACGGTGGCCACGAGTGGTCTGACCGGCTTGCACGTCCAATACTGAGAATGGCACCACTTCTTCGTCCAACAATGAAACCAACCAGCGGATTGGACGGATGTAGTGGAAGGAGTGGTTGCCCCACTTCATGTAAGTTGTAAAAGTCATTTGCTCCACAACTTCATCACCAATCTTAGCCAAGATGTCCTTGGCAGGCACACCGGCGATTTCCTTGTTGGCCCAGAGGTAACCGTCCTTTTCAGTCAATTCTTCAGGAGTAGTTCCCTGTCCGCGGGCGAACCCTTGGGCGGCACGGGACCAGTTTCCTTCGTCATCCTTGGCACGGTCCACGGCTGGTCCACGCTTCACTTCGGAGATGGCTTCAGATCCTTCGGCCAAGCCTGACAATTCAACGGCCAAACGACGGGGTGTTGAGAAAGGCTTGATTTCTTGTACAGCCAAGCGATGTGCGTCTAAGAAGTCCTTGACGCGCTTTACCAGTTGCTTTTCAGAAGAAGTTACCAAATGCGCTGGCATTTCTTCCAATCCAATTTCTAAAATATAATCGGCCATTAGTCTTGGTCCTCCTTCTTAGCGTACTTTCCCTTTTCACCCAGGTACTTTTCGCGTAGTGCTTCGTCCTTCAACAATGGGAAGCCTAACTTAGCACGTTCCTCGATGAAGACTTTGGAAACCTGACGGGCCATTGAACGGATACGGTGCAAGTAACCGGCACGTTCCGTAACTGAAACCGTTCCACGGGCATCCAATAGGTTAAAGGTGTGTGATGACTTCAAGATGTAGTCATAGGCTGGGTGAACCAATCCCAATTCCAAGTTGTGCTTGGCTTCGGCTTCGTAGTCGTCGAAGTGGCGAAGAAGCATTTCCTGGTTTGATTCTTCAAAGGCGTACTTTGAGTGCTCGTATTCAGGTTCCTTGAAGATGTCACCGTAGAGAACACCGTGACCCCATTCCAAATCATAAACTGTTGGCACGTCTTGGATGTAAGAAGCCAAACGTTCCAAACCATAAGTGATTTCAGAAGTAACGGAATCAACTTCGATTCCACCAACCTGTTGGAAGTAAGTGAACTGAGTTACTTCCATTCCATCGAGCCAAACTTCCCAACCGATACCGGCAGCACCCATTGATGGGTTTTCCCAGTTATCTTCCACGAAACGGATATCGTGTTCGAGTGGGTTGATACCCAAGGCTTCCAATGAGGCCAGGTACAATTCCTGAATGTTGTCAGGAGAAGGCTTCATCACCACCTGGAACTGGTGGTGCTGGAAGAGTCGGTTAGGGTTATCACCGTAACGTCCATCGGCAGGACGACGTGATGGTTGCACGTAGGCCGCAGCCCATGGTTCAGGGCCGTTGGCACGCAAGAAGGTGTATGGACTTTGTGTTCCGGCACCGACTTCGTTGTCATAAGCCTGCATGAGGTTAGCCCCCTTAGCAGCCCAGAACTCTTGCAAAGTCAGGATGATATCCTGTAGTGAAAGTTTCTTATCTGTCATAATTTCCTCGATTAAATTAATCTTCTTTTTTCAATTCGTCGAACTTGGCCTTCATGGTTGGATTACCACGGGTCAACTTTTTAACGGAAACGTCGTCTAACTTGTTGTTGGCCAGGCGCAACTGGTTTTCGGAAGTGGTCAACTTGCGCTTGACCTCTTCCATCCGCTTAATGGCCTTATCAATCTCATCAATGGCCGCCTGGAAGTTCTTCGAGTAAGACTCGTAGTTCTTCGCAAACTTGTCCTTGAAAGTGTTGATATTATCCTCAAAGTTGGTAATATCGATGTTTTGCTCTTTGGCTTCCGCCAACTGCTTTTTGTACTGAACAGAATCCAGTGCCGCATTCCGCAGCAGGCCAATGAAGTGGACAAAGAACTGGGGGCGAATCACATACATCTTAGGATAGTCAGGAACCTGTACGATCCCAGTGTTGTAGTACTCGTTATCAGATTCCAGGAGAGAAACCAGCACGGCATATTCCGTTCCCTTTTCCCGGCGATCCTTATCCAATTCCATGAAGAAATCCGCGTTCTTATGCTTCTTCTCGGTCGAATCAGCCTCGTTCTTCATGTCAAACATGATGGAGATGAACTCGATGCCATCATCGTAGTCACGGAAGATGAAGTCCCCCTTCGACCCGGTTTCCTTGGAAACCTCGTTATCCTTTTCAAAATAAGCGTTTGGAAAGGCGTAGGGCCGAATCTTATTGAACTCCTGGTGAGCGTATACTTCCAAGGACTCCCCAATTTCCTTGGTCGACTGACGGGCCTTGAAGTCCTTGTAGAACTCAACCTGGTCCTGAGCGGCCTTTAACTGGGCTTCATAGTCAGCCTTGGTCTGAACAAGGGCCAGTTCCTTATCCCGCTCCTGGTTCTGCACCTTGTTCTCAAGCTCCATCAGTTGCTTTTCCAGCTTCAGCTTTTCCTGTCCAGCCGATTCCTTCTGCTTGGAAAGCTCGTCTTGAAGTTGCTTCTGGACATCCTGCAAGGCTTGTTGCAGTTGGTCTTTTTCAGCCGCCTGAGCTTTGCCTAACTCTTCCCGCTGCTTCGCTAATGCCAGCTCCTTGGCCGAGCTTTCACCAGCTTGTTGACTCTTCAGGGAAGCCTTCAAATCCGCTAGTTCGGCTTGCAGCTTTTCCTGCTTTTCACGAGCAGCCTCCGCCACTTCCTGCTTAGCCTTTTCGAGCGTCAGATTCGCAGCCTGCTGCTCTTCCGCCAGCTTAGATTTCAGAATGGCAGACTGACTCTTTTCCCAGTCCGACTTTTCTCTTTGGATACGCTGCTCAATCCCTTCTTGAACGGCTTTCGCAAGCGTTTCGGTATCGACCTCTTGCTTATCCTTCAGGTCGATGATGTCGCCAACCTGACCGGCTTCCTGCAGTTCTAAAACAGTTTCGGATTGCACACTGTACTTTAGTTTTGCCATCGCCCCTCCTTTTTTAGACAAAAAAACGCGCCAACGTTCTAATGCCAAAATTTCTTTGACATCAGGACGCTCGCGCGCGGTTCCACCTGATTTCCAGAGCAGAAAATGCTCTGACACTTTCGTTGAGTTCTCATGCTAGCCGGGTTCCACGCCGGGTCATTACAAGAGAATTGCTTACACATATTATGCTATTTTAATTTGAAAAAGGCAAGAAAAAAAGAACCTTTGCGAAGCAAAGATTCTACTTTTTTAATTATGACGGTAAACATAGAAGTATGGGTGGCCATCAACAGCAGCATAATAGTTGTAATCATGCTCTGAAATAGCGGAATTGTAACCACCGTTTGTCCAGTAATCAACTGAAATTTCACGGGCACCGTTTCCGTTGGCATCATCATCCTTGTTGATGATCATGATGTGGCCATTAGCACCACCAGATTCACCACGACGGCCCCAAATCACGATGTCGCCAACTTGCTTTTGAGTCTTCGTATTTTCGGCAACCAAGTGGTAACCGTTATTACGAAGGTAATCATGAATGGAATCCGTGTTGTAGATGAAGGCTGGCTTTGAAGCACCGGCTTCCATCAAGGCTTCAGTCATAGCACCGGAACAATCGGCAGTTCCATCAGCACCAGTACGTGAGCCGTACATTGAATAGGTGATTTTACCATAGTTACGGTAGAACCAGTTCACAACATCACTAGCTGCGAAACGACGGTAGTAAGTACCATCATCACCAAAGAAGTACCATTGACCATCAATGTACTGTGATCCTTGAACGGCACGTCCATTATCATCAGTATAGTATGTCATGCCCCAAGCTTGACGCCAGCCAGCGTTCTGACGAACACCATCGACGAACCAGTAATAAGTTCCCATATAGTAACGGAATCCAGTATAAAGGTTTCCGTTATCGTACCAGCGGTAACCACCGTTCTTAGGTGAACCATCCCAGAAATAACCGTTCAATGGACGGTTGTAGAAAGAACCATCATCTCCAAAGTCATAGAGCTTACCATCAATGATGTGACGACCTTGAACAGCACGTCCGTTATCATCAGTATAGTAATTCAAACCCCATGCTTGACGCCAACCGGCGTTCTGACGAACACCATCAACGAACCAGTAAAAAGTACCCGCGTAGTAACGGAAACCAGTGTAAAGCTTTCCGTTTTCATACCAGCGGTAGCCTCCGTTTTGGCTCGAACCATCGTGAAGGTAACCGGATGAACGAAGATAGTATGAACCATCGTTTCCGAAGTCAAAGTCCTGTCCACCAATGTTTTGGTGTCCTTGAACGGCACGACCATCGTTATCAGTGTAATAGTTCATACCCCAAGCTTGACGCCAGCCAGCATTTTGACGAACACCGTCAACAAACCAGTAGTAAGTGCCCATATACTTACGGAAACCAGTAAACAAGTGACCGTCTTCAAACCAGTTGTAGCCACCATTTGCTCCTGAAACATCAGGAGAATAAATATAGCCAGACACGTGTTGATTGGCATACTTTGCTAGCGCGTTATCACGTGCAGAAGCCACCTGCTGCGTGTTAGCCGTGGTTGTTTCAGACTGTACCTGTTGCGTTTGTTGTGCTTGCTGCGCTGATTGATCAGATGTAACCGCTGAGGCATTCGCATCTTGAGTATCAGCAGATGCCTGGTTGTGGTTTGCAAAAGCAAAACCAGTGGCTGCAAAGGCCAGGGTCAGCCAAGCCTTTCCGTTTTTATATAGATGATTTGTCATATTGGTACCTTGTCTCATTTTAATAAATTGCTACTTTTATAAATACATTCTCTTAAAATAATAGCATGGATTGCCCTACCTGGCTAATTTTAATTGAAAATTAAAATCACTCTTAGTAGTATTTTAAGGAAATTTATTAAAATTAAAAAGTCCATTCTAAGAAAAAAAGAGCAAGCACTAAGGCTTGCTCTATCATTTCATTCTCAACTTGGAATTAAATTGTCATCAATTCTTTCTCTTTTTCAGCTGCGATTTCATCAATTGCCTTGATGTTGTCGTCAGTCAACTTTTGGACCTTGTCTTCAGAATCTCGAACGTCATCTTCCGTCAATTCCTTATCCTTCTTGATGGCATCCATTGCTTCACGTCGAACGTTACGAACCGCAACCTTTGACTTCTCAGCTTCAGCCTTCACTTCCTTAACCAGTTCCTTACGACGTTCTTCCGTCATTTGAGGAATGGCCAAGCGAACGATTTGACCGTCTGATGCTGGGTTCAAGCCCAAGTCAGACATGTTAATCGCCGTAACGATGGCTTCCAAAGCACCCTTATCAAAAGGTGTGATCAAAAGCATACGGGCTTCAGGTACAGAAATTGAAGCAACTTGGTTCAATGGCACCATTGCGCCATAGTATTCAACTTGCACACGGTCCAAAATACGTGGGTTAGCACGTCCAGTACGGATTTCAGCTAATTCACGGCGAAGAGCGTCTTGGGCACCCTTCATCTTGTCAGTTGCTTGATTAAAATCAATCGCCATTATTCTTCTCCTGTCACAGTTGTTCCGATATTTTCACCGGCAATAACCTTTTCAATGTTTCCTGGTTGGTTCAAGTTAAAGACAACCAAAGGCATGTTGTTATCCATTGACAATGATGAAGCCGTTGAGTCCATCACCTTCAAGCCCTTCTGCAAAATATCCAAATGAGTCAAGTGGTTAAACTTCTTTGCTGCAGGGTTTGTCCGTGGATCAGAATCGTAGACACCATCAACACCGTTCTTCGCCATCAAGATGGCATCGGCGTTAATTTCATTGGCACGCAAAGCCGCCGTTGTATCCGTTGAGAAGTAAGGTGAACCAGTTCCAGCAGCAAAGATCACAACACGTCCCTTTTCCAAGTGACGGATGGCACGGCCACGGATGTATGGTTCAGCAATTTGCTGCATGGTAATGGCTGTTTGAACACGTGTTGGTACACCAGCACGTTCCAAAGCATCCTGTAAAACAAGGGCGTTCATCGTTGTACCAAGCATTCCAGTGTAATCGGCACGTGAACGTTCCATGCCAACCTTAGCGGCTGGTTCGCCTCGCCAGAGGTTTCCACCACCAACAACGATGGCGATTTGGGTTCCCATATCGTGAACGGTCTTAATCTCAGCGGCAATTGATGAAACAGTTTCGAGGTCAATTCCTTGTCCTTTAGGACCAGCTAAGGCCTCGCCAGACAACTTCATCAACACGCGCTTGTATTTCTTTTCAGTCATGGTGTCTCCTTTTTCTTACCTTCAATTATAACAAAGGATGGGCGTTACGTCCGTAAAAAAAGTGTCCAAATGAATGGGCACTCTTTTTTAAATCAAATATTAGCCAAGTTGCTTTGCAACTTCATCGGCCAAGTTTGTTTGTTGCTTTTCGATTCCTTCACCAACTTGGTAACGAACGAATGACTTAACAGTCAAACCGTTTTCCTTGGCAAAGTCAGCAACCTTTTGGTCACCGTTCTTAACGAATGGTTGGTCCAACAATGAAATTTCAGCCAAGAACTTCTTGATACGTCCTTCAACCATCTTTTCCTTGATATTGTCAGGCTTACCGTTCAAGTCTTCAGAAGCCAATTGAACTTCCTTTTCCTTAGCAACAACTTCTGCAGGAACGTCAGCATCTGACACGTATTGTGGTGCAATGGCAGCGATGTGCATTGCGATGTCACGGGCTGCTTCTGCGTTTGAACCTTCGAACAAGGCCAAAGCAGAGATTGAGCCACCCATGTGTGAGTAAGCACCGAATACTTCGTTGTCGTTCTTTTCCATTGTTGCAAAACGACGCAAAGTAATCTTTTCACCAGTGATTTGTGAAACGTTGATGATCATGTCGTTAACAGTACGACCATCTTCACCTTCCAAAGCCAAAGCAGCTTCAACATCAGCTGGTTGCTTTTCCAAGATAACCTTTGTCACAGCAGCCAACAAGTCGTTAAATTCCTTGTTACCAGCAACGAAGTCAGTTTCAGAGTTCAATTCGATGATAGCAGCCTTGTTACCATCTTCCATGACATAAGTCATACCTTCGGCAGCGACACGGTCACCCTTCTTAGCGGCCTTTGCCATTCCCTTTTCACGCAACAAGTCGATTGCCTTTTCGATGTCACCTTCGGCTTCAACCAAAGCCTTCTTGGCATCCATCATACCAACAGACGTCTTATCACGTAGTTCCTTTACCATCTTTGCTGTAACAGCCATGAATGTGCTCCTTTTTAATTCAAATAAAAATGCCGTGCCAGCGTCCCAAGCAGGTCCACCGGAACGGCAAATCAGATATTATCGCTTAGTTGTTCTTTTCAACAATTTCAGTGATTTCTTCGATTGATTCAGTGTTTTCGTCACCATCGATGAAAGCATCTTCAGCTGCTTGGTCTTGGCCTTGACGACCTTCGATAACAGCATCAGCCATCTTTGAAGTGATCAAACGGATGGCACGGATAGCATCATCGTTAGCAGGAATCTTAACGTCAACAACATCTGGGTTGGCGTTTGTGTCAATCATAGCAACAACAGGAATGTTGAGCATGTTGGCTTCCTTAACGGCGATTTCTTCCTTCTTAGGGTCAACAACGAACAATACGTCAGGCAAGTCCTGCATATCTTCGATTCCACCCAAGAACTTTTCCAACTTGGCGTGTTGCTTCTTCAACAAAACAACTTCCTTCTTAGGAAGACGGTCAAATGTTCCGTCTTCTGACATACGTTGGATGTCCTTCATGCGTTGAACACGAGTCTTGATAGTGTTCCAGTTAGTCAAAGTTCCACCCAACCAACGGTGGTTGATGTAGAATTGACCAGCGCGTGTAGCTTCTTCAGCAATTGCGTCTGAAGCTTGCTTCTTTGTACCAACAAACAAGAAGTTGGCGCCATCAGCTGATGCGTTACGCATGAAGTTGTAGGCTTCGTCAACCATCTTCACCGTCTTTTGCAAGTCGATGATGTGGATTCCGTTACGTTCCGTAAAGATGAATGGTGCCATCTTTGGGTTCCAACGACGTGTTTGGTGTCCAAAGTGAACTCCTGCTTCGAGGAGTTCTTTCATTGTAATAACTGCCATTATAGGCCTCCTAGGTTATCCTCCGACCGATTCTTGGTTCGCATGAACATTTCTGCACCTCTGCGTTCTCTTCGGTCGTGTGTATTTTGTTGTTCACACAACGCTTAGTATTTTACAGGATTCAAACCCCATCTTCAAGCCTTTTTATTAAAAAAAACTACCTAGTTTTCCACTAGGCAGTCCCTTCTTAATCTTTTTTCTTCAATTCATCCCCCAACATCTTTGCCAAAGTCGCGTTCTGGCCAGTTTTGTCAAGTTCTGCACCGTTTGTGATAATCAAATTCGTATCGGAATGTGCCAGTGTCTCAAAGGCGTTGATGGATTGGTTGTTGAAGTAGTTTTGGTCAGCATTTTTCAAGGCAGATTGAACCTTATCAATTCGGTAGGCTTCGGCATCAGCCCGGGTCTTTGTTGCCTGGGCGTTGGCTGTCGCCGTTGCCACCAAGGCATCGTTGTTGGCCTTGGCACGCAATTCGATTGACTTCGCCTCTCCTTCAGCCTGGGAGATGGCCGCGACACGTTCACGGTCGGCCTTCAACTGCGTATCCATTGAGGCTTGGATTGAAGCAGATGGCTTCAATTCATCAATGTTGATTCGGTCAACGTTAATACCATAGGTATTCGTCAAATCCCCGATAGCGTCCGCCAAGTCCTTGTTAATCTTAGAGGTCGAACCCAGGGCCTCGTTCAACTCCATCCGCCCGATAATATCACGCAGGTGTCCTCGAACAAGCTGCTGCATGGATTCAATCGAGTTCGTGTTTTCATAAGAATACTTCACTGGGTCCGTGATGTGAAAGTTCAACGTTACCGTTGCGCCAATGTCGGCGTTATCCTTGGTAATCACTGAATAACCTGCTAGTTTCAATGGCTGCAAGGCCAGTGAAACAACGCGAATCTTTTGAATAATTGGTAAGCGGAAGTTCAAGCCCGTTGAACGGGTTGTCGAATACTTACCCAGTGTTTCTAATAGTCCCACCGTATTTTGCGGCACAATCTTAAAACAAGTTAACGCCAATACTAAGACGATAACAAGAATTACAATGATCATCATGGTCATCCTTTCGTGTCTGCTTCTCTTATGATTAGCTGATTGCCATCGGCAGCCTCTACCAAGTAATTCTGATTTGGCTGAAGGACAAGGCCTTCAGCCAAACGATAATGGTAGAAATTACCAATAACTTCCACTAATTCCTCTTTCTTATCAAAAGCAGAGTAAGGGACTGTTTGACCAATAATGTTCTTTAACTCAAAATTTACAACCATTCTTACTTACTCCTCCTGATAATGTCTTATTCTATCAAGAAAAGGTCCTGTAAAAAAGGTAGCAATCCGCCTATTTTGTCCAAATACTTGCCGGTACCCCGTGCTCAATCAAGAAGGCTTCCTTATTTGCCCTCGTCAACTTTTTAAAGGAGGCTTCGGCATGCATGGCATCGTGTTTAGTCTCAAAAGTCGCATAGTAGAGCAACTTCAAGGGGTGCCGTGACTTTACTCGGGTAAACTTCGCCCCCTTACCGGACTCATGGACGTGAAAGCGGCGAATCGCATCGTCCGAATAGCCACCGTAAAAGTACCCGTCCGCCGTGTAGAGCACGTAAAAGTCATAGGTCTTCCCATTCTTATCCATCATCTCGACCGAATTACTCCCTACTCCAAAGTCCAGCCCGCGCCATACAAGATTTCTTGTACCTGCTCTGTATAATTGTTGTCTGCCGTATAGGCGACAATTGGCGGCATAACCCGAACACCACCAGCGCGGCCCTGCTTGATTGCTTCAACTAAGACCATGTTAGCTTCCCGGTCGGCCTTTCCATAAACAAACTGCAAGTGCTTGACCTGCAGGCCACGGGCAGTCAGCGCAGCAAAGATGTCCCCCAGCCGTTCCGGCCGGTGAACCATGAAAAACTTTCCCTTATTCTTCAAGAGCTTATTAGCCGTTTGCGCCAACTTAGGCAAATCGATGGCCACTTCATGGCGGGCAATCTGATAATGTTCATCCACGTTCTGCTTAGTCGTTTCTTTCACAGGAAAGTAAGGAGGGTTACAGAGAACAGTATCCACTGAGCCCGGTTTAATCTGGTCAAAGACTTCTTGCATGTCCGAATGAATCACTTCCATCCGGTCTGCCATCTCGTTTAGGTCAATGGACCGCTTGGCCATGGCCGCCAGGTCCTCTTGAATTTCCACCAGCTTAACCTGCCCGGCGACTTTTTTAGCGTAGAAGAGGCCGACGGCACCAGTCCCGGCACCGAGATCAACCGTCAATCCCCGCCCCTTCTTATTTGGGTTTGCAAAGTAAGCCAGTAAAACAGCAT
The DNA here is from genome assembly GCF_900112405.1 of Fructobacillus durionis. Classification (GTDB taxonomy): domain Bacteria; phylum Bacillota; class Bacilli; order Lactobacillales; family Lactobacillaceae; genus Fructobacillus; species Fructobacillus durionis. Next base: position 340,758 of record NZ_FOLI01000001.1, on the reverse strand, counting down.
CCAGTGAATAGGAAAACATGTCTGGGTTTTGAATAATGGAAACACCCTGTGATGGTAGGCCATCGAGGCGTTCACCAGTCTTTAAATTTGGCTCTTTCATTGGCCTTTGTCCCCTTTTATAGTAAAATTAATTAGTTAAATGTTATTGAAAGGAATCGCTTATGTTCTATCGTTTTATCCGGGTCTTCGTTGTGACCCTGGTTTCCATTATAAACGGACGTACTTATTATTTGAACAAAAATCGTCTACCAAAGGAAGACAACTACATCCTTGTTGCCCCTCACCGTACCTGGTGGGATCCCGTTTGGTACGCCATGGCAGCTTATCCTAAGCGCTTTATCTTCATGGCCAAGAAGGAATTGTTTAAAAACTACTTCCTACGTAAGCTCATCGTTTCGCTGGGTGCCTTCCCAGTTGACCGTAAGAACGTTGGAGCGGATGTCATCCGCAAGCCGGTCAGTGAACTGAAGTCCGGTGACCGCTCCCTCATCATGTTTCCTTCCGGCTCCCGCCACTCACAGAAGTTGAAATCCGGCTCAATTTTGATTGCTAAGCTTTCTAAGAAGCCAATCGTGCCAGCCGTTTATCAGGGACCAGTTAAGTTCTCCCACCTCTTCTTGCGTAAGCGAGTAACCATGAACTTCGGTGAACCAATCTACGTTGACCCCAAGGTCAAGTTGACTGACGAAGTGATTGCTGAATATAACCAAAAAATTGAAGATTCCTTCAACGCACTAGACGACGAAATCGACCCAAACTGGGTGTACGTCGATCCAAAGGCTAACAAAAAATAAGATACAAAAAGAGCTGAATCATTCGATTCAGCTCTTTTAAATTGAAGTTGTTTACTTCTTTGATGCCTTTTGGCTTTGTGCCTTCATTTGGCTCATCATTTGATTCAACTTCTTCTGTGATGGCTTTTGACCCATCGACATCATCATTGACTTCATCATCTCTTCTGAGATTGGTGGGTTCTTGGCCAAGTATGACTTCATTGTGAAGCGTGCCAAGAAGAATCCACCAACCAGCCCAACAACTAGGGCCAAAAGTCCAACTAGTACAAGCATAGCGGTCTCCTTTACCTCTAAAAATCTAATGATAAGTATACCACATGCCCTTCTTTAAGGTTGAAAGATTTTAATCTTTCTAACATTTTTCTTAAGCCAAAGCCGTCTTCTTTAGAAATTCTTACGAACACGTGTTTGCTTTTTCGCCTTTTTTTCGCTAGAATAATAGCAGTATAAATGAAATAGGGAAGAACATTATGGCATCTGATTCAAAACAAATCCAGGTACTCCGCTTCATTCACGAGTACCAAGCAAAAAACGGTTTTCCACCAACGATTCGTGAAATCGGTGAATCCGTCGGCCTTTCTTCTTCTTCAACCATTCACGGGCATATCTCCCGTTTGATCAAGAATGGTTACCTACTTAAGAAGGGTGAGAAAACAAAGGCCCGTGCAATTGAAGTAACCGCTAAAGGCTTCGAACTGCTCGGCATCTCATCAAATGCCGGTAAGATTCCTGTTCTTGGACTCGTTACCGCCGGTCAACCAATTTTGGCCGTCGAACAAGAGGCAACCGAATTCTTCCCTATTCCTGAAGATTTGATTCCTTACGATGGCGACCTCTTCATGCTAAACGTCCGCGGTGAATCAATGATTAACATTGGTATCCTCGATGGCGACAAAGTAATTGTCCGCCGTCAGCAAACCGCCGACAACGGTGACATCGTCGTTGCCATGAATGAAGATAACGAAGCAACGGTTAAGCGTTTCTTCCGTGAGTCTGGTCACTACCGTCTTCAACCAGAAAACGATACCATGGCCCCTATCATTTTAGACCAGGTATCCATCCTTGGTAAGGTTGTTTCCCTATACCGTGATGCCATTTACTAAAACAATAAAAAGCTCAGCTATAAGCTGAGCTTTTTTATTATTATAAATTTTAAAATGTGAAAAATAATTAAATCGTACACAATCAAAATTTCATAACTATTATTATACACAAAATACACTACAAAAAACTTTTTCAATTTAATTACGAACAATACTTTGAAATAAACTGTTTACTCATTTGTTGTGTTCGTTCAATAATTGCTTCATCAGAAAACGTTGATAAATCAAAGTTATTCATAAAAATTTTTGTAGTTTCTGAATTACTTTTTTTATAAACCGATTCTTTATATTTTATACGTTGAGAAGCAGTTGATAGAGTGTCTTTAAGTTTTTCGCATTCATTATTCAAATCATTTTCCAACATGATGAGATTACCAACTGCATGATATGGATTACCGTGAATGTTATCTTTTCCATATTCTTTATCCATTATATGTTCTATGGAAGCCGATTTATTAATCTTATTTCCTTCTAACTGACGAAGAAAATAAGTACATAGTAAGTTCATGTTTTTCTTTTCAGTATTACCGTTTCTTAACCGATCTAAATTAAAATATATAGTATCAAAATTATTTGATAAAAATTCCGAAAAAATATTATTAGAAAGTTCATAATACTTTACAAATGTATCTTTATCAATAATACGACTAGAATATATGAAAAGTTCATCATGAAGCTCTTTATATGCTTCTTTTATTTCAACGTTATTAGAATCAATACAAACATTTAATAGTCCAATAAAATAAAAATCATTCAGTAAGTCAATCCATTTTTTCAAATCATTGGGTTTTATTATTTTTTTTGAATAACAATTGTAAGTTGGTATTAAGAAATAAACAAAGCTTTCCAACTCACATGATGCCGACACATCATATAGTATTTTTAAATTTTTACTATAAAATGGCCAATTGTCATTTTTACCAATAAGAGAAAAATCACTATCGATTAAGGACTGGTATGAAGAATTTATTTTATTTAATTCTCCTAGTAGCTTTTGGATTTTTTTCCTTGCAGAGTTCTGACCTTGTTGCTGAAACTCTTCATTAAAAATGTCTGGTAAGTCCTGTTCGTCTGGTAATTTTTTGTCATAATCGCCTAATGGTGAAGAATTATTTACCGCACGTTTCCCGTTTATGATAAAAATAGCATACTTATAAAATGTCATAAAATTAACATTTTGAGTATTATCTTGTAACTTATTCCATAAATCCAAAACGATTTCTTTATGAGAGAGCTTATCCAATTTAACCTTTTTCATAATATTATTTTTTAAACGATCAACATTGGTAAGAGGCATTCCCTTAAAGTTTATATCCGAATAAATCTGATATGCATCCTCATCATTATCCATTGTTAACTCTATTATCGATGAATGCTGAATTTGAATATATAAAGATACTAACCAATCCACTCGACTTTTAGCATTTCGGAAATTCCCACTTGCTATATATTCTTTGATTTCGTTTTTCATCGTTTTATATGCAGAATAATATTTTTTAGCTTGTGGATTTGCTGATAAGAAAGCTTCAAGATTCGTATCATCACAAACATTTTGGTTCATATCTGATGCATAAAGTATGTTTTCAAAGAATTTTTGCTCAGCCTGAATATGTGGCAATATAACAAAACTAGCCTCACCAGTAGTTGTTTTATTCGTTAAAATCTCAGTGATTCTATCAGCAATACGATTAGCAAGATTTAACGCATCTTTATTAATACGTAAATTTGACGCGTAGTCTACTTTCAAAATATCTCTAATAACAACTAAAAGAATTGAAATTGAAATAAGACGTTGCTGACCATCAACGATATAAAGTACTCCGTCTTTCTTATCCTGTTCATTAGCAAACGTAATAACAGTTCCTAAAAAAAAGAAATTTTCATTAAATTTCTCACCAAATAAATTATTTTTTGATTCATGGACATGCGAAATAAAATCAGAAACAAGCAACCTTTGTTCCTCAGTCTTCCAAGTGTACTGTCTCTGAAAATCAGCAACTCTATATTTTTGTCCTTTATTAAAAATCTGTTCAATATTAATTTGATTAAACCTTGGCTCGATATTAGTCATTAGATATCCTTTAATTCTATGCTATTTTAAGTATTAAATTTAATTACTCTAATTGATTTATTCTAAGAAAAATCAATATATTTATTATTTTTAACATAATACAAATCTTTGATTATTTAAATATGGCATTCAAACTCTGAATGCCGCTTATAATAAATCTAAATATTTAATTCTCAGCTAAACAGTCACAAATATGTAACAATAGAAATAATTATACTATAATTACTTCTTTAATTTAGAAAAATTACTATTCTATTCAACTATGCATTCCAAGCACAAAACTAAAATCGAACTAACAAAATCCGCACACAAAAAAAGACGACACTTCCGTGTCGTCTTTTTTATTTAACTTAGGCCTTGTGAGCAGCTGCGTAGCTCTCTGAAACAGGCTTCGTCACGATATCATTAACTTCACCCAACAAAGTGTTCAACACTTGTTCAGCTGACATCAAATTCTTAATCTTTTCGTCGGCCTGTACTTCCTTAGCAGTTTCGTCCCATTCCTTTTCTTGTTCAGAAGTAGGAGTCTTTTGTGCCTGCATCATTTGTTGTACAGTCATTTGAATCGTTTGGAACTTCTTAAAGAGGTCCTTTGACGTTGCGTCGTCTTGAACCGCATTAAAAGCAGATTCCCATGCTTGATATTGCTCAGTTTGAGTCAAAACCTTTGCCATTTCGTTGGCGTTATCGTAAATATTTACTGACATGTAATCGATCCTTCCTTTTCTACAAACGGCCTCTTTATTCTAAGAGAACCATCCAGTAACAGTATCCCACACTTTATTAGCGCCGGCAACTGTTGTGTTAATTCCATTTGAAATGTTATCTACTGCATCGTTTGCCCAAGAGCTTGATGAGCCAGACGATGACTTCGAGGACGAAGTTGACGTGGACTTATTGGCATCCGTCACTGAGAATGACGTTTCTTCCGTGTTTGGAAGAATCTGTCCCATTGACGTCTTTACCAAGTTACCAATCGTGGCCATCAACCCAATTGGCAATGAACTTGTTGTATTACCTTCAAGCCCTTCCCAAGAAACTTGCACAACATCGTTGGTATAGGCAACCGCCCATGAATCCTTTGATGAATTTGAGTTATTGGTTGAGTTAGGATTTTCCGTCGTACCGGTCTTACCAGCAATGGTATAACCGGATGGCGTTGCACCCTTTCCAGTTCCATTGGTATAAGTACCAAGCATCATCTTCGTCATTTTGTCTGCAACAGACTTAGAAATCAACTGCGTCTGCTTAGCCTTTGGCTTAGCCACAATCGTCTTACCCGTTGAATCAACAATCTTGGTAATGTAATGGGCTTCGGACATCTTTCCACCATTGGCAAAAGTCGTGTAGGCCGATGCCATTTGCTGTGGTGATACTCCCTTGGTCAAACCACCAAGTGCTAAGGCGTAGTTCTTATCGGATGAAACCAAAGGTAATCCGAACTTCTTACCCCATGAGTACCCGGTGTTGACACCCAACTTATCTAGCAAGTAAACAGCTGGAATGTTGTAAGAGTGCTCCAAGGCTTCGTACATCTTCACGTCACCAGTTTGAACGTTCAAGGCGTTGTTTGGTGAGTAGTTGTTCGTACCAAAGTTCATCTTCTTGTTAGGAAGCGTTGAGTTGATTGAGTAACCGTCAAGAAGCGCTGGCGTATAAACAACCAATGGCTTAATGATAGAACCTGGCTGCAACTGTGATTGCGTGGCACGGTTAAAGCCTCGGTAAGTATGGGTCGTCTCACGACCACCAACCACGGCTCGAACACCACCAGTGTTGGCGTTCAAAACAATCGTTGCGGCCTGGGCCTCGTTTTGATTACCGAAGAGTGCGTTCTTCTGGTAATCGTTTTGCAGATTCTCCTGATCCTTTTGGTTCAGGGTTGTATAAATCTTATAGCCCTTGTTCATAATATCTTTTTCAGTCAAGCCATAGGTGTTAATGGCTTCGTTAATGACTGAATCAAAGTACCATGGGTAACGGTAAGATTCATCACCAGAATAGTTATCCTTCAAGGTGATGTCGGTCGCCTTGGCTGCCAATGCTTCACTGTGAGAAATCTTCTTGTTCTCGTACATTGTTTGGATAACCAAGTTACGACGCGACTTAGAACGGGTTGGGTTATCAATTGGGTTAAATCCAGAAGGATTCGTCAACATACCAGCCAAGGTTGCCGCCTGCTCCGTATTCAATTCAGAAGCATGGATACCGAAGTACTTCTCGGAAGCATCCTCGACACCCCAGACCCCGTGACCAAACCAAGCGTTGTTCAAGTACATCGTGATGATGTCATTCTTTGAATAGGTTTTTTCAACCTGAACGGAGAGGAAGATTTCCTTAAACTTTCGTGTAAAAGTCTGCTCCTGTGTCAGGTAGGCGTTCTTTACCAACTGCTGGGTCAGTGTTGAACCACCACCAGAAATCGTATCCGAACCAGTCAACTTGTTCTTAAAGAGCAAGAAGGCCGCACGGGCTAATCCCTTAAATGAAAAACCATGTTCTTTATAGAAGTTCCGATCTTCAATTGAAAGAACGGCGTTTTTCATCGATGGTGAAATCTGGTTGTACTTCACATAAGTTCCCTTTTGTGAGTACAAGGAACCAGCTTTATTCCCAGAATTATCATAGACATCCGTTGTCTGTGATAAGGAACTTTGCAAAGACGAAACGTGGGCCGTCTTTGCGTTAAAAATTCCATAGGCAGAAGCCGCTAAGAAGATGGTCATGAAGATTAAGATGATTAATCTTCCCAACTGGTAGCGATTCCAAACTGGCGATACTTTTTGCCAAAAGGCTGTGTGTTTCATTGAAATATTCGTTTTCATTTGTATTCCTTACAGCCAAATGGCCGAAATAGCATTAAAAACTCAAGTAGGAAATGAAATGCTTACATTTCCTTTGGTGCTTTCACACCCAAGATTGACAAAGAGACCGTCAATGTTTCAGATACCGCTGCAACCAATGCTAAACGGCCGTTCTTGTTAGCATCATCAGCCAAAATCTTTGAATTAGCGTAGTACTTGTTAAAGGCACGGGCCAATCCCAAGGCGTACTTAGCAATCACAGATGGTTCACGGTGTGCAAAGGCACGGCGAACCGTATCTGGGAAGGCGTTCAAAGATGTAATGATGTCCCAGGTAGCGGCATCATCAAGGGTAATGTTATCAGTATCAACAGCTACTCCTGCCTTGCGCAAGATTGATTGCGCACGGGCGTTCGTATATTGAACGTAAGGTCCAGTATCCCCTTCAAAACGTACGACTTCGGCAATGTTGAAGTCAAAGTTGTTCGTACGATCGTTCATCAAATCATGGAAGACAACCGCACCGGCACCAACTTCTTCGGCAACCTGGTCCTTGTTGGCCAAGGATGGGTTCTTTTCTTCAATTTGCTTCAACGCTAATTCGTGGGCATCGTCCAAGACATCCTTCAACAAGACCACGTCACCCTTACGAGTTGACATCTTCTTACCGTTGAAAGTAATCAAACCAAATGGAATGTGTTCAACATCATCAGCCCATGGTAGGTCCAACAAAGTCAAGACAGCCTTCAACTGTTGGAAGTGCTCGCGCTGTTCCCCACCAACCACGTAGAGTGACTTAGCAAAATTGTAGGTATCCTTACGGTACATGGCTGCGGCCAAATCACGAGTCATGTAAAGAGTAGCCCCATCGGAACGCTTGATCATCGCAGGCGTCAAGTTTTCGTTAATTGGTGAAAGGTCAACGATTTGTGCTCCCTGTGATTCTTGCAAGAGCTTCTTGTCTTCCAAGGCCTTCACAACACGGTCCATCTTATCGTTGTAAAAAGCTTCCCCGTTAAATGAATCAAAAGTGATTCCCAAACGGTCATAGATTTCGGTGAATTCCTTCAATGATTCTTCACGGAACCATGACCAAAGCTTGTGGGCTTCAGGATCACCGTCTTCCAACTTCTTGAACCAGGCACGTCCTTCATCATCCAAGGCTGGGTTTTCCTTGGCCTTTTCGTGGAATTCCACGTAGTACTTTAGCAAAGTCGCGATTGGGTCGGCCTTTACTTCGGCTTCTGAACCCCAAGTCTTGTAAGCGTAAATCAACTTACCGAACTGTGTTCCCCAATCACCCAAGTGATTAATCTTCACTGGCTTGTAGCCGTTCTTAGCTGATAAGTTCGCCAAGGCGTTCCCAATCACCGTTGAACGCAAATGTCCCATTGACATTGGCTTAGCAATGTTAGGTGAAGACATATCCAAAGCGATGTTTTGTCCTTCACCATCTGAGTTTTCACCGTAGTTGATGCCGGCCTTCAAGACCTTCTTCAAGGTGTCCGCCGTTACTTGCTTCTTATCTAAGAAGAAGTTGACATATGGGCCAGTGGCAACGACTTTTTCAAAGCCTGACTGATCAATCTTTTCAACCACGTCGGCTGCAATCATCTGAGGGGCCTTACGCAACACCTTTGCCAAGGTAAAGGTTGGGAAGGCCAAGTCACCCATGCTTGAGTCCTTGGGTGCTTCCACCTTATTTGCGATTTCTTCTTCACTTAGTTCGGGGAGTACAGCCTTTAAGGCTGATACAACTGCTTGCTTTTCTGCCATATTGTTATCCTCTTATCTTCAAAAGCAGGACCCATCTCTACATATTATCTGAAGAGACGAGCCCTGCCCGCGGTACCACTCTAATAGTCAGCTAGGCCAACCACTTTTGTTTGATTCACTTGTACAAAAGAAAAAGCGGCGCGGGTCAGGGGTAAGCTCTGGCTCACACTAGCGCCAGAGTCACTGGATTCTTACAATCCTGCCTTCTTCTTTTTCTATTCTTTCTCAGCTGGTGCTTCTTGAATGACTTCAACGTCGGCCATTCTCACCACACCACGGTGATTCATTTCGTTAACAGCTGGTTGATCAGCTGGATCGTTTTCGATGATTTCGACAAGCAAAGCGTTGTCGTAAACCTTCTCGACTTTTCCAGTGAAAGGCTTTTCCAAGTTACCATAAGCGGGTGCCAACAAGACATCCCCTACATGGTACTTAGCTGCTTGTTCTTCGTCTGTCTTTGCCATGAAAGCCTCCGATTCCTTATTAGGTACATATTATACCACAATTACTGCCCGTCTAGTATGGTGACTAATTGCTGAATAATGTCTTCTGCGATAGCTGTTTTTGACTTAGGGCCAATCTCAATTGGCACCTGGTTAGCCTGGATTAAAGTTACCTGATTGGTATCCTTATCAAAGCCTGCAGAGGGCGCCAAAACATCGTTGGCAACAATCATATCGGCCTGCTTAGACTTCAACTTTCTCTCGGCATTTTGCAGCAGGTCGTTTGTCTCGGCCGCAAAGCCAATCACAACCTGACCGGGCTTCTTCTGCGTCCCAACCGTCTTTAAGATATCTGGGTTTTGAACCAAATCAAGGGTGAGATGGCTGTCTGAGCTGGTCTTCTTCACCTTTTTATCAAAGGGCTTTTCCAGTGCAAAGTCGGAAACCGCTGCGGCCCCAATAAAGGCGTCCGCATCAAGCATCGCTTCTTCAACCGCTTTCAGCATTTCCTTGGCGGAAGGTGCGAGAACTAAATGAATAGCCGCTGAGCAATCACGCTTTGTCGCTGCAATGAGCGTGACATCCGCACCCGCAGCAAGCGCCGCTTCGGCTAGGGCATAGCCCATCTTGCCTGATGAACGGTTGGTTAAGAAACGGACAGGATCGATGGGTTCCTTTGTTCCTCCGGCAGTCACAACTACTCGACGGCCCTTTAGAGGCTGGTTGTCAAAAGCATCCCGACTGTCTGCACCGTCAGCAGCAAGCGCTTTTCCCGTTGTGGACACAATCTTTTCCAAATCAGCTAAGCGGCCCTTGGCCTCATAACCTTCGGCCAGGAAACCAGTTTCCGGTTCGACCATTGTCCAGCCATCCGACTGCAAGGTTTGTAAGTTTCGCTGAGTAGCAGGGTTGGCCAGCATCTGCTCGTTCATGGCTGGTGCCATGACTTTTACAACTGCGTTTGACGCCAAAAGAGTTTCGTTCAGTACGTTGTCAGCTATGCCATTGGCCACCTTGGCCAAGCTATTGGCCGTGGCAGGTGCTAAGACGATAGCATCGGCCCAACGTCCCCAGGCAACGTGCTCCACTGAAGCAGCATTTTCTCGACTAACATCAGTCAAAACATCCTGCTTGGATAAAATACCCAACGTCTTAGCTGGAATGAAGGATTCAGCAGTCGCCGTCATGACGACTTTGACGTTCGCCCCAGCCTTCACGTACAAGCGAACCAGTTCGGCTGCCTTATAAGCGGCAATGCCACCGGTCACAGCCAGCAATATGTTCTTTTCTGCTAATGATGAGCTCATATTAGACCGTAAACTTTCCTTCTTCAAGTTCCGTTTTGCAGTTCTTCACAACTTGGAAATCACCGATGTATGGCGTGTCAACGCCATTCACCTTTTGGTAAGGATCCTCACCCTTACCAGCCACCACGACGAGGTCATGTGGGCCAGCTAAGTTGATTGCTTCGCGAATGGCCTGAATGCGGTCCATTTGGAAGTGTAGCTTTACTTCAGGGTTAGTAATGGCATCGGCAATCGTTTGACAGATATCCTCTGGCTTTTCAAAGGCAGGATCATCAGCGGTCAAGAAGACTTGGTCAGCCTGCTTTGACAAGACTTTGGCAAAGTCAAGACGGCGCGAAACTCCCTTGTTACCGGGAGCCCCTAATACAACGATAACTTCTCCCTTGGGTGACTGTCCCTTAGCAAAGGCCAAGAGCGCGTTCAAAGAAGCGAAATTGTGGGCGTAATCCACGAAGGCCACCCCGTGTCCAGGAAGGCTCATTGAAATCATACGACCAGGAATTGTGACTTCATCCAAGCCCTTCTTCATGGCTGAATGATGAGCACCAGCAAGGGCCGTCATCATCAAGGCCGCCGTGGCGTTTTCTTCGTTGAAATCACCAGGTAGGTTCAAGCGGTAAGAACTAGCGAGTTCCTTAAATTCAGGCAACTTGGCCCAGTCTTCAACCGTAAAGTAAGAGTCGTGCAGTTCCGTCTTGTCTGAGTGAAACTCAACCGTGTCCTTTAGGTCAGGTAAGAGACTAGTGGCCCCTTCCCGGTTGTAAGTCCAGACGTTTTCGTGCTGTGAAGCAGCGCGTTGATAAACTTCATCGAAGTGGTCCATCCCCGCATTAATAATCACTTGGTCTGAATGGTCAAGCAGCATTTCCTTGTGTGCTAAATAATCGGCAAAAGTGGGATGTTCGTTTGGCCCGATGTGATCAGGTGAGATATTTAAGAAGATGCCCACGTTATAACGGAGCCCGTAGACACGATTCTTCAAATAGGCCTGTGAAGAAACTTCCATCACCAGATGGGTCATTCCCTTGCTTACCGCACGGGCCATATCCTTATAAAGTTCATAGGATTCCGGTGTGGTCAAATCGGATTTTTTACTGTCCTCTGGCTTTGGCCCAACGATTCGGTTAACCGTTGAAAAGAGCGCTGTCTTTCCATTGGTTTCTTCCTTCAAAATGTTGTAAGCAAAGTAGGCCGCCGTCGTTTTCCCCTTGGTCCCGGTGATGGCACCAATCCAGAGCTTCTTCTCTGGGTAATCGAAGAAGGCCTGAGACAAAACGGCAAGCGCCTTCTGCGTGTCATTCACTAGCCAAAGTGGGATATCCAAACCGAAGTCATCGCTTGCAACCATTCCACTGACACCCTGAACGTCATCCAAGTAAGAGGCTTTAAAGGCACCCTTGGCAACGAAAAGTGTCTTTTCTTTGACCTGCCGTGAGTCGTAGTGTAAGAAGTCAAAGTCGACATCAACCGATGGACCTTGAACCAATAAATTCTGGTCCTGCAAGAGGGCCGTCACTTGTTTTCCTGATAATTTCATAGTGCCTTTATTATAGCATAGGAATGCCAGTTGCAACCTTTCTGAGCAAACAAAAAAGGCTGGCCGTTGCCAGACTTTTTAAAGAATTTAATTCTTTTTCAACATTGGTTTTAAGACAATTGGTGTAAAAATGGTCGTTAATAGAATAACCAGTACCATGGCTGCATAGATATCATGCTTTAACAGGTGGGCAGCTAGCGCCAAGTCCGCAATTACCAGGGCCATTTCGCCACGGGAAACCATCCCCACCCCAACGATGTAGGCCGGCTTTTTGTCCATTCCCGCCAAACGGGCACCAACCACTGGCCCTAACCACTTGGTCAAAATTGCGAAAATAGTCATCAAGACAATCAGCACGATGTGCTGCCCTTGACCATCCCAGGAGACTTTTAAACCAATGTTCACGAAGAAAATCGGAATAAAGACAACGTTGCCGACCAGTGTCATCCCGTGTTCGATTGACTGACGCCCCTTCATTCGGCTAAAGAGCAAGCCCAGTAGAAAGGCAACAATGGCGCCTGATAGTCCAACGAACTCCGCAAAGTAGGCACTCAACAGGATCAAGGCAAAGACCACTGTTAACACTAGTCCAGGTTGTGGAATCTTGGATAGAATCGGCAGAACCTTTGGCAAAGCCCAGTTTAACAAGAAAAGCAGACCGACCAAGTAAAGAACCATCCCCACAATCATAAGTGGTAGGCTCAAGTGCTTGTTATCCCCCACCCCGAAGCTTGTTTCAAAAATCGTCCACATCAAAACAGCAAGGATATCATCAATAACCGCTGCTCCAAGAATGGTTGATCCGGCCTCCGACTTCAGCTGCTTGTACTCCGTTAGAATCTGAGCCGTAATGGAAACAGAGGTTGCTGAGAAAAGCACACCCCAGAGTAAGGCCTGCTCGTTTCCATAACCCAGGACATGTCCAAAGATATAAAAGACTGTAAAGGGTGTCACCACCCCGGCCAGTGCGACCGAAAGCGACTTTTTAAAATGCTGCTTCAGCAAGCCCAAATCCGACTCGATTCCGGCTAAGAACATCAGCAGGAGCACACCGATTTCGGCCCAGTGTTCCGTGATACTGTTGGCGTTCAAAAAGTGAAAACCAGCGGGCCCCAGTAATAATCCGGCCCCAATCTGGCCAACCACTGCTGGTAGACCCATTCGTTCCACTAACCATGCCAAAAACAATGCTGCCAAAAGCATACTTGCTAAGATAACTCCTGCCATAAATTCTCCTTATTTCTGCAACCAAAAAGGCCGCGCCCAAAGACTCGCCTAACTCCCCCGTTAGGCAAATCCTTGAGTACGACCTCAACCAAATGTAATTAACTTAATTCTTAGTATACCATAATCGAAATTAACGGTCCTCGTTTTTCACAAGGTCCCCCACGTGCTCATCTAAGATGGCACGTACTTCATCCGTTGCATGGGTTTCCATCAACATCTGACGAAGCTGTGAAGCGTGGGCAAAGCCACGCAGGTAAATCTTGAAGTAACGCTTCAAAGCTTCAAAGTGCTTTGGCGTAACCGTCTTCGTCACTTCATCGAACAAATCAAGCTGCAACTTAAGCAAATCAATTGACTCTGCCAAGGTGTGCTCGGTCTCTTCATGATTGAAGGCGTATGGGTCTTCCAAGACCCCACGGCCAATCATAATACCATCGACACCAGGGTGGGCAGCAGCGATTTCCATTCCCTGCTTGTAGTTCTTGATATCACCATTCAACTGCAAGAGCGTGTTTGGTGAAATTCGGTCACGCATGGCGATGATATCATCGATCAATTCGAAGTGGGCGTCGACTTTAGACATTTCCTTACGAGTTCGCAAATGAATGGTCAACACCTGAACGTCCTGCTTGAAAATCGTTTCCAACCAGTCATGGTATTCCTCGACTTTGTTAAAGCCCAAACGGGTTTTAACGGAAACAGGCAAACCAGATTCCTTGGCTGCCGCAATCAACTCGACCGCTGTATCTGGGTGGCGAATCAAGTCCGATCCAGAGGAGTTTTTAATAACCGTCCCGTCTGGGCAGCCCATGTTGATATCAACGGCTTCGTAGCCCATTTCAGGAAGAAGCTTCGCTGCCCCACCAATGGCTTCAGCCTTTGAACCCCAGATTTGAGCAATTGGCATCTGCTCCCCCGGAGCGACTGCCAAACGGCCTTGAATGGAGAACTTTGCTTCTGGATGAACCATGGAAGCAGCGTTCGTAAACTCCGTGTAGTACACGTCGGGACCACCGGCCTTTGCAACCACGCGACGGAAAATCGTGTCCGTTACGGCTTCCATTGGGGCCATTGAGAAAAAGGGACGTGGATTGCCCTGTTCGTCTTTTGCAGAATCAACAATATTTTGCCAGTAGGCTGACTTTGCTTGTCGCATATTGCACTCCTTTACGGCCGCTTGGGCCAAACGTCAAATTAACCTATACATTTTAGCATGATTTATCCCCCACCACAAAGGAAGCTGACTAGACCATGTGAAATAAAAAAGCCCGCCTGGCGTACTTGCCAGACAGACTTTTGAAATTTATTTACTAAGGCCGGCCTTTTCAATCAAGGCTTTAAAAGTTCGACCACGATCATGGTAGACAACCGCCTCTTCAACTGGCATTTCAGAAAGTGATTTCCCGTTTTCTGCTAAAAGCAAATCAGTGATACCACCCAAATCAGGGCCAGGATGAAGTTCCCGGGCCATTCGAACGCCACCTCGCTCTGCAGCGACTGTGACTTTTCCATCCGGTGAACAAAGCGCCATCGTAGATAAGAAGTAAGCCCCGCGCTGTTCATCGGGGATGTCTTTGTAGAGGTCCAAAAGGTAATCATTCACCTCTTCGTTTCCATGCAGCCCCAAAGAGGCAAACTCGCGGGAGGCCGTCACACCAAAGCGTTCCGGAAAGGCTTCCAAAAAGAAACCCGTATCGTCCGCAAGAACCCATTCATTGGGCAGGTGTTCGTGGATAAAGAGTGCCTTTTGCTCGGCGTTCTCCTTTTGACTAGTCGTACTTTCTGCTGGAAAGGACAACTTCTCGCCCAAAACGTCCACGTAGGATACTAAATCAAAACCAAAGAGCTTGGTAAACTTCGCCATTTCTCTGGTTTTTGCTTTGTTATTCGATGCAAATACTAAACGCATTCCTTTGCCACCCTTATAGATTTAGATTTTCGTACAGCTTTACCTTCGTCACTTCACCAGCATACAAAGTTTTCTTTTCGCCGTCTTCTAATTCTAACGCTAAACCGGCCTGGTCGGAAATTCCTGTGACTTTTCCCTTCACAACATCCTGTCCAACCTGAATCGCGACCATCTGATCGACTAGCAAGGATCGCTTGCGATAGTCAGGCAAGTAGGACCCATCTTGGTAATGATTGTTCATTTCAATCAATGCCAAAGTCAATCGGGCCAAAAGGAAGTTCCAGTCCACTTCCGCTTCTGAATCATCTAAAACAGAACCAGCCTTTTGCGAAATATCTTCCGGATAGTCAGCAGGCAAGACGTTCACAAAGAATCCCAAGACCAGGGCGTTATACTGCTGCGTTTCCATATCGAAAACCGCCTCAGTGATAATGCCCCCAACCTTGTGCCGCTTCACGATTAAATCGTTCACCCACTTCAGTTGGACATCGAGACCTGGAAAGCTTTCTTCTAGAACGTTAGCAATCACATCCGCAGCCGAGGTTGTTAACAAAGAAGGAATTAACTCCTTCTTTTCATCAATTGGCAATGACAGTGAAATATATAAGCCATGGTCCTTTGGTGCAAAGAAGGCACGTCCCCGCCGACCGTATCCGGCGCCCATTGTACGCGCCGTGAAGATGGATGGATAAGGACTAGGGTTCTTCGCTAAGTAATCCTTTGCAAAAGTCTGAGTGGAACCAATTTCATCGAAGACTCGAATGGTATCGAACTGCTGCTTACCATGACTCAAAGCACTCAGATAACTTTCAGCAACCCGCGCATCCACGTGGTCAGAAGAAAGGTAGGCATAGCCCATCTTCTTCTTGGAAACAATTCGATGGCCATCTTTTTGTAAGGACTTAATCGCCTTCCAAACCGACTCCCGTGAAATGGATAATTCGGTCGCCAACTGGTCCCCCGAAACGTAAGAACCAGCCTGCTTGGCAAGTGCGCTCAAGACGCGATCCTTTGTCTTTACCTTTGTTTCAACCATCGAATCTCTCCAAACTAATAAGTCGACTTACTTAAACATCTTTTCTGGTAAAGCCTTCGCAACAACCGTTGCAATGAAGACCTTCAAAATGTCACCTGGAATGAAAATCATGTTAGCCATGTATGTCTTCCAGAAATCCATGTGTGCTGAAAGAGCTAACCAACCAGCTCCCATTCCATAAACAACAACTACATCAATAATAAAGATTAATACAAAAGATTGGAAGACGCCAGGACGATTTTGTCCTTCTTTTTTAGGCCAGACCAATGACAAAGCCGCAAAGATCATTGGTTGGAAAAGCCAAGCCCAGATGTATCCGGCTGTTGGCCCAACCAAAATGGCAGCACCACCGTGCCCACCTGTTAAAACTGGCAAGCCCAAGGCAATCATAATAATAAAGACAGCCATCACCATCGTTCCACGGCGTGCACCAAGAACCAAGGTAATCAACATTACCCCTAGGTTTTGGACAACGACTGGAACTGGTAAGAACCCTAAAGTCATACCGGGCACCATGGCAAAAACAATTAGGAGGGCCAAAAAGACGGCCTCCAAGGTCAAATCACGTACTCTCATGTTCTTCATAAACTCTCTCCTTGTTTTTGAGTAACCTAATTATATTTAAAAGGGTTACTTTAAGTCAAGAGAAAAATAGCAAAAAAAAAGACCAGCACCTGGTCCCCTTCTTTTCCAGCATCAATCACGTTCTTTAATCGTAAAGGAACGCTTCTTCTGATTGCCTGATTTTTTACTCTCAGTATTTTGCTTTGATGGCTGAGTGTTTGTTTTTTGTTGACGCTTACCCTGCTGTTCTTGCTGAGGGTTGGCAGTCTTAGAACGGCGGTGGTTACGACGTCGATTTTGACGTTTAGGCTTTGCATCACCAGCCTCTTTGACCTTTGACCTTTGATCCTTTTGTTCTTTTACTTCAGAATCCGCCTTCTTGTTTTCCGTCCGCTTTCGTTCGGTAAAACGGTGGCGACGCTTATTATTCTTATTTGTCTTCTGCTGTTCGTCTTCTTGCCCAGCACGTTTCTTTGGCCGGTTATTACGGTTTGAATGCCCATTCTTTTTAACCGGACGCTTCTTAGCGCTTTTCTTTTCCTGGGCCTGCTGCTTCTGCCGCTTTTCCTTTTGCTCCTCTTCCCACTCAGTTAAGTAGTCGCGCTCCTTAACAGGACGGAAGGAGGAATTTTGGCTTTGCAAAATAAAGTATGGCGCTCCAAAATTCACTGTTTCGTATAGGTAATCGGCCAAGGTATTAATTTTTTGGTCAGCAGATACCTCTCGCTCTTCATGGTAGAAGCCACGCAATCGTAACTGACCAGCAGACAAATCACCAACAATGTAGTCATACTGTTTCAACAAGGGCGTGTATCGCAAGGCCATCCCTTCCGTCGTAAAAGCCTCCTTGAAGTTATCCAAGAGTGTCAGCTTTAGACCGTCAATTTCAATCTCGTCACCGATACGAGAAACCTGGTACTCCGATTGCCGGCGCAACTGTTGTTCAATTGTTCTATCTTTTAACGTAGCGTGATCCATGCGTTTACTTTAAGCGATTGGTGCAATCGCCTCTTCCTCTAATTTTTGATAGTAATCAGCCATCATTTCTCGTAGAAAGACATCCAGAGAAATTTTAGCCGGTGCTTCATCGAGCATCGTAAAGAAATCCAACCAGCGGTAGTGGTCTAAGGTTGCAACTTGATAGTTTTTATCGTCCTGAACAGTCTCACCCATATAAGTCAACTGATTGGATTCATCGTAATCTAGTCCGGTCGTCAAGAACTTTCCAAAGACTTCACCGCGGAAGCCAGAACCCTTGATTCGCTGGGTCAATAGCTTATCCTTCTTAGCATTGTACTCAGCCATCCAGTCCTTTAAATCCTTACCCGAAAGGGTTAGAAGCATCGGCTGGATGGTATGGGGCATATCCTTTAAGAATGTATATTTACTCTTTGGCCCCGCTGGTAAATCGGTCAGGAATAAACCAGTCGAACAAATGGCAACGGGCAGGTGATAAAAATTCTGCAAAGCCTTCAAACAATCGGGCCCCTGCTCTTCCTTTGTCACCTCTGGTTCATAGGAGGTAACCATTTCAGTCGATTCTTTATCAATTCCCGCCTGGTTAATCATCGAAACGGCTTCATTATCTAAGAGCTCTGCTGGCAAATCAGCCGTTTTATGAGCCTTGGCAACCACCGATTGCACCTTGTGCTGATCATCGACTTCAATGGTCACTTCCCCAACGTATTCCCCGTAACGACCAGCGGCCGCTAGCCAGGTCCCATTCTTCAATTCACCCTCAGGTAGAACGTGATGGGTATGGGCCCCAAGAATGAAGTCAATGTCGTATTTCTCAGCCAATTCACGGTCAGTTGGCAAACCGAGATGTGACAACAAAACAACCAAATCAGCTTTTCCACGCATCTCAGGTAAGTATTGGTTCAAAACATCCTCAGGGTCTTCAGGAAACCAGCCCAATGATTGGTAGGTTTCCTGGTATGGCGCCGTCATGCCGATCACCGCAAGCTTCGTTCCCGCCTTTGATTCATAGACTTTGTAAGGTTTCGCCCACTTTGGCTGACTAGTGTCATCCCTTTCTTTCATGTTGGCTAAAATCACGTCAAAGTCGGCCTTGTCATACAAGTGTTCGAGCTCTTCGTGTGGCATAACCAGCCCTTCGTTGTTACCAATCGTGCCAGCGGTGTACTTCGCCTCATTCATGATATCAATGTTGGCTTTACCAAGTGTCGCATCGGTTAGCGGATGTAAGCGATCAATGGCATCACCGATATCGAAGCGAAAGACCGTCCCGTTTTTAGGGGTCTCCTTCAATAAGAAACGTTTAATCTTGGGCCAGGGTCCAAAATGTGAGTGCATGTCATTGGTGTGTCGTAATTGAATAGTTTCCATCGCTAACCTCCTTTTTCTATCTTAACATTATTTAGATGTCTTTCTCTGGAAAATAAAAAAGTCTCCGACAAACAGAGACTTTTCAATCAATTTTTTAACGGTCAATGACAATCAAGTCCTTAGGAAGACCAGCGGTCAGGTTTTCATGACCATCTTCCGTAACTAAGATATCGTCTTCGATACGTACGCCACCCTTACCAGCAAGGTAGATACCAGGTTCAACAGTCAACAAGTTCCCCGCTTGAATTTCATCGGATGAACGAGCAGAAAGAACAGGACCTTCGTGAATATCCAATCCAGCTCCGTGGCCAGTCGCGTGGTTGTAGTAATCACCGTAACCTTCACCAGCAATGTAATCGCGGGCTACGCGATCAACTTCAGCCGTTGATAGTCCAGGCTTAATAACGTCAATGGCATCTTCATTGGCCTGCTTAACGATGCCGTAAATCTTCGTCAATTCAGGGTCAATTTCACCCATGGCAAAAGTACGCGTAACGTCAGATGTGTAGCCATCAACGTAGTAACCAAAGTCAATGGTGACCAAGTCACCCTTTTCCAACTTCTTATCAGTTGCAGTACCGTGTGCCATCGCAGAACGGGCACCAGAGGCAACAATGGTATCGAAGGATGGCTTATCAGCACCAAATTCCTTTTGCAAAGCGTCCAAACGGTTGGCTACCTCACGTTCTGTCATGCCAACCTTTACTTCTGTAATCAATTGGTTAAAGGCCTTTGTAGAAGCTTCGGCAGCCTTACGCAAGGCATCGGCTTCAACATCATCCTTCACTTCACGCAATGCCTCCACGGCACCAGGAACGGCATCAAATGAAATGTTAGCTGGTAACAAATCATCCATCAATTGATAAGTTGAGAATGGCAACTCTGCTTCAAAGCCGAGCTTTTCAACGCCAAATTCAATTAATTGCTTGACTGCTTCACCGTAGTAGTCACGGGTAACATGCAAAGAAACTCCTTGTGGCAATGAGTTAACGTATTCGTTTTCATAACGGGCATCAGTAATTAGAGCCGCATCGGCAAGGGAAACAACCACAACGCCATCCCCTGTTCCACCAGTGAAGCCTGTTAGATAACGCATGTTTGAACCATTGGTAATAATCATACCTTGCAAGTCCAACTGCTTAATCAATTTCTGCAGCTTTGCAATCCGCTTTTCATAGAATCCCATTTTCTGCCTCCTGTTTTTATCTCTTTTGGCCATTGTAACATAGATTTGTTTTAAATTAAGAATATTGACTGTCAAATTAGGACAGAAAGAATTTTTATGATGAAAATCTAATTAAATGAAAGCACAAAAAAAGCAGGCAATGCCTGCTTTTCAACGATTTAGGCCTTAGCCATTTCGTTGTATGCTTCCCGAGTATAAACGGAAACTTGACGCTTGTCGCGACCCTTACGTTCGAACTTTACAACGCCATCAGTCAACGCGAAGAGCGTATCGTCGTTACCACGCTTAACGTTAACACCTGGATAGATGTGCGTTCCACGTTGGCGGTAGATGATTGAACCGGCAGTCAAAGCTTGACCGTCAGCAACCTTCGTACCAAGACGACGACCGGCTGAGTCACGTCCGTTGGCAGATGATCCACCACCCTTGTGGTGGGCAAAGAGTTGTAAGTTATCTTGATTCATCAACATAAGTCTATTCTCCTTTTACAGTGATGATTACGCGATTGAATCAATCGTCACGCGCGTGTATGGTTGGCGGTGTCCCTGCTTCGTGTGGGAATGCTTCTTAGGACGGTACTTGAAAGTAACAACCTTCTTTTCCTTACCTTGCTTTTCCACAGTTGCAGTGACCTTTGCACCTTCAACAAAAGGTGTACCGATCTTTGAATCAGTCAACACTACTTGGTCGAAGACAACCTTGTCTCCTTCTTGAGCGTCCAACTTTTCAACAAAGATGGTATCGCCTTCAGCGACCTTGTATTGCTTGCCGCCAGTTACAATAATTGCATATGCCATTATTGAATTCTCCTTTTATACTTAGACTCACCAGTACGAGGCGGTTCAATGAACTTTCTTATACCTGCACTGTGTGGTTGTAGCTGCGCTAACAACTGTTTAATTATAGCAAGGAATGTTCGGAATTGCAATTTTTAAGGCTTTACCTTCCGCTCTTACGGAATTTAAGGGGTATTCTCACCAGATTCCACTCCATTATCTTACCGCTCTTTGCTTTGTGCAACCTGTTCAACTGAATCCGTCACTTTCTCTGGATTACTTAAGGGCACGTAAAAGTCAAATAAAGATTGCGCAGACTTCTTTGTTCGACCGGAGGTTCCCTTCCACAATGATTTAAATTCAATCACTAAATCTTCTGCAGAAAAAGGCATCCCCTCTTCTAACCAAAGGGCAACCGCCGCGAAGAAAGCCGCTGTCATCATTTCCCACTGAAAGACAATCCGCGTTTTCAAAGCACTAGAACGGAGATTTTGTAGGGCAACGTCACGTCGTTTCCGTAGCTCTTCCATTAGAGCAAAAAGCAGGTCCGTATTTTTATTATGATTAAAGACCTCATGATAGAAGTTGGCTTCCGCTGCTATCTTCTTCACAACTTCATAACAAACAAAACGTTCCGTGTTCTCAGACAATAAATCATGAATCAAATAGTGATTGACGTCGTTAATTAAATCATTCTTGTTACTGTAATGCCGGTAAAAAGTCCCCCGTGTTACATGGGCCTCTTCCAACAACTCTGAAATCGAAAACCGATCCGATTCAGCTAAAAGATTCATGGTAGCCGTTCTCATCACTTGACGCGAACGTATGACACGCGCATCCATTGCTTTACTCATTCACTTGAACTCCTTCTTATAAATTTAATACCCCAAAAAGCTCTTTTTCAATTTGAGTATAGCAAGTTATTTTATTAAGAAAATAGCTAAAAAAATAAGGAAGCAAAAAAGGTTGAAAAATTGTCATAACTAACAATAATCCAACCTTTTATTCAATGAATTTATAATAAATTTCCGAAGAAATTATTTGTTATTTGCTGCCTTCATGGCACGTGCCCATGGTGAGAAGAACAATCCAAGAACGTCGTTTCCAAGATACAAAATGTAGGTTGCAAAGAGAACCCAGTTGGCATCCCCTTGCAAAGCAGTCAATCCCCAAAGGGTAACCGACATAATGCCCTGCAACGTCCACATCCAGTACTGTGAACGATACTTTGAAATGGTCAACACCGCACCAGTAATACCAATTGTGGCTGACAAAGCATCAATGACTGGACGTGGTGAAATCAAAACGTTTGTGTCCATTGCGTACAATAGAATGAAAGCAACTACAGCGGTTACCGCTGCCAAAACCCAGCCATGGTTATCCATTACTTTGATTTTACGATTCTGCCAAGCATTTCCAAAGAACATAAAGTTCAAATCCAAGGTGATTAAGTAAATCATCTGCATCACGATGTCAGAATAGTTCTTTGAATGAAAGGCAACGATTGAAATCAAGACCGCTGAGATAAATCCAAGCAATCCGTTGATTCGGCGGTTCGCCGTAATCGCCAAGGTACAAGTGAAACCGATTGCACCACCAAGCATTGACATCACGGACAAGTAATTCAAGCCGTGAGCCAAACCAGTTGAAATAATAACAACCAGTCCAACTGCTAGCCAAATATAAGATAAACGGTCCCAACCAGAGAACCCTTCCTTGTAGTATGACCAAGTGAAAATTTGCTTCATGTTCTCTTTAACTTCAGACCATGTGAAGCCGTTCTTTGTTGTGTTTTCTGCCATATCCTTCTCCCAAAACCTCTTTAGAATCTTCATCCTAAAGAATTATTCATGAACGTTTCCAAATAGATTGACCATAACCACTCCCATGACTAAGAAAGTCAACCCCAGAACCGTTTGCCAATTCAAGCTTGCTTTAAAGATTAACACGCTCAAGGCGGTAATGATTAGTATACCACTGGCACTCCAAATCGCGTACGCCAAATGCACGGGAATTGTCTTCACAACAACCGCCAACAAATAGAAGGACACACCGTAACATCCCAACGTTACAACCGTTGGGATGATTTTGGTAAAACCATTGGTCTGTCCAATTAGAGCGGTCCCAGTTGTTTCAGCAATTACCGCCAAAGCGAGGTAAAAATAAGCAAGCATTTGAATCTCCTTTACTAGAAAATAGTATCCTGGATTTTGGCAGATAACAAGTGAAATTTTCTTATCATTTTAATTGCAATACAGATACATGAAAACAGTATATTAACTTTTTAATAACAATTCCCTTTTCTAGCTTTCTAACCCCATTTTTGCTAAAATAAGACGTATTCGTTTTTAACACATGCGCTGGTAGCTCAGCTGGATAGAGCAGCCGGTTTCTACCCGGCAGGTCGAGGGTTCGACTCCCCCTCAGCGCACTATCAAAGGTCCAAACCGCTAGATTAGTTTGGGCCTTTTTTCTATGCATTATTAGATAAACTACAATAACTTTCGTATACTCCGGTTTGCTTTTTCATCTAAAATCAATACAATGGAATTGTCTAATTCTTTTAGAATCAACCCACTTAAAAGATAATCAAACACACATTATATTGAAAGGCTTTCCAATGGTTAAATATAACTTTATTGTTGCTTCAGCCCGTATTGAAACTGAGATTTCACTACCCGTTCGTCCACAAATCGGCGATGTCATTTCTCTTTCACTTGGCGTCTCAAGTCCCCACTACCTGGTTCACCGCGTGGAACTCTTTGCAAACTCTGATATCGTGAACGTTCACGTACAACGCTTCCCTGATCAGCTTTCAGCAAAACTTGCCATCGACGGTTTCCGAAACACCCGTAACTTCTTGCGAGAAGACGACAAATAATCAAACAAAAAAAGCAGCGCTCATTCATTTGAGTGCTGCTTTTTTATTTTAAAAGTGAGCCTTAATCTTATAGATTGGCTGACCCTTTGCAAGGAACTTTTCCTCGTATTCGGTCTTTACATTGCCTTCGACTTTATCGGCGTCAGCATGCAAGTCCATCGTATAGTCTTCGGCTGTCCAACGCATACCGAAGTTCATGAATGAAACGAGTGAGTACTCGAATAGGTGACGGTTATCCGTCTTAAATTCCACTTCTCCACCGTCTGGCAAAACTGCCTTATAAGATGCCAAGAAGGACTTATAAGTTAAACGGCGGGCCTCGTGACGGGTCTTTGGCCATGGATCGGAGAAGTTCAAGTAGATCTTCTGGATTTCAGCCTTTTCGAAGTATGTTTCAACCCCGGAACCGTTTCCGTAAAGGTAACGCAAGTTAGGCAAGATACCCACTTGGTCAAAAGACTTACGGGCCGCGATGGCAACGGCAGTCTCTTGAATTTCCATTCCGATGTAGTTAATTTCAGGATGAGCCAAAGCCATTCCCAAAATAAACTGCCCCTTACCAGAACCAATTTCAACGTGAATTGGTTGTTCCTTATCGAACAAGTCCTGCCAGTGTCCTTTTTGTTCCTGGGCACGGGTCTGGTCGATAACAAGGTCAGTATGTTCCTCAAGCCAAGGCTTTGCCCATGGTTTTGAACGTAAATGCATAAGAATTCTCCTAAACTGTTTTATTTTTTAGATGTGGTTTGTGATTGAAAAATAAGAAGCATCAATAAGCTTGCCAGTAAGGACGCGCCCCCTGCCTGAATGCCAGAAAAGATAGTAATCAAGGCAACCAGTAGGATGGCAAAGGACATTAAGAAAGTCTGAACGGCACCATTAAAGCTTTTTCGTCTGTCAGCCAGGTTGGGTGACAGCAAGTTGTTCCAGAGAACACGCTCCGACTGGTCAAAAACCGGCCAGAGTTGACGGTTCGCAATGTAAAGAAAAGCAACCATCAAAGCAGCCTGTAAATACCAGGCCTGATTTCGTATAGTATACAGTAAAACGGCCACTAATAGGAACTGTCTTACAATCAAATTTAAGGCCGACTGATTTCGGATCATTTGCCGTATTGCAAGTGCCTTCATCGGACTCTTTGAAAAGGATACCTGCTTCAGAAGCGAATCAAGATAAGCCCGCCGCTTAATCACAACACCCTGTCCAGGAACCTGAGCAAAGAGTGCAAAGAAGCGGTAACGACGATTATTCATCTGTTCAGCCTGATTGATGGCCCAATCCCAGTTAACCGTTGGCTCCTGCTTGTATTGATTAAAACGTACCTGATTATATTCATATCGAATATGACCATACTTCATCGCTAGTAAAAGAAATAAAATGACGACAAGCCAGATGCTCTTTAAGCCCGTTTCCTTTAGTATTGGCAGTGCCAAAACAAAGAATACCAGCTGAATCCCCATTCCAACGAAGAGTGACCGATGGTAGGCTTTGGGCAAGTAATTCTTAATTAAGTACTGGTCCGCTCCAAGTATGAAAATGCGGTCCGCTGCTTTCAGATTTGTTTGAAGATGTCCTAAAAATAGGCCCATGGCAAACCAGACAACGGCCAATACCTGCCAGGCAGTGACCCCAGTTCCAAAGAGCGTCAATGGTTGTCCCTGCAAATTGCGGTAAGCCAAGACAAGGGCTCCAAAAGCAATCATCAAGAAAACCAAGAAGTGATCGTTGAACAAGAGCTTCATGTAACGGGTCGTTTCAATCTGCTTTTGTTCACTTCGAATCTCATAAAGATTCGATAATTGAATTTTCTGCTTTTTTGAACTCATGAGAACAAATCATCCAAATGATCAACCGTTAACTGCCGTGATGTTGCCAAACCTTCAGCCGACCCAAAATAAGTCATTTCCCCGTCTTCTAAAAGTGCAAAGTCATCGACGTAATCAGCAGCTTGAGCAAGCAAGTGAGTTGTCAGCAAAACCGCCGTTCCATTGTCTGCTTTCTCTTTCATTAAAGTAATCAATTGCTTTTGGGCCAAAACATCTAAACCAAGGAAGGGCTCATCAATCACAAGCAGCGGTGTGTCCAATGCAAAAGCTGCCACCAGCATCACCTTCTGCTTCATCCCCTTTGAAAAGTGCTGAGGCAACCAGTGCCCCTTCCCATCCAAGCGGAAAAGCGCTAATAACTCCTGGACCTTGTCCCAGTGTGCGGCATCGTCCTGTTGATGAGCAGCCAAAACAAGATGTAAGTGCTCGTCAAGTGTCAATTCATCATATAGGACTGGCTGTTCTGGAATGTAAGCCAAATTTCTCTTATATTCTGCTGGATTTGCCGTCAAAGTCTGGCCATCAAGCGACAGTGAACCAGCCAGTGGTTGCTTTAAACCAATGACCTGTTTCAAAGTCGTGGACTTACCAGCACCATTCAGACCAATCAGGCCAACAATTTGTCCTTCTTTGACAGAAAAGCTTAAATTTTTAACAACTGCCTGGCCTGCATAGCCGGCAGAAAGGTTCTTTATTTCTAATCCCATATCTTTATTATACCAGGCGTCATTCGCTTTGATATAATAATAAGTAGAAAAAACGATAAAGGAGTGCTTCTAATGGCAGATATTTTTGACAAGATTATTGCGGGTGAAATCCCTTCCTACAAGGTCTATGAGGACGAATACGTTTTGGCCTTCTTGGATATTTCACAGGTAACACCAGGGCACACCCTCTTAGTGCCAAAAAACCACGTGGATAACATCTTTGATTATGACGAAGCAACAGCTGAACACGTTTTGTTGACTTTACCAAAGCTGGCCCGTGCCATCCGCGCAACCAACCCTAAAATTACAGGAATGAACATCTGCTCAAACAATGGTGTTTCAGCCGGTCAAACGGTCATCCACTCACACTGGCACTTGATTCCACGTTACGACGATGACAACTTGAACGACACACTCGCGCCAACGATTGATCATTCTTCTGAATATACAGAAGCCCGTTACCAAGAAATTGCAGATGATATCAAGAAAGCGTTATCTTAATGGCAATGACAGGAATTAAACGTATGATTGCCCGTTTTAAGGAAATTAACACCCTACAAAAGCGTGCTAAATTTCAAACGGCTGTCTTAAAAAAAGCGGTAGAAGGTAGCAAAAAAGACGTTGCCGAAATAGAACGCGACGTTAAACGTTTCACCTTTAAGAACCAGGCTCAAATTGATCGTATTAACGAGACTTTAGCTAAGCACAAGAAGTAATTCAAACAGCTCGATACGAAAAGCGTTTGAATTATCATAAACAAGAAAGGACCGACCCACATGCATCGTAAAATAATCTGGGTGGTCATTGCCCTTGCCTTCGTTTCAGGACTAACCTACTTAGCTGTTAGCGGAAGCAAGACTTTGGTAACGACCGATAACGGAAAAATCACACAGTCTGAATACTACGATGAAGTGAAACAATCATCCGCCGGCCGTCAAGTCTTTGCCCAAATGGTTATTAACAAGGTATTAGACAAGAAATACGGTAAGGAAGTGACCGCTTCATCAGTCAACACACAGTACAACACGCTTCGCGCCCAATACGGTGACAGCAAGTTCAAGCAGTACCTTTCACAGTCAGGTATGACCGAGAAGCAGTACAAGCAATCACTCCGTGATAAGCAAGTCATGCAAGCTGCCGTCAAAGCCAACTACACCATCTCAGCCGATAAATTAAAAGAAGCCTACGAGAACTACGTACCCGATACCAAGATTTCCTTGATTTCGGCTAAGAGCGAAGATGATGCACAGGCAGCCATCGACGCCTTGGATTCTGGCGAATCATGGGACGACGTTTACAAGCAGTATTCACAGACCAACTCAGCGGTTTCTGGAACTGGTCAAATGGCCGCCTTTGATTCAACCAACACCAACGTTGATTCAGAGATTCGAAAGGCTGCCTTCAACCAGGATAACGGCGTCTACTCTTCCGCGCCTGTTAAGGGTTCTAACGGAACTTACTACGTTGTCCGTACCGATTCAATGGCCGATAAGCCAGCGCAATCAAAGGTTGAACAAAAGTTGAAGGATAAGTTAACCAACGACTTTATCAACGATACCAACAACCAGGATGCCATGAAGAAAATCATTGGTAAGTTGCTCAAGAAGGCAAATGTCAATGTAAAGGATTCTGATTTGAAGTCTGCCCTTTCTGGCTACTACACTGCAAGTTAATGAAACAAAATAAAAAGCGGTTCGATTATCTTAATCGAACTGCTTTTTTAATACTCTAATAAATTAATCGCTTGACCGGTATTCAACTTTTCATCAAAGGTCCAAAAAAGAATCTGTTGATCAAGGGCTACTTCCTGTAGCAGTGCCAAAGTCGCTTCCCGCCGTTCTTCATCAAGGTGAACCAGTGCATCATCAATTAGTATGGGCAAAGGCTCTTCTGCATGAAGGGTACTTGCTAGCGCTAAACGGAGTGACAAAAACAGTAAGTCTCTTGTTCCAGAAGATAACTCGGCCGTTTGAAAGGTCCGCTTTGAATCAGATTCGTTAGAATCCTCAGTCGAGAATAAACGGCCCTTTTCCAACTCTAGCTCTTGGTAACGGCCCTTCGTTAATTGGGCCATATAAGCCGAAGCCTGCTCTAAGACTTTCTTAGATAAGGAATCTTCCTGTCCCAGGAAAGCCTGGTTCACAACAGACTTGGCCAAAACCTTGGCTAAATAACGGGTATAATCTGCTTTCAAATCGCTCTCTTGGTTAGCGAGTTTTTGCTCTAACTGCGCTAATCCGCCATCAGCAGTCAATTGCTTCATCTCAGACTGCTGATTAGCCAACTGCTGTTGTTGACCACGCTCATCTTCACGAATCGCTTGTAAGTCCTGGCGTAGCCTTTTTAGTTCATCTTCAAGCCGAGCAAAACTTTCCGCCCCATGTTCTTGAAAGAGAGAAAGTAGCTGTTCGTATCGCTCTTGGCCAAGCTGCTCATGGATTAACTGCCCCTTCTCCCGGGTAGCTTCATCCGCCTTCTCCTCATTCACCAATTGATAGAAGTCTTTTAATTCTCTTACCCCATACTCTGATAGTATCTGGCTTAAAGCTTGCTTTTGATCATCAATCTTCTTTGCCAGTGTCTGACCAGTCGTTAGCAGTTCGTTCAAACGTCGACTAGTACTTTCGGTATCAGTACTCTCCTGACTCTGCAACCACTTTCGAGTCCAGTCAACTAACTGCTCAGTTGACCAAGTAGCCAGCTTTTCGCCATCAACTATCTGATAGTGAACTAGGTTATCGGCTAGTTGCTTTTTAGCTAACTCCGCCTCTTGGTCTAAGGACTGAAGCTGGGCTTGCTGTTGCCAAGCAAGGGCAACAGCTTCCTGTTTCTCAATTGCCTCCGCCATATTAAAGGGTTGATAGCGTTCGGCAATTAACTGCCGTGCCTGAAAGTCTCGGTAGGCCTTCGCTAACAGAATGGCAGCAACAATTCCAATCCCCAAACCAAGCGGTGCAGAAACAACTGCCACAATGACGATTGCTAACACGAGGGCTATCCCGCCCAAAGTGGTTGTCATCACTGATGAAGACGCCAGTTCAGACTGTTCGCGTTTTGAGAGTGCCTTGGGCAATCCATGGTCAAACTGAGCAGCAAAATTCGTCAGCTGTTGAACTAACCCCTGCTTCTTTATTTGGATATTCAGCAGCTGATTAAGGGAATCGTTAACCATCACCTGCCCCTGATCCTTTTCCTGGGGCTGCGCCAAAAGAGCTCGCAGTTTGTCGATTTCTTTCTGATTAGCCTGCTGCTGTTCAAACAGCCAGTTACCAGTCTGCTCTAACCGTTGGACCTCTTGAACCGTTTCCAGTTGAACCTGCTGATTGACTTTCTTTGAACCAGCATCTGCTTTAAGCTTCACAGCTTGTTCAAACAAGGGCCAGGCCTTTGTTAAACTTTCCTGATCACTCAACTTTTTCAACAGAGACTGCTCTTTTGTTCGGGAGCGATTCAGCTCTTCATCCAAAGCCTCTTGATTGGCCAGTAACTCTTGGTAGCGGCTGTATTTCTCCTGCTCCGCCGGCCTTTCCGCCAACAGCTTCTGGTACTCACGGTTAGCCAAATTCAGTGGCCGCTTCCCGTTCTTTCCTTGAGCAAACAGTGCCTGCCCCTCTTCCTCTCTATCACCGGCCCATTTCAAAAAACGCTGGGCCTGAGGGCGGGTATAGGAGAGCAAAACCTGGTCAAAGTCGTCAGCGGTCAATTCCGCTACCGCACCCAATTCTGACTCGTCAAAAGAATAAACTTGTCGAAAGTCACTTTCTTCTAGGGGCGCAATTAAATCTGCCAACCACTTTTCAGGATTAGGCATTTCAAGTCCAGTATCAAGGGCGGTCACAGTCAAAGTCGACTTAGTGCGTCCCAGTCGTTCGACCCGATAGCGTCCCTTTTTAGTAGATAGTACCAGAGAACCACCATACTGTGCACCAGAACGGGGAACGTACAACTGGTTCCCAGCCTTTCGTCCCTTAGGAAAACCAAAGAGAACACCTAAAATAAAGGCTTTAACAGTCGTTTTCCCAGCTTCATTTGGACCGAAAACCACCTGCCATTGGTCATTAAAATCAAAGGTCACGTCCGACCATTTTCCAAAGCCAGAAATATGAATTGATTCAATTCTCATGATTCCCCTCCTTCAGAAAATAGTTCTTCCAACGCTTCCTGAACGGCCTGCTGCCCTTCTTTACTAGTAAAATAATCACGAATTGGAAGAGGCACTTCATCGGACAAATTGGCCGTCAAAGGTTGCCCCTCGATGGTTTGTCGAATAGCCTGATCAAAATCCATTTGTGCAAAGGCTGGTTTCACTAACTTCTGTTTATGGGACAAAGCAATATGAATTGGCCAAACTTTTCCGCTCTCTGGTAGTGCTAACTGCACCTTATCGAGTAAGCGGCCGTCCGCTTGATCAGCTTGCATTTCGGCTGGAATATCACCATTTAATTCGATAGATAGCAACGTCGTAGAATCAAACTCCACTTGCTTTAACTGCCCAATGAAATCAAGAAAAGACCGGCAATCCGTCATTTCAAGGGTTTCAAAGCGAACCGGTGCTAAGCTTAGGAAAGTGGGCTCCAAACCTTGTCCACTATCCCGCACTAAGAGTGCCCCCTTTGGCCCTGTTTCCTTGCGATTCAGTCCCTGTAAATTACCTGAATAAGCAATGACTGGGTGTTCATGCAGCACTTCTCGAATATGGATGTGTCCGAGAGCCCAGTAGTCATAATTCTTCTGCAACATTTCCTCAATTGAAAAGGCGGCGTAATCATCCCCAACCTGGCCAACGGCCCCATGGTATAGGCCCACTTCATAATCAATCGATTCGTTTCGAACTGGAAAGTCCACTAGGCGGTCCCGTCGCTCTGAACGGTCACGATAGGAAAAGCCAACAAAGGCCACCCGCTCACCTGTGCGAGTCATCAAAATCTTTTCTTGAACTTCCTGGCCAAAAACGTATACATTATCAGGCCAAGCGTTCTTAACCCCTTCATAGGCCTGATAATCATGGTTCCCAAAGGAAAGTACGACCTGGATTCCCGCCTCTTTCAGCGCTAGAAAGCCCTTCACCAGTGTGGCCTGTAGACGGGCCGTCTGGCCAGCACCATGCATGAGGTCCCCCGGAAAGAGCACGAAGTCCACTTGCTGCTGAATCGCTTCTTGAATCAAACGGTCAAAGGCCACGTAGCCAGCATCTGCCACTGCATCTTGAAAAGCTTTAGGTAAATTCTTTGATAAACCAGTAAAAGGATTGCCCAAGTGGACATCCCCCGCGTGAATAAATGACAGCATAGCTCCGCTCCTTCCAAACAGGTGTTCGTATCATTATTATACAAGAGCCCGAGCACTTTTCAAAAGACTGTACTAAAAAAGTCCTAGAAGATTTCTAGGACTTTTGAATGAATATTATCTTTTTTTCTAGACCTTAGTCTAAAACATCCTTGGTGAAACGGCCCATTGGCTGATAGTCATGGCGGTCCTTGAAGGATAGTGGTGCTGTTTTAGCCAAACGAACCTTTTGATTCTGCTCGGTCAAGAAAACCTGACCAGGCCCAATTAACTTCCCCTTGGTATGCTTTCCAATCCGCCAAGGGTGTTCTTTCTCCCCCTCAGCAACGTAAAGCTTACCAGAGGCATCTTCCGTTAATGGCTGGCCGTATAAAATCACCGTGTCGTACTTTCCCTTTGCCATCTTAATTCTCCTGTAAGCGAATCATCTTTGCACCCATTTCAAAACGGGTCGAATCGATTGGCGAATCCGGCTTCAAGTGCAGGTCAAAGTCCGTTCGGTCAGATACCATGGCAAAGTCCGATCCACGCAAAGCTGGCATGTGAGCAACCAGAGCTTCCAAATCGCTCCCGTCCAAGCCGCCCTTCCAAGAACGGACAACCAAACGAATCAAAGACAATTGCAGAATCTTCGAAAGAAAGGCAATTTCACCAAATGGCATTGGCCGTAGCCAAGTGTCCACAGCAAAATTAGGTAATGATACTTCCGCAGGCCAATCAGTACGTTTCTCCCGCCAAATTAATTGATAAACACCAGAGTAAGGCAATTTGATACCGGATAAATCAGCATCGAAAACGTCCTGATCAATCAAACGAACTTCACCTTCCTGGTGCTGAGTCAGCACTAGCGGATAGGCCTGTTCGCCATCATAGAAAATGTTCAAGGCAAACTCGGATTCGTCCTTTTCAGGACCAGCTGGCTGATGCTTTTCCTTTGGTAGCACAATGACTTTTTGCCCTAGGGCTACCAAGGCCTCAATCAACTTCCGTCGGTTACCAGTTACCACGATAGCTTCCGGATGCTCCTGGTCAACAACGGCCATCACATCAGAAACTTCCAAGGGTTCCAAATACTGCTTATCAGACAAGTGTGGCAACAAAGAAGCGTCGGCCGCATTGTTGTTCATGATGACTGTCTTATAGCCTAACTTCCGCAACTCGGACAAAACAACCGAAGTCACATAACCAGCGGCAGCGCCATCCCCCATTCGAAAGGCCCCTGCTCCAACAAGCAAAATCGACTTATCTGAAACAGGCTCGGACTCATTTTCCTCTTCAAAAGTCGCAAAGAACTGGTGGGCGTTTTCTGGGAACTCACCGGCTGATGGTTCCAGAGCCTTATAGGTTGGCACGACACCGGACTGCTTCGCCAAGGCACGGATAGACTGGAAGTCCGTCTGCCAAAATCGTGCTAACAAACCATCTGAAAGGCCAGACTGCTTGGCAACGGAAAGCATTTCCTGGCTGGCTTCGCCATCAACGATTTGACTCTCAATCTTCAACAACTGCTTCAATTGATAGAAGTAGAATTCATCGATCTTAGTCAATTCGGCTAATTCATCCACTTCATAGCCCCGTCGAAGCGCTTCGACAAGTAGAAGTACACGGTTATCGTGGGGGTGAATCAACTGCTGAATCAACTCATCATCCGATACGTTCTTCATATACTTTGGTGAGAAGGAGCGGTTGTTAAAGTGGGCCGCACGAATCGCCTTTTCCATGGCCTCGGTAAAGGTTCGGCCAAAACCAAGGGCTGACCCAACCGACTTTTGAATTGAATTCAGCTGCCTGTTCACTTCGACCCCAGCAGCCTTCAAATCGCCAAAGGAGAAAACGGGCAGCTTAACGACAATGTGGTCCATTACGGGTTCCATCATGGCCGTTTTGGCATGGTAAGAATCAGGTAATTCAACGTCTTGAATAGCACGGCCAGCCGCTAATTGAGCAGCCACAAGCATAACCGGATAACCAGTCATCAGAGCCATGCGATTAGTCAAATTATCCAAGTATGGTGAGACTTTAATAATATAAAGCTGGTTGGTTTTTTCGTTCAAAGCCAATTGAACATGAACCGGTCCTTGAATATTCAAAATGTTAGCCACTAAGAAGGCCTGTGAGCGCATTTCTTGAAGGACCTGATCCGAAATGGTTAGTACCGGTGCCACGGAAAGTGAATCCGCCGTGTGAATTCCGACCGGATCCATATCCTCGGTCGCTCCCACCTGCATACAGTTTCCATTAGTATCACGAAGAACGAGAATGGAAATTTCCTTCAACCCGTTAATGGCCTTGGAAATCACCACTTCCCCAGTCAAAGACTGGCTCATCACCTGGTCAATGGTATCTTCAAAGTCATCCAAACGCCGTACGATTTTACGTGTCGTCCCGGCTGCTGGGTTGTGTGCACGCACCAACAATGGCAACTCCAAATCACGCAATAATTCATTAGCTTCCGTCTGGTTGCGGACAATCGTTGCCCGTGGCATGGACAGCCCAGCAGACTCCAAACGCTCAAAAAGCGCCGCTGAATCGTTTAACAATTCAACGGTTGAATCGGGCATTCCCAAACCAACTGGCCGGGCGCCATCCGTTTCACGCCATTCCGAGATAATTTGCTGCCAAAGACGTATACCACGAATTCCAGCAAATCCAGGAAAGACCGCATCAATCTGCTTTTCCTTAATAATGGACTTAATGTTTTGAACCGTCAGCGTCGAAACAATGGTCTCCGCCTCAGAGGATTCCAAAGCCATCGAATAAGGATTATCATCCACCAAAAAGAGACGGTATCCCTGCGACTTTAAAATGGGCAAAACCTGGTAAATGGCCGCATCGTTCTCACCCTGCATACCAAAGTCAGTTTCACCAGCACCCAAGAACAGGATGCGCTTTAAATTTTCATCAGTTGTTCTTTTGTACATAATCTACTACCGTTTCGAAGAAGTCCGCAAAAACACGCTTTGCTTCCAGTGGTCCAGGTGCCCCGTCGGGGAAAAACTGTACCGAAAAGGCCGGAAAGTCACGGTGGCGCAAACCTTGAATCGAGTTATCCACCATATCCCGGTGGGTTACGAAAAGCTTCTTTGTGTCCAAGGCGTCAGGGTCGACCACGTATCCACGTCCCTGTCGGGCATAAATCATTTCTTGCGAAATAATTTCCTGAATAGGATGGTTCATCCCGTGGTATTCAGCTGGCAAAGTCGTCAACTCCGAGTTGTTTGCCAGTGCAAAGAGCTCGTGCCCCAAACCGATACCAAGCATTGGCACCTTCGACTGCAAAACGCGAATCAAAGTCAAAACTGACTCCGGTAGGTCCTCGGGGTTTCCTGGTCCCGTCGACAAGATGATACCGTCTGGATCCAGAGTCAACACCTCGTCAACCGAAGTCGTATAAGGCAGCACCGTTACGTTGGCATCGTAGTCGCCAAGAACTCGTAGAATCCCGTTTTTCAAACCAAAATCAATCACAACAATGTGAAAGCCGCGGCCTGGATTGGAATAGGCCTTCGTTGTCGCCGTATTCTGCACCTGCTTGTTCGTCAAAACCGTCGCCTGTAGCTGATCACGAGCGTGGTCATCGACAACATCCACGATGGTTGCCTTTTGTGAACCAGTCTCTCGTAAATGACGAATCAATTTACGGGTGTCCACCTGGTAAAGACCAGGAATATTATGCTGTTTCAAGAAACGGTCCAAATTCATTCGACGCTGACGGTTAGTGGAAACCTCAGCCAAGTCGTGGACAATCATCCCGCGAATCTTAGGGTTAATGGATTCATAGGCTTCCGCGTGAATTCCATCGGCACCAACAACGGGCATGGCAAAAACAATCATCTGCCCATCGTAAATTGGGTTGGTGATTGTTTCCTGGTAACCAGAGGTTGCCGTATCAAAAATAATTTCACCAAAGGTCGTTGCTGGCGCACCGAATCCCTGGCCTGAAAAAACTGTCCCGTCTTCTAGAATGAGATGTCGTTCCATTGTGTCCCCTGTTTTATCACAGCAAGTTCGGTGAATTAGTGAACGATTTCAACCTCGTCCACGTCATCAATTTCCTTCACTCGCACTTGAATCTTTTCGTTTTGAGCAGTTGGAATGTTCTTTCCAACAAAGTCCGCACGAATTGGCAATTCGCGGTGACCACGGTCAATCAGAACTGCCAATGAAATCGTCTTTGGACGACCAATTTGAATCAAAGCGTCCAAGGCCGCACGTGTTGTACGACCGGTAAAGAGTACGTCGTCGACAAGAACAATGTTCTTATCGATAATGTTGACGCGGTCATCTTCATCCAAACCTAACTTCGTGTGGTTGCTCAACCGATCATCACGGTAGTCTGAAATATCAATGGCCATCACCGGAATCTGAACGCCTTCCAGTTGTTCCAAACGGTCAGCAATGCGGTGTGCCAAATACTCACCACGGGTTTTCACACCAACCAAAATCAAGTTTTGGCCACCCTTGTTGTGCTCCAAAATTTCATAGGTAATTCGCGTTAGTGCTCGTTGCATGGAAGCTTGGTCTAAAACAATTTTGTTAACCATCTTTCACTCCTTTTTTATATGTATACTTACTTAATCATTCTTCTTTTAAAGCTTTTAATACTCGTTTGAAAGACTCAGGTAACTCTGAGTCAAAAGTCATCTTTTCGCCCGTGTTTGGCTGTGTTAAGACCAAGGTTTTGGCGTGCAATAACTGACCTTTTAGCTTTATATCCGCCATCACCTGCTGGTGGCCATAGGTTGGATCGCCAACAACCGGGTGTCCAATGTATTGCATGTGCACACGGATTTGATGTGTCCGTCCAGTTTCCAGGGCTAGCTTCAAAAGCGTATAACCGTTGAAGCGTTCCAAGACTTCAAAGTGAGTCACGGCATCGCGTCCGCCAGGGATGACCGCTTGCTTCTTACGGTCCTTTGGATGGCGACCAATTGGTGCATCCACCGTTCCCTTGTCTTCCTTGAATTCGCCACGAACCAAAGCATAGTAATAACGCTCGGTCTTGTGGGCCTTCAATTCTGCTGCCAATGCTTGGTGGGCCTTGTCATTCTTGGCCACCATTAGCAAGCCCGACGTATCTCGGTCAATACGGTGGACAATTCCTGGCCGGAACTCCCCGTTAATCGTTGAGAGTGGTGCATGGTAAAGCAAGGCATTCACCAAGGTTCCAGTAGCGTGTCCTGCAGCTGGGTGAACAACCATTCCCTGTGGCTTATTAACGACAATTAAATCATCGTCTTCATAGACAATATCAAGCGGAATGTTCTCTGCTTCGATAGCCGTTTCCTTTGTTTCGGGAACCGTAATGAAGACTTCGTCGCCAGCCTTTGCTTTGTAAGAGGACTTCACTTGCTTTCCGTTAACTAGGATAGCCCCTTCTTTAATCCAAGCTGCCAAAGTCGAGCGCGAATGTTCGAGGCCAGCGTTGACTAAAGCGGCATCCAAACGCTTGCCACCCTCTTTAATTGTGATTTGCTTACTGTTGCTCATTCAGTTCATCCTTTATTTTCCGGCATGCCCGTCGTGTCAAACGGTAACGTTTTTCTTTGCCGTCTTCGTCTTGAATCGTTAATGTTCGGCCATCAACCTTTACTGATTGACCTTCTTCACCAAGTTCGATAATCTTCATTTTCCAGAAACGCAACTGTAGAATCTGTATGTATTTCTTATCAAAAACAAGCCGGCGCATTCCAAAGCGGTAAATCCCAACCAAAACAATGAAAACGGTATAAGCCAGCCATAGACCATTGACTTTATAAAAGAGTTCTGACGCCCAAATAGGACTAACAGCAAGAAAGCAGCCCCAAATTAACCAGCAAATTGCGGCCCAATCAGAGGCCGGCTGATAATATGCTTTAATTTTCGTCATGATAACTCCTTAAAGTGAAAGATACTGTATCTATTTTACCATTTTATAACCGCTTCTGTTATTGTAAGACTGGTAAATATGAGGAGGAAATCGCATGATTCAAATCCAAACAGACGCTGCTTTTCGACAATCAACAAAAGAAAGCGCTGCCGGCATTGTTTTTGTTAAAAATAAAGAGCAAATTCCACTCAAAAGTTCATTAAAACACTGCGAAAGTAACCACGAGGCTGAGTTTCAGGCCCTCATTTGGGGACTCAAACAGGTGCAAGCGGAATTAAATGACAATGAAATCATCCAAATTCAGTCTGATTCCGAAATTCTAGTCACTTCCCTTCAAAAGCAGTACGCCAAACACTACCAAAAAGAGGTCGATGAAATTCTTGGACTGCTCCCCAACCTTGACATGGTTTTCTTTATCTGGATTCCAGATAACAAGAACAAGGGCCCCCACCAGCTTGCCTGGCAGGTGTTAAATCAAGACTAAAATCTAATATTCTCAATAACTCATCTTTAGACTAATAAAGTAAGCACAAAAAAGTCCTTTAGGAATCTTCCTAAAGGACTTTTTGATTAAACTTAAGCTTCAGTTTCGTCTTCAATCAACAATTGGTAAGCCCAACGTGCTGTTGAAACGTGAGGTGCTTCTTGCATGTGAACCGTTCCACGTTGCTCAAAGCCATTGTTCTTAATAACCTTTTGCATTGGCAAGTTGCCAGGGTGCGTATCGATTCGGAAATCACGTGCACCTTGTGCATAGAAGTATGAAATCAAGGCAGTGATGAAACGTGGTGTTAAACGTTGTCCACGGAACTTATCTGACATGGCAACACGGTGAAGTGAGGCATAGTCATGTCCCTCCTTCAACCATGAACCGTCTTCCAAGGCAGTGTAAAGTGGGTCTTCACCTTCGAAGGCAGCTGCATATCCTGCAACTTGGTTATCAACCATCAACACAAAGGCTTGGTGCTTATCCATATCGGTCTGAATGGTATCAGCGTTAGGGTATTCTCCCTGCCACTGATCCAATCCTTGTTCCTTCAAATAAGCTTTGGCCGTTTGTAAAATCTCGACAATGGCGTCAATGTCGCGAGCCTTGGCCCGCCGCATGTATACTGCTGGCATATTCTTTGTTTGCACGTTCAATGAATCAAACGTGCGGCTCCTTTCTCTCAATCATCAGAAGAATATTATAGCACAAAGATTTCAATGACAAAAAGCCTAGTTCAAATTGAACTAGACTTCCTGGCATTATTTAACTATTTTCAACTATTTATGCTTACGACCTGTTGTGATAAATCCGATTGTCGCTGCTGCCATAGCTGAAAGTGCAACGATGACACGGTTACCACTCACCTTATCCTGCTTAGCAGTTGCAGGTGAAGCAGCAGATGAATCAGCGCCACCGCGCTTCTTCATTGCTTCAAGAGCGGCCAATTCGGCTTCGCGCTTAGCACGTTCAGCATCCTCGGCTGCTCTTCTTGCAGCGTCGGCATCGGCGTCTGAACCACCGGAGTGGTTCCCACCGTTATCGTCATCATTACCTCCACGGTTATCTGGATTATCACCACCGCCGTTGTCGTTATCACCGCCTCCTGATGGATTATCACCAGACTTTGGTAATGGTAGTTGGGCAATCTTATCCAAGGCTTCCGCTACTGCAGCGTCAATCTTGTCGTGTGTATCAGCCACATCGATCTTTGCATCGGCCTCATCAACAATGGCTGCGAGATCTTTTTCAATTTCGTCTCGTTCGCCTGCGTTAGCGTTTGGAACCGCATCAATGGCAGCCTTCTTTTCCTTAGCTGCTTGCTCTACCTCAGCCTTTGCCTTTTCCTTGTCGTCATTGACTACTGGCAAACGGTCAGGGTCGTCAACAGCTTGGATAACAAAGATAATGACATTCTTAACTCGTGTTAACTCACCCAGCGTCTTTGAGCCATCCAAAGCGGACTGATTATCGTTGATGATTTTATCAACCTTTTGCTTCTGACGATTCAAACTCTCTGGGTCAACGTGACTAATCTTATCGAATGATTGTTTCTTGTCATCACCAGCTTGTCTTACAGCTTCCTTAGCTTCCGCAAGGTCCTTTGCTGTTACCGGACGATGATCCCGGTCCAACTTTGGTGATTCCACGTGATTGATAGCCTCTTCACCCGCCAAAAGTACTTGGTTCAAACCAGCAATGGTTTGTGCCCCAGCAATCTTGTCTTGGTATAGAAGAACCGTCTGGTCCACTTCAAGCTTTTGAGCAGTTAATGAATCACTTTGAGTACCAATAATCTGGTCAAAATCGGACTTCTTTGTTTCAGCCACACGCTTCAACTGTTCGACAGCCTGATCACGATCCTGCTGACTTGGAGTCTGATAATCGCGACTTAATTCTGGCTTTTCAACCGCCTGAATTTCAGCACGTGCAACCTTCATTGCAGGGTCCAATTCTTGTCGTT
Organism: Fructobacillus durionis; assembly: GCF_900112405.1. GTDB lineage: Bacteria > Bacillota > Bacilli > Lactobacillales > Lactobacillaceae > Fructobacillus > Fructobacillus durionis. The sequence goes on along the minus strand of NZ_FOLI01000001.1, from coordinate 300,858 downwards.
GGGCCAATGCCATAATGGTTGATTTCACACGGCTAAGTACATCCTGCAAACGTTGCTTTTGCTTGGCCAGTGAATCTGGATCAACACCAAGTAGATGTTCAAATTCATCAGTCCGTTCATTGACCAGCTTTTCAAGTTCGGAAACGGCCTGTTGCTTTTCAGCATCCGTTAATGGCTGGTAACCATCCTCAACATCTGGACGGGCCACCGCTTGAATAGCAGACAAAGCATCAACCAAGTTCTTTTGAAGGTCAGACTGTGTTGGACTATCTTGAATAATCGACTTCTGCTTTCTCAACGTATCTGTCAGAACCTTAATTTGACGGTCTAATGACTGAGCATCTACGTGAGCAATCGATTCAAAGTCAGCACGCTTACTTTCTGCTGCCTTTTCTAGAGATGAAATAGCCATTGCGATTTCTTCCTTACTTGGATGATCGTCCTTTGGCAAAACATCTGGGAATGGAATGTCATACAGGTCTTGAACGGCCTTCGTAACGATAGCGTTTAATTCCAAATGGGTCTTTGCTTGACTAAACAATGGGATTCGTTCCTTAACCAGTTGGTCAACTTCGGCCTTTCGTTGGGCCAAACTATCAGGGTTCACTCGTGCCATATGATTAAAGATATACTTTCGGTTATCCCCATCCCAAGTCAAACGGTTTGTAGCCGCCTTAATATCCAAGCTTGTTGGTGGCTGGTAATCATACTCCAATTCGGGAGTTGGCACCGTATCAATCAAACCGATGTATTGACGGTACTGGAAAATAACAAACCAATTTGTATCGGCATTTTGAATGGCATTCTGTCCCTTAGTCAAAATGTCCTGCATAATTTCAAGTTCTTCCTTAAGACTAACTTGGCTAACGTGTTCAATCGCCTCAAACTTCTGCTTCTTTTCATCAGCATAGCGTTGAAGCATTTCCTTGTAAATGTCCTTCATTTCCTGACTAGGTGGCTGATCAGATGGCTTTGCCTTTGGGGCCGGAACCTGAGAAATATCCATCACGGCCTTGCTAATGAGACCGTCCAACTCATTTCGAGTTGTTGCGTTATTAATATCAGCCGTGGCCTTATCCACAATGGCATCGACGCGGTCCATTTGTTGCTTTAATGAACCCTGGTCAACGTAAGGAATCAGTGTAAACTCCTCCTTCTTTGTTCGACCGGCAACAACAACTTGACTAGTTGCCGCTCTTTTATCATCAGGGGTAATAGGTTCAAATCCTGCTAATAAAGCCGGCTCCTTCACAGAATTAATTGACTGAATTGCCAATGATAATGTTTGATCAACACTTCCACGGGTTGAAGATGCTTGAATATCATCGGCTGCCTTACTTTCAATCGTACGAACTTCTTCGCTTTGCTTCTTCAAACTAACGGGGTCAACATGGTCGATTTCTTCAAATCGCTTAACACGCTGGTCAGCCGCTTGATAAAGAAGAGCAGTTGCACGCTTCTTGTCATCCAAACTAGCCGGCTGGAAAGCGGCCTCCAAACTTGGTTGACTAATTTGATTCATCTTATCTAAAGCCTGGTGCAAAACAGACTGCACGTCACCCTTAGTCTTAGCAGAATCAATTGTTGTTTCGCCGACCGCTCTTTCACGTTCAACTAGGCTCTGCTGTTCATTCAAGCTTAATTGATCAACGTGCTCAATACCCGCAAAGGCCTTCTTAATTTCATCAGCTCGATCTGACAGTGTCTTCTTAGCCTTTTGACGGTCTTCAGCATTCGCTGTCTTACGCTCTTCTTGAACTTCAGGGTTATCAATATGGTCAATATCACTGAGAGCCTTACGGAAGGCATCATCAACCTCTCCTTCCTTCTCAGCTTGATTAATCGCCTTCTTCCCCTTATTTACAGCGTCATCAACTGCTTTATCTTGTTTCTTTTCAGAGTCAGGATTAACACCGTCAATATCGGAGAAGCCCTTCTTTTTCTTATCGGCCGCTTCATCCAACTGCTTCTTCGCCTGGTCCTTCGACTCTGGCTTAGCAGGTTGATAAGCCTTTTCCAAAACTGGTTCAGCAACCGCTGCGATTCGAGCAAGTCCTTCTTGAACGGCATTCCTTAATTCGGCTTGTACGCTTGCCTGTTGAATGGCTGACTTAGCCCATGAAAGCTGGTTAATAACGGCTTCTTTTTGTTGCTGTAAGCTCTTTTGGTCAACATGGGCAATTTGTTCAAAGTCCTTCTGCTTATGGTCTGAAGCTCTTTCAACAAGGACCACCGCTTCATTACGGTCTTGGTCTGTTACCGGTTGATAGTCCGTTTCAAGTCCTGGCTCCAAGACGGCACTAATCGCTTGCAACCCATCAGACAGCACTTGCTTTACTTGTCCGTTCATTTTAGCTTGATCAAGGCCAGACAAAGCATTCTTTAACGTCTCTTCCAGTTCTGAAACACGGCGTCCTAAATCGGATTGGTCAACATGGCCAATTGCCTTAAAGGCGCTTTCACGCCCTTCCTTGGCGGTCGTCAACGTTTGCTTAGCTAGGTTCTTAACCATCTCATTGGCCGGCTGATACTCTGGCAAAACCATTGGATCAAGCACCTGACTAATCGAAAGAAGGTGCTCGTTCAATTCACGGTTCACATCCCCATTTGTCTTCGCTTCATCAATGGCATGGTAGCCACTTTCAGCGATTACTTCTAATTGATGGGTTTGGTTCTTCAAGCTCGTTGGATCAACATGCTCGATTGAATTGAAGATTCGTTCCTTCTCTTGCTTAGCTTGCTCAAGCTGACGCTTGGCTGCATCCTTCTTTTCTGCACTAGCTGGCTGGTAATCTTCTCCCACAACAGGGTCCGCAACCGCTTGGATTGTCTTTAATCCGTTATCCAAAACAGCTGCAACATCCTTACGAAGCTGAGCAGAGGTAATCTGCCCTAAATAGTCCATGAGAACTTGACCGACAATCTTTTGCTGGTTAGCTAATGAAGTTGGGTCAACGTTTTCAATGGCCGCCATCGCCCTCTTACGCTTAGCTGATGCTTCTTCCAGTTGCTTTTGAGCGGACAACTTATCATCACTCGTAGCCGGCTGATAATCATCTTCAAGGCTTGGTGCAGCAATGTTTTCAATTGCGGCCATCGCCTCTTGCAAAGCCTTGGCGAGGTCGCCCTTTGTCACTGCTGACTTGAAGCTTTCTAATCCGCTGGAAAGGTTTTTCTCAATCAATTGACTCTGTTGCTTCAAAGAATTCTGGTCAACGTGTTCAATTTGGTTAAAGCTCTCTTGTTTATTCGTCGCTACTTGATGAAGCTTTTCAGCAGCGTGCTGACGGTCTTCATCCGTTGCCTTTTCATTTTCAAAGATAACCTTTGGCATTGGTAAGTTATCCAGTGCCTTCAATCCGTCACGATAGGCCTTATCAACATCTGCCAAAGTATCGGCTTGGTCAATGGCTGTATCAGCCTCGTTGACAATCCGGTCAACACTTTGTTCTGTTTCCTTTAGACTATCAGGATCAACGCCATCAATATCTTCAAAGAAGCGTTTCTTTTCTTCACCCGCCTGCTTCATGGCATTCTTAGCTTCTTCACGATCAGCAACCGTTGGCTTTTGATAGGCAGCTTCCTTCTTAGGGTCAGCGAGACTTTCAATCTTAGAAAGCCCATCAGTTAACGCATCACGAAGTGCTTGCTTATTTTGTGCAGCATTAATTTCTGCCATCGCATCGTTCACAATCATCTCCAACAGATTACCCTGTTCCTTAAGTGATTTAGCGTCAACGTGCTCAATCTTCTTCATGGCATTCAAACGGTTCTTTGCCGAAGAATCAATGGCATCACGAGCGTTTTGACGATCAATATCAGAAACTGGCTGGTAAGCTAACTCTAATTCTGGTTCAGCCACTGTGTCTAAAGTAGACAATCCATATCTCAAAGCTGACTTCACTTCACCCTTTGTCTTGGAAGAATCAATCGACTGGTTGGCTACGTCAACAACCGCATCCAGGCGGGCATCTTGCCGGTTCAAAGAATCCTTGTCAACATGCTCAATGGCAGCAAACTTTTCCTTCTTCAATTGCAGAGCGTTCGCCAAAGCCTGCTTTGCAGCAGCCTTATCAGCAGCCGTCGCTTCATCGTAATCATTATTACGTACTGGCAAAGCAACGTTCTTAATGGCCGCGATTCCTTCTTCTTTCACGGCAAGCAATTGGTCATAGCTCTTACTTTCGTCAATTGAATGACTGTAATCACTCAAGAGAGCATGAACCTTGGCACTCTGTTCAGCCAAACTTTCAGGATCAACAAAGTCAACCTTCCTAAATTCAGCCAAGCGGTCATCAGCCGCATCCTTCAATTCTGTCATTGCCTTATCCTTCTCTTCTTGAGAAAGGTAGAGGTTACGAATCTTGTTCAATCCCTGATTGGTTTCTTGACCAATTTGGTTTAAGTAATCTTGCAAGCTCTGCTTAGCGCTCTCTTCTTCAGCGTGTAAGTAAATACCTGCTAAATTCTTCAAAGTATCATCTTGAATCTCTTGAATCGACTTGATGTACTCTTCTTTTTGCTTGTCAGTCAGATCTTTAGCGTCCGTAATCATCAAACGATAACTATAGGCTGTTTCGTTAATCTGCTGATCACCCTGCTGACGGGCTGCCCGACGCATGGCAGTGTCCAAGTCCTGACGGGTAATCACTGACTTTTGGATTTCCTGCATATTCTTAACAGCTGCATCCTGAGCGACGAATACGTCTTCTTCACTAGCTGCCTTTTCTAAAGCCTGATTAGCGGATACCAAAACATCATCCATGCGATGAATAAAATCAACAAGCTTTTCATCGGCTACCTTTGGCGTTAAATCTTGCACCGTTAACTTAATGAAATCTGACTGCTCCTTAATGTGGTTATAGGCAATTGTCCGCTTACGATTCAAATCAACTCCGTCTTCAGCAGAACGGGTTACCACAGCGTGCTGAATAACCGTCATCTTAGTTGGTCGCAGCGCGATTCGACGGCCATCAGCCAGTGTCATTTCACCGTTGTAGTAAACAGTGAATGGTCGGTCATAGATAGCAAAGTCATCGGCACTCGTCTTCTTTCCTTCCGGATCAACAGACTTGACCAACTTCAAGGACTTCACGGCGTCAGTCGGATGGAAGCCTTTATCATCTAGGAGAACATCCCCTGTAAAGTAATCAATCACACGGTCAAAACGGTCACGTTCTGAGTAGAAGTCTTCACCAGGCTTCAAATCAACCGTTCGATGGTCGATGTCAGAACCAGGAAGAACCTGCTTAACGCCATCAATTTCCATCCATTCAGCCTTTGAAGAATCAACGTCCTTGGTATTGTATTCACCCTGATTATCAAAGAGCGAAATATAAGCACGCCAAGTATCGATGCCTCCTGTTAGTTGTGGATTATCATGAATCTTGTTTCGGTCAATAACAATGTCTTTTCCAAGGTTTCCATTGGTATACTTTTCCTTCTTCTCAGACAACATGCTATTCGCGTCCAAAGCGTTCATTGACAATGACAAACGACCATTTGGATCAGGTGGCAGCTGTCCCCTGGTCAACACCTTATTCGGACTATCGTCTGCATAACCGGCCATGGCCTTTGAATTAGCAGAGTCTTTTCCGTAAGCAGTTGCCATTTCTTCAGAAGACATGTTTCCTTGGTAACGGTTCAAATCAAAGTTCAAATAACCGTAAGCGCCACCAACGATGTTTCCTCCCCAGGAAAGGGCGTTCATGAAGAACTTTGTCAGCATAATTTTTGCTTGCAGGAAGAGAGAATCAAACTTATCCAAGTTATCCCCTCGAACTAACAAATACATACCACGAGGGTCTTCCTTCAAGTTCGTCTTAATGTCCTTTGGATAAAGAGTGATTGGGTAGAAAGGACTATCCACTCCCTTCGCCTTCAAGTTTGTACCGTACTCTTCGTTAATCTTGTCCAAAACGGACCCCATTAGCAAATCAATTACGGAACCCGCGTAACCAGAAATTGGAATACCCGCTGAAGAAGAAATAATGTCACGAATTCCAGGAATCCGGTTCAAAATTTCATCAACACTCAGGTTCACATTAAAGTCCATCTGAGCACCAAACTTTGACTTTTCCAAATTCATTGCTTGAATAACGGTGTTTGGGTCCGCCCCTTCGGGTACTTCTAAACGCAAGTAAATACCGTACTGCCCGCTATCATAGTTCTGGTTAACGCTTGTATCAATGGCACCAAAAGTTAGTAAATTCGTAATGGCTTCAAGTGTTCGGCTCAACTGACCTAGGTAGTAAGTTGGGTTCAGCAAGGAACCGTTTGTTGATTGAATTACTGCGTAAAATGGGAAACCACCGGAGAAATTCAATGAATTATTTTCAGGTGTATAGTTTATCTTCGTTCCCTTGTAAGGAGTTCCCATGATTGAAAGAATCCGGTCGGCAACCTCTCGTACCAAGGTTTCATCAGTAATCAAGCGCATATAGGAAACGTTCGAGTAATCGTTTTCCTTACCACCATAACCAAAGAATGAGTATGATGGCACGTCGAACTTCATTTCACCAGGCTTCTTCACGTACTCTTGGTTGTAATCCAACTGTCCCTCACCCGGATAGGCCAAGTTCGGTAAAAATCCACCCAAAACATTTACCAATTCTTCATAAGAACTCGTCTTTGTCATTTCATACAGTGGTTTCAGAGGATCATTATTTGGGTTAGTTGAATAAGGCTTCTTAGCCAAATCATTCTTCACAGTATCTAGAATTTGACGTGCGACATCGGCTAAGTGTGCCTTATCTTCATCAGTTAAGGGAATATCTGACTGTGGCAATGGTGTTTGTTCTGCCTGATGGGCATCGGTCAAAGCCTTTGCAACATCATCGTTTGATTGCTGATTAGCCTCGCCGTCCAATGGCAGAACCTTAGCAGGCTTTTGGTTATTTTGTTCATCACCTTTAAGAGGCACTACCTGATCATCCTGATTAGAATGTTCATCTGCTCTTACCGCTGAAGAATCAGTACCTTTTGCTGCTGTACTCGCTCTTTCATCAGAAGGCTTCTGATTCTTCGGCTCCGAAACAACAGAAGAAGCATTGTCGTCTATTTGATTCTTTTCATCAGCAGCGGTCGTAGGTGAAAATTGTTCGTTTTGACTCTTCACTGGCTGGCTAATGTTCAAATCATCAGCAGTTGCCGTCGCACGATGTCTTGCATCAATTTCAGCAATACCAGTTGAAACAAAAACGGTGGACGCAATCAACCAAGTTCGCTTGGATTGCGCGATTGTCAATAAATTATTTTTCTTAATCATTTACGTTCATCCTTTTACTTTTCTTTTCGACGTCTTACAGAAAGTATATCGGAGAATATTTAAAAAATAAAATTAGTGAAAATTAATTTAAATAATTAAAAGATTATATTGGTCTAAAATGTATAATATCTTCATTTAATTCAAAATATCCAATTAATTAGAGATTTTAAAATAAATAAAACATGAAAATAAAATTCCCTTTCTAAATGAAAAATAAAAAAGACTGCCAAAGCAGTCTTTTTAAAAAGTAAAGAAAATCCGTAAAAAATTTACTATACCAATTTATTTTAAAATTATTTTTTGATTGGCTTTGCCCAGTACTGAAAATAGTCCACTCGCAACTGACCGTTATAGAGCTTACGCTTCTTCGTTGCCTTTTGGCCATAGACTTTTTCAAATGATAAATCCGATGTCAAAATGTACTTTGACCAGTGCGTCAAAGGCTTGTATAGCTGGCCCATCGTCTTGTACAAAGCTTCGGCTGCATCCAATTCACCCAAACGTTCACCGTATGGAGGGTTAGCAACCAGAACACCCTGTTCAGTAGCTGGGTGCCAGTCGGCCAAGTCCAAGGTTTCAAAGGTGATGTCCTGGGACAATCCGGCGTGCTTGGCGTTTTCTTGCGCAATCTTGACCATGCGTGGGTCAATATCGTAACCATGAATGTCCAAGACAGAGTCGTAATCGGCCTTATCTTCGGCTTCATCACGAATCGTATCCGACAATTCATGGTCGAACCAATCCATCTTTTCGATGTCAAAAGTCCTGGTCAAACCAGGCGCCAAGTTACGACCAATCAGGGCCGCTTCAATGGCAATCGTTCCTGAACCACAGGTTGGGTCCACAAAAGGTAAATCCTTACGCCAGTTTGTTAACAAGATCAAAGCTGCTGCAAAGTTTTCCTTCAAAGGCGCCGCACCCTTTTCAACACGGTAACCACGCTTGAACAAAGATGGTCCGGTCGTATCCAAAGTCAGCATGACCTGGTCCTTTGAAATCATAACTTCTAATTGGGCAAAAAAGCCGTTTTCAGGCAATCGTGTTCGAACATGGTAGGCTTCTTGCAACTTTTGTACAATGGCCTTCTTCGTAATTGACTGCACGTCTGGTACAGAGTGCAAAATGGACTTGTGTGAACGTCCAGCCACTGGGAACTCTGAATCATAGTTCAAATAGTCTTCCACTGGCAGCGCCTTGATTCCCTGGAAAAGTTCCTCAAAAGTCTTGGCCTCAAAAGAACCGATAACGATCTTAACACGGTCAGCCGTTCGCAACCATAGGTTGGCACGCATGATGTCGGCCTGTGTTCCTTCAAAGAAGACACGGTAGTTATCAACGCGAACGTCGTAGCCCATATTCTTTAATTCTTGGCCAACGACTGATTCCAAACCAGCCGCCACTGTTACCATGATTGTATATTTCTTTTCCATTGTTTTCCTTTATAATAAAACTTACTATGAATGTTTTTGACTTTTTCTCACTAACAACTTACATTGATCGCAAGACACCACTCTACGGACAAGTCGACGACAGTCGCGATAATATCCAAGCGATTACCGCCCTCCGTTTTCTTGGCGATGATAGTCGTGTTGCACTGGTACTCAGCGCTAGCGGTCGGCCACTTTCACTAGAACAGGTTCAAACCAGGCTGTCACAAGTTGGTGATAAAGCCAGTTTCTACTGTCTCATCGACGGTCGACCCCGCCCGGTTCTTGGTTTTCACCAGGACCATGACGGTAAAATCGTCATCAAGTAATTCCATTTCTAGCAAGCAGCCCGTTTCAATCTTACAAGTCATCCAACTTAAAGATTGGCACCGTTGGCTGCTTTTTTGCTGCCTGCTGACCAGTTGACTGCCGCCCTTGCCCCGCTGACTTACTGGCATCATAGGTAACGCCCCGCCGGCGCTCCTTTGCTAGTTGCACGGCCTGTGGTGAAGTCAGGTTCGCTTTCTTCCAGTTAATCAAGATCGTTTCAATATAGCGCAAGGAACGCGCATTATTGGCAATCGCCTCTTGAATGGCCAGAATCATCATGTTTGGATCAAAGTGTTCAACATCAAACCACTGGTTAATCGTCTGCAATTCCATTGGCGACAACTGACGGCCGAATTCACCCTGCAAAACCCGCACCACCTGACGGCGGCTCTGCTCACCAGCAGAAACCACCGGATTATCCTGGTTCACCCGTTGACCCGCTAACAGCTTGTCAAACAAGGGGGTAAAGTCAAAGTACTCCTGGCGGTTTCCGAGATTCTGAACGGTCATCAAATCCAACTGAACAAAACGCTTAATCCGTTCAGTCAAAGTCTGCTCCGTGACTTTCATGGTTGCTGCCAAGGCAGATAAGCTGGCCTGGTCACCCTGTTTCTGCAAGCGGGAAATTTGCAGGTAGATCACCAAGTCATCATTATCCATGCCGATATCTCGGTAATGACTCAATAGATAGTTATAAACAGTCGTCTGACCTGCGTTAATTAAGGCTTTAACACTCTCTTCCATATCAAACCTCATTTTCGTAGAAAAGCGCCCAAGACAAACTTGGACGCTTTTACTCTGTTAATTAAGGGCGTAGACGGTTCATTGTACGTGGGAATGGGATAGCTTCACGAATGTGTTCTTCACCCGTTACGAAAGTCACCATACGTTCCAAACCGAGACCGAATCCTGAGTGAGGAACTGATCCATACTTACGCAAATCCAAGTACCACTGGTACTCTTCAACACCCAAGCCGTCGTTGATGATGCGTTCCTTCAAGTAGTCATAGTCCGTATCACGTTCTGAACCACCGATGATTTCACCGTAGCCTTCTGGGGCCAACAAATCGGCTGAAATCACGACGTCCTCACGTTCTGGATGGCGCTTCATGTAGAAGGCCTTGATTGCCTTAGGGAAGTTCACAACGAAGACAGGCTTTGAGAAGTGGTTCGCCAAGAAGGTTTCTTCAGGTGAACCGAAATCAACACCCCATTCAACGTCAAAGTCGTTGTCTTGCAACAACTTGATGGCATCATCGTATGAGATACGTGGGAATGGCAATTGCGTGTATGACTTCAACAATTCCTTGTCACGCTTCAACATGTCCAATTCTTGGTCGTTTTCTTCCAAGACCTTTTCAATCAAGAAGGCGACGTAACGTTCCTGCAATTCCAAAGACTGTTCTTGGTGGAAGAAGGCCATTTCTGGTTCAATCATCCAGAATTCGTTCAAGTGACGACGAGTCTTTGACTTTTCAGCACGGAAGGCTGGTCCAAATGTGAAGACACGTGAGAAGGCCATGGCCCCTGCTTCGGCGTAAAGCTGACCAGTTTGTGACAAGTAAGCATCTTGCCCAAAGTAATCCGTTTCAAATAATTCAGTGGTCCCTTCAGGAGCTGAACCAGTCAAGAGAGGCGCATCCAACTTGATGAAGCCTTCTTTGTTAAAGAATTCGTAGGTTGCCGCAATAATGGTGTTACGAATCTTCAAAGTAGCGTATGGCTTGATGTGACGGAGGTACAAGTGACGTTCGTCAAACAAGAATTCCGTTCCATGTTCCTTTGGCGTGATTGGGTAATCGTGTGATTCACCAATTACTTCGATTTGATCAATCTTAATTTCGTAACCAAAGTCAGAACGTGCGTCTTCATGGATCACACCATAAACGTACATTGATGTTTCCTGCTTCAATTCCTTAGCCGTTTCAAAGACGTCTTCGGGCACATCGGCCTTGGCAACAACACCCTGGAAGAATCCAGAACCGTCACGCAACTGCAAGAAAGCCATCTTCCCTGAACCACGCTTGTGACGCAACCATGCGCCAATCTTTACACGTTGACCAACGTACTTTGATGCGTCCTTAATTTGAATCATCGGAATCGTTTGCTCTGTCATACTAATGTGGGGCAAGCCCCTCCTCCTTCTATTATGTACGGCCTCACGGCCAGATTATCGATTATTTGATGAAGCGTTCAATTCGCTTCAAGGCTTCGTTCAAGGTTGCCTGGTCCTGTGCGTAGGATAAACGCAAGTAGCCCGGCATCCCGAAACCTTCGCCAGCTGGTAGCGCGACTTTTTCGGCTTCCAAGAGCTTGTCGGCAAATTCCAGCGTAGATGAAAGATTCATCCGGTCCAAGACATCCTGATCAACCTTGATGAAGAAGTAGAAAGCCCCTTCCGGCTTAGCCGCTAGGTTCAAACCATCAATCTTCTCAATCAAAGCGTAGGTCGCGTTCAACCGTTCTTCAAAAGTCTTGCGCATCCCCTCGACCACTTCTTGGCTCTCCGTGACAGCCGCTTCAGCCGCAGCCTGAGCCGCTGCCGTTGGCCCAGAGGTCATGTGCCCGAGCAATTTACTCATGTTGGCAATCACGCTCTCGTCAGCCAAAGCCCAGCCGATTCGCCAGCCGGTCATGGAGTAGGACTTGGAAACCCCGTCCACGACGATGACTTTGGAACCCGACAGAGTCTTCAACTTCATGGCAGACGTAAAAGTCGCACCGTTGTAAACCAGACGGCCGTAAATTTCATCAATCATGATGAAGACGTCCTGCTCTTCAGCCCAGTTCAACAAGCCCAGAATTTCCTCTTTACTGTATAGAATACCAGAAGGGTTCGTTGGGTTGTTAACCATGATAAGCTTTGGCTTGCGGTCCAAGGCATCCAAATCAGCCACCCGCAACTTGCCTTGCTTCTCATCACCAACCGCGATGAAGTCAGCCCCGGCCATATTGACCTGTTCGGCGTATGAAACCCAGTAAGGCTTAGCAGAAACAACAAAGTCGCCAGGGTTAACCAAAGCCTGAACCATGGCGTACAGTGCCATCTTAGCACCAGTCGTCACAACGACCTGGTTCACCGATAACTCCTGTCCCGTTAACTTCTTGGCGAGGTCAACAATTCCCTGCCGCAGCGAAAGGGTCCCGGATACCGGCGTGTAAAACGAAGTCTTTCCCGTTTCAATTGCCGCGATAGCCGCCTGTGCAATGGGCTCCGGTGTTTTGAAGTCCGGCTCTCCTATTCCCAAGTTAATCACGTCTTCACCAGCCGCCGTCATGGCCTTGGCCTTTTTGGAAACGGCTAAGGTAGCGGATGGATGAACGGACTGGGCCAGGGTTGAAAATTCACTTTCTTCTAGCATCAAGTACTCCCTTAAATTCCGTTTACTGCACGGTAGATTGAACCGTTCTTGTAATCCATCGTCAGGTAATTCAAGCTACCGTTTTTAGCTTGGTAAGAAATCTCCCAAACTAAGGCACCTTGGTACTCGGACAGGTTAGCGGAATAAACCTTCTTAGGATGGTAATCAGTCGTCAGCTTCTGCTTTAACTCAGCCTTCGAAATACCGTTACCGTAATCAAAGACTTGGACTTTGCCCTTCTTACCGTGAATAATTGCCACCTTACTCTTGCCCTTTTCAGATCCAAGAACGGCGTAAGTTGCGCCATCACGGTAATCAACTGTCATGTCATGTAAATCCGTCAAACTGGTTTTTTGTGCAACAACCGTCTGAACATTACTCTCAGCCTTCGCCATTGGGCGTAAGGCCAGGTAAGCATAAAATGCAAAGGCTGCGAAGATCAACACCGCAATCGTCACTAAGATGGCGATAAACTTCGACCAGGAAAACTTCCTTGGTCGGGCCATATTGACCATTAAGTTGTCATGTCTTTCCATGGTAACCTCACAAAATTTGCTCTACTGTTAAATATTATAGCAAAAATCATCCCCATACAGGACGATTTTCACGTTAAATCACAACTCTTTCTGCAAAAGTCGCCTTCCCCTTTCTCTTTTAATAAAAATCGTCCAAACAGGTCAAGGACAAAAGAAAAAAGACAGTTCTCACTGTCTTTTTTCAATCAATTATTTCACTTTCAACAGACCGACTTTGACGAGTCGCCGACCTGGATTTAAGATTTGCAAATCATCCTTCACCGCCTGCACCTGCTTTTGACTCAGCGAAGCGAGCAAGAGTGAATTTGGATCCTTCTGCAAGGCCACAACTAGGAGGCGTAAGTCATCCATTTCCAACCAGCGGTTGGCACGTGGCAAAACCGCAACTTCAGGCAAAGGAAGGCTCTGCTCGAAGAGGTCCTTTAGGTAATCCGGCGTTGCAACCAGGATGGACCGGTCTTCGCCAGAGGCCTGCCAGGCAGCCTTTTTCAAGGGAGCCGACAAGTCCTGACCATAAACCATATAGTCATCCCCGTATTTATTAGACAACTTGTAGTACCAGTGCTTAACAGAATTGAAGTCCTCGGCAACGAAAAGTAGGTGCTTCCGCCCAGCCTCAAAGGCCGCTTGAATCTGCTTATCCTCGTTTCGTTCAGCCGACAAGACCGTCTTCAACTTCAAATTCCGTTCGGCCTTCTTGACCTTCTCGCCAATTTCTGGCTGAGCGATTCCCCGTGGAACCGACTCCAAGAAAGTTCGGAGGCTTTCTGGGTAGAAGGACGAGATGGCGAGTAACTTGCTGACCTGCTTCAAGAAGTACTTCTGGTAAAAGACCTCTTCTTTCACCGCGAAAGTCAGGTTCTGCTGACCACGCTCATCATCAATCGTCCAGTATGTCTGATCAATGATCTCCTGATGAGCAGCCAACCAAGTTAACTTGGACCGTTGCTCGGTCAACGAGGTCACTAATAACTTGGTATGTAACTTCGTTTTAGCAGCGAGTTCACTAATGGCAATCAAACGGTCCAAAATGGCTTTGGCCGCCTTCAGTGCATCCTTCTCGGTTAAGTTCTGATCAATCTTTTGACAGGCCACCGACCAGTTATGCAAGTTGACCTGCCAAACACCCCGTCCCTTTGCGGGTAACTGGGCGGCTTGGTCAGCCAAACGGGCCACCTGGTCTTGGTAAAAGCCGAGTGGCAGGGTCAAGCCAATACTGTCTTGAATGGCCTGTTGAATGCCAACTGGTTTTTCCAAGATAACAGCCGGCTTTTCCTTCTGTCCTTGGACAGCCGTTAACTCCCGGCCCCAAGAGAAGAAAGTGTCGTAGGTTGCCAAAACAACGTCGGCCCCCTTTGCTTCTGCAAAAGCGTTTTGGAAGACTTCCGACTGTTCGTCGGCCGCTACCTCTGATAAATCAGGGTGGGAACGAATTCCACGTGGCAATTCAGCAAAAGCGGCCGTTGGGGTTTCTGACAACCAGACCAAAATCTGAGCCTGCCAGAAATTACCGCCCTTTTCACGGGCCCGCTTAATGGCTGAACGAAATTTACTATCATCCAGATAACCCGATGGCTGATAGAGAGAAACAAAGCGGAGGTCTTGCTCCGGCAGTCGTTCCGCCAACTTTTTCAACAGTTCCTTTTGGTGAACAATCAAAGACAAATCGTCCGTTAGTAACCAGTTTGTTTTACGACGCTTCGTGTAGAAGAGTGGCAGCAAATAAGAAACGGTTTTCTTCAATTGCGGACTTGTTTGCCAGATGGCCACTTCGTGTTTGGAGCTGTCAACGAAGGCCTTCACCCGGTTCATGACTTCGTTACGCTGCTTATCAATCTCCAAGTCACGTCCCAGCGCAGCGACTTTGTCAGAAATCGACACTGGGTAAGTCGCTACCTTTTCAACCGGTTTCTTATGTTCAAGAATACGGAAACGGCGCTGACTCTCTTTGCGCTTCTCAATCATCTGCTGGACCCGCTGGTTCAGCACTGGCGTTTCAAAAGTCCCCTTAGACTTCGAGGCCATCTTCAAGAAGTCCTGACTTTGACGTAGCAGGTTCCAGTCAACCGATAGAAGGGTCCGCTTCGTCTTCTCAGGTAAGGCCTGGGCCTTCTGCCAAATGGCTAACATCAAGTAGGCCGTGGCCTCGGCATCGGCGTTTGCTCGGTGAGCCTGCGTTAGTGGCAAATCCAAATAATGGGTCAAATCCGATAGACGGTAGCCCGGTGCCGTTGGGAAAAGAATCTGGGCTAACTGAACCGTATCGATCGCCTGCAAGTCTAGCTCTGGCAAGCCAACTCGTGCAAACTCGGCGTTCAAGTAAGGCAAATCAAAGTTCACGTTATGCGCAACAAAAACCTGTCCCTGCAAAAGTGCCTGTAAGGATGGTGCCAATTCCTCAAAAAAGGGAGCATCCCGCACATCTGCAGGTGAGATATGAGTCAGCTGCTGAATCTTTTTATCGATTGGTTGGGCTGGATTAACAAAGGAGTCAAAGTGCTCAACGATTTTTTTATTTTTAACAAAAGTCATCCCGATTTGGATAATGCGCCCACCGTTTTCAACGGATGGTGAAGTTG
Source organism: Fructobacillus durionis (assembly GCF_900112405.1). GTDB lineage: Bacteria > Bacillota > Bacilli > Lactobacillales > Lactobacillaceae > Fructobacillus > Fructobacillus durionis. The sequence goes on along the minus strand of NZ_FOLI01000001.1, from coordinate 285,357 downwards.
TCTCCAAATCAACGATAACAAAGGCGGCTGATTCTTTCATCAGGACTCCTTTCAATACTCGTTAGGCCTTAATATCCACTAGATATTACGAAATTAAATCGAAATCTTCTAATTTAGATAAAAAGGACCGTTCGATGCCATTTTACACTACTTAGACCTGTGCGGTACAATATGTTTATTAATTGGAGTCTTTAATATGAAAAATCATAATATCGGAACCGGGCGTTCACACGCCAAGGCCATCCTTATCGGGGATCACGCAGTTGTCTACAATCAGCCAGCTGTGGCCATCCCCCTTTTAAATCTAGAAGTTTCCGCTACCTTTCAAAGCCTTGAAAAGGGCCAAACGTTAATTTTAGCCGGTCAAGCAATCGAGCTCTCCGAGCTAGGCGCTGATCTAGAAGGTATCCGTCAGCTCATTGTTGCTCTCTTGGCAGACAGGAACCTCAGTGAAAACGGTTTTCTACTTGAAATCGAATCCATCATTCCACAGGAACGTGGCTTTGGTGCCTCGGCTGCCTTAGCAACCGCCATTACCCGTGCCTTCTTCGACTGGCAGGACCTGCCACTCAGTGATGACCAGTTGGCCCACTATACTTCACTGGCTGAAAACATCTCACACGGCTCTCCTTCTGGCATCGATGCCGCCACTGTTTCAGCCGAAGAACCCGTTTGGTTCCAAGACAAAGTCTGCTCGACTTTTGAAACTGACTTGGACGCCACTTTGGTGCTAGCAGACACTGGCGTGCGCGGACAAACGGTACGTGCTGTTAACATCGTCCGTGAGCAACTTAAGATTAATTACGATGCTTCTTGGTCTGCTATCGAACATTTAGGTAAGTTAGCTTATGCCGTGAAGGAAGCCCTTGCTGAAAACGACCCAGTGACACTGGGTCAGCTCTTTACCTCAGCCCACCAGGACCTCCAGGCCTTACAGGTCTCCCATCCAAAATTGGATAAGCTCGTGAATGCTGCCATTGATGCCGGTGCACTCGGTGCTAAACTAACTGGTTCCGGTATCGGCGGAGCAATGTTAGCATTAGCAAGCAACGATGAAGAGGCCGTGCAAATTGCTGAAGCCCTTCAAAAGGCCGGCGCACAAGAAACTTGGATTCAACCGCTCTAAAGATTCAGCACTTTTCCACTACTTTTATAAAGCAAAAGGAGTTTTCCATGTCGGAAACAAAAGGTCAAACGGCAATTGCCCACACAAACATCGCCTTGATTAAATACTGGGGAAAAGCTGATCCAGTTTTGAATTTACCCACAACCTCATCGCTCTCCCTCACACTCGATGAATACTACACCAAGACTCGGGTGGAAGAGGCTGATGAAGACTCACTATTGATTAATGAACTGCCTCAAGACGGCAAGCGCGTTCACCAATTTCTAAACATCTTACGCGAAGAAATGGGCAACTTCCCACCCCTTCGTGTGATTTCAGAAAATAAAGTGCCACTCTCAGCTGGTTTGGCCTCCTCAGCCTCATCCTTTGCCGCTTTAACGGCTGCTGTTGCCAAGCACAACGGCTGGGACCTTTCATTGGAAGAGCTCTCCCGCCTAGCCCGTCGTGGTTCTGGTTCTGCCACCCGCTCCTTCTTCCCAGACTTTGCCATTTGGGATAAGGGACACGATGACAAGAGCTCATACGCCCACCACCTCGATGTACCAGACCTACCAATCGCACTGGTTGTCTGCCGCATTTCAGGTATGGTGAAGAAGGTTTCTTCCTCGGATGGTATGCAACGGGCTCAAACATCCCCTAACTACCAGGCCTGGGTCGATGAGTCAGCTAAGCAATTGGAAGATATGAAAGTCGCGCTGGCCAATGCCGACCTTGACCGTGTCGGCCAAATCGCCGAAAAAAACGCGCTGGCCATGCACGATTTAAACCTGACCGCAACGAAGCAACGCTTCACCTACTTCAACCAAAACACCATGAAGGTATTGAATGAAGTGAAGGCACTCCGTGCCAAAGGCTACATCGCCTACGCTACAATGGACGCTGGTCCAAACGTCAAAATCATTACCAATCGTGAACAGGCTGAAGCAATCAAGGAATACTTAGCAGAACGTTTCCGCAAGATTCAATTCGACATCGCAACTCCAGGACCAGGCATTTCCTATGAATAATTCTTTACACATCACCGTCCCCGGTAAACTCTTTTTAGCCGGAGAATACGCCGTTACCACACCAGGACAGCCCGCAATCATCGCAGCTGTTGACCGTGGCATGACGGTTGATATACATACTGATTCACCAGAATCGACGAATCAGATTATTTTACAATCTGATCAATACGAAGCCCCTTACCAAACCAATTGGAAGAAAGTGCAGGCCATTACAACGGCCGACCTAGCCACCGGCTCCTGGACTTTTATCCGGGCTGCTTTGGCCGTCTTTCATCAGGCACACCAAGAACTCTTCCTTGATGGTGAAAAACCTTTACCAACCGTCACCCTTTTAATTCGTTCAACCATGAAATCAAAAGAGGGAAAGTTGGGATTAGGCTCCTCAGCCGCTGTAACGGTGGCCATTATCAAGGCCCTTCACGCCAGCTTGTTAGAGGACAATAATCCATCAAGCGTCTTTAAAGAAGCCGCCTTCGCCCACTACCTTGTACAGGGGTCCGGTTCACTTGGCGACATTGCCACAGCTGCCTATGATCAATCGATCTGCTACCAGGCACCGGTCTGGTTAGCCGAAAAGAAGATTTGGCAAATTTCAGACTACAAAACCCTCGACTGGTCTGAAATGGCGGTGACACCACTAAATTGGCCAGCCGGTTGGACTTTTCAAATTGTTGCCAGTCGCCAGCCTGCTTCAACCCGTAAGGCCCTGGCAAAGACGACGGACTTGTCCGAATTACTTTCAGCCTCTAAAAAGGCCGTGGAAGCCGCTAAGTCAGCCATTCAGGCCGAAGACTACGATGGCTTTAAAAAAGCCTTAAAGGACAATCAGGAGGCCCTTGTTGAGGCTCTTCCTGATGACTACCAGACCGAAAAGCTTGCAACCTTCCTAGCGATTATTAAGCGTCTGGATTTAGCTGGAAAGATTTCAGGAGCCGGTTTCGGTGATAACGGCTTTGTCGTTGGAAACGATGAGCACAGTTTGCTCCCTGTAAAAACGGCCGCCCGTACGGCCGGCCTAAGCGTCATTGACCAAAATTAAGATGAGGAAAGACTGATGAACACACCCCAGTCCAATCGAAAAAACGAACACCTCTCGCTTGCCACTAAATTCTGGCGTGAGGGTGAAAACCCCCAAGTGGGCGCGACTTTTGATGATATCCGCTGGATTCCCGGAACACTCCGAGACATCTCACTAGAAGAAGTCCAAGCAGCCGTCCAAGTTTTCGACCATCACTTTGACTGGCCCTTCTACATTGAAGCCATGACAGGTGGCTCGGAATCAACGAAGCGAGTCAATGCGGACCTAGCTAGCACCGCTGCTAAAACCAACATTGCCATGGCCGTTGGTTCCCAGTCCGTTGCCTTGAAGGACCTGGCACAGGCCGATTCCTTCAAAATTGTTCGTGAAAAGAACCCCGACGGATTCCTAATTGCCAACCTTGGCGCCGACCACCCAATTGAAAACGTGCGGGCAGCCGTCGACATGATTGATGCCAATGCCATTGAATTGCACATCAACGTTGGCCAAGAACTGGCCATGGCCGAGGGTGACCGTTCTTTCTACTGGTTAGACAACTTGGCCACTATCATCGCCAAGTCCCCCGTTCCTGTCATCATCAAAGAAGTTGGCTTTGGTATGGGGACTGATTTGCTAAAGCAATTGGACGCTCTCCATCCAGCCGCGATTAACATTGGCGGTGGGAACGGCACCTCCTTTGCCCAAATCGAACAGGCCCGTGATCGAAAGCATGAAAACCCATTGGACTTATCCTCCTTTGGTCTTTCCACTGTTGAATCACTTCTCGCAGCTGAAAAAGTCGGAGTGAAAAGTCCGATTATTGCCACAGGCGGCATTCAATCGGCCAAGGATGTCACAACCGCACTCATGCTTGGGGCCAACGCTGTTTCTTCCGCAGGTCACTTTCTCGACACGCTCATGCGTGACGGACAGGCTGGTCTGCAGGCAGAAATCGAACTCTGGCAGCAACAGCTCCCCCTCTACATGACTTTGCTAGGAGCCAAAACGCCAGCTGAATTACGAGCAGCCAAGCGGCTTTATTCCGCAAATCTCAAAAACACAATGCAACAATTTTAAGCATAAAAAAAGGCGACTCAAAGCGAGTCGTCTTTTTATTTATCTTAGTAGGTCACTTCTTTGTTTAGATACTCATCGTTATCGTCCCAGTAAGAAACAGAATCCTTGGTTCCAGTCTCCTCTGAGCCCTTATGCCAGGCAAAGTCACCGTGCCAAATGGAACGCTTCTCTTTGTCCATGGCTTGGATTTGCTTCATTTCTTCGTCTGATAATTCAAAATCATCAATTTGTGAGTTCGCAACGATGCGCTCCTCGTGGCTTGACTTTGGAATGGTAATCACACCCATTTGATAGTCAAAACGCAAGATGACTTGAGCAGCTGTCTTGCCATGTTTATCCGCAATGGCCTGAACGGTTGGGTCAGACAAGGCCTCCCCACCACCAAGTGGTGACCAGGCTTCCATTGCAACACCTAAACCGTTCATCTTAGTTAATAAGTGCTTTTCTTGGATCAAGGGATTGAATTCCATTTGGTTAACCTGTGGCATCAAGCCATCCAACCTTTCGATGTCTGCCAAGTTGGCCTCATCGAAATTTGAAACACCGATGGCACGAACCTTACCATCATGGTAAAGCTTTTCAAGCGCCTTCCAAGTGTCCAGGTACTTACCATCAACAGGCCAGTGAATCAGCAACAAATCCACGTAGGTCAAACGCAAACGCTTCAACTGCTCTTTAAAGTTTTCCAGTGTTGAAACATAGCCCTGATCACCGTTAAAAATCTTTGTTGTAATAAAGAGGTCCTTACGGTTTAAGTGGTTCTCCACCAAAGCTTGTTGGATACCATAACCAACTCCGGCTTCGTTTCCATACTGCTTAGCCGTATCAATCAAACGATAACCATGCTTAACCGCTGCTCGAACTGAATCAGCAGCCTGCTGGTTCGATGACTTCCAAACACCAAGACCAAAGACTGGCATTTCGACACCATTCGATAGCTTAGTTGTCTTCTGCAAAATTGTTTCTGCCATGAATTGCCTCCTTTATTTCTTCATCACCATTGTAGAACAGACAGCCCGGTAATTTCAAACGGCGGTCATTCATGGAATCACCTCAAGTTAGTGTAAAAAAGGCAATAAAAAAAGCCCGCTTACGCGAGCTCCCCGACAGGTATCTGTAGGCCATGTTTTGTTCCAGTTAGCAGTGGGGACCACTAACCTTCAGTAATCATCTATCTAAGCATTAAAGCCATACCGAACATCATTTCAATTCACTAGTTCAGCCGCCCCTACCAAAGTTTGGGTTGCCCGCTTGTGGGGTTTACCTCGTCTCAAATTCTAAACTTTCATCTAGAAATACGTTTCTATGGCACCTTCAGACCTATTCAGACATAGCAAAGCCTTAGTCTTTTCAGTCGCCGTCGTACAAAGTACGCCTGGGTTTATTTCTTATCCCAGCACAAACACTACACTCATCGCAGAGTGTGCGAGCATGGACCTTCCTCACACCGGATAACCGATGCGCAATTACTCAATACCTGCCAAAAGCCAAAAGGCCTTCAACATATTTTATCAGATTTTACCAAATTAAGCTTGGTGATCTGTACCGAACACGGCACGTTCCAAGTTAGCCACACGCTTGATCAAATCAAGGTTCGTTGGCACTTCTTCCTTTGGTTCAGCAGCTGGTGCTTCTTCAACGACTGTTTCAGCCGTTTGCACAGGCGCTTCGGCACGTGGAGCAGTTGCTTCATTTGCCAATTCGTTTTGTGCTGCCTGCAAAGCGTTTTGCAACTGACCAACTTGGTCTTGCAATTCCTTAATGCGCTTTGTGAAAACCCCGTAATCAGAGATGATACCATCAAGGAAATCATCAACATCTTCAGGATCGTAACCCACGCCCATACGCTTTTGCTTAAAGACGCGATCGTAGATATCTTTTTGTGTATATTTAACTTGTGCCAAAAGATTCACTCCTTTGAATTCATTCTTCGAATTACATTTATCATACCAGTATAAAAGCACTAGGGCAATACTTCGCCCCACTTTGGATGACTTTATTATTCCCAACTAAGATTAAATGAGTCCTAAAAATTGACAAATTTTAACTATTCCAACGGGCCTCGTTCATCATCTCCTGATAATCATTGGCATATTCCTGCAAATCTTCCATATCCATACGGCTCAGCGGGTAAGGTGCTTTGCTCTGAAAAGTTTCAATCGCCTTATCATCATAAGCAGACTTACCTTCAAAATCCTTGTCGTATACCAACAGTGCGCCATCCGAATGATTCAAGATAAAATCCTGGTAGCCCTGCAGCTGGAAGGGCCCCTGGTAGTCGCCCTTATAGGTAGCAGCGTAAAAGTCCGCCTGACTCTTTGCCTTTGCCAGCATAGCCTGATTACCCTCTTTCCAATTTTTACCAAAACCTTCAAAGGGAACAAAAACCGCTAGTTTTAATTCTGGATAATCAGCTTTCAAATCTTCTACTAAATCCGCAGCCCATAACTCAATGCCCGGCTGTCCCCCGGTAATCAACCAGTCCATTCCCTGCTCAATTTGCTCAATCAAGCGCTGCTTTAAGGCGTACTTGATGACTTTTACTTTGGGGTCGTTGTCCTTAAAGACGCCTAATTCATAGGAACGGTAGCCCGTGACCCAAATCCGGCTCATGATGGTAGCTCCTGCCCACCATCATCTCCACCATTTTTTTGCGAGCGGGGACGGTCCGAACGTTTACCAGATAGTAGGTCCGCCAGATAATCATCCACCGCTTTCAGGTAGTCCAAGGAAGGTGTCAGACTAGGCTTCACTAAGTAGGAATCAGCGACCAGATCGTCATAGGAAATGGACTTGTGCCCCTCCAAACGCTGCCAGGCAGCCACCAATTCTGGTGCCGGATACAGGTAGGTTTCGTCCAGGGTTGTGAATTTAATAAGAAGAAAACCGACGCCACCCTGGGAAACGATGTTAGCCAGGTGGTTGACCTGGTGCTCGTGGATGTTTTTCATAGGAAAGGAAGTTTTGTTTTTCGTTTCCTTGGCGTCAAAGTCTAGGTAACGGCCCTGATAGACACCGTTATAATCCGTAGTAGAAGGCTTTTGGAAGTAAGCTTCCGTGATTTTAGCAGCTGAACGGGCTGGGTAATCCACTTTCACGATGGTAACGGGCGTTGGCTTTTTATAAATAACGGCTAAATGGTCAGCCAAGTAGTAGTCATTAGCTGCGTTAATTTCGTCTTCCAGCCCCATCCCACGCTTACCAAAAACCAGACCGCGCTGAGTTTTCTTACCAGCCCTTAATTGATTGGATACGGATGATCGACCGTGCGAAACACCCTTTGGATAGTTCACCATCTCGTCCTCCAAAAGATTTTTTTCTTCCTATATTTTAGCACAGGAGCGAATCCTGCCAAAAATAAGAGACAGTTTTATGAGAAAAGTGTTGACATTTTCTAATAATACTTTAATATAGTGCCTATAATAATAAATTAGGAAGGAAAGTTGCCCCATGACTAAACTCACAGCCGAAGAGTTAGATTTTGATAATCTTGACTTTTCGTACAAAGACCTTCCCTACCGCTATCAAGCTGAATACCATAATGGTGCTTGGGAGCCAGGGAAACTAATTACTGATTCCAATATTACGCTATCGGAAGCGGCCGTTGTCTTGCACTATGGTCAGGAAGTCTTCGAAGGTTTGAAGGCTTACCGTCGAAAGGACGGTGGCATTAACTTGTTCCGACCTGATCGAAATGCCAAGCGAATGCGCGAATCAGCCGAACGACTCTTGATGGCCGGTTACCCAGTACCCGACTTTATCGAAGCCGCAAAGGCAGTCGTAAAAGCCAACCAGGACTTTGTCCCACCATACGAATCAGGAGGTTCGCTCTACTTGCGTCCCATGTTGATTGCGACCACACCAATGGTTGGCGTGAAGCCCGGTAAGGACTTCATCTTCCGCATCTATGCAACACCAGTTGGTGCCTACTACCCTGGTGGCATGAAGCCAACCGCCTTTGTGACTTCAGAATTCGACCGTGCTGCCCACGGTGGTACTGGTCAAGCCAAGGTCGGTGGAAACTACGCGGCTTCCCTCCTTCCTGGAGAAGAAGCACACCGCGCCGGTTTCTCAGACGTTGTCTACTTGGACCCACGTCAACACCAATACATTGAAGAGTTAGGCTCAGCCAACTTCTTCGGAATCACAAAAGACGGTCAGTTCAAGACGCCTAAGTCCCCTTCAATCTTGCCTTCAATCACGAAGTTCTCCTTGATTGACTTGGCCAAGGAAATGGGCATGAACCCCGTTGAAACACCAATCAGCATTGATGAATTAGACGAATTTGCTGAAGCTGGTGCCATGGGAACAGCCGCTGTTATTTCACCGGTTGGCTCCATTACCCACCAAGCTAAGAAGCACGTCTTCTACTCTGAAACAGAAGTTGGTCCTAAGACCAAGGCCTTGTACGACCGCTTGATTGGTATTCAATACGGCGATCAAACCGGTCCTACTGGCTGGGTAGTCGATGTCCCACTCGACTAAACAAATCTCTCATAAAGATAAGTACTCATAAAGAAGCACACTCTCATACAGAAATTCTCTCATAAGAATAATGGCTCCGAAGGAATGTACAACAAAGGAGATGATGCCTGTCATTCACATTAGCATCAATCAGTACGATATCAACCAATCCAATTAGAAAAGTCCCGCTGGCAACTAGCCAGCGGGACTTTTTGATGAAAATTATTTGATTACTTTGACAAGTCAACAAACTTTGACAAAGCGAAGATAACAATACCACCAACGACAAGAGAAACAAATTCTCCTGGCACAAGTGAAATGTAATATGACAACCAGTTGGCCCAGATTGACCCAGCATGGTCAGGGGCAAAAGAACCTGCCGCATTGATGGCAAAGGCAAAGGTGAATTCTGCCGCCAAGATGGCCATACCAACAGTCAAAACAGAAACCGTTGAAATCACAATCTTCAACAATGGTGAGGCAATCTTGCGGGTCAAGTAGTAAGTCAACCCAGTCATGATGACCGTGTCCAAGGTTCCAAAGACCCAGTCAATCCAGCCCATTGGTGAGACCAAGTTGGCAATTAAGACACCCAGTGACAAAGCGACAACATAGCGCTTGTTCCAGGCGGCCAAGTGGTTCAACCCTTCGGACAATCGCAGCTGGACAGGTCCAAATCCGATTGGGGCCACCATCATCGTGATGGCGGCGTAAAGGGCAGCCACAACGGCTGTTAACGTCAAGTTCTGCGTCCGTGATACGGTACGCTTATCCATGTTATTCATAAATACTCCTAGTTTTGTTTACGCGGGATGGTAGACGAACCGCGAAAAGGTTTTTGGCCTCAATCAGACTTTCACCTGACACGAACCATAATAAAATCCGACCGGAGTCGGATTATTAAAAAATACTGATTTAGTTTTCGTCCATGAAGTCCTTCAAGTGCTTTGAACGACTTGGGTGGCGGAGCTTGCGCAAGGCCTTGGCTTCAATCTGACGAATACGTTCACGGGTAACACCGAAGACACGTCCCACTTCTTCCAAAGTACGAGTACGACCATCTTCCAAACCGAAGCGCAAACGCAAAACGTTTTCTTCACGGTCCGTCAAGGTGTCTAGAACTGATTCCAATTGGTCACGAAGCATTTCGTAAGCCGCTGAATCAGCAGGTGAAATGGCTTCGTTATCTTCGATGAAGTCACCAAGGTGTGAGTCATCCTCTTCACCGATTGGCGTTTCCAATGAAACAGGTTCTTGAGCAATCTTCAAGATTTCACGAATCTTGTCACCGGTCAAATCCATTTCAGCCCCAATTTCTTCAGGCAATGGTTCACGACCAAGGTCCTGAAGCAACTGACGTTGGATACGGATCAACTTGTTGATTGTTTCAACCATGTGAACAGGTACTCGAATGGTACGAGCCTGGTCGGCAATGGCACGTGTAATCGCCTGACGAATCCACCAGGTTGCATAAGTTGAGAACTTAAATCCCTTCGTGTAATCAAACTTATCAACGGCCTTCATCAAGCCCATGTTTCCTTCTTGAATCAAATCCAAGAACTGCATCCCACGGCCAACGTAACGCTTAGCGATTGAAACTACCAAACGGAGGTTGGCTTCCGCCAATTCCTGCTTAGCTTCTTCATCACCGGCTTCAATACGTTTTGAAATCTCGATTTCTTCGTCACCCTTCAACAAAGGAACCTTACCGATTTCCTTCAAGTACATACGAACGGGATCGTTAATCTTGATACCAGTAGCTGCATCCGCCGCTTCACGTTCCTCTTCTGAAGGCTTGTTTTGCTTGGCCTTCAAAACTTCAGGTGCTGGTTCACCCTTTTCATCAACGATGGCGATACCGGCATCTTCCACCTTTTCCATCAAACGTTCGATGTTTTCAGTGTCCAAACGGAATGGTTCAGCAATTTTCTTTGACAAATCAGCATAAACGATTTGCTTAGCTGGCTTGTATTCCTTCAAGAGTTCACGAACAGCCTTGTCATAGGCCTTTGACTTGATAGGTCCAGACTTCTTTGCTGGCTTCTTTGCTGGTTCCTTGGCAGCAATTTCAGCCGCTTCTTCCGGCGTCTTACCTTCAGCCAAAGCTAACAATTCGGCCTTACGTGCACGGCCATGATAAGCAATGTGGTTTTCATCTAAGTAAGCTTTAATATCTGCAATTTTACTTGAGCTTGTAATCTTTGCCATTTTTTCTCCTATTGCTGAAAGTGTTCTTTTTTCAGATTGATGAGTTCTGTCATTAGTGAAATCAACGCGGCATCATCGTGCTGATTCTTCGCCTGAGCAATTTTTTGCTGAAGTGTGGCAACCTGACTCTCGTATGGGGCAACGTTAATGATTACCTGCAGGTAATCTTTTGCTGCATCCATCTGAGCCTCTAGTGTACCAAACTCACGGTCAATCGCCATCATTTTTTGGTTTAACTCGGGCTTTTGAACATAGTCCATAAAGGCCGCTAAATCAAAATCACTGGCACCCTGCTCCTGGCTGAATGCTTCGTAGAGCAAAAGCAGCAGTTGGTACTCGGGATGAACGAAAGAAAAGTTCGGCTGCTGCTGAACGTAGTCCCGAATGGCCGGTGATTTGATCATCGCCATCAAGAGACCCTGCTCCGCCTTTTCAACCCGTGAGATTTTCGGTTTCGGCGCATCCTGCCAGTTTGGTTCGACCGTACGGCTAGTAAAGTCGTTCCGGCCAGCCAAGGGATCAATGTCTGGAATATAAGAATCATCCCAACCATTGTCAGCAGAATAACCTGACGCGGGTGGCTGCTGACCTTTTGAATTCGCACCCGCCTGTGGACCGTTTGGATGCTGGTTCTTGTAATCGGAAAACTCCGACTGCAAGGCTTCCAAAGAAGAGCCGTAATCTTCGGCAATCTTCTTCAAGAAGTAATCTTGCTCCACCGCAGTGGCCGAAGTTAAAATCGGCCAAACCTCTTTCAAGAAGTCCAGGTACTGTGCTTGGTTTTGCAGGTTCTTATCCTGCTTCGCCGCGTTAATCAGATACTCAGTCGGCGTCTGTGTAGACTGTTCCAGCGCCTGTTTCAAGGCAGGTAGTCCCAATTCACGGCGGACCTCATCGGGGTCCCGATTATCAGCTAACGAGATAACGCCAATTTCCACTTGTGGCGCTACGGAACGAATCAGAGGAATCGACCGCTTAGCCGCCTTCTGACCCGGCGCATCCCCGTCGTATACCAGGGTAATCTTGTCGGTTAGCTTAGCCAAAGTCTTAACGTGGTCTTCGGTCAAGGCCGTTCCCATTGTCGCAACGGCCCCACCCGCACCGGCCATGGCTGCTGAAATCACATCCATGAATCCTTCAAAAATCATCGCAGGCTGGCCGGAACGAATGTTACCCTTCGCCAAATCCAAGTTATAGAGAAGCTTTCCCTTATTAAAGAAAGGCGATTCCGGTGAATTCATATACTTGGCCGGATTATCGGGATCCAGTGAACGGCCTGAGAATCCAAGCACCTGTCCACGATCACTTTTAATCGGCCATACCACTCGGTTATTAAAGCGGTCACGAACAAGTTCACCATCCCGATCGATGAAAAGTTCGGCCTCCGCCATGACTTTTTCATCAATGTTATGCTCACGGGCGTATGAAAGTAAGACGTTATTGGAGGGCACAAAACCCAAACCATACTTCTTAATGGTTTCTTCGTCCAACTGTCGGTCATCCTTCAAATAGGACAAAGCCTGTTCACCGGCTGTTGTATTTAACAGAATGTGCGTATACAACTTCTGAGCAGCATTATAAAGTTCATAAATCTTTTGGAATTTTTCCTGCCGGGCAGACGGCTGACCCTGATACTTTTCAATACCAGAAATCCCCTCGTCCTCCGCCAGTTTCAAGACGGCCTGTGGATAAGTGTAGCCTTCCTTTTCCATTAGGAACGAAAAGACCGTTCCAGAGCGACCACAGGAGAAGCAGTGGAAAACTTGCTTCTTATCGTCAACGAAGAAGGATGGTCGCCGGTCCTCGTGAAAGGGACAGGAGCCATTCCATTCTCGACCACGCTTCACTAACTGCGTGTACTGAGAGACCAAATCAACCAAATTGGTCTGCGAACGAACTTCATCAATGACTTGTTGCGGAATTCGTTCTGCCATGGCCCCTCCTTTCTATTTTAGGGCGCAAAATGGCCATAAAATCTGTCAAACATCTAGCTACTATTATACGGGAAAAGTCCGCCAACTGTCAAAGTATCGCAAGGAATTATTCAGCTGATATTCTAAAAAATTTGGCAGCATTCACACCCTTTTTGTCCAGTACGAAAAAAATGAAAGAGCGAACATCAATTACTTGATGTCCGCTCTTTTTTATATGATTTAAGAAAATTAAATAAAATGATGACAATGACGTTATCGGCATCCCCTTTTACATAAATTCACAAAATAATTTCCAAGCATTCTTTTCTTACTTTAAATTAATCTGCATAATTTATACTTTGCTAACATCCCACTATTAAAGCAGGTAAAGGTTAAATGAACATCATGTTTCATTTTCATTACAAATAGTCTATCATGAACCTACTAAATAAAAAGGAGACTTTGTTCATGACCAAACAAGTTAATCAAAAGCACTCCACCCTCACAAAAAAAATAATCAATGGTTCATTCATTTCCGCTACGTTAGCTGCCGGCATCTTTTTTACCAACACAAGTGACATCCAGGCAAACGCTGCTGAAACAAATACTAGCAGTAGCGCAACCCAAAGTAGCAATACACACACCATCTGCACCATTACCCCAAATGGCTATTACATCGGCAACGCTTTCTACAGCTACGGAACGAATGGCATTAACCTTCCTTCGAATGTTAAGCAGTTCGACTTTTACAGGACCTACACGCGTACCATCCGCTACGTCGATGCCGGTAGCAATACCGAAGTTGCCAAAACAGTTCAGCAGTCCGTTTCGCTGGTTCGCTGGGGTACCTACGACTACACAACCAATCAGATGCTGAACTGGGGAACTTATTCCGCAAGTAAAGACGGTAATCCAGTCGGAGACAGCATCCAATTTAACAAGCAAGATTCTCCCGATTTGACTAGCGAGGGACTCGAACTCACCGGAGCAAGCACTGTCGACGCCCTCCCCATTACCCCCTCTACTATCAGCTCCGATAACAGCAGCGATCCCGTCGTGACCGTTTATTACAAGCACAAGACACGTGCTGTGAACACAAGCGATAATGCCGTGACTCAAAAAGTCACCACCCGTCAGATTAATCTAGTCAATAGCACCGGCCAGGTTATCGGTCAGACAACCCAAAAAGTCACTTTCAACCGTAGCGCCCTTTACTACGACGAATATAGCAAGCAGGTCGTCTACTCCGACTGGGAAGCCAATGTTGGCACTGGTAGCGACTGGGCATCCTATGCCGTACCGACTTCAGTAACCTATGAAAATAACACTTACAGTGATCCTGATTTAACCACGATCGAAAAAGAGGTCGTCAATGCAGCTACAAGCGATAGCACCATCACGGTTACCTATCAAAAATCAGCAGCTTCTTCAGATTCTTCCAACTCGGACAAGGGATCCGATTCATCGAACAACGCATCCAACCAATCCAACAACACAGATTCAAACAGTGTGGCTACATCGTCCAATTCTTCTTCAAATGACTCAAAGCAGTCATCAGAGACAGCAAGGACAGATAGTACATCAACTGATAACAAAGCAAGTAAGCGCAACAAAAACACTGTCCTCCCAAGCACGGCAGCTAGCACAGAATCAACGAACTATTCTTTGATTATGCTAGCACTGGCCACTTCAGCAGTGTTGACAGTTACCTTCTTTACCCGCTCTTCAAAATAATAAAAAAGTCTCCTAACCAATCAATGGTTAGGAGACTTTTTATGTGATAACAGCTGATTAATCCTCACGGTTCTTCTTTAAGAAGAAGGCTGCTAGAGCAGAAACAACCGCAACGGTTACAATAACCGCACCGCCCTTTTTGACTTGCTTTGATGTCGCTGGTAGAACAGCGGCTAATCCAGAAGTATGATGGGCATTTGTAGCAGCAGAAGCATTACCAGCAGTAGCGCCCTTATCCGCAGCTGGCGCTGCAGGCGTTGGCTTTGTTGGTGTTGATGGTGTATCAGAACTTGGCGTTGGCGTGCCGTCCTTCTTATAGGTGACGGTCACATCCTGGTCTGTACTTGTCGTAACCGAATAAATCTTATCTTCTGTTGAGTAACCAGCAATTTCTGGTACCTTTTCAGCATCAAAAGTCGTCAACGACCAGTCACCCCAGGTCACATCCCCAGTTACTTCATTCTGACTACCAGCACGACTCACTCCCTGACTTTGAACCTCATCGTCCTTCAAGGGCTTACCGTTAACGTCAATAAAGTGGATTGTCCGCTTAATCGTCTTCTTATCAGTAACCGACTTCGTGGCAGCCTGATAAACAAAGGTTAACCCCTTGTTATCATTTTCTGAAGTCTTATCATAAGCATACTTATCAATCGTTGGTGCCGATTGATTATCGAACTTGGCCTCAGGCCAGTCCTGCCAGACGACCTCACCGGTTGCATCATTCTTCACACCCGTTCGTGTCAAAGTAACCGACTGCTTGGTCGCATCCTTGATGACCTTCCCGGCTTCATCAACGTAGCGGACTGGGCGGTCCACCGTCTTACTCTCCGTCACTGTCGAACTCTTGGCTTTATATACAAAAGTCAAACCATTCGTATCATCTTCCGACGTCTTCACGTAGTCATAGTTTGGCACATCAGGGTGTGTAAAAGCAGCATAACTTGGCGTTGACCAAGCACTCGTTGCCGTCTTCTGCTTGGTCACCAAGTCCTGGTCATAGCTCTGTGTGACTTCGGCGTCTTGATGGT
The DNA here is from genome assembly GCF_900112405.1 of Fructobacillus durionis. GTDB lineage: Bacteria > Bacillota > Bacilli > Lactobacillales > Lactobacillaceae > Fructobacillus > Fructobacillus durionis. The sequence goes on along the minus strand of NZ_FOLI01000001.1, from coordinate 269,779 downwards.
CAGCTGTGCTATCTGGCACCTTAATTTGAGCACCATTTTCATCCACATACTTAATTGGTCGGCTGACCGTCTTCTTATCAACGCCATTGTCGTGCTTGTGCACCATGTGCAAGGTTTCATCCTTCACAGTTGTCGCATCAACGTCGATTGGTTGGCCATCGTTTGCAATCTTGTAATTAGCCAAAGCATCCATTGTTTCAGCCTTGAAACTGTTACTGCTTTCTTTCCAGTCGCCATATTGAGCGTCCCCCGTTACCTCGTCAATGTAACGAACATCACGGTGGTAGCTAATCTTTTGCTCTTCTGACTGAACAATCTTTTGGTTCTCGTCATCATCAACCCAGTTCAACGTTCGTGTCACTGACTTGTCGGTATCGAACTTTTCCCCATCGTTTGGCTGACGAGTCTTGTCATAATTAACCGTAATTGTTCGGACGTTATCAGCATCTTCGTCGGTACCTGCCTGATAAGCAGCAACCGCCTTACTTTCCTTAGGGTTCAAAACATAACCGTCAAAGTTAGGATTGTCGACTGCATCAAACTTACCCGATTGATTACTATAGTCACGAGAATCAACGACTTCATCGCCCGTTGTATTATCCAAATGGGCGTGAATTGTTTCCACAATCGTTGCCGTCTTTGTACCAAGTTCCTTACCATCAGAACCCTTATAGACAATCTTTTCGGTATGGGTCACCTCACGGGTGTATGGAGCAGCATCCTTCTTGTATGTCTTGATGTCTGCCTGTCCACCATCGGTGATCTCAAAGTTCCAATCATACTGTGAAACCCAGCGCGAGTTATCGCCAGCAAAGGAAGCAATTGTTAAGGTCTTACCAATTTCAGGGAATTCCATTTCGACCGAGACATTATCAAGATACAGGTTAAATGATGAGATTGAATCCGCATTTACCGTAAAAGTCTTGGTCTGGTCTATCTGAAGGTTATTAATAAAGTTACCTTGCTGCGTACTCTTTCGGACCACTGTGAAAAGAATCTTTCCATCAGTCTTTTGCCAATTTACGGTAATGGTTGAAGTAGCGGGCGCAAGATTACCAGTTGCTACTCGGTCCAACTTAAAGGAACCCTTGTCCTGTCCCTTATCTAACTGAACCTTCAACAAGGAGTTCGGCGTGATCTCCGACTGCTTCGTTACAGACTTTTGCTTTTCAACAAGCTGATCAAGTCCAGGATTAATCAAAGAAGTTTGCAAACCATTCTTTGCATCATAGGTTACCTTCTTACTCAAAGTAAAGGAACCTACGTGATTAACCCAATTTTCATTATAATTCCAATTCCCCTGCCAACCGACATAGCGCCAGCCATCGGCCGTGTTAACAAAGTCACCGGCATAGTCATCCGTTCCCTCATCAAGGTAGCCATGCTTGGGATTCTGATCTAAGTGGAAAATACCATTGGAATCAATGGTTCCAGTTGCATAGCCCACACGGTCAAATTTATCATTGCTTTTCAGCCCTTGAATACCAAAGGTAATCAAGGCTTGACCGTCCACCGTAATAACTTGTGGTGTTTCAATAATAGAATATGACCAGTCAGGGTCAATTGCTGCGATATCCATATCCGAATCCGCCGTTGCACGGTGCCACCAAGTTTGACCATCGTAAGATGTTAAGTTATACAGTTTGCCCTTCAATCCACCGGCAACGTTAATCTGTAACTGCGTACCATTAGCAGAGGTGCTAATATCTGGATCACGAAAATCAGCATTGGCATCGACGCCGGCATTTCCGGGAACGACCGCTGGCGTATCGAAAATTGGCTTAAACTGTTCGCCATTGTTCGAATAGGCCCACCACAAGCGCTGCTCATTGTTTTCGGTATTCATATCCGAAACTAATGCTAAGGTAGCGTTTTTCGAAATCGACCGGCCCTTCGAATCCGTTGTAAACCACTGACCGTTGTTAGCTTTTGTATTATTTTTAATCGTTGAGCCACCGACCGGAATTGCCCATGGTACACTCGTGTTTTGAGTAGGATCTAACTGGGAGTTTGCCTGTCCATCGATTGTAATTGAACCATTTGGAATGGCGACGTTGTTGAGACCAACTGGGTCCGATTCGTCATAGGCCGTAAAGGTCTTAAAGTCCGTTGTCTTAAAATGGTACCATTCCAAACCGTTGTTCGTTGGCGCCCAAAGTGTGTATCCCTCATAGTAATCGATATTGCCATTTGAATCATAGTGTGGCGTAATTGACTCGATATCGTTAATTTTTCCCTGAGGCGTTGTATAGTGGAAATTTTGCTGCCAGATGTTACCCGTAACAGCCGGGTTTTCTTTGGCAAACTTCGCATTGGGTGACAGGCTAGCTGACAGTCCCCTTGGCTGCGTTAAACGCAAAAAAGTGGCATTAACATTATTACTGCCAGTGTCAGCCTGCGCAAGCTGTGAACCACCCAGTCCAACCAGCAGTGCTGCTGTGACCGATGCGGATATCCAAATTTTTCCATTGAGTAATTGATTTGTATTGATTGGCATGTTTCATTCTTTCTACTTAGTTAATGTAAATAAAATCAATCAATTGATATGCGATAACAGTCGACAATAGTTTTTCTGGCTAAAAATGTATATTTTAAAATTGATAATAAATATTAAAGGAATATAAACGAATTATAACACCAATCATTGCAAAAGTAACATCTTTGTTACAAAATCGCATTAAAAATGCTCAAAAAACAATTTTAATTATTCGTAGACTTCATCAATACCTTGACAAGACTTTGTTAAAATAGCCTTGAGATAGAAAACTATCTCGAATAACTTGATTCAGTTGATTTAGCTAATCAAGTTCTCCTTTCTTTAATTTTTTCGCTTATGATTTGCTTAAATTGTAAGCATTACCTCCTTTCCAAGGCGAAGTTGTCAATCTGACAGCTTCGTTTTTGCATAAAAAAAGAGCTGAGAAACATCTCAGCTCTTATTATTAATTATCCCTTACCTTGGTTATTTTGATCACCATTGGCCTGCGCAACCTTAGCACTCTCAGACTTTATTTCTGAATCTTTCGTTGCAGATGACTGTTGCGAAATAGATGGCTTGTTAACCACCACCTCTGATTGGGTGTGCGAACTTTGTTGACCAAGAACAAAAGCAACCACGACAACCACGACAACAGCAATAAACAAACCGGTAATATAATATGCACGTTTACGAGATAAATGTTCTTTAATGACTTGCATGGAGTTATCCTCCCTTTAACTTAAGAATAGTCCCATATTAACCGATTTACAAGAACTTTTTTTGAAAAAAATTTCTCAAGTAAAGGCTTTTAACAATGAACTTATTCGCTTTAATCAAGCTTACAGTCACTCCTAATTCTGTGTAAGAAGGTAGATAACGATGAGCAAAAGAATAACAGAACCTAAAACTGTAATAAATATTCGACCACGTAAAATATCAGATAACTTCATGATGTATCACCCTTTACTATTCTGTACTTTAAAAAACATTATAGGCCTACTAAAACAAAAAAGCACAGCTCCTAAGAGTTGTGCTTTTTTGATTAAATAATTATTCCCACTCAACAGTTGCAGGTGGCTTAGCCGTAATGTCGTAGACGACGCGGTTAATGTGATCCACTTCGTTGACGATACGTGATGAAACCTTTTGCAAAAGGTCCCATGGCAAGCGGGCAAAGTCGGCCGTCATTCCATCGATTGACGTAATGGCACGGATGGCAATCGTGTACTCGTAAGTACGGAAGTCACCCATGACACCAACGGACTTATTGTTTGTCAAAACCGTAAAGTACTGCCAAACAGAGTCTTCCAAGCCAGCCTTGGCGATTTCGTCACGGAGAATCCAGTCGGATTCACGGACGATTTCAAGACGGTCTTCGGTGATGGCACCCATCACACGGATTCCAAGACCAGGTCCTGGGAATGGCTGACGCCATACCAAGGCGTGGTCCATATTCAACTGCTCACCCAATTCACGGACTTCATCCTTGAACAAAGTGTTCAAAGGTTCAATCAACTTGAATTGCATGTCTTCAGGCAATCCACCAACGTTGTGGTGAGACTTGATTGTCTGAGCAGTATCGGTACCTGATTCAATGACATCGGTGTACAAAGTACCCTGAGCCAAGTAATCGATACCCTTCAACTTCGTTGCTTCATCGTTGAAGACTTCGATGAATTCATTACCAATAATCTTACGCTTCTGTTCTGGGTCAGAAATACCATCCAACTTAGACAAGAAACGATCTTGCGCGTCGACCTTAATGATGTGCAAGCCGAACTTACCACCAAGCATTTCCATTACCTGGTCCGCTTCGTTCTTACGAAGCAAACCGTGATCAACGAAGATACAAGTCAACTGGTCACCGATGGCCTTTTGCAAAAGCACACCAACAACAGATGAATCAACACCACCAGAGAGACCGAGAAGAACCTTCTTGTCCCCTACTTCGGCACGAATCTTTTCGATTTGTTCATCAATAAAGCCGGCCATTGACCATGATGGGTCAGCCTTGGCAATGTTCAAAACAAAGTTCCTGATAATTTCCTTACCGTGTTCTGAAAGCGTTGTTTCAGAGTGGAACTGCACACCGTAGATACCAGCGTCATCGTTGGCGATGGCAGCAATTGGCGTCTTTGCAGTTGATGCAGCCACTGTGAAGCCTTCTGGCAACTGTGTCACGTTATCAGAGTGTGACATCAAGACGATTTGCTTTTCAGGTGTGTTGGCAAACAACTTTGAAGGTGCTTCCAAGGTGATTTCAGTTTGACCGAATTCACCGTTACCTGGGTTAGCTTCGACTTTTCCGCCCAAGTGCCAAGCAATCAATTGCATACCGTAGCAGACACCAAGAATTGGAATACCCAATTCAAAGATTTCTGGATCAATTGAGTAAGCGTCGTCATCATAAACGGACTTAGGACCACCCGACAGGATAATTGCCTTTGGGTTGTATTCCTTAATCTCGTCAACCGTCATCTTGTTTGACTTCAGTTCTGAATAGACACCCAATTCGCGGACACGGCGAGTAATCAATTGGTTGTACTGTGACCCATAGTCCAGTACTAAGATTTTGTCATTTGAAATGGCCATCTTTTAATCTCTTTCCTGTTCAACGTAGTTAGGAGCTTTTTTCGTAATTTCAACATCGTGTGGATGTGATTCTTTCAAACCGTTATCGGTGATTTGAACGAATTGAGCGTCGGCCTTCAATTGGGCAACGTCGTGTGAACCTGTGTAACCCATACCGGCACGCAAACCACCATCGATTTGGAAGATAGCGTCAGCTGGTACGTCTTCCTTTGCTAAGTAATCCGATACCATAACAACGTCAGCACCAGCAGCGATTGCCTTTACGACATCCCCAGAATAGTGGATCCCCCCCTGTGCGATAACAGCTGTTTGGCTACCGTCCAATGCTTCGGCCAAAGTCATAACCGTCGTCAAGAATGGGTAGTGTGCATTATCAGGCCATGCTGAATCAACGGAACGTCCGGCGATGATACCGTCGGCCCCTGCTTCAGCAATTTGCTTAGCAGTTTCTGGCTTTTCAACCGTTCCAACAATCAAAGTAACAGCATCGATGGTGGCCTTAATCGTTTGAATCGTATCGATGGTTTCTTGATCAACAGCCTTTGGCAGGTAAAGCACGATGGCCTTCACACCGGCATCCAACAAAGCGTTAATCCGGTCGAAGTAGTCCTCTGTCAACCAAACTTCCGCTGCGATTGCTGCTTCGTCATCAACAGCAAGGGCTTCCTTGACCAATTCCACTTGGCCGTCAGTGTCTTCCGTAAATGGAATAACACCCAAGCCACCAGACTTCGCCATGTCAACGGCAACAGCAACCGAACGCTTATCCGTCAAATCAGCAGCCATCAATGGGTTGGTCAAATCGGTCCAGCCAATCTTGCTATCAAGGACAACCTTGTGAGGCAAAACGTTTGAAGCGGCTGGTACGAGCAATGTTTCGTCATAGCCCAATCCGTGCTGTGCCAAATCAGCTGCATCCGCAACAAGCGCTGATTGGTAATCAAAAGTCGTTGTCGTCTTCTTAATTGAAGAAGCGTGGGCAATGGCTTCAAGAACCGTGTGCGCACCCATCTTGGCAAAGCCATCTGTTAAGTGAGTCAAGATTGGCTGCAAGATGTCGTTTAGTTCACCCTTGTAAGCAACGCGGGCTTCGATACCTTCTGGCACCATTTTCTTGGCTTCGTTGACTTCTCCTTGGAAGTAACGGTCCTTTGAACCGTTTTCCATGGCAGCAATTGAGCCCATTCCACGGTAGAACTTGAACTTCTTACCGTTTTCTTCAAAGACTTCACCGGGTGTTTCCATTGTTCCGGAGAACATGGAGCCAAGCATAACGGCGTTTCCACCCATGGTGATGGCCTTCAAAATATCATTGGCTGTCTTAGCACCACCATCGGCGATGATGGCCTTACCGCGGCGCTTTGCTTCCTTAGCAGCGTCACGAACAGCTGACAACTGTGGTACACCGATACCGGCAACCACACGAGTTGTACAGATTGAACCAGGGCCGATTCCGACTTTGGCAACGTCGGCACCAGCATCGTAAAGAGCTGCAGCACCAGATTCAGTCGCGATGTTTCCAGCGATAATGTTCAACTTTGGAAAGGCAGCGCGCACTTCTGAAACCTTACGGAGAACTCCTTCAGAGTGACCGTGAGCAGAATCAAGAATGATGGCATCAACGCCAGCATCAACCATGGCCTTCGCGCGATCAACAGTATCGTTAGTTACACCAACGGCACCGGCAACCAATAGGCGTCCCTGTGCATCAACGGCAGCGTTTGGCGTCTTCATCAAATCAACGGGGGCGTTCTTCACCTTCGCAACTTCTTCGGCTTGGGCTGCAATGGTCATATTCTTGTGAATAACACCAAGGCCACCGAATTCAGCCAACTTAGTGGCGAACTTCGCCTCTGTCACCGTATCCATTGCGGCTGACAAGAGAGGAATGTTCAACTTCAAGCTAGGCGTCAACTCTGTTTGGAGTGAAACGTCAGCGGGCTTAATTGACTGGCTATCATCGTAAGACATTGCCATGTCATCAAAAGTCAATCCCATTGGGACAAACTTATTCTTCATATCAAAAGCTGCCATGATTCTCCTTCAATCATCTATATCGATAGAAAAAGGCACTCTGCAGTCTCGTGTCCAGATCCGCAGAATGCCCCCTTAAAAAGCGAAACATTCACGGATAGTCACGACTTTGGGGGCGCGGTAGAGACTGCTGGCCATTTTCCAGCGATATATCTGTAAATTTTCTTGAATTGTTATGCTTTATTATACAAAATGCAAACCCTATCCGCAAGTTGAATCCAGTCGACTAGATCAGGTTTTCAAGCCCTTGCCTTTTCTCTCATTTTATTTTAATATTTAGGTAAGAAGACGTTCAGCAATTAACAAGAGGTATAACCCCATGAAAGCTTTTGAAACAACCACCGGTAGAGTCCAGCTACTTCCTGCTCAAGCAAAGTACGCTGCAGGCATTTACCAAAAGATTGTCGAAAGTCGTTCCGACCTGGAAAACTTTTTACCATGGGCTAAAGAATTAACCTTAAAGGATGAAAAGGACTTCTTATACCGGGAGAAAGACCGCGAATTTGAAGGTCATCCCCTCGTCTTCATTATCATGGTTAATGGTCTCCCCTCCGGAATGATTGACTTCCACGAGGTCAACGAAGAGGAGCGAACAGCTGCCCTCGGTTACTGGCTGGCTTCCGAATTTCATAACCAGGGAATTACTTCCCTAGCCGTTGATCAAATGTTGGTCTACGCTTTTAAAAATCTGGACTTCCGATCCACCTTCTTAGAGATTAACCAAGAAAACAAAGCGAGTCAGCGAGTGGCTGAAAAAAACGGCTTTAGCCCGGCCGGTCGCAAGCAGAATATGATGCTCTTCGAACGCAAACGATAAACTGAATAAAAAAAGAAGGATGCTACTAGTAGCATCCTTCTTTTTTTATTTGTACTTATTTAACACGGTTTGCTTCGTTATCTTCTTTTAATTCAAGCTGAGCCAGCTGTTCTTCCAACTGCTGTTCCGCTTCAATTTGTGCATCAATTGTCACGGCCTTAGGACCCATCGACTTTTTCATTTGAAGCTGACGGTCAGCATCCCAGAATTCACCTGAAACAGAAACCGTTGACAGCAAGTTGATGAAGGCCTTTGGGTCAACCGAGTGGACGGCTTCTTGCATTTCGAAAAGTTCGAAACGGGAAAGAACCATCATCAAGGTTGTTGATTCACGCTTAGTGTAGGCACCAGATGAAGGCAAGACAGTGATACCACGGATGAGGTCACGGTGCAAAACGTCGATGACTTCTTCGCCCTTTGATGTGACAATCAAAGCCGTTACTTTCTGGTAACCAGTGTAAAGCGTATCCACAACCTGTCCAGTTGCATAGATACCAATCAAGGTGTACATCGCGTTTTGCCAACCGATAAAGAAACCAGCAATCAAGACAATGATACCGTTGGCCACGTTCATGAAGGCACCGATGGACTTACCGGTACGCTTCTGGATAATCATGGCGATGATATCGAAACCACCCGTTGAGAACCCGTAACGCATAGCCAGCCCAACGGAAGCACCAACTAGCAAACCACCAAAGAGTGATGCCAAGAGTGGCTGAGTGGTAAAGGAATAAGTTGGTAGGAAGATCAAGAAGAGTGAAACAACGACGGCGTTGATAAAGGAAAGAATGGTAAACTTTCCACCAATCATCTTGAAACCAACCATTCCAATTGGCACGTTGAAGAGCAGGAAGAATAGTCCTGTATCAATGTGTAAGTGGAAGAACTGCCACATCGACAAGGAAAGCAACTGGGAAATACCATTTAACCCAACAGAAAAAATACTATTTGGAATCAAAAAGTAATTCAATCCGGCTACCTGCAAAGCAACGGATAGAAAGAAAAAGAAAGTGGTTAAGGCAATCTTACGCCACTTTTTGATTTGCTTTGACATCTGCTATTCCCCCTATTAGGCGTTTTATTTACTTGTACCATGGTAACATAGATAGCCAAGCCCTTTAAAGGACTTCGACCTTTATTTAAACAAATATAAAAGCAGACCCGGAAAGGAATCCGAGTCTGCTTTTTTATCGAATTAATTCACTCGTCCGCGGTTCAAAACTTGACGCAGTAATCCAAACTTCTTATACAAGTAAAGGAGAACCACTCCCCCGGCAGCAACCCCTATGAAAGTTGCTAATCCGGCACCCAGCTTGCTATTCGCTGAGAGTAAGACTTTGGTTGAGAACTCTGTCGCTAAGAAGGCAACCACTGCCATCACCATTGACGCCAGATACCCCTTCAACAAGGTGGACTTCATATCACTCCATGTCAAATCATAGTGCTTCATCAAGAATGCAATCATCTGGTAGAGAGACCATCCTAATCCAAGGCCAGTTGCAATTAAGGCACCCATTCCCTGGAAAAGATAAATCAAAGGAATCTGGGTCACAATCTTAATCAACAAACCGTATCCAAAGGACTTCATCACAATCGAGCCATGTGACAAGGCTTGTAGCACAAAGGCCAAGAGCATAAAGAGCGCCATAATAATGGTCAACAAAGATGAGAACTGAAGTAAGTAAATCCCCTCCTGTGCCGTACTATCGATTGGATAGAAGAACTTATAAAGGACATCTGAAATTGCATACATTCCCAAAGCCGATGGCAACAAGACCAAGGCGGTCAATTGTAGCGTCGCCACTAACTGTTGCTTTAAGCCAAGGCCATCCTTAGCCGCCTTTTTTGCAGCCAAAATTGGCAAAGCCGTTGCCGCAATCGAAGTGGCAAAGGAAATCACAATCATCACCAGCTTGTTTGGGTTGGCCGAGAAGAGTGCGAATTGCACCTGCAGGCTATCCGAACTGCTGTGGAAGAAAAGCTTCATCAATGGGAAGAAGGTGTACTGATCTACGAAGAGAAAGAGGTTCGTGGAAGCCCCAATGATAACAAAGGGCCAAGATTCCTTCAGAATATTCAAAACCATTGACTGCGCCTTATCAGGCTTTAAGAAGGACAAAAGGTTGGCCTTAGCCTTCGACTTTTGCTTTGGCTGATAAACCAAACTGCCATCAACTGGTTCTCGTGGGTGAAGCAGGTCCTTATAGCGAACCCAGCCGTAAGCCAGCACAGCGATGGCAAAGAGCGCACCAATAAAGGCGGCGAAAGTTGCTTGAACAACAGCACCCGTCCAGTTACTGCTATCATGTCCAAGCACAATCCAGGTCGCAATCAACAGGTAGATAATTCGACCAATTTGTTCAACAATTTCAGACAAGGCCGAAATGTGCATTAGTTGGTGACCCTGGAAGATTCCACGAACCATTGACATGGCTGGGAAAACAAAGACCGCAGGCGCCAGTGAATGCAAAACTGGAATAACGTTGGCGTTTCCATTCGATAGCAAAGGTGCGCTGACGTACAACAGTACGGCAAAGAACAATCCTAAGAGTGTTCCAATCTGCAGTGACTGCTTGGTCAACGACCAAAGGCCATCTTCATCCTCTTTGGCAATCAGTTGAGCCATAACCTTGGAAATCGCTGAAGGAAATCCAAAGGTTGCCACTGAAAGCAAAATACCATAGATGTTATAACCCTGTGAGAACAGCGCGTTTGCCTGGTTGGCTGCCGCCCCTAACATCGCTAACCATGGCAAGATAAAGGCAGCACCGAGCAAACGAGAAATAATGTTTCCTAATGACAACCAGAATGATCCGCGTACGAGGGCTTGATCATCTTTTTTCTTTTGGTGGGCAGCCTTTTCCTCAGCTGACATCGCTTCTGTCGCATCTGAAGATTCAACATTGTGGTTACTGTTACCAGTAGTCGCAACGTCCGCTCCCGCATTCCCACTTGCTTCAGCAGATTGCCCCTCCGCCTCAGTTTGCGCCACAGTATCTAATTCGGATGGCTTTTCAGCTAGTTCCTCAACGGAGTCAGCCGTTAGAGAAGCTAGGTCCTCTGCCGTCTCCTTTTGACCTTCGGCTTTGGCGGTTAGTGCTGAAACAGGTTCAGAGTCTTGAGCATCCCCACCCTTCTTCACATTCTGGGCGGCCAATGGCTTCTTTTCATCCTGCTGAACATTGCTTTCTGCCTGTTCAAACTTTTGAAACCACTGGTGGGTTTTCTTTTCATCGAGGTCAAAGTCATCACGCAGGTACTGTCCCCGAGAAACAAGTTGCCGAATTTCTTCGTCCTCTTCCTTCTCCTTCTTGCGCGTGAACATGCCAGCTAACTTACTCTTTTTCTTTGGCTGCAAGTTGATTTCCAACTTTGCCAAGAGCTCCTCAGCTGTTAAATACTCACCGTCAACTTCTGTCTGGTTGACACGACCATGAGTTTGGTTTGAATCTTTCTGGGTCATGTTATGATAACTCCCCTTTATTTATGTACCCGAAATGGGCTACCCAAAGGCAACCCAAAACGGTTATGTCAACTCGCTTACTTAGCAACAATGTTGACGAACTTGCCAGGAATGGCAATAATCTTTTTAATTTCAAGACCATCAAGGTACTTTTGTACCTTAGCATCGGCCTGTGCTGCTGCTTCCATGTCTTCCTTAGAAGCATCAACTGGCATGACCTGCTTTGAACGAACCTTACCGTTCACTTGGAAAATGATTTCCTTGCTATCGTCAACCAAGGCTTTTTCATCGTAGCTTGGCCAAGCTACGTAGGCGATTGATTCAGAAGCACCCGTCAACTTTGCCCAGAGTTCTTCGGCCAAGTGTGGCGCAAATGGTGCCAACAATTGAACGAAACCTTCCATGTAGGCTTCAGGCAACTTGTCCTGCTTATAGGCTTCGTTAACGAAGACCATGAGTTGTGAGATGGCCGTGTTGAAGTGGAGTTGTTCCAAATCTTCCGTTACCTTCTTCACTGTTTCATTGTAAACCTTCTTCAATTCGTCTGAAGGTTGGTCCGTCAACTTATCCGTCAATGAACCATCATCTTGAACAAGCAAACGCCAGACACGGTCAAGCCAACGGCGTGAACCAGTCACCCCTTCTTCAGACCAAGGCTTGTTCTGAGTCAATGGGCCCATGAACATTTCGTAGATACGAAGTGTGTCGGCACCGTACTGGTTAACGATGTCATCAGGGTTCACAACGTTTCCCTTTGACTTCGACATCTTTTCGTGGTTTTCACCAAGAATCATTCCTTGGTTCACCAACTTGTGGAATGGTTCCTTGTTTGGTACCAAGCCAAGGTCATACAAAACCTTGTTCCAGAAACGGGCGTAGAGTAAGTGCAAAACCGCGTGTTCAGCACCACCGACGTACAAATCAACGTTTTGCCAGTAGTCCAACTTTTCCTGTGCTGCCATTTGGTCCGCGTTCTTTGGATCAATGTAACGGAGGAAGTACCATGATGAGCCGGCCCACTGTGGCATCGTGTTTGTTTCACGACGACCCTTAACACCATCTTCACGGGTAACTTCCAACCAGTCCTTGGCGTTGGCCAATGGTGATTCCCCAGTACCAGAAGGCTTCATTTCGTCTTCTGTCAATTGTGGCAGACGGAGTGGCAATTCATCTTCTGGAACCAATGATTGCGTACCATCTTCCCAGTGGATAACAGGGATTGGTTCACCCCAGTAACGCTGCCGTGAGAAAATCCAGTCGCGGAGGCGGTAATTGACTTTCTTAGCACCGGCATCGTGCTCTTCCAACCAAGCAATCATCTTATCGATGGCTTCCTGCTTGTCCATGCCATCCAAGAAGCCAGAGTTAATGTGGACACCTTCACCGGCGTAAGCTTCCTTGGTAATGTCACCACCTTCAATAACAGGTGTGATGTCCATTCCAAACTTTGTCGCAAAGTCCCAGTCACGTTGGTCGTGAGCAGGCACACCCATCACGGCACCAGTTCCGTAAGATGCCAAAACGTAGTCGGCAATCCAGATTGGCAACTTTTCGCCGTTCACTGGGTTAATAGCGTAGGCACCAGTGAAGACACCGGACTTGTCCTTGTTTAAGTCCGTACGTTCCAAATCAGACTTCAAAGAAATCTGCTTCTGGTATTCGGCAACGGCAGCCTTTTGGTCGTCCGTAGTAATTTCATCAACCAAGTCGTGTTCTGGTGCCAAAACAATGTATGAGGCACCAAAAAGCGTGTCGGCACGCGTTGAGAAGACTTCAATTTGGTCGTCAGCGTGGTCTTCCACGTTGAAACGGATTGTGGCTCCAATTGAACGGCCAATCCAGTTACGTTGCTGTTCCTTGATGGCTTCTGGCCAGTCAAGGTCGTCCAAGTCGTCAATCAAGCGGTCAGCGTAGGCCGTAATCTTCAAGACCCACTGCTTCATTGGCTTACGGTAAACAGGATAACCCCCACGTTCCGTCTTACCATCAATCACTTCTTCGTTGGCAACAACTAAACCACCACCTGGAAAGTCAGGGGCCCAGTTAACCATCATTTCGTCTTCGTAAGCCAAGCCCTTCTTGTAGAGCTGCTCGAAGATCCACTGTGTCCACTTGTAGTAATTAGGATCCGTTGTCTTAATTTCGCGGTCCCAGTCGTATGAGAAACCAAGTGATTGGATTTGGTTCTTAAAGGTATGAATGTTCTTATCAGTGAAAGTAGCTGGGTTGTTACCAGTCTTCAAAGCATACTGTTCGGCTGGCAAACCAAAGGCATCCCATCCCATTGGGTGCAAAACGTTGAACCCTTGGGCACGCTTGAAACGTGACACGATATCCGTTGCAGTATAACCTTCAGGGTGTCCAACGTGTAGTCCCTGTCCTGATGGATATGGGAACATGTCCAACACGTAATACTTCTTCTTATCAGAACCGTCAATGGCCTTAAAAGTCTTGTTGTCCTGCCAGTAGTTCTGCCACTTCTTTTCAATATTTTTGTGATCGTATCCCATCTATATTCCCCTTTTATTTAAATAAAAAAGCCCCACGTCAGCTCAAAAAAGCCAACGTAGGGCGGTTGAAACCGCGGTCCCACCTACATTTTGCAAAAGTCACCCTCTGCCTCAGTACCTTAACGCGGTATAACGGACTGACTACTGTTGTTCACCAATCACGCTTTCAACCGAGTTCATAACGTTGGTTGGTAAGCTCGCAGCCCCGCTTACTTTCTGATGCTCCGCTGTTACTACTAGTGTTGAAAAGTACTATTATTATACCATAAGATTCGCTATACTATCAGTAGAATTCACTGGAGGTGAAACATGTCTTTTTCAAACGAAAGCTTTTTACAAAACTACTTGGAAACCCAGGTTCAAACAGGGATGCTTGTTGTTGACGGTCGGGCCGGTAACGGACAAAAGACCCGTTTTCTCGCCTCACACGTTGGTAAAGACGGCATGGTTCTCTCCTTTCACGAAGATCGCGAAGAAGCCAACAAAACCGCCGCTTCCCTCTTTATGGCCGGGCTGCAAGACCGTGTGACGGTCGAAAACGGCGTCCTATCTACTGATGGTCTTCAAAAAGAACTAGGCCGTTTAACAAAGGTTGACCTCATCATCCTTGACTATACAAAGGCCGAAAAGGTAAACCAGCACACCATCAACGCCGAAAGTGAAACGGCCTGGTCATTTCTAAAAGACGATGGACAATTGATTGTTCTGGTTCAGCCAAGCGATCATTTAGCAGCACTTCAAAAGGCAATCGAAGCGGACTTTGAAGGTACCTTCTCAACGGCCACTTTCTCAGCCAAAGACGGTTCAACCCTCCTCTTCGAGAAAGAAAAATCTAAAGATTAACCTCAGACTTTTATCTAGGCTTAAAGTAAATTTTTGTATAATAGAACTAGCAAAACTAAAGGAGCACCGAATGGCACGCATCGTTAACAAAGAAGAGCGTTTGAACAACCCGCTCGAAGATTTGATTTCTTTCCCAGATCCAATTACGGATAAGGAAAAGGAAGACCGTGAAAAAGCCTTGGGTCAACAACCAAAGGACGAAAAATAAGCATTAAAAAAGCAGCCTGATGAATAAGGCTGCTTTTCTTTTACTAAAAATCATCGTTAATTTTTCTTCGACTTCGTAAACCAAGTGGCTAAAGCGGAAGAGACAATCGCCAGGAATCCAAGTGCCAATACTGGCTTTTGCAGCTTCCAGTTTGCAGCTGTTTCAGGTAGTCCCCCGTCGGATTGCTCCGCCTGACTGCCAACGGCTTGCTCTTCTTTCTTCACTACTGGCGCCGGCGCCTGCTGATGAGCAGGCGTTGACTTTGGTCGCACTTTGGGGCTTGGTACCGGTTGCACCTTCGGGCTAGGCGCTGGTGCCGGACTAGGACTAGGTGAAGGTGTTGGCTTTGGATCCGGCTTAGGACTAGGTCCTGGCGTTGGGTTCACCGGTGTGCCCCCGGGTCCATCAGAAGAGCCCGATCCCGAGTAAGAACTCGTATAAGCTGTCACCTTCTGGGTCTCATAGTCATCCCCACTCAACTCGGCCGAATTCGAAAAAGTCGTTCCCTTCGGCAAGCTAGTATCAAACTTCGTATAGTAGAAGACGTTGACTGGAAAATCGATATCCCCGACATCCACCACAAACTCGGTGTCCGACTTGTACTTGATGCTCTTTGGCTGAATGTCGCAAACCTCCTCGACATCCTTTCCAACCACCTTACACTTAATCACTCGAATTGGTCGGCTGCGGTCCAGCGTCTGGCCCGGTCCGACATGGTCGGTCACCTTAGCATTCTTGATTTCATTTTGTGCCCAATTCGCTCGTACCACCCAGTAAATGAGGCCGGGTCCTTCACCAGCGAAACCGCCGTCCTTTCGGAGCTTATTATCCGCTGGGTTGGGCGAAGGGGGCGCTGGCGTAATATCAGCATGGCTTGGAAGCATCCCAGGAACATCCCAATCGATTGGAATTTCTTGCTTCCAATTAACAATGTCGACCTTCCACTTGGAATTAACGTAAAAATACCCATCCAGGTTCTTTTCACCCAATGTTTTAACAGCCTCATCCGTCCAGGTCACAACAAGAACCAGTCGGTTGGCAGCTGTTGTACAGTGTGCAATAACGTTCTTATCGTTATCTTTGATATCAAAGTCTGGTACACCCTCTAAGTTGAATACTTTCGGTACGATAACATCCATGCTATCGCCCGCTTTAAGTTCAGTCCCCTTTGGCACCGAAAAATCCCACTTAATCTGCATGTTATCATAAGGGCCATATGACTTAGCTTTCTTATTATCTAAATCAGTTAACTCAACCCCTGTTATATATTTGTTGAAGGCATCCGCCTCACTACGCAAGACGCTTAACCCAACAACGGCTGCAAGCAGAAAGGCTGCTGCAGTAATCAAAAAATGTTTAATTCCCATATACTCTCTCTCTAAAAGGCATAATGTTCTAATTTTTATGTCTCTTGGTGGAAGACTAGCGTAAGTATACTATAGATATTTGCTGTAAATAGAAATCAACAAAAAAGTCACGAGAACGTCATCATTTCGTAATTTTAGAATAATTCAAAACAAATAAAAAAAGGCAGTGTTACCAATGGTAATGCTGCCTTTTTATTCAAAAAATATGCAAAACACTAATTTTTCTTTTGACGACTCTTCCGCCAGAACAACGAGGTCATTCCAAGAATCGAAATCAACACAATTGACCAACCATTTTGCTGATTTTTTTCAATCTTCCCTGTTTCAGGCAGAGGCTGACTCTCGACAACACTGGACTCTTCCACCACGCCCTTTTCACTAGTAGCGGGCAGAGAAAAAGGTCCTGGGTGATGTCGAGCAGGATTAACAGAGGGTATTGGCTGGTTAGGCACACTTGGGGTCGGTTCCACATCCGGCGTAGGTGTGTCTGGTACATTCGGACTAGGATTTACATCCGGAACTGGCGCTGCCATCTTATCGTAGACAATGGTGCTTTCTGAATCCGAACTATCAACCGTTGTTAAAAGGGCTTTATTTTCAGAATCGTTCACGACTTTATAGCCATCAATCGTTGGCAATTCAACAGCAGCAAAGGTATCCGAAGGTTCCGCCTTCCAATCACTCGTTGCTGTAAAGTGACCGTCCGCATCCAGTTCACCAGCACGCTTATAAACGATTACTTGTACCGTGTCATCGTGAACCTTATGGCCGGCCCGGTCAAGATAGTGAGTGATATGAGTAATTGTCTTCTCCACATCACTGCCATGCCCATGTGGGTTATCGGGCGTGACCGGTGTCACATCACGATCATAGTAAATCGTACTTTCAGAAGAAGAGCTGTCTGCCTTTGTCGCAAGCGCTTTATTCTCTGAATCGTCGACAACCTTATAACCCTTAATCTTAGTATCTGAAACCGCTGCAAAAGTCGATGACGGCGTCGCTGTCCAATCGCTTGTCGCTTGGAAGTGACCGTTTTCGTCTAGATTGCCATCACGAGTATAGGTAATCGTTTGGACAGTATCATCATGCAGCTTGTTTCCCTGACGGTCCCGGTAGTGAGTGGTATGGGTAATGACACGCTTCAAATCACTTTCATTTGGCCGTCCATGCGGATTAATAATGGTCTTATAGTCAAAATACTTATGAGCAGTTGGTACGTCAACCGCGGAATCAGTCGTCTCCGTCGCTTTCAAGCTAGCACTATTTGTGAAGGCCGTTCCGTCAGCGGTATTTTGATAATCATACTTTGTGTAGTAAAAAACAGTGGTCGGTTTATCAATCGTTCCCAGGTCGATTGTAAATCCGGTGATATCCTTCCCGTCTTGACTATAAACCGGTACCATCTTTGGCTGAGGGTACACCTCTTGCTGGTTTACCCATTCACCATCTTTGTCAATATCATAGGTATAGACCTTGAAAATTTTATTTGTTGCTAGAGTCTGTCCGGCACCCATTGTGTCAGTCAAAACAGCGTTTGTGAGTGTCTTTTGCACACCATTCAGCCGGACCATCCAATACATGTAACCCGGGTCATTCGACTTAGTGAAATCCCCAGATTTATTCATTGTAAAGTTATTCTTTGAATCAGGTGTTACTGGAGCAGGCGTTGGATCTGAAGGGACGACAGTTGGTGCTGTTGGGACAGTAACTGATCCATCAGTCCCCCAATTAATTGGCACATTCTTCGTTTCATGCTTTTTATCAGGTAAGTTCCAGCCGACAAGGGCATCCGTTGTCCCTCTTACCCCTTGAGTATTGATTAAGGCGGCCCCGTTTTCATTCCAAGTAATCACAACATAGTGATCTTCCACTGTTGTTTTTCCAAGCACCTTCCCCGTATCAGGATCGGTAGAGTCCTTCGCCCCATTTCGGTCAGCACCAGGAATACCAGTTGTTTTATCAATGGAGAAATTTAATGGAACGAAAAACTTCGTTTTCTCCCCCGCCTGAATCTTTTCACCAGTTGGAATATCAAAAGTCCAAGTGACCCGCATCATATCATCAACGCTATATTGCTTAGCAGCGCTATTGGTAACGTCCGTCAAATCGATTGACTTCACGTATTTATTCGACTCCGGTTGTACCTCGTCAGCAAAAGTTTGAACTGTTGATACTCCCGTTAGCAAGAAAACTGCCATTATAGTCATCAACCGTTTCAACATGAACACTCTCTCCTAAATCCAGAAGCATTTAAATACTTCACACTTGTATTACAAAACCGTTCACTATTGTACTATATCCATGTCATTTTCAAAACATTCAGAGCAAAACTGTGACATATGTAATCAAACTGTAAAAACGGACAAAAAAGTGCAAAAGAAAAAAGCCTGCGTAAGCAGACTTTTTGAAAACTAATGAATTAGCCTTCGATTTCAGTAACAGTTCCGGCACCAACAGTGTGGCCACCTTCACGAACAGTAAACTTCAATCCCTTTTCAATGGCAACTGGAGCGATCAATTCAACGTCGAACGTTACTTGGTCACCAGGCATAACCATTTCTACGCCAGCAGGCAATTCCACAACACCAGTAACATCAGTTGTGTGGAAGTAGAACTGTGGACGGTAGTTAGTGAAGAATGGCGTGTGACGGCCTCCTTCTTCCTTAGTCAAGACATAAACTTCAGCCTTGAACTTCTTGTGAGTCTTGATTGAGCCAGGGGCTGCCAAAACTTGTCCACGTTCGATTTGGTCACGGTCAACACCACGGAGCAATGCACCAATGTTGTCACCAGCTTGAGCTTCTTCCAAAGTCTTACGGAACATTTCGATTCCAGTAACAGTAGTCTTTGAAATTTCGTCCTTCAAACCAACGATTTCAACTTCAGTACCAGTAGTCAAAACACCACGGTCAACACGACCAGAAGCAACAGTACCACGACCAGTGATCGTAAATACGTCTTCGACAGGCATCAAGAATGGCTTGTCATCTTCACGTGCAGGAGTTGGGATGTATTCGTCAACGGCCTTCATCAAGTCCAAGATAACTTGTTCTTGTTCCTTGTCGCCTTCAAGTGCCTTCAAAGCTGATCCCTTGATTACAGGAATGTCATCGCCTGGGAAGTCATATTCTGACAACAATTCACGAACTTCCATTTCAACCAAGTCAACCAATTCTTCATCGTCAACAAGGTCAGTCTTGTTCAAGAAGACAACCAAGTGTTCAACACCAACCTGGCGGGCAAGCAAGATGTGCTCACGAGTCTGTGGCATAGGACCATCAGTTGCGGCAACAACCAAGATGGCACCATCCATTTGTGCGGCACCAGTGATCATGTTCTTAACGTAATCCGCGTGACCTGGGGCATCGATGTGGGCGTAGTGACGTGCGTCCGTTTCGTATTCGATGTGGGACGTGTTGATTGTGATTCCACGTTCCTTTTCTTCAGGGGCGTTATCGATTTCGGCGAAGTCTGTAGCAGTCTTACCTTCCTTTTCAGCCAATACCTTTGAGATAGCGGCAGTCAAAGTAGTCTTTCCGTGATCGACGTGACCGATAGTACCAATGTTAACGTGGGGCTTGTTACGAACGTATGTTTCCTTAGCCAATGTAGTTTCCTCCAAATTTTATTTCTCAGGATAGACCCAAGAAAATCGTATGTTTATATTTTACAACGCTTGGACGATAAAAACAACCGTTCCAAACGTTTTTCTGGCTGATGAGCCGAATTCAATTATACTAACTTCTTAAATTTTTGTAAACACTTTTCAAATGAAAAAGTTCTACCAAAAACAAGCGTATTGCACTCTGAATTCTCTGATTAGCCACCCCTATTATAACGCACCCATCTCAGAAAGTAAGCGGTGCGCATAATCATGAATGGCTGCCTGTTCAACACTTTCATGCTGTTGCTCATCCATTCGGTTTCCCTTTATCATGGCAATGTCGGCTTGTATCCAGGCAATTGGGTCTGTCACTCGCTCAAGTTGAGGGAATAGCACATTCATTTCCAAACGGAGTTGTTCTTGCAACATTTGATTGGTAATTGGATCATCCTGTCCAACCGTTTCACCTAAATAATCCCGTGCTTCGAAATAAATTTCATCACGGAGTGGTTTGGGTTGCTCACAAAGGATGGTCGTGTACTCCTGGCCATCAATATATAGGTATCTGACTTTTCGGTGTAGTTCTAAACACTGAATATCAGTTAAAACCGAAACGCGAATAATTGGCATAATGTCTGGGTCCAAGAGCAAATCCTTTGCCGCATCGACAAAATCTTCAACCGGTAAGAGCTGAGCATCTTGATAAATCTGTTGCTGTTCCAAGACATCATAGCCGGCAATGTGCTTAAAACGGCGATGAATCTTCTGAATCGTTTCTGACCGTTCTTCCCGTGCTTTCTCCTCGGCCTTGTCAATTTGGCGAAGCCGTTCTTCTCGATCATCACTAAAGATGGACTCCATGGCCATCCGACGGGCCATGATAAAGTATCCTGCGGCGAGGCAGACATCAAAATAAAACTGGTAGTCCGCCTTCTGTCCCAGGTACTCACCAACGTATTCCTGAGCAATCGTTAGGGCTGAATTAACTTGATTGTTGTTTAAGAGTGCCTTAGCAAAGAGCTGGTTATTTTCATAAGTCCGGTCATTCTCGTAAACCTGACTCAATAACTCAGTCGCCTTCTGATATTCTTCATCGGCGAGGGCTTGTACCCCCTCCTCTTTTAGCTGATTAATATCTGTCATTATTTCCTCTTAATACATCGATGTTCCAATTAGTTTTGATATATTCTAACTAACTATAACAAAAAAAGAACCATGACGGTTCCCTTTTTTCAAACTTATTCAGCAGATTGCTTCTTTGCGGGCTCCTGCTTTTTATTTTGACCCTTTGGCTTCTTATTTTTGCCCTGTTGCTTTTGGCCCTTTTTATTATGGTTCTTATTACCCTTTTTTTCAGGTTCTCCCTTATGGTGTGGACGGCGGTTTTGGTTAACTTCCATTACCACTGGCATCACCATTGGGCGACGACGAGTTTCGTTGAACAAGAAGCGTGACAACTTTTCACGGACACCGTTCTTCAACTCGTTCCAGTCAAAGGCCTTGGCGTTTTTCAAGTAGTCTTCAATTGACTCGATGGTCAACTTACCGGCTTCCTTCATTAAGTCACGGTTAGCCTTTACGTAAACGAAACCACGTGACGTCATTTTTGGCTTTGATACAACTTTGCGCTTCTTACGGTCAATCGTTACAACCGTTACAAAAACACCGTCTTCAGAAAGAATCCGGCGGTCACGAAGCACAACGTTTCCGATGTCCTTCAATGAATCACCATCGATCATCGTTTCAGCAACTTGTACTGCATCAGTCTTTTCAAAAGTTTGGCCGTCATAAGAAATGATATCACCGCGCTTAGCCATGATAATCTTATCTTCAGCCAAGCCAACTTCTTCAGCAGCTTGCTTAGCAGAGACCATCACGCGGAATTCAGCTGAAACAGGAAGGAGAACTTCTGGCTTGAAGAAGTTCATCAACAACTGTAAGTCAGAACTTGATCCGTGTCCAGATGAACGCAAGTCAGTTGAAATCTGCTTAACGTTAGCGCCCTTCTTAAAGAGCATGTTTCGCGTCTGGGCCACATAAGATTCCACTGCAAAGGAAGGATTTGTCGTAATAAAGACAAAGTCGTTCGAACCAATGTTAACCACTGGGTCTTCACCCTTGGCCATCTTGTGCAAAGCCTTAACAGGTTCACCAAGCTTACCCGTTTCCAAAACAACCGTTTGTGAATCAGGCATGTCGTCTAACTCTTTAACAGAAGCAAAGAGTTCATCCTTAGGCATTGGCAAATTAATTAATTCCAAATCCAAGGCCGTCTTCACAATCTTGTCAGCATCGTGTCCGGTAATCACTAAACGGCGCTTTGTCTTAGCCGTTGCATCGATCACCTGTTGCACACGTTGAATATTTGAAGCAACAGCGGCAACGATAATCCGCTTGCCCTTTGCTTCTTCAAAGGCTTCTTGAATGTAAGAGTGAATCTGACGCTCAGAAGCTTGTGGCTTGATGTTTTCTTCCGTACCCGCCGCGTCAGCAAGCAGTGCCAAAACAGGCTTTTGGCCAATTTCAGCCAAACGTTGATAGTTTGTTTGGTAGGCAGCCTCAACCGTTTGGTCGAACTTAAAGTGGCCAGAGTAAACGATTTGTCCTTCGTCAACAGTCAAAACAATACCAAGCGCTTCCGGAATTGTGTGAGTCGTGTTGAAGAATGACACCTTTACATCGCCAAAGTCGATTTCAGTCTTTTCATTAACAACGTGGAAGTCATCAAAGTCCTTGATGGCCTTTTCGTCATTAATGGCAATCTTAGCCAATTCGATGGTTAACTTTGAACCAAAGATTGGCGCTTGAATCTGCTGCAATAAGTAAGGCAAGGCCCCAATTGCATCAGAATGTCCGTGGGACAAGAAAATTCCAGCAATCTTGTCTTGGTTCTTCAAGAGGTATTCAAAGTCAGGAATGACAACGTCGATTCCTAATTGTTCCGTATCTGGGTACTTTAAACCAGCGTCAAGAATGAAAATTTCATCGTTAACGGAAACCGCGTACATGTTCTTCCCATTTTCGCGGACACCCCCAAGGGGCAAAATATTCAAATCAGTCATAATGTTTCCTTTAGAGTTTTGTCAATTTAATACTTGAGTTCAATCGTGAGAATCAAACTCTTGTCTCGATTTCAATTACACCTATTTTATCATATTTATCTATTCTTCGAGAAAACATTCTATTTAATAGGGAAATCTAGTCCGACTTTACTAAAAAAGGGCACAAAAAAACCAGCCCGAAAGCTGGTTTAAAAGTAAGATTAACGAGAAACCTTAACAGTCTTGTCAGTAGTTGCTGCAGTGCGTTCCTTGTTCAAGACGTTTTCTGATGCCAAAGCGGCCTTTGCTTGTTCAGCAATCTTTGAGAAAGTGTCAAAGTCAGATACGGCCAAGTCAGCCAACATCTTACGGTTCAATTGAACACCTGCCAAAGTCAAACCGTGCATCAACTTTGAGTATGACATACCGTTCATGCGGGCTGCTGCGTTGATACGAGCAATCCACAACTTACGGAAGTCACGCTTGCGGTTCTTACGATCGCGGTATGCGTACAAGTATGACTTGTAAACTTGTTGCTTAGCAACCTTATAGTTGATACGACGTTGTCCACGGTATCCCTTGGCCAACTTAATAAACTTCTTACGACGTGCGCGTGAAACTGTTCCACCCTTAACTCGCATGGGAAAATCCTCCTAAAATTTAGTTACTTATAGACACCCTGAAATTAAAGGGTTGACAACATCTTTGCGTACTTCTTGATTGTTGTCTTGTTCATCATGCGTGTTCCACGCAATTGACGACGTTGCTTCTTAGTCTTACCGTGGAAACGGTGTGACGTGTAAGCTGAGGCTGACTTGAAGCCACCCTTTGCAGTCTTCTTGAAGCGCTTCGCAGCAGCGCGGTGAGTCTTCATCTTGGGCATGTGTCCATTCTCCTATCGTTTTTCAAGTATCAAAGTCGGTATGCTTGGCTTAGCCCTTCTTAGGTGCCAAAACCAAAAACATTTGCCGACCGTCCATCTTAGCACGTTGCTCAACCTTGGCAATGTCGTCCAATTCGTTGGCCATCCGTTCTAAGACTTCCCGTCCAATATCTTGGTGGGTAATCATTCGGCCACGGAAACGTAAGTTCAACTTTACCTTGTTACCCTTTTCAAGGAACTTGATGGCTGCTTTCTTACGCGTTTCGAAGTCTCCAGAATCAATAACTGGTGACATACGAACTTCCTTAACCTGAACAATCTTTTGGTTCTTGCGTTGTTCTTTCTGGCGCTTTTGCGCTTCGAACTTCGCTTTACCCCAATCCATAATTTTAGCAACAGGTGGTTGGGCGTTTGCCTGAACCAGAACCAAATCTTGGCCCTTATCATCGGCGAGCTGTTGTGCTTCGCGCGTTGACATTTCTTCTTGCTTACCATCGTGAATTAGTAAAACCCGACTTGCACGGATATTATCGTTGACTAGATCAACTTGTCTTGGTTGACGTGCTATGGCTCGATACCTCCAAAATATTTTTGTGTGAACAACGAAGAAAAAAGTGGGTGAACCGAAGTTCACCCACTTTACCTTACTGCACAATTAAGTGCAACGTGTATCTGCCTGGCAACGCGAGTCACGAGGCGAGAAGCGGGTGCTTCTACTTGTTCAACGACATTAAGTATAGACGATAGAGCACCCACTGTCAACGGATTTATTAATTTTTTTCGCTACTTTCAATCTTTTCTTCGAAATCCAATGAAGATAAGATTCGGCCACCGTAATGGTAGGCAATCAAGATAGCAAACTGTGCTAAAGCAAAGAGCCCAACGAAGGCAAACATGTGTTTTGAAACCGAACTTTGCACATTGGCAATCACCACGTCAAAGTTCGTAAAGACGTCCCAAGAGTTTAAACGTAAGAAACGGCCCAGGTAAATACCAAAGGATGACAACCAGGAAACAATTCCCAGGGTAATCAACACTGACCAACCCGTTCGATTTCGAAGGTAAATTCGCATCATGATTTCTAATGAAAGAATACCAAGGTAAACACCAACGAAGATACCTGCAGCCAAGACTGAGTAGTTAAAGTACTGGTAACGAACATCCAATGCCGTTGAGATGTACTGCAAGTGGATGAAATCCGTAATCATGTACATGGTGTTTGGGAAAAACAACAACCAGAGCCCAGAAAAAATAATCTGTGATATCTTCAAACGTGACGCTAAGGCCAAAAGCGCGAAGTCCAATGGCAGCAAAGCTAAGAAAACATTCCACATCAAGAAATCAAAGTGGGTTGGCGTCAAGTAGACAAAAGCAATGAATGCCAGTACAACAAGGTGAACCATGATCATATTGTTTGTATTTTTTTTAAACATTCGCCTACCCTTTAACTATTAAAAGTCATCTCTGCACACCTTTTATACGGTGTATAACTCTTAATATTTTAACAGATATAACCCGCACCGTTAAGGCCTTTCTCGACTTTTTAACCGAATTGAAAACTAGGTCTTACTCCTGATATTTTTACCGTTCCCCTGTATAATAGAGGTTAAGGGAAAGGAGGACACATGATACAAGCAAACGAAAACGAAGCGATTCAATTGTTGGACCGGTTGCACATTCAATACCAGCTTGTTCGGCACGCCGCACTACACCACTTATCTGATGAGGGCGCACCAAAAGACCTTCCTCGAATGAAAAATCTCCTCTTAAAAACAAAACGAGATAACCAATACTTTCTATATATGACCTCTAATAAACGGGTCGACTTTACCAAATTAGCCCGGGAGTTAGGCACATCAAAGAGTCAACTACGCTTTGCTTCCAACGATGACCTAGAAGAATTACTGGGCGTCCAACCTGGAACAGTTACTCCCCTTGCTTTAATGCACGATGTTCACGGATCCATTCAAGTCATTGTGGATCAAGCCATCGTCGATGCAGGCGTCATCGCGGTGCACCCCAACCAAAATAAAGCAACAGTGGTAATGAGTTGGCTCGACTTCACAAAGGTGCTAATTGCTCTAAAGCACCCCTACCAACTAGTTTCAGAATAAACATTTCATACAAAGTAAAAGAACTGTTAGTCGAAAATACTAACAGTTCTTTTTTACCTATCTAAATATTTAAGTAAAACCGTTTAAAAACTAAGGATAACCTTGATTGCCTGACTACGGCTTGCCTCTTTAAAAACATGGTAGGCTTTTTCAATTTCTGTGAAGTCAAAATGATGTGTAACTAAGCGTTCCGGTGAGAGCTTCCGCTTTAAAACGGCCGCGATTAATTCGGCTGTTGAATTAGTTGAAACTAGGCCCGTCGTAACCGTCACGTTTTTTATCCAAAGCTTATCCAAATCAAACTGAACGGGCTGACCATGAACCCCCTCGTTAGCTAAATGACCACCGGGAGCCAAAATCTTTTGGCAGAAGTCAAAAGTCTCGGGGAAGCCAGCCGCTTCGATGGCAACATCGACCCCCTTACCAGCAGTCAATTCATAGACTTTGTCAATTGCTTTTGGCATATTACCAGCATGAACGGTATCCGTTGCACCAAAGTCTCGAGCAACTCGCAAACGATGTTCATCAAGGTCGACCATGATAATTTTAGCTGGCGAATAGAATTGAGCGGTTAACAAGGTCGCCATTCCAATTGGGCCAGCACCAACAATGGCCACGGTGTCGTTCTTTTTTACCCGTCCATTTAAAACACCAATTTCAAATCCCGTTGGGAAAATATCGGACATCATCACCGCGGCATCATCCGACATCCCCTTCGGAATGTGATGGAGGGAATGGTCAGCGTGTGGAATCCGCACAAATTCTGACTGTGTGCCATCAATCTCGTGCC
This sequence comes from Fructobacillus durionis, assembly GCF_900112405.1. Lineage (GTDB taxonomy): Bacteria > Bacillota > Bacilli > Lactobacillales > Lactobacillaceae > Fructobacillus > Fructobacillus durionis. Next base: position 243,034 of record NZ_FOLI01000001.1, on the reverse strand, counting down.
CTAAAATCCAACCACCGTTTTCACAGTGGGCGTACATTCCTTTCTTACAGTATGTACAATAACCACAAGCCGTCACGCAGGAAATAATGACCCGGTCACCAACCCGAAAGTTCGAGACGGTCGACCCAATCTTCTCAATTACACCGATTCCTTCATGGCCAAGAACAGTACCAGCTTTCACTTCTGGTGTATCCCCGTTCAAAATGTGTAAGTCCGTTCCGCAGATTGTTGTCTTGACCATTCGAACAATGGCGTCCGTATCTTCTTGAATTCTTGGTAAGTCAACATCTGCAACAGTCATTCGTTGCGGTTCGCTATAAACAAGTGCCTTCATTTTTATCCACCTTTCTTATGGGACAATGTTGGGAATTAACAGCAACCGGTTGTTACCCATATTTTATAACGACGAGTGAACGCAATCTCTCATTATTACAATACCGATTACAACGATTACCTATAATAGTGATACGAAAGACTCCAGAATTTTTTTGATTGTTTCTGGCCTGCTTATTGACATTGAGGCAGATATTAGATAAACTTAAAAAGTTGATAAATTGAACCGAAAGGAGGTGCTGTAATGGCTACCCCATCAAACAAGAACTCAAAGTCTCACAAGCGTAACCGCCGCGGACACATCGGTTTGAACGTGCCAAACATTACTTTGGACAAGACTACTGGTGAATACCGCGTTGCTCACCGCGTTTCTCCTTCAGGAATGTACAACGGTAAGCAAGTTACTGAAAAGAAGTAATTTATTTAAAGGTCCCTGTTCTGCTTTGCAGAATGGGGCTTTTTTCTTTTGCTTTTCTTAAGACTGCAAGCAATCCATGTATTCCCCACTATCATGCTTTATAATGAATGATAGTTACTTTAAAAAAGGAGGAGCCCATGCCCCTTGATGGTCTATTTGTTCACGCCCTTGCGCATGAACTGAATCAAACCCTTGCTGGCGGTCGCATTACCAAAGTCCACCAGCCCTATCCAAACGAAATCATTCTTGTCGTCCGGAACAATGGACAAAACTATCCCGTTCTCCTGTCAGCACATCCCGCTTACGCCCGTGCCCAGGTCACTCGTATTCCTTATCAGAACCCAAAGACGCCAACCAACTTCGCCATGTTCTTACGTCGCAACTTGGAAGGTGCCCGTTTGGATTCCGTTACGCAAGTGGAAAACGACCGAATCTTACACTTTGCCGTTAATACCCACGATGAATTAGGTGACGAGCAAACCCTCCTTCTCACACTGGAAATGATGGGCCGCCATTCCAACCTCTTCCTGGTTCGGGAAAAAGATCAACGGATACTCGAGTTGATCAAACACGTTCCGGCTGATCAGAACCGTGTTCGTTCCTTAATTCCTGGTGCAACCTACGTTTTGCCACCAGCACAAGATAAGGAGAACCCTTTCAGCTCTGACTTAGGGGGCCTTGCAAAGATCATCCTTGATTCCGATAAAGCGGACTGGGGCAAAGCCATCCAACAGGAATACCAAGGATTTTCTAGTATCTCTGCTAAAAACTTGGCTTCCCATCTAGCCGCTGCTTCCGACGCCATGGCGACCGCCCACGACTGGCTTAACCACTTCAGCAATCCAGAACCAACACTCTACCGTTCTGAAAAAAACAAGCTTTCATACGCTGCCTTTGATTGGGGTGAAACCGGTTCGACCTCTGAATCCTACCAGACTTTAGGTGATTTACTCGACGCCTACTTCGCTGGTCAAGCAGAGGCTGACCGGGTCAACCAGCAGGCCGCCTCCCTTGTTCGCTTAGTCAAGAACGAACTGAAGAAGAATCAGAGCAAGGAAAAGAAGCTCAACCAGACTTTAGTCGATTCCGAAAATGCGGAAGACTTAAAAATCAAAGGTGACCTCTTGATTACCTACCCTCACTTAGTTAAAAAGGGCATGAATTCCGTTCAGATTGAAAACTACTACGATAACAACAATCTGATTACAATTGCCTTAGACCCCCGTTTCGATGGTATGCAAAATGCGAACCGTTACTTCCACAAGTATCGTAAGTTACGCCTGGCCAAAGACCACGTGCTCGGTCAGCTGAAAGAAACACAAGAAGAAATCGACTACTTCTCACAGATTCAAACCCAGTTGGCCGTTGCCTCACCGAAGGACGTCGCCGACATCAAAGTCGAATTAATCGAACAGGGTTACCTACGCGAAAAGGTCAAAGTCAAAACACGTGGTAAGCAAACGCGTAAGCCTAAGCACGTCATGGGTAAACCCGACCAGTTCCTTTCAACCGACGGGACCCTGATTGAGGTTGGTAAGAACAATCTTCAAAACGACCAGCTATCACTGAAGAAAACAAACCGTCACAAGATTTGGCTCCACGTTCAAAAGCTTCCAGGTTCGCACGTCTTAATTGACTCAGACAATCCATCTGACGAAACCTTAGAAGAAGCCGCCCAACTAGCCGCCTACTTTTCAAAGGCTCGTGATTCGGCCAACGTCCCCGTTGACTACTTACCAGCCGGTAAGCTACGTAAGCCAAATGGTGCAAAGCCCGGTTTTGTTATCTTCGAAGGTCAACAAACCACTTACGTGACACCGGATGCGACTTTAGTACAAAAACTCAAGAAAGCATAAAACAAAAGGAAGACATTCATGAAAATTTTAAAGGAATTCAAGCAGTTCATTAACCGTGGAAACATCGTTGATATGGCCATTGGTGTTATTATTGGTGGTGCTTTCACAACCTTGGTAAAATCCTTGACTAATAACCTCATCAACCCTCTTCTCGGGTTCTTTACAGGTTCTGGCCATTCGCTAACCGAATTGAAGCTACGCGTGACATCAAACCTCGTCTTCACCTATGGTTCATTCCTTAATGACACCATCACCTTTTTGATTACCGCCTTCGTTGTCTTCCTAATCGTTAAGTTCTTAAACAAGACGGTCCTAAAGCCAAAGGAAAAGGAAGCCGCCAAGCCATCTGACGAATTGGTTACCCTTCGTGAAATCAAGGAACTCTTGGCAAAGCAAGCCGAATCAAAGTAAGCAGCAACACACAAAAAAGCCATCCATTCGGATGGCTTTTTTATTATGGATATTATTAACGAATCTTCTTCAATTCATCTTCAATCTGCTTCAAGACGATTTCTTGATTCTTAGGATCTTCCAAATCGTACTTTTGCAAATCAACACGCATCTTTGGTGACTTGTCGTATGATTCATACCAGCCCTGATAAGCTTCCCACATCTTGTGATAGTAGTTATATAGCTCATCATTGTCTTCGAACTGCTCGTAATCACGGCCACGCTTCTTAATCCGGTGCAAGATGGTATCAAAGTCGGCATCCGCATAAACCATGAGGTCTGGCGCCTTCTTAGGTAGTTCGTCTAATTCGGACATCATACGTGTAATCAAATCATGGTAGACATCCATTTCCATATCAGAAATGTTCCCGTCCTTATGGTTTTCTTCCGTAAAGAGTTCGTCTTCATAAATTGAACGGTCCAAGACGTTGTTGTTATCTGCTAAGGCCTTCTTAATCATTGAAAAACGACGGTTCAAGAAGAAAATTTGGAGCAAGAACCCGTACTGCTTAGGATCCTTATAATAAAGTGGCAAAACAGGGTTATCCCCTACCGGTTCAAAGAAAGCCTGTGTGCCGAAGTGCTTTGCAACTAATTCTGTTAAGGTTGTCTTTCCGACACCAATCATCCCCGCTGTAATTATCACCATATTTACTCCATTTTCTTTTTCATTTCGTTCTTACAAACGATTTGCCAATTAGCCCTGAACCAAAAGTGTCAGACCCTTTGAAATCAAATCGGAAGTGCTGCCAGTCTCACTAACTAAGGCCTTCTTAACCTTGGTCAAATCGCGACTAGCATATCCCAAGGCTTCAAGGGCAGCCAAGGCATCCTCAAGGTTGGACCGTGAAGGTACCGAATCGGTGCTTTCCGCATCTGCAAAAGTCGTACTAGTTTGGTCAACCAAACTTGAGAAGTCATCCATTTTACCGGATAGGTCCAAAACAATTTGCTGAGCGGTTTTCTTACCGACACCAGGGAACTGAGTCAGATAGTCAACCTGGCTGTTTTCAATGGCAGCAACCAAATCGGCGGGCTTGGCCCCGGCCAGAATGGCCAAGGCCGACTTTGGCCCAATACCAGAAACGTTCAACAGCTTGTTAAAGAGCTGCTTTTCAGTTAGAGTCGCAAAGCCATAGAGTGACAATTCCGTTTCACGAACGATTTGTTCGACAAAAACCTGGGCCTCTTGGTTCACTTCAAAATGATAGGGATTGGCAGGATAAATTTTATAACCAATGCCATCCTTCGTTTCAAGCACGATTGCTCCGGGCGTAATCTGAGTAATTCGACCCTTAAAATATTCGTACATCACTGTGCTCCCTTAGGGTAAGATATTTGTCTTTTGCTTCGATAGGTCAAAGTAACCGAGTTCATCACTCTTAGCCTGGGTCCAGCTGTGGTAGCCAACATACTTCGCATTGGTAATAATACGTTTTGTTGTATCTGGGAAGAGACAGGTGATAATCGTTATTTTGGCCTTTTTATCAATGCGATCATCAGGATTCAAAACGGATGAATCATTTTGGTCAACGGTTGTTTGGCCTGTAATCTGATAGCGGTAAATACCATTGCTATTGGCCATGTAAATCATCGTTCCGTTCAGCCAATCAGAGTTACCAAGTGTCCCATCCGCATTCTCATAGGGTGCGTTTTGGTTCAACTTTTGCTGAAGGGCAGAAAATCCGGTGTAGTCGTTGTTCCAATTATGAGCGGCAAGGGTGTAATTTCCCTGCCCCATCACTGGAACCGCCGTATCTTTTTGGGCAGTGTTGGCACCCTTATCTAAGGCAACCTTTGAGTAGGCATTGTCATAGATTGGTAACAAAATACTGAGGTTAGGAATGGCCACATAGCCCTGCTTCGTTAAGCCGAGACTCTGCTGGTCTTGTGTACCAACCCCATCCTTTAAGGACTGCCGCTGATTTTTAGAATACTTTCCCTGCTTTTGTGTCAGTACCTTTTTAGTGGTTTTCTTAACCGGGCTAGTTGCAGGCTGACTTTGAACCCACTGCCAGGCTAATAAACACGCTAAGACGATGGTTAACAAACCAAAGAAGCGGTGCAAGTACTTCCGAATTTTCTCCTTCATGACTCTCTCCCTCTGTCGATACTCCCAGTTTACTAAAACAACATGTCAACCAGAAGTCCTCTAGAATAATTTTTGTAAGATTGTCTTTAACACGCCATCATGGTTGTTGTCAGCAACCGCTGTTTCAAATCCACGTCCGCGTAAAAGCGGATCGGCGTTTGGCATAATGAAGGGATGCCCAACATAGTTCAGCATCTCTAGGTCATTCAGGCCATCCCCAAAGGCGGCCATGTTTTCAGCCTTAATGCCTAAACGCTTGCTTAGGTCAGCTAAGGCAACCCCCTTATTGACGTTAGGTGCCACCAAATCAATGGCCCCATATCCAGATGTTGTGATGTGAACCGGTAGGTTCATCGACTGAATTTGTTCAATAAATGGTAACTCGTAGTCGGGCAAATTGACCGTCATCTTTAAGATTGGCTCATCAATTTCGGATAAGTCATCAATAAAAGTCAAGGACTTAAAGTACGATGCCGCTTTGTCGCGTCCCAAACCGTAATCGGCCTGGGATTTCAACATGAAGGCCTTATCGGTACCCGTAAAAACAAGGCCCATTTCAGCACGGTCTTGTTCAGCTGTCACTTCGTCAACGACGGGTGCAAAGGCTGAAGGTTCGATGGCATAGGTTGCTAACACATTGCCCTTGGCGTCCACCACCTCGGCACCATTATTGGCAATCAAGGTGTAAGACTGATCAACCCCTTCAAAAAAGTGGGCGACTTTAGCTGGGTGGTTCCCCGTTGCCACAACGAAGACAGCACCAGCAGCCTTTACCTTCTCAACCATTTCAGCGTACAAGGCGTGGTCAAAGCCCTTTTCATCATTTAAAAAAGTCGCATCTAAATCCGTTGCAATTAATTGAACAGTCATGAACCCTTCTCCTAGAGTACTAGTTATAAGACAAACTCTTAAATTCTTACTTCTTTCCGCGCTTCTTCTTCATCTTTTTCATCTTACGAGCAGCCTGCTTCATAGCGAAGTTTTGAACCTTTTGTCCAAAGTTTCCACCAGGTATACCAGCGCCACCCATCATGGATGACATGTCCATACCGGCACCACCCATCATCTGTTCCATGCCTGAGAAGTTTCCCTTCGTGGCCTGGTTCATCATCTTCTTCATCTGGTCGAACTGCTTTAGCATCTTGTTCACTTCGACAATTGGACGACCAGCACCGGCAGCCAAACGGCGACGGCGGGATGGGTTCAACAAATCTGGATTTTCACGTTCCTGCTTGGTCATTGATGACACGATGGCTTCCATGTGTGTGAAAGTCTTTGGGTCAATGCTCAAGTTCTTCAAAGCAGGGTTACCGGCCATACCAGGAATCATCTTAATCAAATCTTCCATTGGCCCCATGTTTTGGACCTGACGCAATTGGTCAACGAAGTCGTTGAAATCGAAGGTGTTTTGACGCATCTTCTCCAACTGCTCGGCCTGCTTCTTTTCATCGACTTCGCGCTGGGCTTTTTCGATGAAAGTCAGCATGTCCCCCATACCAAGGATACGGGAAGCCATACGGTCTGGGTAGAAGACATCCAAGTCAGTTGGCTTTTCACCTTGTCCAACAAACTTGATTGGCTTACCCGTCACGTCACGAATTGAAAGGGCAGCACCACCACGGGTGTCACCATCCAACTTTGTCAAAACAACACCGGTCAAATCAAGGGCGTTGGCAAAGCCTTCCGCCGTTTCCGTTGCGTTCTGACCAGTCATCGCATCAACCGTCAGCAAGATTTCATCTGGCTCAGCAATCTTAGCGATGTCCTTCAATTCGTTCATCAAGGCTTCGTCGATTTGCAAGCGACCGGCCGTATCAATGAAGACGTAATCGTTCTTATTGGCCTTAGCTTCTGCCAAACCATCTTCAACGATTTTACGTGGATCAACATCCGTTCCCTCAGAGAAAACTGGAATATCCAAATCCTTACCAAGAACTTCCAACTGGTCAATGGCAGCTGGACGGTAAACATCGGCTGCAATCAAGAGTGGACGGGCGTTTTCTTCACGCTTGAGCTTATAAGCAAGCTTAGCAACCGTTGTCGTCTTACCAGCACCCTGAAGTCCGGCCATCATGATGATGGTTGGAATCTTCTCAGACTTGTTAAGCGGAACGGCCTCTTCACCCATCAAGGCTGTCAATTCATCGTTCACAATCTTGACAACTTGTTGTGGTGCGTTCAAGCCATCAAGAATTTCGGCCCCCTTGGCCTTTTCCTTGATTGCTGCAATAAACTTCTTAACCGTTGGATAAGAAACATCGGCCTCCAACAAGGCCAAACGAATTTCCTTCAAAGATGCTTGAAGGTCTTCTTCATGAATCTTTCCTTTTCCGGTTAGGTTTTTGAGCGCCTTCGATAGACGATCTGTTAAGTTTTCAAAAGCCATAATCTGCTGACTGGGCCTAGACCCAGCTGCCCCCTTCTTTAATTGATTTCTTGATTAACCATTTGGCTAATTAATTCTTTTAATTTTTCATCCTGCCCATAGTGCTCACCAACGTAGGCCAAAAGGTTTTCTTCTAATTGCTGACGCTGTAGTGAGTCATGGTAAAGTGCCAAGACCTCTTCGTAGTGGTCCAAGGCCTCGCAACCCTTTTTCAGGTTATCCGAAACTGCCTGACGAGAGACCTGCTCTTCTTCTGCAATTTCAATAATGGAAAAGTCATCCTCGCAGTAATACTGCAAGTAGGCCCGCTGCTTTTTAGCAAGCAAGTCACCGTAAAAGGCAAGCAAGCCGTTGACTTTGTTCTTCTGCTCAATATCCATTAGCCTTGTACCAAATCTTTAAAGAGCCCGTAGACAAAGTCTTCGGCGGAAAAGACCCGTAAATCAGATGCCTTTTCCCCAAAGCCAATCCACTTCACTGGAAGATGAAGCTGGTCACGAATGGCGAAGACGATACCACCCTTGGCCGTTCCATCCATCTTGGTCAACACAAGACCGGTAACTTCAGAAGAATCCTTGAATAACTTAGCCTGCTGCAAGGCGTTTTGTCCAGTCGTGGCATCCAGTACTAAGAGTACTTCTTGCGGTGCGTCTGGCAGAACCTTTTTAATGACACGGTTCATCTTCGCCAATTCTTGCATCAAGTTGACATTGTTTTGCAAACGGCCGGCTGTATCGACAAAGAGCACGTCGACCTGTTCTTCCTTAGCGCGTTCAACGGCTTGGTAAACAACAGAAGATGGGTCGGCCTTTTCAGGTCCTGAAACAACTGGCACATCGGCCCGGTTTCCCCACTCCTGCAACTGCTTCACCGCTCCAGCACGGAAGGTATCAGCGGCCGCCAACATAATTGACTTACCCTCATCCTTATAACGCTGAGCCATCTTACCAACGGTTGTCGTTTTACCAACGCCGTTCACACCGACAAAGAGAATCACAGTTGGTTGACCAGCTGGTGCAAAGTGCATAGCCTGTTCTTCGTCCTTGCCCTGCTCTTCGTAAGATTCCACCATCAAACGGATAATCAAATCACGAATGGCCCCCTTGTCCTTGATGTTCTCAAGCTTGACCTCTTCGCGCACCTTGTTTGAAATGCTAATGGCCAAATCAAAGCCTAAATCAGCACCAATCAAGGTATCTTCCAAGTCTTCAAAGAAGTCTTCATCAACCGAACGGAAGTTGGCTAAGAAACGGTTAAAACGGTCGGCAAAGCCCTTACGAGACTGAGTGAGTCCCTTTTCATAAACAGCCTGTTCGTTTTCTTCTTCGAGGCTTTCTTCCTCTTCTTGAACAGCATCGTCCGCTTCTTCCGCATCTGAATCGTCGTTAGATTCAGCTAAATCCGCAACGGATAGTTCAGCAGCCCGGTCCTCTTCGGCCTCTGCTACTGATTCAAGTCCTTCTTCAGCGACTTTATCAGTTTCAGCATCCGAAGGTTCTTTTAAATCAACTGTTTCTACTGGTTCATCAGCAGACTCTTCAGTTTCTTCAGAGTCCTTTTCTTCTTCGACCTGCTCGTCTGATTGAACCGGTGCAGAACCGTCATTGGTCTGTTCTTCAGCTTCTTCAACGGCTTCTACTTGATCAGCCTGTTGGCTTTCATCGTTTTGAGCGGGTTCGTGTGATTGAACCTCATCCGGTTGAACAACCGGTTCTTCCTGCTTCTTCTTTTTAAAGATATCAAAAAGTCCCATGTGTTCCCTCCTTTAAGCGAGTTTTTCTTCCGCTTGTTCCAAGTTAACGGCGACCATCTTCGATACACCGGCTTCTTGCATGGTCACACCATACAAAACAGTTGCAGCCACCATCGTTCCCTTACGGTGCGTAATGGTAATGAACTGTGTGCTACCACCAAAGTTCTTTAGGTAAGCGGCAAAACGGTCAACGTTTGCCTCATCCAGGGCTGCTTCCGCTTCATCCAAAACAGCAAAGGGCACTGGGCGAACCTGCAAAATGGCAAAGAGTAATGAAATGGCAGTCAAAGCCTTTTCACCACCTGATAACAGGGACATCTGCTGGAACTTCTTGCCAGGTGGCTGAGCCTTAATGTCGATTCCAGTGGTGAGCAAGTGCTCGGGATCTGTCAACTCAATTTGAGCCTGACCCCCGGCAAACATCTTCGTAAAGACGTCCTTAAAGTGCTCGGCCACCTGATCAAAGGTTTCCTTAAAGCGCACCTTCACCTCTTGGTCCATCTCGTCAATGGTTGCCTGTAGCGTTGCCTTGGCCTGCTCCAAATCGCTGGCCTGTTGAGTCAAGAAGGTATGACGTTCCTTGATTTCTTCATACTCCTGAATGGCCGCGATATTAACGGGACCAATGGCATCCAAGGCCCGTTTAATTGCGGTCAAGGTTTTATCAATCTCGCTGTCATCCAGCTCAGACTCTTTCACATCAGCCTGACTTTGAACAGTCAAACCATAGGTCTGCTGTAAGGTTGAAACCTGCTTACCCAACTTTTCCTGCGTCGTCTGCAAGGTATAGGCAGCGTTGGATTCTTCCATCAGGAGTTGGTTAACCGTCTCTTGTTGAACGGATAGTTCTTCTTCCAATTCACTGACTTTTTGCGTCAAAGTCTGGAAACGTGTCGCCAAATCCTTTGATTGACCATCGGCTTTTTGAAGTGCTTCTTCTAGACCTGCCAATTGTTCGGCCAAAGCTGGACCATTAGCGGCCTGCTCCAAGCGTTCCTTAATCTCAGTTTGACGAGTCGTTAGCTCGTTTCGTTGACTCTGAAGTTCAGCCAGCAGGGCCTGCAAACGTTCCTTATCAGCATTCGCCGCTTCCCGCTTGGCAGAAATTTTTGCCATTTCGGCCTGAAAGGCTGCTTTTTCTTCCTGATAGCCGGCCTGCTCTTCTTCGACCTGGCTCAACTTCTCAGTCAAATCGGCAGTTGTTGCTTCGGCCTGCTTTTGCGCACGTTCTTTTTCAAGCAGTGCCTGCTTTGATTCATCTAGTTCGGTTTGACTATCTTCTTCATCGGCCTTCAAATCGGCCAAATCAAGGGTCAAGGTCTGAACCTTGGTTTCTTCTTTTGCAACTGCATCCTTCAAGGCAGTCAACTGGTAATCAACCTGCTGGCCCTGGTTTTCAAAGTCGTAGAAGGAAGCTGTCAGTTCCTGCACCTTATCGGACAGTTGGTTCACGCGGGCCTGCTCTTGGTTCCGTAATCCAACCAAGGCTTCAACCTGCGCCTTTTGTTCGGCTAAAGCATCGGCCTTTGCCTTTAATTCTGCCTGTCGTGACAAAACCGATGGTCCCTGACGGTGGTTAGCACCACCAGTAATTGATCCACCGGCGTTGACCAATTGGCCATCCAAGGAAACCACCCGCAAACGGTTTTGAACCGCACGGGCAACCCGGGTTGCCGCGTCCAAGTCTTCCACAACCAAAGTCGTTCCCAGCAAATTGGTCAGGATGTTCTCCATCCCCTGAGGCATCGAAACCAAATCTGAAGCAATCCCAATGAAACCCCGTTCCTGTTCGGCACGGTAGACATCACGGGCAGTTCGGGATCGAATACTATCTTCAGGAAGGAGCGTGACACGCCCCTTCCGGTTCTTCGTCAAGTACTGGACAATCGCCTTGGCCGTCTTCGTTGAGTCAACGACAACGTTTTGCAAGGCACCGCCTAGGACCGTTTCAATCGCCTTAGTATACCGCTTTGGTACGTCCACCAATTCAGCAACAACTCCTCGAATACCGGGGAAATTACGCTTAACGGCAGGGGCCATCAAATTCTTAACACCCTGATAAAAGCCAGCGTATTCATCCAAGGATGACTCAGCCTGATAAACCGACTGGGCCTTGTCCAAAGCATAGGCAGCACTCTGCCAGTTTTGCTGAGCAGCTTGGTAATCCTGCTTAGCCTGATTCAACTGTTGTTTAGCTTCATCCAGCTGTGCCAAGTAGGGATTTTCCCCTGTCTCTTGGTCAGGATGGTCTTTTTTATAATCTGCCAAGTTCTTTTGGGCAATAGCCAAAGCCTCTTCGGCAGCTTTCAGTAGTTCCTGCTTACGAGCTTTTTGCTCCTGGTTTTGCAAGAGCGCCTTCTCTTCAAAGGTGACCTTGTTATGGTAGGTCGCCAAGTCCTGCATAATGGCAACGTAGGCCTGACGATTACTCTCCAATTCAGTCTTAATCCGGTCAACCTGCTGCTGACCATGATTGGCTTCAATCTGTTGAATTGTTTTCTTTAATTCGGTTTCCTTAGTTGATAGCAGTCCTTCCTGCTCATCAACTTCAGCCAACTGATTAGCGGCCTGTTCACCCTGTGTTGTGAGAGTCGCTTGCTGCTTCACCAGCGTTTCCGATTCACGCTGCAAGGAATCCGCTTCCTGGGAAGCCAATTTCTGGTTTCCAATCATCTGCTCACGCTGCTGCGTCTTAGTCAGAATGTCCTCTGACAGCTGATCCTTTGCTTCTTGAACAGAAGTCAACTCAGCACGGGTGCTAGCAAGCAACTCTTTCTGGGCTGCTAAAGCGGACTGCTTTTTGGAAACATCCGCTTTCTTTTCACCCAAAGTCTTGCCTTGGGCAACGACTTTTCCTTGTAAGGATAGAATCGAACGGGTTAAGCGAACCTGGTCCAACTGCTCGTAGCGTTCCCGCTTTTCAAGGTATTCTTTAGCACTTTCGGCCTGCTTCTCAAGTGGCGTCAACCGGCCTTCCACTTCGTGGACGATGTCAGCAACACGGGCCAGATTGTCATCAGTGACGGTCAGGTCCTTTTCGGCCTGCGTTTTATTCTGCTTGTACTTGTAGACACCGGCAACTTCTTCGATGATTCCCCGTCGCTCTTCGGGTTTAGCAGAGAAAATCTTTTCAACCTGCCCCTGGGAGATGATGGAAAAACCATCTTTACCCAATCCCGTATCCATAAAGATTTCATGAATATCCTTCAAACGGCAATCTGCCCCATTCAACTGGTAGGAAGATTCACCGGAACGGTAGAGTCGACGGGTAATCCGCAATTCAGAGAAATCGGATTGAACATAGTGGTCTGAGTTATCAAAAGTAATCGAAACTTCCGCACGGTTTAAGGCTTTACGGTCCTTTGTTCCAGCAAAAATAACGTCCGCCATTTTGTTACCGCGCAAGTCCTTTGCAGACTGCTCGCCCATCACCCAGCGGATCGCTTCAATAATATTTGATTTACCAGAACCATTCGGTCCGACAATCCCCGTCATCCCCTTCTGAAAGTCAATGACGGTCTTATTGGCAAAAGATTTAAAGCCAATAATCTCCAACGTTTTTAGTTTCATACTTCTCTACTCAGTTTATTCAGATAAATCAACCAATGCCTGTTGTGCGGCTGCTTTTTCAGCATCCTTAATTGATGAGCCAAAACCATAGGCTAAGATACGGCCGTCCAAGGCAACCGACACCTTAAAGACCTGGCTATTATCTTCATTACGTTCTTCGTCTTCGATATTGTAGGTAATATCAACCGTTCCCTTGGCCTGCAGCTGTTCTTGTAAACGGGACTTGAAGTCGATGAATTGGTCAAAAAAGTTCTCATCAATGGCTGCAAAGACCGTTTGATTCAAAAGTTTCACAACGGCTTGCTGTCCCTGGTCAAGGAACAAGGCACCGATAAAGGCTTCCCAAATATCTTCTAGTAGTGAAGGACGGTGACGAGCACCGTTCATTTCCTCACCCTTACCCAAACGAATGGCTTCGTTCAAATGGATAACTTGAGAAAAGTGTGCGAAGGACTTGGTCTGAACCATGGTAATTCGCATTTCAGTTAACTGGCCTTCGTCCCAATCAGGGTACCGCTTAAAGAGATACTCTGTAACGGAAGCTTGCATAATGGCATCCCCCAAGAATTCTAGGCGCTGGTAGTCCCGGCCTTTTTCCTTTGGATGCTCGTTTAGATAATTTCGCTGTGTCAACGCCTCTTTTAAAAGGTCCACGTTGTCAAAGTTTACATGGTAATTCTTACTTAAATAGTTTATGAATTCTTCTGGTGACACTTTGTTTTCCCCTCATGTTTCAATTAGTTTCTATTATACCAGATTTACCGGTATTTTCTTGGTCAGACTGACACGAAAAAACCAAGAAAACGTGGACCGTTTTCTTGGTTTAAATGTGTTATTCAGCTGTAATTTCTTTTACAGTTTCAACTAGTTGGGCGACATAACCGTCCACTAATTCAGGTGTCTTCGCTTCCGCCATGACACGAATCAAAGCTTCCGTTCCTGAAGGGCGGACGAGGACACGACCGTCCCCTGCCATTTGCTTTTCAACAGCGGCAATCTTTTCCTTCAATACAGGGTTGTCCATCACAGCCTTCTTATTGGCAACCTTCACGTTCACCAACTTTTGTGGGTAAATCGTCACGGGGTCTGCCAACTCTTGCAAAGTCTGACCAGAATCCTTCATGACCTGCAAAAGTTGTAGGGCAGTCAAGAGACCATCACCTGTCTTGGCCCAGTCACGGAAGATGATGTGTCCGGACTGTTCCCCACCCAAGTTGTCATCGTCTTCGACCATCTTTTCCATGACGTAGCGATCCCCAACTTGTGTTTTAACAGATGAGATACCAGCTGCTTCCAAAGCCTTATAGAAGCCGATGTTTGACATCACCGTTGACACAACGGTCTGGTGCTTCAAACGGCCTTGATCGTTCAATGCCTTAGCGGTAATGTACATAATCTTATCACCGTCAACGATGTTTCCTTCGGCATCAACGGCAATCAAACGGTCACCGTCGCCATCAAAGGCCAATCCGGCGTCAAATTCGCCGTTTTGAACCATTTGGACAAGGGCTTCAGGGTGAGTTGAACCGACGTGGTCGTTGATGTTCAAGCCATCAGGTTCCGTTCCCATTGTTTCGAAGTCCAAGCCAAGGTCAGCAAACAAACGTGGTAGCAAATCAGACGTTGCACCATTGGCACCATCCAAGGCAATACGGAAGCCAGCCAAATCGGCAGGAACCGTCTTTTGCAAGAAGGCCAAGTACTTCTGAGCACCCTCTTGATAGTGAGAAACCACACCCAAACCTTCGGCTGAAGGACGTGGCAATTGATCACCATCTTCACCATCCAAGATAGCTTCAATTTCGCCCTCTAATTCATCAGAAAGCTTGAATCCATCTTGACCAAAGAACTTGATACCGTTGTCCTTGGCAGGGTTGTGTGAGGCTGTAATTTGGATACCGGCATCAGCTTCAAGGGCTTCAACTAGGTAGGCAACCGCTGGAGTTGTGATAACGCCCAGGTTCAAGACATCCACACCGACTGACAAAAGCCCTGAAATCAAGGCTTCTTGTAACATCTCAGATGAAATACGTGTATCTTGACCAACAACAACAACTGGCTTCTTATCGGGATTATCGTTGTGACGAGTAAGGATTGCTCCCCCTGCTCGACCAAGTGAGAGGGCCAATTCAGGCGTTAATTCCTGATTGGCCACCCCTCGGACCCCGTCAGTTCCAAAATATTTTAACTGTGGTTCTGTCATCGTTTTATCTCCAAATATGTTTGACTGTCATGTCATTAAAAAGTCTTAGTTACTGCTAGAGCTTGAGCTTGCGCTGCTTGAACTAGCACTAGAACTACTATTCGTTGACTTCGGTGTAATCGTTACCGAAACTTTTTGATCTGACAGCTGATCAACACCAGATGGTTTATCTAGCGTGATGCTTTTCGTCGTTTTACTTGTGATATTTGATAAATCTAAGTTCACAGGCAGTGTATCGATGCTATTAAGTGTATCACTTGAACCATAGATTGTCACTGTTGACGGATCGAAGGAGATGTCGTAAGCACTCAGTGAGCCAGAGCTAGCCTGCGCTGCTAACTGCACTTTTTTGCTTGATTGGGCTTTAGTTAAAGTCAACTTTACATTGGCCTTTGTCTGGGACAAAGTAACTTGAACAGCGTTACCATCTTTATCATAGGCCGTCAATTTTGCGGCTTCTGACACATTGGACTTGGTATTCTTATCCAGGTCAACATCCGCTCCAACGTATGAAACGGCATCAACATTTGTCTTTGGACCAGAAACCGTGACCGAGTTAACATCTGATGTCTCGTCCGTTACAGAGTAGCCAGTGGCAATCTTACTGTCATCGTATTGAACCTTGACGTTCTTCTTAGCAGAAGACTTCTCAGCCAACGTGACCGTCACCGTTTGAGGTGATGCATTTGCTGAAAGCGATGAGTTAACACCAGACAAGGCCACGTTAACCGTATGCTGTCCGGCACCCAATCCGCGCAAATCAGCAGAAGCTGCAATGTCATTATGGTTCTTCGCCGCCGTCACCAAGGCTGATGAACCTTGAACGTTCACTGAGACCGTTGAAGCAGCACCAACGATGACATAATCATCAGAGTTGTACTGGAAAGTCAAAGGAACCGTGATGGTCGCCTTCTTTTCGGGAATCAATGATGAGTAACTATTTGAATTCGTTGAATTTGAGTAATTCTTAATTGAAAGGACGTAGGCTGCTAATAGGATGGCCATCAACAGCGAGAAGATAATGTTAATGATTTTTGATGAACCTAATTTTTTCATGACTTCCTCCCTTTCGTTAAGAATTGGAGCCAAGCAAAGCGACGTGGCTTTTCAACTGGTTCAACCCACTGCTTTTCAAAGAAGTTCATGTATGACTTCTGATCCATGTTACGAAGCAGGTCACCACGTTGCGTAATGGAAATCTCCCCCGTTTCTTCGGAAACGACAACCGTCACGGCGTCCGTTGCTTCTGAAATACCAACGGCCGCACGGTGACGGGTTCCCAATTCCTTAGGAATACGAGTTGATTCAGACAGTGGCAAGTAAGCTGCTGCAACGGCAATCTTATCATCGTTAATAATCACGGCACCATCGTGCAATGGTGTGTTCGGAATAAAGATGTTAATCAAGAGCTGACCGGTTACCGTCGCGTTCAATGGAATCCCCGTTTTGATGTATTCTTCCAGGGTATCTTTTCCGTTAATGGTAATTAAAGCCCCGATACGACGCTTCGACATATACTGCAAAGCCATGTCCAACCCACGAATCAATTCGCGAGCCTGCTCGTTATCCAAGTGCTGCTTACGAACGGTAATTCGCCGGCCAAGACTTTCCAGTCCCCTGCGGATTTCCTGCTGGAAGATGACAACCAAGGCAATTGGCGCCCAGGTAATAATCTGATCCATTAACCATGAAAGTACCACCAGGCCAAGTGACCAAGCGATGACTTTTACCAAAACAATGGCACCAACTCCAAATAAAATCTGGAGGGCCCGCGTTCCTTCAACAAATGTAATGACCTTGTACAACAAGAACCAGATGATCAAAATATCTGCCACGTGGGCCAGGTTGCTTGAGGTCATGTACGCCCAAATTCCCATTTTTTACTCCTCGTTACGGCCGACCAAAGCTCGGGTCTCCGCATAGTTAATATACTGTCTTAAATTAATACTCGTCTGCCTAGTAATGCGCTTTTGGTCGTAGAGCTGTTGAACCATGTCACGCTCGGCCGACAGAGCCTTTAATTCTAATTCCAAGCGCTTACGGTCATCCTCTTCCTGTTGGTCGAAAGATGGTACGTGCTTGGTCATTTCAATCTGATAGCGGTAAATAACAATCAAGTTATAGGCCGTCTGTCGAATGATTCGATGGGTAACCGTATCACCCACCTGCCCGCTGACAAAGTCAGACAGGGCCTTGATGGCCGCCTTGGCCATCTCCCGTTTAGCAACTCCCGACTCCTCGTAAACGGTGTCAGACTCCTCGTCCGACCACCAGATACGAATGTCGGCTAGCAAGCGGCGGTAGAGCCACTTCAAACGCTTTGTCCAAACCAAATCACGGTCTGAACCAAGGTCGGCTTCAAACTGGTCCAAACGCTTGGCTTGAACCCCGTATGTCACGGGCGAAATCGTTTCTTCCACTAATAACTGTTGAAGACGGTCGCGCTGCGCCTGCAAGGCCAGTTCCTGCAATTCCAATTCTTTTTCAGCGGCAAAGTCCGACTGATCTTGATTGTCATGCAGGCTGTGTCGCAAGACACGGGCTGACTTTTGACGGCGTGAAATTAATTCATGAATAATCCGACGATTATTCTCCGTCTGCATATCACGTAGCTGCTGAATCCCAACACGGGTAATCCAAAGTCGCGCCCGCCGCTCCGACAAGTCCGCCTTCGGACGCTCATCGCTATCGTCAACGGATGTGGCGGATTCTGGCTGTGTGAAGTCGTGCTGGCTGGCTTCCTTCGTTACCAGAGGCAACATAATCGATGCCATCACTAAGGATAGCACAACCACGACCGCAGCGATAAAAATCACCAGGTCGCGTCCGACAAAGGCTGCGCCTGTCGCCGTGACGGCTGGCACCGTCAAAACAGCGGCCATCGTGACGGCCCCGCGGACACCGGTCAAGCCAGAAATGACGGCCGAACGGAAGGAAACGGCTGTCTGACGGTGATGCCAGTGCTGACCCAACTGAATGAAATAGGCCCAGAGCACTCGCAGTGCAAAGACGATGAACCAAACGGCAAAGCCGTACAAGAAGGCCTGCCAGTTGGCAATGGCCGTATTCTTCAAGATACTGTGCAGGGCGTTTGGTAAGGTAATCCCTAAGAGAACGAAAATCAAGCCGTTCAAAACGTAGACAATCACTTCCCAAGAATGCACCGAAACAATGGTCGCTTCGGCCGATAGTAAGTTAGCCTTACGGTCTGACAAAATCTTAGCAGTCACCCCACCAGTTACAACGGCAATTAAACCAGAGGCGTGTAACCCTTCGGCTGCCCAGAAAATCATGAATGGCATTAAAATCGTCAAAATTGTATAAAAGACGACATCGGCCAGACCAGCCTGAGACACCCAGTTACGGAATGTAATGATCCCAGCCCCAAGTACAATTCCAACGATGGTACCAACCACCGTCATCCAGGCGAAGTTTAACAAGGCATCCCCCAGCACAAAGGTGCCGGCCACCGTGGCCTTGACCGCTGTGTTAAAGGAAACCAAACCAGTCGCATCGTTTACCAGACTTTCACCGGTCACAACGTGCAAGAGGTTTTCTGGCAACTTCACTCGCTTAGCAATGGCCTGTACGGCCACCGGATCGGTTGGTGAAAGCACAGCAGCCAAAGCCAGGGCAACTGACAACGGCAGCTGTGGAATCAGCCAGTGAATGGCGTAACCACCCAGAATGGTCGTTACCAAGACCAACAGAATGGCGTTCAACAGAATCGGTGCGCGCAGTTCCCAGAGCTCTCGCTTAGGGAAGCGCCAGGAATCGTTAAACAGGATTGGTGCAACGAAGAGCATCATGAACCAGTGGGAATCAACTTCAACGTTGATATGGCCCATGGTTGCCAGCAAGACACCAATGGCAATTTGGAAAAGTGAAATGGGGATGGCCGGGACAAAGTGCGAGATGATGCTGGATAGCGCCACCCCGGTCACTAAGACAACCATTAATTCAATCAAGGTCATGTGTTAGCGGTCTCCTATAATACGAACTTCAGGTTCTAGTCGGACTTGGTAGTTCTTATAAACGCTTTGCTGGACAAGGTGAATTAAATCTTCGTAATCGTTTCCAGTTCCGTGGTCGACGTTGACCATGAAGCCGGCGTGCTTGGTGGATACCATCACACCGCCAACAGCAGTTCCCTGTAAACCAGAATCCATGATTAACTTACCAGCAAAGTACCCCTCTGGCCGCTTAAAGACAGAACCATTTGACGGCCAGGAGAGAGGCTGCTTCAATGCTCGGGCGTAATTATTTGCGTCCATTTTTTCTTGAATTTTCTCTCGGTTTCCTTTCTTTAATTTAAATGTCACTTGAACGATAATTCCACCGTTGTCTTGGAATACGGAATGACGGTAAGCAAAGGCTAATTCATCCCGTGTAAAAGTCTTCAAAGACAAATCCGGCATTAAGGCGGTGACTGATTCCGCCACCATGTCCGTCTGGCCACCGTAGGCACCAGCGTTCATAAAGATGGCACCACCGACAGATCCAGGAATTCCAGCCGCCCATTCAAGGCCGGCCAATCCCTTATCCTGCGCGATGGCAGACAACCAGATAATGTCACAACCGGCATCAGCGGTCAGTAACTCACCTTCTTGTTGGACCGCTTTCAATTCAGTCATAATAATGACCAAACCACGCAATCCACCAGAACGAACAACCAAGTTGGAAAGACGTCCAAAGACGTGGACGGGCAACTCACGGTCTTCCGCCCATGCTAGCAAATCTTTTAATTCATCCAAGGACTTTGGAATCGCTAAATAATCAGCCTTACCCCCGGCCTGTGTGTAGGCATAGGGTGCAATTACTGTATCTTTTAAAAGCTTTGGTTCAGTCTTTGACATCATGTTCTCCATTTGTGTTCTATCTCTTCTATCATAACAAATTTCACATTTATATATGAAAAAAGACGGCTAAAAATAGCCGTCAAAATCAATGAATTGTCATAACTGGTCGCTTAACCGCGGTACTTCTTACTCATGCCCGCCAGTAACTTACGAACGTAACGGTCCCCCGCTTCACGGTAGTTCCGGTGGTCTGGTCGACGCAGAATGGCTGAGAGTTCACCATTTGAAATGCTGTCCCCTGCTAACTTCATCAGCTCTTGAATGTCATCAGATGTATAGCCCATGGCAATCTTAATCTTCTTGATGGTTACGTTGTTAACCAACTTTGCGTTTTTGATATCAAAAGTTGGCGGTACAATCTTGCCATCCTTATCCTTACGGTGGCCACGCTTGTCGATGACCAAGCCGTTCAAAAAGGCTTCCAAGTCATGGTTTGAAAGCGTTGCATCGTGTTGGGCTTCCTTATCCTGGCGGGTTAGGATGCGGTCTAAATCACTGTCCGTAACTTTAACACCGCCAAGGTTAAAAATCGCTTCAATTTGCTTGTTGGTTAACGACAACGCATAACGCAATCGAATCACAACATCGTTGTTGTTCATCATTTGGCTCTTCTCCTTCTGCTCCAAATCTTCTTAGAATGGATGGGTATCGTAATTTTGCCAAGACTCGTGTGAATCCTGAATACGCTTAAACATTCGTTCCATTTCAGTCAACGTAAAGGCCGTTAACACCGGACGTCCGTGGGGACAGTTGTATGGGTTCTCGGCTTTCGCCAAGTCCTTTAACAACTGCCGGGCCTGTTCATCTGAAAGATGCCAGTTAGCCTTGATAGCACGCTTACATGACATCATAATGGCGGCCTTCTCACGGAAGGCAGCAACGGTCAGCTTTTCCCCAGACAACGTCCAATCAATCATTTCTTTCACCGTTTCGGCTAACTGGTCGGCCTTCATCCAGGTTGGGTGCTCGTAAAGCGCAACCGTATTTGGACCGAACTCTTCCACTGACAAACCGACCTGGGCCAACATTTCTTTGTGGTCCATAATCTTCAGCACATCGGCTGTTGAATAACTCAACGTCAGTGGTTGCAAGAGTACCTGCTGATTGTCCGATACTTCCCCAACCTGCTTACGATAGAACTCGTAATTCAACCGTTCCTGGGCAGCGTGTTGATCAATCAAGTAGAGCTTATCCTTGTCCTGTGCAAAAAGAAAAGTCCCGTGCATTTGGCCAATGTAGTCCAGGTTGGGAAAGCCCTGTGGATTGTCAGCCGCATCTTGTTCATCCACATCTAAATCAATGTTTTCGACTTTGACTTTTTTAGTAGGCGCGGGTGTTTCTGAAACTGACACTTCCTCATGCCCTGCCTGTGCAAATAAGTCAACGTTTTTTGTTTCGTAGCTTTTCGTTGGTTCAGCCACACGATTGGCGTATTCAAAGCTTTCTTCAGCCTCTTCACTCACAGCCAGACGCTTCTTAACCGGTGCCGCCCCAAATGGTTCGCAGTAACCTTCATCTTCATAACGCTTCGTAAAGGCCAACACCGCTTCATCATTCAAGAAGGCCTTGTCGGTCAACTGAATGACCCGTTGTTCATCCACTACGATGTCTGGCAAAGTCGCCAACTTGACCGAACGTTCAGCCGGATTCAAGAAAGTCGCAGCAGTCGATACGGCCGCCAGCTTCTCCACCTTTTTCTCAGGCGTCACCATCCCCGGATGCGCTAATTCCTCTGTTTCCTGCCCCAAGTTCTCCAGGGCGTCCGGAATCAAGTTTTCCTTAGCCAAGCGCTGAGCAATGACCCGGGTTAACAAATCCGTCAGTTCACCCTGTTCAGAAAGGCGAATCTCGGCCTTTTGGGGGTGCACGTTAACATCCACCAGCAATGGGTCCAACTCAATGGAAACCGCTCCAATTGGGAAACGGCCGACCATCAACTTGGAGCCATAGCCCTTAATAATGGCGTTTGATACCGAGAAATTCTTAACAAAACGGTGGTTAACCAAAACCGCTAAATAAGAACGGGAGGCACGGGTTTGCTCTGGTAGCGTCAAATAGCCCGATACCTTAAAGTGTTCAGACTGGCCTGAAAAATCAACCATCTTCTCGGCTGTCTTTCGATCGTAAATCGAAGCCAATACCTGACGCAAATCACCGTTTCCGGCCGTCTTCACCAGAGTCTTTCCGTTATGAGTCAGCGTTAACGCCTTCTCCGGATGAGCCAAAGCCAAGTGGTTGACCACGTCGACAATCAAGGATAATTCCGTCTGTGGCTTCTTTAAGTACTTTAAACGCGCTGGCGTATTGTAAAAAAGATTCCGGACGGTGACAATCGTCCCAAAGCGACCGGCAGCAGGGGTCTGCTGCACTACCTGTCCACCCTTTACCTGGTAGGTGAAGCCATCGCTAGCATCCTTCGTCCGGGTTTGCAGCGTCACATCGGCAACCGATGCAATTGAAGGTAGGGCTTCGCCTCGGAATCCCAGGGTCATGACTTTGAATAAATCATGACGATTTTCAATCTTAGAGGTAGCATGACGCACAAAGGCCAGTGGGACCTGGTCCGCTTCGATACCATCCCCATTATCAATGACCTTAATCATGTCCAGACCGGCGTTATCAACAACCACGTCGACCTGATTCGCCTTGGCATCAATGGCGTTTTCTACCAATTCCTTAACAACCGAAGCCGGCCGCTCAATAACCTCACCAGCCGCAATCTGATTGGCAATTAAATCCGAAAGTTCGTGAATCTTAGCCATCGTTCTCCCCCATCTCCTGCAATTGATAGAGCAGGTTCAAGGCGTCCAATGGCGTCAATTTGTTTAAATTTGTTTCTTGCAGGCGCTTCAAAACGGAGGCCTGTTCATCACTTAATGTTTTACCTTCTGGCTTAGCATCCGCAATTTCGAAAAGTGGCACTTCTTCTGCTAGACGGTTGTCTTGGGTAAAGTCGGACATTGAAGCCGAATTCGTAGACGTTTCTACAGCCACATTCTCTGTGCCTTCCGCCGCTTTCTTCACGGTTTCTTCCACTTCAACCTGACCAGCACCCTCGCGCTCTAAGGTTGCCAAAATGCTCTCGGCATTCTGCAAAAGTGAACCAGGCAGGCCAGCCAAAGCGGCTACCTGAATACCGTAAGAACGGTCCGCCGCACCCGGCTGAACCTGGTGTAAGAAGTGCAAGCGACCATCGTCGGTCAACTTGGCCCCCACGTGCACGTTTTCAATGGCTGGGTAAGCTTCTGACAAAGCCGTTAATTCGTGGTAGTGGGTCGCAAAGACCGTCGTAGCGTGCAGATGCTTGGCCAAGAATTCGATGATGGCCTGTGCTAGTGCCATTCCATCGTAGGTCGCCGTTCCACGTCCCAATTCATCAAAAAGAATCAAAGACTGAGCCGTCGCGTTTTGCAAAGCCAAGTTGGCTTCGGCCATCTCAACCATGAAGGTTGAACGACCAGCCACCAAATCATCGTTAGCCCCAATTCGGGTAAAAATTTGGTCAAATATTGGCAGTTCGGCAGCGTCAGCTGGCACGAAGGAACCCATCTGAGCCAAAATCACGATGATGGCAATCTGGCGCATGTAGGTCGACTTCCCGGCCATGTTCGGACCAGTCACCAATTGAATGAATTTATCCTGTGGGAAAGTCACGTCATTGGCCACGTATTCCCCAGCTGGTAGCAATGATTCCACCACCGGATGACGCCCCTGTGTAATGTTGACCGCACGAGAACCGTCTCCATGAAAAGTCGGACGGGTGAAATGCAAGTTTTCCGCCACGTCAGCCAAGGCAGTCAAAACATCAATGGTTGCTAAGTCGTGAGCCAAGTGCTGCAAGCGGTGCATCTCGGCTTTGACCTTGCGACGAATCTCCAAGAAGAGCTCATATTCCCGGTCGTACCGCTTGGTTTGTGCTGCAAAAATCAGGTCCTCGTGTTCCTTCAACTCAGCCGTGGTAAAACGTTCGGCATTGGTCAAAGTCTGCTTACGGGTATAGCGGCCCTCTTCCAACTTCGACAAGTTCGCCTTCGTTACTTCAATAAAGTAGCCAAAGTTCTTGTTGTACTTGACCTTCAAGGTCGGAATACCAGTCGCCTGGCGTTCCTCTTCCTGATAGTTAGCCAACCAGTCCTGGTTATCCGTCAACGCCTGCTTGTATGAATCAACAAGGTCGTCGTAGCCTTCCTTGATAAGTTCGCCATCACGAACGGATACGGGCGGATCTTCCACCAAGGCAGCTTCAATCAAATCCGCTAAATCGGAAACGGGGTCTAAATCATTCCCCAGCGTTTGTAGAATTGGGTCCGCTGATGTTCCCGTCAAAGCCCCCTGCAAAGCAGGAACGGCCTGCAAGGACTTTTTCAACTGCACCATGTCCTTAGCGTTCAAAGTCCCCAAGGCAGCTTTAGCAGCCAAACGTTCCAAATCATAGACGTACTTCAACTGATCCTGAACGGTCCCACGGGTGAAGAAGTCCTCCTTAAAGGCAGCCACAACGTCTTGTCGGGCCTTGATGTCCTTCAAATTCTTCAATGGCTTGATTAACCACTGCTTAAGCAAACGGCCACCCATGGCCGTCTTGGTTTCATCCAAGAGAGCAAAGAGCGAACCAGCCTTCTGCTTGGTCCGGGCATTCTGCACCAAATCCAAGTTCACACGACTCACCTGATTAAAGACCAAGTAAGCCTGTCGTTCATAGGCCTGAACCGGCATAATGTGGTCCAAAGAACGCTTCTGCGTATCAAAAAGGTACTGCAAGAGCAGTGCGGTTACGTCCTGTCCAAGGTGATCTTTCAAATCCTTGGTTAAATAAGTAATGGTCGATGAGGCCTCAGCTTCTCCCTGGAAGGAAACAACCAAGCCCTTTTCACCAACTAATTGGGCAACGTCACCGGCCTGTAGGTCGTCCTGCTTAGCCAAAACAACTTCTTTGACTTCTAAGGCACCCAATTCATCCATCACTTCATCAGCCGACTCTAAAAAAGTCGCCTTCAGCTCCCCAGTCGACAAATCGATGTAGGCTAAGGCATAGGGACGAGGAACCGCCCCCTTCTTCGCTGGATGAATCCCAGCGTTATCGTGAACAACGGCAGCCAAGAAGTTGTTGGTCTTGCCATCACCGTGTTGGCCAGCCAACTTCGTTCCAGGCGTAATCAACTGAACAACGTCACGCTTGACCATCCCCTTGGCTGTGGCGGGGTCTTCCATCTGCTCCACGATGGCGACTTTGTAACCCGCATCAACTAAAATGTCGATGTAGTTTGAGGCCGCGTGGTAAGGGATACCGGCCATTGGCACTGGATTTTCAGAATTCTTGTTACGGGCCGTCAGGGTCAGCTCAAGAATCTTCGCTCCCTTAATGGCGTCGTCTTCAAAGAGCTCGTAAAAGTCCCCCAGACGGTAGAACAAGAAAGCATCAGGATAGAGATCTTTAATCTTATGGTACTGCACCATCATTGGTGTGTCGGTTGCTTTGGCCATAGCGGTCCCTCCTTTTAATTAAGAAAAAATATGTACAAAAGTCCAAGGAATGCATTAAATTCCAAAGGCTTTTTTATTGAAAATATCGAATTTACTTCACCCGCACCAACTTCACGACCGCTTCTACGTGCATCGTTTGTGGGAACTGGTCAACGGGTTGTACACGGCCATCCACTTCATAACCCTGCTCCAACAAGTCCTTGACGTCACGGGCCAAAGTAGCTGGGTTACATGAAACGTAAACCAGACGGTCAGGCTTCATAACACCCACGGCTTCGATGAAGTCATGGGTAAGACCCTTACGAGGAGGATCAACGAAGACAACGTCCGCCGTTTTTCCTTCGCTAGCCCACTTGTGCATTTGTTCAGGGGCATCGGCCACCACGAAGTCCGCGTTCCAAATACCATTTAACTTGGCGTTTTTCTTAGCATCTTCAATGGCTGGTTCAACCACTTCAACACCCAAGACTTTTTTAACATGGTCAGCAACCGTTAAGGCAATCGTTCCGATACCACAGTAGGCATCAATCACCGTGTCCGTTGGCTTCAAATCCGCCATGTCCTTTGCTAATGAGTAGAGCTTAGCCGTTGTCACAGGGTTAACCTGGTAGAAAGAGTTAGGGCCAATCAAGTAGGCCTTACCAAGCAACTGGTCTTCTATTTCAGGATGGCCCCAAATCAAGTGGTTCTCCTGACCCATGATGACATTGGTCTTCGCCTTGTTCACGTTTTGAACGAGGGAAACCATCTTTGGCAAACGCTCACGCAAGGCAGTCATAACTGCCTCCTTTTGTGGGAAGCGTTCCTTGGCAGTAACGATGACCACCATCAGCTGACCAGTCGCCTTACCGTAACGGGCCATGATGTGACGAACAAGACCCTTACCGGTCTCTTCGTCATAAGCAGTCACACCAAGTTCCTGCAAAACATCGCGGGTGGCACGGATGGCTTCGTCCACGTTTTCATCTTGGATATAGAAAGAATTCGTTGGAATCAACTTGTGGGAACCACGACGGTAAAAACCAGTTTCAAGACGGCCATTAACCATTTGTGCTGGAATCTGCGCCTTGTTACGATAGTGGGTTGGGTCTTCCATTCCAATGGTTTGTGCCACTGAAACCTTTAACTGGGCCTTCTTGAAGAGCTCACGAACCTGACGCTGCTTCCAAGCTAATTGGGCTGGGTAAGAGAGGTTAGCCATTGGCGCGATCCCTGTCGTCAAAGCCAGCTTGTCCTTCAATTCGACACGGTCAGGTGAAGGCTTGACCATCTTTTGAATACGGGCGAAACCGTAGTTCTTCAAAACCTTTGTAACGGTCAAGACCGCTTCTTCGCCTGGTAGCGCGTTGGCAACAAACAGTGGAAAACCATCCACCTTGGCCACACCCATCCCCTGGTAGGTCAAATCAATGATGCTTGCTTCCACCTGGTCGTTTTTAGCAACCGGCGCCTTTTGTTTAATTACTCGATTGGCTTTAGCCATTTTAATCCCCTATAACTATTGCTTTAACGCAAAATCGGCCATACCAAACGGTACGGCCAGATTGCTTACTTATCAGCTTCTTTAGCTGGCGTATCCGTAAGGCCCTCGTGACCTCCGGTTTCTTCTAGTTTCTCAACCTGCTCAACGAACTGTTCTTGAACCTTGGACGTCGTTTCGTCCTTTACATCGCTCGTGACATTGGCAACGAATTCGATGTGTTGCTTCAAGTTATCAAAAGTCATTGGCGCATCGCCACCGTATTCTCCGTCCAAGTTCACCTTAATTGGGTCGCCGTTCAATGGTTGAATATCGACCTTCGAGGTCTTCTTATAAATCAACTGAGGGTTGTTGACGTGGGCGCCACCCTTTAGTACCTGGGCCGCCAACTGGGCAATCTGCCACATGTTCGACTTTTTAACAATGAGCAAGGTAAACTTTCCATCATCAAGTTTGGCATCAGGAACAATGGTTTCAAATCCAGCCACTGAGTTCGTCAGCGCTAGGAAAATCATTGAGATATCGCCTTCATATTCGCCATCATCATAAGTCACTTTTCCTGAGAAAGGCTTCAAATGAGTTAGCAATTCAGCCCCTTTGACCAAGTAGGCCAAGTAACCATAAAGTGATTTTAACGAAGATGGCACGGCGTAGGTCAACTCTGACAACGTTCCGAGGGCCGCAATGTTCATAAAGTAGTGAACCGGTTGCTTTTCAACTTCTTCGCCATCTTTAGCAGGTTGGTAAGCTTGAATTTCACCGATATCCATCTTAATGGTTTGCTTGTTTAGAATAGCCTTAGCTGCTTTCAAAGGATCATCACGAGAAATCTTCAGAGCCCGGGCGTAATCGTTGGTTGTACCAGCAGGAATGATGGCCATCATGGGGCGCTTATCAAGCGGTGCAATCCCGTTCACAACCTCGTTGATGGTTCCATCCCCTCCAGCAGCAACAATTAAATCAAAACCGGCTTTTGCTGCGCGGGTTGCTTCGTTTTGCGCTGATAGCGGTTCTGGCGTAGTTGCAAAAGTCGAGGTTTCATACCCTGCTTCTTCATAGACATTTAAGATATCAAGCATGTCCCGCTTGACCATCTCACGTCCTGAGCTAGGGTTATAAATAATTCGTGCACGTTTCATCTTCACAATCGGAGCCAATTCGACCGGAGTTGGCTCTTCCTCCTAAATTTCTATGTACACGGGGAAAATCCCCGTTTGAAAGGATGCTTTTCAACAGGTGGAACGGTTATGCCGTTCTTCCGTTAAAGGCACCTTTTTAAATAGACAAATTCTATACAGACTATTACCTTTCACAGGTCAAATCCGATACAAAACCAATCTTTTTATCGCTTATTCAACTCTTCTAAGAGCAACTTGTTCAAGACACCTGGGTTCGCCTGTCCCTTTGACTTCTTCATCAACTGTCCAATCAAGAAACCAGTGGCACGGTCTTTTCCACCCTTGAAGTCTTCAATTGACTGTGGGTTGGCGTCCAAGACTTCGGTAATCCATGGCAACAAGGTTGCTGGGTCAGAAATCTGTACCAAGCCCTTCGCCTTAGCGTAAGCTTCGGGTTCTTCACCTTCCATAATGGCTTCGAAGACCTTCTTCGCCTGCTTCGTTGAGATAGTACCGTCTTCAATCAGCTTCACCATGCCGGCCAAGTGTTCAGGAGTCAACTTCGTGTCCTGCAACTCAACCTGGTTCTTGTTCATGTAGGCGTTCACATCACCAATCAAGTAGTTGGCAGCACGCTTAGCAGCAGCCTTTGAAGAAGCCCCTGCCTTAACCGTGTTATCAAAGAAGTTTGACATAGCCAATGTCTGTGTCAAAACTTCGGCATCGTATGGTTCCAAACCAAGTTCGTCAACGTAATCCTTTTGACGGTCGGCCGCTGACTTTGGCAATTCAGCCGCTACTCGGTCGATCCAAGCTTGGTCAATGTGAATTGGTGACAAGTCTGGTTCTGGGAAGTAACGGTAATCATCAGCCGTTTCCTTAACACGCATCAAGATGGTTGACTTCGTAGGTTCGTCATAAC
Source organism: Fructobacillus durionis (assembly GCF_900112405.1). Lineage (GTDB taxonomy): Bacteria > Bacillota > Bacilli > Lactobacillales > Lactobacillaceae > Fructobacillus > Fructobacillus durionis. Next base: position 214,110 of record NZ_FOLI01000001.1, on the reverse strand, counting down.
GACGGGTTTCCTGGCGAAGTTGGCCACCGGAACGGATGATCTTAGCCTGACGCTTTTCTTCGTATTCCAAAGCGGCTTCAACGTAGCGGAATGAAGAAACGTTCTTCATTTCAACACGGGTACCAAACTTTGATGATCCGTGTGGACGCAATGAAACGTTAACATCGGCACGCATCTGCCCTTCTTGCATCTTAGCTTCAGATACACCGGTAAAGAGGATGACACGGCGCAATTGTTCCAAGTATGCATAGGCTTCTTCAGGTGAGTTCAACTCAGCCTTTGAAACGATTTCGACCAACGGTGTTCCCTGACGGTTCAAATCGACGTATGAATAGCCATCGGTTCCGTGGGTGTTCTTACCGGCATCTTCTTCGACGTGCAATTCTTCGATACCAATGCGCTTAACGTTACCATCAGGCATCTTAACGTCCAAGTAACCGTTACGACCAATTGGCGTATGCAACTGAGTGGTCTGGTATGACTTAGGATTATCAGGATAAACATAGTTCTTACGATCCCAACGAATGTCTTCCGTAATGTCAGCGTGCAAAGCCATAGCAACACGCATCCCATAATCAATGGCACCCTTGTTGGCAACTGGCAAAACACCTGGATAAGCCCAGTCAATCACGTTTGTGTTTTCGTTAGGTGAATCCCCGTAGTGGACTGGGGATGGTGAGAGCAACTTTGACTTAGTTTGCATCTCAACGTGGACTTCGAGTCCAATTACTGTTTCAAAATTTTCATTTCCCATCAGCTGGCCCCCTTAGAAATCCTTACCGATTGCTGGCACGTTTTCAGCAAAATGGTTCTTTTGCTCAAAGGCGTAAGCCAACTGGTAAATTGTTTGTTCGTCGAAAGCCTTACCAATAATTTGCAAGCCAATTGGCAAACCAGCGTTGAAGCCGGCGTTCACTGACATGGCAGGCAATCCAGCCAAGTTCACGGGGATTGTCAAAACATCACCCATGTACATGGCCTTTGGATCATCAATTTCAGAACCAATCTTGTAGGCCTGAGTTGGTGTCGTAGGTGCCACAATCAAATCGTAGTCTTCAAAGACTTTGTTGAAGTCCTCGATAATCAAGGTACGGATTTGAGCGGCCTTACGGAAGAAGGCATCGTAGGCACCGGCTGACAATGAGAAGGTTCCCAGCATGATACGGCGCTTTACTTCAGGGCCAAATCCTTCAGAACGAGTCTTCTTGTAAACTTCTTCCAAAGACTTGGCATCTGGTGCGCGGAATCCATAACGGATACCATCGTAACGCTGCAAGTTAGAAGAAGCTTCAGACGACATCAAAACGTAGTATGCGGCAACACCGTACTGCGTGTGTGGCAAGGATACTTCAGAAACTTCGGCACCCATTGCCTTCAATTCAGCAATGGCAGCGTTAACTTGCAACTTCACTTCGTCAGAAATACCTTCTTCAAAGTATTCCTTAGGAACGGCAACCTTCATGCCCTTAATTGACTGACCCATCTTTTCAGTAAAGTCAGGAACAAGCAAGTTGGCAGAAGTAGAGTCACGCTCGTCGAAACCAGAGATGGCGTTCAAAACCAAAGCGTTGTCTTTTACTGTACGAGTCAAAGGACCAATTTGATCCAATGATGAAGCCATGGCAAAGAGTCCAAAACGGGACACACGACCATAAGTTGGCTTCATACCAGCCAAACCGTTAAAAGCGGCTGGCTGACGGATTGAACCACCAGTATCAGAACCCAAAGCGTATGGCACTTGACCAGCAGCAACGGCTGCAGCAGAACCACCTGATGAACCACCAGGAACACGACTTAGGTCCCAGGCGTTCTTTGTCTTCTTGTAAGCAGAAGTTTCAGTAGAACCACCCATGGCAAATTCATCCATGTTGGCCTTACCAACGATAACGGCACCAGCCGCCTTCAACTTCTTAGTTGCCGTAGCGTCATAAACTGGTTCAAAGCCAGACAAAATCTTAGAAGCCCCAGTTGTTTCAAGACCTTCCGTTGAGATATTGTCCTTCATGGCCATTGGGATACCAGCCAAGATGTTATCGAAGTTACCCTCTTCATCAGCAACACGTGCTGCTTCCAAAGCGGCGTCTTCGTGCAAGCGAACAAAGGCTTCCAATTCGCCGTCAGTTTGCTTGATATTTTCTAAAGTATCCTTAGTCAACTGCGTAGCAGTCAATTCACCAGACTGCAAGGCTGCATGGATATCTTCCAGTGAGTGTTCGAAGTAATTGTATGTCATTAGGCTTCTTCCCCTCCTGATAAGATGGCAGGAACCTTGATAAGGTCCGCTGCTTCTTCAGGCGCTTGCTTGAGCAAGGCCTTCTTTTCATGCCAGTTGTCCGCCTTATCTTCACGGAGATGATTGACGTTCTTGGTTACGGAGAACGTTGGTTCTACGCCTTCTGTGTCAACCTCAGCCATCTTACCAACGAGGGATACGATATCCTGCAATTGGTTTGTGTAGGCTTCTAGTTCAGCATCGGTAAAAGTCAACTTGGCCAAATCGGCCACGTGGGCGACTTCTTCTTTTGAAATTGATGTTGCCATGTATTCACCTGCATGGCACGCCACAAAGGCGATACCACGGCTTTCCTTTCTAGATTAATTACTGTTCTATTCTACCATTAAAAGGCTTTTCTTGCCCCTTGATTTTCTAGCAAAAGTCCGTATAATTAAGACTGTTGTCAAAACAACTGACCAATTTCTTAGATTAACGTCTCACCGTCGTTTTTCTCAGAACTTGGCGACATTATAGAAAGGTGGAATGATTATGGCCCTTACACAAGAACGTAAGAACGAAATCATGAAAGAATATGCCCGCCATGAAGGCGATACTGGTTCAGTGGAAGTTCAAGTTGCAGTTTTGACTGCTGACATTAACGAATTGAACGCCCACATGGAAATGCACAAGCATGATTTTCACTCACAACGTGGTCTTTTGAAGAAGATCGGTCGTCGTCGTAACTTGCTTCGTTACCTCCGTGGTACCGATGTTCCTCGTTACCGTGAATTGATCAAGCGCTTAGGTTTGCGTCGTTAAGCTACTGCTTTTCAAAAACCAGCATCAAATTTAAGGAGATAGACATATGCCGATCATTGAATCATCTATTCAACGTGTACGCTTGACTAAGAAGCAACACGATCGTAACGAACCTCAACGTTCTGCCTACCGTACTGCTGTAAAGCGTTTCGTTAAGGCTGCTAACGCAGGTTCAGAAGACACTGCTGAATTGTACAAGCAAGTTTCTTCTGCTATTGACCGTGCCCACTCAAAGGGCTTGATCAAGAAGAACAAGGCTTCACGTCAAAAGTCACGTTTGGCTAAGTACGTTAAGTAATTCATTTTAATGAATAAACCCCCTCACCTATTCGGCTGAGGGGGTTTTTGTTTTGCTTAAAATAGATTGGTATGACTACCGGTTTCAATGAATTCCACGTAATGACCATTATAGCGATAAACCAAAACCCAATCCGGTTTAATATGCAGAGCACGCTCTTCTTCTCGATTGATTAATTGATGATCTTCATATGACGCAGGAATGGGCAACCCACGTAAAAGAATTTCAACTATTCTATCAAAATCCTTCTGTTTATATCTACCTCCCTTCATTACTTTTCGATATTGCTTTTTAAATCCATTTACAGGGCGCGCTTCGTACTGATATTCATTCATCTTCGTCATTATTCAAGTACTCCAAAAAATCTTTGGGATTCTTAAATGTCACAAAGTCTCGACTTGCCAAAGCTTTTTTCAATCGCTCATTCGGTTCTTCTATTTTAAAGGGAATATTCCCTACATCTAGCGACTTAATCACAAAATTTTGGAAGGCATCTTCCGCTGTCATCCCCAATTTCTCACAGAGTCTATCAAAGGATACCTTATCACGACTATCTAAATTAATTTGAATTTGTGTGGTCATCTTTTTCTCCTTTTTATAGTATTTTCTGCCGTAAGCATAACAGGTTAAAATCCCCATCACAACAGTCTTAATCGATGTTATACAAAAAAGGACCTACTGTTCAGTAGGTCCTTTTTATATTAATTAACTAACTTAAAATTCAACTTCTCGACTGTCGTACGACCGCCGTTAGCATTCACGTAATTCAATACATCATCAAAAGTTGCTCGGTATTCCTTTGCATCATTTTCACTAAAGGAAAGTGGCTGCTTCTGTGATTCTGTATCATTGGAATTCATGACATAACGATAGTACGCCTTATACTTACCACCCTTTGTATCAGTAGCGATAAACACCGGCGCTGAACCAGGTTGACGCGTCATCGTAATACTTGATGCTGATGCCAAGCCTTTCCAAGAAGCATCCCCATGAACCAATCCGTATATCACAATCATTCGATAAGCTAAATCATCACTTGAACGGAAATCATCCTCGGTCAGCGTATTCGATTGCTGAACAACCGAAGAGTCTCCCTCACTACCTGAATTCTGTTTACTACTTGCCTGAGTTGATGACGAACTGCTCGATTCGCTCACATCTTCATCAACTGTTGCCTCCGACTGAATGTTCTTCTTCCAAGACGTATCCTTTGTCGAACTTTTTGAACTGCTTCGCTCCGTTTTCTCTCCATCAGCAGTCGAAGAATCCAAATCCCTCACCGCCAAAGTCGCAGCGCCCGCAGTCAAAATAATGGTAACGAAAACTGTTACCAAGAATTTTTTCTGTTTTACCACACTGGTCAATCTCCTAAAAATGGTATCGATATCTACCAAACGGTTAAAATATCTTTTCAACCCTTATATTATATACATTTCTTTAAGATTGCAATGAGATGAGCAGAATTTTTCAATAATTAAGTAACAAAGTCTCACACTTCATAACAACAAAAAAAGCAGCTGCCTAAGCAACTGCTTTTTCTTAGCCTTCCATCTCTTCGATCTTCTTAAAGATGTACAACTTACTCAACACATAGTTCGAGATAATAACAAAAATATTCTGAATACCATTCCAAATCAAATCATTCTGGTTTAGGATTCGAACACCAAAGGCTAAAATCAACCAACCTAAAATACCAGTAACAATTCGGGCTAAGTAAAACTGCCAGATTTCTCGAAACAATCCAGGTAAATCACGAACCTCAGATTTAAAGACCCAAATCCGATTCGTTAGATAAGCAAATAAGACGGCCAAGAACCAAGAAGCAATGTATGCCCAAGTATAGCTCCAATGCCAAACGGCTGAAAACAAAGCATAGCTAACAACAGAAACAACAAAGGTCGCTCCGCCGAAGAACAAATAAAGAATTGTTTCTTCATACTTCTTATACAAATCAATTAATTTAGTCATTATATTCCTCAATCAAATAATACTATATCCAATAGCATACAGGACTTATATTAAAGAAACAAACAAAGTTAATGCTTAACTCAATTTCTGAGCATGTGCAGAATAATATTTCTTATTGTCCATCAGCATTCCCTGACCAAGGACTTTATTATTGATCATCGTTGTTTTATCCCCATTAATCTTCAACAAGTAACTAGGCGCAAAAGTCGAGTTATGCTCAAATGAAGTCACAACAAACTGATTGTTTTTCTTGTTACCGTTGGGCAGAACCAAATAAGAATAAGTAAAACTAGATGGGTTAACCCCTTCACCTTGTCCGGCAATGACCAATCCATTCCCGTTCAAAGGCTTATACGTTCCATTAATACCATCTTTCGAACTAAATCCTAAAAGATAGGAGTTCTTCGAAATCTTCTCATCATCAGTCGCCATATGGAATCCCCATGTTGAAGTGAAGACGTACCAACGCCCATCATGCTTAAACAGATTAATACGTTCTAATTCATCATTCGTAGCATTTCCAGTTACCATGGGTTGCATGACTTTTTTAACGGTGAAATCTTTGTTCAATTCAAGCTTTCCAATCGCTCCGTTTGCAAAGTAAGTTTTTTCATACTCAGGACTATTGGAATTTGACTTCAGCCGTTCAGATTCTTTTTTGAAATAAGACTCACTGCCGTAATAAGACTGATTAGAAAAATTATTCTTTCCCTGATAATTTGCAGCCGGGCCTGTATTTCCTTCAAAAGCGAGGTAATATTTATCACCGTCTTGCACAAAATGAGGATCTCGAAGCGTTATATCATCACTAAAGTGAGCGCCCTTTCCTTCTCCCTGGGTAGCCGTTTGGTAAACTTTACCATCCCCTGAAAAAACAGTCTTATGGTCCGTAGTCTTACTATGGTCAACAACTAAACCACTCGACCATTTTTTACCATCCGCTGGATTCAAGGTGATTTTGGCAGTCGTCAATACTTGACCAAAAACACCATTCATTTTAAAGGCGTTTGCATAGAAGATTCGTAAAGTATTATCCTTACTATCCATCATGATAGTGGAACCTGACCACTCCCCAATCGAATGTTGAAAATACTGATCATAATCGTTATCCGCAACTCCTTCAGCTGTGGAGTTAAAGACATAGCCAATAAACTTCCAAGTACTCAAATCGTCTTGCTTAGCCCCATCTTTTTGTAAGAACATCCCCATCTTTGTCGGAGAACCTGTATTACGTCCGTTCTTTGCCGTCTGAGCAACCACTAGCCGATAGCCATGAAAGTTAGCAACTGTTCCATCGGGATTAGTAACTGGCCATGAGTCCCAAACATCCATCGATACTGTTTTTCCAGTCGTACTGTCATAAACCCTCGCATTCGGAAGATTCTTCTTCAAGGAATCATGATCTATCGTTGGCGCTAAATACTTCTTATTAGAAATTAAATCCGGAATATTATTCATATCCGAACGAGTATAAAAAGACGTTTCACCTATTTTATTAGAAGAAGTTTTATCACTGACATTCTGCTGACTTTTCTGCCCACTAATAATAAAAGCGCTAGCAATTCCAATCAACAAGATAGTGGCAAGCCCAACCACCTGATAAAGGCGTTTACGAGATTTAATTTTTTTATTCTTTCGACGTCTTTCCATTTTATTTCCTTATAACTGAACATTCATTTTAAATACACATTAACCATAATATCAAAATTTGCAATAAAAAAACGACTGTGATTCATCATCAACAGTCGATTTTTTAAATAAAGTTAGATAACAGCAACGTTCTGTGAAGCAGGTGCCCCAAAGCCAACAGGTTGTAGGTGGCTGTTTAAGTACCACCATTCACCAGTTGAAATCCAGTAATTAGCACCACGTGCATATTGCAAAGGATCAGCAACAAGGAATCCACCGTTACGATATCCATAAATCATCTGGACGTGGAAGTGATCACGGCCAGCACCCACTTGGAAGTCCCAAGGGATGTATGAAATCACAGGATTATAAGAAAGCAATTGTGCCAAAATTTCATTTGGCCCAGCACCAGTAATATCTTCAGTCTGAACTCCAAAGGCATTGTTCAACTTAGCAGCCAATGGTGCAGCAAGAACAGTCGTAGTATAAGGACGTGCTCCTCCGAATGGGTTACCATTAAATCCTTGGTATGGTGAAACGCCATCTCCATAACCAATTCGGTTATAGATTTCCTGCAAGCTAGGAACACGCTTTCCCTTAGCAGATAAGGCCATCTGGAAAGATACACCTTCACATCCTTCAGGTGCGCCAAGTGCTCCCTGGTTCAAAGACCAGTGTGGGAAGTTAATATCAAGTCCGTCAGTATTCAAGCGGCCGTCGCCAAAAAATGAAACAGATCGACCGTAGATATTTTGTGAACCAGTCAAGAAACGCCCGTCCCCACCTGCAAAGTATACACCGTCATTGTCAGCTACATACTTGTTTGTGCGGAGGAAGAAACTGTTGTTAGTACCAAAGAAGTACTGACCACCATCAATCCAGCGACGTCCTTGAACGGCACGACCTTGATCATCGGTATAGTATGTCATACCCCATGCTTGACGCCAGCCAGCATTTTGACGAACACCGTCAATAAACCAGTAGAAAGTACCCATGTAGTACTTGAAACCAGTGTAAAGGTTACCATTATCATACCAACGGTATCCACCGTTCTGGCTTGATCCATCCCATACATAGCCATTTACTGGACGGCTGTAGTATGAGTTATCGTTTCCAAAGTCATAAAGGCGACCATCGATAATCCGGGTACCTTGAACAGCACGACCATTATCATCCGTATAGTAGGTCATTCCCCAAGCTTGACGCCAACCGGCGTTTTGACGAACACCATCAACGAACCAGTAGAAAGTTCCCATGTAGTAACGGAAACCAGTGAACAACTTTCCATTTTCATACCAGCGATAACCACCGTTCTGGCTTGATCCATCATAAAGGTAGCCAGATGAACGCAAGTAGTAAGTACCATCGTTACCAAAGTAGAAATCCTGACCATTGATGTTACGGTGGCCTTGAACGGCACGACCATTATCATCCGTATAGTAAGTCATCCCCCAGGCTTGACGCCAACCAGCGTTCTGACGAACACCGTCAACGAACCAGTAATATGTTCCCATATAGTAACGGAAACCTGTGAACAACTGACCGTTTTCAAACCAGTTATAACCACCGTTAGCGGTTGATACATCAGGGGAATAAATATAACCACTTACGTGTTGGCTAGCATACTTATCCAGTGCAACGTCACGTGCTGATTTACCAGCTGCTTGTTGATTGTCTTGTACGTTGACATTCTGATTAGCAGATTGTGCGTTTGAAGAAGATGTAGATACTGCATTTTGTGAAGATGATGTAGTATCAGAACCGCTTTGAACTGCCGTTGACCCACTAGTATTTTCAGAAGAATTAGCAGCCGCATATGCCGCTTGATTTCCTGACGTTTGAGCTGAGTTAGTTGACTCAGCGGAAGCAGTATTGGCACCAAGGATTGCAGTCGCCGTTACAACAGCCATTGCTACCCAAACCTTTCCTGCCTTATATAACTTTTTATGCATTTCTATCGCTCTCCGTAATTTTTTTGAAACAATAATAAAATAATTATAACACTAAATGAAAGTTAAAATAATTAAATAAAAAAGCGAAAGGCTCTACCTTCCGCTTTTAAAGTGTCTTTTTCTAAATTACTTAATATTTTGGGCAGTTGTTTTGTAATATTTACCAGAATCAACTACCGCACCCTGGTTTAACAAAATATTATTATTCACACTTGTCTTATCACCATGTACTTCAATTTTCATACTTGGAGCAAAAGTTCTGCTACCTTGAAAGGCCGTTACAATAAATTCGCTCTTATTCTTTTTATTAGAAGGAATAGCCAAGTATGAATACATCATATTCTTTTTATCTAAGGGAATATCGGAGGCCAATACCAAAGCATTACCGTTTAACGGACGGTATGTGCCATTGATACCACCATCTGAAACCCAGCCCAACATGAATGTCTGTGACTTCAATGCAGGATCTGAAGAAGCTAGGTAGATGCCCCATACAGAAGTAAAGAGATACCAACGTCCCTTGTATTTAACAAGGTTAGGGCGTTCAAACATATCATGCGTTGCATTAGAGGTCACCATTGGTTTCATGACCTTTTTAACTGTGAAATCCTTATTTAGCTCTAATTTACCCAAAGCTGAATTAGACAGGTAGGCCCGGGCATATTCTTCCGATTGCTTATTAGCCTTCAACCGCTCTACTTCAGACTTAAAGAGCGAGTCACTACCATAGTAAGCTTGGTTATTAAAGTTATTGTTACCTTGATAATTAGCTTTTGTTCCGGTATTTCCTTCAAACGTTAAATAATACTTATCACCATCTACTACAATATGAGGATCACGCATGGCGAAAGAATCAGTGACACCATTCTTTTTTTCAATTTGATCAACGGTCTGATAATATTTACCATCCCCAACAAAAACAGTCTTATGGTCTGAGGCCTTTGCGTGATTAATACTTAAACCGCTTGACCAGTTCTGACCATCCTTTGGATCAACCTGAATTTTGGCAGTTGTAAGAGCCTGAGCCTGCCCTTCCTTACCGACTTTATTTGTATAGAAAACTCGTAAAGTATTGTCATTTTTATTCAACTGAACGGTTGAACCAGACCATTCACTTACAATTTGATCAAGATACTTATCCTTTTTGGATTTATCGCGTCCTTCACCAAACGTATTAAAGACGTCACCAATGTACTGCCAGGATGAAATATCATCATCCTTTACGGAGGCCTTTTGAATATACATACCGAGTTTTACACCCGAAGAGTCTTGACGAGCCCCTTTTGCAGTTAAACCAATGACGATATGATAGCCGTGATAATCAGCTACATTTCCATCCTTATCAGTGACAGGCCAAGAGTCCCAAACTAGCACATCCTCTTCTTTATTTGTCGCAGCATCCCACACCTTTCCGGATGGGACATCTTTCATTAAGGCCGTATTTGTGACTTGCGGTGCCTGGTACTTTTTTTCTTTAACTTGCGAACTTAAAGATAATAGATCAGCCCTCGTGTAATGCGTCGTTTCACCCTCACTTTTATGCTGATATTTGTAGGTAGCAACACTCCCCAATGTAATTAAAGCGATTGCAACTAACCCAATGTGAATCCCGGACTTCATCAAACATCTCTCCTGTTTCAACTTACTCTCATGATTTACCTATTCATTATATAAAAAGTCCGTAAACAAGTCATTGTTTACGGACAATTACGTTATTTCAATAAAATCCCCTGGAGATCAAAGTGAACATTATATCCCGTGTTAGGGAAGATATCCGTTTGATTTGAGGATAGTTCCTCTAATTGATAATCCACGGCAAACTTCTTTTGTGGATAATATGAGAGTTTTGGAACCTTAACAACCTCACGGGAAGACTTCTTGCTATCAAGCACTTCATAACGCTCCCGAATGGCTTGATTAGACTTATGGGCATCCACAGTGCCAACCGCTACACGGTATAAGCCTAGAGCAATAATACAAAAAGCAAAGGCTCCAGCAATGTAACGAGTTTTTACCTGCTTGCCTTCAAATAAGGTGGCTAGCAAGCGAACCAATGCAATAATTAAGAAAATCGATCCGCCAAAGAAAGAACGACCGCCATCTTGTCCCATCGGTGCAAATGAAAGAACATAAATCGTTGCTAATCCAGCAATGGTAAATAGAGTACTTTCAATCACCTTTGCCCAACCCTTATATAGAATAACCAAAACGGTCAAAACCAAAAGTAAGAGTAATAAAGCTAAGTAACCGTGGTATAAGGATTTAGTTACCTCTTTAAATCCAGTTTTAAAATGGGTAAAAGTCGACTGGTCAAACCACCAAGCAGGCATCTGTGCATGTGTACGCGCACTGTTACCTGGCGCTAATACTAGAAAAGCGTAACCGATAATAAATCCGATAACTGATAAGGCTTGGCTAACCGCCCATTTAAGCTGCTTCCAATACTTACCCAACACTAGATAAAGAAGGACAGCTAACAAACCTCCACCAGCAGTATTTTCATTGGACCAGCCTGCAATAAAAGCAAAAACTGGTAATAAATACCACCAATTGGAAGAAAAACTTATTTTTTTATGATACCACTGATAAAACGGCAAAATAAAAAGTAAAATCAACACTGTCGTCATCAGATAATTACCAGCACCTGCTCGCCAAAACATTGTTTGACCAATAACAGGTGCAAAGGCCATTACAGAAGAAAATGAAAGCAAAAGGATTGCCCAATTTTTAGTGGACGAATTCTTTGCAAACTTTCCAATTAGCCAGAACAATCCAACTGAAACTACTGCAATCGCTAAGCTTGCGCCAATTCCTTGGCTTGCTATGAGCAGCCGCCAAAGGGTCTGCCCCACTGCACGACCATTCCAGCCAAAATAATCAGCATGTGCTTGATTATATAGGCTAACGAAAGTTTGATGTGAACTCACATAAAGGTCATCATCAAAAAGCGGTGTATCCAAGTTCATTACTAGAAAATAGATAAAGAATATGATGGATAATCCCCACCAAATAATCGATTTTTTATCAAAAAGTTTACGCATTAACTGCTCTCTTTCAATCACTATTCTGCAGGCTGTGCTGTAGCAGAATAGGTCTTTCCTGTTGTCTCTAAGGCTCCTTGATCAAGAACCTCATTCGTTACCATCTTTGTGCTATGACCGTTAATCTCCACCATGAAACTTGGTGAAAAAGTACGGTTCCCTTCAAATGACGTGATTACAAAACGGTTATTCACAATTTTAGATGGCTTCACTACTAACCAAGCATAAGGATATCTTGGGTCATTCATTTTAAAGGAGCTTTGCATCACTAAGCCATTTCCATTTAACGGTTTGTAAGTGCCATTAATCCCGTTATCTGAAACGTAACCAAACATATAGGTTTTACCAAGGTAATAATTATTATTAGTTACCATCTTGTTTCCCCAGAAACAAGTAAAGAGATACCACTTTCCCTTGTATTCAAAGAGATTAGGACGCTCCATTTCATCGGAACTTGCGTTAGCTGTCAACATTGGCTTCATAATTTTCTTAACGGTAAAGTCAGAATTCAATTCCAATTTTCCTAATGTTGCATTCGCTAAGTATGTGCGGTTGTACTCCGTTTCATTACCCTTTTTATTCAAACGATTCACATCTTTTTTAAAGAATGACGAACTACCAAAATATTTAGCGTTTGAAAAATTATTTTTACCTTGATAGCCGGTTTCTGTTCCAGTATTTCCTTCAAAAGCCAGGTAGTACTTACCACCATCTGCAACAAAATGTGGATCACGCAAAGCATAGGAATCAGCGGAATCCCCTTTAAATTGAATCTGATCAACCGTTTGATAATACTTACCATCACCTGCAAAAACAGTTTTATGATCAGAAGCTTTAGAGTGGTTAATGACAAGTCCAGATTTCCAATCATCCCCAACCTTAGGATCAATCTCAATTTTCGCCGTTGTTAATGCTTGCCCAGGCTTATTTGTCCCGTATCGATTGGTATAAAACATTCGAAGAGTATTGTCGCTCTTATTCATTTGGGTAGTTGTTCCAGACCATTCACCAATCGCTTGGTTAAGGCAATCATCCTTAGACGAAGCCTTTCCTTCTCCGAAACTAGAGAATACATTACCCAAATATATCCAAGACGAAGCATCCGTGTTTTTATCCGAAATCTTTTGAGCATATAAACCAATCTTAGAACCGATATCATTACTACGATTCCCAACAGCTGTAAGCGCCATCGTTAAACGATACCCATGGTAATTGGCAACCGTGCCATCCGGCGTTGTTACTGGCCAAGAATCCCAAGCCATCACCGGTTCCCACTGACCAGTTTTGCTATTGTATTGCTTAGCACTAGGTATGTTACTCAATAGCTTATCTTCTTTAGCATCGGGCACACGGTAATCAGTACTGTTTTTGACCTTCTCTTCTGTCTTAGAAAAGTCCTGCCGTGTTAAATGCGCAACGCCCATTTGGTTAATGGCTAAACGAATGTTTCGACGGTTATGCCATCCCCAAATTCCAGTTCCAATCACCAGAAGCAACGCCAGAAAAAGCATGCTCTTTAAAATTGGGTGTTTCTTCTTTTTTCGATTACTTCTCTTTAAATCCATCTTCTTTCCCGTTATTCATACATTCTCTCAAAATGCACTACATAATCCCTACATAGAAATATCCCGTTGGCTATTTAGCAAACGGGATATTCTGTGAGCTAGTCAATAAAACTAGAAATTATTTTTCTTTTTTCACTGTTTCAACAACAGGATTAAAATTAAATCCAGCTTTTACACCCTTACGGATGATAGCCAACTTTCCCTTTTTATTCTCAGTTTTTGAGAATGAAATCTGTACATAATCCAACCAAGGTCGAACTTCTGCACGAAGCTTTCGATACCAATCACGTTGACGTGCATAGTAAATCTTATTACGGTAGTGATAGTAGTAACGAGGCGTACGGTCGGCAGAGTCATTCAGCAATGATGAGCCAACGTTTCCCTTAGTAGCATGCGTTACTTGAGCTGCCGGAACAAAGTATCCTGGCATGAAGCGAGCAGCACGTTCCGTGTACTCGATGTCATCCCCCCAAATAAAGAAGTCAGTAATTGGTAATCCAACAGCTTCAACAGCAGCACGAGAAACGAGTAGTGAAACAAAGGTAGCGTTACGAGTTTGAACAGGCTTTGTTTCCGTAGCAGGAATCAACTTGTTATTCATGTAGTGCATCACGTTCATCTTTGCAAGCGATCCGTCTTTCCAAAGCACCTTTGATGCTAAGAATGAGAACTCTGGCTTTTCATTAGCAAAATCCATAAACTTTGCCAATGTATCTGGATGTGCCATTGTATCGTCATCCATCAACCAAACGTAATCGTCATCTGTATGTTCAGCAAAATAACGTACACCACGGTTAAAGCCGCCGGCACCACCGAGGTTTTCTTCTAAACGAAGGTAATCAATCTTATCACCAAGAGATTCTAAGTATTCCTTCGTATCTGCTTCACTCTTATTATCAACAACAATGATGTGTGACAATGGATATTCTTGGTTAAAAAGTGCTTCCAAAGATTGCTTCAACAAATCTAAGCGGTTATATGTGACGACAACCGCAGAAACTTTTTTTTGTTCAGACATTTTTATAATTCTGCTTTCTATTAAATATCTTTATTATTCTTTGCAAATTCAACGTCAGGTCGGAAACTTCTACCAGCCTTCAAACCTTTTTTCAAAACTGCTAACTTTTCATCTTTACGTTCTGTTTTAGCAAAACGCATCTGCCAAAGCTCTAAGTGTAATTTAACCATTCCCTTTAGGCGTGGTAAAAATTCGCGCTGGTTTACATAATAGTAACGGTTTCGATATGAGTAAAAATACCGAGGTGTTCGATTGGGACCGTCATCCATTAGTGATGAACCAACATTGCTGGCCATTTTGTGCGTTACCTTTGAGGCAGGCACAAAATAACCGGGAGCAACTCGAGCAGCACGCTCAGTATACTCAATGTCGTCACCCCAAATGAAGAAATCAGTAATTGGCAAACCAATTTTTTCGATAATCTCCCGCTTAATCATCAGTGAAACGAAACTAGCGTTTTTAAGTTCTAGGGGTTCAACTTGATCTTCGGGAACTTCACCATCGCCTGGTTGTTTCTCAACCGCTGATGGAAGGTTCATCTTTGAACGATGGCCATCAATCCAACGAACATCGGAAGCTAAGAATGAAAAGTTTGGTTGATCATCTGCATAGCTTAACAACTGTTCCAATGTGTCAGGATGAGTGACAGTATCATCATCCATTACCCAAACAAAGTCATCCTTTGTTTCTTCCATAAAATAACGAATTCCATGGTTAAAACCACCGGCACCTCCCAGATTCTCTTCTAATCTGAGATAATCAATACTATTCCCTAAAGATTCAAGATAATCCTTAGTATCATGATTACTGGCGTTATCCACCACTATAAGATGGGACACAGGAACCGTTTGGCTTTTAATGCTTTCAATAACTTCTTTAAGCAGCTCTAACCGATTATAGGTCACAACGACTGCTGATACTGATTTTGTCATGTCATATCCTTATCGTGATTTATCTAATTGATTATATCATATTGAAAAACTGAACTACTTCCTTTTACCACTCCTTAAATATTAAAAAGTAAATGGCCTTACTAAGTTTTTTAGAGTAAAAATGTGATATTTTATATAAGGTTAGAAAAATAAAAGTCAAAAAAATAGAGAATAAGCATGTCAACATTACATAAAATAATCACATCCAAAAAAGCACTCATACTATTCAACTCATTATTAATAGTAGTCTTTGCTGCGTTTAGTCTACTTCCAGCATTTTCACAAGGATATTTTAACTGCTCAACTGACGGTTTTTTTCACTTGAACCGCTTTGAAAACGTCATACTAGCACTTCAAAATCACCATATTCCTTCAATGTTTAACTATTTAGTAGCACCAAGCTATTTTAGTTATCCAGGAGTTGCGATTAGCGCCATGTATCCTTGGATTGGTGGATTCACTTTTATCATACCTAGGTTATTTATTAGCGATCCGTATACAGGCCTTATATGGGGTTTCTTTCTATTAAATTTACTGACCATTGTTAACACATTTAGTTTGTTAAAATCATTAACTAATAATTATTGGATGATATGGTTTGGAACAATTATTTATGAATTCAATAATTTCCATTTTATTGATTTATACACACGAGTCGCCATTGGTGAATGTTTTGGTTATGCCTGGATGCCCTTAGTAATCCTAGGGTTAATCCAAATCCATCGAGGCCAAAAAAAAGGTATTTTTGTTCTTGGCTTATCCATGGGAATGTTGGGAAATAGTCATCTACTATCATTAATGATGGCTATTTGCTTTATTATCATTTATGAAATTAACAAAGTAATTAAAAAAGAAATTAACCTAGAAATAATTAAGAGCTTAGTTTTCGCATCACTCGTTGCGTTAGCAATTTCTGCATATTCCCTATTCAACATTCTATTAATGTACAAACGGGCAACCCCCTTCATCACTCCTTTCTTAGGAGTTACCGGATCAAATGTTAACGATTATATCAGTCAACTATTTACTAATAGCATGGGAGAAAATCTACCATGGAGCTATGGTATTGCAGTTGTGCTAATTCAACTCGTCCTTACTTGTTTGTTATTTACAAAGAAAGTTCAAAATTCCGCTTGTAAATCATGGATTATTTCTGCCGATATATTATTTGTCCTCACATTTAATATTTTCCCATGGGAGATACTTAAGAACACGCCATTGGGTTTGATTCAATTCCTTGGACGATTAAACGCCTTCATCGTATTGTTTATCGTTATCGCCGTCGCTTTGTATCCAATGCAACGGCTAACAATTAGTCCAAAGTTAATAATTACCTTTATTTCTCTAGTCATTATTGCTCTGACATTTAATGGTTCATCTCATGTTACCCAGATTAAACCTAGTTGGTCTAACCATCGGGATAAAATCACTCAGGAAAATTATAAAGAAATCGTAACTACGCGCTATAGTTTTGGTGATTATATACCAAAGGGCGTCTTGAAAGAAAATCTTCAAATAAAGAATCCAAAAGATAGCCGATTTGCAATTACTAACCGAACTGAAAATTCAATTCAGTTCTTGGTCATAAACGATAGTGATGCAAATATTACGCTACCTACTGTCTTGTACAATCACTTTAACTACCAAATTACAGATAATGGTAAAAATATTAAATCAATTAATAACAAAATGGTTTGCCTAAATCTTAAAAAAGGTCAACACGTTATAAACGTTCAATCAGACGAAAGCTCGCACAAATTATTATTTATAACTTCTACGCTTAGCATACTGCTTACTACCCTAGTCGCCTTGATAAAAAGAAAATAAAAAAGGTCCGAAGAAATAATCTTCGGGCCTTTTCCATTAATTTGAAATTTTAACGCAAATAGTATGAACCATCATTTCCAAAGAAGTAATGACGACCATCAATCATTTGGTCACCTTGTACAGCGCGGCCATTAGCATCAGTATAATACTTCATACCCCAAGCTTCACGCCAACCGGCATTCTGACGAACGCCGTCAATAAACCAGTAATATGTTCCCATATAGAATCGGAAACCGGTAAATAGATTACCGTTCTCATACCAACGGTAACCACCGTTTTGTGATGAACCGTCGTAGATATAACCTGATACGGGACGTTCATAATATGTGTTATCCGTACCAAAGTTATATGCTTTACCATCAATGGTTTGAATTCCCTGTACAGCTCGACCAGTGGCATCTGTATAGTATGTCATACCCCATGCCTGACGCCAACCAGCGTTTTGACGTACGCCATCAACGAACCAGTAGTAGGTTCCCATGTAGTAACGGAATCCTGTAAAGAGTTTACCGTTTTCGTACCATCGATAACCACCGTTTTGTGATGAACCATCATAAAGGTAACCAGATGAACGCAAGTAGTAAGAACCATCATTTCCAAAGTCAAAGTTCTGACCATTAATGTTGTAAATACCTTGCACAGCACGTCCGTTATCATCTGTGTAGTATAAACGTCCCCAGGCTTCATGCCATCCACGGTTTTGGCGAACACCATTCACGAACCAATAGTAAGTTCCCATGTAATAACGGAAACCAGTATAAAGCTGACCATTTTCAAACCAGCGATACCCATTCACAGATGGATCAAATAAGTAACCAGAAGTGCTCATTTCCACTTTTCCAGAACCACTATCCGCATGATACTTTTTGCCATTTACCCAAATATCCTGATTAAATACCTGGCTACCATCTTTATTAAAGTATTTCCACTCACCATCAATCAATTTGAGTCCAGTATCAATTTCTCCATCAAATGAATTTGCATGATACCATTTGCCATTATTCTCGAAATACTTGCCAAAAATCTGTACACCTTCATTTGTAAAGTATTTCCAGTGTCCATCAATTAGTTTCAATCCGGTATCGATTTCACCATCACCTTGATTGGTATGATACCATTTACCGTTATTCTGGAAAAACTTTCCAAAGACCTGCATACCTTCACTAGTAAAGTATTTCCAATGGCCATCAATATCACATAGGCCGGTATCCAAACGTCCATTGACTGAATTAGCATGGAACCAGTTTCCTTTATCATAAAAATACAACCCAACAATTTTTTTACCATCTGAATCAAAATAGTATCGGTATCCTCCAATAACATTTCGACCAGTCACTATATGTCCATCCAATGGATCCGCGTAATATTCGGCATTATTTTCTGAAAAGAAATTCCCTTTAATTAACTGACCTAAAGTATTGAAATATAGTTTTTTATTATCAATATGCTGGAAACCGATTAACAATTGGTTTGTTAATTTATCAAAATAATATTGATTTTCGCCATCTGGGCTAAAGAAACCACCAGTTAAATGTAATTCCTTTAGAATTCCAGTCTTTGAATCAGAAAAATACCAGTTACTTTCAATATTTAGTACTCTATTTTTAACTAGATTATTTTCATCGTCAAAAAAATACAATTTGTCATCTATTGTTGATAACCCTTTAGCTAAGACTCCATCAGAATTAGAATAAATAGTCTTATTATTAAAGTCATTAAATTCGTTCTTACTTAAGACACCATTAGAATTGAAAAAGTATATTTTTCCATCAATCTTTTGAATCCCCTTAACAAATGTATGTCCGTTAAAGTACATAGTTGTTTTAGGGTCAATAGTTATAAATCCAGCTTCATGATTAAGATTTGAAGAATTCTCGTTTATTAAATCAAAAATACTTTTTTCTAACTGTTGAAGTTGAGTATTCAATAC
This sequence comes from Fructobacillus durionis, assembly GCF_900112405.1. Classification (GTDB taxonomy): domain Bacteria; phylum Bacillota; class Bacilli; order Lactobacillales; family Lactobacillaceae; genus Fructobacillus; species Fructobacillus durionis. Next base: position 194,916 of record NZ_FOLI01000001.1, on the reverse strand, counting down.
ATTAATTGAAGAATTCTGAATAGCTATATAAGCGTATTTTGAAGTACCATTACTTTGTTTATCATATGACTTTGATTGGCTATCACAATTACCATACGCTGTACTCAAACTTTTAACTTTTTGGTCAAGTTCCTCATACTTGGAATTTTTTACACTAATGTGTAGCAAAGCAGCAATTTTTGATAACAAATCAGCATCTGATGCTAATTTTTGCGCCGATTCTTTTGTACTCAATAATTCAATATTTTTATTAATATCAAATTCATTTGTAGATATTACGGCATCAGAATCAATAGTATATGCATATGGTGAATTTGGAACATTAGCATAACTCAAAAGAGTAAACATCTTTCCTATTTCAGGTATATAAATTTCAATTGAAGTATTATCAACATAAAATTGAATATTAGAAATATTTTTAACACCTGTATTAAATGATGTCTGATAATTTTTGTTTCCTAAGACTCCATTTTCACGTTTCACTTGGAAATATCCATTATTGAAAACTACATCTATGTTCGAACTATTATCTTTACGTTTAAAATTAATATGGAACGAAGATTTAGCTTCATTAAACTTAACGTCTAACTTTTGGCTAGTTGTAACCGTATTAGATATACCTTTTTGATAGTTAGAAGTTTGTAAATCTTTTACATCTCCTGGATCAATAGGAATCTGATACAACTGACCATTTCTCCATTGTAATACCCTTGATAAAGATAACCCGCCTTGGTGGCCACTGAATCCAACATTCCAATTACCTAACCAACCAAGAAAAATCTGATTGTTTTCATCCAACTTTACGGCATTAGCACCATATACATCAAATCCTTGATCAATAGACCCCGTTTTAGAATTAGAATCAATTTGAAAAATCCCATCACTATCAAAATGCCCCGTTACATACGCAGCACCAGAAAAAGTTGAATCCTTAGGATTTTGTGCACCAAAAATCATGATTGGCTGACCCGAAATTGTAGTTACATATGGTGATTCTACACGAATTTTTTGCAAATCAACTACTTGATTACTATATTGTTCTAAGTTCTGACTTCCTAGAGTGGTCAAATCAATAGTCTTATTCGTATATTTCCAATTGTATCCATCATTAGATTCAATAATATAAAACTTATGATCATCCGCTCCTGCTACATATGAAACAAGTTTCTTTCCAGAGTTCACAGTAACTGTTGAAAAATCTCTAAGTCCTGATACAAATGGTACGGAAGATAAGTCCAAAGCTCTTCTACAAATTGGTTTAAATTGCTCTCCATTATTAGAATATGCTAAATATCCTGTATCATTGGCACCTGAAAACAAAGCAATAACAGCATCAGAATTAATCTTATTTCCCTTAAAATCCTCTTTATACCAACTAGCACCATTGTATTTAGAATTATTTTTAAAAGTACCACCACCGATAGCAAAATCCCAGGGTACGTCTTTAATATCGGTACTTTTTTCAACATCGAATCCGGTTAAATTATCATACTTTTGATTAGGTTTTGGTATTCCAATATTTTTGTAGGTAAAAGGGTTAATCATCATAGGGCAAGAATGTAGACAAATTATAAGTTTTAAAATGATACCACTCTTGATCACCAACGCTTTTACCAACAGATGACCATAAGTAATACCCCTCGTAATAATCGATTTCCCCATGAGAATTGTAATGAGGATAAATACTTGTCACATCATTTGAAAAACCTTGAGGGTTATTAAAATGGAAATTTTGATTTAAATCATTTCCTACCAACAAGGGATTATCAAGAATCATTTTATTATGAATTTGAACACTAATCTCTTCTGATAATTTTGTCTGTAACGTATTAGGTATATTGCCTTTATTTCCTTTTATAGCTTTTTCATTAGAAGAATAAGTACTTGAAGTTAAAATACTTTCTTTTAGCGCATTAGCAGATACGTTTTTATCTACACTAATTAATAAAGAAAATAAAAGAGTAACAAAAAAAACTGAAACTAATCTTTGGTAATACTTCCTACTAATTAACTTTTCCCTCAATACCTTCACTTTCACGTTTATACCTTTTATTCTTTCTAATTTTAAATACAAATGATATGAATATAATCCAACCCAAAGCTGAAAATACAAAAGCCATTTTTTCAACTAGCGGAACCATTTGCTTAATAACGATAACATCTGAAGACTTTAATGAACCACTTACTGTGACTAAACCATTTTCAATATTATAGCTTACTAATTTACCGTTAATAAATACATTTAGTTTTGTCTTGTTATAACCAAAGACAGGTAATGCAATTTTTGTTGCATGCACATCACTAGATGGGCTAAATGAAATCATATTATAGCTTGACGTGAAATTTTTTGTTTCTACGTAATGGTTAGTGGATGTTTTCAATTCATGCATTGCAACATGCTTGGCCCTATCATCATACTTTAAGAACTTTGACTGAGTATCCTTTAAAACATGTCGTGGTGCATAATCAGAAAAATTCATTAAATTCCATGAAGCTGAATCATCTAGCATAGAATCCGTGAATGAAGGAAAATCATAAAGATGATATCCATCTTCATTTTTGTCAATACTTGTCTCAACATCTTTCGTGGTAGCAACCCATAATGTTCCATCTTCATTTACCTTTGGGAACCAATACTGATAAATACCGCTACCTAAGAAGATTGAAAAAATTACAGAACAAATCAATATCGTTTTTTGATTTTTAAATTGCTTAGATATATTGGCCAAGCTAAATATAGAAAACATAATAGCCATATACAGTCCCCACTGAAAGAGACGATATGGGAATTGAATGACATTTACTGATGTATGTTGCAAGAAGAATGGCCATGATGAGGCTGCTGTTCCCAGGAGAGCTATAATCAAACTTAGTGAAGTTCCAAGTGAAATTTTCTTAGTAATAAAAATCGAAATAATAACAAAAGCTATCATCACGAGATACATCGGATTTTCAATAATCGAAGACAAGTAGATTCGATTATAACCTGTAAAGAAGCTTGCAGGTTGTGGAGGAAAAGCAATTTCATTGTAATGCCCAAAATAAATAACTGGTAAATACACAATCATACCTGTTAGGGCAGTAAGAGCAATCGTTTTAACTCCTGTCAGAACAACGCTTACCCATTCTTTTTGATTGAAAAGAACAAAAAGGGAATAAATTAATACAAATACTACTAAGAATAACGTCGTTAGCAGATGAGTATACAATGCAAAAGAAAATCCAAGTACTAAATAAATATATGCATTTTTCTTGCGTAAATTAATTAATCCATAAGCAATAAATGGAAAAGAAAGTTTACCAATTGCTTCTCCTCCCGTTGAAGCGATATCAAAGGAAATAACTACCGCTCCCCAAAATATCGCCATCGCAAGAGAAAAGGATCTTGATTTAGCCAGCTTATATCTCAATAGTACGTATACAGCTATAGTATTCAAATATAAAACAAAACAAACAACAATTTTCAGTACCGTTATTGCTCCCAGCCCCTTTGGTAAAATTGCGGTAATCATTTGTAAAAGAACTGGAGGATAAAATACATTAACGATACTTCCTACTCTACCCAGAGAAGCAAAGTTTTGTGGATATAGAAAATCAAATCTGCTCTGGTATAAATTATAAATTCTTGAAAGATGGAAATAATCATCGGAGTGAATATGGATTGGAGTCCATAATATATTACTCAACATTAGGATAGGGAAAATAATCAAAAATCCCCATGCTATAACTTCGCCACTAGAAAATATATTTTTTATTTTACTTGATGTCATGAACTTGGATTTCCTTCCCTACTTTTCCATTATTTTCATAATTCACATCAATTTCACGAAGAGAATTTTTATACAAGAACTTATCAATATCTACACTAATAAACTTATATCCATTAATTGATAAAATATCTAAACTTGAAAAGTCGAGTTGCTTTTCTCCATGATCCGTTACTAATTTCAACTTACCATTTTGAATATTATTCGCATCATCCTTCAAAAATAGAACAACTGTCTTTCTATTCAAATTTTCATCATCATTATAAATATTAATTTTAGAAAATACTGGATTGTCACGAACAGCAAACTGAGTCTTTGAAAGTAATTTTGAATCTGTATAATCAAAATGTGCTCTTACTTCATGAACATAACCATAATAACCGTAATATTGACCAATTTTGTGGTTGAAATAACGATCATAAGGATCATTATTAGGCCTCAATACACGACCAATATACCAGGAAGGAATATTAACACTGCCACTATGATTTTTAGCAGCTTCCTTCATTAAATGAATCCTAATTGCACTTTCTTTTCCAGCTAAATTAAATGAGTGAACTTCCAAAGAGTAACTAAGGACGAAAAAGACTAATAAAGGTAAAAATAAAATTGAAATAGAAACTTTTTCAATTTTAGAAGTTACCTCAGCTGAAAGTAATTGATTAATAGCAAAACTCATTGAAACTAGGAAGAATACGAATGCCCCCTGTAATGCACGTTGTGGAATTTCAGGCGAAAATGTAAACAACGCATTACTAAGTATTCCCATTGCTCCAAAAATAATGGTCCAACTCATTGCCTTACGGTCACTCTTATTAAATAGAAAGGCAGCAATTAAAATGAGAGTAAAAATTAAGAAAAAGAAACCATAATTAGAAAATGAATATGTAAACACTCCATTAACAAAAAAGTCGTGAATCTTTACAAATAATGACTCTTGTTTAAAAATAGGTGAACTGATTTCTTGCCTAATACTGTTCCCTGGAGCCAATATCAATACACTAGCACCGATTACTGAAAAAAGAGTACCGGTAATCCAATTAAACGAGTAATGTTTAGTTTTTAAAAAATTATAGATAACTAATCCAAGGCTCAATAAAACAACAACCGGAGCTGTATTTTCATTTGATAAACCGGCTGCAAAAGCAACCAAGAAATAAAGAATCTTCTTGATTATATTCTTAGTTCTAAAATCAGTATAAAAAGCTAAATTTAAATAAACTAATATCCAAACATTTGTAAATAAGTAATTTGATGCACCAACTGTCCAAAAAGTTGTTTGCCCTAAATTGGGATTACAAATCCAATAAACGATAAAGATAAATACAAACGAAAATGCAGAGATATTCTTTTTCTTAAAAACATTACTTGGTAATTGTGCAATCAAGAAAATTAATAATACTAATGCTGCACTCTTAAACAATGCAACAAAAAAATGTGGAAATTGAAGAAGAACTCTAGATTCAAAATCTGTAAGTAGTCGGCCTGACCAATCAAAATAAAAATGATAAGACATACTAACTAAGTTACGAATAAAACCATGTTCACCTGTTACAAGTGCAAATGATACATCATCAGAAACAAAAGGAATCAGTAAATTAGGAATTAAAGTAATTACAAATAAAATAATACTTATTAGTATTATTTTTTTGTTTTTTATTGTTTTTAGCATCGACATATAATTTTTCCTTATTAATTCAATTTAGAAATATAATATTGACTTTTATCCATTTCTTTACTTTGCAAAAGTACATATCCAAGATTATCGCGATTTGCAGATATAGCACTTATATCATAATTACATTCCAAATTTTTGACCAATGATGGATCAACTTCATGTTTTATCTGTTCTTTTAGAAGCTTAACCGATGTGGCAGGTCGCTCTTTCAAACGAATCACTACGAATTGCACCTTTTGTTTTGACAAAGTTTCATTAAAATCCGCATACATTTCCGGCATTTGCTTTGGTGTCATATTTAATTTATGCCAGAAACGTGTTGTTGGTAATGATTGCGTAGCTAAGAAAAATCCATCATCTAAAGAATTCAACATAACTAAACTTGGCTTTGCTGAATTCGTTTTTTGTAACATGATTTTAGCAAATAGTTCCTGTGAATTACGATTTCCGTAATCAGCTGCTTTATCAGTTCCTTTAACAATCAATCGTCCTAATTGAGTGTTATTTACAAAAGGTAAGAACACAACTAAGACTGTAGCCAATACAGCAAAAAACCTATTCTTGTTATTAAAATGAAGTGTTTCAACCTTAGAGTTTAATAATGAATTAACGATACGGATAAGTGCAAAAACTAACAGTGGTAACCAAATCAAATTATAATAGTCGGTGTATTGCCTTGGTATTGCCATAATAAGGATTGAACCAATAAAAATTATAATTTCAGGAAAGATATTTTGGCTATTTTTTATCCCTAAGAACCATCCTATAGCCAAAATTATCAATACATATGTGTGCATCCCAACAATGGCAGCAATATAAGCTATGCTAGCAATGTACCTAAACAAAAAAGGAGATGGTGTATTGCCATATGCCATATTTTGTACAAAATAAACTTGAATTAGGTCGTTTAACCCATTCGATAGTACAAAGAAGAAAAGAATAATAGCCGAAACCAATGAAAAGCCAATAAAAATCGGTAGAACCAATTTCAAAAAATAATCTTTCAAACTTATTTTCTTCACTGAATAGAACGTTAACAAAATAAAGAAAACAATAAATGGACCAATCATAGAATATTTATTCCAGAACACAAATCCGAAATTTAATCCGATGAACGCTAATTGTTTAGTTTGAATTCTTAACAGGTCATAATTTGAACGAACTATTGTAAAGAGTAAGTATAAGACTGACGTAAAAGCAAACTCTTCTGGCGCTCCCCCAAGGTAAAAAGCACTTGTTCCAAAAAGAACAATAGGACCAATAATAGCAATCCATGGTTGTTTTGAACCATCTGGAGTCATGATTTTTACAATTCTGTAGGTGAAATAATATACGACTAAAATGTTAATAAGTTCAACTATGTATACACCCAAAAAACTATTGTTCTTAATTAATGCTGCAATTGCAAAAATAAAATATAAAAATGGGCCACGTTGATCCACCGCATCTTTGAATGGCAAAATTCCGTGTAAGAATGAGCGTCCCATCGTTAACATAGCATTTGAATCATCCCAAGGATTTGTTAAATAAAATGGGGATGAACCTAGTGCTGCTAAACTAGCTAAAATAATAATTGATACTGGAAATATAAACTTTTTTAAATTTTCCGGTAATAGAATTTTCTTTATATGATTAGGCATTATCTTGCCCCTCTTTTAACAAATTATCTTGAACAATAAACCGTGGGCGCTGTTTAGTGTTATTGAATACCTTTCCCAGATATTCCCCAAAAATCGCTAGTCCAATTAACTGAGATCCACCAATAAACCAAATAGACAACATTAATGAAGACCAACCACGGACAGTATCTCCCCAAATATGTTGTCCGAGCGTATAAACCAACATTATAAAGGATACAGTTAAGGAGAAAATCCCTAAGAACAGCACAAAACGCATTGGTGCCATCGAGAAAGATGTAATTCCATCCCATGCCAGTCCAATCATCTTACGCAGTGGGTACTTAGTTTCTCCTAATTCTCTTTCCTTTCGTGAATAGTACACATTTGTACTTGGGAAACCAATATCAGGAACGATTCCACGTAAGAACAAATTTCTTTCAGAATATGAAAGTAATTGCTTTACCACTCGTTTTGAAGTTAAACGGAAATCTGCTGCTTCAGGAACCATTTTAACGCCCAACTTAGACATCAATGTGTAAAATAGTCCAGCGGTTGATCGTTTAAATAATGTATCTGTGGTACGTGATTCCCGAACACCATACACAACATCAAATCCCTCATAATAAGACTTCACCATTTCGACAATTGCCCATGGATCATCCTGTAGATCAGCATCAATCGTAATAAAAATATCACCATAATCATATGCTTCCGTGAGGCCACCAATAATGGCATTTTGATGTCCAAAATTACGACTAAAATTAATTGCAGTTACTAAAGAATTTTCTTTATGAAATGAAATCAATTGATCCCAAGTATCATCCTCAGACCCATCATTTACAAACAGTAATTTACTTTCTTTTGAAACCAATTGTTGATCAATTAAATGTTTCAATACTTCGCTCAACTTAGTTACGGACTTTTTAATAATTTGACTTTCGTTGTATGCAGGAACAACAACAATCAAACGTTTACAATGATTAACCACTTATCCCTCTCCTTTCACAAACCTCTTGCGATGAATAAAAAATACTAATGTAGCAATCCAGGTAATCAAACTAATTACATAAGAAGAAATTTCGAGTATTGAATGCTTTCGAACTACCTTAATTTCTGTTGTATCTTTCTCCGTTTGAACAACAAATTGTTTTTCACCATTTACGTAATAATCTAACGTCCTACCACTTTGATCTGTAACCTTATAATTTCCCTTATAATATATAAGTGGTAGCTTTGCTTCGCCACTCTTAAAGTGACCAGTATACTCAATCCCATTTGGCAAAGATTGGTAGTTTGTTTTTTCAAATACTTCTCCATTAACTACTACTTTATGAGCTAATAATTCTGAAGACAATTTTATATTTTGGGGTAAGTAATCAAAAGCACCAAAAGTTTCCCAATATTTAGTTAAATTATCAGTTGTATTTGACTTGGTATAAAAATTTGTCCCACTAAAAGGTGCTGGAAGCTTATGGCTCTCACTTGGTACATAGTTAACGTTACTTGATGTCGCTCTCATAGTATTAAGCCAATGATTACGAGCACCAACAAACATTAATAAAACACTGACTGTAACCAGCAAGCCCATTAAAGTTTTTTGTACTACTTTATTTTTAAATAACTTTCGTGTTGATAATACAATTAAAATAGATAATACAAAAATTGCAACTACAAACACACGATGGGGAAATTGAATAATCCCTAGTGGGCTATTATAGATATGTACCCACACATATCGTGTTCCAGCCAGTGTGAGTAGTACAGCTGCAATATAAAGTGCCTTCAACTTTTTACCGTACTTGGGAGTGAAAAATAATAAAGCACCCAAAATCAAGCTAATAATGGAAATAAAACCAATTGTGTTTGAAAAAAAGCTAAACGATGAATGGAATATATCTTTAACGCCTGGGGCTGCCCAGGTACTTAAATAATCATATGGCTGTGGCGTAAGGAGTCGATTTGTTGCAGAGTTATACAGAAAAGGTACCAAGAAGCCTGCTGAAAGCAAGAAAGCCCATACTCCCGCAATAAACATTTGCAAAAGAAAGTTCAATCGTTTCTTACCAAAAATAAATACAATTAGAGAAAAGATCGCAGTATAAACAAACAAAATAGCCGAAGATAATACATGGCAATTAAGCATTAATGCAAAACCAATCGCTAAAGGCCAAATGATCTGAAAGTCAACTTTCTGTAAATTGGTGCTTTTATTGTCAAAACAAAACTTTTTAGCAATACGATATAGGCCAAGTAAGATTAAAGGCATAAACGACATGGCCCATACTTCACCAAATAGCCACTGCTGAATCGTTTGAGTAACTAAAGGAGTCGCAGTTGTAAAAAGAACCGCAACAGTAAATGACTCCCCATTTGTTAGACCCATTTGACGCGATACATATCGTGCAATAACATATTGAACCATCCACTGAATCCAAATGAGAAGATAAATGGCTGGAACTCGAGGAAAAACGAATAGTAACAAAGCTCCCAAATAGTTAGGGAGTGATGGGTACATTGTTATGACACTGCTTCCAATTTGATTAGCTGAATAAGTTGAGATGGTTGGAAAGAAGTTCCCGTGTTGCATATTCCGGTACAACTCATAAATTCGGTTGTAATGAAATTGCTCATCTGCTCCTTGATACAGAATGTGTCCATGACCAATCATCAAGAGTAAAACAGCAAACACAATCCCAATAAAAAAGAATCCACTAATGCCTTGGATTCTTTTTAATCGTCTCTTAAAATCCACTAAATTTTTACTTTTAAACATTTTCTACCACACTAATAACTATTTTTCTTCTTTAGCAATGTAAATTGGACGCTTCTTTGTTTCCATAAAGATAGCAGCAATATAACGTCCAATAATTCCAAGGCTTAGCATTTGAATACCACCAATAAAAAGCATGATGGTAACCATCGATGGCCATCCTGCTACGGATGTATTAGAGATTAGTGCTCGAATCACAATAAAAATTCCGGCTAAAATCGAAGCACCGAATGTAATCAATCCCAAAAAAGTCACAATAGTTAACGGCATTGTCGAGAATGAAACAATACCCTCAACCGCGTACTTTGCCAAAGACCAAAATGACCAGGAGGTGTTCCCTGCCACTCGTTCGCGATTTTCAAATGGAATGTACTTCGTTTTAAAACCTACCCAAGTAAAGATTCCCTTTGAAAAACGCTGGTTTTCTGTCATCGATAGAATGGCATCAACCATCTGTCGAGTCATCACACGATAATCTCTTGCACCATCAACTAAGTGGGTTTGAGATACCTTATTCATCCACTTATAAAATTGTGAAGAGAACCAGGAACGTATTTTTGCTTCACCTTTACGATCAGCACGTCGGGTACCAACTGCATCGTATTCGCCCGATTCAACTTCGTTTAACATCTCGGGTAATAATTCTGGTGGATCTTGCAAATCCACATCCATTACCGCGACATAGTCACCTTTAGACTGTTGCAAACCTGCATATAGTCCTGCCTCTTTACCGAAATTTCTTGAGAAAGAGACATAGTGAACATGCTCATCTTTTTCAGCTAAATCGCGTAAAATTGATAAAGTTTTATCCGTTGACCCATCATCAATAAAGTGAAAATCAATGGTGGCATTAACTTTTGGCTTAATTTCTTCAATAGCATTATAAAAAAGATGAATCGTATCTTCTTCATTATGGACTGGTACTACCAAAGATAATGTTTTTCGTTGTTCTTCCTGATTCATTTTTACTTCTCCTTATCAAAGCAAAATAATTACAAAGTATTTTTACCTAACTAAAATAAATACTGGTTAATTTTTAATCTCTTAAGCACTTCGAATACAACCAATGGACCAATCATTCCAGCTAAGACACCCACCGGTAATACCCATAGCAATGTTCCATGTCCAAGTTTAATCAAAAAGACACGAGTCCCAGCAGTAAAAATAATATGCATCACATAGATTGCCATTGAATTGCGGCCAATGTATTCAATCATTGGCGTTTTTAATAATTTCGATACATTGATTAGGAAAAAGATGCCTGCAATAGCCACAAAAAAAGAACAAATAGTAATCAATAGTTCCTGTTGAGGCAGTACAAATAAAATAACATTCAATACAGCAGCAACAATCAAAGTTTGCCATAACTTAAAACGATTAATCAGATCTTGATGCTTCAATACATAGGTACCGGCAATAAAGAAAATAAAGTGATAAAAGATTCGCCAAAATTCCCAAACATGGCAGTATGGCGAAAGAATAAACAAAACAATTGCAAGCATCACAACTAATTTATCAGACCAATGGAAAACATGGACAACCAGGTAATAAATTAAGAAGATCCAGAAAAGATCATAAAGGAACCAAAACTGTGCATAAGGAATAAATGGTAGCTGTAAGGCATTACTAATTCCCTGCCCATTGTTCGTATTCTTAGACACGACCTGCATCACGATTGCCTGAATAAATCCCCAAACAAAGTATGGAATAATCAAAGACCGCAGCTTTTGTGTCAACGCAATTTTTGGAGTTCTCTGCACCCACTTAATTGCAAAAATACCAGAAAGAAAGAAGAACAGTGGCATATGGGTTGTATAAATAACGCTATGCTGAATACGGTAGTTCAAAGTATCAGACCATAGCCCCGCATCATGTGCACCTAACAAGACATGTCCATAAACGACCAATAAAATACCAACTGCTTTCGCAACATCTACCCATTCAATTCTGTGAACTTTCGCTTCTTTCATAAATCTATCCTTCTCTTTTAAACCGTACTTCTCTCTTTAATACAGTTTTATGTACCAAGCCCTTAAGGGCTTGTTTATTTTTACTTTACTTCGTCATGAGCGAAGTTGAAGTCATCGTCGATACCGAATTCGGCACGAACCGTGTTCAACGCGTCGTTGAAGACCTGGTCCATGTCAAAGTAACGGTACTTACCCAAACGGCCACCGAACATCACTTCAGGGGCGTTTTCACGAGCTTCTTGAACATACTTCTTGTACAATTCTGTGTTCTTCTCGTTGTTGACTGGGTAATAAGCTTCCTTCGTGCGGTCCCAATCTTGTGGGTACTCACGCGTGATGATGGTCTTACCTTCATCGGCCAAGCCATCAAAGTGACGCCATTCCATTTGACGTGTAAATGGTGTTTCGGCATCCGTGTAGTTCACTACAGCGTTTCCTTGGTAGTTATCCGAGTCGATTGTTTCTGATTCGAAACGCAATGAACGGTATTCCAATTCACCGTGCTTGTAATCGAAGAACTGATCAATCATTCCCGTGTAAAGCACCTTAGGGAATTCAGCCAAGAATTCGTCCTTGTGGTCGAAGAAATCTGTGTCAGTCAACACATCAATCAAACCATCTGCACGTTCAACCATGTGTTCGAAAATTTGTGTGTATCCCCCAACAGGAATTCCCTGGTAACGGTGGTTAAAGTAGTTGTTATCGTAGATAAAACGAACTGGCAAACGCTTGATGATGAAGGCTGGCAATTCTGTCGCCTTACGTCCCCACTGCTTTTCCGTGTAGCCCTTAATCAAAGCTTGGTAGATATCGGTACCAATCAAAGAGATGGCCTGTTCTTCCAAGTTACGTGGTTGACGGTCGCCCAATTCCTTCAAAGCGGCAGACTTTTGTTCTTCAATCTTAACCTTCGCTTCGTCAGGCGTCTTCGTTCCCCACATTTGGTAGAAGGTGTTCATGTTAAATGGCAAGTTGTAAAGCTTACCGTTGTAGTTGGCAATCACTTGGTTTTGGAAACCGTTAAATTCAGCGAATTGACGCACATAGTCCCAAACCTGCTTGTTGTCCGTGTGGAAGATGTGTGCACCAAAATCATGAACCGTAATTCCGTTTTCAACGTGTGTATGTGTGTTTCCACCAATGAAAGCACGTTTTTCAACAACCAATGAACGCTTGCCGCGCTTAGCTGCTTCGTATGCAAAAGTCATACCGAAAGGTCCGGCACCAACAATCAAATAATCATAATTCTTTGTATTAAACTTATTAGCCATTAGAAATGTACCTTTTTCTTTGAATTAGGGAAAAACTTACGCTTTAAGAACTGTGTTCCCTTGTCAATCCAGTTCGTCTTCTCAAGCGATACAACGGGGGCTTCGATAAATGAATAACCGCGGGTATATAACCAGGTATCCATCAATCGTTCAGATAAGAAGCCATATACGCGCAAATCTTGTCCGCTCAATGTGGATAAGTCGACCTTTTCTTCGACTTTTTCCAAAACGCCGAACAAGAAGCTAGCGTAATCATCAAAAACCTCACGCTTCATGATAAACATGTTAAAGAGGTGAGCCTTCGTTGACTTTTCCATTTGCTGGAAGGCTGGATAAAACTCAGGAAAGTCATCACGGATCACCGACTCCATCGCAAAGTATGGTTCGTTTGCATGAGCGTGTAAGTAGTGATTACGTTGGTTCTCGATGAAGTAGTTCCGCGCCTTTGGCAAAATCACATCATGATCACGTAAGAGATACTTAATTTGGGACTTAGTTAGTCGGTCCGCAACGTCATGGGACTTCTTTGATCCAAGATATCGACGATAATGAACGAGCCCAACAACTGAGGTATTTGAATTCTTCCACGCCCAATAGATGGCTGTTAATTCATTAAAATTAGGATTTTTAGTGGAGATATTCTCCCCTTCATCATCGCGCTGGAAACCATCTGGGATATGGTCACGCAAGGCAGATCCAACCATAATTGGTTGATAACAACCATCGGAAGGAATGTCATATTTTTTATGTGTTGCCACAAAAATATTCATTATTTCAACTCCTTTTCAAGCCGAATCATATGCTTTCGATAAAAGAAAAACATTAATAAGTATGGCCATAAGAATACTTGGATAACAAAAATCGAAGAGAAAGCTGCAAGAATTATCATCGTAATAAATGAAGCAACTAATCCCCTTGTCCACTGCTGTTGTTCAGCCGATAAGTTCATTGAATTTAATCGGTAACGAACTAAATAAGTTCTAGCCACTAGTCGAACGAGTAAGAAAATTGCCGGAATCATGACGATTAAACCAAAGGAAGCAAACCAACCTAGTAAATCGGAAAGGTTAGGATAGCCAAACTGTGAATAAACATGCTGGAACTCATAATTACGAGTCGTATATTCCGGAACATTTTGAATCGTAAAGAATGATGTGTAACCGTAACCAACTCCGAAAATCGGATGCGTTAAGAAGGTCAATAGTAAGCCAATTGTTCCACCTAGGCGATTATCAGTACCACCCTTTGCGAATAAGAACTGATTCAATAGGTTATGCACCGTTGGAACCTTAATGTACGCAGCAACTCCAAGTAGAATTCCCAACACAGCCATGGTCACTAAGAAAGCACGCATTCCGCCCTTTGACCAGATAATCCAAAGCACGAAGGCAATCACAGCTGTCAATATTCCGGTTGTCGTCTTTGCAAGTAACAAAATACCAAAGAGAGTCAATGCAAAGAAAACGTTTAACACGAGATCCAAGCGACGGCTCTTAGTCCAGTTCCAGAATTTTTGACCGGTTGCAGTCAAGCCAATCAGGATTGGCAGATAAACAACTCCAAGCAAGTTTGCCAAGAAAGCGGCTTCAGGCTCAAAGCCATTTACACGATGCTGGCTGGTTACGTAAGACCCTTTACGATAAAAGTCATAGTTAGGACCATGCACTCGCCATCTGCGTTCGAATAATGATGCGAGATGGTTAACATAACCGTTAAGGCGATGTACATTTAGAGTCACAAGAATTTGTGGTAGAACAACAAGTAGCAGATAAATTGCTAAAGCAATCAATCCCGATTTAACAAATTTCTTTTCATCTTGTTCACTTGTAACAGTAACTTCTATCGTAGCCCATGCGATATACACAGTCAGGCTCCACGTTGTTAAAACAATGACCGAATGAATTAAACCACTCGTTAAAACAGTCTCACCTGTTAAGCGGTAAGACCATGCCATTGCTCCCAACTGTAAAACCCAGAAAAAGCCAGCTAAGGCCAATGCCGTTTTTGAAGGCAAAATTGACTTTAACCGGCCTGGTTGACGAAATAACTGGACAAGAATTATTCCCACAAAAAATGGAAAAGCAATCATAGAACTTGTTTCAGCTACCGCGTTACTATAATTCTTCGAAAAGAATGTAATTGGGAGGAGAAAATTCACCATGACTGACTCATTATCCTTGTTCTTTAGCTAATTTATAGTTACGACGGATTCCAGTTACCAAAATACCAAACATTGAGATAACCAAACCTGCAAATGCTCCAAATACGGCTAGCTTCTTACCAGACTTAAATCCAGATTGCGTTACGTCAGAAGATGTAGCCTTTGACAACAAATCAGGTTGTCCCATGTCAGGATAAAGCTTAGGACCAACAGTTGAATAAACATTGGCATAGGTGTTAACAAGCGTCTTAGCCTTGTACTGTGTTGGTGCTGTTGCTTTAAAAGATAACATCAATGTATCAGAAGGATTTTCAACTGAAATAGCTGACGTAATTTCATTCTTCTTCATATTGAATGGCAACTCTTTTTGAACGGCACTCACAATGGCGTCATCCTGGGCCAACTTCTGATAAGTTGTAATTAAAGATTTATCAGCAGAATAACGAGAATTAGGATCTTTAACATCCGTGTTATTCTTAGCCATCAAAACTAAACGCGTTGCTGAATAATTAGTAATGGTCTTTGAAAACTTAGCGTATGAGAATGCTGCGCCAGCAAAAATAATCATAAACAATACAATTACCCAACTATACTTCCAAAAACGCTTCATTAAATCAGTAAATGAAAATTCCATTTTCTCTCCTCAAATTAAAAGGCGCCATCGCCCTTAAAAATTGCAATAACTGTTAAAAACATAATCTTAAAATCTAACGCCAAATTAGCTTCGTCAACATACTCCAATTCGATATGAGCACGTTCCGGATAGCCAATGTTAGAACGACCAGATGCTTGCCACAAACCAAATACACCGGGCTTAACTGACAAGAACTTATCAATTCGTTCTTGACTACCGTATTCCGCCAATTCTTTTTCAACAACCGGTCGTGGCCCGATAATTGACATATTACCAATCAACGTATTCCAAAACTGTGGAAGCTCATCCAAGGAAGTACGGCGAAGAACGGATCCAATCTTTGTAATTCGAGGATCTTCCTTTGTTGGTAACTTGTAGCCATTTTCTACGAATCGTTGGTACAAATCCTTATCCGACTTCAAAATTTCATCGGCATTATCAACCATTGATTGGAACTTATAGATTTTAAAATGCTTCCCGCCTTTACCAACACGGTCCTGGCTATAGAAAACATGTGACGTTCCCGCTGAAAACTTAATCCAGAGTCCAATAATTAGGAATAATGGTGAAAAAACCACCAAGGCTAATAAGGACACAATAATATCTAGCAGACGTTTGGGAAGGCGATAGAACAAGATTTCTTTCACTGCCCCATCCTCCATTATTAAATTATTTGTACACAACCGCTAATTATACCAGAAAATACGAACTATCGGAAGAATAGCGGTCCTTTCAACTGTTTTAGAATAGGTGCACGTAGTAAGACTAAAACAAGAAGGTAAACAACAAGACCAACAATCGATTCGATTAACGTTGAAATAATACCAATACGGTGCATGTCAACAATAATCGTTACCACAGCATACATCACCCCTGCGGCAACAGCATAGCGCCAAAGGCCAACGAAATGCTTCATGACTGGCATATCATTTCTCGTAACGACTAACTGATAGGCAATAACAGCTAATTCAGATAAAGCCGTTGCGACAGCTGCACCCTCAACTCCCCAAAGGTAGATAAAGAAGAAGTTTAAGAAGATGTTCAATACAGCTCCAAAGGTCACTGACCAGGTATAATCATTCAAGCGTTTGGTTGGAATCAAAAACTGATTACCAATAACATTCGACCAACCGATGAAAACGATAATTGGTGTCAAAAGGACCAATGCCGTTCCAACTTCACCCCAAGAGCGGCCTAAGAACCAAAGCATAGCCGTGGGACCAACAGCAGCGATTCCAGCAGCCAGTGGAATCGCAATAGCCGAGACAAAGTCCATGGATGAATGAATAGCCTTTTTCATCTGCTCACTCTCCCCTGCGGCAAAGTGAGCTGACATTCTTGGCAGCATGACCATCCCCACCGACGTAACTAAGGCCAAACACACCTTAATAATTTTATCGGCATTATCATAAATTCCCGATGAAGCAGTGGATCCCGTCATGAATGGCAACATTGTTTTATTTAACTGCAAATAAATCTGTGTTGCGATAGTTGGTAAAAACATTAGGAAGACTGGCTTCCAATGCACGTTAAACTCTAAGGATGAAAGCTTAGGAAATTTAAACTTACCAATAAGATAAAACCACATTGAAAGATTTCCGACCACTTGTGAGATGGCCAATAATAGAATGTAGGCACCTACGTCATGGGGACTTTTAACTAATACAAAGATCAAAACTGTCATCAACAGCTTAATCATCATGTTACGTAGTACAGTTTTCTTAAAATCCTGCAGTCCCATAAAATACCATGAGATATCCACAATCCCTGAGAAAATAACCCATATCTGGTACCACAAAAATAACTCATTATTATGGATTCGAGTGTTCATAGCACCACCACCATAAATAAAAGCAATGTAAAGTATCACGGCCACTGCACCCGCTAGGAAATGAATAATTTGAATTTCCCAGAACTTTTTCTGTCTCAGCTCTTCATCATCATGAACATAGGCAATCTCACGCGAACCATAGGTAACAATTCCCAGTGAAGCAATTAAGAGAAAGTAAGTAACCAATGAATTCGTCCAGGATGCAATTCCTACACCCTCTTTTCCAAGCACACGTGCCAAGTATGGCAGGGTGATAATGGGAACAATAATATTCAGCAACTGGTAGGCTGCATTGTATAAATAATTTTTAGCAACTTGCATAAATCGGAATCCATTTCGTTTTGCTTATCTTTAATATTCTACAATATATAGTCTTAATATTTAGTTAAGTCTTTACTAAAAAAAGCGCACATATCGTGCGCTTTTTTAAACTGTTCTCTTTAAATACGGAATTTTTTTAATTAACAAAATAATGATAATTGAAATCAACCATACGATAACCGGTAAGACAAAAAGATGAATCAAAGAATTATTGGCAAGGAGATGATAACGATCAACACGGTCGATAAAGAAGTAGTGAATGACATAAACGCCAAGGGATGCCCCAGATACATGGCGTAATAGAGACTGTATCCGTTCACTAGGCTCCCAACTATATAACCTCGACTTTACAAAGGCAAATACAGTAGCCGACCAGCCCAAACCAAATATGCCCCAAATGCTATAGGAAGCACTCTGGTAGCTGCCTCGTTTGTGCGAAAGATAAATTGTAAGAGCAATCATCACTAATGCAGAAAAGATACCAAAAATATAAAGATACCTTTCTTTGTTTTCAAGCGATAAATTATGCAGGTACCAACCAATTGCAAAAATACCAATAGAACCTGAAGCTCCAATACTCAAATATCCTTCAAGAGCTAATGATGGTTGATGCTGCAACTGATAGTAGTAACTAAACAAACCAATCACCACTAAATTCAATCCAATTAAATACTGAATCGTTTTTTTATTCTCTTTAATAAAAATCTTACTTAAAATCGGAACCGACAAATAAAAGCCAATAATTACATAGAAAAACCAAAAGATTGGTTGAATCGTCCCATGTAAGAAGCCGTCTAGTAAACGACTATATGTATTGAAACTTTTCAAAGAATAATGCCAGTCGTAATGGTTAAAATATAGGAACCAAACAATAGACCAAACCACAAAAGGAATCGCAATTCGCTTAAAACGTTTTTTAAAGAAAATTTCTGTTGTTTCGCGTTGTCGATAATTCAAAATATTGGCAGCCGAAATCATTAAGAAGATTGGAACCGCAAATATAAAGAGAACTTGGATAGATACTGCTAAATTCCATCGCATTCCCGCAGCATTCATAAAAGCAAAACTCGATGAATGGAGCATTACAACTGCAAAGGTAGCCACTATATTCAAGATATCCAGATAATAATAACGACGTTTCATGCTTTCCCTCTCAACTGAACAATCATGCATTTCATTAACCTACTTATTATATATATAAGTAAAAAAAAAGAAAAGCCGTAAGGATTGTTAACCCTACGACTTTTAGTTTTTATCTAAGATAGTATGAACCGTCATTTCCAAAGAAGTAATGACGTCCATCAATCATTTGGTCACCTTGTACAGCGCGCCCATTGGCATCAGTATAATACTTCATACCCCAGGCTTCACGCCATCCGGCATTCTGGCGAACGCCATCAACAAACCAATAGTAAGTTCCCATGTAGTAGCGGAAACCGGTAAATAGTTTACCATCATTGTACCAACGATAGCCGCCATTCTGTGAAGAGCCATCATAGATATAGCCACCACGTTCATAGTAAGAATTATCATTACCAAAATTATAGTAAGTACCATCAATTTTCTGGATACCCTGAACTGCTCGACCACTATCGTCAGTATAGTACTTCATACCCCAAGCGGAGCGCCATCCGGCGTTTTGACGAACACCATTAATAAACCAGTAATAGGTCCCCATGTAATAGCGGAATCCTGTATACAACTTACCATCTTCATACCAACGGTAGCCCCCGTTTTGCGATGAGCCATCATAAAGATAACCGGAGGAACGTAAGTAATAGGTACCATCATCACCAAAGTACAAATCTTGGCCATTAATTCTTTGATGTCCCTGAACGGCACGACCATCAGCCCCCGTGTAATAAATGTGTCCCCAGGCTTCATGGAAACAATTATTTTGTCGGTCACCCTCATCAAACCAATAATAAGAACCACAATAATACCTAAAACCAGTGAAAAGTTTATTATTTTCGTACCATCGGTACCCGCCATTAAATGCACTACCATCAAAGAGATAACCAGAATAGACCGTATTTTTTTGAGGACTAACATTATAACTTTTACCATTAGTCGTCAATGCACCTTGATCATAAACTTTATTATTAATAATTTTAGTTGTATTGCCATTTATTTCTAGTTCATAGCTAGCAGCAAAACTTCGATTATTCAAAAACGAAGTAATCATACAACGATTATTATTACTATTTGGTATAACTAGGAAAGAGTACTCAAAATTAGCAGTTTGATCATCACTAGCAAGTACCAAGCCATTACCATTTAACGGCTGATAATTTCCAGTAATTCCATCACTTGATACAAAACCAAACATATATTGGGCTTTACCATCATTTATCCTCTTATTGTTCGTTGCTAAATGCGTCCCGTGACTAGTTGCAAAAATATACCACTTGCCATTCTTTTCAAAAATATTAGCTCGCTCAATTTCAATCCCAGTTCCATTAAATGTTACTAAGGGGTCATTTACTTGACTAACAGTAAAATCATTATTTAACTTGATAATACCAATAGTACTATTTGAATTTAACACCCTATTATATAAAGAACTTCCTTTTTGAGCTCTAATTTTATTTACAAACTTTTGATATTCACTATCACTCAAACCATAATATTGACGATTATTTAAATTATTTTCTCCTGCTTGATCTGCTGAATTACCAGTACTTCCTTGGAAAACAACATACGGTTGGCCATTATCATAGATGATATGAGGATCACGCATAGCAGATTCATCAATGCCACCAGTAGAGGCTTTAGCATATTTTGAACCATCGCCACCAAAAACAGTTTTATGATCAGTTGTCTTAGAGTGCTCAATTTTTAATCCTGAATTCCAATCATTACCACTTTGTGGAACAACGGATACCTTTGCTGTCGTTAAATACTGTCCCGCAGAAGAAAAATTAGTGTATACAAAACGCAAAGAATCATCATTTGAATTTAGTAAAACAGTTGAACCAGACCATTCAGAAGTAATGTTGTTTAATGGTGTATCACTATTACCGGCTTTACCTTCCCCAAAATCATTAAATACATAGCCTAAATATTTCCAAGATGAAATATCTTGATTACCGTCAATCTTTTGAGCAAAAAGTCCAATTTTAGAGTAATACCATGGTGAACTATGGTCAGATAACCATGTTATACCCGCTACTAAACGATAACCATGGTAGTTTGCGACCGTTCCATCAGGATTTTGGATGTGCCAGGTATCACCAACGTTCAATCGAACGGTTTTTCCTTGGGCATTTTTACCGGTAACACCCGTTATATCTTTTCTTAATGAATCCGTCTCAACTTGAGGAGCTCGAAAGTCCGAATTATTCATTGAATCAACAATGGACCGCAAATCTGCTCTTGTATAATGCGTACTAGCGTGAATATTCTGACTATTTGTTGTTCCGATAAGTACAAAACACGCAATCGTACATACTAAACGAACGATAAGAATTTTACTTTTCATTTTTCTCTCTCAAATACTTTTTTTAGAATAAAAAATTATCAATTGATAATTTTAAAAATCTCCCTAATAAGAAACTATATCAGAATATTAAAAAAAGACAAACAATAAAACCCGTTTGTCTTTTTTATAATTTCAATAATTAACGCAAATAATATGAACCATCGTTTCCAAAGAAGTAATGACGGCCATCAATTGTTTGGTCACCTTGTACAGCACGGCCATTAGCATCAGTGTAATACTTCATACCCCAAGCTTCACGCCATCCGGCATTCTGACGAACGCCGTCAATAAACCAGTAATATGTTCCCATATAGAATCGGAAACCGGTAAATAGATTACCGTTCTCATACCAACGGTAACCACCGTTTTGTGATGAACCGTCGTGGATATAACCTGATACGGGACGTTCATAATATGTGTTGTCCGTACCAAAGTTATATGCTTTACCGTCAATAGTTTGGATTCCCTGAACTGCTCGACCGCTAGCATCTGTGTAGTATGTCATACCCCATGCTTGACGCCAACCAGCATTTTGACGAACACCATCAACGAACCAGTAGAAGGTGCCCATGTAGTAACGGAATCCAGTAAAGAGTTTACCGTCTTCATACCATCGATAACCACCGTTTTGTGATGAACCATCATAAAGGTAACCAGATGAACGCAAGTAGTAAGAACCATCATTTCCAAAGTCAAAGTTCTGACCATTAATGTTGTAAATACCTTGCACAGCACGTCCGTTATCATCTGTGTAGTATAAACGTCCCCAGGCTTCATGCCATCCGCGGTTTTGGCGAACACCATTCACGAACCAATAGTAAGTTCCCATGTAGTAACGGAAACCGGTATAAGCCTTACCGTTTTCCAACCAACGCCAACCGGCAAGTGTGTTCACATACCCTGAAACATTTCCTAAATCGTAATGTTGGGCATTGTCTCGATACTGCTGATGATCATTTTGAATAGCATCGGCAATCTTAGCAGCAATAGCTTTATAAGCCGCGTTCGTTGGATGAACACCATCAGGAATCGTCTCATTATGGTTTTGATCGGTTACAACACCAGCATCAATAACATTCACACCCATGTTATTTCCAATCATAGTTAGGACGCTCTTTAATTGGTTCATTGAGAATCCATCGCCGTTGATTGTGTCGTTGTTCCGTCCATTCAAGAAATCCCCTTGCGGAAGCAAGATGTGAATTTTGATGTTAGGGTTTGCTTGATGCAATCGACGAACTGAATCTTGGAAAATTTGTGCAATGGTATTAATATTTTGAATACCATAATTAGAATCATTGACCCCAAGCGCAATCACAATATCGGTTGCCTTAGTAAAAGATGGGTCAGAAACAGCCTGGTCCGTCATCCAAACCATATCCTGTCCAATCTGTGTACCAGAATAGGCAGAAGTGTTTTTATACAGCATTTGTAGCGCTTGCGCTGCATAATAATCATAAGAACGGCTACCATCGTTATAAGGGTTCCAGCCTACCGTAGTTGAATCACCAAATCCCCAAAGGATACCGTGAATAGCAGTCAAACGACCTTCACTGTCAATCTTATAAGGGACATTGTTAATAGTGATGCTATCAATTGAACGGCGAAGCGTGAAGCTATGGTCATCTCCGAAATAATACTCATCGGTACCAATGGTATGCAAACCAGAATATGATTCACCGTATTGTCCGAAGTAATAGGTGTTATTATCAACCGTTACAAATTGATTCGTAACACGTACGCCATCTTTATAAAAAGCATAGCCATCTTGGTCTGAGATTTTAACCAAACCATTTTTAATAGTTGCTTCTCCATCAGCGGCTAAATCGTAAATCTTCCCGTCAATGTTCTTTTGAGTATTCGTTACTAATTGGTTATTTTCATAGTAATACTGCTTACCGTTGACAGTCTGAAAGCCGTTTTCTGGATGAGTTGTAGTCACAACAGTATTTGTCGTTTCGTTATTGTCTGCAGAAACAGGCTGATTCATTTGCAGCGCAGCCACAGAACCAGTAATCAACAGTGCAGTTGTTACCCAAGCCTTTCCGCTTTTATACATTTTAATGCGCATCTATTCTTTCTCCTATTAGATGTTTTTTAGCAAAAAAAGCCACTACCTCAGTAGTGGCTTTCAACTTATCGTAAGTAATACGTGTTGTCAGTACCGAAGTTATAAGTTTTTCCGTCAATCGTTTGTACACCCTGTACTGCACGACCATTTGCATCGGTATAATATGTCATTCCCCATGCATGACGCCATCCGGCATTTTGACGAACTCCGTCAACAAACCAGTAGTAAGTTCCCATGTAGTATCGGAAACCAGTGAAAAGCTTCCCGTCGTTATACCAGCGGTAACCACCGTTTTGTGAAGAACCATCAAAGATGTATCCACCACGTTCGTAGTATGAATTGTCATTACCGAAGTTATAGTAAGTGCCATCAATCTTTTGAACGCCTTGAAGAGCACGACCAGTATCATCAGTGTAATACTTCATTCCCCATGCTGAACGCCATCCGGCATTTTGACGAACCCCGTCAACGAACCAATAGAACGTTCCCATATAGAAACGGAAACCAGTAAAGAGATGACCGTTTTCATACCAACGGTAGCCACCATTTTGCGATGAACGATCATAAATATAACCTGATGAGCGGAGAGCAAATGATCCGTCATCTCCGAAGTACAAATCTTGACCATCAATCTTTTGATGACCCTGAACAGCACGGCCATCAGAACCTGTGTAGTACCAGTTACCCCATGCTTCGTGCCAGGCATTATCAGAACGAACACCATTTTCAAACCAGTAATAAGTTCCCATGTACATGCGGAAACCAGTATAAAGCTGACCGTTTTCTACCCAACGCCAACCTCCTGCTGAAGGAACGTAACGATAGCCAGAATCAACTGATGCCATAC
This sequence comes from Fructobacillus durionis, assembly GCF_900112405.1. Taxonomy (GTDB): domain Bacteria; phylum Bacillota; class Bacilli; order Lactobacillales; family Lactobacillaceae; genus Fructobacillus; species Fructobacillus durionis. Next base: position 170,495 of record NZ_FOLI01000001.1, on the reverse strand, counting down.
CTGAATAGTCAATTGACATATCAAAAGTACCAGAAACACCATTTACGTGAGCATTTGATGTCCACTGCCACATACCATATTGTGTATTCCACAAACGGCTTGATGATGGTTCATATGGATACGAAGCCATCCAAATACGGTTATTTGGCATGAATGAACGATCCATATTGTAGTTCGTGTAAGTATATAACCCAGTATCTGAAAAGCCACGAGAATGTAGCTGATCGTTGAAGACCTTTGAATTACCGGACACGTTGTGTGCGACCATGTTGTTGTCTTCAACATCGTTAACCATTAAATCAGAACTTGAGAATCCCAAGTTATAGGCAACATCAGCAAAATAATTTGCTTCGTTACGAGCCGCGTCAGCACTTTGGTAACGGGCAAAGTGATAAGCAGATACCTTCATACCTGCCGCACGAGCGTTATTCACCTGAGTACGCGCAAAAGGATTGGTGTAGTTAGTTGATTCAGTCAACTTAACAATAACCCCTTTAATTCCAGCGGCTTTCATTGCCTTGAAATCATCAACGGATAGATTACCCTGGTATGACGCTACATCGACAACATCCATCGATGGCAAACCTGATTGCCCTGCCACAACTGATGGAACGCCATCAGCGTTGGCAACGTTTAATGCATTAGCTGCGAATCCCATTGAAGAGACAGCAGCGATTGTTAAGATAATTTTTTTAACTTTCATGTTTATTGTTCCTTAGTTGCTAATCTTTTTACTTGTGGTAATTCTGATTAGCATAATCAACAACAGAGATACCCTGTTGCTGTGCATCAGAGATAATCTTCTCGATGTCTGAAGGTGCCCATTCATCAACGGGGAAACCAGCTGCCTTCAATTGTGCCTTAGCCATATTGACATCTGTCGTTGAAGGTGTTGATGGTTGTCCACCACCCTGTCCTCCAAAGGCTGAATGCTTTTGGGAAGAACTAGATGAGTCAGATGCTGAATTGCTAGAGCTGGATGATGTATTCGTTGACTTCTTTTTAGAAATACTTGTTGAAGTCTTAGAAGAACTTGAGTCGTTATCAGAGCTATGGTTTGAACCAAGTGTGTAGGCTCCCCATGCAATGAGGCCAGCCGCAACAAGTGCTGCTAGTGAAATAATAATTTTTTTCATTTGGTGCTCCTATCTTATGAAAGATTTCATGACAAAAAGTCGCCATGTTAATACACATTTAATTTTACTAGAAAACAATTTCTATTTCAGAATTTTCTGGAGAATTTAAGTAAACACACTATTTCTTTAGAATATCAAATGCATAGCTTTGAATATTAGGAATAGACAATTACTTTTTTTCAATAAAATGGACTTGCATTACCCGACTAGCCAAATAAATAATCGTGACAGTAATCAATGATGATACCGAAACATCTGTTAGGAAATGAATACCGGTACGCACTCGTCCCAAGGCACCACCAATTCCAAAAACAATTGCGACAATTGTAAAAATACGTTGAAGTTTAATTTGGTTACGTTGTAACAGCAAAGGAAGATAGAGATAGAGCCAACTAAAGCGAGTGTGCCCTGAAGGGAATGAAGAATGCCCATTATCCCCGTTAATTTTATACCATGGAGTGTAATGCGTTCCTTGCGCCCCAATCTCATAAGGGCGATAACGGCCCCACCAGTTTTTCAAACCATCAATTGATACCTGTGCTAAGACAACGACTAACAAGCCGATAAAAGCAGCTTTAGTTGAATATCGGAGTTGTTCTTCCGTTTGCTTGGAGATGAACCAAAAAAATATAAAGGAAAAAATAATAAATAAAATAATCGTCGAAAGCCAAAATACCAACTCTTGAGAATGGTCATATAAGGGTACGGCGTCAAAACATTCACGCCATCTCACACCCAGACTATGTTTTTGTATAACAGCAGCCGTGTAATACACAAAGTCATAGGTTATTAAAAACATTTGATTAATATCAATTAATAACATGCCAATGACAACAGTCCATCTTAAAGTTTTATCTTGAATACGCCGCCAGGCAATCCAAGTCATCATTTCAAAAACAGAAAAATAAAGAACATTTGCACCTTGAACAGTATAGTGCTCAAACAAATGTGCCCAGATTGACTTTTTATCAATAACAGCTTCTGATATTTGCCGATCATAAAATGTACCAACCAGTACAAATATAAAAATCACAAAAACAAAACAACTAAAATAGTTCACTTTATTAAATTTATTTTTTAACATTTCTATATACCTTTTTTTAATTGTGACTCAGATATTATACTCTTTTTTTCTTTTTATTCAAAAAAAGAGATTAATATAATTAATCTCTTTTTCGGCAATCTAAAAAATAACGCACAATAATTATTTATTCGATGACTCTGGTTTAGCTTTATAATAATGGCCGTTATCCACTAAGGCTCCCTGATCCAAGACCTTATTGTTAATAACCTTTGTCTTATGACCGTTTACTTCCAGCAAGAAACTTGGAGCAAAAGTATGCGAATCTTCAAAGGAAGTTACAACCAACTTATTATTTTTTTGATTCTTATTTGGAATTACCAAGTAAGCATAGGTCATACCCGACTTTGGCAAATTAGTATTTAAGACCAATCCATTACCATTCAACTTTTTATAAGAGCCATTAATGCCATTATCCGACACATAACCTAACATATAAGCATTTTTTGAGAGACTCTCAGTTGTTGATGCAAACTTAGCCCCCCAGGAAGTAGTAAACAAATACCACTTACCACGGAATTGGAATAGGTTAACTCGCTCTAACTCATCATTCACCAGATTAGCAACAACCATGGGCTTTAGGACCTTTTTAAGGCTAAAGTCTGAATTCAACTCAATCTTTCCAATTGCAGAATTAGCGTAATAAGAAACACCATACAAATTGGTATCCTTGTTATCCAGTAGTTTTTTCTGCATATATTTATAAGTTGACCAATTTCCATAATTTGAGTAGTTCATGAAATTGGCTTTACCTTGAATATGATATTTAGAACCGGTATTTCCCTCAAACACAAGGTAATACTTATCACCGTCAGCAACAAAGTGCGGGTCACGCATTGCCAATTCATCAGACATTTTGTCAGCATGACCTGCATTTTGGGAAACGGTTTGATAATAGTAACCGTCGCCAACAAAGACCGTTTTATGGTCCTTTGTTTTCGAATGGTTAATTGTTAGTCCAGAATTCCAGTCTCCCGACTTTTTAGGGTCTAATGTGATTTGTGCCGTTGTGAGTGCTTGCCCCTTCGTCATCGCATTCGCATAGAACACACGCAAAGTATTGCTCTTAGAATCCATCATCACAGTTGAGCCAGACCACTCACCCTTAATTTGTTGGAGGTATTTATCAGGCTTCCCGTTAGGTGCACCTTCTCCATAATAGTTAAAGACATTTCCAATATACTGCCAAGTTGATAGATCGTTTGAATCATCAGAAATCTTTTGAACGTACATCCCCATGTGAGCATCACCATCGTTTCGATGGTCCTTTGATGTCAGACCGATGACGATACGATAACCATGGAAGTTGGCAACAGTCCCATCTGGATTTTGAACAGGCCAAGAATCCCAAACAGCGATTTTCCCTTCTTTACCAGTTGCAGAATTATAGTATTTCGATGAAGGAATGTCTGATAAAAGGGACTTTTGCTTAAATTCAGGCATCTTAGTACTTGTTTTACGAGATGCTGTTGAGAATGAGTCAACATCGGCAATCGTTACGTGGGTAACGCCATCACCAAAGAAATGATACTTTTCCTGCAGATTATATCCACAAAAGCCAAGAATTATGATTATGAAAAGCATAAAAATCATAATAATTTTTCGTTTTCTAGAGTGTTGCTCCTTATTTTTACGCAATCGATTATACAAAATACATTCCTCTTCACTTAATTTATTCAAACATCAAACATTATATCAGAACAAACTACATAAAAATTTTGAAAAATAAAAAGGATTGCTATAGGCAATCCTTTTTTATTAACTCTTTACTTCCCCACAAACTGCCCCAACATCGCCGTGGCAATGCTGAAGTAGATTAGGATAGATGCCCAGTCACAGACCGTGGCAACCAAAGGGCCGTTCACAACCGCAGGATCGATATCGAAGCGGTTCATGATAGCTGGAACTAAGTGGGCCAAAAGCGATGACGCTAAAATAGATAAACCAAGTGACAATCCAACCGCAACGGCTAAACCGTTGTTGCCCTGCCACAAAATAGTCACAACAAACAGGATAACACCAGCTGTAACAGCCAAAACGATGGCTGAGATGAACTCAGAAATCAAGTTCTTCCAACCAGACCGATCAGATCCGTTACCGAAGTGACGAATTGCTAAGGCCAATGACTGCGTACCAGCATTACCGGCCGTTCCGGCGATAATGGTAATGAAAGCAGCTAGAATTGGAGCCTGACGAATCGTATGCTCAAACATACCAATGAGGGCTGTTGAAGCCAACCCGAGAACCAATAGCGTCATCAACCATGGGATTCGCTTGATAGCTGAATGCCAAGCTGAATCATCAGTATCCGAAACATCCACGGCAGCTAAGCCAGAGTAGTCACCCACGGCCTCTTCATCGATAACATCAACAATATCATCGACGGTAATGATTCCAAGTAGGTGGTGGTCACTATCCGTAACAGGAATTGAGAAGAAGTTATAATCCGCAACAACCTGTGCGACGTCCTTTTGGTCACTATCGGCCTTCACGGAGATAACACGGGTGTTAGTAATGGAATCAATGGTCATGTCATCAGGATGTGTGAGCAAATCACGCAGTGAGACAACACCAATCAAATGCTGTTCATCATCGATGACATAAACGTAAATGATTGATTCGGCTTCTTCAGCCTGCTTCTTAACTTGAACAAGAACGTCTTTGACTTTTTCAGACTGCTTAACGGCAAGATACTCCGTGGCCATCAAGGCACCGGCAGTATCGTCCTCGTATTTAATCAGCTTCTTCACTTCGCGCACTTCGTCAGCGGGCATGAGTGAGAGATACTTCGCTACTTCACGAGCGGGCATTGCTTGTAGGAGGTCAGCTTCGTTATCCGCAAACATCGCAACCAAGATGTCGGCACCCTTTTGAGCTGGCATCTCTTCTAACAGTTTAACAATCTCTTCTGGATCAATTTCCAAGTTATCGAAAATCGTTGCCAAAGTCTCGTCATCCATGATGCGCCAAGCCACTTCACGAATGCTTTCAGGTAGGGCAGCGTAGACCTGTCCCTTTTCAAAGTCGTGCAAGGTCGTAAAACGATTCATAAATTCATCGTCTTGACCGGAATTAATAAAGTTGACCAAGTCGTGGACCGTTTGCTCTAACTGCTGGTCGTGATCAAGTTCCATCGTTTCGTTATTCCTTTCAGGGCGAAAATAACTGCCCTTAAAATGATTTTGTACGTTTAATTAACTATTTTAGCCCTCAATATCCTTTAAAGCTAGCAAATCTTCAGGCAAATCAGTTTGAAGGTGTCGTGTTTCTTCAGCGAATGGGTCATAAAAGGCCATCTGATAGGCATGTAAAGCCTGACGCTTCAAACCATACCAGAGTGGACCACCGTATAAGTCGTCGCCAACCAATGGGAAACCAATGTGCTTAAAGTGAACACGAATTTGATGTGTTCGACCGGTGTGCAACTGGACTTTTACACGGGTCATTGGATGCTCAGGGTCCTTTTCATAACGCTGTTCCACCCAGTACTCCGTCTTAGATGGCTTCCCATCATCAGTTACCGTTCGCTTAATGAAGTCCCCTTCCAAACGACCAATTGGTGCTTCAATGATACCGTGATCGTCAGGCAGGATACCAGACACATAGGCCGTGTAGAACTTTTCCACCGAATGGTCTTGCAACTGCTGGTCCAAAACGGCGTGCGCGAAGCGGTGCTTAGCAAGCAACACCAGACCAGATGTATCACGGTCCAAACGCGTGACCACGTGGGGAACAAGGTCTTCGGCCTCTTCATCGATGAGGTGACCTTTCACTTTGTTAACCAAGGTGTGCAGGCGGTCGGCATGACCAGGGACAGTTGTAACACCGTATGGCTTATCAACAGCCAAGAAGTGGTCGTCTTCATAAATAACCTTGATGGGTGAAAAGTCAGGCACAACCAAATCGTTACCCTGCTCCACTGGCATAATAATCGTCGCCACGTCACCCTTCTTTAGGTAGTCTGACGTGTAGACCTGCTTGTCGTTTACAAGAATGGCCCCACCGTTATGCTTCATTTGTGAAAACATCCGGTGTGATACGCCATGACTTTGGAGGAAGGAACGTACCTTACGTTCCTCATCCCCTTCATATGTCCAAGAAAATTTCATAGTGATCTGGGCCGAATCAAGGTTCTACTCGGCTCTTCCTTTCAATAGTTCAAATAATAAAACGATTTAGGGAGTTAATTCTCTAAATCCCTTACCTCATCAGCAATAAAGGCCTGCTGCACACGGCACCAAAAGTCTAAGTGTCGGTATGAGGCAAAGTGAATCATCTCGTCCGCTACTTCAAAGCGCACAGAAACAACGTTTTCAGCAAGAATTTCTAACTGATCACAAGTAATCAAAAACGACTGGTGCTTAGGCTTCACCGTAATGGTCTGGCCCTTAGGTACAATCAGTGGTGAGCCCAGTGTTCGAAAGACTCGGTTATTAATCGAAGCGATTTCAGACATCTGAATAGCCTGTAACGATGGGTGCAAAACCGCCCCACCGTTCGCCTTGTTATAAGCCGTTGAGCCAGTTGGCGTTGCAATGGCAACGCCGTCCCCTCGAAAGCCTTCAAAGAGGTGGTTACCCAAGTAAATATCTGAAACCAGCGTTCCAATTGGCTGCTTAATCGTAGCCTCGTTTAAAGCCAGATACTCCTGCGTTGAGCCATCAGACTGAGTCGTCGTTAGCTTCAACAATGGGTAGGAAACCCGCTGTCCCGAATCATTCTTCAAGGAAGCAACCAGCTCCTTCACCTCGTTTCCCAACCAGTCCGTATAGAAACCAAGGTGTCCCGTGTGCAATCCCACGAAACGCAGGTCAGGGTCGTACCCGATATACTCGTGGAAGGCCCCGAGGAGCGTCCCATCACCACCAACCGTGATAACGAGATCAGGATGTTCATCATCGCGAACAATCCCCTGCTCCTTCAATTCTTTATTCAATTCTTTCACAATTCGTAATGACCGTTCTTGGTCATTGTGATAGAGTGCGACTTTCATAAAGCTTCTTTCTTAGTGCTTACTGTGATACCTGTCATCGGCATTTTATTACATGCCGACTAACGGACTCAAACCGTTTAATGGTCTTATCCTGAAATCAGCAGCATTCAATATGCGCTGAGGGGGAGTCGAACCCTACTCCATGTCCTTAATTTCAGATAATTCCTGTTCGAGTGAAAAAGTCTGTTCCGAAATCTCAGCCAGCTGCTTGGCCATTTCAGGCTTAATCTCACCGTGCTTGTAGTTCAAATCGTGCTCAATGGTTGCCCAAAAGTGCATGGCCATTGTTCGGATTTGAATCTCGGCCAAAACCTTCGTTTCACCTGAATAAAGGGAAACTGGGTACTCGATTACCATGTGATAAGAACGGTAACCAGAAGGCTTAGCATTCATCACATAGTCACGTTCTTCCAAAATCGTAAAGTCCGTGCGCTTCCGAAGCAACTCAACGACCTTGTAAATGTCATCGATGTACTTAGTCATGATTCGCAAGCCGGCAATGTCTTGTAGATCCAAGGCCAAACGGTCCTCGTGCAAATGACGACGAACAATCTTTTCTTCAATGGAGGCCTGGGACTTCACACGTCCCGTCACCGACTCAACCGGACGGGTTCCCGTTTTTACCTGACCGGTCGTCAAATAACCAAGCTTTACTTTTAGCTCGGCTACGGCCTGTTCATAAGGTTCAAAAAACTTCTCCCACTCCACGGTTGGGCCTCCTTTTCTCGACATGGCAAAATAGCGCCACAATACTTTTCCATTTTACCATATTTTGCACTGTACCAAAGCGAACAAAAAAGAGCCATCCGTATGGATAACTCTTTTAAAAGTCGAGCCGTTAATGACTCATTTAAATTGATATTACTTACGTGCCAATGAGGCAGCACCGATAACACCGGCGTCGTTACCCAATTCGGCCAACTTAACAACTGTTGAAGTACGAACAGTTGGGAAGGCGAATACTGACCAGTTCTTCTCAACGCGTTCACGCAAGAATTCACCGGCAGCGGCAACCCCACCACCGATAACGATGGCTGATGGGTTCAAGATGTTTGAGATAGTTGCTGATGCGTAACCCAAGTAGTAGGCAACCTTATCAACAGCTTCGTTGGCAAGGTAGTCACCTTCCTTAGCCAAGTCAAAGATAATCTTTGAAGTAACTTCGTCACCGTCGTCAATCATCTTCTTCAAGCGTGATTCACCAACGTATTGTTCTGCGAAGTCCTGTGCCAAGTGAACAACACCAGTTGCTGAAGCGTATTGTTCCAAACAACCATGGTTTCCACAAGTACACAAGTATCCATTAGGTTCAACGATGATGTGGCCAACTTCACCACCGGCACCGGCAACTCCGTGAATCAATTGGTGGTTGGCAACCAATCCACCACCAACACCAGTTCCAAGTGTGATGAATGAAACGTCAGCGTCGTTGTTTCCGGCACCCTTCCAGGCTTCACCCAAAGCAGCAACGTTGGCATCGTTATCGATGAACAATGGGAAACCAGTTCCGGCTTGGATAGGTTCCTTTACGGCGTTTTCCTTAGCCCAACCTAGGTTGTAGGCACCCTTAACTGTTCCGTTTTCACGGTCAACAGTTCCAGGAGTTCCCATACCAATACCAATCACGCGTGAGCGATCCAATTGGTAAATGTCCAAGTGGTGGTTAATTGATTCGATGATGTCAGGCACGATGTGCTTTCCGTCACCCAAAATGTTCGTTTGAATTGACCACTTTTGTTGGATTTCCCCTTGGTCAGTCAAGATTGCAAACTTGATGGTTGTTCCACCAAGGTCAACACCGATTAATTTATCTTTAGTCATGATGATCGATTGGCCCCCGATGGCCAAGGCAAATCAGGGGTCCGCCTCCTATTTCCTTAATTACAAATATATTTTAACAAAGGTTAGGAAAGTTTTGCAAGCGTTTACAAAAACTTTCTTTTCAGGCTTATGCCCATTCTAAGTTCAAGCTTTTGAAGTGGCTTGTGAAGACTTTTGTCCGTTGTAATGGCCAAGGTCACCGGAACGTTCTGCTTCTTCCTTGTGCTCTTTTGCCAAGATCACCTTCATTGTTTGGTAATCTGATGCGGATAACACCTTTGCTTTATACAAGTTATCCACTTCCAAAGCCGCCACTTCAATATCCCAAAGTCGATGCCCAACGTGAATGTAAATTTCATACTTCTTCAGGTATTGCAAAATATCATAAAAGTTTTTCACGGAAATCTCCTTTATTGTATGAAAGCGCTCGCTTTCTTCCCGAACTTGTCTGCCATTATAGGCGGATAACATTAAAAGCGCAATAAATTAAATTCTAATCTAAATCCAAAGTCATTCCCGCCGATAGCAGAATTAATCGACCAGGTAGCACTTCATAATCTGGATATTCATCCTGCAACGCCTGTCGATACAGATTCAACTGACCCGTATAGTTCTTCTTCATCCGTTGAAGAGCCATCCGCTGGCGTTCTCCTGCACGTTTTGGAACAAAATCGGTCTTATAGTCAAAGATTGTTACCGTCTTCTTCGCTTCATCAACGAAGTAACCATCAATAATTCCGTGAATCAAAATTGGTTCTTCATCGTCAACATTCTGATAAACACGCTTTGCCGGAATAATCATGGCAAATGGTGCTTCCCGCTTCAGAGTATCGTTATGACGAGCAATTGTATCGGCAAAGTCCGTCCGCAAGAAATCGATAATCTGCCCCAAATTAATGAGCGGTGCCACTTCCTTGGCAATCTTACCCGTCGCTACCAAACGGTCAACCATGTCTTGCAAGTCGGATTCATCAATCCAAGCTTCAAAGTTCAACAATTGCATGATTAAGTGGGTAGCAGTTCCAACAGCCGTTGGAGATGGCTTGACTTTACCATCCGTCATGAAGGCAGGCATTGGTAATTCCTGCTTAGTTAGCATATTGGCCGCCTTCTGCTCGGACTTCTCATCCAAAGCATCTGTTTCAACCGTCTGTTCATCCGGTTTCTCAACTGCCTGGCCGTTTTCATCCAAATACAAATCTTCTAGATATGGACGGTCTGGGTCCTCAAAAAGCTGCTTAATTTCTGAAACTGACTGGTAGGCAGCGGTCTTCGTTGCTGCCTCATAAGGATAGCGATAAGAAAGCTTATCCTTCAAAAGTTGGGCATCAAAGTCAGCAGATTTTACTCTAGCTTCGTTCTCGGTCTCATCCCTTTCAGCCTTTGGTAACTGTCCCTTCAAATCTTCCTGCTTTGGAATATCTTCTTCGGCAATAACCTGGGCCTCAATTGACCAAGAACCATTCTTTTCCCCTGATAGCAACTGGTGTAGTGGCTTCTCGTCACCCATAAAGTACTGCTGTAAACTTGGAATTTCCAAACGAGCAAAGGACTGAAGGGTCCAATCCAAGTAGGACTTGGCCTTCAAACGCTGGCTTTCAGGCAAGAACTGCTCCGTTGATTCAACGGCATTTTTATACAACTTCGCTTCAGCCGTCTCCTTATCCTCAAGCGGATCAATACGACCAATCAAATACAGTTGCTGCTTAGCACGGGTCAAAGCAACGTAGTAGAGTCGCATCTCTTCTGACCAGCTCTGACGCTTCAAGGACTGCTTAACTGCATACTTCCCTAAGTTTGGCACCTTGACTTTGGCATTTGGTTCTAAATAATCCAAACCAATTCCCGCATCCTTCTGAAGAACGAAGGCAGACTTCATGTCCATGTCATTAAAGCGCTTATCCAGCTCCGGCAAGATAACGATTGGGAATTCCAGTCCCTTTGACTTGTGAATCGTCATCAACGAAAGCGCTGAGTTCGATGTTTCCTGAGCAACCTCGCCCACGTTACCACCCGAATCCTGCACCTCTTCGATATAGGCGATAAAGGCAAAGAGTCCTGATTGTCCGTTTTCCTGGAAAGTCGTTGCCCGCTGATACAAGGCGTGTAAGTTTGCCTGACGCTGAGCGCCACCAGCCAAACCAGCCACGTAGTCTAACCAACCAGTGTCCTGATAAATTGCCCAAATCAAGCCAACGAGGTCGTTTTGGCTTGCGTAAACACGCCAAGCAGCCAAATCATCCAGGACTTTTTGGCTCTTTTCGTTCTCTTTAGCATCCGCCTTCAAGGCCATGTAGAAATCATGGGCCTTATCGGCTAAACGCACCTTCGCCAAATCGTTTTCATCGTAACCATAGATAGGCGAACGCAGAACAGCCGCCAGCGGGATGTCCTGGTGTGGGTTATCCAAAATACGCAAGATATCTAAGACAACGTAAACTTCCATCGCCTTATAGTAGTCACCAACAGATTCAGACTGAATTGGAATACCAGCCTGGTGAGCCAAACGAAGCAAGTCTGGGTAAGAGGTTTTCGAACGAGTCAAGATGGCAATATCCGAATACTGAACCGGACGCATCCCCATGTTCTTGTCATAAACCTGACCATGGGCACGAATCTCTTGGACTTTCTTCAACAGGTAGGTCAAAGTCTTCTCACGGGTTTCACGATCATCATCGCCATCCCCGTCATCGGCATCATCACTTTGGCTCTTCTTTCCCTGCTTAATAGCCAACAAGTCTAAGTTAAAGACGGGTGGCACGTCATCAGGGAAGGCCGCTTTAGCAATCAACTTTGCTGACCCTTCGTAAGCCACATCGCCCAACTCCTGGTCCATAATCTGCGTGAAAATCAGGTTAATCACCTTCGTCACGTTATTTTCAGAACGGAAATTCTCGGCTAATTCGATTCGCTCGTCATCATTCTCGTCCTTTGCAAAGGCGCTGTACTTATTGGCAAAGAGCTGTGGCGCTGCTTGACGGAAACCATAAATCGACTGCTTAATGTCCCCCACCATGTACATGTTGTGGCCGTTTGACATATCCTTCAAGAAGGCTTCTTGCAAGCGGTTCACATCCTGGTATTCATCGACCATTACTTCGGCAAACTGTCCTTGAACAAGTTGACGAATTTCATCATTTTTCAGAATTTGTCGGGCAAGCACGACCAAGTCCGAGAAGTACAAGATATTGGCTTCCGCCTTAGCCTTTTTTAGTGCAGCCAAGTATTCCTTAGTCACCATCACTAAATCAGAAACGATTCGCTGACTACGGGCGTTCACTGTCTGCCACTGTTCTTCGGTGAGTCGGAAGAAGGAATTAGCAATCGAGGCGATTGGAGCATCTTTTCCAGCAAAATAACGCTCTCTGTAAACCATAGCGGGTTCAATAGCTTCAGCTAATGCAGCAGTATCTTCTGAAGCTTCTATCTTTTTTTGTTGGTAACGGCCCGGGAATTTCTTAGGATATACACAAATATCAGACTTCATCTGGTCATAATCAACACCCTCATCCAGATCATAGAGCAGTTTTTGCAAATATCCCTGAACTTCTAGCAATGATTCAGCCATTTTAATAGACTTGTCATTCTCTTCGCCTTCAACCGCTGACAAAGCCACAGGTAAATCATTCAGTGCTTCTTCTACCAAAGGGCGCACTTCACCTGTCAAATAGTTCTGGTAAGCCTTTTGGTCTTTCATTGACAAAGAGCCGTCATAGCTCTCCGTCAACGAATCCAACCAGTTATCCTCTTCGGGACGAGCAATATCAAAGTTCGCTAACTTTAAAATAATGTCCTTCAAATTTTGGCTACGAGAAACCGAAGCAAAGTTCTCCAAAACCTGAAGAAAAGCCTGGTGCTTTGAATGGCTTTCGTCGAATAACTCATCGAAAAGACCATCTAAGACCCGGTTTTTAAAGAGCGCTTCTTCGGCCGAATCGGCCACCAAACGGAAAGCTGGATCTAAATCAATTTCATAGTAGTAAGACTCAATCAGCTTCAAGGCGAAACCATCAATGGTTGTCACCGCTGCCGTTGGCAAAAGAGCTAACTGTTCTTGTAAATATACCCGTGTATCTTGGTCTTCTTCTGTCTGCAGGCGCTTTGTCAACGCCGCTTCCAGCCGGTCCTTCATTTCACCCGCTGCTGCACGGGTAAAAGTCACAATCAAGAACTTATCAACGGACGTTCCAGCCATGATTTTACGAATCAAACGCTCAATCAAAACCGTTGTTTTTCCTGAACCCGCAGAAGCCGAAACGAGAATATTATGACCAGCTTGTTCAATGGCTGCTTTCTGACTATCTGTAAATTCAGGCATGACCGTTCTCCTTTTCTGAATCTTCTGCTTCGTAATCGGCTGATAAGGCCTTCATGACAGGACCCTTTTGCCCGCTGTAACGGAAGTCCTCGTATTTATCACCCAATGCGGCGTCAAAACGCATCACATCCAGGTATTTCGAATAGGTAAGGGCGCTCTTTGAGGGACTCAACTTAAACTGACCCTTCTCAATTTTTTCAGCCGCATCCAAAATCAGCTCGCGATTGCGACGCATCAATAAGTCAAGGTTATCAGTAGTAATAAAATCAGATATATTTGAATTAAATCCAGGTGTCGTCTTGTTTTTCTGCATCGCATAAGCAGCTGAAGCTTCACCCATATCAATATTATCAAGTGAATCGGCGTAATCTTCATCGTCTAGATACAGACCACGCAACTTATTTCCAGGTGCCTTCAAATCACCTGCAAGGAGTTCGTCAAAACTATCTTTAAAGTCCTTAAACGCTGTCTGTTGATCATTAATTGGGGCAAAGAAAGCACCGCCAACATGTCCAGATGCAGCCAATCCTAACTTTTGATTGTTTTCATTCACTGCTTGCCAATAGGCCAACAACTGCAACTCTAAACCGTTCGCAGCATCTGCATACTTGAAAGTCTTCCCTGACAACTTGTAATCAATAATCGTCCCAAAGTCACCTATACCGTCCTGACGGTCAAAACGGTCGACTTTTCCACGAAGCTTCACAGAACGTTGGCCATCCGTCATCTCGATGGCCGGTAAGCCATTGCTTTGTAATCCAAATCCTTCTTCAACCGCGACTGGCTGAGAAGCAGCGGATAGGCGAGAAACATCGCGTAAGTTTTGCAGTACTTTATTCGACTGCTTATTCATCGCATTAGCAAGGGCAGCACCTTGGCCTTCTTCGGTCAGTTCGCTATATTTTGGATTTGTTAGAAGCGTGGCCAAGGCTGTATCTACATCCTGACTGATTTCTTCATTTGTAGCATCGGCCAGTCGTTCCTGCTGACCAATTACCTGGTTGACCGTCTTTTCAAAGATGGCGTGATAGACCGTTCCTTCTGTTCGGTTATCAATTTCGGCCGTTGGTTTTTCGTTTAGTCGTAAGCCATACTTCAAGAAGTATTCGTATGGATTACGGTAGAAAGATTCAACCTGTGAAATTGACAGAACCAAAGGACTATTACCAAAGAGTTCCTTAGCCAATTCTCGTGAAACGTCCGCTGGCTCATTTTTATATTTTTGACTAGCCAGTACGCGCTTCATTTGTTCTGCATAACCAGCATCGGCTAATCCAGCTCGTACCTTTGCCATAGCCGATTCCGACTCATTGTCAGTCGACAACTTCACCAATTGGCTCAATGTAGCCGAAGCCGTCCCAGCGTAGTTTTCAACCAAATCAGCCAATCCGTCCGCCTGGGCTCTGACTTTATCAAAGTCATCTTCAGCAAAACCAAAGGCATGTGCCAAACGCATCAAATATGGCGATGGTTCGTTCACATTACCATCCTGGTCAAGCAGTGGATATGACATCGTGACTGAATCCGCCGCCGTTTGCAAGGCGTTATAAAAGAGCAGGGATTCGCTGGCCATTTGCTGTTGAGCGCTTTCCTGCAAGTAGCGTGGATCTTCTTGATTTTCAAGAGCCGGTTGCACCATCAGACGGTCCTGGTCTGAGAGCAAGGACTTATTGTTCGCCTGTGCTGGCAAGGACGAACGGGTGGCGCCAATAAAGTACAACTTCTTATACTTTTGACTCTGCACGATTCCCGCTTCGGAAATCGTCAATTGGTCCAATTGGTTTGGAATTCCAGAGAATGTTCCACCAGAAAAGCCAGCCTGCAAGGCTGATAAGAAGGTGGAGCGGGCAAAGTCTTCATCCCCCGCGACGGCAACTAACTGCTCCAAAATGTTGGTAAAGAGCTGCCAAACTTCCTGCAGCTGTTGAGCTTTCATCAGCTCCCCAGCATCTGTCAAACCGTCTCGCTGTTCCAAAACAGCTTCCGGCAGCTTCTCTTCCTGCAAGAAGGTCATTAATACTCGCGCACCCTCTTCAATTGTTTTCACTTCAGCAAAGGCCTCCGTCAAAGCATCCAAAAGATGATGAACGAAACGCTTCAATTCGTTTATTAATTTATTTACCGCTTGGTCTTCATTAAAGGCAGCGGTCTCTTCATTTCCCTCCACCTTAAAGAGAGCAAATTCAGCGGTATCATTCTGCCAAACCCGACGAGCAACCCGGTGGCCATCAAGGTAGTTTTCCAAATAAGAGACGGCTTCGAAATAGGTCTCTGAATCCATCAATTGTCCGTCGATAAGAGGTCGTAAGTAGCCCGTTTTCAAAATCGTTAAGATTTTATCTTTCTGGTACAAAACAGAAGGATTGGCTAGCAAAGTCGTCGTCAACTCAACCAAGGGATGGTTGCCCATCTTAACATCGTTATCCAAGAAGTAAGACAAATCAAAGGAGTCCATCACGGCAGGCAAGTGCTTAGCATATGGATTCAAATCCCGGGCCAAAACCAAAATATCGCGTAGATGCAAGTTAGCATCCCCACGCAAATCTTCTCGAATACGGCGGGCGACTTCTTCCAACTCCGTCACAACGTTAGCGCCAACAAAGACGTTCAAATCGGTCGCTTGCTGCTGTTTTAGGTCTGCGGAAAAGTCCCGGTAGGCACCGAGTTTTTCCCAAGCACGCAGTAAGTTGGTCCGAGTGCTTTCTAAGACGTTATTTGTTGATTCATCTAAGACCTTAACATTAAAATCAACGTCCGCTGTTTTAGCCATTGCTCGAATCGTACGGGCCGTTTCCAAAGGCTTATCGAAGACCGAACCAGCATTTTCATACTTCAATGGGTCGGCGGCATCAACACGTCCCAACAAAGCAATTTGTACATCCGTATGTTGGACTAACAACTGCACTAAAGCCCATTCAGCCGCTGTAAATCCAGTAAAACCTTCAAAGTAAAAAATCGCATCCGTTAAATCCGGGTTCTTCATCTGCTCGACAAAGTAAGGCAGCGTTTCCTGCGAAAGAATGTAGTCATTACCCATCTTCTGATTGAAGGCATCCGCAACCACGGCCAGGTCACGGAGTTTCTGCTGTAGTGCTGAGGCATTCAGAGCTTTCTGCTGGTCGTTAGACGTGTCAATTTCAGACACAATGTTTAGCAACTCTTCAGGAGTGACTCTTGATGCACGCAGTTCAGATAACTGGGCCACCAGCTTTTCAATAAATCCCCGCTTTGCAGCCATGCGGGCAAAAATTGGTAGTCGGCCCTTTTCTTCTTGGAGAATTTTAGAAACCATCACAAAGAGTCCAGCAGCCCCCAGTACAGGTGGCTGCACAACACCTTCATCTTCTAACAAGCGCCAAGCCAAGCGGCTCAGCGAATAGACTTGAACCTGTGACTGTGCGTAAGACTGTTGGCCATCGAGTTGCCCCCCTTCTTCAGCCAAACGTGAAAGAACATCCACTTCACTATCAAACTTCACGTGGTTGGGCACAATGTAAAAGATACGACGTCGTTCACCCTGTCGAATCTTTTCCTTTATTTCTGAAACAAAATGGGCACGGCTGTCCACTTCACCTGCTGCTATATTAACTGTAACGGTCATGTCATACCCCTTACTTATTAATCTCATGAATTAGCATAATCATAAAAATTCTACGACTTTATTGTACAAAAAAAGCAGGAAAATTATTCCTGCTTTTTTTCAGTCAACGACGATCATTCAACCGCTGTTGCATCAAATATTGGTAACGGGAATACCAAACGTCCACGTATCCCTGTGAAAAAGGTCCTTTTTCTTGGTCAATCCAGTCGACCAAAATTTTAACATGGGCCTTCAAGATTTGGTCTACCTCTTTTGGATAGTGCCATTTCTTACTGTGGGCTGCATATTCATCAGCGTCCAACAGGTGCTTCTCCCCGTCTGGGAAAACTTTGACGTCCAAGTCATAATCAATGTACTTGAGTGCCTCTTTATCTAAGGTATAGGGAGAAGCCAGGTTGCAGTAGTAGGAAACCCCGTTATCGCGAATCATCGCGATAATATTAAACCAGTACTTTTTATGAAAGTACACAATGGCCGGCTCGCGGGTTACCCAGCGGCGGCCGTTATCTTCTGTCACCAAAGTATGGTCGTTTAATCCAATGATGGCATTCTCACTGGTTTTTAACACCATGGTGTCACGCCATGTTCGATGCAACGAGCCGTCATGCTTATAACTCTTGATCGTGATGACATCCCCTTCGCGTGGACCGCGACTTGGCTTATCAACAATCATGCTCGTCCCACTTTTCTGACAAAAAATTCCTTTTAGATTATATCATAAATCCTGTCAAAAAAGATTAAAATTAGATTTCTTCACCAAAATCCAACTCCGCTAACGCCCAGTCAATCACGTCGCTGGGGAAGCCCTTCGTATAGAGCTTAGATTTGACTTTATAATAACGATCCTTGGCTGTTCCAGTCCGCTGCCGGCGGGCGGCCTTTTCTGCCTCTTTCAAAGCGTTCGCCTTCTCATCTTCCTCATCCGAGGCGATATCAATCTGATTAATCGCTGCTGTGGCAATGTCAAAAGAAAAGCCCTTTTGTGCTAAAGCCTGCGCGGTCTTTTGCTGACGAATCCGAGTCGAATCCCGCTTGTGGGTTCTGGCGATTTTCTCAGCCATCTTTGTTGCCACTTCTAACTGCGCCTCTTCTGGATATTCCAAAAGGGCATCCTCAATCAGATCATCCTTCACACCAGCCTTCTTCAAGTCCATTGCAATCGCTCGTGGTCCTTTGGGCGAAAAGAGCTGCTTGGTATTCACATAGGCTTTAGCATAGGTCGCGTCGTTTAATAAAAGCTGACTCTGCAAGTACTCAATGACTTGGTCAATCACCTCTTCTTTTATATCCTTGCTTTTCAAGCGGTCACGGACTTGCTTGGCAGTGTGCAAGGCTGGCCCCAAGTAGTTCAAGGCAATTTGCAAGCCCTGGTCAACCAGGTTGGCTTCCTTAATTCGCTCAACTTCTTCTTTGCTGAGTTCACGGCCCTTCATCAGACCAAACTTGGCCAGAACGTTTTCAGAAATACCGAATGCAAAACGTCCGTCTAATTCAAGATTGTATCGTCCCGCTCGTTTTTGAGTGGATATTTTCGTGATTTTTGCCATGCCCTTATTTTATAGAGGACGGTTCAAAAAAGAAAGTCCGCCTACTCACCATCATCGATTACATTGCCAATCCAAAATTCTAATCTATTCTGACAATTCGGAAAGGAGAAATTTCCTAAATCTTTTCAATTATTTTGTATAAATACTTACAATAACTGCTCAAAATGGCCAATTATGCCCCTAATTTTCTAATCTTCCACCCTACTTTAGATTAGACTAAAATGACTCTAATTTACTATGTTATCTATACAGAAAATAAGCTATAATATCATTTATCAAAGAGAAGTGAGGATTTTACATTATGCCAATCAACCCAGCGATGGCCCAAGATGTCTGGAAGGATATCGGGCAAAGCGTACAGTTTACTGTATTGAAGTTCAAGGACTTGCCTGCTGAAGACTTAAAGGAAATGTTCGAAGACTTTGCCGACCGCTCACAAGCAATCATCCGCTCATTGCGTATTCGCGACGGTCAAAACGATGGTACCCCTTCACAATTGAAGGTTGCCATCGGTATTTCAAACCACGCTTGGGATATCATGTTCCCAAACACAACGAAGCCAAAGGAATTGGTTACTTATGAAACCCTTGAAGGCCCTAAGTACCAAATGCCAGCCACCGAAGGTGACTTGTTCTTCCACATTCGTTCAAACAACCAAGCCGTTGTTGTCGAATGCCAGGCTCAATTCATGAAGTTCTTGAAGGACTACACAGAAGTTTTGGACTCAACTCAAGGATTCCGTTACTTCGAAGGTCGCGCCATCATCGGCTTCATCGATGGAACGGAAGCCCCTGCTGAAGCAGATGCCGCACCTTACGCAATCATCGGCGAAGAAGACCCTGATTACATCAACGGTTCATACGCCTTTGCACAAAAGTGGCGTCACGACATGGACTTCTGGAACAAGATGAAGACCGAACACCAAGAAAAGGCCGTTGGACGTGAAAAGTTCACCGACTTGGAATTGGAAGACGAAGACAAGTACAAGAATGCTCACAATGTCGCTTCTCAATACGACGAAAACGGTGAAGAACAAAAGATTATCCGTATGAACGTTCCTTACTCAGACCCAGCAACGGGTATCACTGGGACTTACTTCATGGGTTACTCACGCTACTGGCACGTAACCAAGGGTATGTTGATTAACATGTTGGATCAATCCGACTTCTTGTTGACTTTCTCAGACATCTTGACTGGTCAACTCTTCTTCATCCCATCACGCGATACACTTGCACAAATCGCAGATGGCGAATTTAACTAAACAATTTTAAAAGTCCTGGATGGCCTATCGGCGCCCAGGGCTTTTTTATTTATAAAGTATTACGACTCTTCAGAATAACAAGCAAGTAAAGTCAAACTATCTGTTATACTAAACATGAAAAAGGGAGTTGAACCAAAGTTCAACTTCCGGCGATGCCGCAAATGCGATGGAAGCCTAGTAATCAAGAGGAGCCATCGGCCGCCAAGCTTCAACGATCCCTCTTGTTATTCTTAAGATGTCTTTCGACATACTCTAGCAGGTGGATAATCATATCTACTGCTAAAATAACTAAAAGTAATTGTCCTTCAGTCACCTGAAGGAGGCCACCTTTCTACTGAAATTTGGTTTCTATGATTTCTTGAATCATAGGCGTACCTCCTTCCTATCAAAAGGCGACCACCGCAAATCTTCATCGCTGATTGAATAATAACAGCTTTTTACTGGAAAAACTGTACTTATTCTAATATGTCATAACAATAAAAAACGGCCCACCTTTCGGTGAGTCGTTTTTATATATACTACTAAAAATTCACCATAAAGCTCTCAAACAAGAAGAGTGGATCCACCTGCTTGGACTTCATCTGAATTTCCATGTCTAAAATTTTAAGGAAGCCTTCCCGCACTTTTCCCAGTGGGTACTTGCGTAATGACTGACGGGCCAACTTTACTCGGAATGGGTGAATTCCCAAGGCTTTACCAGCTTCGGCATCGCTTCCAGGTAATGAAGCCACCTGTAACAACAATCGGAACTGACCAAGCAAGAGCGCGTTTAGGCGAAGCGGTGCTTCACCATTCTTCACCAAATCATGGTAGGTTCGAATGGCCGCTTCCTGCTTACCCTTAAGAACCAAATCTGCCAAATCAAAGGCCTGGGCAGTTGACTCTTTAATAACCAAATCATCTACAGCCTGTCTTGTGATTTGCTTACTATCCGCGGCATAAGCTAAGAGCTTTGGCAATTCCTGCAGCATCTTGCTGTAAGAGGCTTGCACTCGCAGCATCAATTCCTGCTCCGCAGCTGTCTCAATCTGAAAGCCCAGCTGGTCCAACAACTGGTGCAAGGCTTGTCCCACCTGTCGTTCGTTCAAACGCGCTAGTTCAAGCTTTTCTGCCTTGGAATTGATGGCCTTCGTGACTTTCTTACGCTTATCCAACTTCATGTCAGCGGCAAAAATCACCAATAGGTTTCCTGGAACAGGGTGCTCAATCAAGGATAATAAGGCCTTTTCCTGGCTATCTGTCAGTTTCCCTGTCGCAGTCATAAAAGTCGGGTTCGTCAACATGACCACCCGGTGGTCACCAAAGAAAGGTGGCGCCGTTAAATCCGCAATCGCATCATCCAATCCAACTGCACCAAAGTCATAAGAGGCAAAGTTCATTTCCTGGTCTTCTTCAGGAATAATCGAAGTAAAGAGTCGCTTGGCCTTTTGAAGTAAGGCTGTTTCATCCCCTGTCACAAGGTACAAGTCAGGTAGGGCCTGATGTTCAATTTGTACTTTTAAGTCCTGCAGGGTCATGTAATGTCACCTCAAAATGTCCATGATTCTTTTGATATACATATCTTAGCATACCCTGGCTTTGCGTATTATAAACAATCATCTTCTCCCTGGCCGCCACCTCTAAAGTTTCCCTATGTGGATGACCATAACGGGAGTTTCGACCAGCAGATACAATACCAACACTCGGCTGCCAACGAGCAAAAACCGCTTCATCAGTTGAAGTCTTCGAACCATGGTGACCAAACTTAACAATGTCCGGGGCAAAGCCGGGATACTTCTCTAATATTTTCTTCTCTCCAGCCTGGTCCAGGTCTCCAGCCGTGTAGATGTTTTTACCACCCAAACGACCGACCCATGCTAAAGAATCATCGTTTCCGGCCGTCCCCGTTTCAAAGGGATAAACAATCTTTAATGGACAACTAGCGACTCGTGTCTGGTCAGTCGCTTCTATCACCTTCGTTCCTCTCAAGTACGGTCTAATTTTCTTTTGATAGGCCGGAAGCGAACCCATTCCCGCCGGCATAACCAACTGATCAACCTTAAAATTCTTCAAAATGACCCGTGCATCCCCTATATGGTCTTGATCCTGATGGGAAAGAGCCAGCGTGTTAATTCTTGAAATTCCACGGGCATGTAAGTAAGGTAGAATAACATTTCTAGCCAATCCCTCCTGCTTTTTTAAAGTTCGCTGTTTCTTTTCACTAGCACTTTCCGGCTGTTGACGGACCTTATAAGATACCGCAGGTCCAAAGCTTACCTTTCCACCCGTATCAATTAACGTAACGGACCGCCGCCTTGGTTCAATCAATACGGCCGCATCGCCCTGTCCGATATCAAAAGTCGTCCACTCGCCGTTAACCGGAAAGCGCACCAGTAAATGACTACTCATCAACAGTAGCAATCCAAAGCCACAAAGTAGGCCTTTGACTTTTTTATTCGCTGCTAAAATGAACCAGGGTAACAAAAACAATAACAATAAGGACGGCCAGGGAAAAGCACCCAACACAATTTGACCAGGTACTTTTCCAACCGTTTCCACCGTTTTATCAAAAAGAAAAACGGCAAAGTTCATTACCCTATCTAACCCTGGAATGAAGTAACCCAATAAGGTAGCCGGTAAAATCACTGTTGAAAAAACCGGCACAGCAATCAGGTTAGCCAAGGTCTGCCAAACATTCCAAGCATACTGATGGGCTAAGATAATTGGGAAAGTGACCAAAGAAAGATAAATTCCCCGCTTCCAATAACTCATATGACCAAGTTGTAGAATCGCAAAGGTCAAAGCAAAGGATAAACGCCCACCCATCGTCAGCAAAACCTGTGAATAGACCAATAAAGAAAGCAAGAGTGATCCTGACCAAACCGTTATCCCAGGTACGGGTCGCCCAAAATTTCTACTGATAATTCTTATTTCACCTGCCACTAAGGCTCGGAATAAAACAACAGGAGCTCCCGTAAAAAGATAAAAAATTGGTAAAAGCACCGCAATCAATCCATCCGATACTTCCCGAGTAATTCGTAACGACCTTGTAAGCCATTGAATGGCAGTCAGAAAAAAGGATACATGCAGGCCGGATAGCGCAAACAAATGAATGAGCCCTAATTCTGCAATCTGCGGGTTATGCTCATAGAGCTGACTCTCCTTGCTCCCCAAGAGCAATGACAGACTGTAGTCACGTAAAGGATTAGGTAAACGATTCGCAAAAAGTTCAGCAGTCTTATGCGCCTGATGTACTTTAAAGTAAAAAGCCTGCCACAAGTTTTCTGCTTCTACTTCTTGGATTTCAACTGACTGAAAGGACAGCTGCTGAGTCACCTTTTGACTCCGCCAAAATTGCTTGAAGTCAAATTGATAGTCATTTGTGGCTGGCATAATGGTTTTTCTTTCCGCTGGCCCGGTAATTTTAACTGGCTGTCTCAATAAATCAAACTTTGTTACCTCCGCCTGATTATGGCAGCGATAAAAGAAGAGTAACTTCTGTCCGTTTTCATCAACACCCCGTCCACTCACCGTTCCCTCCTCATTGACCTTCACCTGGTCTGCCTGGACCAGTAATCGAAACGTTTTATTTTCCTCTTGTTGGTGCGTCTGTTGATTCAAACGGTTGTTTCCCCACA
The DNA here is from genome assembly GCF_900112405.1 of Fructobacillus durionis. GTDB lineage: Bacteria > Bacillota > Bacilli > Lactobacillales > Lactobacillaceae > Fructobacillus > Fructobacillus durionis. The sequence continues at coordinate 147,120 of NZ_FOLI01000001.1, read as the reverse complement.
GTGCATATAGGAAAAAACTAGCAGTCAACAGCCAAAATGAAAAAAGCCGCCGATTCCATCCCAGAGTAAAAGAAAAAAGTGGCACAAGTAAGGCAAGAAAAATAGTCAACTCATTGGGTAAATAAACAACCGACGCTAAGGTTCCCCAAATGATAGCCAAAAGAAAAAAGAAACGGGTCCCTTTCATAACTGAAGTTGATCCTTTAATTGTTCAAAACGCTTTGGTCCAATACCTGGAATTTCTTTTAATTCATCAATAGATTTAAAGGGATGCTGCTCCCGGTAGGCAATGATTTGCTCTGCTTTTTTCGGACCTATTCCGGTTAAACTTTCCAAGTCCTTTTGACTCGCCTGATTTAAATGGACCTTCCCTGTATTCTTAGCTGAATCAACTCCCCCTGTATCGGATGCCGAGGGGTTTCCAGGGATTGTGCCAGCATTTTTCATCTCAGGTAATTTTTCCTCACCAATTTTCAGAACATAAACTACCATCCCGTCCGCTAACAGTTGCGCACGGTTGAGTTGCTCAACATCTGCTTCTTCCGTGATTCCTCCTGCCCTTTTCAAAGCATCCTCTAGTCGATCACCAATCTTTAACTGGTAGAGACCTGGGTGGTGAACGGCTCCCTTTACATCCACCTTAATGTACTTGCTAGCACTTGGCTCTTCTTTGGAACTCAATGACTGACTAGATATCATAAAATCACTGGGTGTCTTCTCCTTTTGATGGCCAGCCAAGATGACAAAGAAGGTCACAATTAAAACAAGTAGACCGACCAAGCCAGCTAGCAACCAGCGCCAATAAGTCTTCACCCAAAATAGTAAATTCTCTAAATTAATTCTTTCAAACATCTTCTGTCCTCCTTATTGACATATCACGAAAAAGACAGAAAAAAAGCTTCCAAAATCGGAAGCTCTTTCAATAATTTTATTCAAAATGACTTTGCAATGCTTTTACGACAACTGGTGGTACAAAAGCAGCTAAGCGGTTGGAAGACAACTTGGAAATCTCCTTGACCATTGAAGAAGAAATGTTTTGGTTTTCCGGCTTTGCAAAGAGTAAAACCGTTTCAACATCATCCAAAACCGAGTTGACACCAGCGATATCGCGCTCATACTCGAAGTCCTTACAGTTACGTAATCCGCGAATAATGTATTGTGCACCAATCTTTTCCATGTAGTCAACGGTTAGGCCATCGATTTGACCAACCGTTACGTTCGAAAGGTGGGCAACAGCCGCCTTGGCTAATTCCAACCGTTCTTCAGGCTGGAATAGACCCTGCTTATTCGTGTTTTTCCCAACAGCAACCACCACCTCATCAAAGAGGGCAGCTGCTCGTTCAATAATATCTAAGTGACCATTGGTTAGTGGGTCAAAAGATCCAGGAAACACAGCCTTTTTCATTCTTACAACTCCTTAGGCCTCATATTGGTAGATGGACACACGGGTAATTCCGTAGTCCTTCTGTTTCAACAAAGCAAGTTCTTGATTTGCTTCTGGCAGGTCCGCTACCTGATCAGATTCAATCATGACAATGGCACCGTCCACTAAAAGGCCAGAAGAAATCATCTTGTCAATGTCTTGCTTCAACTTTTCCTTAGCATAGGGTGGATCCAATAAGACCATATCAAAAGTCAAGCCCTGCCCTGCCAGCCGTGATAGTGCTGACGCAGCAGGCGCCTTCAACACCGTAAAGGCATCTTCAGCATGGGTCTTTTCGATGTTCTTTTGAATAACTGCCAAAGCCGCCGGCTGCTTATCAACCAAGACCGCTTCATCCATGCCACGGGAAATCGCCTCAATGCCTAATCCACCAGTACCAGCGTAGAGATCCAGCACACGGCCCCCATCCAAATATGGCATCAGCATGGAAAAGATTGCTTCTTTAACTTTATCAGTGGTTGGTCGCGTTGCACGGCCCTTAACGGCTTCCAGGTGCAAGCCACCAAATTTTCCAGCAATGACTCGCATTTACTTTTCCTCCACCTTGATTTGTTCTGACTGAACCTTATCAATGTTCTTTGGTGATTCTGAAACGGAGGCTGGTGCCCCAGCGGCAGTTTCTCCTTCATCTTGGCCCTTATCATAGGCCTCAAAGAAGACATCATCGTGTAAATCGCCCAAATCAGGATCAATATCGGGACGTGGCGAAACCTTGACCGTTTTCACAAAGCGGTACTTCTTTAGTTTCAACGCTAATTCTTCAGCGTCATCATCATTTACATACAAAGCAACGTAATTCATCTTATTTGAGATATAGGCAATGTCGCCAAACTTTTTCAATTGGCCAACTTGCTTGAGCCCACGCATATAAACGTAGATAGCTCGTCGTTTTTGCATTTCAAACATTAGTGTTTTAATTCCCTTCGTGCCGCATCATCTTGTGGACTTGGCCGAGTTGGTTGAACGTGCTGCGCGGCAATGTTTAAGGCGTATCCCACCGCTGCAGAGAAGAAGACAAAGGAGGATCCCCCACCAGAAATAAATGGGAAAACAACTCCCGTGATTGGGAGCAATCCTAAGACACCACCCAAATTAACAAAGGACTGCATGGTTAGTAGCCCAGCCAGTCCGTATAAAAAGAGGCGGTTATACTGGGACTTTTGGTGAATGCCAAGCACCACCAAACGTCCAATCAGTATCATCATCAGACCAAGCACCACGACAACCAAGACGGCGCCCAACTCCTCTGTGGCAACAGCCATAATGAAATCAGTGTTTGATTCCGGTAAGTAAGGCTTAATTAATGAGTTACCAAGGCCAACACCGAACAATCCCCCGTGCGAAATGGCATAGTAAGAGTAAAGCAGCTGGCGACTCTGGTCCATATTATACCAAGGATCGACAAAGTTTGATAAACGACGAACGGCATAAGACGATGACTCTTTCAAATCCAAAGCCGAAATAATCTGTGGTAAAAAGGCCAACATCAAGAAAAAGATAACGACCAGAATCAGATTAGCCCGTGGCTTCACTCCTGAAGCCAAAACCATGAGTATCAAAACGGAAACAGTAATGAATAAGTTCCCCAAATCAGGCATGATTAAGGTCAAAGCTAAGATAGCAATGGGCCAGAGTAACTTAACAGGTCGGCCGGGCTGTACCCAGGTCCGAATAAATCCACCAAGTCCCTTTCCTGGTTTCCAAGGATAAACCGTAAACCAGTGGGCAAAATAAAGAATCAACATAATCTTGGCTAATTCGACGGGTTGAAGTGTTACCTGTCCTAGGTTAATCCAACCGTGGGCACCGTTAACAGCAGGGGCTAAACGAGCTGCCACCATTAAAATAGTCGTTCCAAAGAGCAGAATGTTTAAAAGAACCGGAGAGCGCAAGGCATTTCGGTTAATTTTAAAAGTCATGAAGGCCGCTGCCCAGCCAACCACAACGAAGATTGCCTGCTTGGCAAAGGACATCACCGGTGCTAAATAGGCGTTTTGTGTGGCAGAGAAGACCATGACGATTCCGAGTAAGGATAAGACGGCGTAGGGAACCGCTATCCAATAATCGAGTCGCTGTAATTTCTTAAACATCAGTTCCCCACAATATCATCAAGAGCTGAACGATCTAAGTTCTTAGCCAAAGCAACAATGAGTTCACGAGCAGCATCAAAGTCAGGAATTGACCAGACCGTTTCGTGAGTATGGATGTAACGGGAGGCAACGCCAAGCGCAACGGCTGGTAATCCCTGTCCATACTTTTGAACACCACCAGCATCCGTACCACCCTTTGAAACAAAGTACTGGTATGGGATGTGGTTATCTTCAGCAGTCTGTAGAATAAATTCCTTCAAACGTGGTGACGTCACAACCGTTGGGTCAAAGACACGAATCAACGTTCCCTGATCAAGAACGCCTTGACGACCAACCGTCTGGTCAACGTCGTTAGCGGCTGATGAATCAACCGCAAAGAAAACGTCTGGCTTCATTTGCTGTACAGCAGGCAAAGCGCCGCGAAGTCCAACTTCTTCTTGAGTATTGGCACCCATAATCAAAGTATTAGGAGTTTGAACACCCTGCAAATCATTCAATGCCGAAACAATGGCGGATACACCGAAGCGGTTATCGTAAGCCTTTGACAACCCACGGTTAGGGTTTGCCATCCGAACCGTCTTCGTTTCAGGAACAATGAAGTCTCCCGGACGAACACCCATGGCTTCCGCTTGTTCCTTCGATTCAAAACCAGCGTCGAACAAGATATCATCAATCGTTAAGGCTTGGGCAGCACCACCCTTACCACGTAAGAGATGGGGAGCAATGGAAGAAGATACAACCGGGTACTGACCTTCCTTAGTAAACAGAGTAAAACGGTGGGCAGGTACCGTCATTGGATTCCAACCGCCCAATGCCACCACCTGAAGTGCACCAGTTGGCAAGATGCCTGCAACCATGAAACCTACTTCATCAAGGTGCGCTGCAAACATAACTCGGGGAGCATCAGCAGCCCCCTCTTTCACACCAAAAAGGCCACCCATGCCATTTTGTTCCACACGGTCAACTAGGGGGCTAATGTCCTCTCGAAAGGCCTTTCGAACAGCATCTTCCTGTCCAGACGTTCCCTGTAATTCCGTGTACTTAACTAGGCGTTCCCAAGTTTTTTGATCCATTATTCTGCCCCCTCTAAAAAAGTCTATGATAACCAATTATATCTCAATCTCAAACATGCTGCCAAAGTCCTTTTAAAAGAAATCAAAATCGCAATGTCCGCCTATCAAAAGAGATAGCCGAATATTTTTTAAAATAGAGAGATGAAAAACAAACGTTCATTTAATTTCTATTTAATTGTTCGTTTTTTAATGCCATTTTTTTCATTTTCCTTCAGACATCCCCTTTCATTATTGGTAAACTATTCAGGTAGTCTTTTTTACTTATTGAGGAGTTATACATGTCGAAAATTGCATCTTACTTCCAGTTTAAAGAACTGGGCACTTCATTTCGAAAAGAAACAATTGCTGGTATCACCACCTTTGTGGCGATGTCTTACATTCTTTTCTTAAACCCAAACGTTCTTGCCGCCGCTGGCATGGACAAGGGCGCGGTCTTTACTGCCTCTGCACTGGCTGCTGCAACCGCCACCCTTTTCATGGGTGTTGTTGCTAAATATCCAATCGCCATTGCACCAGGCCTTGGTGTGAACGCCTACTTCGCCTATTCCGTTGTTATGGGTATGAAGGTGCCTTGGCAAACGGCCATTTCAGGAATCTTAGTTGCCGCCTTGATTTTCTTGGCTTTGACTTTGACACACATCCGTGAAAAAATCATCGATGCCATCCCTTACAACTTGCGTGTGGCCATCGCCGCTGGTATCGGTCTCTTCATCGCCTTCATCGGTTTACACAACGCCGGATTGATTGTTGCCAACGCTGATACCATGGTTGCCATGGGGACCCTGACGAAGGGAAGCACCCTCTTGGCCATCTTCGGAATTGCTTTGACTTTGATTTTAATTGTTAAAAAAGTCCCAGCCGCCATCTTCTTTGGAATGGTTGGAACAGCCGTTGTTGGGTTGATTTTCAAGGAAATTCCAATGCCAACATCAATCATCTCTTCTGCACCATCCTTAAAGCCAACCTTCGGACAGGCCTGGATGCACTTGGGTGACATTAACACCTTTGAAATGTTGATTGTTGCGTTGACTTTCTTAATCGTTGTTTTCTTCGATACTGCTGGTACTTTGATCGGTTTGACTGAACAAGCCGGTTTACTTGATGAAAACGGTAAGATGCCCCGTGCCGGTAAGGCCTTGATGGCCGATGCCGTTGGTATGACCGTTGGTGCTACCCTTGGTACATCTCCAACCTCTGCCTTCGTCGAATCATCATCTGGTATCGCCGTTGGTGGTCGTTCCGGTTTCACCTCCGTTGTAACGGCTGGTCTTTTCATCTTAGCCCTCTTCTTCTCACCATTGCTAACGGTGGTTACCTCTCAGGTAACCGCACCTGCCTTGATTGTGGTTGGAATTATGATGGCTGGTAACTTGAAGAAGATTAAGTGGGAAGACATGGCCATTGCCGCACCTGCCTTCTTGATTGTTATCGGAATGCCTTTGACTTACTCAATCTCTGATGGAATCGCTCTTGGCTTCATCGCCTACCCTATTACGATGATTGCTGCAAAGCGCGGTAAGGAAGTTAACTTCCTGATGTACAGCTTGGCTGTTATCTTCGTTGCCTTTCTCTTCTATACACATAGCTAAAATTTAACCACTTTAAAAGTCCTTTCCAAAACGGAAAGGACTTTTTTGTATTAAAAAGCCCTGATCGTGTACAGAACCTTTTTTAATTAGTGTCTCTCAAACCAAACCTTCTCACTGTCAATTTCTACCCAAAAATGCTTCTGGTCTTTATCCATCTTTCCATAATAAGTTTGGCCATCAATGGTAATCGATAATTGCTGACTACGAATGGAATATGTTCCTTCATCCCAAGCATCAGTTCCATCTAAATTCGTTACAAAACTCTCACCATGGAAAACAATCGACGAATTATTTGTTCCTTCGTATGCACCCTTTAGACGGGAGGATTGATGAAAAACCGTCACTAGCAAAATCACTGCAAAAAAGTAAACAGATAAAAATTGAATGGTACGTTTCTTTTTATATTGAATGGTTCGTTGAATCAGTTTGGCTAATCGATTGAACATCATCGGAATTCCTTCTCATCTATTCCAGGGTGATAAAAAAAATCGGTTTATTTAAATAATCAATTAATCATGATACGTAATAATGCAGATATATACAAGTGACAGATATATCAACTAACAAGAATATGAATTAAAAAAGGAAGCTCAACTTACGTTAAGATTCCTTTTTTTATACATTATTTACCAGCCTTAGCTCGTAGATCCTTGGCATTGGCTAGGGCAACGTCGGTAATTTCATCTCCAGAAAGCATCATCGCCACCGCACGGTCACGGTCGGCCTCTTCCAAATCCGTCACGTGGGTAACCGTTCGGTCGCCCAACGTAGACTTTTCAATCAAGAAGTGGTGGTCAGCAGCTGCAGCAACCTGTGGCAAGTGGGTAATCGCCAAGACCTGGGTTTGAACTGAAATCGCCCGCATCTTCGAAGCAATGGCGGAACCAACTCGTCCTGAAACACCAGTATCGATTTCATCAAAGACAACAGTTGAGAGTCCCTGCTGAGAGATAAAGATGGTTTTCAAGGCCAACATTAAACGGGAGGCTTCACCACCAGAGGCGGCCTTTTCCAAAGGCTTCACGCCCTCCCCCTTGTTGGTTTGCACGTTAAAGGTCACGCGGTCGGCACCGCTTGGTAAGAATCCTTCAACCGGCTCGAAGTGCACTTCAAAAAAGGCTTCCTTCATCAACAAATCGTGGAGTTCCTGGTTAACCGCTTCTTCCAGCTTTTTGGCCACCTTCTGGCGGCGCTCACGTAAGGTCAGTGCTGCACCGTCCATCTTTTCCTTCAAAGCAGCCTTTTCAGCCGTCAACTGGTCGATATCGAGCGAACCGCCGTCCAATGCCGATAGGTCGGCCTCGACTTTTTGCTGAAAGGCTAGAATTTCATCCACTGTATCGCCGTACTTACGCTTCAACTGGTGAATAACTTGCAAACGATCGTCAATTTTCACCAGGGCTTCTTCATCAAAAGTCAGATTGGCGACCGACTCATCCAGATCGCGGCCGGCATCTTGGGCGGCATAGTAGGCTTCTGAAATGGACTGGGCCAAGTTCTCATAGCCCTTATCAAAGGACGCGGCCGTTTCAAGTGCGGAATTAGCGGCGGCCAGTAAGTCAATGGCGCCCCCTTCCAAGCCAGGATTTAACGCCTGCTGAGCCTGGTCCAGAGAGTCGGCAATCTTTTTATGGTTGGCCAACTTCGCCCGTTCATCGAGAAGCTCGTCTTCTTCACCCGGTTGCAAGTTAGCCGTCTTCAATTCTTCGGCCTGGAAAGTCAATAAATCCAAGCGTTGATTCAAATCGTGGGCCTGGTTCTTGACCTGGTTCAAACGCTGCGCCAAATCACGGTAACGAGTAAAGACTTTGTCATACTCGACCTTGGCCTGTTTCAAAGAGGCGTCTGCGAAGTCATCCAAAAGCGCCAAGTGGGAATCAGGGTTCAAGAGCAAGGATGTATCGTGCTGACCCTGAATCTCCACCAGACGGGCACCCAAGGAGGCGAGTGTTTTCAAAGGGACAATCATGCCGTTAATGCGGGAAACCGAACGTCCCTTCTGGTTAAACTCACGGTAAATGGCCACTTGGTTATCCGACACATCGATACCGGCGGCTTCGAAAGCAGCCTTCAGTTCGTCATTGCGTGATTCCGGCTTGGCATCAAGGGTAAAGAGAGCCTGTAAGACAGCCTTATCAGCACCATTTCGAATCATTTCCGTGCTAGCTCGGCCACCAGTCAACATCGCTAAAGCATCAATAATAATGGACTTACCGGCACCGGTTTCCCCGGTCAAAACCGTTAGACGGTCATCAAAAGACAGTTCGACCTGATCGATGATGGCAAAATTTTCAATGACAAGTTGTTCAAGCATCCCCTGCCTCCAAATCATATATGTACTCGCCTGCAAAGAGGCGACTGAATTAACCTTCTTGGTCGAGTTGACCGTGAGCTTCTTCAATGACTTTATCGATGTCCACGTCATCTGCGATAACCGGTTCATCCGACCGTTCCAACCAGGCCAAGAACTCGATGTTTCCCTGACCTCCCTTGATTGGTGAATAGGTCAGGCCCTTCACTGAAAAGCCTGATTCAACCATCATTGGCAAAGTCTTCTCGAGAACTAAACGGTGAACCGCTGGGTCTTTGATAATCCCATGCTTTCCCACCAATTCACGACCAGCTTCAAATTGGGGCTTAATCAAGGCAGCAACTTCACCACCCTTAGCCAAGATGTCCTTCAAAGTTGGCAAAATCAATCCCAAGGAGATGAAGGAAACGTCAATGGTCGCCCGGGTTGGCTGCCCTTCCATGAAGTCTGCCAGCTTAGCATAACGGAAGTTTGTATTTTCCATCACCGTCACGCGTTCGTCAATCCGCAGCTTCCAAGCCAATTGGTTGGTTCCAACATCCAAAGCATAAACGTGCTTGGCGCCGTTCTGCAGGGAAACGTCAGTGAAGCCACCGGTTGATGAGCCAATATCCAAGACAATTTGGTCTTTCATATCCATTCCAAAAGTCTCAATGGCCTTCACCAATTTGTAGCCACCACGAGACACAAATGGCAGTGGTTGTCCCTTAAAATGTAATTCCGTTGTCACTGGAATCTTCTGCCCAGCCTTATCCAAGCGTTCCTCGTTCTCACCGAGAATTTGGCCAGCCATGACGGCCCGCTTGGCCTGTTCACGGGAAGTAAAGAGTCCCTGCTGAACAAGTAAGATATCGACACGTTCTTTTGCAACTGCCATTCTTATGCTCCAATTAAATCAATCAAATTTGTTAGTAGACCGGCATCAAAGGCTGGTTCAAGTTTTTCTAGGTCCTGCAAAGCCTGCTTCGCTTCAGATCGCAAGTCCGCAATCATCTGCTTTGACTTTTCCAAGCCGTAGAGATGAACAAGGGAAACAACGCCCTCTTCTGCATCCTGCTCGTAGTCATCGAAGTCATCCTGAATCTGGAAAAGGAGGCCTAACTTCTGACCGTACTTCCCCATCAAAGCCATCGCCGCTTCATCCAAATCCAAGTAATGACCACCAATCAAAGCGGCAGCAGTTAAGAGATCCGCCGTCTTCTTCTGGTAGACCTGGTTCAACACAGCTTCCTGAGCAACAGCATCATGGTTAACGTTGTGGTTTCCCATGTCCAAGACTTGTCCATAAACCATGCCAAAGGCCCCCGAACGCGCTGACAAAGTCGCGACCATCCGCATCTTCTGTTCTGCTGAAATGCTTTTGACAGCTGACAGGATTTGATAGGCCTGTGCCTGCAAGGCATCTCCCACCAAAACGGCCAAGGAAGGTCCATACAAGGCGTGTACGGAGAGTTGACCGCGGCGGTAGGCATCGTTATCCATTTCAGGCAAATCGTCGTGGACGAGCGAATAGGCATGCACCCATTCAATGGCTGAAGCAGCCTTCACCGCCTCGCCATCAATCGCTTGTCCGAAAGAATCAATCACAGCCAAAACCAAAAGTGGGCGCAAGCGCTTTCCCTTTGTCAGCAGGGCATACTGCAAGGCCTGCTCGTAGGAATCGGACACTTCGGGTCCATGCTGCTTACTTTCAGCAACCAAGGTTTCTTCCACCTGAGGCTTATATGTTTGAATGAAGTCCTTAAAACTAGTCATTGTTGGTCAATTCCAAATCAGTCATGGAGCCGTCGTCTTGCATCACCTTTGCCAAAGTCTTTTCGGCTTCAGCCAAAGTCTTCTGCAAGTCCTTTGCCAAAACAACACCAGTCTTAAAATCGGCCAAGGCTGTTTCCAATGGACGGTCACCCTGTTCAAGGGCCGTCACGATTTGGTCCAACTGCTTCAATTTTTCTTCAAATGATGCATCTTTAGTCATGTTTCTCTCCTAAAATCTCAGCTTCCAACTGGCCGTCTGCAAAAGTCAATCCGACCTTTTCGCCAGCCTTCAAATCACTCTTTGATTTCACAACCTGACCCTCAGGTCCTTTCACGATGGTGTAACCAGCTGACAAAATCTTCAACGGTGAAACCAAATCCAACTTAGCCGCTGCTAATGCGACCCGCTCCTGATAAGGACGTAACATCTGGGTCTGCTGGGCAGCCAAGCGTTCAGCTAAAGCCGTTTCTTGGTACTTAGCCTGTTCCGTCTTCCGTGAGAATGCCTGGTACAAACGCTTCTCCAATGAATCAACTTCCTGCTGGTAGGCAGCGTAGAGTCGGTCCGGCTGTTTCATAATTGGCCGGTCAATCACGTACTTCAAATCCTGCTCTTTTTTTGCCAGCAACTTCTGCCCGGCTAGCGTCAGACGAGAGGATAATTCCAAGACTCGATCAATTAAGTTCTGTTTGGAAATCGGCGTTGCCAATTCGGCAGCAGCCGTAGGTGTTGCTGCACGTTGATCGGCGACCAGATCAACCAAGGTGTTGTCGGTTTCGTGCCCAACAGAGGAAATAATCGGCGTTTTCAAGGCGGCGACTTTACGAACCAAGGCCTCGTCGTTAAAGGCCCAGAGGTCTTCAATCGAACCACCACCACGACCAATAATTGCCGTGTCAAAGCCGAGTTCATCGACCTTATCCAACTGCTTCAACAGTGATGGCACGGCGCCATCCCCCTGCACAACGGCTGGCAGCAAAACCACCTGGGCCTGTGGCAACCGCCGTTCAACCGTCTTGGCCACATCTTCCACGACCGCACCAGTTGGCGAAGTAATCACGGCAATCTTACGGGGCAGTGGTGGAATTGGCCGCTTAGGTGCTGAAAAGAGACCCTCCTTTGCCAACTTGTCCTTTAACTGCTGGAGAGCCAAGAAGAGGTCCCCGACACCGGCTGGCGTCATCTGTTCCAAGATAATCGAGTAGGAACCAGAAGGCTCGTAAATTTGCACACGGCCGACAGCCTGGACCTTCATCCCCTCTTCTGGCTCAAACTTCAAGCGGGAAGCATAAGAGAACATGGCGGCCCGAATCACGGCCTTGGCTTCGGGGTCCTTGATGGAAAAGTAGAGATGGCGGGACCGACGGTTCCCCAGGTTCGAGATTTCTCCCGTCAGGTAAACCTTACCCAAGTGTGGGTCTCGATCAAACTTCGCGGATAAATATTTCGTTAGTGCAGCAACGCTGACATACTGTGATTCTTCCACCGAAAGCCCCTTTCCATAACTTGTTTTAGCTTTCTTTATTATATCAGAAAGTCTTTTAGCTGTAGCTTTAGACAGTAAAAAAGAGCTAACCGAAGTTAGCTCTTAGTTTGGCATGCCGAATTCGCTTCGACGGGCGGTTTGATTCAGTCACGAACCAAACAAGTCAGCGTCACCCTAGCTTGCGCTAGTAGTCATGGTGAGAAATGGAAGTTCCACAACAACCATTACACCTGCACCTAATCCGAGGCTTGGAATTTAATCCTAGCAGGCCGCGTGGGCGTCTTAAAAGACGCGCTCGACTCATCGCATACCTTTATTATGCCAGCTAAAGAGCAAAAAGGCAAGTCAGATTACTTTTCAGAGTTTGTATGATTACTTCTCCGGCTTATTTCATTACCTCTCTTTGCAATGAAATAAAACACGGGAGCAGTAATAATCATCATTATCAAACTGTTCTGCCACTGATTAACATATGGATCAATCAAGAGTTCATCAATCAAAATGATAAAACCATAAAAAATAGCAGATAATATAACAAATGTACTCTTCTTCATATTTTCTCCCTTTATTTACATACAGAATCTTTTATTTCGGACCAGAATCCGATTTCCTAAACCCCTTATGCTCTCGGGTATTTCTCAACCAATAAACAAAATAAAAGGAAGGACAATCAATAAAGAAAACAATCAAGCAATTCTGCCATGTATTAACATATGGTGCAATCAAGTGGTTATCGACTACCTGAATCAAAGCAGCAATGATAGCAATCGATATTAAAAATGTACTCTTCTTCATTCCCATCTCTCCTAATTCTAATATAGATAAACTAACAAAGAATTAGTACCAATGCAAATTAGCAAAAACTCCCTCTCTCCTTTACTCTCCTTCCCCCAACCCCTATAATCAAGCTATGCTAATCATTACAAAAATCCAGACAAAAGAGCTCAAGGCCATTGGTCGAGCAAATACACGAGAGTACGAAGACTTAGCCATCCCCGCCTTGGACTTTTCATCAAAAAAAGAACTTGTTCAAGAAGTCTTGGATGCTTATGACCTTGGTGAACTCACCACCCTTTCCCATGTCTCGTCTCCGAATGTATTGAAAGCGACTGTGGAAAAGGATAACGTTGCCTACCACTTATCCGCCAAAATTCATGAAGAATAAGAAAAGCCCCCTGGTTATTCAACCGGGAGGTTTTTTTAACACATATTATTTTTTCTTAGTCGAAGCTTTCTTATCAGCAGTCTTCTCTTCTTCAGCTGTTTCCTTTTCTTCTTCCACTGCCGCTTCTTGATTTTCACGAATCGTATCGAGTAATTCGGCAAAGCGGCTAGCAGCCTTAGCCAAAACAGAATCCGGGTCATCCAAAAAGGCTGACAAAGAAGACAACTTTTCAATCTTCAAAGCGGACTTGCTGACGTGGGCGTTGTCCACAATCAAGTAGACGTTTAGTTCATAGGCCTGATCAACAAAGACCAACTTCTTTTCTTGATTCTTATAGCGCAATGGCAAGTTGATGACGTTGGCTTCCATCGATAGAGTGGTTCCACCCTGTTCGATACCGCCATCGATATCAAGCGCAGCTCGGGCTGGTTCTTCATTCTTAGCTAAGGCCTTGAATGCTTCAAAGAGGGCATCCAAATCGACCGCCTGCCCGGCTGGGTTTTCCACGACTTTATCTTGATATGACTGGTTGTCGACCAAATCGACAATGGCATCGCCTGCTAATTCCATCAGAATCTCCTTTACTTAACAAAAAAAGTATAGCATAGCCAAAGACGCTACAAAAGTCAAAATCCACCGCTCCGATAAAAAGCAGTGGATTTATTTAATTTAAACTAATGGTAAACGGCGTTGCAAAGTGTAAGCAATGGAAGGAAAGACATAAACGAAGTCGTTTAACTGTTCCTTCGTCAGTCCCATCTGCACGTATGGCACAATGGTATTAATTGTTTCTTCGGCATCCATGGCCATTTCGGCAGCCCCAACCAACTTCTGGCTAGTTTTATCAAAAATCAAGGCCAATTGAGCACCTTGTTCATTCTTGATCTGGCGGTACCAATCACCATCATACGAAGCTTCGACCACTTCGTACTGTTCAGGCTTTGACTTTGCCTCATCCAAGGAAACCCCCACTTGGGCAATCCGTGGTGAAGTAAAGACAATCTCTGAAATGGCAGGATAAACGATTGGCCCATCGTTTGTCCCCATGAACTTAGCTGCCAGGTAACGGGATTCAAAGGCAGCCGTTGGTGTCAGCTTAGCAATCGTCTTATCAATGGCATCCCCTGAAGCATAGATGTTTGGTACGTTGGTCTGCAAGTTATCGTTAACTACGATACCACGGTTGGTTGCTTCCACTCCAACTGCTTCCAAGTTCAACTGGTCGTGGTTTGGCACGCGACCAGTAGCGTCCAAAACGTAATCCGTGCTTAACTGGAATTCCTTAGGGCCAAACAAAGTCAATGAACCATCGGCGTTCTTCTCAGCACGGGCAATGTTCATATCCGGAATAAAGCGTACGCCAGCCCGCTTCAAATCCTCTTGCACCTTGGCCACGTATTCCGCTGGGAATTGCTTTAGGATACGGTTACCACGGGTAATCACATCGACTTTGGCACCGACTGCAGCAGCAATCGTTGCGAACTCAATGGCGACAAAGCCACCACCCAAAATTGTCACGTGCTCTGGCATATGTGGCAATGACAAGAAGTCCGTTGAATCCGCAAAGTTTTCAGCACCCGGAATCGTCAAACGGTGTGGGCGCATCCCCGTTGCGATAACAATCTTGTCTGCCGTATAAGTCTTTTCACCGACCTTGACCGTGTGGGCATCAACGAATTCGGCGTGGCCGTTAATCGTTGTAATTCCAACGTTGTCCAAACGGTCCTTACCATGCTGATCCTGTGGCACGATAAGTTCATGCTTATGGGCCATCAGGTCTTCCCAGTTCACCTTAGGAACACCATCCAAGCCACGGCCCTGCAAGGCCTTAATCTGGTCAATTAAGACCAGTGGCTTATCCAAAATAATTTTGGCATTGCAGCCCTTATTTGAACAAACACCACCGTACTGTGATTCTTCAATCACAGCCACTTTGGCACCAGACTTGGCCAAGGGCACTGCTCCGTTCCAAGTTGCCTGTCCAGAGCCGATATATAATACTGAAAAGTCCATAAGCACTCCTTTTTAAAAATAAAATAATCTGTCTAATGAAATTACATTTATATTCTAGCACATTTAACTCAATTATGTAAATTGGTATACTTTCTATTTTCTACAAAAAAATCGTTAAATCGATTTCAAAGCAACAAAAAAAGAACCGCTCTCGCAGTTCTTTTTTTCATTACTTTTTATGTGGCATGCGCTTCCAGAAATCAGCCTTGTTCGTTTGACGTGAACGAGCAATTCCCATTTCATGCTTTTCAATATCATCCGTAATGGTTGACCCAGCAGCTGTAATCGCCTCATCAGCGATTGTCACTGGCGCAATAATCTTCGTGTTGGAACCGATGAAGGCTCGATCACCGACTTTGCTATCAAACTTATGAACACCGTCATAGTTCACAAAAATCGTACCAGCACCAACGTTAACGTCTTCGCCAAGGGTAGCGTTTCCAACGTATGACAAGTGGCCAACCTTCGAACGCAAGCCAACCGTTGCCTTCTTGACTTCAACGAAGTTACCCAAGTGGGCTTCGTCTTCAATCACAGCAAGAGGACGGAGGTGGGCGTAAGGGCCAATGGTGGTCTTGTTCTTAACCGTGGCTTCTTCCATATGAGAAGAAGTAATCACATTCCCATCCCCAATCGTTGAATCTTCGATACGGGTCCCATTGGTCAAAACGTTATCCCGACCAATCACCGTCTTACCGGTAATTGTCACGTTGCCTTCAATAACCGTATCTTGTCCGATTTCAACATCGGCTTCGATGTAGGTTTGGGCTGGTGCTAACAACTCAACCCCGTTGCGCATGTGCTTTTCGTTAATGCGAGCGCGCATGATTTCGTTGGCCTTTGCCAAAGCCACACGGTCGTTCACACCGAGTGATTCCGTGAAATCCATTGTCTCAAAGGCAGCGATTTGATGACCGGATTCACGCAAGATATCCAAAGTATCTGGCAAGTAGTATTCGCCTTGAGCATTGTCGTTACCGACTTTACCAAGCGCTTCAAACAAAAGCTCGTTATTAAAGACGTAAACGCCGGTATTGATTTCTTGAATGCGGCGTTCCGTAATGGAAGCGTCCTTTTCTTCAACAATCTTCAAGACCAAACCATCATCGTCGCGAACGATACGGCCGTAACCCGTTGGGTCATCAGCGTGGGCAGTCAAAACAGTCACAGCCGCCTTTGTCCGGTCGTGTTCTTCCAACAAAGCCTGTAGCGTCTTCGTTGTAAAGAGTGGTGTGTCCCCTGACAGAATCAGAGTTGAACCTTTGGCATCGCCCAAGGCCGCCTTCGTTTGCAAAACCGCGTGCCCTGTTCCCAATTGCTTTTCTTGAATGACAAAGTCAGAACGGTCACCAATGTGGGCTTGAACCTTTTCATTTCCAACACCAGTGACAGTTAAAATCTTTTCGGGTGCCAATGGTTCGACCGATGAAAGTACCCAGTCAACCATCGCCTTTCCTGCCACTTGGTGCAAAACCTTTGGCAAGTTTGATTTCATTCGAGAACCGTTTCCGGCCGCTAGAATGACAACGTTTGTTCCCTTCATGATTAATCCTTCTTTTGGTAAATACGTGACAAATAGTTTCCTGCTGCAACCTTAATTTGACCAGTTGTATCAGGAGTTGTTTCAACGTGCAAAAGTGATGTGAAGTCTTCAATCAAACGAACGTTTGAACGACCTTCGGCAAAGACAGCCGTTCCCACAACTGTTCCACCGAATTCGCGTACCAGTGTCTGCATTCCTTGAATAGTTCCACCGGCCTTCATGAAGTCATCGACAATCAAAACACGTGACCCTGAGCGCAATGAACGCTTTGACAAAGCCATCTTTTCAACACGCTTTGATGATCCCGTCAAATAATTAACTGAGATCATTGACCCTTCGGTCACCTTCGCGTCATCACGAACGAT
The DNA here is from genome assembly GCF_900112405.1 of Fructobacillus durionis. GTDB lineage: Bacteria > Bacillota > Bacilli > Lactobacillales > Lactobacillaceae > Fructobacillus > Fructobacillus durionis. Next base: position 130,285 of record NZ_FOLI01000001.1, on the reverse strand, counting down.
AACGAAAGGTACGTTTAATTCAGATGCAACAGCCTGTGCCAAAGGAATTCCCTTTGTCGCAGCAGTCATGACAGCATCAATTTCTTCCCCAACGTACTCTGTCGAGAGTAGTCGTCCAGTTTGACGCAACACATCTGGTTGTCCTAGGAGGTCAGACAGGTAAACATAGCCACCAGGCAACACACGGTCTTCGTTTGATACTTCAGCAATCACTTCATCAACGAAGGCTGTTGCTTCTTCCTCGCCCATCAATGGTGTGTAAAAGACACCACCGGCTGCACCAGGATATGTCTTCAAATCACCGGTTCCACGTGTTTTAAAAACGCGACGGACAATGGCCAAATCTTCTGAAATTGATGACTTGGCAGTTTCATAGCGTTCTGCAAAGAAATTCAATGAAACGAGCTTACGTGGATGCTCGAGTAAATAATGGGTCATATCGACCAAACGATCTGCACGACGTGTCTTCATAATTAATAGTGTCGGACTCCTTAGTCCGCCCCCTTTTATAAACAAAATATCCAAATAATTATAGCATAAAAAAAGCCGATAAAGGCGAACATTCGTCTTTATCGGATAACAATTTTATTTCTTTTTTTAATTAGTTCACCTTTGCCAAAGCCAGTGACAACAAGTAAATGCCGACCTCAATCAGTGCAATAAAGACCGACGTTGGCAGGTTCGTCATGTAGGCCAGTGCCAATCCCAACCAGGTTCCAAAAAGAGCAAAGAAAATGCTCAAAGCAATTAAGCCCGGGATTGTCTTCTGATAGGTTCTAGCTGCAGCAGCTGGCAAAGTCACCAGTACGAAAATCAGCAAAGATCCAACCAATTGTGAAGAAATGGCAACGGACAGCGCCATCACAAGCAGGAAGACAATTCGTAAAAGTCCCTTTTTCTTATTTGATAGAAGCAAACCAGCTTCATCAAAGGCCAACAGTGAGAGTGGCCGGAAAAGCAAGAAGAAGAGAACCAAAATGAAGGCTGCCATTCCAAGGAGCAGTTGAATATCACCAACCGAAATTCCTAACACTGATCCAAAAAGAATTCCTGTGGCCGATGAAGACGAGGAATGCCCCAAGGCAAGGAATAGAATTCCGAGCCCAATGGCCAGAGCGGAAATGGCTGAGGTCACGTTGTCAGACTTGACTTTGGCGTTTTCCAAAGAGCCGATGGCAATGGCAGATAACGCCGTTAGAGCCACCATTCCAAGTAGCGGTGCAAAACCTAACCAGAAGCCCATGGCTGCACCGGCAAAGGCAATTTCTGAGAGTGAGTGTGTCAAAAAGTTATAGGAACGAGCAACCACAAAGGTCCCCACCAGAGCGGAAATAATTGAGATAACCGTACCGGCTAGATAGGCATTCACCATATAAGTTTCAGAGAACATGCTTTACCTCCTCCGAATGCTTGGAAGATGCCCCGTCTGGTAGTTCAATCGCTGGGCCAGTTGTAATCGTTTTATCGTGCAACCAAAGATAGGAATCGGCAGACTTTTTCACCCAGGAAGTATCGTGGGAAATCCAAAGCACTCCAATCTTCCAGTCCTGCTGTGCCTTTCGAATTTGCGCCACTAGTTCAGCCGTGTGTAGACTATCCAAGGCGGAACTTGGTTCATCTAAGATTAACAAATCCGGTTTCTTAGCAAGTGCTTGGGCAATATAGGCCCGCTGTTTTTGACCCCCAGAAGCCTTAGCTAAGGGTAAATCAGCCAGTTCGCTAAGGTCTAAGCGGTTCAGTGCATCCGAAACACGGGCCTTTTCTTCCTGGTTTAACCAAGGCAAACCTTTGTCACGCACCCCCAAGCCAACAAAGGCCTTAATCGATAAGGGATAATCATCCCCCAAATCGCGGAACTGCGGAACATAGGCTAACTTATTGGCATGCACCTGAATGGTCTCTGCCTTTTCACCAGTTAAAGCAGCCTGAATCAGTGCCTTAATCAAAGTCGTCTTCCCTGCTCCGTTTTCCCCAAGCACAACGGTCAGTTGATCAGTGGGTAAGGCAAAGGAAACATCCTTTAAGATCATCTTTTTTCCAAAAGAAACGGTATAATGGTTCACTTGAATCTGTTCTGTCATCATCATTTCCTCGGTATCAAAAAAGACCCACAAACGGGTCAATTAATTTGAAATTACCTTAATCAGCAAAATCAATATCTACGTTTTTAGTTAATACGTCAGTATAACTATAAGAGGCACGTTCAAACTGTGCTTCTTCGTCTAATTCCACAACAAATAGGGAAGGGAAGGTTGAACGAAGAATACCTGAACGTCTTGTATATTTCTTGCGGCCAGCTTGAGAAACAACTGTCACTTCTTCTCCGATGTGCGCATCGAGGCGCGACTTAATCTCTTCTAAGGTTGACATAGGAACCGCCTTTCTCATTTAACAATAATGATTATAACCTAATGTTAATAATTTATCAAGTGAACGGGCGATTTATGTAGAATCATTCAATTTTATTTAAAGAATTGTTTCAGCTTTTAAAGCATTATAGAGGTCAGTGAACTCGGCTAGCGTCAAGCGTTCAGCGCGAATTCCAGGTTCAATTCCGGCCTTTTCGAGGGCCGCCGTCAACTTGACTTTTGTTCCTTCTTCCTTACCGAAACGCTGCAATAAGTTATTCCAAAGTGACTTACGACGGTGGGCAAAACAAGCCTTCACGAGTGAGAAGAGCTGCTTTGGTTCTTCCACTGGATTCTCGGCTGGTTTTGGTGACAGCGATACAACCGCTGAATCAACGTTGGGCGCAGGATTAAAGGCAGCAGCCGGTACTTTCAAGGCAACCGAAACAGAAGCATAGTAATCGAGCATAACGGTCAAAACACCGTATTCCTTGGTTCCTGGCTTAGCTGAAAGGCGGTCGGCTACTTCCTTTTGCATCATTACAACTAACTTTTCCCAGTTAATTCCGGCTTGTAAAAGGGCCAAAAGGATTGGGGTCGTGATGTAGTAAGGAAGGTTCGCCACGACTTTGACCGGCACATTTTCTCCAAAGGCATCGGACAAAACCGTCTTCAAATCCGCTTCCAAAACATCCTGTTCAAGAACCTGGACATTATCATATGGTGCCAATGTTTCAGCGAGAATCTTGACCATGTCTGGATCGATTTCAAAGGCCAAGACCTGCTTGGCAGCGCGGGCCAAATATTCAGTTAGTCCACCAATTCCAGGACCAATTTCAACAACGTTGTCTTCCTTTGTTAATTCCGCAGCATCAACAATCCCAGACAAAATGTTGCCATCCGTTAAGAAGTTCTGTCCAAACTTCTTCTTAGCACGGAGTCCGTACTGGTTCAAAATCGCCTGCGTACGTGCAGGTGATGCAATATCAATCGTTTTGGCCATTCTGGCCTCCTTCTAATGCTTCAATTAAATCTTTCTTTTGGTAACCGAGTGCTTGCAAGCGGGCTAAGAACTGCTTCCCGTTTCCATACCCAATGGATAGTAGATCTCCCAGAATTCGACGCTTTTCACGTGATTCAGGTCCACCCATTAGTCCACAGGCCATCATAAAGGAACGGTCAATATCGGATTCTGGCCTTTCACCCTTGGTTTTTTTATCCGCTTCCAGCAGTACCTGCTGTAACACAGCTAGCGGAGCATGTTCGATTCCCAAGGATTTGTGGGGGTTATCCTTCTCAGCTCTCCCCTCATCTCTAGAGATACTTGCCAAAGTCACTCCCGGCACCGCCGCCAAAATCAGCTGGCGCAAACGGTTTCCGTTAAAGTCCGGATCGGTCAGAACAATCACGCCCCGCCGCTCTTGGGCCAGGCGGATTCGTTCAATCACCTCATCCCCCAGCGCAGACCCCCCCGTTTCAATGGTGTCACATTCAACTGCCAGCGCCAGACGCTGAGTATCCGACCAGCCCTCAACAACGACCACGGCGTCAATAACCGGCCGCTTGTCTTCACGCTCTTTAGTCATGGTTCAAAAAGGCACGGTGGGCGTTTTCAACCGTCTTAGCCGCTAGTTCATCCCGGTCCATTTCAAGCGTTTCCGCTAATGAATCCACCACATACTTCGTCCAACCAGGTTCATTGGTCTTTCCACGATATGGCGTAGGTGCCAAGTAAGGGGCATCCGTTTCAACCAGCATTTGGTCCAATGGCACCACCTTTGCACCCTCACGAACATCGTCGGCCTTCTTGAAGGTCACAACGCCAGAAAATGAAACGTAATAGCCAAGGTCTGCCCAGGCCTTGGCCTGTTCAGCAGTACCAGAGAAGGAGTGGATAATCGCCTTCTTCACACCCTGCTCCTTTAAGACACGATAAACATCATCAAAGGCATCCCGGTTGTGGATAATTACTGGTAAATCGTACTTCTTTGCAAGGGCAATGTGGGCAAGGAAAGACTTCATTTGTACATCACGGTCTGTGTCCCAGTGATAATCCAAACCAGTTTCGCCAACACCGACAACGGATGGGTCCTTCAACTGTTCTTCCAACTCAGCGGCTGCTTCATCATCGAAGTCCGGCGTATCTTCCGGCTGGTATCCTAAAACGGCATAGACGCCATCGTTTTCATGAGCGATTTCCAAAGCGCGAGCGTTCCCGACTTTGTTATAACCCACCACGTTCATTTCCAAAACTTGGAATTCATGCGCGCGGCCAAGGTAGGCAGGCACGTCAAAGTAAAGCGCATCATCGTTTAAGTGAGTGTGCGCATCGTAAGTTGGTGCAGGTTGTTCGTTTGGGTGATAAATTGCCATGGAATCCTCCTAAATATCTTCTCCTATTTTAGCACAGGATAGCCCTGCTCTCGCTTATCCAGCATGAATCAACTACCAATTAGAAGACAAATAAAAAAGTCGGCCTGAAAGCCGACCCTCTTATTTAATTTTATTGAACATTTTCAGGTGCATAGTTCTTCAATACACCGTTCACGAACTGCGCATCTTCCTTGGTTGCAAATTCCTTTGCAAGCTCAACAGCTTCGTCCACAACAACCTTATAAGGAGTTGGTTCTGGCAAAGTCAATTCGTAAGCTGCAATACGCAAGATAACTAAATCAATACGTGAAATTCGGTCCAACTTCCAGCCAGTGGCCAAGTGCTTTGACAAGTTTTCATCCAATTCCTTGGATGTTGCCAAAACACCGTTCACTAGCTGTGGAAGGAATGCTTGGTAGGCGTCGTTACGCAATACCAAGTCGTAGTTCAAGTCCATTTGATTGTCATCAGGAACTTCCTTGACAGCTGCAAATAAAATTTGCAAGGCAGCACGGCGTTCCTCATGTCGTGACATCTGGGTCATTTTGCTGACTCCTTCTTCGCACTTTCATCAAAAAGGTGTTCTGGATCAATCGTCTGGTGGTCTTCATCAGGTACCAAACCAGCAACGGTCACGTTCACAGAATCAACTGTCAAACCAGCCAAGTTCGCAAGGTCAGACTTCACAGCCTGTTGAACAGCAAAGGCAACCTTAGGAATAACAGCACCGTATTCAAGAATCACTGAAAGGTCGAAAGAGATTGTTCCCCGTTCGTCCTTCTTCATCATGACACCAGGAACGGCTGGCTGCACACCAGCAACCTTAGTCAAGTACTTTGGCAAGTGCTCATATACCTTGGCTTGCATGGCAACAACCCCATCAACGCCTTGCGCAGCTGCCTGAGCAACCGCCTCAAGAGCAGTCTTAGAAACGAGCATCTGCCCGTCAGCCATTTGCTCTTTTGTCAGTAAAAAGTTCTTGTTCGTTAAATCAGTTGACTTTGCCATGGGCTTCCTCCTTGATTGACCAAAATTAACCGTCGAGACGGTCTAACAAAACACAAAAAACTGCTTTACCAGAGCAAAGCAGTCGACATAATTAAGCGCGACCCTTGTATGAACCGTCTTCAGTGTTAACGATGATCGTTTCACCTTCGTTAACAAAGTCAGGAACCGTAATCGTTGCGCCTGTTTCAACAACGGCTGGCTTACCAGAACCAGTTGCAGTTGCGCCCTTGATACCAGGTTGCGTTTCAACAACCTTCAATTGAACTGAAGAAGGCAATTCTGCGCCCAACACTTCAGAACCATACATTGTGATCTTCACTTCCATACCTTCAAGCATGTACTTCAAGGCTTCCTTCAAGTGGTCATCAGGAATGTTGATTTGTTCAAATGTTTCAGTATCCATGAATACTCGTCCACCGTTTTCAGCGTACAAGTATGACATAGGACGTGTCGTAATCTCTGCTTGTTCGAACTTATCACCAGGACGGAACGTTACTTCGTTAACCGCACCAGTACGCAAGTTCTTCAACTTTGAGCGAACAAAAGCCGCTCCTTTACCAGGCTTCACGTGTTGGAATTCAATCACGCGCCAGATTGAGTTTGAGTACTCAATTGTCAAACCTGTCTTCAAATCATTCATGCCAATTGCCATGAGCATATCCCTCGTTTATTCGTAATTGGTGTTATTATAACAAATAAATCATCATTTCGCACGTTTACAGACCGATTTTATCTAGGATTTTACTCTAATAAAAGTCGCCACTTCCTTCTATCTATGGTAAAATGACAAATAAGGTTTTCGATTCGTGACAAAAAAGAATTAAATATTTTGGAGGAACCACAATGGTTTACAAAGTTTATTACCAAGAAAGTATGGAACGCAACCCAAAGCGTGAACTAACACAATCTTTCTACTTAGAAGCTGACTCACAGGCTGACGCCTATGCAATGGCTCAAAAGAACACTGATTACAACATTGAAACAGTTGAAGAACTCTCTGACGCAGCACTGGTGTACGAACAGGCTGATCCAGAATTCAAATTCACAAAGTTCAACTAATTTCATGGAAAAAATTGATATTAAGCCCAACGAAGTTGCGGTCTACGCCCTCGGGGGACTTGGCGAAATTGGGAAAAACACCTATGGTATCGAATACCAAGATGAAATTGTCATCGTCGATGCCGGGATCAAGTTTCCTGAAGATTCCCTATTAGGAATCGATTACGTCATTCCTGACTACTCGTACTTAGTCGAAAACATTGACCGGGTCAAAGGCCTTGTCATTACCCACGGACACGAAGACCACATTGGTGCCATCGCCTACTTCTTGCAGGCTGTGAACGTACCAGTTTACGCAGGTCCTCTTGCTATGGCCCTGATTCGTAACAAACTAGAAGAAAAGCAAATGTTAAACCGCGTGGAACTCCACGAAATTACGGATGGCTCCGTGATTAACTTCGGTAAGACATCCGCTGAATTCTTCCGTACTACCCATTCCATCCCCGATGTCTTTGGTATTGCTATCAAGACACCAGTTGGAACAATCGTTGAAACGGGTGACTTCAAGTTTGATTTAACACCAACCACTAAGCAAAAGCCAAACCTCTGGTCAATGGCTCGCATTGGTCACGAAGGTGTTTTGCTTTTGATGTCTGATTCAACGAACGCAGAACGTCCCGAATGGACTAAATCCGAAGCATGGGTTCAAAAGACAGTCGACAAGCTCTTCAATCAGTTGCAGCACGGTCGAATTATCTTTGCCACCTTCGCTTCAAACATGAACCGTATCAAGATGGCAACGGACGCTGCCATCCGTCATGGTCGTAAGATTGCCGTCTTCGGACGCTCAATGGAATCCGCCATGTCAAACGGACGTGCACTTGGTTATTTGGACATTCCTGACGACGCCCTCGTTGAACAGTCACAGATTAAGAACATCCCCGATGATGAACTCTTAATCATGTCAACTGGTTCTCAGGGTGAATCAATGGCTGCCTTGGCTCGTATCGCCAACGGTACTCACAAGCAAGTTCGCTTGAAGCCAAAGGATAACGTTATCTTCTCCTCTTCTCCAATTCCTGGTAACACAGCCTCTGTTAACGCTGTGATTAACAAATTGGAAGAAGCCGGCGCCAACGTTATCCATGGAAAACTAAACAACATTCACACTTCTGGTCACGGTGGCCAAGAAGAACAGAAGTTGATGATTTCTCTGATGAAGCCTAAGTACTTCATGCCAGTCCACGGTGAGTTCCGTATGTTGAAGGTTCACGCCGGATTAGCCGAAGAACTTGACATACCTGCAGAGAACACTTTCATCCAAGAAAACGGTGACGTTTTGGCAATGGACGGTGTTAACCCACCTCGCCTTGCCGGACACTTCCCAGCCGAAGATACTTACATCGACGGTTCAGGAATTGGTGACATCGGTTCAGTGGTTCTTCACGATCGACTCAAGCTATCACAAGATGGTTTGGTTATCGTAACCGCAACCATCGACTTGAAGAAGAAAGAAATCCTTTCTGGTCCTGATATCTTGTCACGAGGCTTCGTTTACATGCGTGAGTCTGGTGACTTGATTAACGACGGTCGCCACGTCATCTTCAATACGATTCGTAAAGCAATGTCTCAAAAGAATGCTTCCGAATCTGATATTCGACAGGCCATCATCGATGACCTTTCCAAGTATCTTCATAAAGAAACTGCCCGAAAGCCAATGATTCTCCCAATGTTAATCATGGTTTAAGGCCGAAGGCATGCGAATAGCATGCCTTTTTTACACCAATTATTTAGGAGGGCTATTTTATGCCCACGCAAGCTCATATCTTTGTCGGTGCCTCTCTTATTCGCCATAAGAATAAGCAGGGACTACTCGACCAATTACAGGGAGAGTTAACACAGGCTGGTCTTATGGCCTCCTACCGTGTTGAAAAACAGCACCACTCCCTCTATGCACAAGCCAAAATTGTAGCCCGTTCCCGCTCCTTCCAAAGCATTGATCTACCAATCATTGTCATCGGAAACGAAGCAACGGCTAACGAGGTTCTTTCCGGATTTCTCGCGATCAATCCGGAACGTAAACTCCCCCTTTTATTAATCTCCTGGCCAGAAAAGGGACTCCAGGTTCACGAAATTCTTTCTGAGATTAACGCTTCATTGAACCAAAACACGATTATCAATCGTCCAATCGCAAAGATTGAGGGCGATGTCCCAACCAAGGGGGCGCGCTACTTCTTTAATTACTTGCAAATTGGTTCAGACTTCTCCGCCCTTCTCCCAACCTTTAACCAAAAAGTCATTTGGAAGCAGGCCGGTCAACAGTTCCTCAATTTCTGGAGTAACTTCTCTCGTAACCAGGACAAGATTTTCTTTGCCTGGACACTTCGGCATGGAACGTCATACCAGCACAATCCAAAGACACTCGGTCTTCAGATTCTACTGAACAATGATAATGAACAGGAGCCTTTTACAGTTCGTGTTGTCAACCAAGTGGCTTGGCCAAAGATTTTACTAACCTACTTACAGGGAAAGAAGGGCCGTCAAAACCCTTCTCGCCGTGGCTTCATCTCCTTCCCATTAGGAAACAATGCCGCCTTCCACATCCGTGATTTGGAGAGTATTAAACTAGATGGCAACGTTCTTGAAAACGGGGCCTACTCCTTTACCCTCTCAATGGCTGGCACTTATCCCGTAATTGAAGCAGTCAACCTTTCCAAAAATAAAAAGAAAAAGTAAACAAAAAAGCCAGCATGACTAACATGCTGGCTTTTTTTAATGGTTATTGAATAGCAGCCTTAATTTCGTCTACCTTGTCCAAACGCTCCCATGGCAAGTCCAAGTCTGGACGGCCAAAGTGACCATAAGCGGCCGTTTGCTTATAAATTGGCTTTTGCAAGTCCAATGAACGGATGATGGATAGTGGACGGAAATCAAAGAGTTCCTTCACGACTTTTTCAATCTTGTCTTCTGAAACCTTAGCTGTTCCAAAGGTTTCGATGTTTAATGAAACTGGCTCAGCAACCCCAATGGCATAAGCCACTTGCAATTCAGCCTTATCAGCCAAACCAGCGGCAACCAAGTTCTTCGCAACGTAACGAGCGTAGTAAGCACCAGAACGGTCAACCTTAGTTGAATCCTTACCAGAGAAAGCGCCCCCACCATGATGAGCAGCCCCACCGTAAGTATCAACGATAATCTTACGACCGGTTAAGCCAGAATCAGCCTGTGGTCCCCCAAGAACAAAACGACCGGATGGGTTAATATAGTACTTCGTTTCTTCATCAACCAAATCAGCTGGCAGAACTTGGTCAATGACCAACTTCTTCATGTCTTCACGTAGCTGTTCAAGTGATACATCGGCATCGTGCTGCGTTGACAAAACAACGGCAGCGATTCGTTCAACCGAACCATCGTCTGACAGTGCCAAAGTCACTTCGCCCTTTGCGTCTGGACGGAGGTAGGCAACCTGTCCTTCTTCACGAACGGCACGAATTTGGCGCATCAATTGGTGGGACAAATCCAAGGCCAATGGAAGGTAGTCGGCTGTTTCGTTTGTGGCATAACCAAAGACCATTCCTTGGTCACCAGCACCCAGTTGGTCTGGATCGTCATCGGCGTTATCAACGGCCTGGGCGATATCTGCTGACTGTTCAACAATCTTGTTGGATACGTTAATGGAATCGGCTGAGAAACCAAGTTCTGGCTTGTCATAACCGATGGCACGGACCGTTTCTACCGCGATTTGGCGAATGTTAACATAGGCCGTTGTTGAAAGTTCTCCGAAGATTGAGACGTCACCAGTTGAAGTAGTCACTTCAATGGCGGCACGGGCCTTCGGATCCTGTTCTAGGACCGCATCCAAGATGGCATCGGCAATCTGGTCTGCGACTTTATCAGGGTGACCATTGGCCACCGATTCAGCTGTAAAATACTTTGTCATTTCCTATTCCTCCTTACTATCAGAAACCATAAGAGCAAAAGAAAAGCGCCCAAAGCAAGCCTTTGGACGCAATGACTTTGCCTATCTTACAGAATTACCACCGTGCACATGCCGGTTGGTGCAGGATCATCGTGCTGTATCACTTCCCTGCTCTTGATAGCTGTTGTAATGTATATTTGTTATTCTACATGATAAAATGAGAAAGTACAAGAAAACACTCGAGGAATGACATGAACGAAGAGCCACAAATGGATAATCAGAGTACTGAAAGCACTGAAAGTGCTGAAAACAAACTACCAGTAGCCGCTCAAAACTTCTTTTCCCGCAGCCGACGGCGTGAAGAAAAAGAGCAAGTTGCAGATAAGGAAGTTAAGCCTTACGCGAAACTTCCAGCAGTACAAGCCTACACGATGCCAGTTATCACACTGGCCTTAACCGCTATTTGGTGGATTAAGCCAATGTTGAACGGAACCTTAACAAATAGGCTAACCTTCGAACAGGTTTGGCCATTGCTAGCCTACTCCGTGTTCTGTGCAGCAGCAATCGCACTAGAAATTGTGGAACGTTTTGAAAAAAAGGATTGGCGTATCTATGCTTTCTTGGCTGCATCGCTTGTTGTTCTCTTCTCATCCTCACTGCGAAACCGTTTCGAAATTCTAGTGCTGCTACTACTACTGATTTTAGTTTTAGCCATTCTTCCCTTCCCGATGGTTCAATTACAGAACGGATTGGGTTTAGTCGCACTCGCTTCTCTGGTTACGTTTTCCGTTCCGGTCTGCGTGGCCTTTCTAGCTAACAACTATGTCGACCAAACCTTCTTAAACGGTTCCTGGACCTTCTTTTACGCCAGCCTCTTCTATCTGACCGCCCTCTTCTTACCGAAGTCTCAGGGACGTCTTCTTGGGCTTCTAACGGGTGGCCTATATGTTGGCCGCTTGCTTGTTTTCCATTCCTTTGGACCAGCAAGCATCTTAGCCCTCATTCTAGCCGCTGGTGTTTACACGCTATCCTTTATTCGCCCATTAACTTATCGCTATCAACCAATGGTTGCGATGCTGGCACTATTACTTTCGGTACTTGCCTTATAATGAACGACTTTGTTATTCCATTAAATACTATTTTAAAGCGCTAATCTTTGAATTAGCGTTTTTTTATTTATGATAAATAAAAAAGCAGCCTATCTTAATCGATAGCGCTGCTTTTTATTCATTTTGTCTTTACATAATGGTTGTTGTATAAGACTTATCATCTGACTTACGAACCAGGATGGCCTGCGTTTCGTTAGCAGTCTTAATCGTAATTTGAACGGGTGCTGATGAAGGTAAGAACTTCACAGCAGCAGAAGCGACATAGTTTGCAAAGGCTTCAATCTCTGTCTGTGAGAAGAACTGCGTTGTTACCGTAACCTTCATTGACTGTAACTTTGAGTTGGTAAACTTTCCAACAGCTGTTGCCCCTGCAATGTTTGGGAAGAAGCTGGAAATATCATTCTTAAAGTTTGTGAAGCCAGTGTTTTCATCAGATCCAACGGATGACGAATCAGAAGATTCCTTAGGGAACACAACGGTTTTATCATCAATGTCAGTCCATGATGAAATGTTTGTTCCCGACTTAGAAGTTGTTTCTGAATAGAAATTACCTGAACCAAGTGAGTCTTCAGAAGCATTCGCATACATGGCAATCACAATTGGAATGTTCTTAGCCACACCGTTTTGAGCACGAATCTGCTTAATCAACTTTGGCGCAATCTTCTTACCATAAGCAATTCGGTCTTCTTCCGAAATGTTCTGATAATAATTAGCACCATATTGTTCCTTTTGGTAGGTATCCTGCGTGTTCATTGCCACACCGACGACCATCCCCGCCAACTTCAAGTTTGAACCATCTTTAGTCATGAAGTCTTGTTCAGTTAAGCTCTGAACATAGATTGGATTACGGGAAGAATCAGTCTTTCCGTTATCCTTAGGGTTCAAACCAGTCGTATTCGAGTCCGTTTGACGAGCCAAGAGGCTGTTAACTGTATCTGATGACAAATACTGTCCTTCTTGGAAGATATAGCGACCAGTCTTGAAATGACTCTTTGCCAAAGTCAACAGACCGGACTCGAAGTCCTTCGTATCAACCGCATTTCCCTGAGAAGTTGCGGTCAAACCACGAGCAGCAGAAGTTAGGTAATGCCCGTCTTTAATAACCGTCTGGTACTGTCCCGCACCGTTTTGGGTTAACTGAACACCCTTTGTTTTTGAAGTAGAAGGACCCTGTGACGATAGATTAACAACGAAAAAGAAGATTCCTAGGACGATAACAAGAATCAGTCCAATAATAATCCAGGTCCTCATTTTGATGCGTTTTAACATAAATATTCCTCTTTATGAAAGATAATAAATAAAGCTTACTTGCTTTCATTACCCTGAGCGGTTAAGAATTCCTGCTCATTCCAAACAGTGATACCAAGGTCCTCAGCTTTTTTCAGCTTTGAACCAGCATCTGTTCCGGCAATGACCAAATCCGTTTTCTTTGAAACAGATCCAGTGACTGAAGCACCGTGTCCTTCAAGCCAGGCGGCAATCTCGGAACGCGAACTTACTTCTAGTTTACCAGTCAAAACAATCTTTTTACCATAGAAAAATGAATTTTCATCAATTGGTCCCTGATCTGAATGATAAGCCATGTTCACACCAGCTTGAGCCAGCTCTGCCAAAAGTGCTTGAGCTTCTGGTTCCTTGAAGTACTTTACCAGTGAATCAGCAATCGCCTGACCAACACCATCAATGGCGACAATGTCTTCTTCTGAAGCAGAAGAAACCCTTCTAAGGTCACCCAGACTTTGCAAAATAGTTTTGGCAGCCTTGGCACCAACTAGGCGAACGCCCAATCCAAAGAGCAAGCGGTCAGCGGAATTATCCTTTGAAGCAGCGATGGCCGCCAGGAGATTGTCTGCTGACTTTTCTTTAAACTTATCCAGAGTAAGCAGTTCCTCACGGTTCAATGAGTAAATTGAAGCAACGTCCTTAACCAGTTTCTTGTCTAATAGCTGAGAAACAATTTGAGGACCCAAGCCGTCAATGTTCATGGCGTTTCGTGAGGCAAAGTGGGTCAAACCCTCTTGAATCTGTGCAGGACAAGCTGGGTTCATACAACGTAGCACCACTTCCCCTTCCACGTGGACCAAATCGGCGCCACAGGCTGGACAAGTCGTTGGAATTTCGTAAGGCTCTGAGTCCGCTGGACGCTTTGACAAAATCACCTGACCAATTTCAGGAATAATGTCGCCGGCCTTGTGCAAAGTCACCGTATCACCCACGCGAACATCCTTCATTTGCAGGTAATCAGGGTTATGCAAGGAAGCACGCTGAACAGTTGTACCCGCCAGTTGAACAGCATCCATGGCCGCCGTTGGCGTTACCGCCCCCGTTCGCCCAACCGTCCATTCAATATCGCGGACAACCGTCTCAGCCTCTTCGGGTGGAAACTTGTAAGCGATAGCCCAACGTGGGACTTTCACAGTGTTCCCTAGGTCGATTTCGTCGTCAAAGTTATTGACTTTGACAACAACACCATCGATTCCATATGGGAGGCCTTCACGCTTGGCAGTGTACTCTTCCAAGTATGGGCCAACTTCAGACATTTTATCAATGACCCGGTTATCCGGATTGGTTGGTAGCCCCAGTTCACGGAAACGGTCGAGCAAGCCGGCCTGAGTGGTGACGCCCAATTGATCAGGCTCGGCTGTGTAATAGATAAAGGCAGACAGATTTCGCTTCTTTGTCTCACGGGCATCGAGCTGGCGCAATGATCCTGCCGCCGCGTTACGTGGGTTTGCAAAAGGTTCCTGACCTTCGGCTTCCCGTTCTTCGTTCAACTTGGCAAAGGAAGCCTTGGGCATGTAAATCTCACCACGGACTTCAACCGTTACGGCTTCTGGCAAAGTCTTTGGGACATCCTTGATGGTCATCACGTTGGCCGTCACGTCTTCACCCACCAACCCGTTTCCACGGGTCGAAGCCTGCACTAACTTCCCCTGTTCGTACTTCAGATTAATGGCCAAGCCATCAATCTTTAATTCCAAGTTGTACTTTGGCTGAAAGCCCAAAGCCTTCTTCGTTCGGTCTTCCCACTCCTGCAGTTCTTCTAGCGAGAAAACATCCCCCAATGACAACATGGGCACTGGGTGTTGCACCTTTGGCAAGCCGGACTTTGTCTGTGCGCCACCAACGTTTTGAGTTGGTGAGTCCTGGCTAATAAACTGTGGAAAGGCCTGCTCCAAAGCTTGGAGGCGGGCGTACTGTTCATCGTAGACGTGGTCTTCAACTAAGGGTGCGTCTTTTTCATAGTAAGCAATTCCGTAATCTGTCAAACGGTCCTGCAAAGTCTGAATTTCCTTCTTTGCCTGTTCCGTCGTGAGGTCTTTAATGTCGATTGGCTCTGGCATGAAAACTTCCTTTCATTCTTTTTAAATCTTATGTACAAATCCTGTCCGATTGTTTCGGACAGGACTTTTAAGGTAATTTTTAGTTGGCCTTCGTAATTGGTGCAAAGGCGGCTAAGAGTTGCTTGATACCATCCTCAGGGAAGGCAACCTTCAACTCCTGGTCTTCGGCAGAGCCGGTGACTGAAACAACCGTTCCGACACCCCACTTCTTGTGCTGAACCTTATCGCCAGCCTGCCAAGAAACACCTTCAGCCCCTGTCGTCTTACTTTCAGACTTTTGAACAGCAGATGCTTGAACAGGGCGACCCTGGTAGGTCGTTGCCGTTGCCCGAAGAAACTTCGATGATAATCCTGGTTGAGTAGCTGATGAGCCGGCTGGATAGGCCTTTTCAATCAAGTCATCCGAAATTTCATCGATAAAACGGGAAGGTTGGTTGGATTGCGTCTTCCCGTAAAGCATTCGGGAGAAGGCGTTGGTCAAATATAACTTCTTCTCGGCACGGGTAATCCCAACGTATGCCAAGCGGCGCTCTTCTTCGAGCAAATCCTCGTCCTGTGCAGCCCGTCCGAGTGGGAAAAGTCCTTCCTCCAAGCCAATCAAGAAGACGACTGGGAATTCCAATCCCTTGGCGGCGTGCAGAGTCATCAGCGTCACTGCTCCCGAATCCTCTTCCACGTTATCCAAATCCGCCATCAAGGCCGTTGAACCCAAGAAGTCCGTCAAAGGATCAACCGCATCTTCAGCATCCTTATCATACTTGGTCTCGAATTCCTTGGTAACCGAAATAAATTCGTCCAAGTTTTCAAGACGGGACTGTGATTCAGGGTCGGACTTTTGCTGAAGTTCCTTACGGTAGCCCGATTGGTCAAGAATCAAATCTGTTAATTCAGACACTTCCAAGAATTCAGCCTGCTGACGGAAGTTGTTAATCATTTCCGCAAAGGCGAGCAACTTGGTTGCAGCCGCTGGACGAATGTCCGGTGCCATTTCGATTTGATCGATGGCGGCCAACATTGGCAGGTTAATGGAATCCGCAAAGGTAAAGAGGCGGTCCAGGGTCGTTTGACCAATGGAACGCTTTGGCACGTTGATAATCCGTTCTAAAGCAGCATTGTCAGCCGGGTTGGCGACCAAAGACAGGTAGGCCATAATGTCCAAAATTTCCTTACGGTCGTAGAACTTGTGTCCCCCGACAATCGTGTAAGGAATGTTGGCCTTAACCAGCGCTTCTTCCATCGCACGGGATTGTGCGTTGGTTCGGTAAAGAATGGCAAAGTCCGACAAGGACTTCTTCTCTTCCCGCTGCGACTTTTGAATCTTACCCAAGACATAGTAAGCCTCGTCCTGAGCTGATTGAGCACGGTAGTAAGTCAGCTTTTCACCCTTCCCGTTTTCCGTCCACAACTTCTTTGGCACACGTTCGTTGTTATTATTAATAACATCGTTGGCGGCATCCAAAATGTTTTGTGTTGAACGATAGTTCTGCTCCAAGAAAACAGACTTGGCATCGGGCCAGTCCTTTTCAAAGTTCAAAATGTTTTGCATGTTGGCACCACGCCAGCCGTAAATGGACTGGTCGGCATCCCCAACAACGGCTAAGTTGCGCGAACCCTGGGCCAGCATGTTAACAATTTTATACTGGGCGTCATTGGTATCCTGGTACTCATCGACGTGCAAGTAACGGAACTGCTCTTGGTAACGCTGCAACACTTCCGGCGCCTTCTCAAAGAGCTCAATCGTCTTCATAATCAAATCGTCGAAGTCGACTGACTGGGCTTGGGCTAAAGCCTTCTGATAGGCACGGTAGACCTCAGCAACCCGTTCTTCATAATAGTTGCCAGCCTGCTGAGCGTAATCCTTTGCCGTCAGCAATTCATTCTTAGCGTTTGAAATGGTTCCCAAAATTGTTCGTGGGTCATACTGATTGGAATCCAAGTTCAACTCATTGACCACTCGCTTTACCAAGGTCTTTTGAGCAGACGAGTCCAAAATGGTAAAGTTCTTTCCTAAGCCAATCTGTTCCCCATCACGACGGAGAATTCGTACGGCCAGGGCGTGAAAAGTCGAAACCCAAACCGACTGAGCAACTTCTGGATCAACCAGCTTTCCAATACGCTCGCGCATTTCACGGGCGGCCTTATTCGTAAAGGTAATCGCTAGAATTCGCCATGGACGAACATCTAAATCTTCAATCAAATGTGCCACACGGTGTGTCAGCACACGGGTTTTACCGGAACCAGCTCCGGCCATAATTAGCAGTGGCCCTTCGGTCGTTCGAACCGCCTCGGCTTGCTTATCATTCATCCCCTTGGTTAATTCTTCAACAGTCATTTTGCCATCCTAAAGTCTTAATATCGCTCCTTCCATTTTAGCATAGAAAGACCGCTTTCTCTTCTGATATCTATCGGGGAAAAAGAATCAAACTCCAGGACTTTTCCCACAAAAAAAGTCCGCCAAGGCGGACAAAAATACAGTCAATCAACTGACTAAATCAAAACGGTGCAAGTGGTATTTATCAATGACTTGAATCAATTTTTCGGCGTAATCCGGATCAGTCGCATAACCATCCGTTACAAGCCCCTTAGCAGCATCTTGATAATTCTTTGCTGCCAAAACATGGGCGTACTGCGTCGGATTCCATGAAGTACCACTCTTTAACAATTGGGCGTGAGCCAACATCGAAGCCTGCCAGGAAGAATAAGAAACAAAGGCGGCATTCACGGTTACCCAAGAGCCGTTTTCATACTCCTTGGTTGCCATCGTCACCGAGGGCTGCCCAGACGAAGCCTTCACACCAAATAAATTATGCGCTTGTGTTGCTAGCTCAGATGTACCAAAATCGGATTCAAGGGCAGCCTGGGCCAGAGAAATTGAAGCAAAAATACCATACTGCTGTTGAATTTTTTGCGCATAGGGCGCCCACGCTTTTAACTGTTTCGAACGTTCATCCTCTAAGCGGGCTTCTTTTCGATCCTGGATAAACTTCGGAGTCATTACCCCAGCTGCCACAACCAAGGTTAGCAAGGCTAGCAAAGCGATAAAATAGCGACGGCGTTCTTTTTTATTCCGCGGTATTTTCAACCACTTACGGCGCTTTCTCTTTGCCATGCTGACCTCCTGACTCGTTCTACATTTAAATACTATACAACTTTTTAATACCAAGTAAAAATGCCAATAAAAAAAGGCCCTTATTTTAGGCCTTAATTAACGTTTACTTTTTAAAATCAGCACCTTGTAGGTTGATTGTCTTGTGCTTGTTTGACAATTGGAAGACGGCGCCACGGCTACCCGTTTGTTGTGCCATCGCTGAATCCTTATCGTACATTAGGACGACAGTATCACCGCTTACGTAGTACTTACCACCAACCTTGTTGCTTGGGTTTGACTTGTTATAGAAAGAATAGTTTGACTTCGTAAATGAAATAACCGCTGTTCCCTCTGTTGTCTTGTAAGTGTATTGTCCGGAAAGCTTGGTGCTGTTCTCATATACCTTGTAGCCAACGCCGGCTCCAGCAATAATAACAACGAGCAAAACAACAATTGCCGTAATCCACTTGCTCTTCTTAGACATGTTTTTCAAACTAAATTTTTTTGAAGACTTTTCTGCCATAATTCCAATACCTCTTTTCCTATCTAGACTATTCTTCTGAGTTAGAAAGTCAAGGCCATTTAAACACTTCAAGAGAGAAGTGTCAAAAAAAAGCCCCCATAGACGGGAGCTTTTTCTATTTTTTATTCAAAATTTGAATCATCATCCAAGAAAGTGTTCAACACTTCTTCGACCATTGCCCATTCGGCATCGTCTTCGATTGGCATCAAGTTGCCTTCCTTTGACTCACCGTCTTCTTCAGGGTTAAAGATGTAGGCTTGAACATCAACTTGTTCGTCTTCTTCAACACCATCTGGAACCAAGAGAATGTATGACTTGTCGTATTCTTCTGAATGGAAAGTGAAGAGCACTTCGTACAAAGCTTCGTCGCCGTTGTCATCCACAAGGGTAATCTTATCAATTTCAGGGTTTTGTTTTGCCATGCTATTATCCTTTTTTTAATCTTATAGTTTGGTCAACTTACCGTTTGCATCTAAATAGTTTTGCAAAATAAACTCTGCGGCAATCTTATCAATGACCTTCTTACGCTTTTTACGAGAAACATCTGCTTCTTCGATTAGCATCCGCTCCGCTTGAACCGTCGTCAAACGTTCGTCCTGAAAGTCCGTTGGTAGGCTAAAACGCTCTTCTACCATCTTAGCATAGGCTCTAGAAGCCTCAGCACGAGGGCCTTCAGAATTATTCATGTTTTTGGGTAATCCTAAGACAACGGCGTGGGCGTTCTTTTCCTTGATGATTTCACCAAGGCGGTCCAGTCCAAATTCTTTTTCATCCTCATTGATACGGATGATTTCAACGCCTTGAGCCGTCCAACCCATGGGATCGGAAACCGCCACACCAACTGTTCTAGAACCTACATCTAATCCGAGTATCCGCATTACTTTTTCAAATAGGCGTGTACGAGTTCCTCGATAATCTCGTCACGTTCATGCCGCTTAATCAAATTACGGGCATCGTGCAAGCGGGGAATATAGGCTGGGTCGCCAGACATCAAATAACCAACAATCTGGTTAATTGGATTATAGCCCTTCTCTTCCAAGGCTGCATAAACCAAAAACATCGTATCATGTATATCCTTTGGCTCCTGTTGGCCAAAATCAAAAATGGCTGTCTTATCACTTACGCTCATCGTACACACTCCTTTCTTTAACAAATCTTAAGGTTTCTTCTTGCCTCTAGTTTAACACGATTTCCATTATTGGACAGTTAAACTATCAAAAAAGTTGGTGTCGGTCTAGACATCTAGAAACATTCTAGCATCCAAATCAGCACCAACTCGACTTTTTAAGCTTCAGCAATCAATTCCTTGGCCTTATCCAAAGCAGCTGGAATCTGGGCTTGGTCCTTACCACCGGCTTGCGCCATGTCAGGACGTCCACCACCGCCACCACCAACGATTGGGGCAATGGCCTTGACGATGTCACCGGCCTTGACGCCAGCGCCATTTGCTGTCTTATCGGCAGCGACCAACAAGTTGACCTTTTCACCAATGGCAGCAGCCAAAATCAAGACGTTTGAAGCGCCCTTATCACGCCAGGCATCTGCCATTTGACGCAAACCAGAAGCGTTTTCAACCTGAACGGAAGCAGCCACGACAGACAAACCGTTAATATCTGCTGGATTCTGCCAAAGTTCAGCGGCCTGCAAGGCAGCCATTTGAGCTTGCAAGGCACCCATCTGTGTCTTAGCTTCCTTCAATTCGGCAGCCAAGTCAGCCACACGGTCTGAAACAGCCAAGAGGTTTGGCACCTTCAAGTTCTTGGCAATGGTTTGCAAAGTCTGTTCTTCGGCTTCAAAGTCCGTCAAAGCTGGCAATGATGTCATTGCTTCGATACGGCGAATACCAGCAGCAACACCTGATTCAGAAGTAATCTTGAAGAGGTTCAATTCTGCTGTGGATGCCGCGTGGGTACCACCATCGAATTCACGGTTGTAATCCCCAATTGAAACGATACGAACCGTGTCACCATACTTATCATCAAAGACGGCAACGGCGCCAAGCTTCTTCGCATCTTCAATGGACATTTCTTCCCAAGTAATTGGCAAGTTACGCTGAATTTGACGGTTTACTTCGTCTTGAACTCGGTTCAAAGTGGCCTGATCGACAGGTCCTTCGTGGTTAAAGTCAAAGCGCAAGTATTCTGGTTCAACCAACGAACCAGCCTGGTGGACATCCCCACCAATCACGTTACGCAAGGCTTGGTCAAGCAAGTGAGTAGCCGTGTGGTTCAATGAAACGGCGTGGTGACGTTCCATATCGACGGCAAGGTCAACAACCTGTCCAACTTGAACATCGTCAGCCAATTCCACTTCGTGGATGTTTTGACCGTTTGGTCCAGCCTGCACATCACGTACTTCGGCAACGATATCACCGTTTTCGTCCTTCACCGTACCAAAGTCGGCCACCTGGCCACCCATTTCTGCATAGAATGGTGTTTGGTCAAAGACCAACCAAGCAGTAGCGCCGGCTTTAGCTGAATCCGTGTTCACGGCTACGCCAGAATCGTCATGGGCGATGATGGCCACAATCTTTGCCCCATCAACGGCCGTCTTTGACCAACCAACGTACTTAGAATCAACTGTCAAATCAGTCAAAGCAGCGTTTTGAACACCCATGGCGTGTTCCTTACCACGGGCAGCACGGGCACGGTCCTTTTGCTCTTGGAGGGCTTTCTTGAAGCCTTCCATATCAACCGTCATACCCATGTCAGCAGCTTGTTCGGCCGTTAATTCAACTGGGAAGCCATAGGTATCAGACAACTTAAAGGCGTCTTCACCAGAGATTTCCTTTGAGCCAGCAGCCTTAGCTGCTTCAACGAACTGATCAAACATGGCCAAGCCAGCCTTCAAAGTCTTGTTAAAGCGCTTTTCTTCGGCCGTCATGATGGATTCAATCAAGCTTTCCTTTTCCTTCAACTCTGGGTAGAAGGCGTCAAGCGTTCCTACCATAGAAGGAACAATCTTGGCCAAGAAGTTTCCTTGGATGCCCAACTTTTGACCGTGCAAAACGGCACGACGAAGCAAACGTCGGATAACATAGCCACGCCCTTCGTTAGAAGGCTTAGCACCATCTGAGATGGCAAAGGCAACGGCACGGACGTGGTCGGCAATAACCTTGAAGGAAACGTTGTCTTCCGTGTCCTTTGTTTCATCGTACTTCTTACCATCAGTCAATGGTTCGATTGCGTGGATAATTGGCAAGAAGAGGTCTGTATCAAAGTTCGTACGACCGTTCTGGAAAACAGAAACCAACCGTTCGAGCCCCATCCCCGTATCAATGTTTTTATGAGGAAGTTCTGGGTAAGTGCTGTTGTCCGTCAATCCAGGCAAGTGGTTAAACTGTGAGAAAACGATGTTCCAGATTTCCAAGTAACGTTCGTTTTCACCACCTGGATACATTTCAGGGTCATCGGCTGGCAAGTCCGCAAAGGCTTCACCACGGTCGTAGAAAATTTCTGAATCGGGACCTGAAGGGCCTTCACCGATATCCCAGAAGTTATCTTCCACTTCGTAGATGTGACCATCTGGCAAGTCTGTCTTTTCCCAGATTGCCTTTGATTCCTGATCCTTAGGGTAAACCGTCACATACAACTTTTCCTTGTCCAAACCATACCATTCAGGTGACGTTAACAATTCCCAGGCCCAAGGAATAACTTCTTCCTTGAAGTAATCACCGATTGAGAAGTTTCCCATCATTTCAAATAATGTATGGTGGCGGGCCGTCTTACCAACGTTTTCGATATCGTTAGTACGGATTGCCTTTTGGGCGTTAGTTAAACGAGGCTTTGGTGGCACAACTGAACCATCAAAGTACTTCTTCAAAGTAGCAACCCCTGAGTTAATCCACAACAAAGATGGATCGTTGTCAGGAATTAGTGACTTAGAAGGGACCACCAAGTGGTCCTTTGATGCGAAGAAATCCAAGAACATTTGTCGGATTTCTGCTGATGATAATTCTTTCATAGACAGCTCCTTTTTAAAACAATAGAAAAAGCCATCACAAAGAGCGGACGCGTGACCGTGGTACCACCGCTGTTTGTAATGACTGTTAAAGTCTTACCTCAAACCTTGTAACGCCAGGAAAGCGCCCTTGCGGGCTTGCAATTGGGAGCACAGAAAATGGCCGCCTAACCCTTTTCACCAACCAGGGTCTCGCTTAAAGGCTTGTCATTACTGCATGACCAATCAATACTGCCATTATAGCATAAGAGCGCCGACGTCAACCATTTAAAGCAACAAAAAAGTCGGCCGAGGCCGACTTTAATAAATACATTACTTTGAGTTCTTGGCACCGTAGAAGGCATAAACCAAAAGGCCAAGAAGGAACCAAACACCAGCGTAAATCTGTGCTTGTGTGTCCAATGTGTAGAAGATGTATCCTGCACCAAGTGCTGCCAATGCTGGCAAAACTGGGTAAAGAGGCATCTTGAAACCAGGAACTGGTAAGTCCTTTCCTTCACGTGGACGCAAGGCGTAGATACCAAGTGACACAATCATGAAGGCAATCAACGTTCCAGCAGAGATCAAGTCAGCCAATTCAGTAAATGAGAAGACCGAGCCAATCAAGATGGCGATGACAGTCAATGTCAGCAAAGCGTTGCTTGGTTGTCCCTTTTCAGAAACCTTACCCAAGAAGCTTGGCAACAAACCATCACGTCCAAAGGCGTAAAGCAAACGTGAACCGGCCAACATCATTCCAATCAAACCGGTAAACATACCAGCCAGTGAAACTACTGACAGGATGTGTGAAGTCCAAGTGTGACCAGATTCAAGAAGGGCCCAGGCAGCAGGCGCCGCATTGTTTGCGTAACGGCTGTAGTGGAACATACCAACAAGAACCATTGAAACAGTCACAAAGAGTGCTGTGGCAATCAAAAGGGACCCAATGATTCCACGTGGCATCGTCTTTTGTGGGTTCTTTGCTTCGGCTGAGTTAGCAGCAATTGAATCGAAACCAATGTAGGCCAAGAAGATTTGTGACGCACCAGCAGCAATTCCTTGCCAGCCACCGAAGGTTGTTCCTTCAACGTGGGCTGGAATAAAGTGGGCGTAGTTGCTTGGCTGGATAGCCGTTGCCCCAACGATGATGAAGAGGATGATAACGGCAACCTTCAAAACAACCAAAGTATTTTCAACGCGGGCTGTATTCTTCGTTCCACGGAACAAAAGAGTCGTCACTGTCAAAATGGCTAACAAAGCAAAGAGGTCAACGATTCCCCCATTACCACCAGCCAATGGATTAGCTAAGGCATTTGGCAAAGTCCAGCCGAATGAAGACAAGAAGAGCTTAAAGTTAGCTGACCAACCCGCTGCAACGAAGGCAACGGCGATAAAGTATTCAGCCAAAAGTGCCCAACCGGCAACCCAACCAAAGACTTTTCCGAAAACAACGGAAGCCCAAGAGTAAACAGAACCTGCAAATGGCAAGACAGAAGCAAATTCAGCGTAGGCAAAGGCCGTCAAGCCAGACACCACGGCTGCAATCAAGAATGAAATCGTCACGGCTGCACCAGCGTGCGTTGCGGCAACAATACCAGGCAAAGTAAAAATGGCGGCACCAACAATGGTTCCAACACCCAAAGCGAGCATTTCTTTTACGCCAAGCGTCTTATTCAGATGCTTATCTGATTGTTCAAAGGCGCTTGGATCAGCTTTTTTTAGCCAAGCACCCTTTTGCTTTTCTTCTGTCATAATCTCCCTCAGTTCTTTCTAATAAACTTCTTAGAATATTACCAGTATTTCCGGCAGGTGTCAATTTCTCTCACGTAAAAATTTTAATAAATATAAAAAAAGTCAAATCTTTCGATCTGACTTTTGATAAATTATTCAGCTGGTTCTTCGTAGTCAACTGTATCGTTAACCTTCTTAGCACGCTTGAAGTGCTTTGTAATCAAATGTGAACCCTTACCCCAGGCGTAGAATGCCAAGGATACAAAGGCAACCATCACGAAGTCCCATGGGTAGTGAACCCAACCAACACCGTTAAATTCAACTGAACCGATGTATGATTCAATTGACAAAACGATAAGGTATGAAAGCAACCAGAATGAACCCTTCAATTGCTTCTTCGTCTTTTCCCAAGTGAAGCCCTGCTTCCACTCATAGTAGAAGTAGAATGGCAAACCAAGGATGATAATCAAGATAACTTCAATGGTTGTTGGCCACATTGCCCAGTACGTAGCAAGTGATGCCAAGATAAAGGCCAATGGTGCCATCCACTTCATTGACTTTGACTTAAATGGACGCGTGAAGTTTGGTGCCATTTCACGAAGTGACATAACCGTAACTGGTCCAGTCATGTAAGCAATCAATGTCGCCGTTGAAATAACAGCGGCCAAAGTTGCCCATGAACGGAACAAGGAAACCATGATCATTGAAAGAATAGCATCAGTTAGCATGGCCATACGTGGGATACCGTACTTCTTGTTAATCTTACCAATGAATTGTGGGATGTGCTTGTCTGAAGCCATCGCCGCCAAAACACGACCAGTTGAAGCGGCGAAAGAAACACCGGTTCCAAATGGTGAAATAAAAGCATCCGTATAAAGCAAGATAGACAACCAGTTCAAACCAACCAAAATGGCCAAATCAGCGAATGGTGATTGGAAATCAATACCGTGCCAACCGAACTTTGCAATTTCTGAAGGTTCGATAGCCGTGATGAAAGTCGACTGAATCAAGATGTACAAGATTGTCGCAATTCCAAGTGAAATCACAATTCCACGTGAGATATCCTTCGTAGGATCTTTCACTTCAGAACCAAAGTTAATGATGGTCTGGAAGGCGTTGAAGGAGAAGATGATACCAGAAACAGTCGTTGCCGCAAAGATTGGGGCTGAACCGTATGGCATGAATTCATGCATGTTTGACCCGTAGTTTGATGGGTGGAACGATGCAATCGTCAACATGATAATCGTCAACAATGGTACCCCCAACTTGAAGAAGGAGATAAATGACGTAAAGCGTGTCAGCAATGTCACTGACCAGTAGTTCAATAATGTAAAGATGGCAATGAAGGCAAAGACAACCAACAAACCAGGTGTGGTGATTGAACCACCCTCTAAGAAATGGTGTGTCCAGTTCGCCCATGACCAAGGCCATGTTGCCATATACTGAACGGCAGCAACCGCTTCAATAGGAATCAAGGTAATCAAAGACACCCAGTTGGCCCATGAAGCAATGAAGCCGAGCAGTGAACCGTGCGTATACTGAGCGAACTTTGACATTCCCCCAGACTGTGGAAACATCGTTCCCAATTCAACGTACGTATAGGCAATGACACCGATAACCACGGCACCAATTACCCAAGAAATGATAGCCGCTGGTCCAGCCACACGGGTTGCTTCCCAGGAACCGAACAACCATCCGGAACCAATCAAAGAACCTAACCCAAGCAGAACCAGCTGCAATAAACCAATTTTATTAGATTTCATAATAACCTTTCGTCTCTTTTCAAAGTGACCACTCGTAAGTAATCATCCGATGGTCACTATTTTACCAGAAACATTTTTAAATGCAAAATTCATTTTGCATTTTCTAACGGCAAGCAAAAAGCCACCGCCTTAGCGGTGGCTTTGGTCTTAGACTAAGACCGCCGTTAAAATCAAAATAACAATCAAACCAGTAACGGAGATAACTGTCTCCAAAACCGTCCAGATTTGGAAAGTCTGCTTCACTGATAAGTCGAAGAATTCCTTGAAAATCCAGAATCCAGCATCGTTAACGTGAGA
Source organism: Fructobacillus durionis (assembly GCF_900112405.1). Taxonomy (GTDB): domain Bacteria; phylum Bacillota; class Bacilli; order Lactobacillales; family Lactobacillaceae; genus Fructobacillus; species Fructobacillus durionis. The sequence continues at coordinate 103,844 of NZ_FOLI01000001.1, read as the reverse complement.
AGCAATCAATGAGCCGGCACCGATAGCCAAGGCAACCAATACCAAGAGCAAGTCCCCGTGTGGGTTGGCTAGCAAGATACCGTTCACGACACCAACGGCTGTGATACCGGCAACTGTAGCTGAACCAACAGCAATACGAAGCAATGAGGCAACTGCCCAAGCAAAGAGGACAATGGCAATTGGTGACATTGAACCAGATGACTGGAAGAGATCGGCAATCTTATCTGACATTCCTGAGGTAACAAGAACACCACGAAGGGCTCCACCACCACCAACAATCAACAAGATTCCTGAAACGGCGTTCATTCCTTCGTTCAATGAAGCACCAACTGTCTTCATATCACGCTTTTGCATGATCCCCATTGTGAAGATGGCCAAAATCAAAGAAATAGTCATGGCAATGGCTGGGTTAGCCAAGAAATCAATCACTTGGTAAACAGAATCAGGGTTCTTAGGGGTCTTACCACCCGTTACAACCAACTTGTAGATGGTTGCGATAATCATAAAGATCAATGGGAAAACAGAAGTCAAAACAGACAAGCCAAATGATGGCGTCTTGTCCAAGTCATATTCCTTAACATCCCCAACCGCTTCGATATGTTCCTTAAATTGGAAAGCATCCGGTGCGTACTTCTGGGCCAACTTAGTAAATACAGGACCAGCAACAACGGCTGTAATCACTGATACGAAAAGACCAACCAAAAGCATCAAACCAATGTTAGCATTCAACTGTGAAGCAACCGCTGTAGGAGCTGGTTGTGGGGGCAAGAAACCTTGTGCAGATGACAAGGCAGCAGTCATTGAGATACCCAAGTATAGCAATGGCACACCGGCTTCGATAGCAACCGCAAAGACGATTGGAATCAACAGCACCATACCAACACCGAAGATCATTGAAATTCCAATGATGAATGAAGCCAACAAAACGGCCCACTGCAAGCGCTTCAAACCGAACCAAGAAATCAAAGTCTTGGCGATTCGGTAAGAACCTCCAGCATCAGCAACCAAACGTCCAATCATTCCTCCGAAGATGAAGATGACGGCGTTTGAACCAAGGATGTTTCCCATTCCCTGGTTACCCAAAACAGCGTTTGGGATTTTAGATGGGTTCATACCCAAGAGCAAAGCCAATACAATCGCTGTAATGACCAATGAAACGAATGTGTTCAATTTGAATTTGGTGATCAAGACCAACAAAAGCAAAATGGACAGAATTAACATGATAAATTCCATGGTATTTGTTTAGGGCTGAAAAGCCCCACTCCCTTATTTCTCTTCAGCCGGACGCGTGTGCTTACGCTGATAGTCGGCAATGTTATCATACTCCGTCTGCAATTGACGTGAGAGGCGAATGAAAATAGGTGCCAATTCACGGTAGGCTTCGAAGTTTTCAGGATCAGGTTGGTAAGTGTTGGACTTACCGATGTACTTGGAAATTTCGTACAAATCGTCAATTTGGCCGAGTGCCTTTTGAGCAACAATCACCGCTGCCAAAGCCCCTGATTCAAAGGCTTGTGGAACAGTCACTGGTTGTTCAAAGATATCAGCAAACATTTGACGCCAAAGTGGTGAGCGGGCAAAACCACCAGTTGCTTGAATTGACTTCAAGGAACCAACCACTTCTTCCAGTGCCAATGACACCATGTAAACGTTAAAGGTAATTCCTTCAAGGACGGCACGGAGCATGTTTGCACGGGTGTGAGAATGGTTCAAACCGAAGAATGAACCACGGGCGTTCGCGTCCCAAATAGGCGCACGTTCCCCACCCAAGTATGGGTGGAAGAGCAAGCCATCAGATCCCGCAGGAATCTTTGAGGCAATTTCAGTCATCAAATCGTAAGCGTCTTGACCAAGCAAGGCAGCCGTTGACTTTTCAGCATCAAAGAGATTGTCGCGGGCCCAACGGAAGACGTCCCCACCGTTGTTAACTGGTCCACCAACAACCCAGTGGTCCTTATCCAAGGCGTAAGTAAATGTACGGCCCTTTGGATCGATAACTGGCTTATCTGAAACAACACGGATGGCACCAGAAGTACCAATCGTGATGGCAGCGACACCTGGTTGAACCGCGTCAACACCAAGGTTTGACAATGGTCCATCACCGGCACCGTAGACAAATGGCACATCATCAGGCAAGCCAATAACTGCGGCTAATTCCTTGTTCATGCCAGTTTCATATTCATAGGGTGAAACAGGTTCAGGCAACTGATCCTTTGTCAAACCAGTCACTTCCAAGGCCTGCTTATCCCAATCGAGTTCAAAGATGTTAAAGAGGCCGGTTCCAGATGCAATGGAAATATCCATCTTGTTAGAACCGAACAAACGGTGGAACAAATATTCCTTAATTCCAAGGTAGTGAGCAGCCTTTTCATAGATAGCTGTCTGGTCGTTTTTCAACCAGAGCATCTTTGACAAAGGCGCCATTGGGTGAATTGGTGTTCCGGTCTTTTGGTAAATTTCCCTTCCCAAACCAGATGACTTCAATTCATCCGTATACTTAACAGCACGAGTGTCTGCCCAAGTAATAACACGCGTTAATGGTTGCCAATCCTTATCAAAAGCAATCAAAGAGTGCATAGCTGATGAGAATGACACGGCTTTAATCGTGTTTCCCTTACTTAATTCAGCCTTTCGTACAACCTCTCCCAGCGCATTGGTAAAGGCAACAAAAATTTCGTCCAAGTCCTCTTCCGCCATATCAGTTGTTTCCCGGTAAAGGGGGTAGCCGAAGTTAGCTTGTGCAGCGACTTGGTTTTGATCGTCGAACAGAACTGCCTTAGTGGACGTTGTCCCCAAGTCAATTCCAATCATATAGTCCATGTTATGTCTCCATCTTTACTTATCTATAAGATAAAATGTCGGTACAGCATATTATTCTAAACTGTGATACATGTTACGACCACACAAAAAGCCCCCAGCATTAGGGAGCTTAGTGCAGGTTTCTTCGAATGCTTACTTAGCAGAGTCCATTGCGTGACCACCGAAGCCGTTACGCAAAGCAGAAACAACCTTTCCAGAGAAAGTGTCTTCTTGCAATGAACGGTAACGCATAGCAAGTGACAAGTAGATAACTGGTGCTGGAACTTCCAAATCAAGTGATTCTTCAACAGTCCACTTACCTTCACCAGATGAGTGCATGCGACCAGAAATTGCTGACAACTTAGGATCCTTAGCAAATTGTTCTTCGATCAATTCCATCAACCATGAACGAACAACTGAACCGTGGTTCCAAAGCTTAGCAACAGCTTCGTAATCGTAATCGAATTGTGAGGCTTCCAAAACTTCGAAACCTTCGGCGATGGCTTGCATCATACCGTATTCGATACCGTTGTGGACCATCTTCAAGTAGTGACCTGATCCCAAACGACCTGTGTACAAGTAACCGTCTTCTTGGGCGATTGACTTGAACAATGGTTCGATTTCCTTCCATGCGGCTTCGCTGTCTCCACCGATCATGAAGTTTCCACCGTTACGTGCACCGGCCATTCCACCAGATGTACCAGCATCGAACAAGTTGATACCAGCAGCAGTGGTACGCTTGTTTTGTTCAAGATTATCCTTGTAGTTTGAGTTTCCACCATCAATGATGATGTCGCCCTTTTCCATCTTTTCAATCAAAGTATCGATGGTTGAGTTAGTTGGCTTTCCAGCTGGAACCATAACCCAAACAACCTTAGGTGATGGCAACTTTGAAAGCATGTCGTCAAGTGAGTTAACACCTTCAACCTTGTCTGAGTAAGCATCAGCTTCTGCAACAAAGTCCTTGTTCAAGTCAAATGCGACAACTTCGTGGCCGTTATCGACAGCGTTCTTAACCAAGTTAAGACCCATCTTTCCAAGACCAATCATGGCAAACTTCATGTGTATTACCTCTTTTATAATTTCATCTTTTATACTACAAGTTTATTATATGAAAATATTTTTCAGAACACAAGTAATAATTGAAAATAAGTTTCATATTCGGTATAGTTAGTTTAACAAAGGACCGTACTATTTATGAAAGAAAGCAAAGCACAGGCCATCTTCACCCGCTTGGGGCAAGAGCCAAACAACTATAATCAAACCGAGCAAAAACTCGTTTCCTACATTATTAGTAATATGTCCGAGGCTTCACAGGATACCATTCAATCAATGGCTGAAAAGTCCTCCGTTTCGACTGCATCCATTTCACGTTTTGTTAAGAAAATTGGTTTTGACTCCTACCGTGACTTTTCCGTCAGCCTCGCCACTTACCAACGCAGTAAGCCCCCCGTCGATTTATTCGGAGAAATTACCGACGACGACAACACGAAAGAAATTACTCGTAAAGTCTTTTCGGGTGCACAAAACGCCCTCACCATGACACTCGATTCCCTATCCGTTTCAAAACTAGACCACGCTCTCGATTGGATTATCTCAGCAAAGCGCGTTGGTTTCTTTGGAATTGGGGGTTCTTCGATTGTCGCCTTTAACGCTTACCACAAGTTTTTACGTACCCCAATTGATGTCATTTCCCACCAGGACTACGATATTCAACTGATGCAGGCCGTTAAGCTAACGCCACAGGATACGGCGGTTGTTATTTCCCATTCAGGTCGAAACGACGACACCCTCTTCCTGGCTCAAAAGTTAAAAGAACACCACGTTCCTTTCATCGCCATCACCTCTTTTCCGGATTCACCCTTAGCAAAGATGGCCGATATCGCTCTTTTCTCACTAGCTGAAGAGGTCAATTACCGTTCCGAATCAATGTCATCATTGATTGCGCAACTAACGATTGTCGACACGCTTTTCACTCTTGCCGGATCCAAATTGCCAAAGGCAACCCAATCAGTTGTTGATACAATGCGTAATGTCATTGAAGGAACACGACGGCAATCTTAATCTAATAAATAAAAAGAGCATTCTGCATTTAGAATGCTCTTTTTATTTATCATGAATCACGACATCATCGATTCATGATGATTATGATGATTATGATGATTCAAATCATCTAAAATATATCGATACAATACATGCAAACGCACGATACAATTTGTCGTCATTACAACTACAAATAAAACGGATAAAATGGCTAGAACCGGTATTAAACCTGTTTCCCAGCCAAAATGCCAATATAAAATATCCTTAAAAAATTTAGTCATGATCATAATCCTCTATTTGCTCTAACCAATCATTTTCATGATTTGTCATAACTGTTAGATAAACAGATGAAATTGCTGGAACAACCAAAAGAATGACGCCAGAAAGTCCTCCCGTCAAAGCCCAACTTATCAATACCAACGCAAGCACAAACAGTAAGGTCCCTTGATTCATAAAAAAGCTCTGCCAGAATCCATAATTATCATTAAATTTGGGTGTTACAACAAATTTTGCTTTCCCAGTAAACAAATACTTCATTGATGCCGCAACTGTCGTATAGTAGACTGATCCATACAGTAGCATGCTAGATAACAAGTACTTGAACTGTTTTAAAATGCTAGGTTCAAATTTCGCCTGATGAATAATATCATTTAACATTGGCGAAAAATAAAAAAGGAACGTTGGAATTAACAGCCAAATTGAATAGCTAGGTCTTACCCCTAATAATGGCATGATTAAAATATTGGTTACTAAAAATAAAGAAAATAAATATGTTAATGGTAGGTTGAACACAAAAAGTAGAATGTCCAATTTTTGAAACCAATCTAACTCTGTACTTTTAAATATTTTCCAAAAGTAATTCTTGATAAATTCAAGACTTCCACCAACCCATTTATGTTGACGCTTTAAAAAGGCTGGATAATCAACAGGAAACTGCTCTTCACAAATAATGCTCTTAGCAAAGCGAACATGATAGCCCTTGAAAACCGATTCCATTGTAAAAGCTATGTCTTCTGAAACAATCTCTGGAAAGCCATCAGCGGCTCGGTAACAAGCCTTACTAATTAAGGCACCATGGCCAAGAAAAGATAAAAAAACCATAGAGTTCCTTTTCACTCTGATAGGTAGCCCAATGGGCATCAACACCTCGAAAAAATCGTTTCATAAAACGGTTTTCATTTCTCGTACTAACGTGATTTCCTTGTAAAATGCCCAGCTTTTCATCCTCCATGAAAAACATAATTGATTCCTCAATGAAATTATTAGGAATAATTTCGTCGCTATCCAATAATACAAAGTAATCCCAATTATCATACTTTTTTAAAAAATGATTGATATTCCCAGCTTTAAATCCCAGATGTTTACTTCTCCGAATAACGTCGGTTTTTTCATGCTTCTCTCTAAAAGCATCAATTTTTTGCTGGTAAGTAAAATCTGTTGAATCATCCAAAATATAAGTATGGGTGTTCGGATAGGTCTGATTCATACAGGTATCCAAAGCATCCGGTATAAAATCATTACAAGTTACATAAATCAAAGCAACTTTTGGTTGTTCTTTCAATAGTCTCTGCCGGTGTGAAAAATCATGAATTGTTGTATATTCCCAGACTGTTCGACTTTTTCCAAAGACATAGCGATAAAAAATATAGAATAAATCCTTCATACCATTGATCCAGAAATAAGAAATAACAATTAAATCAAATAATAAAAAGACACTAGCATACCATCTTGATTGATGTAAGGCATCCCTAAGAACTGCCGGAACACTCACAAATAGTAGAAATCCCCATGCCACAACAACCATAATATATAAAGTTGGACTTTTTTCAGGTAATTTTTGTTTATGAACAATCACAATTAATCCTCCTTAAAATTACAATTATTTATTTTCATAATACCCCTTCCTTCCAAACAAAATGGAGCTTTCATCATCTTGTATCATTTCCGAAATCAAGGAGTAATCTACCATTACCCTTTATTTCATAAGGGTAGCAACAGAAACCTTTAGGAAATAAAAAAAGCCCACTACGGTATGCCAACGCACACCCTAGTGAGCTCTTCACTTAATCACAACATATTCTATATGACTCAATCAACTATCAAATCTTATCTTCTGCTTTCTTCTCACGTGCTTCATGTGACGAAAGGTCAAATTCTGATTGCTTTTCCAGACGTTCTTCCTGGCGCTTCTCGCCCTCTACCTGGTTGGCATCTTCTGCTTCAAATTCATGATTCTTATTCATAAGTCTTATCCCTCGTATTCTTTCTTTTCAGCTTCAAAAGCCTCATTATCATAACGAGCATCTTTATGCTTGGCATGTTCAAGCGACTCACTGTGTTTTTCATGCTTCTCAGCCACATGATTCAACGCAGCTTTCTCTTGGGCATTCGTAAATGATTGACGATCTTCTTTTAGTCCATCGCGTTTGCTTGTCATTTTCGTACTCCCTTCTTCTTTATCTTCATCTTAACACTCGCTATATAGAATTCAAGAGCCGTTCTAAATAAAAAGAACAGCCATCGTTGGCTGTTCTTTCAGGAAAAATCATTCCTGATTAATCTTCTTTTTTCACCATGGCAATGGCCTGGTTCATCAACATGTCAATGGCAACGTAGTTTCCGCCACCTTCTGGCACAATGATATCAGCATAACGCTTGGTTGGCTCAACAAACTGGTTGTGCATTGGCTTAACCGTCGCTGTATATTGTTCGATTACGCCCTCAACCGTACGACCACGTTCATGGGTATCACGTTGCAAACGACGAATAAAACGAATGTCATCGTCAGTGTCAACATAGACTTTTAAGTCCATCAAATCACGAACACGCTCATCGTTGAAAAGCAAAACACCATCAACAATAATCACATCACCAGGTTCCACGTGTGTGGTTTCCTTTGAACGCGTGTGTTCTGCATAGTCATAAACCGGCGTATCGATGGATTGGTGACGAATCAACTTCTTCAAATCCGAAACAAAAAGGTCCGTTTCAATTGAATCTGGATGGTCATAATTCGTCTTCATCCGTTCTTCCATTGGCTTTTCGGACTGATCCTTATAATAAACATCCTGCTGAAGCAAAATTGGGTTATTATCCGCCAAACGAGTAATCAAAGCCTTGGAAACAGTGGTTTTTCCCGAACCAGAACCACCTGTAATTCCAATTAAAAAAGGTTTCTTTGCCAAAATAGCCTCCACAATGAACTAAATGTATGCATCCTGCCTGTTTTTTCTTATCCCAACTATTTTACGAGAGAAAGAATACAAAAGCTAGTAAAAAAGTCGGTCAAAAACCGACTTTTGTATTTATTCTTTTGTTGTCTTAATACGGCTTGCCAAAAGGTAACCAGTCAAAGGTACCAATACAAACCAAGCAGCAGTCAAGTTCAATGAATTACCATAGCTGTGATCACCGTGGAAGAATCCAATCAAGATTCCAGCAATAAGAATTGACAAGGCACCAATCAACTGACGCATAGTCGTGATAATGGCAGTACCGTGTGAAATCAAGTTCTTTGGCAAGGCGTTTGAAGCGGCCGTTACGGCAGGCATCATGATAAAGGCGTTTCCACCCTCAAGCAACATGGCGCCAGCAATGGCCAAAATCAAGAACTTTGTTCCAAAGATGGCGAGCGTCAAGTAACCGGCCAACATCATTGTTGAACCAATCAAAACCAAAGGACGCAAACCGATTTGTCCAAGTAAGCGACCCGACTTAGGGTTCAAGTATGATAGGAAGGCAGCGGCTGGAATCATCAAAAGTCCAGACCACAATGGTGCTAAGCCAAAGACTTTTTGGAAGTACAAAGGCATGATTACTGTGGCAGTGATCAAACCTGAATAAGACATTCCGGTCAAAAGCATGGCTGGCAAGTATCCCTGGTGCTCAAAGACACGCAAGTCCAAGAATGGGTTATCCTGCTTCAATTGGCGAACGACAAAGATGACCAAGAGGATAACCGATACGGCCAAAGTCGCAGCCAAACCAACTGACCAGCCCTTCGCCGGCAAGATGGAAACCGTGTACAAGATTCCAGCAAATCCAATCAACAAGAAGGATGACAAAAAGTCAAAGTTACGCTTGTTCATTGGGTGGGTGTTTTCAATTTGTCCCTGCATGAAGATGCTCAAGACAAGTAACACAATGAAGAAGAAGGCGAAAAGTACACGCCAGGTTCCAAATTGCAAAACAATTCCAGAAACGATTGGTCCCACTGCCAAAGCAGAAGACATCACTAGTCCAACCGCACCCATGGCAATTCCACGCCGTTCTTCAGGCGTGTTTTCCATGATGACGGACTGGTAAGTTGGGAAGAGCGCTCCAACGGCCACCCCTTCCAACAAACGGCCAACAACAACACCCAAAAAGTTTGGCGTTACCATGGCAATTGCCGTTCCCACTAGGAAAACCGCAATAATCAAATTTAACAACTTCTTCATATGAAGATTATCTAACAACCATGGCGAAACTGGCATTACCAAAGTCATGGCCACCATAAACCCTGATGTTACCCACTGAACCGCAGCGGCATCAATACCGAACTGCTTCATCAAAATTGGGTAGGCCGTTGTCATTGTCGACTGTGAAATTGACATCGTAAATGACGTAAGCAAAAGCATCAAGGAGAATGGTGATAGTGAACGAATATTTTTCAAAATACTTTCCTCCAAATTAATCCTTTAAATATTTTAAGCGACAAAGGAGCAAAAGGCAATTAAATTGTTATCATTCTAAATAAAAAGGCCTGAATTGGATTCAGACCTTTAAAAATAATTTATTTTGTTGAAGAACGGTTAACCATCGTATAGGGAAGCAAGATTTGCTCCTCGCCGAGGTCCTGCTTATCCATTAGTTTTGTTAACATTCGCATGGCAACGGCCCCGATATCATACTTTGGCTGGTCAATGGATGAAAGTTCTGGACGAGCAACTAGCGTAAAGGTGGTGTTATTGGCTGATACAATTTCAAAGTCATCCGGTACCTTTAGGCCCTCATCCTGCAAACCATTCAAGACACCTAAGGCCACTTCATCATCGTAAACCAGTGCGGCGTTCGCATCCGCATCGCGAATGACTTTGGCAAGCCTTACCCCATCTTGATATGAACGAGCGCCAGGGAAGATTAACTCCTCATCTAGCTTCTTTCCAGCCTTTAGCAGTGCGGCCTCATAGCCTGCGCGTCGATAATCAACATCAATGGCACGGTCAGCTGAACCCGTTACTAACGCAACCCGGTCATAACCCGATTCAAGAAAGCGTGCTGTCACTTCTGAAAAGGCCATCTTATAGTCAATATTAACGGATGGTAGTTGCTGATCCTTATCAACTGACCCTGCAAGTACGACAGGAATGCCTGTTGCGCGGATAGCTGTCAGCACTTTGTCAGACAACTGACTTCCCATGAAAATCAATCCGTCAATTTGCTTATCAGCCAAATTTCGGATAGCAGTTAATGCTCGTTCTGGATCATCATCCGTATTGGTTAACAAGACATCGTACTGGTACATGTGGGCAACATCATCGATTCCACGGGTCAACTCCGAGAAAAAGAGGTTGGTCATATCTGGCATGACAACCCCGACCGTAGTCGTCTTTTTTGAGGCTAGTCCACGAGCAACGGCGTTTGGTCGGTAGCCCAATTCCTTGATTGCAGCTAAGACCTTATCACGGGTTGCTGGCCGAACGTTTTCAGATCCGTTGACCACTCGTGAAACGGTCGCAAGAGAAACACCAACTGCTGCTGCGACATCATAAATTGTGGCGTTCTTCTTTTCTTCAACCATTTCAAAACCTCTTTTGTAAGCGCTTAATTCCGCCATTTATCATAGCACAATAAAAGACCTAGTCGCAAACGATTAGGTCTTGTCAATCTCTTATTCAATCACAAGGATTTTCATTTCTCTTCGACTTGCGCTTTATCCCCTTTTTTGTACTGTAGGTACAAAATAGCAACGAGGCAAAGGTTTGACACAATGAACAAAGCGGTCGCTAGGACAAGTGTCATCCGAATCGATAAATCAATCTGTGACGTCCAGAGAAATAGACTTGGAAAGGCCAATAAGTTCAAAAAGGCCCAGAGAATTTTTAGCCAAGTGTATGACATGTTCTTTTCATCCTTCTAATTACTATGACTTACTAAATGCAAACGCCCACGACAGCGTCCGCAGCGGTAACGCCTCGTGTCCACCCGGCGCACCCGATCAAATTCATGGCCATTTTCACACAGATAATGGTACTTTTTCTTGACTGTTCGACCCGCCCCAATATCTGGCGCATAACGACTACCGCCAACCTGGGCTAACAGTCCTTTAAAATCTTGATTAGCATGCTGGTAGCCCCGCCCTGCCCGGTGCAAGTGGTAGTGACAGAGTTCGTGCTTAATAATTGCGTCAAAGTCGTCCCGGTCCGCCATCTTTGGATTGAAGTCCAAATGATGATCAGAGAGGTGGTAACGGCCACCTGTTGTTTGCAAACGGGAATTAAAAACAGCCTGATGCTCAAAGGGCCGGTCAAAGGCAGAAAGGGACACCTGCTCAACCCGCTTTTGTAAAGCAACTTGTTCAGGAGCCCCTATTTTCTTTTGCCAGGTTGTATTTGTTTTCACAGGCCGTGTAGACTTTTTTAAAAAGTTACTTACCCTGATGCTCATAAACGTAATCCGACACCTTATTTAGAGTTGTCAATGAATCCAGCTCTTCGTCTGGAATTTCAATGTCAAATTCATCCTCAACTTCGACAACTAGTTCAACGACGTCGATAGAATCGGCACCGATTTCTTTAACAAAGTCGTGGTCGCCCTCGATTTTGTCCTTCGAAACTTCAAAACGCTTTGCTACTTCGCATTCTAGTTTCTCGTAAATCTGTTCCCTCGATAAGGCCATTGTTCTCTCCTCAAGCTTAATCAAATCGAATCTATACTACCATAAAAAACCGAGCTTGCGAACTTTATTTTGCAGATTTCTTAACCTTCAACTTATCAGCATTTTCCTTGATGAAAGCAGCCGTCTTACCAGCCAAATCTTCTTGAACCATTGTTTGAATCTGGCCCATTGAATTAGCAACTGCATCAGCCTTAGCAGAACCGTGAGTCTTCACAACTGGCGCCTTAACACCAAGGACAACCGCACCACCCTTTTCATTGAAGTCCAACTTGCTCTTCAATGACTTGAAGGCTGGCTTTAAGAGCAAAGCACCCAAGATTCCACGAAGACCAGATGACTTAATCGATTGCTTCAACTGGTCCAACATGGTCAAAGCCGTTCCTTCGATAGCCTTCAAAGTGGCGTTTCCAGAGAATCCGTCCGCAACAACCACGTCAGCCGTTCCATCCATGATTTCGCGTGCTTCAACGTTTCCCAAGAAGTTGAAGGCATCCGTATCCTTCATCAATTGGTGAGCGGCCTTATGCACTTCATCACCCTTATCTTCTTCACCACCGTTGTTCAACAAACGAACACGTGGGTTTGAAATACCAAGAACGGATTCCGCATAAAAAGAACCTAAGATACCATATTGGTACAAGTGAGATGGCTTGTTTTCAGCATTGGCGCCCAAGTCCATGAAGACAAAGTCATCATGTTGTCCACCAAAGCTTGGGAAAGCAGAGGCCAAGGCTGGACGCTCTACACCACGCATACGGCCAACAATAAAGATGGCTGAAGCCAAGATTGCCCCAGTGTTTCCAGCAGAAAAGAAAGCATCCGCTTCCCCATTTTTAACAGCAGTCGCTGCACGAACCATTGAAGAATCTGGCTTGTTCTTCATTGCCTTCACGGGTTCTTCACCCATTTCGATTTCATCAGTCGTTGCAATCAACGTGATGCGGTCTGACTTTTGAATAAGAGGCTTAACCTTTGATTCCGTACCATAGAGTTGGAATTCCAATTCTGGGTAACGATCACGGGCCATTTCAACACCCTTTACAATTTCATCAGGGGCAAAGTCCCCACCCATGGCATCAATGGCAATCTTAATCACAGCAATTCTCCTTTAAATGTATCTACGTTCAATAATCATTATTTTAGCGATAGCACTTTGCTATCTTTTTTCAATTAAATAACAATATTTAATCAAAATGGCGGTAAGCAGCCATTGTCGTCGATAACTTATCGACCAAGGCCTGATTATCCACCTCTTGTTCCCAGTCGGGCTGTCGAACAAGTTTCAACGCTTCTTCCTGGGCAATCGTCAACATGGTCAAATCCTTAACCGGGTCCCCGACTTTGAAGTCCGGCATTCCCGACTGCTTGGTTCCCAAAATATCACCAGAACCACGCAACTCCAAATCACGTTGGGCTAATTCAAAACCATCTGTCGTTTGCACCAAGGCGGCCAAGCGTTCCTTCCCGTAGTCGGTCTTCGGATCGGCCAGCAGAACCGTGTAGGACTGTCGGTCTCCTCGACCAACACGTCCACGGAGTTGATGGAGCTGGGCCAGGCCAAAACGGTCAGCATCTAATATTAACATAATCGAAGCGTTTGGCACATCGACCCCAACTTCAATCACGGTCGTTGCAACCAAAACTTGCACGTCGTTATTAGCAAAACCGGCCATTAAGACGTCCTTGTCTTCCTTTGGCAAACGGCCATGCAAAAGTCCCACCGTATAGTCTGGCAAAGCTTCTTGTAACTCTTGGTAGACCGCTGTCACGTTTTGCACATCCAATGTTTCGGACTCTTCAATCAAGGGCGTCACCACGTAGGCCTGGGCCCCCTTAGCCAACTCCGCTCTCAATAAATCAATGGCTTGATCATACTGACGGTTTGAAAGTTGGCTGGTAATGATTGGCTTACGGCCGGCTGGCAATTCATCAATAATGGAAACTTCCATTTCACCATAAGCCGTAATGGCCAAGGTTCTTGGAATTGGCGTTGCCGTCATCGCTAGGATATCCGGGTTCACACCCCCTTCACGAAGTTTGGCACGTTGCTTCACACCGAAACGGTGCTGCTCGTCAATGACTGCCACACCAAGGTGGTGGAAGTAAACGCCGTCTTGCACCAGGGCATGGGTTCCAACAACAATGTCGATATCACCCGATTCGAGGTCCTCTAAAATTTGTCGGCGTTGCGCCGCCTTCAAGCCCGATGTCAGCAGTTCCACCCGCAGGTGGATACCAGCAGACTCAAATAACTTGGCTAAGCCTTTCGCATGCTGCTGAGCCAGAATTTCAGTTGGCGCCATGATAGCTCCCTGGGCACCAGCGGTTACCGCAGCGTACATGGCAATGGCGGCCACCACCGTTTTACCAGAACCAACATCTCCCTGCAACAAGCGGTTCATGTGCTGGGGCGCTGCCTGGTCGGCTAAAATTTCATCAACCACCCGCTGCTGAGCACCGGTCAACTGAAAAGGTAGGGACTGAATAAAGTCCGCAACCTGTTTTTTATCATAATTCAGTGCTTCCCCTAAAAAGCGCTGATCCGCCTGCTTAATCAGTTGCAAACGCATTTGAAAGAGGAAAAACTCCTCAAAGGCAGCCGAACGACGACCAGCCTTGGATTCGACTTTATCCTTTGGAAAGTGAGAGTACTCAACTTGTTGGTTCTTGTCGAGCAGGCGGTACTTTTCACGAAGAGCCGTTGGCACCAGGTTAGGCAAGCTCCCTCGCAGCTGTCCCCAAGCTTGTTCCACTAGCTCTGCAATTGTCTTAGCCTTAATAGCCTTTGACACTGGATAAATTGGCGCAAGACCGTCAATGGAAGCAGGTACCAATTTAATCGCCGTCAAAGCCGCCTTCGCCGCGTTATAAGTGCCGTATACCGCTACCTCTTGACCGACTTCTAAGTTTTTAGCAATCCAAGGTTGGTTGAAAAAAGTCACCCGAACGTTTTCACGGTCAACGAGCAGTCCAATCGCCGTTTGTGACCTTTTCCCATAACGGCGGACAACGGCTGGTGTGGATATCACACCCTTAAAGGTGACCTTTTCCCCATCCAGAGTTTCGGATGGCAGGCGCTCGCCTAAATCGTCATAACGGTAAGGATAGTAGGACAGCAAATCATCAATGGTAAAAATACCTAAGTCTTGCAAGGCCTGCTCGCGCTTGGGTCCAACGCCTGATAAGGCACTGACTTTATCGGTTAATGTTAACGGCATCCTACTTTCCTCCCATCTCAATAAGCATTATTTTACCACCTGCCTAATTGAAAAGAAAAGCAGACAAAAAAGCAGTACGAAAACGTGCTGCTTTTTCAATAAAAAATAATTTTAGTGAACGTAAATCGTCACAATCGTTACCAATCCGAAGAACACACCTGGAATATTTGAGATGATGATTGGCCAATCCTTATAAGTCTTCAACCAACCATAACCCGTCCAAAGGGTCGCGTTAATCATCGCAACGGCAGGCTGCACAGGGTTAACAGGGTTCCCAGAGAAGTTTGACATAATTTGTGGAATGTAAGAAACGTACATCAAGATACAAGTAGCCGTGGCCACCTTTGAAAAGAGCTTCAACATCTTGATTCGCTTAGCATCAACTGGTTTCTTATCTTTCGGATCAACGTAGTTATCAACACGCATTCCCATGAATTCATTCTCCTATTCTATTACTCGCTTGAATAATTTAAAGATATTATAACATACTTATTAGAGTTATTACTTTTTCCAAAAGGAATTTGTGCATTTTTTATCTTGATAAATGCTTTTTATAAAGGCGATGTATTCTTATAATTAACAATTTTGTGTTTTTTTGAACATTTTATATTCTAAAAAACGATAAATTTAAGCTTTTTCATTAGAATTTAGTCCACTATTTCTAAGAAAGTGTCTTTTTACTGCAGATATTTATCACAAAGTCGTCTACTTTTGTTATCCTTTAAGTAATAAAACATTAATTTTATATTGATAAAAGGAGAAACTTTTATGATTAGTAAAGAAGAACGAGCACACGACTTTGCAATGATGATTACCAAGCTAGCTGTTCAAGCGCGTATCGACATGGCCAAGAAGAACGACAGTGACACAAGCATTGACGGTGAACGTGCCATGTTCGCCTACATCGATGCCTACAAGCAAACTTTGGAACACTTGGACGACTAAAGTGAATCGCTATTATTTTAAGAAGGCCGCATGGCCTTCTTTTTTAGTACCGTCAGATTATGTTACATTGAATGAAGCATCAAAAAACGTGCAGCAGTCTGAACCACGCTAAAAGCTGTTAGGAGAAGTATTTTGGAAAGTAAATTTGGTCGCAACTCATTCTTTGATGGTGGATTAGCTTCTTACATCGGTTGGCGAATTCTTGGCTTTATTATCACTATCTGTACACTAGGCATTCTTTATCCCCTTGCCTTAGTTTGGATTTACGGTTGGAAGATTAACCATACCGTTGTCGAAGGTCGCCGCCTTCGATTCCATGGAACTGCCAGCGGACTATTTGGTAACTGGATCAAGTGGCTTTTCTTTATGATTATCACAATCGGTATTTACGGATTCTGGGTGACCATCAAGTTGGAAGATTGGAAAGTCAAGAACACGACTTTTGCTAACTAACACCATGCCCCCACCGGGCGTACATATTTGTCTCATTGCGTTACAATGAAAGAAAAGACAAAACTTCAAGACTAAATCATAGCCTTCTTAACCACCCATCTAAGAGGTCATTTTATGAAAAAGTTATATCACGCAGTTGTAGGGCTGCTAGCACTCATCTCAATATCATTAGCGGGACTGGATATTGCAGGTCTGATTTCAATTTATTAAGCACCGTTTTTCCTGATTGATCGACTCATCCTACTTTTCTTCTGGATTGACTACATTGTCCGATTCACACAAACCAAAAATAAGTGGGCCTTTTTCAAAGCCAATATCTTCGATTTATTAGCCATTATTCCCTTCGACGCCTTCTTTACGCTATTCCGTATTTCACGAGCAAATAAAATTTTGAAACTACTACGTTTCGTCCGTATTATCGGCTTTAGCGTCCAGTTCAAAAGGAACATCGATAAGTTCCTCAATACTAACGGTTTCATCTATTTGATGACCTTTACACTTGTATTGATTATGATTTCAGCCGGCATCTACGCGTTGGCCGAAGATACGAACTTTGGTAATGCCCTCTGGTGGCCCGTTGTCACAGTGACAACAGTGGGTTACGGTGATATCTCTCCTAAGACCGAAGTCGGACGCAGCATCGCCATTGTTCTCATGTTTCTGGGCATCGGGCTGATTGGAACCATTCCAGTACGGTAACCTCCTTCTTCACCCAGCAGCAGGAAGATAAAACCATTGATGAACTGCGAAACCGTTTAAATAAGATTGATGCAAAGTTGGATGAAATTAATAAGAAGAAGTAAGAATGTATTTGAGAGTACCGAGGCGCTCTTTTTTATTGGAACAAAAAAAGGCCACCTTCCAGGAATCCTAGAAAATGGCCGAAAAGGTGGTAACCGGAATCGAACCGGTGATCAGGGTGTTGCAGACCCATGCCTTACCGCTTGGCTATACCACCATCAAGCGTTTAACAACGCTTATGATTATAAAGAAATTTTCTGACTTTTTCAAGCAATTAAAAGCGAATAAATGAAAAGGTTCACTTATCCTAGCTTGTTGTCGAGAAGAACCTGCTGCATTTCCTTTTGAATCTCTTCCGGCTTCACCCATTCATCAAAGTGGTCGGCTTCAATTGGCAACTGCTCGTAGGTTTTGTTTAGATATTCTTCCACCTTTAGCAAGTGGGATGAACGGGGCACGTTCATCTTTAAAATACGAACCATCTTAATAAAGCCGTGGTCAGCAGCGTACTCGGCGCGGGAGTTCTCCGTGACATTACCTAGTTCGTAGTAGATACTACCGTCGTTTCGAGTGATTTCTTCAATAAGACTAAAGGTCTGATTCATTTAAAATACCTCTTCCTTCCTTATGGAAAGCATGTTCAACAAAGAAAATCGCCACTTTGATTGAGCACATAATACCAATCATTCCCAGGAGCATCGTGACGACTTCAAAGATTAAGAGCTTTCCGTTCATGAATTCAGCTGCAGAATAGTGCAAACGGAAGAACCAAACGAGAAGTGGAATATTAGCCCCTAACATTCCAAAGAACAAGGTGTTAATCGCCGTCCCAAGAATCTGTGAACCAATGGTTGTACCCTGAGCTTTCAAATTATCCAAAGTAATGTCTGGCGTTCGCTCCACCACTTCAAAGAGATCGGCAGTTACCGCCATGGCCGCTTCCGCAATCGCTCCAAGGGCTGAAATGACCATGACGATAATGGCCAGGTTTGAAAAGTCAATTCCGACCGCTAAGGACAATCCCTCCAACTCATCTGAGTTCTCCAAGGTGTATCCCTGTAGATGTCCCAGATGCTGTGCCAAATAGGCTGAGACCATAATGAGCAGCAGCACGAGGACCGAAGTCTTCCAAGTAATGGCCAGGACTTTCTGACGGCCAGCTGAAAGATAAATAGCCACCGATAAGATGAGAACCGCCATAATGGGCAGAACAACCATTGGCGTAAAGCCCCAGTTAACCAGAGTAATCAATAAGAAAATCAAAATACAGTTTAAGAAGAGGCCTAAGAAAGTTAAGGCACCCTGCCTACCACCAACGAACAGCAACGAAATCAAAAGTAGCAGAATTAAAACAAAAATCCCATTCATTTTGCTGTCTCCTTTCGCGTCAAAAGCGTCGCCGTTAAGAAGGCCGTGACCGGTACCGCCCAGACGATTCCAAGAGCAGAAACCACGGTCTGTAGAATACCAAGGTTCATCGTTTGATCCAAAATGTAAGACCAATTATTACCGTTACGGAGCATTAAGACAACCATCGGAATGGTTTCGGCAATGAAAATCATGAACAAGACGTTGGTCAATGTTCCTAAAATTTCACGTCCCACGGATAGGCCGGCCTGCCAATAGTCTGAGAAAGAACGGTCGGCAGATTCACGTTGTAATCCGAAGAGTCCGGCAACAATATCCCCGGATTCATCCATGACAGCACCCAGCACCCCAATCACAGCTTGGGCATAGAAGACGGGTTGCGGTACCTGGGTGACATAGGACATGGTTTCAAAGTGCACACCGGTCGCCCCGGTTAAAGCAATCACGATGGCCATGGCCAAGAGTGCCAATAATGTGGCAATCACTGTTGCTAACCAGGTTATCCAAGCCTGTAGACCGTGCCCCAAGACAAAGTACAACGCTAGGCCAGAAAGGACCACAGCCAAAACCGAAAAGACCGGTAGCACTGGAAGTGCGCGAGCCGAAGCATCCCAGATAATCGTTAGGATGAATAAGCCAGCGTTTACGATGATTGATAGGCCTAAGAAAGAGAACTTTCGTCGACTCATCGAGAAGTAGAGTCCCGAGAATAAGAAACCTAACAAAGCAAAGAGCAAGGAATCCCGCTTCGGCATATCCACCTGGTAGCCAGAGGAGGTCTTGTGTAGCAAAATCTGATCAAAAACATGGTATTGATCAGATTCGGCATGCGAGGCGTAGTAGTCGTTTTTAATCGTAACGGTTTGGCCAGAACGGTTCAGAAGCTTTACGGTCAGCTTCTGTGTGTAAGAACGGTCTTCATTTTCATGTTCATCCGTTGATTCATCGGATGCCACCGTCTTAACAGCGGTCACCTGCCCCACTGGTTGCTTGTAGCAAAAGCTATCCAAACGACCCAGAAAAAAG
This sequence comes from Fructobacillus durionis, assembly GCF_900112405.1. Lineage (GTDB taxonomy): Bacteria > Bacillota > Bacilli > Lactobacillales > Lactobacillaceae > Fructobacillus > Fructobacillus durionis. The sequence continues at coordinate 84,371 of NZ_FOLI01000001.1, read as the reverse complement.
CAGGCCAATGTAATCGCTGCAATAAGGAGTATTTTTCGCCAATGTTTTGTCATGATAAAGCCTTCTTTATGAGAGAAAATTCGAGTTAGCGGTCCAAACGGCGGTTTTTACCTGCCATAGCGACCGGCTTTGAAAGGTACAGCACACGTTGCATCAAACGAGCGGCCTTACCTGGCTCCTGCCCGTCCTTGGTCTGACTAAGATACTTTTCTAAAGAGTTCAAATCAAAGTTGGAAGTAAAGCAGGTCGTTAATTCGTGCTGCATCCGGTATTCCAGAATCACAGCCAAAACGGAGTCACGGGACCATGATGATAAGGTGTCCGCACCAAGGTCATCCAAAATCAAAACCGGCGCCTTCTTCGCTTCGTCAATCAAATCCAAAAGCGACTGGTCCCCATTGTTTCCAAATGAACCCTTCAAGCGCTCAATTAGAGTTGCCCAGTGAACCATCATGACCCCAATGCCGTTGTAGGCCAAGGCGTTTGCAAAGGCCCCCATCAAGTAGGTCTTTCCAACGCCAAAGTCACCCGAAAGGTAAACACCAGGAACGAAGTCTTGGCCACCGTTTTCGTGCTGATTAACCAAGGCTGAGAAAGTCGAAACAACGGCCGCCACGGCAGGCGCGCGTCCTTCATCCGAACCAACTTCTTCTACGATTTGATTCAAATCGGCTTTCGCAACCGACTTTGGAACCGCAATCGAACGGAGCAAGGCTGCTTGACGAAGACTCTTCTTCGTTTCTTCCGTTGGTTCATAGGCCACGTGTGGGTAGCCCTTTTCAACAACCAAAGTTGGCCGATAGCCCGGGTAAAGGGCCGGCTTTCCATCCGCCGAACGCTTTTTTTCACGAACAAATTCAAACAAGTCCGTCATGGAAACAACCAGGGCATCTGGTTTCAAGTTTGCCTGGTTTTCTGTCCAGAAGTCACGGATATCTTGATCCTGCTGAACCGCTTCAAAGGCTGCTGCCGCTTTGTCATTTCCGATAGCAGGGTAGCGCTTCGAAAATTCTTTTAAAACACTTGCCAAATCCTGCATAAATCTTAGTCCTTTGTCTTATAGTTTTTCATTAATTTCAAAGCGTCTTTCACCGCATCAGAATCAACCTTCTGCTGGCTAGCCGCTTCGTTTGAAGTAAAGGCCGGCTCTTTTTTAACTGGCTGACGATTCCAACCACTCTTTGGTTGGCTGGTCCGTTCTTTGCTCTTTTTATTATGCGCCATAATCGCTGCAAAAGCATCTTCTGCAGTGCGAACACCTGCCTTCGCCCATGAATTTGCAATGGTATCTAGTAAGTTCCGCTTCAAATCAGCTTGGTCCATATCCACCAAAATTAAGTAGGTTAACATGTTAATGGCTGGTACCGGTAAGATACGGTTGGCAACCAAATCGTTTAACATTCGCCGCTCGTTTTGGGTCACATAACCAGAATTTTGCTGCTTAATCTGCCAAATGAAGTCAATTGGTGATAGTTCATTGGCCGCCCGATAAAGGCCTGCCAGCTTCTTATTACCAGTCCTCTGTGCTGGCTGGGCTACAGGCTGTTCTTTGCTGTCTACCGCCGGCGACTTTTCCATCTCTGCTAACTGCTTTTCCTGCTTCTTTGAAGCCCAAGTTTGTGCGAGATAGGCTAGGAAGGCTTGCTTGTTGACTTCATGGTCATCCAAGTTAATGGAGCGGGTTACGGCCGTTGCCATCTCCGCTTCGTTCAAACCATAAAGAACCTGCTGTGTAAGAATCAGTTCACGGGCCTTCTGAATCTTATCAACAGTTGTCCCGTGCACCAGCTCGGCCATCCCGTCAAAGTCAAAGCTTAACTGGCTGAAACCGGTTCGAGGACGTTCAGCAGCCTGATCATTCAAGGCAACTTTCGGTTTCTGAGAGCTCTCTGGCAAATCAAAAACAGAAAGGAAAGAAGCCGAAACGTCTTGTTCAGCATTTAGCCTTGGGCCAGCATTTTGCTGGTAGCGCTTGGCAAGGGCCAAATAACGTTCCTCACCAACGTAGTGAAAGAGCAAGCCGGAAAGCAGGTCTTCTTTAAAGAAAGCCGCTGCTGACAATGGCTTTTGCAAAACGTAACGCATCTTTTCCTGGCCCATCTGCTGTCCCTGGTAGGATTTCAACAATGCCAGCCCTTCCAAGGCTTTTCGAGCACGGACGAAGTCTGGAGCAGACAAAGACAGTGAATCCAGGATTAAATAGTGATTTTGAAAGGAAGCTGGTACCTGGCCCGCCCCCTTCTTTTCTTCGTAGAAAAACTGGTAAAGGGCGTAGGCCTTAGCCCCCAAAAAAGGAAGGTATAAATTAAATAGAACTGATAAATCTTCCGGCTGAATGCTTGAAGACTGATCAATCACAAGTGGCTTTGCAGCCTGAAAGTTTTCAACCGAATCAACCATTTACCCCTCCTTCACTTCCTTTAAATAATGAGCAACTTTTGCTTCAAGTTCTTCGGGTGTCCCGTCGTTTTCTATCACCACATCTGCCTTTCCCATTTTCGTTTTCAAAGGCAGCTGCGCTTTAATACGTGATTGGGCTTCCCATTCATCTAAATGATCGCGAGCCATCAGACGGTCGAGCTGTGTGCGTTCATTTGAGCTAACCACGACCACTTGATCAAACCACCCCGTTTCTTCATAATGCTGTTCGAAGAAAAGCGGAATAGCACAAAAGACCAGTGACTTGCCCTTTATTTTATAAAAGGATAACTGGTCTTGAATCGCAGATTGAATTTCTGGTGCGGTAATTTTGGTTAACTGCTTTAACAGTGCCTGGTTTCCAAAGACTTTTTGACCCAATAATTTCCGGTCCAAGACACCGTTTTTAATAATGTCTTCTCCAAAAGTCTCCTTAATTTCTTCAAGCGTGTGCGTACCCGGTTCGACCACCTGTCGTGAAACCAAGTCAGCGTCGACCACCGGATACCCCGCCATTCTAATTTGATTGGTCACCGCGGATTTACCCGAGGCAATCCCGCCTGTAATCGCGATTACTCTCATTTTCGAACTCCTTCAATTGCTTGAGCAAAAACCTGTGTTGAGTATACTACCCGACAGGTGTTGATGTATGGTGTCACAAAAATATAGGCTAAACCTGCCGTCAAGATGCCAAGTAGGTGCCAGCCAATGAAAGACAACTCTAGTAGAAATAACTCACGCTTGCGCCCGGACATCACACGACGGGAGATCGTGATGTAATCCGTCAATGACTTTTGCGAACGGTCAAAGAGTAAATCCATCTTATAAGCATAGTATGTTTGCGAGTAAGAGAAACGCTTAATAATGGCTGGCAATAGGATGACTAATGACCAGAAGAAGAGCAAAATCTTCTGCACAAAGGCCAATAAGAAGGCTTGGAAAAAGCGCTTTGGCGCAAATCCTTGCAGAGCAGAAGACCATCCCCGCTTCACCTCAGGCTTCTGGAAGCTGTCAATCACCGCCCACTTGGCTGACCAAGTTAACAGAAGCCCTAATGATGAAAAGAATGTCTTGGACAAATACAAATCATCCTTGCTATTCGATGGCGAAATGACATAACCAGCGTACATCAAATAGGCTGTCGCCAAGATTAACAAGGTCTGAATGATCTGCAAAATCACGAGTGGCCAGGTCCCCTTGAGGACGTTTCTAAAGTTTTCTTTCAATTGTTTTTTAGCCGTTATTTTGACACGACGGCGTGAAATCACTGGAAGTTCTGTCATAGTACCTTTAATTTATACTTTTTTTACCTGGCACTTGGGGCAAAAAGTCGTGCCTCGCTGGCCGACTTTGATTTTTTCCAAAGTCGTGCCACAGCGTAGACAGGGTAACTTTGCCCGGCCATATACTTGTAGTTCGTTTTGGAACTGGCCCGTTTCACCAAAAATATTGGAGAAAGAATGGACCGTTGTTCCGTGGTGGGCAGTCGCCCGGTTAATTTCAGCAATAATATTCTTGCGTAATTCAGACAACTTACGGTCCGATAACTTATCTGTCGTCGTTTCTGGATGAATCTTAGACATCCAGAGAACCTCGTCACAGTAAATGTTTCCTAATCCAGCAATGTTTGACTGGTCCAACAAGAAAGTTTTCACCATACGATGACTCCGGTTAAAGATTTCTTTCAAATAAGAAAGCTTTAAATCTTCTTCCGTTGGTTCAGGCCCTAAATCCTTCAAGCCGGACACAGTTACCAACTCATCCCCCGTCTTAACCAGCGTCATGCGGCCAAAGCGGCGGGTATCGTTATAAAAGAGCTGTCGCTCGTCCTCGAGGTGAAAAACAACCTCGGTATGCTTGCGAAGAGGGGCGCCCTCAGGTTCCACTGAATATTGTCCTTCCATTCGAAGGTGTGACACCATTGTAAGGTTATTTGAAAAGCGGAAGAGCAAGTACTTTCCGCGACGGTCAATCTTTTCAATTGTCCGACCGACGAGGTCTGATTTAAATTCAGTCAAATCAGATGTCACCACTTTTGGATATGGAACCTCAACCTTGCGGATGATGGCACCCTTTACTAAATTAGTCAGCCCACGACGGACCGTTTCAACTTCGGGTAGCTCTGGCATGTTCCTCTCCTTCACCTTTTAATGGACCCATTATAAAGGATATCTCTTCCATTTTATCATAGGATTCCGGCTGCTTTTCGTATTAGAAAGAAGACAACACCTTATTTTTAATCTATTAATAAAGAATGCGGCATTTCTCCCCTTTTCCAGATATTCTTTTAATTAATATTTTGAAACAACCAAGTTTGTTCTATACTAAAAATACTAATAATTTATCGCTTCAGTAATTCATTTAATGAAACGAAATAAAAAGATAAGTTGAGAAAACCCTATGAAAATCGGTATTACCTGTGACGTTAACCTTTTAGAAACTGACATTATCAACCTACAGTTGGCCAGCTTCGTACCTAAGCCATTGGTCGATGTGATGATGGACTTTAACCACGTTCCCGTTGCCTTCCCCATTGCCAAAAAGAAAATGGCCAAGGACTACGTCGACATGGTTGATGCAGTCATCATCCCTGGCGGCCCAGACGTTTCACCGCTACTTTACGGTGAAGAACCCCATGCTAAAATTGGAACGACCTACCCCGCCCGTGATGACTTCGAATACGCTATCATTGACGAAGCAAGGAAGGCGGGCAAGCCCGTTCTTGGCATTTGCCGTGGCGCTCAGCTGATTAACATTTACTACGGTGGAAACGTCTACCAAGACCTCACCAGCCAATACGAACAAGAGCCTTTGCAGCATAGCCAAGCTGCCCGCGGGTTCTTACCCGTTCATACCGTAGCAATCGAGGATGACTCATTCTTGGCTCCAGTTTTCGGTAAAGAAGCCAAAGTCAATTCCCGCCACCACCAGGGCTTGAAAAGGATTGGCAAGGGGCTACGCGTTGTCGCAAAGGCCAAAGACGGTATTCCAGAAGCCATTGAAAGCCAAGAAGACGGTGTTTTTGCCGTTCAGTGGCACCCTGAAAATCTCTGGGAATCAATGCCAGAGGAAAAGAACCTTTTTGAACACTTCTTCGAAATTGTCCAGGAGAAAATGAATGCAAAATAAGACCACAACTGTTCAAAAGATGGGCTTTTTTAGCCTGATTCTCTTCGGAATCAACGCTATTATTGGATCGGGTATTTTCTTACTACCATCATCTGGTATGAAGCTATTTGGCCCGGCAAGTATCCTCGTCTTACTGTTTGACGGTGCCTTAGCCTTCTTAATTGCCATGTGTTTTGCCGAATGTGCCTCTTACTTTAAGCAAACGGGTGGCGCCCTATATTTATGCCAAGGAAGCTTTTGGTAACTTCATTGGTTACGAGGTCGGTTTTGTTACCTGGGCCATTCGTATCATTGCTGAAGCAACAATGTATGTCGCTTTTGCTACGGCCTTAGGCGGTACCTTCCCCTCCTTAGCAACACCACTTGCCAAAAACATTATTATCACCATCCTCTTTGTTAGCCTGGCTCTGTTAAACATTGCCGGTGTTCGCCTAACCACAATGGTGTCAAACATTGTAACCGTTGGAAAGCTCGTACCAATCTTCTTAATTATTATCTGCGGATTGTTCTTCATCAAACCCAGCCACTTTGATCCATTCTTTGTCGAAAAGTTAACGACAACACCACACTTTGCCGCTGCGGCCATTACGCTCTTCTACATTTTTACCGGCTTTGAGGCCATTGTCATTACCGCCGGTGAAATGGAAAACGTAAAGAAAAACTTACCACGGGCCCTTCTCATTTCGCTTGGTACCGTCGTTGTCATCTACGCATTAGTAATGACCGTTTCCATTGGTGTCCTTGGCGATAAGCTAGCAACATCAACGGTTCCACTGAAAGACACTTTCCAAGTGATTGCTGGAAACTTCGGTGCTAACCTCATTTCATTTGGTACCCTCCTTTCCATTGGTGGTATCTGTGTGGCCTCTTCCTTTATCACACCACGTTCCGGTGTTGCCCTGGCTGAAAGTAAAATGATGCCCGCCATTTTGGCTAAGAAGAACAAGCACGATGCACCGGTTGTGGCCATCATCGCTTCATCAACGGTCTCTCTGTTCATTGCTTTCTCTGGTTCATTTGCGGTTTTGGCACAGATTTCTGCCGTTTCCCGCTTCGCCCAATTTATTCCAACCATCATTGCCGTCTTGGTTTTTCGTAAGACCAAGAAGGGCGTGGAGCACTCATTCCACGTACCCTTTGGTCCAGCCATCCCGCTTCTAGCTCTCGTTGTTTCAGGCTGGTTGCTTTGGCACGTCGACGTAAAAAGCTTAGCATGGGGTCTAGGCGCACTTGTTGTCGCTGTCCCATTCTACTTCCTTACAAAGCATCATCATGAAGCATAATTTAATTTTTAGTCCTGTAAGTCAAAGTGCTTACAGGACTTTTTGTTTAAATATTTAAAAAGAATAAAAATATTAATAAAATTCATTGACAGTAGGGCTTTCGACTCGTATCATTAGAAAAGTCTAATACATTATTTACTTTAAACTGCCTGGAGTCCAAAGGCCCAACCACAGAAAGTTCATTTCATGCCAAAACTAAAGAAAAGCACACAAAAAATGGGCTTCATCAGCCTCATACTCTTTGGAATTAACGCTATTATTGGATCAGGTATCTTTTTACTTCCTTCCACTGGGATGCGCCTTTTCGGACCGGCCAGTATTTTAGTCTTACTCTTTGACGGCTGCTTAGCCTTCTTCATCGCCATGTGTTTTGCCGAATGTGCTTCCTACTTCAAGGAAACTGGCGGTGCCTATGTATACGCCCGTGAGGCCTTTGGCCACTTTGTCGGCTATGAAGTTGGCTTCGTTACATGGGCAATTTGGATTATCGCTGAAGCAACGATGTACACGGCCTTTGCAACAGCACTTGGTGGTATCTTTCCTGCTTTAGCGGACAGTACTAGTAAAAACATTATCATTACGGTTCTATACCTCTGCCTAGTCTGCTTAAACCTTTCGGGTGTACGTTTAACCACCATCATTTCAAACGTGGTTACCGTTGGAAAACTAGTACCCATCTTCTTGGTGATTATTGTCGGACTATTCTTCATCAAGCCAACTCACTTCGATCCATTCTTTGTTGAAAAACTCACCACGATTCCAAACTTTGCCACAGCGGCCATTACCCTCTTCTACATCTTCTCTGGTTTTGAACGTGTGGTAATTACCGCCGGAGACATGAAGGACGTTCAAAAGAACCTACCAAAAGCCCTTCTCATTTCTCTTGGTACCGTCGTTGTCGTCTATATCTTAGTCATGGTGACATCGATTGGTGTGCTGGGTGATAAGCTAGCCACATCAACCGTTCCACTAAAGGATACCTTCCAGGCTGTAGCTGGAAACTTTGGGGCCAATATCATTTCCTTCGGAACAATCGTTTCGATTGGAGGAATCTGCTTAGCCTCTTCCTTCGTTTCCCCTCGCTCAGGGCTGGCACTTGCCGAAAACAAGATGATGCCATCCTTTCTAGCAAAGCGTAACCGTCGCAATGCTCCCTTTGCAGCGATTCTCGTTTCATCAAGCATTTCACTATTGATTGCCTACTCAGGGTCATTTGCAGTCCTAGCACAAATTTCTGCCGTTTCCCGTTTTGCGCAATTCATTCCAACTATCATTGCCGTACTCGTCTTTCGTAAAACGATGGCCCGCTCTGATAAAGCATTCCGCATCCCATTCGGTCCTGTCATTCCAATTTTGGCACTTCTTGCCTCTTTCTGGTTACTCTTCCACGTCGAAAGCAAGAACCTCATTTGGGGATTAGGCGCACTCATTCTAGCCGTTCCTTTCTACTTCTTAACAAAGCATCAAGCAAAACAATAATGCACACAAAAAGCAGCAACCTTTTGGTTGCTGCTTTTTTATTAATGAGGTTTCTTCGCCTCATCCTTATAACCACGAATAAAATCAATCGTTTCTTGCATACGACCACCAATCAAACGGTTAGCCACACGTAATAATGGAAAGGTATGCCAATGGCGGACATGGCCGTTCCGTAAATCCTCCCGGAATTTCTGTGCACCAGAAGCATAGTCAGCACGTAACTCCTTTAGAGTGTTTTGGCCATAGACATTTGATTCCGTTTTGTAGTCATAGTTACGACTATAGAGGCCGCCTTCATAATCTTTTTTAATACGATCGTGTAATTTATTATTCATTATTAGCCTCTCCAAATGAACAATCAGAAAAAATTAATCTCGTTTCTGAGCCCACTTTGGCTTTCCCTTATTCTTCTTTTTACGAGCCTGGTGCTTTTGCTTCGCCTTTTTCAAAGTCTTTGGGTCTTCTTGCTTGCGTTGCGCTGCCTTTCGAGCTGCATAACCCTGTCCAGGCTTCTTAACAGAGTCCGAGTCAGCGGCTTTAGGCGTAGCTGACTTCACTCGTTTTGTCGACGCAATGGACACAGCAGCCGGTTCATCAGAAACGACTGGCGCAACTGACCTTTTCTTATCGGCAACCGATTCCCATGAAAACTTCTTCAATTCCAATTCATCCGGCAAATACTGCTTCAGCATTCGAATATCATGATCGTTTCCAAGCGTCAAGACCTGGCCACGTTGACCAGCACGACCGGTACGGCCAGAACGGTGCAAGTATGTCGTTAAGTTCCGTGGAACCTGAGCGTTAACCACCAGTGGCAATCCCGTAATATCCAATCCACGGCCAGCAACGTCCGTTGCCAAGAGCAAGTCCAACTTACCCTTCTTAAAGGCCTGCAAGGCATCTGCCCGCTTCAAATGGGACTTCTCGTTGTTTCCAACCGACATCACAGAAGCGTGCTCATGGCGCAAGGCAGCCTGTGCAGCAACCAAGGCGTTAATCGAGTTAAAGAAGACCAAAGCTTGCACGTGACGACGAGCCAATTCAATCAAGACCTTATGATTGGCACGGCCATCCACGTGAAGGAAAGTGTGATCAATGGTTTCTGGTGAACGCTGGCCAACAGAAACTGGCTTAACCGATTGCCCAAAGAGTCGTTCAACCCAGGCTAAATCAACCCCGGAGGTAGCTGAGAACAAAGAAACCTGCTGCAAGTTTGGTAAGTTATCCGCTAGTTTCTCCAACTCCGCCGCGTGTTCCTCTGTCAAAGTCGCATCCGCCTCATCGACAACCAACATCGTGAAGTGATTCGTCTTCAAGGCCTTCCCATCAATCATGGTCTGGATACGGCCCAAAGTTCCAACCACAACGGCTGGCTTTTCCTTCTTCAACTTGTCAGCTTGGCGCTTTCCGTTTGCGCCGCCGATTAGGGCCGCGACTTTGACACCAATCAAGGCAGCATAAGGACGAATCACTTGTGCTAATTGGGCCCCTAATTCCTGTGAAGGAGCCAGGATTAAGAGTTGGTGCCCCTTCTTTGCTAAATCAAGACGGGATAGCAATGGCAAGGCAAAGGCCAAGGTCTTTCCAGAACCCGTTGGCGCCAAACCAAAGACGGATTCACCATCAGCTAAGCGGTCAAAGAGTGCCGCTTGGATAGCCGTTTTTTCTTGAAAATGCTTATCAAATTCTTCTTGTAATTCAGGTAAAATCATATGTTTCTCCACTAGTTGGTCTAGTTATCTAATATTTATTATAGCAGGTGATATTGGCTTATCGAATAACAAATCAATCGATTCCTTTTGACACTCACCCTGATGAAAAAGACCTGGTCGCCCAGGTCTTTTTTAATCAGAATATTCGAAAATAAAGTTTGAGTTATTAATACGAACGTCATCGCCGTCCTTAGCACCCGCTTCGCGGAGCTTGTCATCAACACCCATATGACGCAACTGGCGTGCAAAACGCATAATCGTTGCTTCACGCTGCAAGTTTGTCATTGCGGCAAGCTTTTCAACTTCAGGGCCAGAAATAATCCAGCAATCAAGTTCAGCATCCCAATCAACGGATACTTCAGCCTGTTCTTCTTCGAACTTATAAAGCTTTGCTTCAGCGTCCGTTTCTTCCTCAACCTTGTATGATTCAGGAACCGGTGCCTTATCAAGCATGTCGGCCGTTGCGCGAAGCAAGTCATCAACACCCTTGTGTGTAACCGCTGAAATCGCCATAATTTCTGGTTCAAACTTCAATCCAGAATCGGCCTTCACTTCAGAAACAAACTTTTCGTAGTTCTCTTGTGAATCAGGCATGTCCATCTTGGTACCCACAACGATTTGTGGACGTTCCAAGATTGTTGGGTCATACTGCTCTAATTCAGTCAAAATCTTACGATACTGCGTGTAAGGATCCTGCCCTTCGATACCTGACATATCGACAAGGTGCAAGATAACACGGGTACGTTCAACGTGGCGCAAGAATTGGAATCCAAGTCCAACACCTTCAGAAGCTCCTTCAATCAACCCTGGCAAATCGGCCATAACAAAGTCGCGGTCGTCTGAAAGGCGAACCATTCCGATGTTTGGGTTAATCGTCGTAAAGTGGTAAGCGGCAATCTTTGGCTTAGCGTTTGAAACAACGGAAAGCAAAGTTGACTTACCAGCCGATGGGAATCCAACCAATCCAACATCAGCAAGAACACGCAATTCCAACTTGATGCGACGGACTTGACCAGGCTCACCGTTTTCAGACAATTCAGGAGCTGGGTTGGCAGGTGTGGCAAAGTGAATGTTTCCACGGCCACCACGGCCACCGCGGGCAACCAAAAGGGTTTGCCCTTCGTGCACCATGTCACCCAAAACTTCACCGGTATCGGCATCCGAAACGATGGTTCCTTGCGGAACAGAAATGATACGGTCTTCCGCAGAAGCCCCTGTCATCCCCTTCGTACCACCTTTTCCACCAGACTGTGCCTTAAAGTGACGGTTATAACGGAAATCCATCAAAGTACGTAGACCTTCGTCTACCTTTAGGATAATCGAACCACCATGGCCGCCGTCCCCACCAAAGGGACCGCCCATGGCGACGAACTTTTCATGTCGGAAGGAGACGATTCCATCGCCACCCTTGCCGGCTTTTAATTCAACTTGTGCTTGATCAACAAATGCCATGAACCGGTCTCTCTCCTTTTATTCAATCGTGTAACAGACATTTAAGTATATCATGGAACAACGGGACTGTATAGCGGTAAAAGTGCAATATAAATTTAATTATACCTTTCTTTTCTTCTATAAAAAAGTCTTTTCGAAGAGAAGACAATATCATATTTCCACCAAAAAAGTCAGCAAGCTTCCGCCCACTGACTTTTACAATTATTTACTTTTCATCTTTCACTTTGATCGTTTCTAATCCCTACTTTGACTTCTTCGCCCAAGTAACCATTGCCCAAAGCGAGTTCACAATATAGTAGGAATACTTACCAACATTGGCAAAGTTGCGCTGAGTTAGGGCCTTCCCAAAGTTGGCGATGTTATAGATTCCCCAGAAGTACCACTGCTCTTGTACCTTAAAGATATTCAAAACATCAGCCGTTAGCGCTAAGCCAAAGGTGATTGACGCCAAGTAGTAAACCGCATTGACCGGCCAATGGCATAGACCATAGCCAAGGTAGTTCAAGCCAAACGAAAGCAAAAATGCCGTCACAATCAAAAGACAGACAACGTACCACTTCGCCTTCTTCGGCGTCTTATTCTCCGTCCATTCCGTCATGCGGGTTGGTAGATAGTTGGTCACCACAGAGATCGGATAGGTTAACCAAGCTCCCATGTTACCAAATCCGAAATCGAGCAATCCGGCAAAAATCACGTTAATCCATGAAATCCAGTTACCCAGGTTGTATTGCTTGGCAATGAAACGCGTTGACGTGATGGAGGCAACGGCTGATAGCGTTGAGATAATCCCAACCGCTGGAAAAGTCGTCATCCAATAACCCTGTGCACCGTGGAAGAAATGCAAAGCAGACAGTGGTGTTGTCAAAAAGTGCATATACCAGGCAACCGCCAACACCATCACGACACCAAGAAGGTCGAATAGGTCAACCATCCCCTTAAAAAAGGTCTTGTGCAGCAGCTTATTTATTTTTGTGAACATATCTGTTCATCTCCTCTTGTTTTTTATACGAGCCGTGTCGGAAGCAACGCTCGTGATTTTCATTTACCCCAAGGGTAAATTAAGGATATTATACACGATTTTTCCTTATAAAATTGCAGGTTTAAGGGGAATAAACAAGTAATCTTATACTTTTTTCAAATTAACTCCAAAGAAAAAGTCAGCGAGCTTTACTCACTGACTTCACTTAAATATTATTTTTCAACCTTGGACTGCGATAACGTCCAATGAATCAATTGAGCCGTCTTCTTCGACAGACCCAACTCTTGCAATTCTTCTGGAGAGGCTTCCTCAATCTTGGTTAGAGAACCAAAGTTAGTCAATAGCTTCTGACGGGTCTTTGGTCCGACGCCAGAAATGGCATCCAGGCGGGAAGCCAGCGACTTCTTCGAACGGGACTTCCGGTGGAATGTGATAACAAAACGGTGCACTTCGTCCTGGACACGTTGGATCAGGAAAAATCCCTGGGAGTGATGGTCAAGCGGCACGATTTCTTCCGTTTCACCAGAAATCAAATCGGCTGTCTTGTGCTTATCGTTCTTGACCATCCCCGCAATTGGAATGTCCAAGCCAAGCTCATCTTCCAAAACTTCTTTGGCAGCGTGCAGTTGAGCAATCCCACCGTCCATCAGGATCAAATCCGGCATATCTTCGTGCTCTTTAAGCAAACGGGAGTACCGGCGGCGAATGACCTCTTGGGTTTCCAGCCATTCATCGGCATGATTGGTTGAGTGAATCTTGTACTTACGATACAAATCCTTGTTTGGACGCCCGTCTTCAAAAACCACCATGGCCGAAACAATCTCATCCCCCTGCGTGTGCGAATGATCAAAAGCTTCGATTCGGTGGCCCATGGAAATACCAAGGGCGTCGGTCACTTCTTTCATCGCCTGGGTCGTCTTTTGTTCGTTCAGTTCCATCAAACGGAACTTTTCTTCTAGCGCAATCCGGGCGTTCTTTTCGGCAAGGTCTAACAAATCCTTCTTTTCACCACGGACTGGTGTTCGCACCGGTAAGTCCAGGGCTTGGGACATCAAGTCGGCGTCGACAACCTTTGGCACCAGCACTTCCCTTGGTTTCTGAATGTTCTTCTGCAGATAAAACTGTTGAATGAAGGTCGTCAACTCGTCCACCCCGTCTGACACGACTGCAAAAGTCTGCTTCATCTGCCGAATCAAACGTGCCTGACGCAGGAAGAAGACGGAAACGGTCATCCAACCCTTGTCCATGTGGTAGTTGAAGAGGTCTCGCGGCGTTGAATCCTTGGACAGCACTCGCTGACTTTCGACGGTTTCGTCGATGTACTTCAGCTGGTCACGCAGGTCAGCAGCCCGTTCGAACTCCATCTTCTCGGCTGCCTCTTCCATCTCTTTGGCCAAACGCTTCTTCACGACTTTGGTATCACCAGATAAAAAGCGCTTAATACGGTCGACCTGGGCATCGTATTCAGCCATTGGCACGGACTTAAAGCAGGCCCCTAGGCACTGGCCCATTGAATAGTACAAACAAGGACGTCCCTGCCGGCCCTTGCAACGGCGCAAGGGATAGTTCTTTTCCAAGAAGTGCAGGGTTTCCTGGGCCGCATAGACGTTGGGGTATGGGCCAAAGTAAAAGGCGCCATCCTTCTTCACTTCAGACACCAAAGCCAAACGGGGATTCCGTTCCTGGGTAATCTTGATGTAGGGATAGCCGGTTCCGTACTTCAAACGAATGTTGTAGTAAGGCTTATACTTTTTAATCAGCTCGTTTTCGAGCAAAAAGGCCTCTTTATCGGAGTTCGTCACAATGAAGTCAAAGTCGACGATGTTGGCAACCAATTCGGCCGTCTTACCATCGTGGTCCTGCTTAAAGTATGAACGGACACGGTTCTTTAAGTTTTTGGCCTTCCCGACATAGATAATTTTGCCGGTGTAGTCCTTCATTTGGTAAGAACCTGGTTCACTTGGTAAAAGTGATAGTTTATCTTCAATATGTTTTGAGGGATTAGCTAGCATAGGTCCATTATATCCTTTTTCGTATCAAAAAAACCGCCTGGACAGCGGTCTTTTTTTGATACATTTTGAATTAAAATGCCCAGATTACTTAGATGCCTTTTCAGCAATCGCAGCCTTGATGAAGGCGTGGTACAAACCTTCTGGCTTGTTTGGACGTGAGATGAATTCTGGGTGGTACTGAGCAGCGATGAAGAAGTCGTTCTTTGGATATTCGATGACTTCCATCAACTTGTTGTCAGGTGATGTGGCTGAGAAAATCATACCAGCATCTTCGAATTCTTGACGGTATTCCGTGTTGAATTCGTAACGGTGACGGTGACGTTCGTCAACTTCTTCCACGTTACCATAGGCAGCAGCGGTCTTCGTACCTGGCAAAAGTGCCGTTGGGTAGAATCCCAAACGCTGTGTTCCACCGAGGTTTGTCACTTCGTTTTGGTCATTCATCAATGAGATGATTGGGTGTGTCGTTTCAGGGTTCAACTCAATTGAGTTGGCATCGGCGTAACCCAAGACGTCACGGGCGAATTCAACAGAGGCCAATTGCATACCCAAGCAGACACCCAAGAATGGCACGTTGTTTTCACGGGCATACTTGATGGCTTGAATCTTACCTTCTGTTCCACGGGCACCGAAGCCACCAGGAACCATGATACCATCGTAGTCCTTCAACTTTTCAGCCACGTTTTCAGCAGTCACTGTTTCAGACTTGATGTGGTCGATTTGAACGTCAGTTTGTTCGCTGTAACCACCGTGCTTCAATGATTCGTTAACAGAAATGTAGGCATCAGGAAGGTCAGTATACTTTCCAACCACTGCGACTTTGACAGTGTTCTTAGGATGCTTGATGGTTTCAACCATTTGCTTCCATTCCGTCATGTCCGCTTCAGGAGCATCCAACTTCAACTTGCTCAAGACAACGTCATCCATGTGCTGTACTTGCAAGTTCAAAGGAATTTCGTACAAAGTCTCAACGTCGCGTGACTCCACAACGGCGTCAGGGTTAACATCCGTAAAGGTTGCTAACTTTTCAATCAATGACTCAGTCAATGGCTTTTCAGTACGCAAAACCAACATATCAGGTTGGATACCCATTGAACGTAGCTGTGTCACTGAGTGTTGAGTTGGCTTTGTCTTAGCTTCACCAGCCGCACGCAAGTAAACAATCAATGACGTGTGGATGTAGAAGACATTATCGTTACCAAAATCAGACTTCATCTGACGCAAAGCTTCGATAAATGGCAATGATTCGATATCACCAACAGTTCCACCAACTTCGACGATCACAACGTCGGCATCCTTTGATTCACCGGCCTTGACAATCTTGTCCTTAATGGCGTTTGTGATGTGAGGAATAACCTGAACAGTGGCACCGTTGTAATCACCACGACGTTCCTTAGCCAAAACTTCTGAGTAGATTCGACCAGTTGTTACGTTTGAGTACATGTTCGTGTTGATGTCGATGAAACGCTCGTAGTGTCCCATGTCCAAATCAGTTTCCAAACCATCACCCGTCACGTATGTTTCACCGTGTTGGTATGGTGACATGGTACCTGGATCGATGTTGATATATGGATCCAACTTTTGGATAGCCAACTTGAGTCCGCGGTTCTTCAACAAGCGTCCCAATGATGCTGCCACGATTCCCTTACCAAGTGAGGAAACAACTCCACCGGTAACGAAAATATACTTGGTTTGTTTCTTAGCCATACTGCCTCCTGTAGCTTTGCCAAAACTGCTGGTGTCTTTCCGATGGGTTTCGGTCAACCAGGCATATATAAAATAGAAAAACTCCCAAGCCAATGCTTGGGAGCTATTAAACGTATTCACATTAAATGTGAGCCCTAATATATATTACTGATTGCTATGGGGGTTGTCAAGAAATTTTTAAATTTAAGATTGACTCCATATAAGAATAAAAATTGCCCGAAATCATCACAATTA
This sequence comes from Fructobacillus durionis, assembly GCF_900112405.1. Classification (GTDB taxonomy): domain Bacteria; phylum Bacillota; class Bacilli; order Lactobacillales; family Lactobacillaceae; genus Fructobacillus; species Fructobacillus durionis. The sequence goes on along the minus strand of NZ_FOLI01000001.1, from coordinate 67,966 downwards.
TTCATCACTTAACGATTGATATGCTTGCAGTGATATTCTAGCGGGCATATAATATAGACATAAAGAAGAGCAACCGAGCAGCAACTCGATTGCTCCTAGAAACCCGTTTAACGGTGACTACCCTTTATTAGTTATGAATAACTATCTCAGGCCAGCAAAGCAAAAGATAGTTATTTTTTTTGGCCTAATTTAATAAGCTCAACAACGAGTGCTAGTAAATTCAGAATAAGAATCCCAAAAACTAGCATCAGCTGTAAGACGTCCGTCACCGGCACCTAGGCATCTCCTTTCTTCGGATTTGAGCATTGGTTTTGACAACCATATACATCACCTCCTTAATTGAAAGGATAGCTACCATCTTCACTTGTTTCTATGCCAAAATTATAACAAAAAAGTCAAAATAAAAATGTTCAATAAAAAGGCTCTGCAGTTGATGCAGAGCCTTTTTATACGATTTTATTTGGAGTGTCTATTAGAGATTACTTTTCCCAGTTCCATGGGTCTTCATGCCAGGATTGGTAGGAAGCGACTTTATCAGCCGGCATCCCCGCCCGCTCCTGGTAACGAAGCAACAAATCAGAATAAGTGATGACTGGTTCAAAAGTCAGACCAGCATCCTCAAAGTTCTGCATAGCATCTGGGAAACCGTAGGAGAAAATGCTGAGCACGCCGCTCACCTGGTAGTTCGCAGCCTGTACGGCCTTGGCCGCCTTCAAAACGGAGCCACCGGTTGAAATCAAGTCGTCAATTAAGAGCACCTTGTCATCTTCACGAATCACACCCTCAATCTGGCTCTTGGTTCCATGGTCCTTTGGTTTCGAGCGAACATAGACCATTGGCAAGTCTAGTTCGTCAGCTACCAGGGCCGCCTGTGGAATCCCGGCTGTCGCCACACCGGCAATCACCGTTGTATCAGGATAATGCTCTTTCACCAGTGCAGCCAACGCCTTCGTGATGTCCTTGCGCGTTTTTGGATAAGAAATCGTCTGGCGCAGATCTGTGTAGATGGGTGAGTGAATACCGGAGGCAAAGGTGAAATGCCCCTCTTCCTTGAATTTGACGATTTGTTCATCAATCAACTGGTTCATAATTTCTGTTTGTAAAGTCATCGTCCGCTCCACTTCTTACTTTTCTTGCTCGCTACCTTGCCAGTCAGCTAGGTAGGCCTGATAGGCCGTTTTAACATCAGTACTCTGGTTAATTGGCCGGCCGACGACAATGGCTGAGGCTCCCCAGGCCTTGGCCTTGGCAGGTGTGGCCACTCGGACCTGATCGCCGACTTGATCATTGGCCATCCGGATACCAGGTACCAAGTAGAAGAAGTCATCCCCAACCACTTGATGTAAATCAGCCACTTCCAAGGCCGAACAGACCACGCCGTCACAGCCGGCTGCCTTTGCCAGCAAGGCCAGCTGCTCCACTTGCTCCTTTAGGTTTAAGCGACAGTTTTGTTCATCCTTTAGAATGGCTTCGGAAATCGATGTCAATTCCGTCACAGCCAGGAGCTTAGGCGCTGGCAGACCACTTTCAAGAGCGCCCTGTTCCAGCCCACGCTTGGCAGCCTGTAACATCTTTTTACCACCCATGGCATGGACGGTCACGAAGTCGACGCCTAAACGGGCTAACTGTAACATGGCCTTTTGGACGGTGTTCGGAATATCAAAGAGTTTCAAATCCAAGAAAATCGCAAAACCCTGTTCCTGCAAATCCTGCACAACAGCAGCACCCTCTTTATAGTAGAGTTCCATTCCGACTTTGGCAGTCTTACCTTGTCCACCGCCCAGCTCTTCAGCCAGTTTTAAGGCTGCTTTTTTATCTGGCACATCAAAGGCCACCATCAGTGATTGGCTCATCTTCTCTCCCCTTATAGTTCCTGCAACTTACCACGGAAGTCTGCCAAACTTGTATAGCCCTTTTCATCCATAATGTCTTGCAGTTCTTGGGTCAAACGGTCATAGACCCCCAAACCTTCCTTAATTACCTGCGTTCCAACAGAAACCATGTCGGCCCCACAGAGAATATGGGCGAAGACGTCAGCACCGGTCGTGACACCCCCGGTTCCAATGATGGCAATGTTGTCATTCAAGCGCTGACGCAGGGCGCGAACGTTGGCCAGCGCCGTTGGCAAAATCATTGCTCCACCAAGGCCACCGAATCCACCCTTGGCCTTGGTCACCACCTGTTCCTTCTCAATATCGACAACTAATCCATTTCCGACCGAGTTGACCGTGTTGACGTGGGTCAATGGAAAGTCGTTTAGGACCGCTGCGATTTGGTCAAAGTGCACTAAGTCAAAGTAAGGTGGTAGCTTCACACCGATTGGCTTGGTGAAGAATTCAAAGATACGTTCCAAAACCTTGCGAGTGGCGACAAAGTCGTAGGCCGTTTGGGGCTTCCCAATCACGTTGGGGCAAGAGAGATTTAATTCCGTTAACCCCTGGTAATCAGAATTTTGGACATCCCGGAGCACTTCAATCACATCGTCAGCTGACAATCCGGCTACTGAAAGGATGGTTGGCTTAGCCTCTTCCTTTTGCACGTAGTCCAAGTAGAAGGGATAGCCCAAGTTTGGCAAGCCCATTGAGTTAATCGATCCGTAAGCCAAGTCGTAGTAACGGGGATTCTCATTTCCCTGGCGGGGAAGAAGCGTCGCTGACTTAGTCACAATCCCGCCCAAGTTGGCCGTTGCGGCAAGATCAGCCAATTCGTCCGCCGTTTGGCAGTGAATACCTGAGGCATTCAACAAAGGACCATCAAAGGCTACGTGGGCAAGTTGCGTCTTTAAATTCTTTTCTGTCATCTTATTCATCTCCTAATGCTTGTACGGATAGCGTTTTGCTTGCGACTGCCATGGCCTGGCAGAAGGCTGCAAAGGTATCGATTGCCGTTAAAATTGGTCGGCCATCATCCGTTGCTAGTTCACGGACGCGAGCCTGCAGTGGCGCTTCCTCTTCTAACAAGTCGATGGTATCAACCACCAAGTCAACGTCTGCTGAAGCAAAGCGTTCAACAAGTTCCTGGTCACTCTCCACTCGTTGAACGGGGAAGCCTGACTTTTCTAAGAAATCGGCCGTCTGACCAGAAGCTAAGAGCTGCTTGCCAGATTCAATCAGCTGCTGCACAAGTGGCAGCGCCTCATCTTCTTCCTTTGCAGAAAAGCTCAGGTAAACCTTGGCATTGGCTGCTAAGTCAGGCAACTTAGCTGATAAGAAGGCCTTCTTCAAGGCTTCTGGGTAGGTATCGGCAGAACCAATCGCCTCCCCGGTTGACTTCATTTCAGGGCCCAGCGTTTGGTTCACATCTGGCAACTTCTCGAAGGAGAAAACCGGTGCTTTGACGTGCACCCGCTTGGACTGTTCGGCCAATCCAGAGCTGTAGCCCAAGTCCTTCAGTGAATGGCCCAGTGATACCAAGGTTGCCAACTGTGCCATTGGCACCTTGGTTACCTTTGATAGGAAAGGCACCGTTCGTGAAGCCCGTGGGTTCACTTCAATCACGTAGGCCTCGTTGTTGTGAATAACAAACTGCACGTTCATCAAGCCAACCACCTTTAGGCGGCGGGCCAACTTTGTCGCAGCCAAAATCATTTTCTCCTGAATGTCAGATGAGAGCGCCTGTGGTGGATAGACCGACATGGAATCACCAGAGTGAATTCCAGCCCGTTCAACGTGCTCCATGATGCCGGGGATAACCACATCCTTACCATCCGAAATCAAGTCCAGCTCGGCTTCCTGACCAGTTAGGTAGGAGTCTAGCAAGACCGGATGGTCGCGGGAGACTTTGACAGCCTCCGTCATGTAGCGCTTGAGTTCCGCGGAATTATCGAGGACTTCCATCCCTCGGCCACCAATGACGTAAGATGGACGAATCAGAAGTGGATAGCCAATCTTATTGGCAGCCTCTTCGGCCTCTTCTTCGGTCGTAGCCGATGCCCCGTCGGCTTGAATTAGGTTCAATTCGTCCATGACCTTGTTGAACTTATCCCGGTCCTCGGCTTCGTCAATGGTTTCAAGGTTGGTTCCAAGCAGGTTTACACCTGCCTTGACCAAACCTTCCGCCAGATTGATAGCCGTCTGACCACCGAACTGCACAAGCACACCTAGTGGTTGCTCTAAATCAACGACGTTCAACACGTCTTCCAGCGTCAATGGTTCAAAGTAGAGCTTATCCGAGATGGCAAAGTCGGTTGAAACCGTTTCCGGATTCGAGTTCTGAATAATGGCTTCATAGCCAGCGGCCTGTAAGGCCTTCACCGCGTGCACCGTGGCGTAGTCGAACTCGACTCCCTGGCCAATTCGGATGGGACCAGAACCCAGTACCAAAACTGATGGGCGCTTCGTGCGAATTGATTCGTTTTCGTCTTCGTAAGTCCCGTAGTAGTAAGGCGTCTTCGACTCAAACTCCCCGGCGGCTGTATCCACCATCTTGTAGACTGGGCAAATCCCATCGGCGAGTCGATCTGAGCGAACGACCATTTCATCCTTACCGGACAGTGCTGCTAGCGTTGCATCCGAGAAGCCGTAAACCTTGGCTTCTTTCAAGACTTTGGCATCGGCTGGATTCTTTTTAAAGGCCTGCTCGATTTCAACAATGTGCTGAATCTTGTCCAGGTAGAAGAAATCGATTTTAGTAATGTCATGGATTTTTTCCACCGTGACACCCCGCCGGATTAACTCCGCTAGGACAAAGATTCGGTCTTCCTTTCCAGGCATCAAATCCGCCAGCATGTCTTCAACCGAACGGTCATGGTAACCCACTCCGGTCAAATCCTTCTGGTCGATTTCCAAGGAACGAATTGCCTTTTGCAAGGATTCTTCAAAGGTACGCCCGATGGCCATTACCTCTCCGGTCGCCTTCATCTGGGTACCCAGCGCTCGGTTTGCTTCCTTGAACTTATCGAATGGAAAGCGTGGAATCTTGGTGACCACGTAGTCCAAGGCTGGTTCAAAGACCGCCCAGGTTGTCTGCGTAATTGGGTTTTTAATTTCATCCAAAGTCAGACCAGTAGCAATCTTGGCCGCCATCTTAGCAATAGGATAACCCGTCGCCTTGGAAGCCAATGCCGATGAGCGGGAAACTCGTGGATTCACTTCGATGATGTAGTAGTCAAAGGAGTTTGGATCCAACGCCATTTGGATGTTCACACCACCCTCGATTTTCAAGGCGCGGATAATCTTTAGGGCCGCGTCACGCATCATTTGGTATTCCCGGTCGGCCAAAGTCTGTGTTGGCGAAACGACAATTGAGTCCCCCGTGTGGATACCAACTGGATCCACGTTTTCCATGCTGGCCACGATTAACGCGTTATCAGATGAATCGCGCATCACCTCGAACTCGATTTCCTTAAAGCCGGCTATCGACTGCTCAATCAAAACCTGGTTAACTGGTGAGAGGTCCAAGCCGTGGGTCGCGATGCTTTGTAACTCCGCTTCGTTGTCGACAAAGCCACCGCCAGAACCACCCAGCGTGTAGGCTGGTCGAACAACCAAAGGAAAGCCAATCTGTTTAGCAATCGCCTGCGCCTCTTCCACCGTTGTGGCGATGGCCGATGCAGGAACTGGTTCCTGCAATTCGTCCATGAGGTCCTTAAAGAGCTGTCGGTCTTCGGCCTGTTCAATGGCCTTCAGCTTTGTTCCGAGTAACTCAATCCCTTTCTCCTTTAAGAGCGAAGAGTCGGCCAGTTCTTTGGCCAGGTTCAGCCCCGTTTGCCCACCTAAGGTTGGCAAAATCGCGTCGGGCTCTTCTTCTAAAATAATCTTCTTTAAAAATTCCTTGGTCAGCGGCTCCATGTAAACTTTGTCCGCGACCTCTTCGTCGGTCATGATAGTGGCTGGGTTGGAATTGACTAGAATAACTTCATAGCCCTCTTCCTTCAAGGCCAAGCAGGCCTGTGAACCCGAGTAATCAAACTCCGCGGCCTGTCCAATCACAATTGGTCCAGAACCGATTACCAAAATTTTATGAAGATCATTTCGTTTAGGCATTGACGAGCTCCTTTGTTGTCATTAATGAGACGAATTGGTCAAAAATATACTCTGAATCGTGGGGACCAGGGCAGGCATCCGGATGAAACTGCACCGAGAAGGCTGGTCGGTTCTTCAAGCGCACCCCTTCGACCGAGCGGGAATTAATTTCTTCGTGAGTCACCTCGAGGTCCGTATCTTCCAGCGACTGAGTGTCCACCGCGTAGCCGTGGTTTTGCGAGGTAAAGTGCTTGGCCTGTTGGCTGACATCCCAAACCGCGTGGTTAAAGCCACGGTAGCCAAACTTCATCTTGTAGGTTTCCGCACCGTTGGCCAAAGCGAAGAGCTGGTGGCCCAGACAGATACCGAGCAGTGGGTAATGCTCTTGCAGCTGGCGAATCAAAGGATAAGCAAAGTCACAGTCCGTTGGGTTTCCCGGTCCGTTCGACAAAAGCACTCCGTCCGGTTGGCTAGCAGCCACCGTTTCAAAGTCGCTGTCCGCCGGGAAGACCGTCACCGCAATTCCCCGCTTCTCCAGCGCCTTCATGATGGAGTCCTTCATTCCAAAGTCAATCAAGGCCACATGCAGGTCAGCCTCTTCTTTGCTCAAGGCAGGTACCGCTACTGCCTGTTGGGCTCGCTTCTCCTGCAGCAAGGCATCGTAATCCTGATCAAAAAGCGCGTCGATGCGACTTTGATCAAGTGAATTAACGATGACCGCCTTCATTGAACCCTGCTGGCGAATTTCTTTTGCCAACTTACGGGTGTCGACTCCCTGAATCCCAACCACACCGTTTTCCTTGGCATAATCACCGACTGACATTACCGAGCGAAAGTTCGATGGGCGGCGGGCTAACTCTTTGACGATAATGGCGTCCACGGCTGGTGCATCCGCTTCGTTATCGTCTAAGTTAATCCCGTAGTTTCCAATTAGTGGGTAAGTAAAGACCATGCTTTGGCCGTAATAAGATGGATCCGTCATGGTTTCCTGGTAGCCGGTCATCCCCGTTGAGAAAACCGCCTCCGTCAACAACTCTCCTTGCGCCCCGAAGGCCTGTCCCTGATAAATCGAACCGTTCTCTAAAACTAAATAGCGTTCCATCCCATTCTCCTTATTCTTTTGAAAAGACCAATTGACCGTCCACAAAGGTTTTCATCACCAACCCGTGCACTTCTTCTCCAGCAAAGGGCGTGTTCTTACCCTTGGAGTGGAAGCTTTCCGGATTAATCTGGAAGGCCTGCTCAACGTCCAACAAGACGATGTCAGCGGCATCTCCTGCTCGTAGCTGACCGGCTTCATTCAACGCAAATCCTTCAATCGGCTTCTTGTTCAACCAGGAAACCGCCGTCTTCAAATCAACTAGGCCCGATGCCACAAAGCGTTCGTAAACCAATGGCAAAGTCGTTTCCAATCCAACAATTCCGAAGGCACAGTCGGCAATTGAACCGGCCTTATCCTCTTCCGTATGTGGTGCATGGTCCGAGGCAATCATGTCGATGGTGCCGTCTAGCAGACCGGCAATCAAAGCGTAGCGGTCTTCCTTCGTCCGCAGCGGTGGATTCATCTTGAAGTTCGTATCGTCACCCTGAATCATACTTTCGTCCAAGAAGAGGTGGTGGGGACTCACTTCCGCTGTGATAGGCAAGCCCTCTTTCTTCGCCTGGCGAATCAATTCAACTGACTGTTGGCTTGAAACGTGGGCCACATGGTAGCGGCAGCCCGTGGCTCGCACTAACTCAATGTCGCGAGCCAATTGGGTTGTCTCGGACAGAGCGGTCAAACCTGGTAATCCTAAGCGTTCGCTGGCGGCCGGATCAACGACCCCGCCGTCTGCCAAACCGTTGTCTTCCAAGTGAACCGTCATGATGCCACCGACCGCAGCCACAGCCTTCATCGCTTCCAACATTGTTTTTGCTTCTTGGACACCGTGACCATCGTTTGAAAAGGCCTTTGCGCCGGCCTGTTTCAGTGCCGCAATATCCGTTACTCGGTCAGTCGTTAATTCGTCGGTAATGGCCGCAATCTGGCCGACTTTGACAAGTCCCTTTTCCTTGTTTAAGGCAACCTGCTTTTCCAAAGTCGCCACCTGGTCAATGACAGGCAGTACGTTTGGCATGGTTAACACCGTTGTGAACCCACCAGCAGCAGCAGCCTCTGACCCAGTCCGAATTGTTTCCTTTTCGGTTAACCCTGGGTCGCGGAAGTGGACGTGAACGTCGACGAGGCCGGGGATGGCGGTCATTCCCTTCCCATCAATAATTTCAGAACCCGGCTTGGCTGCAAAAGCCCGACCGACACCAGCAATCTTGCCATCGGAAATGACAATGGCTGACTTTTGCCCGTCAATGATTACATTTTTAATAATTTTGTCCATTACTTTTCCTCCATCAACCCTTGCTTTTGTAAGACCCGCGTTAGGATGGCCATTCGGGCGTAGACCCCGTTTGCCATCTGGTCAAAGATGCGCGACTGTGCACCATCTACCAAATCCGAATCGATTTCAACCCCGCGGTTCACTGGCGCCGGATGCATGATAATGGCCGAACCTTTCAACCTCTTCGCACGGTCCTTTGTCAGCCCGTAAGCCTCGTGGTAAGCGTCCGCCGTGAAGTTATCCCGTCCGCTTTCTTCCAGTCGTTCCAGCTGCACCCGCAGACACATCAGCACATCAACTTGTTCGAGTAAATCATCGATTGCTTCGTACTGTCCGTACTCGGCCAGCTCTTCGCTCCACCATTCCTCTGGTCCGGCGAAGAACACCTGCATCCCCAGCTCCTTAAAAATCTTGGCGTCGGACTTGGCTACCCGTGAGTGGGATAAATCACCGACAATCCCAATCTTCAGGCCGGCAAAGTCACCGAACTCTTTTTTAATCGTCATCAGATCTAGGAGAGTCTGGGAAGGATGAACTCCCGCACCGTCACCAGCGTTAACAAGAGACAGGCGAATGTTTGGGTCGCTTTCTAAATTCTGATACCAGCCGGTTTCACTGTGGCGGATGACTGCCAAGTCCATGCCAATCGCTTGCACCGTCTTCACCGTATCTGCCAGACTCTCCCCCTTTTGAACCGAGGAACCATTGATGTTGACGTCAAAGCGACTCAGTCCCAGCCGATGCTCGGCCATCTGGAAGGAAGTCACCGTACGCGTCGAATTTTCAAAGAAAAGATTAGCAACAGCCACGTCCCGCTTTAACTTTGGAACTGCCGCTCCTTTTTGATAAGCAATGGCTGTATCCAAGAGTCCGTTCAACTCTGCTTTGGATAAATCCGCCAAGTCCACTAGGTTATGCACATTCTTCTCCATCATTTCCTCCAAATATCCGACAAAAAAAGCCCTGATCAATTGATCAGAGCTTTGTCATTTCAGATATCCTATTGAGTTCTTCGCCGAACCGAGTCTTTTTTGTTCTGCTAAAAAAGCTTCACTTGTCTCCACCACTGGTGGCACTCTTCCCTGGTCTGGGAGGGCAAACAACCGCAATCGCATACCTTAGTGATTCTCTGATCAACTTTAAAGGTGTGATTCGATTTTTTCTATCGTAACACTTCTATTTAAATTGCACAAGCAAAGGTTAGAAAATAATTATCAAAAAACATTCGGAAACTGCTTAAATTCATGACGAACACGACTTTTGTTTCAATAAAATCAAAACTTTCATTCGTTTTAAAAAGTGGGTATCAAAAAAGTCCTAGCACATGCTAGGACTCAATCAATTATTCAGCAACTGTTTCCGCTGCGTTTTTGTCTGCCAAATCCTTTTTCAAGTAGTCATAGTATCCGGCATAAGTCAGGTACATGTATGGCAACAGGATAACCATTCCAAGGCCAAGAACCAAGTAGGCCAAGATTGACCAACCAAGGAAGGACAATTGCAAAACAAAGTACTCCCACTTGTGGCCATCCATCAACTCGCGGGAGCGAGTAATGGCGTCACGGTAGCGAATATCTTCGCCATTTGTCTTGGCATCCTTCAATACATAGAAGGCTTGTGAGTATGAGAAAGACTTGATGATTCCAGGAATAATGAAGACAAAGGTCCATAGAAGCGTCCAAACTAATTGCAAGACAGCAACAGCGATTGTTCCCACAAAGAGTCCCTTTGTCTTGTATGCCTCAATGGCTTGCAAGAATGGGTGTGGCAACTTCTTTTCAGCACGACTGTAATCCAGCAAAGAGTAAGTAGCTGCAGTAGCGGCGAAAAAGGCCAAAAGACCCTTGGCCGTTCCATCTCCAAAGGACATCATCGATGGCGTTGTCACATTAAACAAGCTACCATCCCCGAAGGTATTCGAGAATTCATGAATATCCATTGATGATGCGTTATTAATCGCAGAGAATGCGTCTAATCGATCAAAGGCACGGTCACCAATCCATGAAAACATGACGGCTGGTAAAGTCACAAGGGCTAAGTATAGCCAGTTCCCCGCCATCTTTTCTCGTGCGTTCGCCTTCAACTGTTGGCGTACTTCTCTTCTAGTCATTTCGACCTCCATTAAATGATTTATTTCATCTATTATAACGTGAATAACCCGACTTTCGCTAACAAAAAAAGAAGCCCGAAGGCTTCTTTTAAGAAAACTTATTTAGCATCGTTGCGGTGGCGAACAAAGTAAACCACCAAAACCAAGGCCAATAGCAAGAATCCAATCAACAATGGAATCTGCGTATCAGGGTTGATTGTCATGAAGACCAAAGTAATCAAGAGCATGAACATGGCAAAGTAGTTTGAAATTGGTGACATCGCCAACTTAAATGGATGTCCTTCCAAGTACTCTGGATGTTCCTTACGGAACTTGATTTGACTCCAAAGGATAACGAACCATGGCACCATTCCTGGCAAAGTCGAAGCGGAATAAACCATGACGAAAATCTTTGATGAGTCGTGCCAGATAAGTGGCAACAAGGCGTTCAAGACAATTCCAAGTAAGATACCGGCTGACATAGCCAAAACAGCAACTTCAGGAACGCGGCGCTTTGATAGCTTCAAGAACTTAGGAGAAATTTCCTTGTTCAAGGCAAGCGTGTAAAGCATACGAGATGATGAGAACAAACCTGAGTTCAAAGCTGAGATAGCAGCTGTCATCATAACAAAGTTAATGATACCGGCAGCAGCCGTAATTCCAACCCGTGAGAACGTCTCAACGAATGGTGACCCAACTTGGTCCAACTGGTTCCATGGGTAAATCGTGATAATTACGAAGATTGAACCAACGTAGAAAATCAAGATACGAGCCACAATGGACTTGATTGACTTCACGATGGCCGTTTGTGGATCCTTGGCTTCACCAGCTGTGATTCCAATCAATTCAATGGCCTGGTATGACGTCATAACAATTGACAAGGCGAACATAAAGCCCTTGAAGCCACCGGCGAAGAATGCGCCGTGTGACCAAAGGTTTGAGAAACCAAGTGGGTGACCGTGGTTACCAACACCAAGCAAGATTACCATGAAGCCAAGGATAATCATGAAGACAATTGTCAACACCTTAATCAATGAGAACCATGCTTCCATAGAACCGTAGGCCTTAACCGTTACCAGGTTAGCGGCCGTTAACGTTGCCAAAACAACAACGCCCGTTACCCACGTTGGAATACCTGGCCACCAGTAGTCAAGATACATTCCAACGGCAATCGTTTCAGAAATACCGACCATCAACCACTGAATCACGTTGGCCCATACCGTTAAGTAACCAGCAGCTGGATGAATGTAGTGTTTAGCGTAATTTGCAAAAGATCCAACTTCAGGGTCGATGTACAACATCTCACCCAAAGCTCGCATCACAATGTACAAGACCAAACCTGACAATAGGTAGGCCAAGATAACAGATGGCCCGGTCCATTGAATGGTCGAGGCCGCCCCCATGAAGAGGCCGACACCAATGGTGCCGCCCAATGCAATCATTTCCATTTGGAATGATGAAAGGGATCGATTCAATTCATTATTTTTTTCTGCCATGATAGACACTCCTAATCGGGTTTGTGTTAACAAAAAAGGCGTCCCTAGCTCAAAGCTAGGGACGCCGTCGCGTGGTACCACCCAAATTTGCTACGTTAACACACGTAACCTTAATCTGACCGATGTAACGGTTGGTCAAACCGGGCATACTTTCACGCGCTACTCGTATGTCGTTTATAAGAGGTAGTCTTCAATTCGTACACCCGCCATTCTCACCAACCATGACGTCGCTGTATGCTGTATCGAACTTACTCGTCCTCTTTACGTTGAACCTATCATAAATGATGATTAAACCAAATGCAAGACTTTTTTCAAGAAAAATGAAAGAAAAATGATAAACAAGCGCTTACATTCGCACGGTTACTTGCTAAATGAAATAGGTGTTTTTATTAATTAATATTAAAATTTCAAATAAAAAGTACCACAAAAAGTAGCAGAAAAACAAAAAACGTCCGACATCTCTGTCGAACGTTTTTCTGGAAATCTCCCAAGGTCTCCTGATATGACTATCAGTGCTTCCGCTCGGATTCGAACCGAGGACCTTGGGATTAAAAATCCCCTACTCTAACCAACTGAGTTACGGAAGCAATCAGTGCTTAGCACATTAATATATATTACAGAAGGGCCCTAAAAAAAGCAAGCCTCTAAAAGTAATTTTTTGAAAAAAATTAGTTCTCTGTATCACCGTCAGAAAGGTCGTCCAAGTCATCAGAGCCGGCCAATTCCGTCAAGTGTTCATCGATTGATTCGTCCTTTTGATCTTGCTCGTCGGCGTCATCATCGTCGTCGGTCTTTTCATCATCAGGAACATCATCAAAGTCGTCGTCTTCAGGGTCGTCATCGTTGTAATCGATCACATCGTCATCGTTTGCGTTATCCGCAAAGACGTTGACCTTCTTTGACGCCTTCTTTTTCTTCTTTGGCTTTTCTTCTTCGTCATCAATTTCGTGAATTGATTCATCGATGGCGTCGACTGGGTACCATGCACGCAAAGCCCATTCGTTGTTTCCAAGGGAAATAAATGAACCATCCGTGTTCAAGTCCGTGTAGAACTGTGACAAACGGGACTTGAAGCTTTCATCATCAACTCCCAGGAAGTTCTCAATGGCTTGTACTAAATCAGCAAAGGCCATGGCCTGCTTTTGCTCGGATAGGATTGCCGTGGCGATTTCCACCAGGGCCATTTCTTCTTTTAGTTGACCGTTTTCAATTTGTGACATGGCTTATATCCTTTCGCACTTCTAACTAGTTAATAATACTGAATTATTGAGCAAATTGCAAGGAAACCTGGTATTGGCCGACGACTTCCCCGTTCGCTGACAGACTATAGGACAGCGCGACTTTACCAAGTAGTTCTTCCTCGTCAATATCAATTAGCAACTCGCTGGTATTTGTTCCCAGCATCATCACCCCGGCTGCGGTTTGATAAGGCTGATGGTCGACCAATCCCCGTTCAAAAACTAAACGGGTTTTCGTGACGTTCGTTCGGGTAATGGCCACATGGTCTGGTTCAATTTTGACTAAAACCTTAGTGACCGGCTGCTCTTCGAGCACTTCTTCATAGGTTAAATACCAGGCCGCACCCTTTTGCACTAAACGGCCGTCAGCCTCAATTGTATAGGATTCATCGCCCTCGTCTTGAACGATTTTGGATTCAAAAGTCACCTTGACAGCTTGTCCAGCCATGTTGATTTGCCCTCATTTTTCGCAAGTTTTGCTTCTTTCTATTATAATAGGTATATTGACGAAGGGAAAGGTGAAAGTTTTGGAAAAATTAGCACAAGAAAAAGTCCTACGAGACCCTATTCACGACTTCATCCACATCCAAGATAAGCTGATTTTGGATTTGATTAACACAAAGGAATTCCAACGTTTGCGCCGTGTGCAACAACTGGGCGTTTCCAACTCTATTTTTCACGGTGCCACACACGACCGCTTTGGCCACTGTTCTGGTGCCTACGAGCTGGCTCGTCGTGTAACCGACTACTTTGATGAGTACTACGCCACCAAGGAAGAGGGCGACGGTCTTTGGAACCCTGAAGAACGAATGGTGACCCTTGCGGCCGCCCTCCTTCACGATGTTGGTCACGGTGCTTTCTCCCACACCTTCGAACACCTCTTTGATACGGATCACGAGGCCATGACCCAGCAAATCATCATGGGCGACACTGAAGTTCACGAAGTTTTGCTCCAAGAAGGTCCTGACTTTCCTAACAAAGTCGCATCCGTCATCGCCAAAACCTATCCAAACCCACAAGTGGTTCAGCTGATCTCGTCACAGCTCGACGTGGACCGGATGGATTACTTGCTCCGCGACGCCTACTACACCGGCGCTTCATACGGTGAATTCGACCTTTCCCGTATTGTTCGCATGCTCCGTCCATACAAGAACGGAATCGCCGTCAACATTGGCGGTATGCATGCCGTGGAATCTTACCTGGTTGCCCGTTACCAGATGTATCTTCAAGTGTACTTCCACCCTGTTTCCCGTGGAATGGAAATTCTCTTGGAACACATCTTGTACCGCGTAAAGGAACTGCTAGCAAGTGGTAAGGAAGATAAAAGCTTGGTTGGCCCACTCTTAGCGCCAGCCTTCCAGCCTGACCACGACCTCACTGTTTCCGAGTACCTTCGTTTGGACGACAACGTTTTCTTAGCCGCCATTAACGGTTGGCAGGACTCAGACGATACGATTTTGTCTGACCTTTCCCGCCGCTTCTTGGGACGTAAGCCACTGAAGTCCATCCAAATCAACGAGCAAACAGCTCCTCACCTGGACCGACTCGAAAAAGTCGTCAAGGAAGCCGGCTTCGATCCCCGTTACTACACAGCTCGAAACGACGCCTACGACTTGCCATACGATGACTATAAGCCAACTGCTAAGAAGCCTCGGACGCAAATCGAAATCGTCCTTCCAGACGGTAGCCAACGCGAACTCTCCGAGCTCTCAACACTGGTGGCCGCCATTAAGGGCCGGGCATCGCTCGACCAGCGTTTCTTCTTCCCAAGAGAAATGCTCTATAACGGACCAGACGACCTTTTCTCCGAAGTCCATGCCGACTTCAAGTCCTTTATTAAAAACGACAGTTTTACACCTGACGGACAGTAAAACAAAAAAAGACTTCCAATTGGAAGTCTTTTTTTATTGAATCATTACTCTTTAAATTCCTTTGCCGCCTTCTTCAAAGCGAGTGGCAAAATCATCTTTTGTAGCCAGTTTGGCTTCTTGTCCTTGGCAATGTGCAAGCCGTTGTTGAATTCGACCATCAAGTGCCACTTGTGTCCTTCAAGGATTTCATCAGGTGCTGATTGTGGAAGGAAAACGCCAAGCTTAACGTGCAAACCGTTCTTCTTACCTTTGAACTGGTGCATTCCAATAATCTTTGTGTCAGCCATGTTGTGAGCTAACAGCGTCTTACCAATCATCACCATGTCCGTATCGGCATCTGGCTGAATAGGACGGGCCATTCCCTTACCCGGCACCAAGTGCAAGTAAGATGGATCCTTGTACATTCCAAAGGTTTCAACGATTGTTTGTGTCCCCCCCTTACCAGCTTCAAAGTAGTAGTGTTCTGGGTGAACCTTTGAAGGCAAGTACAAGTTGTTTTCTGCCATCAAGGATTGGTTGAAGAGCATGAATTGAATAAGGGAAATATTTTCTGTTTCAACTTCAACAATCGCCTGCTTCATGGGTTGCTTGTCATCTGCTTTATCAGCGATGTCTTCCCACATCTTATCGGCACGAATCAATTCGTCCTTGTAGTAGTCAAGCATCCCCTGCTTACCTACGGCTTCCTTACTTTGCGCTAATAATTCTCGAGCGTCTTCCAAAGTCATTTCCAGGGCGTCTTCGACTTTGTAAGACTGACCGTTCATTTGCAAAGGAATGTTCTTTTCACCGAACTCCTTGAACACCTTGTGGTAACGGCTTAATTCGACTTCGTGAATTTCTTCCTGCGTTACTTCTCGGCCATCAATCTTAAAGTTAATCTTGTAGTCTGCCATGGGCTAACCTCCAACTGTCTCATTTGTGTCTTTTGATTACTTAAAGTATACTAAGTTTTAGAAAGAATAAAAGGCTTTTCGCCCAAGTGGCACAAAGGATAATCAGTCGTGACAGAAAAAAAGATAAAACGAACCGATCAGGTCAACCAATCAATCGATATGCTTCTCGGCGGGCTGACCAAACTCATGCAGGACAAGCCAATTGATAAGATCACGATTGGAGAACTAACCGACACCGCCGGTCTCTCCCGGCGCACATTCTACCGGCACTTTCAAACAGTCGATGATTTATTAACACTCAAAGTCAGCCGCCTAGTCGACCGCCTCTATGGCACCATGGATCCTTCCCACATGACTTTTGAAAAAGTCTTGAACAGCTGCTATGAAACACTTAAACCCGACAAAGCCTTCCTGCTGGCCCTTGCTAAGAACCAGCGAGAGTATCTCCTACAGAAGGTCATTTTGGAAAAGCGGGACGAGAGCATCATTCAAGTTCCACACGACCCCATTCACGATTTAACTGCCTACTTTGGGGCCGGCGGCATGTCGTCCATCATTATCTACTGGATTCATCAGGGCTTTTCTCAGAGTAATGAAGAAGTGGCCCAGGCCAACCACGAACTCATTCAGCACATCAAACGAATCGCACAATAAAAAGGACGTCCTAGTGGGCGTCCTTTTTTATTCATCTATTTTTACTTAGCCAAACCAGCCAAAGCCTTTGCCGCGGCAGCTTCTTGCTTTTCAACAAGGTTTACGCGGTTTTCGATGACTTCCGTATCAATCACGATTTCACGAGCGATACCTGGTTGGTCCTTCTTACCATCGAAGAAGTTCTTAAATGAATCCAACTTCTCACGGGTCTTAAAGATACGTGAGATAACGGTAATGTATGAAGAGAATGACATGTCGCCACCGAGGCGGTCTTCCAACCATCCCCAGTTTGCTTGTACCCAATCCCAAGCCTGGTCTTGACCAACTGGGTTAGCCAATACACCGGCGAACCAGTTACGCAAGTCCTGTGGCTTGATGATTGCTGGGTCCTGGAAGGAGGCAATCAATTCCTTGACCTGCAAGTCGTTTGGCGTTGCGGCCAAAGCCACTGACAGATCACGCTTCAATGAGGCGTTTGACGTTGCTTGGTAGTCTGACAAGAGTGCTGCAAAAGTCTCTTGACTGTTGTAGTTCACCAATTCGTTCTTCAAGACTTGAGTACGACCGTCAGCTGGCAATGCTTGCGCGCTTCCTGCCTTCTCAAAGACGGCGTGTGCTTCGGCCATCATGTCCTTGTTCTGACCGTAAAGAGCGGCTGCCACAACTTGTGGACGAGCCAATTCATCAGAAACTGAATCGCTAGCCTTCTTAGCCAAGCCAAGACGAGCATAGCTCTTTTCAGATAGCTCAGCAGTAAAGGCCTTCAAGTTCTTTTCAACATCTGAGCCTGGCTTTGCAAAGACCTTCACGGCTGCAATCGCTTGGTAGACAAAGTCCTGAACAAGGGCTGAGTCAGAATCAGCAAGAGAAGGCAAGACTGGCAAGATGTCGGCGTAGCCAACCTTGTTGGCCTGGGCCAACAAGAGGGCGTTTTGAATGAACTGGGCCTGGTCGATGGCTGACATCGCCTTCAAGCCTTCCACTTGTTCTGCCAAAATTTCATCATCGTACTGCACGATGTAGTGGCCGGCGTTTCCAACGTTCAAACGGAATGGGCCCTTTGAAGCAGCCTTAATTTCAGCCCAGTCACCCAAGTCTGCTTCTTCCGTTGTGAGCAAGGCTGGCAAACCTTCAGCAGAGGCCTTCAAAGGTACTTGCCAAAGTCGCTTGTCGTTTGCTGGCTTTTCACCCAAGACGAATGGTGCCTGGCGAACCTTAACACGACCGTCTTCAATTGACACCGTCAACAATGGGTAACCTGGTTGGTCCAACCAAGTCTTCATCACGGCACCAATGTCTTGTCCAGAAGCAACACCCAAGGCATCCCAAAGGTCATCCCCAGTGGCGTTTCCGTATGACTTCTTTTCGAAGTAGGCCTTCAAGCCCTTACGCAAGGCGTCGTCACCAATTAATGAACGAACCATGACGAGCAAGTGGGCACCCTTGGCATAAACGATGGCTGGATCGAAGAGCGCATCGATTTCTTCTGGGTGGTGCACTTCAACGTGGACAGGTTGTACGCCTGGCACGGCATCACGACGGAAGGCCGCTTGGGCATCGTTAGCGTTGAAAGTTTCCCAAATGTGCCAGTCGGGTTCAATGGCATCGATTGCCACGAATTCCATCATGTTGGCAAATGATTCGTTCAACCACAATTCATCCCACCACTTCATTGTGACCAAGTCACCGAACCACTGGTGAGCCAATTCGTGGGCAATCACAGTGGCAACGGTTTGCTTCATGGCCAATTCCGTGTTGTCAGGGTCTACCAACAAGTAAGCCTCACGGTAAGTAACCATTCCCCAGTTTTCCATGGCTCCGGCTGAGAAGTCAGGCAAAGCAACTTGCAAAGATTGCGCCAATGGATATGGTGTCTGATAAAAGTCTTCGTAGAATTCAATTGAACGCTTTGAAATATCCAAAGCGAAGTCCAAGTCCTTAGCTGGGTGTGCCTTAGTGGCATAGACACCAATCTTAATACCAGACTTCGTCTTGGTTTCAACAGATTGGAAGTCTCCGAAGGCAAAGGCAACCAAGTAAGTTGACATCTTGACTGTCTTTTCAAAGTAGTGCACACCGTCTTCAACACGCGTTTCAGGCATGTTGGCGATGGCAACTTCACCAGGTTGCTCGTCAAACTTCAAAGCAAGAGAGAATGTCGCCTTAGCTTCTGGTTCGTCAATTCCTGGGAATGCTTGACGGGCAAAGTAAGTTTCAAACTGAGTTGAAACAACTTGCTTATCTTCACCGTCCACTTGGTAGTATGAAGGGTAAATACCATTCATGTTATCAGTCAAAGGTGCTTCATAGACAACTTCAATTGTTTGCTTTCCTGCTTCAGGAACGTCAAATTGAATTTGATCTTCTGCATCAACCGTTTTAAAATCAACGGCTTGGCCGTTAACTGTTACGGATTCGACCTTCAAATCGTGCTGATGCAAGGCCATCTTGGTCTGCTTGGCAACTCCGGTCACGACTGTCTTTCCTGTAATCAGCTTCTTCTCACGAGAAACCTCAATGAACAAATCGTAGTGTTCTGGTTGAAAAATGTCGTAAAGACGTTGAATGGATGCCATCAAAATACCTTCCTTTATTAAAAAAATATGAAAATATGAATCTTAAATTCATTATAGCGAAAGGGGATTGAAAATGAAAGAATTCTGGTAGAATTCCTACCACTCTTGTATGAAATCTTTGTCACATTTATAATAGTAGCAAGCAGACATTCGCCTAATTAAAAAGGAAAAAACATGCCAGTACTCTATTTAATTGCCCTACTTCTCATTGCAGTAATTGCCGCCAACATCGTAAAGCCCTTCATCCCCCGTGTTCCGGAGGCTTTAGTGCTCATTGCAGTTGGAGGCCTCTTCACCTTCATCCCGCTCTTTAAGAACTTCGAATTAGATCCCGAGTTCTTCCTCTTCCTAATTATCGCGCCACTGATGTTCCAAGAAGGGCAGGGAATTTCCTTTACAACAATCAAAAAGCACGCTAATGCTATTATTCAACTTTCAGTCATTCTTGCCCTCTTCATCGTGGCCGTCGTCGCTGTCATTACCGACCAGATTCAATCCGAATGGCCATTAACCCTCGCCATTGCCTTAGCAGCCATCGTCGTCCCAACCGACGCCGTTGCCGTCAAGTCAATGACCACCGGCTTAAAAATGCCCAAGGGGTTAAATCAGTCACTCGAACTCGAATCACTCTTTAACGATGCAACTGGTATCGTTTTGCTGGATTTGGCCCTCTCGGTCTACACTAAGGGTTCTTTTAACCTGGTCGATGGCATTGGACAGTTCCTACTCGTTGCCCTTGGCGGACTAATCGTTGGGGCTATCGCCTCCGGCCTAATCATCGCCCTGCGCCTCTACCTTTCCTTCCACGCCTCATCGGCACAGGCAACCACCATTCCGCTAAACATTCTGACACCTTTTGTCATTTATCTTTTAGCCGAACATCTCGGTGTCTCTGGCATCCTAGCCGTTGTTGCCGCAGGAATTTTGCATAACTACGAGCAGTCTCGTATGCAGCTAATCGCCACAGAATCACGAGTTGTTTCTGGAACCATCTGGGAAACCATTACCACCTTATTGAACGGAATTGTCTTCGTTATCCTAGGTCTCTCCCTTCCAAAGATTCTAAACCTAATTGGCACTTTCGGCTTTGAAAAGTCCCTTGGACTCTTCTGGCTAGCCTTGCTCATCTATCTAGCCATGTTCGCCGCCCGCTTCCTTTGGGTTTCCTTCCAAAAGCAGGACCGACTCGAAGGTTTCTTCGGGAAGCACCAAACAAAGGACCGCTTACAGCGGGCCCAAATCTTTGGTGTCGCCGGGGTCCACGGGGCCGTCACATTGGCCTTGGCTATGTCCTTGCCAACAACCGTCCACGGTCATCCACTCCCATTCTTAAATGAAATTTTGCTCGTTTCCACCCTTGTTATCTTAATTTCACTGATTGTCGCCGCCTTCATTCTGCCTCTCCTACTTGAAAAGGAGGAACAGGCCTATAGCGAAAAAGAACTGAATCAAGCCCGAACAGATATGATTGACGCGGCCATTATTAAGATGGAGCAGCGCTTAACCGACCATGATACAAAGGCCGCAATCGCCCAGGTTCTTCAGTCCCAAAAGCTGACAACCGGTCGTCCAAAGGGACACGATGAGCAAGCATCACTAGCACTGCTCAGCCAAATTTCAGATGAGCTACAGCTTTACCTCGATGATCTCATTAACCAGGGCTACGACCAGGATATCGTTGAACGTTATAGCCGTTTCCTTCAACGTGGCTTGCTGTCACCGGCTAATTCACGTCACCCACTCGCTCGTTTAAACCAGCGGATTCACCACTATCAGCACGAGATTGCCTGGCACTGGAAGACAAAAACTTTTACAAAGGGACAACGTCTCCGTTACCAGCAAGAACTCATGGAACGTAATCCAAAGGTTGCTGCCAAAGTCGCCCAGTGGAAAGACGGACGTCAGGCCATGCTATCTTTGAATGAGGACGTTCAAAAGGCCGCTGATCAGCTCCTAACGGCTGCTCTTCAACGGGAACTTGAAGAACATCAAAACACCGAAAACGTCGATGCTGTTCGCCAGCTCTTGGACCGTTTCTTCCGAATCGTTGCCCACGACTACCGTAAGGAAGCCGTTTCAGTACCAACGGCTGAATACATCCAAGCATTCGCCGACGAGTACAGCCACCTTTCCACTGAACTAGCGGCTGGACACGTTAAGGCAGCGGTAGCCGATGAACTCTACACCGAAATTAACCAAGCTCAAACCTTGCTTCTAATGGAACAGGGAACGGGTGAAGAAGAATAATTCTTTCTCAAATATAAAAAGCAGACATAATTCTTATGTCTGCTTTTTTCTATCTTAATAAACACTTTAGTCTGCCAACTGTTCATACAGTGGTAAGAGCTCTTCCAATGTATCCAGCAAGAAGGCCTCGAGTTCATCGGACTTCTCATTTAACAAAGGAGAATCCTTTGGAATCTGACGGCCAATTAAGACTTCGGAAGCCTTCACCTTCGCATAACGGTCCACGATGGCATCATACTCATTCAAAGAGTGGCGGTTGTTTGCCATGTGATCTTGCGACAAGACAAAGTCAGCAGGTAGTTCAGCAACCCTATCGGCAATCCCACGAAGCTTTTCAGCAATAACCGGACCGTCCGCCTTCGTCTTCTTCATATTCTCTTCAATAGCCAAGTAGAAATAAAGATGGTCATCCCAGAGACCTAATTCAAAGTGGGCCTCCATCTTATAGCCACGCTTGTTGGGCGCAAAGGCCACCCAGGTGTTTTCCGGTGGGTTAACCTTACGCATCTTATGCTTGGCCACATGGGCTACCCAGGGGCGCCCATCCGCCATTAGAATTGGCATGGCAGCAGCCGCAAAGGCTTCAAACTTTGGATCAATCACCGTCCGGACTTTATCCATTCGACCGTTTAAAGTCTGGTCGTTAAAAATATCAAAATCACTCTTCTGAAACATTCTTCTCTCCTCGTATTCCTCGGAAACCAGCTAGCCAAGTCATCACCACGAAACCAATCACCAAAATATCAGCGACCAGGTTTAACCAGAGCAAAAAGATGGTGATGGAAGTCAGCGACTGGTAGAAACTGTACTTTCCAACCTGGAAAGAGGCCAGCAGCGCAAAGACCTTGTTTAAACCGTTCAGCAAAAGCAAGTCCAAGAGCGAACCAGCTAATGAAGCCAAAAACGGTGGCCGTGCCGCTTTAGCAGGCAACTGATAGTTCATCCACAACAGGACCAACCACATTCCAAGTAATAATAGGATGCGCGTTGGTGCCACCCAAACGGCCAAGCCTGGAATCTTATGCAGGTAAACAGCTAAGATATTTCCGGCAAAGGCCATGGCAGTAAAAGCAACTACCATTAACAAAAGCCAGATAAAGGACCAGAAACGGGTCAAAATTGGCAATCCAGTCTCTTCCGTATCCGTGATGCGGTTAAAGCAATCACGCAAAACAGAGGTCACCCGTGATAGTGACCAAAAAATAAAGAGAATGGACAAGGACCAGTAAGACTTGGTATCTGCATGGGCAACAGACGTTAAAACGGGCGATAAGAAATCATGCACTGAAGCCGGCAAAAAATCCGCCATCATGTGATTCAATCGCATCGCTGAAATGTCCATGGCCGAAATAAGCAGAACCACCGTGATTAACAGTGGAAACAATGTTAATAAAACATAGTATGCAAAAGTCGGCCCGACCATCGTAATTTGTGACCGGGAAAAGTATGTTACCAGATCATTGATATGTAACTTGCGATCAAGAAAATCCCAAGTATTTTTGAATGATTTCGTCATAGTAATCCTATTATATAAAAAAAGACGTCTTCACGACGTCCTTTTTTTGTTACCCACTTATACAGAAGGTGTTTGCCCCAGTGCAACCTGGGCTGCAACGTTCAAAAGAGACCATTGCTTATCAAATCCTGGCTGGAAGAAGAAGTCCGCTTCCGCGAGATCTTCCAGAGTCATCTTTCCCTTAATCGCCAAGGCAATTGTATTTGCATGGGCTGTTAAATCAGCCTTTGAGAGTAATTGACCACCCAGGATAGCATGGCTATCTGGATTATAGGTCAGCTTGACAAAGGCATCCGCATTGCCATCCGTTACAAAGTCAGGTCGTACCTTACCTTTGTAGAATGCACTCGCAACATTCAAGTGCATCTTTTCAGCATTATTAGCATTCACACCCGTTGTCGCCAACTTGTAGTCAAAGACTGTCAAGGCAGAAGAGCCATTCACACCAGCAAAGGCACGTGCTGGCTTTTCAATAGCAATGTTTTCAACAACATAACGTGCTTCTTTTCGAGCAGTCGTTGCCAAAGCGATTGGTGCTGGTTGACCAGCTGGTGCAAAGAGTGGCTTAATTGCATCCCCAATGGCAAAGACGTTTTTGGCTGAAGTATGCAAGTAAGGATCCGTCTTAATAAAGCCACGGTCATCCAAATCAACCGTTCCCTCTAGGTACTTCGTAGCCGGCTTAACACCGGCAGCCACAATGACCAAATCAGCTGGCAAAGTCTGGCCGGCATCATCCTTAACAGCGGTTACTTTACCTTGTCCTTCAAAGGCCGAAACCCCGTGATTCAAATGTAAGGCAACGCCCTTTTCCGTCAATTCATCAGCCATCACATCGGCTAGCTCTGAATCCAAGTAATTTCCAAGTGGGCGGTTAATCATATCAACAACCGTCACCTTCTTACCCGCTTCAGCAAAGACCTGAGCGGCCTCAATACCAATGTAACCAGAGCCAACAACCACCACGTTTTGAACCGCATCGTCATGCAACTTTTCGTCAAGCTTCATGGCCCAATCACGGCCACGCATCAAGAAGACGTTTTCCAAATCCATACCAGGAACAGGAATGGTGCCTGGCGTGACACCAGAAGAGATAATCAACTTGTCATAAGAGTCCGTAAAAGTCTTACCAGACTGCTTATCCAAAGCCGTCACTTCTTGCTTGTCAGTATCAACAGATTCAACTAAGTGGTTGGCGAAGACTTTTCCACCATACTGCTCAATATCTGCTGGCTTAAAGTTTCGAACGGCATCGCGTTCCGTCACATTTCCCTGTAGGAATAATTCCATTCCACAGGACATGAAGGAAATGAAATCACCAGCCTCATAGACTGTGACATCCATATCATCGTAGCGAGTGAGTAGCTCGTGCGCAGATTCGTGTCCACCGTGGGACGCTCCAATAACGACAACTTTCATAAGTAACCTCCAAAAATATTCTTTGCTTACTTTTCGACAACTTCATTATAACGATTCTTTTGAGTAAAAAAAGCCCGAAGAGAATTCGAACTTCCAAACTCGATTAGAACAGCAAACCAATGCCGTAGTGAATGGCAATCGTAACCAATCCAACCCAGATGTTACGCCAAACAGCTCGACCGACCATTCCCTGTGAGAAAAGCGCAGATAGCAATCCAGTTAGAGCTGAAGCCACAACCGTTGCTAAAATAGCCGCCAAATACTGATATTGCACTGGGAAAATCAGTAGGGCAACCAATGGGAATACCCCACCCAAAGCAGCTGAAAACGTTGATGATACAGCCGCAGAAATTGGAGAAACATAGTGGCCAAGCGTCATGTCGTACTTAACTGACAGAACCGTTTCCAATGGCTTTTCAGCCAACAATTCAGCCGCAATAGCCTTCGCCGTTTCGGGGCTAACACCACGGTCAGTATAGAAGGCCGCAACTTCTTCCATTTGCTGGTCAAATTCCGTCTTCAAGCGGGCCTTTTCAAGTGCCACAGCGACTTTTTCAGAATCCGCCTGGGAAGAAACAGCGGCAAATTCACCAGAACCCATTGAAAGGGCACAGGCAAACAAGTCCGACAAACCAGCCAGCACAATCACCAGACGGTTTGATGTAGCAGCGGCCACGGAGAAGACAACCCCGACAACCGTCAAGATTCCATCGTTAGAACCCAAGATTCCAGCACGGATGGTGTTTAGACGTTCTTCCATCGTTTGGCCGGACTTTTTTTCGGCACGCTTTGAGTGCCAATTCTTAAATAGTGCAGTCATTTTTCACACCTCTCCCTTACTTAAAGAGCAACCCAATTGAGTAGGTTACAATCATTGTCAAAATACCAGCCAAAAGGTTTCGAATCGCACCCTTTGTACGGTTCGCACCGTTAACAACAGCAGCCATGTATCCTGTAAAGAGCAAGGCAATCAAAACGGCTAAGAAGGTAGCGGCAATGCGCAAGTCCTTAGGAGCAAAGGCCATAAAGGCCATTGGCAAAGCCGCACCGGTTGGAAAAGTCACAAAGGACACCAATGCAGCACCACCAGCAGAAACCTGAGACTTCAGGGAGAAACCGTGACGTTCGCGGACCGTTGTTTCCAATGGATCCTTCTTCATCATTTCTTCCGTCGCCTGTGTGGCGAGTTCTTCTGAAATACCATCTGCCTGGTACTTCTCTTTGACGAAGTTAAATTCGCCATCGTAATTTTCTTTCAATGCCTTCTCTTGGCCAATACGAGCCTTTTCTTGGGCATCGTGAGATGACCGAACTGAAACGAATTCGCCCATCGCCATCGAGACCATACCGGCCAAAGTCCCGGCAAAACCTGACAACATAATTGCTCCAAGGCTTTGCCCGGCTCCGGCCACACCAACAATGATTCCGGCAACAGACAGGATACCGTCGTTGCCTCCCATGACCCCGGCCCGGACCAAATTGTTGTGAGCCATAAGTGATTGCTTTTCCATAAGAATTCTCCTATAATATTAGAATGGTTCTAAACTATTATACTAAGAATTCTTCTTGATGTCAATTCTTTGTTTTGTATCATTCTAATGTTATAATTGACATGAACGTAATAGTAAATAGGAGGTTAACATGCTGAATCCATTAAAGAACGTTTTACAAGAACATGGTCTAAAAGCCACAACGCAACGCTTGACCCTGCTCGAATATATGATGACGCACGACAATCACCCCACAGCAGAGATGATTCACAATGAGTTACCAGACATCTCGCTGGCAACGGTTTACAACACACTGGAAAAGTTTGTTGAGAAAAAGTTGGTCGTGATTATCGATGGCATTTCAGATGGAAAACGACACTATGATGCCGCCGACCACCCTCATTACCACGTTATTAATACAAAGACGAACGAAATCATTGATGCGGCCAACTTCGATCCTGCCCCATTAATTAAAGCAGCACAAGCTGCTACAGGATTAAAGATTACGGAATACCGTATCGATCTTTATGGTGTTGAGCCAAGCACTACCGAAGTACATTCTTAAAAATAAATAATTAAAGAAAGCCCCTTGATATACATCAAGGGGCTTTTTCTTATGACTTTACAGTCTTTTAATTATTCGTGTTGGCAACAACAGTATCCCAGAATGCCTGGATAATCTGCTTAGCAATACGTCCGTTCGTTCCATCCAAGTAGGAATCCATTCCAGGAATTGCCAATGACATAGCAAATGGTGTTCCAGGAACATAAACCACCATTGACTCGGTAAAGGTCGTATGACCGTTCGTCGTTGTTTCGGCGGTACCCGTCTTGGCGTAAACCTTTGGATTCATATTGTGTAATGAGCTTCCTGTGTTATGGGATGATGAACCGTTAGCAACTTGGTACATACCATCCTTAATAACCTTCCATTCATCGTCCTTCAAAGAAACCTGGGACTGCAGAGTAGGTTCAGCCGTCCAAACGGTACGCTGATACTTTGCGTCCTTATCGGTCTGAAGCACCGAACCAACCAGGTGAGGTTGAACAAGGTAGCCACCGTTGGCAATAGCTGAAACATAACGAGCCAGCTGCAAGGTCGTATAAGAATCGTACTGACCAAAGGACTCGTACAAATACTTACCCAGGTTGGCTCCGGTAGTCAACCCCTTGTACCCGGCTGTTTCGCCTTCCACATCAATTCCCGTCTTCGTTCCCAATCCAAACTGTGCCAAACCATTTCGCAACGTCTGGAAAGCGTTCGAGTTCAAATGCAGTGACGAACCAGATGAGTAAGTTTGTCCACCAATCTTCATTCCCAACTGAACAAAGTAGGTGTTAGAAGAAGTTTCCAAGGCGGTCCGGGCGTCAATCGGTGTTGGCGTTCCAGTCTTATTCCAATAAGAAGTAATCTCTGGCGTTCCAGCAATCTTAATGGCCTGATCGTTCATTGTGTTTGACGAAGCCGTCACAACCCCCTTTTGGAAACCAGTAGCCAAGATTGCCGGCTTAACAACAGACCCCATGACAATGGCCTGGTTAATATTACCCAACTGGTTGGCTGTCTTCTTTCCAGTTGAAGAATCACGACTAACCCCAGCCATGGCGTAAATACCACCGGTATAAGGATTAATAACCGTTGAATAGGCTCCCTGAACATTTCCACCCGGAAGATTGTCTTCCAAGATTTTCTGAACCTTCTTTTGATATTCAGCGTTAATGGTCAACTTTAGTGAATCACCAGATTGTCCTTCATACTTAATCGAGGACGTCTTTAAGTTTCCCAATGTTGAGACAACCGTCTGCGATGGTGATCCCTTCAGCAATGATTCATACTGCTTTTCCAATGCAGAAGTTCCAACAGGTTCGTTTTGTGAATAACCCTGTGCCAGCAAACGGTGAAGGCGATCAGCAGGTAATCCAGCTGATTCATCACTGACCGTTCCTGTCAAAGATTGGAAATCCGTTCCCTCTGGATAGTTACGGGACCAAGACTCCCCAATCTTAACACCTGGCATCTCCGACAACCGCTCCGCGATTTTAGCCTGTGCATCATCCGAAATATCACTTTCCTTAATATAGGTAGTTGATAAAGCAGAGGCCCCCGACATCTTTTGGAAAATCATGGCAACGTTCTTGTCGACATTCTTATCCAGATTATGGTTCATTACGTAGTTGGCCATGGCCGTGTTCAACTGAGTCGTTGACCATGAAGAAGCTGTCTTTGGGTTTTCCTTTTTAACAGCAGCTTGCACTTTCGTAGCAGCCTTCGAATTGGTCACCAAGTAATAATCGGCCGTTGAACGGGCACTAAGACGTGTCGTATCAATGGAGATATACTTAGACAATTTCTTTGCAACCGTCGCAATTTGATTTGTCGTTGTCGTTGAGCCACGTGTATAGGTAATAGCCAACGAGGATTGGTTCCCTGTGATGACTTTACCGGTCGAATCATAGATTAACCCACGGGGGGCATTCCCCTTTTCCACCGTCTGGTCAGACTGATTCACTTCGCTCAAATAACCTGCACCTTGTTTTAAAGTCAGAAAGGCCAATTGAATGATTAGAGCCGCGATT
Source organism: Fructobacillus durionis (assembly GCF_900112405.1). Classification (GTDB taxonomy): domain Bacteria; phylum Bacillota; class Bacilli; order Lactobacillales; family Lactobacillaceae; genus Fructobacillus; species Fructobacillus durionis. The sequence goes on along the minus strand of NZ_FOLI01000001.1, from coordinate 39,559 downwards.
AGGGCTACAACAAGGCCTAATAACAACTTTAGACGTCCTGGCAAGTTTGCCTGAGCGTCGTTTTTATTACCATCTTCTAAGTAACGATTACGATTCATAATTACAATTCATCTTTCCAAGAAAAGTTCGAGTGAATTCACTCATTTTCAATCTCTTCTACTTTACCATATCGTCCGAATTTTCCGCTAAAAATCCGGTATTTTTTGGTATTCTTAAAACATGATAAGAATGAAAAAAACAATTCAAAATTCACTTTATAGTCCTGTGGCACTCTCTTTTTGGTTGCCATTCTTTTTTCTATTAACATACTTTATTTATCGGCACATGGCGCCCTTCGGAAATTCGACCATTTTAACTGTCGATTTAGGGCAACAGTATCTGGATTATTTTGCACAATTTAAGCATACAGTTCTCCAGGATCCGTCCGCTTTTTTCTATTCATTTTCATCCGGTCTCGGTAGCGACATGGTAGCTGAATGGTCCTACTACTTAATGTCGCCCTTTAACTTTATCTTTTTACTAGCTAACCCCACGACCTTGCCCGACTGGATTTTACTCGTCACACTCCTCAAAATCGCCTTCGCCGGACTAACAATGGCCATATTTTTAGAACGAGCCCTTCATTTAAAGGGCTACATCGTCACGATTTTTGCCATCAACTATCCACTTTCCGCCTGGTTTATCTCAAATGATTTAAACCTACTCTGGCTGGATACGGCAATTCTTGTCCCTATCGTTCTCTTAACCCTACACAAATTACTTCGCACCAGCAAAGCCTGGCCATTCGCGCTATCTCTATCTTTAGCCATCCTATCGAACTACTACATCGCCTGGATGCTAGCACTCTTTCTAATCCTATACTTACCAATCGCCTGGACTAACGAGCGGCCAAAGCAGCCCCTCCTTCTTCTATTAAAAGTGGCAATCGCTAGCCTTTCCGCCGTTCTACTAACTGCCTGGCTTTGGCTACCCACACTCGCGCAACTTCAAATGGGGAAAACGACCCATTCAGCAAAGTGGACACTCAGCTTTGAAAACAACCCGGCCTTTCTTTTCTTTAAGTTAATTCCCGGTTCCTTCGACTTTAACCAAATGCAGAATGGGCAGGCAAACTTTTTAGTTGCCCCAATTATCATTTTTTTCATTTGGGCCTTCTTCTCTAAAAAGTCGATTCGCTTAACCGAGAAATTCTTCTCGCTCTTTGCGATGGCCATCCTCATCTTAGCCACTTGCTGGACACCTTTGATTTTGCTTTTCCACGGCGGTCAATACCCTGTTTGGTACCCAGCTCGTTTTTCATTCTTCATTTCCTTACTTGCTATCATCCTAGCAGCACGTGGTTACCAGCCCGGATGGCTACCAAGCATTCTTGCTCGTTTATTCTTCCTTGCTGGCACCTTAGCCATCACCATCTGCGGTTCACTGCAGCTAAACAAGCTATCCTATATAGATAAACCAGAATTGCTCACTTTTCTTTTCGTTTACCTATTAACGATTCTGACCCTCTTATTTTTAAACCAACACATCCTGCGACTTTGGGTACTTGGCATTCTAACCGCCTTCTTCTTGATAGCGAACCTGGCCATGACCCTAAACCATATTTCTTATCTAACTAATAAGGAATACCAATCGGGGGCAAAGCAGGTAAGCATAGTCAACCAATCATTAAAGCAAGATAATTCTTGGTACCGTGTGGCTGAGGGACTGGGACGGACCTATAACGATGGCTTTTTAGGTAGTTTTAAGGCTGGATCACACTTCTCATCCCTATTGCCTGCCAATTCCGCTACTTTTTACCGCAACATGGGACAAATTTCAGGTGATTCCAAGGTTTCATATAACAACGGTACAACCGTTTTGGACTCCCTACTATCTTTCAAGTACTATCTGGATCAAAGTAACGATAGCTCATCGAAACAAACAAATACTCTTAAAAGGTCCACCCGACCGGATTATCAAAATGCTCCAATCGTTGCCTCCGGTAAGGGTTGGGCAATTAAGAAAAATGAAACAGCTCTTCCACTTGCCTATGCTGCCTCAAATCAGGCATTAAATACACCGATTAACATCCGCTATCCTCTAGCAAATCAAGAGCGACTGCTGACTTATCTAGCGGGCAAAAAAGCCGAAATCCTGCTCACCCAACAACCCCTTTCCATGTCAGGCTCTTACAATTTAGCTAAGTCAGAAAATATTACTGGCGGTGTCATTCAAGCGGTAAATAAGAAGGAACCTGCTAGCCTACTCCTAACCTTTACGCCAACAACGGATGGTGCCTACTACTTGAACCTTGGTGGCGCCTTTGATTTATCGGGCGTCATCCTGACTCTAAACGGACATCAAGTTAAGCAGGAAAGTGGCTATAATCATACCGTTGCACTAAATCTTGCAAACGATGCAAAGGGACAGGAGCAAACCTTAGCCATCGTCCTTCAAAAAGGTACCAGCAAGGGCTACCTAGATGACTTGGCACTATACGCCTTTGATAAAACGCAAGTCCAAAAGGACTTGGAAAAGCTTCATACTCACCCATTAAAAATCACAAAATCAAGTTCTCGCCGTATCGAAGGAGAAATGACAACTACTAAACAGCAGTCACTCATCATGACCTCCATCCTTTATGCTCCTGGATGGAAAGCTCAATTAGATGGCCATACGGTAGCAACTAAGCAAGTTGCAAGCGGTCTCTTGGCGGTACCAAGCACACCAGGAAAACACCACCTTGTGCTAACCTACACACCACCTTACCTAATGGTAGGAATAGTGATTAGCGGGACTTTTGCCTTCTTGTTGTCTCTTATTTACGGATACAAAAGATTCTTCTCACTTGCACGGAGCAAGCGCCCGTGATATAGTCAGTTTGCTGTATTTTTTATGCCTAAAGCATTGAAAGGATGAAGTTCCATGGCGGAAGAAAAAACATTTCCAATGACGGCCGAAGGCCGCGATAAATTACAAGCTGAGGTGGAGGACTTAATTACACGTCAGCGTCCAGAAATTACGAAGCGAATCCAAATCGCTCGTTCATATGGTGACCTTTCAGAAAACTCTGAATACCAATCAGCCAAGGATGAACAAGCCTTCGTCGAAGGACGTATCGTTACTCTTCGTAAGATGATTGAAAACGCTGAAATTATTTCAGCTGATGACTCAGATGCTGACCAAGTTGCAATGGGTAAGACGGTTACCTTCCAGGAATTGCCTGACGAAGAACCTGAAACTTATACAATCGTCGGTTCTGTTGAAGCTGACCCATTGGCTGGTAAAATTTCAAACGAATCACCAATGGCTGCTGCCTTGCTTGAAAAGCACCAAGGCGACACTGTTCGCGTGCCACTTCCAAACGATGTGATGATCGAAGTTAAGATTCTCAAAGTCGAAAGTGCTAAGTAATAGAAAAGACCGCTCAGCGGTCTTTTTTTATGCAATAAAAAAGAGTAGAGGACCTTATAATGTCCACTACTCTTTTATTTTTATGCGAAAGAATGAATATTACCAATAATCATCGCACCAAGCACAATCAGGATTGTTCCAATGATAATTGCTTTCATTTGACGGGACGACTTCTTCTCGTGAAGAATGTAGATCCCTGAGAAGGTTCCCACAACTAAATTCAACTGTGAAAGCGTTGTCGCGATGGTTTGACCAACCGCCGGGTTCGCAGCAGAGATAAACATAAAAATGTTACCTAAGGCCCAAACAACCCCTGTCAGCATGTTTTTCCACGATGGTGCTTCCAACATGGCGTCCTTTTCATGGAAGACAAAGATAACAATTAAGACGGCTCCAACTACCTGACCTAAAGCCTGGGGGCCAAGCAAGGCAGTCATATAATTCAATCCATTTCCAGCAGTTCGAACGGATGATGAAATGTACCCGATTTTTGCTAAGAAATTTGGTAGAACGAAGTAAATCATGAAACCGGCTGTTGAAATTGTCAGGTAAAGCATTGACTTAAAATCAACCTTTGGCTTGCTGGCATCGGACTTATCAGGCGTTGAAATGAAGAAGGCTCCCGTAACAACTAAAGCGATCGAAATAATTCCCACGGCCCACATGGCTACTGTAGACCATTCTCCAAGGATTGTAGCTGCCAATAAGGCGTTCATGATAATTTGCCCAGCAGTTGAAAGTGCAAGCCCTAAAGCGACGCCTAAGCGCTTATACGTTAATAGTTGATAAGCGGTTCCAACAGCCCAGACTAAACCAGACAAAATCCCAACAATCCAAACCTCTGGCCCCAGGTAAAAACCATTTGGAATAACATATCCAAACATCACAAACAGCCCAAATAATAAAGCCCCTGCGGATATTCCTAAAGTTTGTTGTGAAGCTGATCCACCAATCTTGGTGGCGACAATCCCTACCGAGCCCCAAAATAAAGCTGGTAGTAAAGCTAGTACAATGGCAATGTCCATTTTCTTTCCCCTTTACTTTCGTACAAGGCCAATTATACATACTGTGAAATAATACACAACGTTTATTTGTTAATTATTCACAAATAGAATAGAAAGAATATGGTTATTGTTCTTAAAGTACCTATATAAAGGAATTTCAATAGATTTATCCATATAAAAAAGGAAGTGCCAAGCACTTCCTTTTCTTTTTTTATATTGTTAATTAATTATCAATATCAAGCGAATGAGTGAATGTTACCAATAATCATAGCACCAATTACAACGAGAATAGTACCAATGATGATTGCCTTCATCTGAGTAGAAGACTTCTTCTCACCCAAGATGTAAATTCCACCGAACGTTCCAACAACGATGCACAATTGTGAAAGCGTCGTGGCAATTGTCTGACCAACGTGTGGGTTAGCGGCTGAGGCAAACATGAAGATGTTACCCAAAGCCCAAACCAAACCAGTTACCAAGTTCTTGGCAGTTGGCTTTGCAAACATTGTCTTACCTTCTTTAAGAACGAAGACAGCGATAATCAAAGCGCCAATAACCTGTCCAATGGCCTGTGGGCCAACGATGGCAGTCATGTAGTTCAAACCGTTTCCAGCTGAACGTACTTCTTCTGATACGTAGCCTACCTTAGCTAAGAAGTTAGGGAAGACGAAATACAACATGAACCCAACAGTTGACATGATCAAGTAGAAAATTGACTTAGAATCAATCTTTGAAGGTTCTGCTGCAGATTTGTCAGGCTTTGAAATAAAGATGGCACCCGTTACAACCAAGCCGATTGAGATGATACCAACCAACCACATTGCTGCAGAAGTCCATTCTCCAAGCAAAGTAGCGGCCAACAAGGCGTTCATAATAATCTGTCCGGCAGTTGAAAGTGGCACGCCAAGTGACACACCCATCTGCTTGAAGAGCAAGAACTGGAAGGCCATTCCCATTGCCCAAACCAAACCAGACAAGAGACCAACTACCCAAACTTCAGTCCCCATGTAGAAACCGTTAGGGATAACGTAGCCAAACATTGTGATTAATCCGAAGATCAAAGCACCTGCTGACATACCTAGTGTTTGTTGTGCGGCTGAACCGCCCATCTTAGTTGATACAAGACCAACTGACCCCCAGAACAAGGCAGGGAGCAAAGCCATGATAATTGCAAAATCCATCTTAGTGGACTCCTTTCACTTGATTACGTATACTATTGTAACTCAATGTAAACGCTTACACAAGTCTTTTTATAAAAAAAGAAAGTGACAAGCACTTTCTTAAGGTTTTATTTAGAATTAACTTCAGTAATTAGGCAAAGGAATGAATATTTCCAATGATCATGGCCCCAATCAAAACAAGGACGGTTCCAATGATAATTGTCTTCATTTGAGTTGGAGTCTTCTTTTCATGCAAGATGTAGATACCACCAAACGTTCCAACAACGATGTTCAATTGTGACAAAGTCGTAGCGATTGTCTGACCAACGTGTGGGTTAGCAGCAGCCAAGAACATGAACAAGTTACCCAAAGCCTGAACAAGTCCAGTCAAGAGGTTCTTCCATGAAGGCTTAGCAAACATTTGCTTTTGCTCGTGGAAGATAAAGATAACAATCAATACAGCACCCAAAGCTTGACCAACAGACTGTGGGCCGATGATGGCTGTCATATATTGCAAACCGTTTCCAGCTGAACGTACTTCTTCTGAGACATAGCCAATCTTTGCCAAGAAGTTAGGCAAAACAAAGTACATCATGAAACCAGCAGTAGATAATACAAGGTACAAAATTGACTTTGAATCAATCTTTGATGCAACCGCAGCCTTCTTATCTGGCTTTGAAATAAAGACCGCACCAGTTACAACTAGAGCAATTGAAATGATACCAACAACCCACATGGCAACCGTTGTCCACTCACCCAAAATCGTAGCAGCAAGCAAGGCGTTCATAATAATCTGTCCAGCAGTTGAAAGTGGCACACCAAGTGAGACACCCATTTGCTTAAAGAGCATGAATTGGAAAGCGATTCCCATCGCCCAAACCAATCCTGAAAGTAATCCAGTCACCCAGATTTCAGGTCCCAAGTAGAAACCGTTTGGGATAACGTAGGCGAACATCAGAAGCAATCCAAAGATCAAACTTCCAAATGAAATTCCCATTGTTTGTTGAGCGGCGGTACCACCCATCTTTGTGGTAACGATACCAACTGACCCCCAGAACAAGGCAGGGAGCAAGGCCATAATAATTGCAAAATCCATCTTAGTGGACTCCTTTCACTTGATTACAAATATTATTATATAGTAATGTAACCGCTTACACAACACTTTTTTTGTATTTTTTGTAATAAAAATCCCCGTTATCTCTTATAAATATAAAAAAGGCCTAGAAAACTAGGCCTTTTTATTACTTATCATACTGAACCAAATTCCAATTTTGGATAATTCGAATAATGGCTGCAGGATAATTTGGATCTGTTGCATAAGAATCATCATAAAGAGCTTGCGCTGCATCCTTATAATTCGTTGCTGCAATCACATCCTTAAACTGGTTAGCATTCCAAGTATTACCATTGACCAAAGTCTTTGCATGGGCTTTCATAGAATCCTTATAAGAAGCATAGACCGCAAAGCGTGCCTTCTTCGTTACAGTAACCCCATTCTCAACTTCCTGTGTTTCCAAAACAACCGACTTTCCAGTAGTCGTATCATCCGTTTTAACACCATAAAAGTTATTGTACTTAGAAGAAAGAGCTGAATCATCCCAGTTTGACTCATGAATTGCCTGTGCAATTGAAATTGAAGGAAGAATTCCGTAGTCCTTCTTTAGTTGCTGTGCATACGAGGCAATCTTCTTGATAAAGGCTAAGCGACGGTCGAACTCCGTCTTACCACCATTTTCAGCTAGAAGAACAGCAGTTGAAACTGGAATACCATTGCTCTTCAACTCGGGATAATAATCCTTCATTTCCTTATTTGTTCGCTTAATCAAGTCACGAACAAGGGCATCTGCAGACTTTTCGTCCTTCAGCTTATAAATACCTGGCATCACCAGATCGTACAAAGTCAAATCAGACTTAGCATTCAAGAAAAGCTTTGGATACTTTTCCTTCATTTCCTTAATCAGGTCTTTGTCAGAGTATGCCTTTAACAAATCGGTCTTTGAAACGTTTGCCGCGTCTGCCATGGTACCGGCAGTCTGTGCAGCCGTTTTATTGCCATCGATGTAAGTGTAACCTGAATCTAAGACTGGGGTTTCTTCAGGGCCTTGAGCCAGTTCTTCGTAAACATTATCGATGCTTTGCACTGGGGAGAAGAGATAGGTACCAGATTTGATTGACTTAGCACCATAGCGCTTTGCATATCGAGTCAAATAACGTTCGTTACGAATTAGGCCCTTCTTCTGCAGCTTCTTACCAACCTGTGAGATTGAATCGGATGAAGAAACCTTAACCTCAGTCAAGGACATATCATCAGGGTTCTTCGCCGAATACCCGCGATGGTTAACATAAAGGGCAGAAGCTCCACCGACAATTAACAAAGCTAAAATAATTAGGATAATATTACGAACGGGATGCTTCTTCTTATTTTTTTTGAGTCGTTTGTTAAATTCAAGTTCCATATCGGATAGCTTTCTCTAGATAATCAGTAAAAGACACCACCAATACTTACGGGCGGTGTCTTTTAACTTTAAATTGATTTCATAAAAGGAATGATTACTTCATCAATGACTGAACGTCACGGGCAATCATCAATTCTTCATCGGTTGGGATAACCAATGTCTTAATCTTGGCATCGGCAGCTGAAATATCGGCTTCGTCTGTGCAGCCTTCGTTCTTCTTAGCATCAATCTTGATACCGAAGTAACCAAGTCGTTCTGCCACTTCTTCACGAATCCAATCAGCATTCTCGCCAATTCCAGCAGTGAAGACAATGGCATCAGCACCATCCATCTTAGCTACATACTGACCAATGTATGAAACAACACGGTCAACGAAAATGTTAATAGCCAATTCGGCCTTTTCGTTATCCTTACGTGCAGCGCGTAGGTCACGCATGTCAGATGACAATTCAGAAATACCTTGCACACCAGACTGCTTGTTCAAAACGTTCAACATTTCATCGTTGGACAAGTTTTCCTTACCTTGAATAAAGGCAACCAATGAGGCATCAACATCCCCAGAACGAGTAGCCATCGTGACACCAGCCAATGGTGTGAATCCCATTGATGTATCAAAAGACTTACCATTCTTAACCGCTGTGATTGAAGCACCAGCACCTAGGTGGAGTGTGATCAGCTTCAATTCATCAAGGGGCTTACCCAAAAGTTCAGCAGCCTTACCGGCAACATAACGGTGTGAAGTTCCGTGAGCACCGTACTTACGTGCGCCATACTTTTCATAGTACTTGTATGGCAATGAGTAAAGGTAGTTAACCTTAGGCATTGTTTGGTGGAAGGAAGTATCGAAAACAGCGACTTCTGTTGCATCTGGCAAAAGCTTTTGGAAGACACGGATTCCCATTGCGTTGGCTGGGTTGTGCAATGGTGCATAGTCAGCCAATTCATCAATCTTTGCCAAAACATCGTCATCAATCAAAACAGACTTGTCGAAGTATTCACCGCCGGCAACAACACGGTGTCCAACACCAACGATTTCGTTGAAGTCTGAGATGATATCCAAGTTTGACAACTCTTCAAGCATCATGTTGATAGCAACTGAGTGATCCTTGATAGCAGTTACCGTCTTGAACTTAGCCTTTTGGCCTTTTACTTCTACTTGATCGTTAGCCTCAGCCTTTGCGTTAGCAGCAAACTTAATCGTAAAGATGGCGTCATCCATTCCGATTCGTTCAACCAACCCTTGGGCAATTACTTCTTCAGCTGGCATCTCCAACAATTGGAACTTTAGTGAAGATGAACCAGCGTTAACAGCCATAATCTTTGCCATGAAAATTTTCCCACCTATTCTTAGTCTAATCTAGCTCTTTTTCCTTATTCAGTTTACCCCAGTCGCCTAAATCTTGCAAAAATTCTTCTAGCGCCTGACTCTCCTTAACGGATGGGTATTGACCGAGCATTACTTCACTCTTTGGCTTAGCGTCAGAATGACGAATAACCAAGATTGCCTTTTGCTGTTCCTTCTTCTGGAAGTATGCCTGTGGCAAAGTCAAGAAGGCCTTCAACTGAGCCTTTTGAGCAAAGAGCTTCAAGATACTTTCATGATGCGCACCGGACAAAATATCGGCTGGAACAACTAGGTAAGCCCAACCATCCTTTTTAATTAGATCCAAAGCCTTTTCAATCATTAAGAAGTGCGCGTAAGACTTATCTTCTTTAAAGGCTGTAACGAAACCAGCCGGCGCTTCCTTTGGATAATAGCCAATTGGCAAATCCGCAATGACAACGTCTGCTGGCAGTAATTCATCTTCAGGCAAATCAACGACATCCCCCAAAAAGAAGTCAACTTGATTGTCATTTAGCAAATCCGCAGTAACAGAGGCCAAGGCCAACTGGGAATCAACGGTATCAATTCCAACTGTCTTAACCGTAGCCTTCTTAGCTTGTAATACTTCTTGGACTGTCCAGAGAAGATTAGCAGAACCAACAGCCATGTCTGTCACTGTTGCCGCTTCTGAATCGGGGTTATCCAAATTTGCCGTTTTAGCAACCAGGTCACCTAATAGGTAACCAATACCATCTGGCGTCAATTGTTCGTTAGCAGGGACCTTATCTTCTTTATCTGCCTTCAAAATCAACAACTGCAAAATATGACGACGTTCTTGGAAAGAAAAAGATGCCCAATTAATGGAAAACAGCTCTTTTAAAGCAAGCTGGCTATCCGCAGAAAAAACCTCTTTATCTTCGGCTGATAATTCCTGTTCATGTAAAGTTGCCAAAGTTTGTACTAAGGCTTGTCGTGAACTTACCTGTTCACTCTTTTTGACCCGTTGTACGACGGAATCAATCGTTTGAAATTGTTCTGGAATATTTACTTTTGTCATGCCTTTATTTTAGCCTTTTTTAAAGGCTCCGGCAAGCTCATGGATGGAGAAGTGGGCGCTCGAATACATCCCCTTTTACCGTAATTTGAATGCGGTCTTTTTCAGGTTGCACTTCATAGGAGGCTGATGCTTTTTTGTTGGCTCCCTCTTTCTGACCGTTTTGGTGGTATGCCGTCGCGGCTCGGATTTGAAGAGTGTCCACTTCTTCCTGGCGGATGATTGCTTTGGTGGCCTGAAGGCGTTGGGTGAGGGCGCGACTTTGGAGGATGTAGCCCATGGAAAGAGCAGATAAAATCAAGATTGTCGGCAGTAAAACATAGGCCGAACGTTCACGGTTTTTCAACATGCTCCGCCTCCTTTCTCCTATCTAAAAAAAGGACAGCTACTGCTTTTTTATCCTTAGCATCTCTTACCGTAACCCTTTGATAGGAACCAAAATTTTGGAAATCAATTTGCTTCACTCGATTAAGCAAGACCATTTTCCCACGTTTGTCACCTTGTAAAACCAGTTGTCCGTTGACGACCGACAAGATCTTTTGACCTTCACGGTCATCTTTTGAAAGAGTTAGTTGATGAGAGGTAGACTTTTCTAACACATAACCTTGTTTTTGCAGTTGCTGGCAGACAGCCGCCAGTCGCTCCTCGCTAATAGGCGGTTGATTGATTGTTCTACCGCGAATCAAATAAGACAACCCCGTAAAAACCATCCCCATTACCGCTAAAGCAACGAGACTCTCTAAAAGTGTAAACGCGGGCTGTCCCCTAATTTTCAACATGTTCTTTGGTTTCCCTTTCATCAACTACTCGCTGCCAATCCTCCAAAGCTCGTTCCTTTTCGACAAGCTGTTTTTTCAAAGTCATCCTAGCCTCCGTTATTTTTACTTGATAATGGTGCAAGACACCCACTTCAACCATAATGGCCATCACAACTAGCGATAGAGCGACTAATCCTTCAACAATTACAAAGGACGGACGTTCATTCTTTAATAAAGCGATAGGATCCACCTCCAAACTGTATGATTAACTTCAATATTTCCCCACCCCTTTTCCAATTGATTGACTGTGGCGAGACAAATCCAGAAGAACTAATTCTTATTTTTTTAGCTTCAACAAGAACGTAGGAAGTCGGATATGGAAGTAACTTTCCCTGATCTTGCATTCCGTCTTGTTCAAAGTAAATGATTTGTTCTTTTTGCTTCAGTTGCGCCCTTGTTTTAGCTGCGGTATAAGTACTAGTAAACACCTCTTTGAACTGTTGAACCGTTACCTCGTTCTTCCGGGGACGAAAAGTAATTGTTAGGGTTAAAATTAAGGACAACATAAACAAAACAAGCATACTTTCCACCAGTGTAAAGGCAGTTCGCCGCCTAACCTTTAACATCGTGTCCCTTAATGACAATCTTCAATTTCTGCGCCTTTTCCATCTGTTCCTTGGTTAGGTAGTCCCCCTTTCTTAAATCGGAAAAGCTAACGGACTTTTGGTCCGGGTGATCGTTTAAGTACAAATCAACCTGGGTCTGCACTCTTCCAACCATGGCCTGCCGATGGGTTGCTTCGGCTCGCTCACGCTGTCGATTCAAGTTGGGCAATATTAGTAAAAGTAGTAAGGCAATAATAAATAAAACCACGGTCGCTTCTATTAAGGTGAAAGCAGACCTTTCCCCTTTAGCTAATAAACTTTTTGTTGAATTTCTCATCACTTCTCTTCTCATAGTTGATAACCTCCTAGGTTTTGGTACAGCGGTAATAACATCGCTAAGTAAAGTAAAACAATTGTTCCGCCAATAATTGAAAATAGAACGGGCTGTAACATCGCGAAAAAAGACTTCACTTGTTGATCAAAACGTTCGTACTCTCGCTTAGCGTAATAAGACAGATAGGCCGCTAAAGTTCTGGAATCAAAGCCACGCGTCAGATAGGCAGATAAGCCCGGACGTACATAACTTTGTTTTTCTAACCATTCATCCACGCTTATTCCAAGGAGAAGCGCCCTTCTGGCATATTTTGCTAACTCAGCGCTAAGTGAATGATCTTCATCACCCCCATTAAAAAAATGTTCAATAATTGATGGGAGGCTTAACCCGGCGCCCAAAAAGACGGCAAGATTTTCAGCTAACAGTGCGCTAACTAAGTCTTTGGTCATTCCGGATAAAATGGGTACCTTGGTTAAGATAAGGAGGCGCTTTAAAGGTGTACACCTCAACAGATAAGCATAAAAGATAAAGAGTGCTACGGCCAGCATAATCACCATTCCCAGTAACCCATGTAAGAAAGCAAGTGGCCAGTTATTCCCACCAGAACTCCCCACGTTTCCTGCTAACTCAGCAAAAACCGGGTAAAGGGTCTGTTCCAAGGTGAAGACAAGACCGATTAATATAAAAATTAGTAGAACTGGATAAGCCAGTGCTTGTTTTAGTTGACGCTGATAGCTCAATAATTGTCGGACTTTTTCGGCTAAAAGATGCAAGGTTTCATCAAAGCGTCCGTGTTGCCGAGCCAAATCCAGATAGGTCGCCAAAGTTGGACTCAGTAGTTCTTTCAAAGCAGCACTCAAGTCCATGCCTACCGCCAATTTTTCTTGAACGGCTAATAGACCAGGGCTCCAATGCGGATGTCCCGTTTTTAAAACATCCAAAGATAATCCAAGAGAATAACCAGCCTGACTCAATTCTGCTAATTCCGACAAAAAGGCTGCCTGATCTGATGCATTCAATCGAAACGTTTTCTTTTTTCTAAATCCCATCATGACTGTCACCTCCTTTATTCAACGGATGTTGTAACCGTCGGTACAGCCGCCTCTTTTCACGCCAGTCAACCCGGGTAAAACTGGACTGTAATTCACCAGAAGAGCCAGGCTCTAAACGCATATACAAAGATTGCACTAAGGCTTCACGAACTAGACTTTCCTTTAAACCTAAATCGACTAAACGTTCTAAAACTAACTCTGCTGAGTTGGCATGGATAGTTGCGATGACCAAGTGCCCCGACAGCGCAGCCTGCAAAGCAGCCTCAGCAGTTTGACCATCACGCACCTCACCAATCACCAGAATGTCCGGCCGGTGTCGCAAGGCTACTTTAATCAATTCCTGATAAGTAATCCCTGCCTGCTCATTCACTTGCAATTGCAGGAACTCTTTCTGAGCCATTTCCACCGGGTCCTCAACCGTTAGCACCACCTGCCCTTCCGACCAATGCTTCAGTAATTCATACATCATCGTCGTCTTCCCCGAACCCGTTGGACCCGCCAGCAAATAGAGACCACTTTCGGGCTGGTTTGATAACAGTTCTTTCCAAGTCGATTCAGAAGAAAATTGGAAATCCTGATGACTGCCAGCAATTAGACGCAGCACAACACTTTCCCTATCTAAAAAATCACCCACCGACGATACCCGGACAAAACCCCCAGCGAAATCAAACCGCCCTAACTGCGGGCGCCTCTCCTCGGCCAGGTTCAAATTCGACCAGTACTTCATTAAAGACAGCATTGAACGGGCAAAGTCATTGGAAACCGTTCCCACCGATTCGAGGCGCGCTAAACGCTGACCAGTTATTGCGTATCCATTCTCCTTTGGTAAAAAATATAGGTCCGAAAACCCATGTTCAAAAGCCAGTGTTAGCAACTTTTCCAAGTAATCTTTTACTGACTCACCCCTTTCCTGGGGCCATTTTCTTTCTTTATTCATTTCTTTCCCCTTTCACCACCATTACACGAGGGAAGATTTAAAAAAGCATAGAAAAAAGCCCAATCGCTCAAATTGGACTTTTAAAATAAAAATATTTAATTACTTAGCTTGCTCTTTAGCCGCCTCAAAGGTTGATTCTAACAGAGTAGCAATGGTCATTGGACCAACACCACCGGGAACTGGTGTTAACCAGCCAGCCTTCTCTGCCACTAGTGGGTCAACATCGCCAACGGCCTTGCCATTAACCACGTTCATCCCCACATCAACCACCACGGCACCTTCTTTAATTGGGTCCACGGTAACGAATCCAGGAATTCCCACGCCAACAGCCACAATGTCCGCCTGCTGTAAAGCAGTTGTCAAAGTCGCCTCGTCCGTATACCGATGAGCGATTGTCACCGTCGCATCCGCATTCAATAGCAAGGCAGCCATGGGACGGCCAAACAATTGTGAACGGCCAATAACAACCGCCTGCTTTCCGGCTGGATTAATACCGTAGTGGTCAAGTAAGGTCATAACACCCTTTGGCGTTGCTGCCACTGGGTATTGCCCTTCCTCATTTGCGAAAAGACGACCCTGGTTGGTAACGCCCAGACCATCCACGTCTTTTTCAGGGGCGACCGTCGCAAAGATGCTTGCATCATCCACCCCGGCTGGCAATGGTGCTTGAATTAAAATACCAGTCACGTCTGGATCAAGATTTAGTTCACGAACAATTTGCTGTACTGCCTCTGTTGTTGAACCAGCAGGTACCGCAATATCCTGCGTTTTAATACCAACCTTTGCAGCAGCCCTTTGCTTCATGCCGACGTAGAGTTTTGACCCGCCGTCATTGGGGTCATAAACAACCGCTAGGGTTGGGTGTAAACCGGATTCACCGATTTCAATCGCTAGCTTTTCACGTAATTCCTTCGCTACTGCTTTTCCATCTAAAATTTGAGCCATCATTGCCTCTTTACTCGCCCATTCGGCGGAACTGTTGTAAAATAATATTACTGTTATTTTAACAAATGTTCGCAACTAAAGGAGATAAAATGGCCGATCAACGTATTTCATGGGACCAGTATTTCATCGCGCAATCTGCAATCCTATCCACTCGTTCGACTTGTACACGGCGACACGTCGGGGCCATCCTTGTAAAGGATCACCGCATTATTGCCTCCGGGTATAACGGTGCCGTTTCGGGTACACCGCACTGTACCGAAGTGGGCGACTACATCGTCGACGGCCACTGTATCCGTGCCGTTCACGCTGAGCAAAACGCCCTCATGCAGGCGGCCTCAATGGGAATTCCCGTCGAAGATTCAACACTCTACGTAACGGACGCCCCCTGTGTTTTCTGTACTAAGTTACTCCTACAAGCTGGTATTAAAAACATCAAATTTATGCGGGACTACCGCAACGACCCCTTTGCAGAAGAGTTGCTCAAGCAAAAGCAGGTTCCCCTTGTTCAGGTACCCTTCGAAAAGGAAACCGCCGATCAAATCGATTTAGGACAATTTATTCAATAGCATGCAAAGCAGTCCAGCCTAAGGCTGGACTTTTTATTTAGATGCTAACTAATTTAAAAGTCTTGCAAATGAGAGCCGAATTGCTCATACTTAATAGAAGAATTTTCAAGAAATCGAGGATGTCAGATGAGCAAGAATGAAGAACAATATTTGAACTTAGCCCAAAAGATTTTGGACGAAGGGCACGAAAAAGGTGACCGTACCGGTACTGGTACCTACTCAATCTTTGGAACACAAATGCGTTTCAATTTGTCAGAAGGTTTCCCCCTTCTGACAACTAAAAAAGTCTTCTTCAAGCTCATCAAGTCTGAACTACTCTGGTTCTTGCGCGGTGATAACAACATCCGTTTCTTGCTCCAACACAACAACCACATTTGGGACGAATGGGCCTTCCAGCAATGGGTTGAGTCAGAAGACTACGATGGTCCTGATATGACTGACTTTGGACTTCGTTCAGAACAAGATTCAGAATTCAAGGAAGAATACTTGAAGCAAAAGGACCGCTTTGTTCAACTCATCCTAGAAGACGATGACTTCATGGAAAAGTTTGGCTACATCGGTGAAGTTTACGGTAAGCTTTGGCGTTCATGGGCATCGGTTTTACCTGGTGGACAAGAAACCGACCAAATTTCAAACTTAATCGAACAGATTAAGACGAACCCCAACTCACGTCGTTTAATCTTGACGGCCTGGAACCCTGAGACAACGCCACAGGCACCATTGCCTTCCTGCCACGTCCTTTCACAGTTTTACGTAGCCGACGGTAAATTATCTGCACAACTTTACCAACGTTCTGGTGACTTCTTCCTCGGTGTGCCATTTAACATCGCTTCCTACTCACTGCTCATTCACATGATTGCAGCACAGACTGGATTGGAGGTGGGCGACTTTGTTCACACCATCGGCGACACCCACATCTACAAGAACCACGTGGATCAAGTGAAAGAACAACTTTCACGTCCAATGCATAAACTGCCAAAGATTTGGTTGAATCCTGAAGTGAAGTCCATCTTCGACTACACAATGGACGACATCAAGTTGGTTGATTATGAATCAGAACCAGCCATCAAGGCACCAGTTGCTGTCTAAATGAAAGAATAAAAAAGCAGGCCATTCCGGTCTGCTTTTCTTTTATGCTATTTCAGCAAATCTGTCAGTGAAAAAGTCGTGCGGTGGTAAATCCGATTGTGCAGTGACTTACGAGGGTTCTTAATCATCCCCATGCCCTTCTTCCCGTATCCGGGAATCACAGCTGACTTCCAAGCACGCGTGGCACGTCCCTTGGTCCGTGCACTAAACGACTTTTTCAACGATGGTGTTCGCATTCCGAATTTCATAGAACCCTCCAGTTATTAAGAATAATTCTATTATAGCGCTCTTTGCATTTTCTGAACAATGAGACTATATTCGAACTAGAGAGAATGCAAAAGGAGAAATGCTATGAACAAAAATCAAGAAGAACAGAAGCAACCAACCTTCTACTTGTATAAAAATCCATGGTTCATCCTTGTCTGCATCCTGGCAGTATTATGCATGGTTGCTTACACATGGCTGTTGGCATAAATTACCCACTCAAAAAAGGCTAGCCCATCGGGCTGGCCTTTTTACTTTGCTAATACGGACTGCCAATCAATTTCTAAGAAGTGACCGTTCTCATCACGCGGAATAATCCGCTCGATTTTTTGTTCTTTCAACGATTCCTTCATGCTTTCAAACCATTAACCCCTACCTACCAGTGACCTATAGTATCGATGGTTTTAAAAAGTTAATCTCGCTCAATAGCTTGAACCTGGAAAACGACGTACTGATTCTATTTGGATTCTTACTAGTCGGTCAATTGTTATTGGCTCTAGCTTATTGGAAGCATGAAAAACAGAATTTTGTGATTTAATAATCATACTATTCAAAAAGAACCTTTGGGTTCTTTTTTTATTTTCCAAACATTCAGATTAATTAAAACAATTTATGAGAGCAAAAAACAAACAGTTTTCACTTTATATTTCAATAATAATTATTAAATGTCAAAAGTAACATAAATATTGATTTATTTTAAAATAAAAGCCATTGCCATCTTGTGATTATATTACTATAATAATTCTAGAGAATTCTGTTAAATTAGCACTACTCTAATTTATTCAAACAAAAGAAATCAATACGTGCAAAGCTGAACCACGTTAAAAGCTGTACGAGGGAGTATCTTCATAATGGAAGAGAGTAAACATAACGAGCATAAAGTACTCGCTATCTTAGCAATTGTCTTTGGTGCAATCGGATTAGCCTTTTCATGGGTACCAATCATTAACAACATGGCTGCTATTTTCGCCGTTGTTGGTGCCATCTTGGGAATCATCGCTTTGGTTAAGAACCGTAAGTCAAAGAAGACTAAGTCAATTGTTGGTCTAGTACTTTCAGTTGTTGCATTCTTTATTGTTTTGAGCACTCAAAATACGTATTCTAACGAAATCGACAAGGCAACTGGAACCGCAACAAGTTCAAAGAGCACTGATAAGATTTCAACTCGTACCTTTAAAGTCGGCGAAACAGCTACTTACAAGGGTGTTGAATATAAGATTAACAGTGTTAACTACAATTCTGGAAACGAATATGTAAAGCCTGATAAAGATGGCAACAAGTACGTTGTCGTTAACGTTACTATCACAAACAAGGATAATGACGATAAAATTTCTTATAACCCATTTGATTTCAAGCTTGATGATAATGGCAATCAAACGGATATGGATTCATACGATCCAGACACAGAAGACACTCTAAAAAGTGGTGATTTAGCTAAGGGTGCTTCAGTAACCAGCAACTTGATTGGTGAAGCTAATTCATCAGATAAATTGAAAGTTATCTATGACGGTAACATGTTCTCAAAGAAGGAAAAAGTTACCTTCGCTTTGAACTAATCCACAACCTTTACAGCAAAACAAAAAGGAAACGATTCTTCACGAACCGTTTCCTTTTTTATATTGTCAATAATTAAGGCATTAGCCGAAATCAGCAAGCAAACTTTACATCAAATGCTGCTCCTTCATCAACTGTTCGACCCAGGTACCCTTAATCTTATTCAATCCAACTTTTGCAACCAACTTTGGAATTGGCAAGTCAGCTTCCAAGATACCCTTCTTGTCGTTCATGTAGTACATGGCACGGAGCAAGTAACGAATATCATAAGTCGAGTTAAAGACTTCAGGTACAGCACGCTCAACGTTCAAGAGGCTGTAGACCGCTTCCATTGACGTACGGACTGAATACTCGGTCGTAAAGACTGTGTCACGAGTTGGTGATTCCGCGAAGTTACCAATGAAGGCCAAGTTTTCTGAACCTGCAGGGATAACATCAGGACGATCACCTTTTACACGTGGCATGAAGTAAGAAGTGATGAATGGCATGTAAACAGGTACCGTGTTCATCGAATCTTCTGATGACAAGCGATCAATTTCACTCTCAGGTACTCCTAAGTGGTAGAGCAACTCTTTAGCAATTTCTTGACCAGAGCAGTCCTCAATCTTCTTGTGAATGTAATTTCCTTCAACATCAGAGTACAAACCATAAATCCAAACGATGGTCTCGTTTTCCTTTTGGCTCTTAAAGTGAGGTTGACGGTGAACCGCAAAGCTCATCATCCAGTTTGAATCAGTAATGGTAATGATTCCACCGGTGTTGACCTTGTGGTCGTGCAAAGAACGCTTCGTCAAGCGCTCAATGTATGGGTCCAACTCGGTGTTCTTAATCGTCGCCGTGGCTGAGATAAACCAGGACTTCTTAGGCAAGTTCTTGTAGAAGACCCCTGGGTGGCCAAAGTCGTCCGACTGAGCGGCCAAGTTTTCCCAAAGCTTCCATGAGCCACCAGGCGCGTCCGTCTTTTCAGCAGACGTGTTCTGATCACCATAAGTTGAACTTTCAGTAATTGAACCATTTGTGACGAAGACCAAGTCGTCCTTGGTTAACTCGATGGACTTTGCTTCACCATCGACCGTCATATCAATTTTCTTAGCGACTTTTTTACCATTGGACGTATCAACTTCAACGTTTTGTACTTGCGTACCCAACTGGAAATCCACGCCGTGGTCCTCCAAGTACTTCAACAGTGGCATGACCATTGAAGTGTACTGGTTGTACTTATTAAATTTAAGGGCTGAAAAGTCGGGCAAGCCGTCAATGTGGTGAATGAAACGCATCATGTAACGGCGCATCTCAGCTAATGAGTGCCACTTTTCAAAGGCAAACATCGTTGCCCAGTACGTCCAGAAATTACTCTTGAAAAAGTCATCGGAGAAGAAGTCTTCAATCGTTTGATTACCCAACTTCTCTTCAGGAGTCATAATCAACTTCATCAATTCCTGTGAGCTCTTACCAAGGGTGTATTGGCCATCAGTTGGTACTTCATTACCGCGTTTTTCAATCATACGGCAATTTGAAGTGTTTGGGTCATCCTTATCCAACCAGTAATACTCATCCAAATAGGACGCTCCAGGAACTTCCAAGGAAGGAATTGAACGGTACATGTCCCATAGGCACTCAAAATGGTTCTCCATCTCACGGCCACCACGGGTCACGTAACCAACGTCAGGGCGTTCCGTTCCGTCCAAGGAACCACCGTTGACTTTTAATTCTTCCAAAATATGAATCTTGTCACCGGCCATTTGACCATCACGGATTAGAAAGACGGCAGCTGATAAACCAGCCAATCCCCCACCCACAATGTAGGCGCTCTTTTGATCAACACCCTCGGGCTTACGGGGATGTGCGAAAGCTTCATAATTTCCTGAACTGTAGTGCATCATTAATCTCCTTTTTACGCGTGCGGCTAAAAAAGTCGTTCATCTGAATACACCTTCATTCTAACAGTATAAAATATAAATACAATGTCTCAGAAATTCTCTAAACAACAGAAATGTAATATCCTTCTAAATACATAAAAAGAGTCAGCAAACCGTGATGGGATGCTGACTTTTTTAAGTTAATTCAGTAATCATTTTGTGTAAAGAAATTCAAAACTGAGAAAATTTTACTTCTTTCTCGTGATATTCAGTATGGATTTCAAAAACTTCCCTTTTTACGGCATTGGAACTAGGTGCCGGGAAAGGAGGAAGCTTATGATAGATTTTGTACTTATTCTAATTCAATTGCTAGATAATCTAGCCATACAGCTTATCACTGAGCTGATACTAGCTCGATTGGATAAATGGTTACAATTCCAAAAGGAGAAGTAACCGTACGTGCCTCGACTACCCAGTCGGGGCTTCTTTTGTACAAAAAAGACCGCCATCCCCATGGCGATCTTTGGAAAGTCGGAAACTCGACTTCGTACTTATTCTAGATGAATTATAGCATAAAAAAGCCACCATCTCCATGGCGGCTCTCGGGAAAGATAGAAGCCAATGAATTTATGCTTATCCACAAATAAATTGTAGCATCAAAAAGTTACCATCCCCATAACTCATCGTAATATCAAAGTTTCATCATCGGCTCGACAATCGCTTTCCCTGCGCAATGGCATCCGCTTCCGTCATCGTGATAATATTTGCTTTGTTCGTTCGAGCAGGCATATTACTTGTGTCATACCAGCAAACGTTAGACTTACCACCGCCCGTTACATAAACTGTTCGGCTTGATCCAGCATTTTCGTTTTGAACAGGCTGTTGCACAGCTGGTGATTGCTGAGCAGGTTGGCTAGCAGCAGGTTCAGATTTCTTCTCGGTCGACTTCTTACTACTCTTCTTTTTAGACTTTGAGGAGCTAACGGTATGACTTTCCTTATCAACCGTATTAGTGGCACGTCCAGTCAAATAGTCAATCTGTGCATTTGGTGATACGTTATCCAAAGTCACGTGTGTGATTCCCGCAGCATCAACAGACTCTTTATCCGATCCCAACTTAATTTCTAAGACTTTTCCGTCTGAATCAAGGCCAACATAGGACAAAACAACCTGACGAGGAATAAGCTCATCCCCCTGATAGATTGGCTTTACCTGGTAATCCAGCCAGTAATGAGGATGATTAGCTAACCAAGAATCTAAGCGATTCTCATAATAGAGCATCGAATCCTTGTTACCATCATTCATGCCCTTGTAGTTACCAGCATTCATCCAGGCCGTTTCAGGCACCAGGTTCTTTGGCTCATCGTTCAAGCCGCAGAACTGATAACCAACCAGGTGGCCACGGTTCATCAGCCAGGCCTGCTTGGAACCATCCCCATAGTAAAACTTAAAATTGTGCCAACCAACGGGGTTATAGGTCAAACGAGCCGAACGCTTCTTCTTCGGTTCGTCCTTATCCTGTAACTGGATGTGGGAGTAGGTCGCACGCTGCAAGGAGTCTAAGTCTCCCATGACGTGCTGTTTCTTTCCTGTAAAAGTCAGAACACCGTCTGATTCTTGAACAGGCTTCTGGTTAGAAGATTTCGAAGAGTCCTCCTTATCTGACGAAGAGGTTTTCTTCTTTGAATCCGACTTAGCACTTGACGACTTTTTAGACGAACTGCTTTTATGACTGGTCTTGGCGGCTTGCTGATGGGTGGACGAGGACTGGTTATCGTCCGCATCGGCAGTCATACCAACCCCAACGAAGAAAAGTAAGCTGGCAGCAAGTAACCACTTGCCCTTCTTCTGTAACTTCAAACCGTTCTTACGATTTTTACGCCATTCAACGAAAAACCAGACGATTCCAATGAAAAACAACATGGCAAATATGTTATTCATTATAAAATTCCTATACTTTCTCTCTCATTTTGTATAAATACAATACTTAAATAGTGTACAGGAATTTAGAAATCAAATCTGTATGAACAATCAAACTGTTAGGTATGAAACAAAATTAATTAAAAAGTAAGGGGAATTAGAACAGGTATATTTGATAAACTAAAAAAGATAGCTTAATAAGTATTATAGGAAATCGTTGAAAGACTCAAGAACATGGAATTAAAACAATATGATTACGTCAAATTAAAAGATGGTCGTGAAGGATTTTTAGTTGAAATATGGTCCAACGAAACCGGCGACGCCATGATTGAAGTAATGGATCAAGTTAACCTCGGCTACACAATTGGATTAGATGACATCAAACCAAGTGATATTGAAGTGGTTTTAGAAACCAATCATCCCGCGTATGATGGAACACAGCATTGGTCAGACGAAGAGAAGAGGGATTAATCTAAACATGAAAAAAGAATACATGAGTAAGCGTGGTGTGCATACCACCATTGAAATTGAACGGACAACAAAAAGAGATCAAAAAGAGTTTTTACAAGATTTGTTTTCTTTGATTGCATTTGGGCTTGTAATTTGGTTATTTCTTTATAAGAAATTATTCAGCGGAAATGTGTTCTTGAATATATTGGAAATCGTATTAATCGCATGGGTTGTTGATACATTGACGCACACCTTTTATAGTCGTGTGGTTAAGAAGAAAGTAGAAAAAGAATCATAAAAGCGAACAGGCCACACTCTTTTAGCGTCGGATTGAAGAACCGTTGGCTAATCTATAATATTACCCAATTTGGGCTACAGAAAAGCAAGGTCAACCAAACAGTTAAATGACATAACCTCCCCGCTATATATTTATGTGTTATTTTTTGTGTTATTTTGCTTGAACTCTCTTGTAATTCATAGAACTCCGAAAAACAAAAAAGGCTCAACCACAGCACTTTCAAACGCTGAGTTGAACCTTTTTATTTCTGATAGCCCCAGAGGGAGTCGAACCCTCGATTCCGCGCTGAGAACGCGACGTCTTAACCACTTGACCATGGGGCCATAAATTTAGCACTTAATTAGTTTACTAAAGAAATGCGATTCGGTCAATAAGAAGCGCGACTTTTTTAGACGTAAACTCAGAGGCAGTCAGGCCTTCAAAGTACTCGAAAACCAGTGAAATTCCGGAATCGGGTTAATAGTAACTATCGAATTCAGTATAATAGTAGTGATGAGTAACTCACTTATTCGAG
This sequence comes from Fructobacillus durionis, assembly GCF_900112405.1. Taxonomy (GTDB): domain Bacteria; phylum Bacillota; class Bacilli; order Lactobacillales; family Lactobacillaceae; genus Fructobacillus; species Fructobacillus durionis. The sequence continues at coordinate 16,023 of NZ_FOLI01000001.1, read as the reverse complement.
TTGCCAAAAAATACAAAGGAGCAGAATATGATCACCATTTCGAAGCTTAATAAAGCTTTCGGTGACCACCAAGCGGTTTCAGATTTATCTGTTTCCATTAAGCCCGGTGAAGTACTGGGTTTGATTGGGCAAAACGGTGCTGGAAAGACAACGACTTTCCGGATGATTTTGAACTTCATTGAAGCAGACTCTGGTTCCATCACTTGGGACGGTCAGCCCCTAACTGAAAAAGAGCGCCACAAGATTGGCTTTTTGCCGGAAGAACGTGGACTCTATCAAAAAGAAAGTATTGAGGATCAGGTTCTCTACCTGGCCGAATTGCACGGTATGAACAAGGCGGATGCCAAAGAAGCCCTAACAGACTGGATGAACAAACTCCAGGTTGTCGGCAAGGCCTCTGACCTCGTGCAAACCCTCTCCAAGGGAAACGCCCAGAAAATTCAGATGATTTTGGCTTTGATCTTCAAACCAGATTTCATCATCTTGGATGAGCCCTTCTCTGGATTGGATCCCGTTAACGCCGGACTCTTCATGGATACCATTAAGGAACTAAAAGAACAGGGTGCCATGATTATCTTCTCATCCCACAACATGGATAACGTGACAGAAATCTCCGACCAACTAGTCATGTTGAAGCAAGGACGCACAGTCCTACAGGGCCCTGTCCAAGAGATTCGTGAGTCCTTTGGACGGATTCGACTCTATGTTGAAGCCCCTGACTTTTCAGCAGTCGATTACAGTGCCATGGATGGTGTTAACCGTGTCGAGAAACAGGGTGCCGGCTACCTACTCTATTTGGATAATGAAAACGCAGGAAAGGCAATCTTCGACCAGGTAACCGCTAATGGTTACATCCCTGCCTTTTCACAGCAGCCACCAACTCTGGCAGAAATTTTCAAGACGGAGGTGGCCAGCCATGGATAAGCAAATTACACTAGTTGCCAAGCATACCTTCTTCACACGCCTGAAGAAAAAGTCCTTCTGGTGGGTCCTCTTCGGACCAGTCGCCCTCATTGTTTTCTCAGCCGCCATTGGCTGGGGCGTTTCCGTCTTCTCTTCCAATAAAACAGCGGATGTGGCGGTGGTTGCACCAAGCGAAGTACAATCGGCCATCAAGCAGAATCAAAAACACTTGAACATCAAAGTCAAGAACGAGAAAACGGAGACCGCTGCTAAGCAGTCCCTGAACAACGGTGACCTCGACGGGGTCCTCATCATCAATAATGACCAGGGGACCCTGCTCACGCAGCCGAAGTCAAACAGCATCGATACCGATAAGTTGAAGTCCTTCCTAAGTAAGCAACTCCTAGCCGATAAAGCTGCTAAGTACAACCTGACGGATAAGCAGATTGCTGACCTAAAGAGCCCCTTCAACCTGTCATCTAAGGTCGTTGATAAGAACGAAAAGAAGGATTCCGAAGCAGCCGATGCCGTTAAGCAAATTTTGACGATGGCCATTGGTATTGTCGTCTTCATCATCGTTTCCACCTACTCTTCCATCATTGGAAATGAAATTGCTAACGAGAAGTCCTCACGCATCATGGAGACTTTGCTAGCGGCTTCATCAGCGAAGGCTCAGTACTTCGGTAAGATTCTTGGTGTTTCCTACTTGCTCCTTACGCAGCTTGTTCTTTACGGACTAGCCGGTGGCGTCATTGCCATGGTCGGACAGAAAATGGCCATTACCAAGATGGTCTTCTCATATCTAACCGCGCTAACACCTGGCTTCTGGTTCTTCACGCTGGCCTTTGTTATCATTTCGACGGCCTCTTACCTGATTCTGGCGGCCATCGCTGCTTCACTAGTCAACGATCAAAGTCAGATTTCACAGGCCATGACGCCAGTGACGCTGATTGCCATGGTGCCTTACATCGTTGCCATCTCCAGCTCCTCAGCCGGTGCAGGAAACAACGCCTTTATCCAGGTTCTCTCCTACATTCCCCTCATGGGACAGTCCATCATGCCAAGTCAGTTGGCCAACCACTATGCGGCTTGGTGGCAGGCTAGCCTTTCATTAGTCCTAGCCATTCTCTTCTTCGCCTTCCTACTCCACTTTGGTTTGAAGCTCTACAAGAAGAATGTTCTCTCCTACTCAGAAGAAAACATTTCAAAGCAGTTGCTTGCTTCCTTGCTACCTGAAAAATGGTTAAAGAAAAAGAAGTCATAGCAAATACTTAATGACATACAAAAAAGCGTAATCCTTTCGGATTACGCTTTTTCTTTAACTTTATTAAGTGCTTACTTAAACCAAGCGTTCACTTGACTCTTGTGTGTCTTAATCCAGTCATCGGCAGCTTGCTTAGCAGACTTACCGTTTTGGATATCCAACATGACAGATTGCATATCTTCTTGGTTCCAGTGGAAGTTCTTCATGACCTTGTAAACGTCAGGGTTGGTTGACTTCAAGTTCTTACGAACAACCGTCTTGATGGTTTCGTCACCACCCATCGTTCCCTTAGGATCTTGCAGGAACTTCAACTTGTACTTGTTGAACATCCAGTGTGGTGTCCAACCAGTTACAACAATTGGTTGCTTGTTCTTGTAAGCCTTATCCAAGGCAGCCGTCATGGCACCTGATGATGAGGCAGTTAGCTTCCAACCAGACAAGTTTGAATAAGTATCGATTGTCTTCTGTGCGGCGGTCATAACACCAGCACCAGCTTCAATACCAATAATTTGCTTGTCAGCTTGGTTGGTCAAATCAGAAATTGAATTAACGTCCATGTAATCAGGAACAACTAATCCAAGTTTAACACCCTTCAAGTTTGTACCCAAGACATCCACTTGGTCCTTGTACTTGTTGTACATGGCCTTGTGAGTGTTTGGCAACCAAGCAGAAACCGTACCATCAATTTGCTTGTTAGCAACTGATTGCCAGTTAACCGCGTTGTCCAATGGCGTTGTCGTTACATCGTAACCGTGTTGGCGCATTGCTTCGGCCAAGACGTTTGTTGAGGCAACTTCAGAATCCCATTCAACATAACCAAGGTTAACCTTCTTACCAGATTGTTGAGCAGCAGTGATTGAACCAGCGATACCAGCAACGGCAATGATGGCAACCATGGCCCATGCGCCCCACTTACGCCACTTTGGCAACTTTGGTGTGGTAACAGGGTCCGTGTTCAACTTTGAAACAAAACGGTCGATGATAATGGCCAAGATAACCAAGGCAATACCATTAACGAATCCAGCACCAACGTCGGCGTGTTGTACGGCAGAGAGAACACCACGACCAAGTCCTGGTGCCCCAATCATTGAAGCCGTCACAACCATTGACAGGGCCAACATAATCGTTTGCTTTGAACCAGCAACGATTGATGGCTTGGCAGAAGGTAATTCAAGCTTGAACAGCTTTTGCCAAGTGGTTGAACCGAATGAATCGGCTGCTTCAACCAAGGCTTCTGGCACTTGCTTCATTCCCAAGTAAGTGAAGTTCACAACTGGTGGCAGCGCGAAGATCACTGATGAGAAGGTTCCAGGAACCATTCCGATACCGAAGAAGGCAACGGCTGGAATCAAGTAAACGAAGGCGGGCATCGTCTGCATGAAGTCCAGGATTGGCTTAATAATGGCATAGGCCTTAGGCGACTTTGACGTCCAGATTCCCAAAGGAATTCCGATAATCAATGAAACCAATGATGAGGTGATGACCAAAGTCATCGTCTGCATCAAATCTGACCAGAGTCCCTGGTTGGCAATCAAGGCCAAACCAAGAACAATCAAAGTTGGCAAACCATACTTCTTAGGTGTTGTGAACCAGGCCAAGAGGGCCAATGCAATGATGAAGACCGGCTGTGGGATGGCCGTCAAGAAGTTGGTCATGGCGTCCATGAAGGCTTGTCCACCATTTTGGATGGCATCAAAGAAACCTGACCAGTTCTTTGTCATCCAGTTCACGCCATCCGATACCCATTGGGCCAATGGCAATTTATCAATGGAGAATAAACTAGGCATTTGTTTGTCCGTCTCCTTCCGTTTGTGCTAAGGCTTCGATGACGGCACCACGAATGATGATTCCGCGCATCTTTTGGTCATCATCAACAACGGCCACTGGTGAGTGGGCATCGTAGATGATTGGCATAATGTCAGCCACAAGCGTATCAGGCTTAACAATTGGCATGTCGTCAATCACATCGCGCAATGGCAACTTTTCCTTACGGGCCTTCACTGCGTTATCGGATGTTAGGTATCCGGCAAACTTACGCTTACCATCAACGGCAACCAAACCAGAAACTTCTTCTTCAGACATCCGGTGCAAGGCAACGTTTGGACCATCTGAATCGATGTTAACCGTCAAACCAGGAATCATAATTGATTCAGCGTTCAAAACCTTTGAACGGTCAACGTCCTCAACGAAGTTTTCAACGTAATCGTTTGCTGGGTTAGTCAAAATTTCTTCACCAGTTCCAACCTGTTGTAACTGACCATCCTTCATGATGGCAATCCGGTCACCCAAACGAAGGGCTTCGTTCAAATCGTGGGTGATGAAGATAATTGTCTTTTGCACGTTTTGCTGCAAGTCCAACAATTCATCTTGCATTTCGTGACGAACCAATGGATCAAGGGCTGAGAAAGCCTCATCCATCAACAGAATGTCTGGATCGTTTGTCAAAGCACGTGACAAACCAACACGCTGTTGCATACCACCTGAAAGTTGTGATGGGTATTGGTTCTTGAAAGAAATTAGCTTTGAATTTTCCAAGGCCTTTTCAGCACGCTTGCGACGTTCTGCTGCAGGCACTCCCTGAATTTCCAAACCGTATTCTGTGTTTTCCAGAATGGTACGGTGTGGAAATAGAGCGAAATTCTGAAAGACCATCGACATCTTCTTACGACGGATGTCTAACATTTCTTTCTTGTTATAGTGGGTGATGTCTTTTCCGTCCAAGATAATCTGGCCAGAAGTTGGTTCGATCAAACGGTTAAGCAATCGAATCAACGTTGATTTACCAGAACCTGAGAGACCCATAATAACGAAGATTTCCCCTTCGTTAACTTCAAGGTTGATGTCGTAAACACCGACTGTTGAACCAGTCTTCTCAAAGATTTCGTTCTTAGACTTATTCTCCTTAACCATCTTCAAAGCAGCTTTTTGCTTCTTACCGAAGATCTTAGTTAGGTGCTTCAGTTGCACTTTTGGCATAAATCCTCCTATAGTTGACTATCTCATTAATTTAAAATAAACTAACAAGTGACCACCTGCATAAAAAAGCAGATGGGCAATAGTGACCACCTACTATCATACATAGATTGTCACTTTTTTTCAAATGAATATTAAATTTAAGTAACATTTTATTCGAGGATGCTATCTGATGCCTAAAATTAAGGAACCCCGCTATCATAAAATCGCCCAAGAAATTGCTGAAGCGATTGTTAATAAAAAATTTGAAGTTGGCCAAAAGTTACACGCTCGTTCGACACTGGCCGCTACTTTTGGCGTGTCTGCCGAAACAGCCCGCAAGGCCATCTCCGTTCTTGCAGACTTAGATATTGTCAAAGTCGTCCACGGATCTGGCGTTGAGGTGCTCTCCCGCGAGCGGGCCCGCGAATTTCTCTCACAGGCTAAGGAATCCCGTAACCTACAGGAAACACACAGCCAAATTAAAGCACTGATTGCCAAGCAAAAAGAAGATCTAACAAATTTGGACGAATCCTTCACTCTTTTGCTCGACCAGACCCAGCGTGTCAATCAGCACAATCCAATGTCTCCCTTTGAATACATCCCCGATGCCAATTCCGACAAGCTCAACCGCTCAATCGGTTCTCTAAATATTTGGCAGAACACTGGGGCAACTATCATCGCGGTCCTACACGATGAAGATTTGATTCTTTCACCAGGACCATATGCCAACATCCAACCGGGTGACACCATTTACTTTGTTGGAACGGAAAAAACAGTAGAAGCCATCCAACAGTTCTTCGAAGGACCATCCACAAATTAATCAAAATAAAAAAGCAGACCATGTGGTCTGCTTTTTTTATATGTTCTTCAATCGTTCTTTATAAAGTTGACTTTCACTTTCATAACCAGGCTTCTCAAGCAAGGCAAACATCGCTGTTTTGTATGCTTCCACACCAGGTTGATTGAAAGGGTTAATACCGAAGAGGTAAGCCGAGATAGCCACTGACATTTCAAAGAAGTAAATCAGCTCACCCAAAGTTCGCTCATCCTGCTTAGCAATTCGAACGGCTAAGTTCGGAACACCACCGTCAATATGGGCAATGGCAACGCCATCGGCCGCCGTCTGGTTCACTTGATCAAGGGTCTTCCCTTCGAGATAGGCTAACCCATCTGAATTCTCAGGTGTCTTAGGTACATCAAGGTCAGACGCTACTTCATCAACACGGACAACCGTTTCAAAAAGGTCACGACGACCTTCTTGAATGTACTGACCAAAGGAATGCAAATCAGTCGAGTAGTTAGCAGATGAGGGATAAATCCCCTTCAAATTCTTCCCCTCTGACTCCCCCATCAACTGCTTCCACCATTCAGCAAAATACTGGAGGGAAGGTTCCCAAGAAGCTAAGATTTCGGTCGTGTATCCCTTATCGTAAAGAATCCGTCGGCTGGCTGCATACTGCAAGGCAGCATTTGAGCTAAAATTAGCTGAACGATAATTTTCTTCGCCCGCTGCAGCACCAGCAAGAACCTTTTCGATATCAATACCAGCAACGGCCATTGGTAAGAGACCAACAGCAGTCAAAACAGAAAAGCGTCCACCAATACCATCAGGCACCACCAACGTTTCGTAACCAGCAGTATCGGCCTCTTCACGCAAGGTTCCCTTCTTTTGGTCAGTGGTTGCGATGATGCGATCAACGGCACCTTCGCGTCCATAACGTTCTTCCAAAGCCTGCTTAAAGAATCGGAAGGACAAAGCGGCTTCCGTCGTTTGACCTGACTTCGAAATCACATTAACTGAGAAATCTTGATCACCAATAACGCGCAATAACTGCTGCAAGGCCATGGCTGACAAGTTATTACCAGCAAAGTAAATCTTAGTCTGCCCGTCTTCGAGTAAATCGTTATACCAAGGTGACTTCATAAAATCTAAGGCCATCTTGGCACCGAGGTAAGAACCACCGATGCCAATCACAACCAAGACTTTTGATTGCTGCTGCACCTTCTTAGCCAAGCGCTGAATTTCTTGCAGCTCCTGTTGGTCAAAGTTTGACGCCCAGTTAACCCAATCTGTGTAATCAGAACCAGCCCCCTTCTTTTCAAAAAGAAGCTTTTGAGCCATAGCCAACTGTGGTTTTAGCTCTTCGTACTCATGTTCTTTAATAAAGGTCTTAACACCATGTGAATCAAATTGAATTGCAGTCATGAAGACTCCTTCAGCATTTTCAATGCTTATTATTCTTATTTAAGCCCTTTGGAGAAACGAAAGACTTAGTCGTTTTCTACGGGTTGTCCCGCTAATTCAAGTGGAATTTCCTTCTTCGTTTCAGATGTACCAGGCAGGTACTTAGCCTTCAAATTAACGGCAATGTGTGCCAATACGTCTGTATCCGTCGTGCTTGGTTTCGTTGACAAAGTTGGTGCTTCCATCAAGGACAAGTTCTTATTCGACTTGGTCCAGTAGGTCGTTAAGGCAGCAACCTGCACTTTGGCTTTGACCTTTTCATCCTTGATAGCAAGTTTTGAAGCTCCCGACAAAGTCGTTCCCGCCTTATAGTCATGTGCATTCCGCTCCTTCAAAACCTGGTCAACCATTTCCAAAGTCTTTTGGAAGCGTTCCGTCTTATCCGTATAATCGGCAGCACCGTTAATCACCGTCAAGAAGAGGTGCCCGTTTTGGTCCTTCACAACACCCGTGTAAGAGGCACCAGATTCTGGAGTCGACCCTGTCTTCAAGCCCAACATTTGCAAATTATTAGGATTGTCCAGATTAGCTTCCATGTTGGCAAATGAAGTTCCAAAGTCTGATGCCTGGGAAATCTTTGTCGTCTTATTCTTCGTGTAGTTCAAGTTGGCCGATTCAGTCAACTTCATCAAATCAGGATCCATGCTCAAAATCTTCATAGCAATCTGTGCCACCTGTGTTGCAGAAGCATGGTTATAGTCAGATGAAGAAGCGGAGGTAATTTCGTTTTCAAAGGCGTCGCCGTTCTTTTGACCGGCACCGTTGTACCAGGCAGAACCAGATAGTTTCAAATCCTTCGCCCAGCCTTCAAGAGTCGCTTGATCCTTGCTTGAATCACCAGATAGGAAAGTCACCAAGGCAAAGGCGGCATCATTTGCAGAATTTGTAAACATTGCTGTGTACAAATCCTTAACAGAAACCTTATCACCAGTCTTAATATCGAGGTGTGAATACAAAGAATCACTTTGACTAGATAGGTCAGCATTTGATGGAATGGTTACCTGATCAGTCCATTCGATTTTCTTTTCTTGAATGGCCTTTAAAACACCGTAGGCAACTAACATCTTTGATTGAGAGGCAATCGCTACCTGCTTATTAGCATTCTTCTCCCCAATAATTTGACCAGTTGTTAGATCCACAACCAAACCGGATTTCGCATCAACTGAAAGTTGAACGGGCTCTTCCGTCTTTCCTGTCGATTGAACAACCGTTTTATGAACGTGTGGCCAAAAAACCACAGCCATAATGGCTACAAAGGCCAATACAAAAAAGGCAAAAGCGTACCACTTACTGCGGTCCCCCTTTTTCTGCTGCTTGACCTGATTCAATTTAGGTTGCTTCTTTTTCTTAAACATTCACTTCTTCTTTTTCTTGTTGCTTTGGCAAAGTAATAATAAAGGCCGTTAAATCAGCATTTGATTCGGCACGAACCTGCCCATGGTGCTTATCAATGACACCCTTCACGATGGAGAGACCTAGGCCCGTTCCACCTGTTTTCGTGTTACGAGAGGACTCAACACGGTAAAAACGGTTAAAGAGCTGGTTCAAGGACTGCTCAGGGATGGCAGGACCGTTATTGACAACACGAATTTCAACCTGTCCATCCGCTTTTTCTTGCGCCGTCAACTTAATGAACGAGGCACCCTGCCCATATTTCAAAGCGTTTTCAACCAAGTTAATTAAAACACGGGCCAGCTTTTCTGAGTCGCCAGCCATCACAATTAACTCAGGTGCCAATTGGGTAGTCAAACGAATTCCCTTCTTCTCGGCCTCAACGGCATAATTGGCCAAAACCTGGTCAAACAAATCACCCAGTGAAAAGTCCGACACATTCAATGTAATCTGGGAAGACTGTAGCTTAGCAAACTCAAAGAGGTCCTCTACCAGGACTTTCATCTGGTTAGCCTTATGGTAAGCCGTTTCAAGGTATTTCTTTTCATCCTCTGCTTGCATGACGGTTGTCGGCGTCACAACCAACCCCAAGTAACCAATAATGGCAGTTAGAGGAGTACGCAAATCGTGAGAGATGTTGGTCATCATCTCTTCCTTCGAAGCAGCCATCTGCAGCTGCTCCTGATGCTCTTCGTCAAACTGCTGCTGAGTTAAATCAAAGATTTCTTTAATTTGCTGGTCCATTGGGCCGGTTAACTTGTCTGGTAACTGAACCTTCTCTTCTTTTTCAATCGCTGACTGAAGCTCATTCACCAAACGCATCATCCGAACTTCTTTCTTGGCACGTCGGATGGTAAGAACCAGCAAAAGCAAAGTCAAAAGCCCTGTGAAAATGCAAAAAGAAGGCCAACTAGTCCATGATGACCAGCTGGGCCTTTCTTTCAAAATGTCAAAGAAAAGCACCCAGCCTGCTGCTAGGATAAAGCCAATTCCGAAAATGATTTTAAGAATCGATTGGCAGATAATTTTTGCTTTTTTGACCATATTAGTTCACTTCAATTTTATAACCAACACCCCAAACGGTTTGAATGACCTGGTCACCGTTCGTCGCTTCTTCAAGCTTATCACGAAGGTGTGACACGTGGACCATAACCGTCTTGGCTGAAACAACGGACTCTTGCTGCCAAACACGTTCAAAAATGTCATCAGCAGAGAAGACACGGTTTGGGTGTGAAGCCAAAAGGTAGAGAATGCCAAATTCAAGGGCTGTCAGGTTAACCAATTCCCCAGATGCCGTCTTCACATCATGTGAATCCTTGTTAATCACCAATGAAGCGACGTTCAACACATCAGGCTTTTGTTCCTGCACGGCGTTTTGTGAGCGGCGAATCAAAGAACGGATACGTGCCATTACTTCCAATGGGTTGAAAGGCTTTGTCACATAGTCGTCAGCACCAGAAATCAAACCTTGAATCTTATCCATGTCCGATGACTTCGCAGACAGCATCAAGATTGGCATGTGGGTGTCCTTGCGGACTTCCTTCAACACATCAAATCCTGTCATGTTTGGCATCATAATGTCCAAGACCATCAAAGCAATGTCAGGGTTCGTATTAAACTTTGACAGAGCTTCCTTACCGTCTTTAGCGATAAGGGCTTCGTAGCCTTCGTTCTTCAGATAAATTTCGAGTAATTCAGCGATCTCTTGATCGTCATCAACAACTAAAATCTTCATGATTAGCCTCGCTTCTGATTCTCTTGCTTCTCGTTTTCCTGACGTAAACGTTCCTGTTGTGCAAGCTTTGAAATGGCCAAAACACCACCACGCTTCAAGCCGGCATAACGACGGTTAACAAAGTACAGTGCCCAAGCGATGAAGAACATCAAACCGTTACCCCATACAGGCAAGACTGGGTTTAATGCAGCTGGCAAGTAAAGGAAGGCTGTAAAGCCACCAATCCAAAGCAGTGCGACGATTACCAACATCAACCAGCTTGGAATCTTTTTCTTGCTTTGGTCTTCCTTAGGATTTGGAATGAAACGTTGCATGGCCATCGTATAGATAGCACCACCCCAGAGGGAAAGTAAGATAATTGATGAAACACCAATTCCTTCAGATCCTGACTTAGATCCTGAGAATCCCATGGTTACTGTAAAGAAACCGGTTAAGAACATAATCAAAACCAAGGCAGTATCACCAGCTAAAAATCCAAAGGAATAATCGTGGAAGCCCTTTGCCAAGGCAACAGGGTTAAGATATTTTTCCAAAGTTTCTGCTGGTGTACCAAAGAGTTGGGCAGCGGTGTGCCCAAGCTTTTGTCCTTCGGCCAACTGTTGTTCAACTTCACCTAGGATTTCTTCCTTCTTTTCTTCACTGATTTTATCGCTATCAGCCAAGCCCTTTTCCAAATGGAAAAGGAAGTCCTGGTTTTTCTTCGTAAATTTGTGTTCGACTTCTGTCATCGTCTCACCTTTTTCTAAATATTAAACGTTGAATAGGAATTCCATGATGTCGCCATCTTGAACAACGTATTCCTTACCTTCAGAACGCAAACGGCCAGCTTCCTTCACGGCCTTTTCTGAACCGTACTTATCTAAATCATCGAATGAGAAGGTTTCGGCACGGATAAAGCCACGTTCAAAGTCGGAGTGAATAACACCAGCAGCTTGAGGTGCCTTGTAACCGGCCTTAAATGTCCAGGCACGCGTTTCCTTTTCACCTGCGGTGAAGAAGGTACGCAAGTCCAACAAGTGGTAGGCTGAGCGAATCAACTTGTCCAAACCGGGTTCTTCAACACCAGCCAATTCCAAGAAGTCCGCCTTTTCGTCGTCATCCAACTGAGCGATTTCTTCTTCTGCTTCTGCAGACAAGGCAATCACTTCGGCATTTTCGCTGTCTGCGAATTCCTTAATTTGCTTGTAGTAAGGAGAATTCTCAGGGTCACCCATGTCGTCTTCGGCAATGTTTGCTACGTAAAGCGTTGGCTTTGACGTCAACAAGAACAATCCCTTGACAACGGCCTGTTCCTCTTCAGTGAAGTCAATGGAACGAACGGCCTTACCGTCTTCCAAAACAGGCTTAATCTTTTCAAGAACTGCGGCTTCAGCCTTGGCAGCCTTATCAGAACCCTTCGCTGCACGAGCAACCTTTGCATAGCGCTTCTCAACGGCTTCCAAATCAGCCAAAACCAATTCAGTGTTGATGGTTGCGATATCATCCAATGGGTCAACCTTACCGTTAACGTGAATGATTTCATCGTCATCGAAGGCACGAACAACGTGCACAATGGCGTTTACTTGACGGATGTTTTCCAAGAACTTGTTTCCCAGTCCTTCACCCTTTGAAGCGCCCTTAACGATTCCGGCGATGTCAGTAAATTCAAAAGTCGTAGGAACAACCTTATCGGCTGGAATTAATTCTTGAATGCGTGCCAAACGCTTGTCAGGCACTTCAACGATTCCCACGTTTGGTTCAATCGTTGCGAAGGGGTAGTTGGCCATTTCGGCCCCGGCCTTCGTAATTGCGTTAAAAAGTGTTGATTTCCCGACGTTAGGTAAACCAACGATACCAGCTGTTAAAGCCATGTTATCAGTCCTTTCCTTTGACTAATCTTCTTGTTTGTCATCTGCCTTCTTCAACACCTTTTTAAGGCGCTTATCGAAGTTGAAACGGGTCAACATAATTGTCCGCTCACAGGCTGAGCAGGTCAACTTAATGTCAGCCCCCATTCGGTTAATAATCCAGGCATTGGTACCACATGCATGTGGCTTCTTCATTTCAACCAAATCACCTAGACCGTAGTCTTTTTGATCAACCATGATTAATCCACCTCAATGGCTAAAATTTCTAAAATGCGTTCCAAATCACGGTTGGAAACGTAGTTAATTTCAATCTTTCCAGAACCCTTTTTACCAGCGTTCACCTTGACCTTAGTACCAAACTTTTCCTCTAGGCGTTGGGATAAGTCTTCAACAAATGGCGAAGGCTTCTTTTCCTCTCGCTTAGGCTTGTCGCCGGCGTTCACTCGCTTAACTAAGGCTTCAACCTGACGAACGTTCAGCCCATCCTTCAAGATGGCAGAAACCACAGCGTTCATCTGTGACTCTTTTTCAAGACCGAGTAAGGCACGGGCTTGCCCCATGGACAACTGCCCCTGCTGAACTAATTCCTGAACGTTATCTGGTAACTTCAAGAGACGCAAGGCATTAGCAACCGTCGCACGTTCTTTTCCGACGCGGCTAGCCAACTTTGACTGGGTCAAATCGAGCTGTGCCATCAAGTTCGCATAGGCGCGGGCTTCTTCGATTGGATCCAGGTCATCACGCTGCAAGTTTTCAATCAAGGCTAAGGTCGCCATCGTTTCATCGTTGGTCTCTCGAACGATTGCTGAAATCGTCTTCTTTGCCAAAGTCTTACTTGCACGGAAACGACGTTCTCCAGCAATGATTTCGTACTTAGCACCGGACTTACGAACGATGATTGGCGTTAATAAACCATTTTCCTGAATTGACTGGGCCAATTCCTTAATTGACGTTTCATCAAAATGAAGACGTGGTTGGAATGGGTTGGCTTCAATTTTAGCCAATGGCAAGTCAATGACTTTTTCACCAGCTTCAACTGTTCGTGTAATTGTTTTTGAATGTTCTAATGCTTGTTTAGAAATCCCATTGGAACCAAATAAGGAATCCATGTTCTTTCCCAAGCCACTTTTTTGCTTAGCCATACTGTGCGATGACCTCCTTGGCAAACTCCGTGTACAACTTAGCACCCGTTGATTTAGGATCAAAGTCGATAATGGCTTGTCCGTATGATGGTGCTTCTGATAATCGAACAGAACGTGGAATCACTGTGTCGTAAACACGGTCTTCAAAGTAAGAACGGACCTGTTCAGATACTTGCTTTCCAAGGTTCGTACGACCATCGTACATCGTCAACAAGATACCAGCCATTTCAAGGTCTGGATTCAATCCCTGACGAACCAATTCAATCGTGTTAATCAACTGTCCTAAACCTTCCAAAGCGTAGAACTCAGTCTGCACTGGAATTAAAACAGCATCTGCTGCGGTAAAGGAATTAATCGTTAACAATCCCAACGAAGGTGGATTATCGATAATAACGTAATCATAATTTCCTTGAACCTTTGCAAGCGCCTTAGATAAACGATACTCTCGTTCTTCCATGTCCACTAATTGAACTTCCGCTTCTGAAAGCTGAATCGTCGTTGGAATAATGTCTAATCCTTCTGAGGAAGAAGCCATAATAGCATCTTGCACTGGGAAATCATTCACTAAAACATCATAAATGTCGTGTTCTAGTTCGGACTTATCAACCCCAACTCCTGAAGAAGCGTTTCCCTGTGGGTCAGCGTCCACTAAAAGAACCTTCTTACCAGCCTTTGCTAAAGCCGCCGAAAGGTTAATACTGGTCGTCGTCTTACCGACACCACCCTTTTGATTTGCTAATGCAATGATTTTCGCCACAATAAGGCTCCTTTACTACAAAAATCTTAGAGAGGTTTCTTCGTTGGTGTTCCAGCCTGTCGAGGATACTTCTTAGGGGTCTTTGAAACCTTCTCAACCACTTGAATAACACGTGGATCGCCGTTAGGTAATTCAAAGGACTTTTCGGAAACTAACTTTCCGCCCAAAGTCGCCAAGGCTTTTTTACCAGCCGCCATTTCATCCTTACCAGCAGAACCCTTCATCACCAAGAATTCGCCACCAATCTTTACAAATGGCAAGGTATATTCGGCCAAAACCTGTGTCCGAGCAACGGCTCGTGCCGTTGCATAATCAAAGGATTCACGTAAGTTTAAATCCTTACCTAAATCTTCAGCACGACCGTGCATAACAGTTACCCCAGTTAAGCCGAGTTTTACGACCATTTCCTTTAAGAAGTTGACACGCTTATTCAAGGAATCAACCATCGTCACTTGAAGGTTAGGTAGGGCAATCTTCAAGGGTAAAGCTGGAAAACCCGCTCCGGAACCAACGTCAATTAAGGTTGGCTCACCCTCCTTTAACTTTGGAATTTCAAGGGCTAAAGTCAAGGAATCATAAAAGTGCTTTAAATAGACTTCCTTTTTCTCCGTGATGGCCGTCAAGTTGAAAGACTGGTTGGCCAAAACGAGTTCGTTGAAGTAGGTCTCGAACTGTTCCATTTGCTTATCTGAAAGGGCTAATCCAGCCTCTTTCAATAATTTTTTGAATGTTTCTTGGTCCAAAATTTTCCTCCAAACCAGGCCAATTGTCCCTAGTTTACTAATATTAAGAATACCTAAAAAAGGCCTGATAATCAAGGTTCTTAAGGCCTTTTATAAACAAAAAAACCTGGACAAAAGTCCAGGTTGTATGTATGCCCTCGGTGGGAGTCGAACCCACACGGTGTTGCCACCACTGGATTTTGAGTCCAGCGCGTCTGCCAATTCCGCCACAAGGGCAATATAAAGTATAAATACTTTATTAGGGCGGTAGAAGGGGATCGAACCCTCGCATGCTGGATCCACAAACCAGTGTGTTAACCACTTCACCACTACCGCCATGGCAGGGATAGAGGGAATCGAACCCCCATCAACGGTTTTGGAGACCGCTATTCTACCATTAAACTATATCCCTAAGATTAGTATAATAAAATCAGTCTGATAACTGAACAACATGCTAGGGACTTGCACCCTATCAAACACTATTGTGCACGCTGTAAAAATAAAAAAAGAGATTTTAAATGGACGATACAGGGATCGAACCTGTGACCCCCTGCTTGTAAGGCAGGTGCTCTCCCAGCTGAGCTAATCGTCCGAAAGAATGGAGAAGAAGGGATTCGAACCCTCGAAGCGGCGTTAACCGCTTACACGGTTTCCAACCGTGCTCCTTAAGCCTGACTCGGACACCTCTCCAAAACTCTTTTTCATTTTTATATGTACAGGCATCGCATCGTCCTATCCTCGCAGCCAGCGTTCCGGCAACTACTTTTGGCGCTAAAGAGCTTAACTTCTGTGTTCGAGATGGGAACAGGTGGTTCCTCTTTGCCATCGACACGACACCTTTTGAGCTTTTACACTCAAAACTAAATAATCCTTACTTCTCTTTTTCCTTAAACAAACCACTCATTTGACTCTTTGGTTAAGTCCTCGACCGATTAGTACTAGTCCGCTCCATGCCTCACAGCACTTTCACTTCTAGCCTATCTACCTCATCATCTCTGAGGGGTCTTACTCTATTAATTAGATGGGAAATCTCATCTCGAGGCGAGTTTCACACTTAGATG
>NZ_FOLI01000011.1 GCF_900112405.1 Fructobacillus durionis | reverse complement strand
TCGCTTTAACAAAGGCGGTCGGGTCATGAGTGAACCCAAAATCGAGTCCCATAATGTGACGACCCTGAACCTTGCTTATATCAAAGTTCTCAAGCTCAAATAGGCCTTCAAAGACAAGCCCTTCTGCAATACCCCATTCGCCATCTACAGCTACTCTGGCTCGATTAGGGTTGCGCTTTTTAAGCTCCATCATGTTATCGATGAATTGTTGGTCCAAGTGGCTGTTATTCTTGTAAGTTGTGGTAAAACTCAATACGCCATTGCGCCTGGTCTCTTCATCAAAGAACTCTTCTTTTAGCCAGTGGCGTTCCGACCATGGGTTGAAGGTTAATATATGCTGGTAGTAGCCACCATCAGGCAACTGGCCACGCAACGACTCAACAACAGTTTGGAAATCCTCTTTACTCTTTAGTTCGTATGCTTCTTCCCACCAGGCACGGCACAAATAGCCATTCTCAGCACTAATAGACGTGATTTTCAAAGGGTCATCCATGCCTCGAAAGTAAATCTTTTGTCCAGTTGATTTCATGGTGATTTCAAGCGGACTAACCGTGAATTTAAAAAGGTCACTCAACCCTAGTAGATTGATGACCTTCTTCAATGTGTTATATGTCGATTCCTTGTTGGTATTCTGATACTGACGGATGACAAGCCAATTAACATATGGCAATCTCAACATCTCATAGATAACGTTATATGCTTGCGCCCACGACTTACCAGAACCACGGGCCCCTTTGATTGCCACAAATGGATCATGACTAGAAAACAATGGATAGTAAGATTTGTCGACAGAGTGATGAAAGTTAATGTTAATTGTTGCCATTTCCCTTCCCCTCGAATGAGTCCATGTTAATTATCATTTCGCCATTGCTAGTCCCGCTATCAAATACACCCTTGCCGTTCAAATACTCTAATAGTTCCTTGCGAGCTTTATTGCGATCATGCAGCTCTACAATCGGGCCATCTTTACCAACGGTAATCTTCTTAATAGCCTTAGTATCGACTTTGGATTTATCTTTTAAGGCAACCCAAGACTTGTGTCCTGTTAGCTCTTTTCCGGTCGCTTCATCTGTATATTGAAACTCATCAGAACCCCAATCAGCATACGATCCAATATCAGCTTTGGCCTCTTTGACCATATCGTCAACCAACGAAAAAACGTCTATGTCTAGCTCTTTTAATCGAGCCTGACGTAGACGTTTGATTTCTTCTTGAACCTTAGCATTTCTTAGCAATCGCGATCCATTAACCATTGCTGTTTCATAGTCAACACCATAAGCATTAATGTATGCCTGTGTTGCATTAGCAAGCCTCACATACTCCCTAACAAAGGCTTTTTGCTTGTCATTTAGGTCGCTATCCTCTAACTCTTGAATAGCTGGATGTAACTCTTTTTTGGTTGCAACCTTTTGCGACTTGGTTGCAACTTTTTTATCAGAGATTGCAACCTTGGTTTCATCTGACCAATAACGAGCCTTCCACGACTTAACCGTGCTTAGACTAACATCGTACTTATCAGCAATATCTTTGTACTTCATTCCAGCTAAGTAGTCTTGCTTAGCTTTATCACGTTTTGTCATGTCATTGGCGCTCCTCCCTTCCTTTTGATATATGTACTAAAAAAGACAGCCTAAGCTGCCTTTTTACTTTACTGTTTAAAATCTTTAATATTCTGAATCGCTTTTTCGTTTTGCATCAGCTTATAATATTCTGTATCTCTTTGTACTACAGCTAATTGCAATTCATCATTCTCTGTAATTTCAAATGACTTAATTTTATTATTTAAGAGCTGAGTTAATGGTTCTCCAATAGCTTTTTTATAATTAAACCCTAGCAATTGCATTATGGTTAACATTTCTTTGGAGATTAGTGGCTTAATTAAGTTTATATTTTCAACCAATTGCCCCCCATCGTCACTAGCTTCCGCAAACTTGATGATGATTGGCAAGATTGTATCACTAATACTTTTCACATCATCATCAGTTAACTTCTGAGACACTAACTCATTTTCTAATCCCTTAGAAATTAAAACTAAGTTTTGCTTATCATCGATCAAATCTTGGATAATTTCAGTTAGCTCAGCAATTGTTTCTTGATCATTCTTTTTAGCCTTAACAGTTTTAATTTTTTCAATTACTGCAGAAGCAGTGTTCCTAACAGTAATTTCAGCAAGCTTTGCTGTTAACTGCATTGTTTGTTCATCCATATCTTTGTATTCCTTCCTGTTTATCAACTCACAAGATAAGGATACAGGAATCAAATCAAAAGAAGAACCAATTTGTGTATAATTAGCTGCTTTATTCATAATTATTAACAACTCTCTTTATATTACAATCTTACCCCGAACCACAGTATCTTAGCGCCAATAATCATGATACCGGTTGCTCCGGCAAGCAGTCCACCAAGTAATAAGTAAGCGGACGTGTTAGCCATGTGTGCCATTGCCTCGGTAATCTTAAACTTCAAATAATTTTTCATTCTTTACCTCCAAAAAACAAACTGGCAATCAGACAAAATAAAAAGACTATTTCCAAATTGGAAACAGTCATTACATACGGTATTGATGGGGTAAGGATTTGCACCTTACATAGCTAGCCACAGGAATGAGAATGTGCGCACCACCATCAGTAGCCAGACTAGATTACTCTCAATAACCATAGCGTCTACCTATTCCGCCACCTATCAAATTCAGCCGGCAAGGTACCAATCCGACTGGGTCATTCTTTTTCATCGAGTTACCGATATTGAACGCCACATTTAACCGCCGATATGTACACAAAGCAATTTCGAATGCCACTATGCCAATTACTACTTTGCTTTTGTGTTGACCGTCAGGCGTCACGGTCGGGACATACAATAGTGTACAAGGCCCAACTATTAGGCACGTATGTACGCAGGGAGCTACCCTGTATGCGAGGCGCTACCTCGCCCACCGTTTCAAACCTAAACAAACGGATTAGCTCTTCCGGATAGAGCGTTTTTAATCAAAGACGACTTACTCTCGCACATTCGCTTCCACGCGCTCTGACATAGGGAATATGTACCGTGGCCATAACCGCCAGGAAATGGTCACATTTGCTCGCTACCAATTACTTGGGTCTCGGCAAGCTATGACTCTGGCTGGAATCGAACCAACAACAGCACCGGCTTAATTACCGGCGTGCTCTACCAGTTGAGCTACAGAATCATTTGCCAGCCATTCCAGGCCGGCTATTTATCAAAAGGAGCTAAGGTGTTTCCGCACCCCGCAAGCAGTACCGGAATACTGCAATGAACAACAGCGGATTTGCACCGCTCATGTGTCAAGGTGTAACCATCACCAATGAAACACGAAGCCTAATACTTATTGTTCAGGGACACAGCGATATTGCAGACGGATTAACGCCTGTTCCATAATAATATCACGGCTCTGTGTCCTTATCGATTTATTCGATACTACAAATATAGCACCTTTTTTAAGGCAAAACGCGCAGTCAAAACGCAGTCTTTTTAGGGGGTCGAGTTTTCCACAGGCTGGAAGAGAACACTCTGCGTGAAATCATCTTTAATCGCTTTCAAATCAGACTGACACTGCCGAACAGACTTGTACAATCGGTTAGAATCATTGATCCACGTGTGACGTTTCTTTGCATAGCGGAGTTTCAACAGGTTAACGTGGTAATCGTCCAGAGACAACTCATAGTTCTTAACTGTTTCGATTTTATGCCGGAGTTCTCTGACAATCTTGTCATCTTCAACTGCTGCAATATTTGCAATGGTTGAGTTCAACGTTGTGTTGACATTCTTAACCCTTCCTCCGCCTACATTTTCATCTTGAGTGCTGTGTGAATATTTCAAATCATGGATCCGCCACGCTAAATCATGCTCCCATTTACCCGAGTAGTAGCATTTGAAATATTGCTCCGCTGTCTCCGCCAAATTAATCACCCCCTTTAATACTGATTATCGTTAATCTTTGAAACCTCAATGACAATCTTCTCTTCGTCGCTAAATCGCTTCTTAGCGTTAATGTCACATAGCATGGCGTCGTCCTTCCACAGAATGCCGTTTAAGGCGTCCTCGGTACTTTTAATGTAGTTACTAAGGTCTGGCTTCTTAAAGGGCAACATCTCGCCAAGAATAGCCATGTCGTGCTTAACCTTGCTTAGTGACTTAGGCGGCAGAATGTAGAATGTCACGCTCAATGCCAGCGCACCGCTCAATGGCTCGAAGTAGTTCACACTCTTTTCAATATTGGCAAGGTAAGCCAACTGTTTTTTATATTCGACTGTCTTTTTCGGGTCATACAAGAAGGGCTTTCGACTCGTGTATGTCTTCGAGCGGTTATATTCACTCTTCATTCCAATACGTGGCCGTTCTTGTTGCTGTGGCTTGATGTCAAACTCAATCTTGATTGTTTCCGTCATCTAGCAACTCCTTGTTCTCGTGAATGTTTCCGATGACCTCAATGGTATGCTTATCATTAGCAGCCCAATACTCCTGCCGTGCAATTCTATCCCCAAAGTTAATGCAGTAGCCAAACTTAGGGCTATATTCAATAAACCCAACCTTGTCATCAGGGGACAAGATAACAACATGCAACTTTACAACATCAGACTCATAGATTTCTTGGCCGTTTTTATCATGCAGGCCTGTAAATTGTTCTAAATCCCATTCGCTTGAAACTTCACCAATAATTCCAGAAGAATCAACAATGCATTCTGCACCGTTTATGCCAAAGTAAATTGTTTTAGCAAAAACCATTTCTTTAGCGTATTTGTCCCACGCCCTAAACTTAATCTCTCTCATCACTCCACCACCTTAATTGATTCTGGGTGTAGCCAAGCGTTCATGAGCACCCGACTATGTGACCTAAATTCAGAAAGCAATTCAGTAAATAAATTTGTAGAATTATCTTCTATATAGAGGATATCGATAAAGTAGATAAAGTCTTTTTTTGCCCAGCCTTTTGAATAAGATTTATCCCAAATATCCTTTTGTTCTTTGGTTAATTCAAGAGTTGGGGCATAATTTTCTTGTAACTCTTCTATCAGTGCGTATACAGCTGTATGACTATTTACCCATTCTTGTTCAATCACCGGTTTGCTTTCGTCTCGAACAAAAGATAGTTCCTCGATTTCGTCAAATGCTTCTTTAAAAGTTTGTTTGGTGATTTTATGCATCACTCCACCTCTTCCTTGTCGAACATGTCTGGGTTGTAGCACGCTTCTCGTACTTCTAATTCAGTAAAACCATCACTATTTATAGGTGATTCATAAAATGCGTCCATCGGATATCCATCTGAATTTTTGATTAAAACTTTAAATCTTCCATCAAACGATTCCTTACTACTCCAGTAATACTTCTTCTCTTTATCAACAAATTGTTCATGCGCCCAGTCACGAGATTTCGGAAGTGCAATTAAAGCAAGCTCTTGGCTTAATTCTCTGGCTTTTTCGCTTTCTACAATTTCGTTGTAAGAAATATAATGATAAATATTTTTAAGATTAAAGGTTGCAACCATTAATTTTTGTTGATCAAAATATAAGTCAGCAATTTCAGTAATCTTCTGATATTCTTCTTCAGTGAATTTTTTAGTCATTTTCAACCTCTTTTTTTACATAGTTTTCTGGGTTGTATCCCCATTTGATAACTTCTTCTTCCGTGAAAGCAGTAACTGAATCAGACATATCTGAAAACTTCTGCCAAATAGAATCTTGCGAAATATACCCAAATGGGCTTTTTAACAAGTAAATCGATTTCCCTTCGTTGTCAGTGCGTTTGTTTTTCCAATAATATTTTTTGTCCATAAATACACCTATACCAATTCCTTTTTCACCAATAATTCAAGTTGTAAATCTGTGCAATTTTTTCGTCCACAGGAACACCCTGCAAATGATATTCAGCCATGCGCTCTTTTTCCTCGTGATGGAACAAGTCGTGATGTTCGCGACACAAGGCAATCAAGCGCCGGCCTTTGTGGTTAATCTTCGTGCGGTCGTTTCCCATGCCCACCTTGCTACCCGTGATATGGTGATGGTCTGCCTTCAGTCCGCAAATCACGCAGCGCTTGTTCATCAAGCAGGAATACTCATATCGAGCAATGGCTGGGTCGTCTAAATTGTCTAGTGGCCTGTAGCTAAGTGGCACGTTATGATACAAGCAAAACTCTAACAACATGTTGATAAATGTGTTTGCATCCGACATGTTTCCACGGCCGTTTGACAGGCTAAAGCCTTCGACGCCGTAAAACATATCCATGGCGAAGTAGAATGCCCGCTTAATCAGTTCAGGTTCGCCTGCCCATTTGCCACCAATTTCTGCCTTGGCAATATCGCCGATAAGAGCAAATGCAAAATTACGCTGTTTAGGGCTCACTGAGCGTCCATCTTGTATGTTTAGTGTGATTACACTATCTTGCACTTTATCGAGCTCATATAGCTTATCTGGGCTTTCTAGCTCTATTGTGACAACAGAGCCATGGCGACTAATCAGATTCCCTGTTATTTCCATCTGTCACCCTGCGAAAAGTTATCGCACTCTCCGGTCAGAAGCCCCAATCAAATAGCTGACCCAAACACCGAAGTATTCCGAAAACATCTGCCATGTATCCGTGGCTGGTTCATTAACTTGCTTCTCAACACCACGAACTAGTGACACATCAACGCCTAATTCTTTAGCTAGCTGTTCTTGACTGATTCCCTTTTCTTCTCGAAGTTCCTTGATTCGGTTCTTGGCCTGTAACCTGCTGTATCGTCTATCGAACTTGTACAGCTTATCTGCCAACTTCTCATAAACACTAAGCTGCACTGCAGTGCGCTTTCGGTTAACAATACCCATCAGCAACGTCCTGCTGACTCCGGTTAGTTGATGAAGTTCTTCGTACGAATAGAACATCAAGTAATCGTTCAGCACGCCCAACTGCCACTCCGAAATCTCTTTCATCATGTGGTTAGTCTGGTTACTCTCTTGGCGTTTCTTTTTCTCTTCCAGTTTTCGCTTCATCATCTCTGGCGCAGCAATCAACTTGTCGACATGTTCCTGCCTAAAGAATGTCTCTCCCTGGCTCATTCGCTGAACGATGTTGCGAGCCACTCCAATTCTTTCGGCAGCATATCGATTTGACCAATTTAATCGAGCCATTAAATCAAGCACTTCTTGCCTTGCTTCGGATGGCACCTCGACAGTATTAGAAAAATGCTTTTCCATTACTACTCCTTTCATTCTTCGTCATCATCAATTTCATACATTTGCATCTTATTGCCATAATCTTTTTGCTTTTGGTAGGCCGGAGTCGTGAGATGGTACAAGTGATCCACACGCTTCCCCGTCATTTTAGCAATTTCTTTAAAGGTTCCACTGGCAATAAAAGTGTCCCCCTTGTACATCGCCCAAATGCGATTTGCTTTCTTTACTCGTGCCATGGCTAATCCTTAGTTTTAAACTTTTTCATCAGCGCCAAAGTATCCTGCACTTCTTGTTGGTTAACTGGTTCAGCCACTTCATTCTTGGCCATTGGTGGCTCTTGCTTCTGGCCAGGTTTAGAATTGACCTTCTTCTCAGGAATTGCTCCGCCAACAAATCCACGCTCCTTAGCGCTATTCAAATGTTCTTCAAACCTGCTGACAAGTGATTTAACAGTGATGTACTCAAGGTCAGAGTATCTCGTGACCATGTAATTCAGCACATCTTGAAACTCCTCAAGCGATACATTCTGCATAGCAAGTGATGAGAACGTTCCTGTGTTTGTATTATTTCGTCCGGTCGCTTTGTTATAAGCAGCCAACATTTTTGAAGCTGTCATGGGGTCAAGAACACTCTCGTTCCCTTCTGTATATACTGATTTATTAGTTAATCTATTAGTTAATCTATTATCTACCTCATTTTTGAGGGTAGGGTATGCTCGTTTTTGAGGGTAGGGTACACTCATTTTTGAGGTGGGGGTATCCTCATTTTTGAGGGTATGCTCATTTTTGAGGGTAGGTTCTACTACTTCTAAAATCCTCTTCTCGATATACTTAGTACCTTCTCTATAAATGACATGGCTTCGTAGTAATCCCTTTTCATACAAATCGCTTAGTGCCCTCTGCACCGTTTGCGTTGACTTGTGATATTTATTTGCCAAAAACGTGTTACTAGGAAAAGCATGGTTACCTGTATTAGACACGGTGTAAATGAATCCAAGCAGTCGAACTTGGAAGTCACTAACGTTGTCTAACTCATCAACCCATGCCGGTATCTGTGAGAAAAACCTAGTATTTGCCATCTTCCCTCCTTTCGTCAGTCCATCCGACTAGGTACTGCGGGGTCACATTGAAGAACTCGGCTAGTGCTACCCATGTGGTAATATTGGGTTCTCGCTCATTGCGTTCGTATTTGCTAAGTCGGTCTCCGCTAAATCCAACTTCTTTAGAAACCTGTTTGAGTGTTAGGCCACGTTTTTTCCTTAATAATTTCAATCTATTACCGTTCATCGCTATACCCCACTAAATAATCAATCGTGACTTTGAAATAAGTAGCCAGCTTTTTTAGGGTTGTAATGTTGGGCTCTATCCCGCCTGTTTCATATCGGGAAATGCTAGCATTAGAAAGACCGAGTCGCTCACCCAAATCAATTTGTGAAACACCCTTTTCTTTTCGTAATTGTTTCAATCGATTATTTTTCATTCTCACGTCCTACAAGGTCATCTAGCGACATTTCGAAATAGTCTGCAATGTCAATCAAGACATCAAAGCTTGGCTTTGAATACCCGTTCTCAAGGTTTGCTATCGTGCCTGCTGACATGCCGATATGCTTCGCCATTTGTCGCTGCGTGACCCCTTCTTTTTATCGTAGACTCTTAAGTCGTTTTGAAAACTGATACATAGCTATACCAATTCCTTAAAATGGTAGGT
>NZ_FOLI01000013.1 GCF_900112405.1 Fructobacillus durionis | reverse complement strand
GATGATCAAAAGGCAGCTGAAACGAAGAAAATCAATGACGCTGAAGAAGCCGACAAGGCAAAGTTGGATAACCCAACGAATGCCCAAGACTTGGCGAACAAGGTAGCAGCTTCAACAATCGATTTAGACCTTTCAGGTTTGAAGTCAGACGTTGAAAACAACTATTCTTCATTGGACGACCAAAAGAAGGATGCAGCTAAGAAAATTGATGCTGCAGCCAACGCAGCCAACGATGCTATTGACGCTAACAAGAACTTGACTGACGACGATAAGAAGGCAGCGAAGAAGGTTATCGCAGATGAAGCGAAGAAGGCAACGGACGCTTTGAACGATACAAACAGTGCCCAAGAATTGTCAGATTCTACTGCTGATTCGGACTTTAAGAAGGCTGTTAACGATGTATACAATGACATCAACGCCCATACTTCATTGGACGATCAGAAGAAGTCTGTAACCGATAAGATTGCTGCTGATCAAAAGGCAGCCGAAGATGACATCGATGCGAACAAGAACTTGTCAGACGACGAGAAGAAAGCCGCTAAGAAAGTCATTGATGACGCTGCCAAGAAGGCAACGGATGCAGTCAATAACTCAGACGATGCACAATCATTGAAGGACTCAACAGCAGCCGCTGACTTTAAGCAGGCCGTTGAAGATGAAAACAAGGAAGTTGCTGCTCACGCATCATTGGATGATCAACAGAAGGCAGCCAAGGAAGCCATCGCTAAGAAGGCGCAAGATGCTAAGGATGCTATCAACTCAAACAAGAACTTGAGTGCTGCTGACAAGAAGAACGCTCTTGAAAAGATTGATCAGGCTGTGGCGACTGTTGATGCTCAAATTGAAGCGACAACTGATGCAACAACGCTTGGCCAAATCGTGGCAGACACAAGCTTCGATACAGCTATCCAAAGTGTTCTTGATGAAGCTAATAACCAACCTTCATTGGATGCACGTAAGGACGCAGCTAAGCAAGCTTTGATTGCGGAAGCAAACAAGCAAAAGGCCGCCATTGACGCTGACTTGACTTTGTCACCAGCGGATAAGGCAGCGCAAAAGGCTAAGATTGATGCCATCTTGGCTGATGCAGAACAGAAGTTGGCAGCGGCTGATTCATATGATGACGTTCTTGCCATCAATGCAGATGCCATTACAGCCATGGAAGCGGCACATCAGTCTGGTAATGGTTTGTACGTTGAACCAAAGGCAGCTGAAGCTCCTAAGGCTAAGGCAACATTACCAGCTACTGCTCAACGAGTAGACCGTCACGCCAGTGCTGGTTTGCTTGCCGCAGCTTCACTTTCACTGGGTGCATTCTTTGCAGCTAAGAAGAAGTCGAAGAAGCAAGGGTAATTATTGAACTAAATCATTATTCTAAAAAGTCCTCGAGCGAGAATGCTCGGGGGCTTTTTGCTGTTGTTATAAGGTTTTTTTGACGCGGTAAAAAGTCAGTATAAAGTCATTTTTAATCCGGAAAAAACATTTATTTAAAAATAAAAAGAGAGTAGGGGTATGCTTCACTTTTTTATCTATTATTTTTAAAAATAAAGATATGTATTTTTAATATTTATATTATAACCGTTTCATATAGTGTATTCTTTTGAAATATATGTACTATAAATGTTACAATATTGTTACGACTATTTATATTTTGTATTTTAAGGGGCCCATTTATGGACACGAAACACACAAGAAAAGAACACTTCAAGATGTATAAGGCGGGGAAGCACTGGCTATATGCTGCTATCACCGCCTTTGCAGTTACTGGTGCTACGGCCATGACTGCCGACATTGAAGACACCATCGGCCATGGTTGGCACTTTGGTGGGACGCACCGAGTGAGTGCGGATTCGAATACCGACGCAACGGTGGCTAAGTACAAGCCAGCGTATTTTACTGCGGATGGTAAGCGTACTTATGATAAGAGTAAGGCATATGATGGTTTTACTTTTAATAGTATTGAAGACGCGATTGTGGGTGATTATAAGACGACGCCACAAGTCTCTGCTTATACCGGCGTAACCATTGAAGTTCGTAATGCATATGTCCGTTACAATACGAATACACAAAGACTAGAAGTGTTTCTAGTTCTTAAAAAATCAACCGTTGTTGCAGTTCAAAATATTGGTTATGACTTAGTTGGTGGTTGGGGACATCGTGCCAAAAAAGAAAGTCCGAACTCTAGCTCTTTTAAGAATGATCAATTCGTTGTTAATAAGGATAAGCTAGTTAGTGACAGCTCATTTTATGTAACAAATGGTGGAACGCGACAATATTTAAATGATTTATACTCTAGTTTCACTTCTTTTGGCTCATATGCCATTTCAACAAGTTATGTAGCATCTTATCAATCTAGTGGCAATAGCGCTACGAATGGTTCACGAACGACCAAAGAACAAAATTATACAAGTAAAAAACAATTAGCAGATCGATTAGCGAAGATTACGATTGATAAAACTGATATTCAAAATGAATTTAATAATCTTTTGGAAAAGTATCTAAAAGAAGTAGAAGAATGTTCAGATAAATCAAGCGTAAATAGTACTGAGAATAGTTTTAAGAGTAGTTTTAATGAAATTTCCTCTAAAATTACCGCACTCGAACAAAAAGAAGCCGCCCAAAAGCTAATCACGACTGCCAAGTCGGATGTTACCAGCGATGGTAACGCCTACTACGAAAACCTAAAGAAAATTCTTGATGTTTCTGGCCTTTCAGAAGCCGAGAAGGTTTCAATTTCTGCTGCCTATTATCAAGCGGTGGAAGACCAAGCCAATGGGATTACTGGAAGTACTTCAGAGGAAGTAACTCAATCAGCAGAAGCTGCCAAGCAGACTTTGAAAGACAAGTACCAAGATGCCATTTCTGATGCTTACCAGCAGGCGATTAATGCTGCCGAAAAGCGTGCGTTGAACAGTCTTTCAGATTCTGAAAAAGAGAAAAAAACATCAGAGTTCGATGGTATTGTCAGCGGTAAAGTCGCTGCCTTTGATAAGACAGCGTCGGTTAATGATGTCATAACGGCTATCACGTCAACAAACTTGGATAATTTGTTTAAGAACACAGAGGCGAAAGCTGATTTCCAAAAAATTGTTGAACGAATTAAGGAAGACATCAAAAACGATCCGGAATTAACCTCAGCTAATAAAATTGCAAATGGTAAGGCCGTACAGGATGCTGCCAATAGTTACAGTGATAATTTAACGAATAATGTAACGTCTGCTTACGCCCAATTTAAGGCAATGCAGGATGCAGAAAAGAAGTTACGTGAGTTAGCTGCTGCTAACCGCCAAACACTGTCCGATGCACAAAAAGATGTAAAAAAGTCTCTAGATGCCATTTATGCCAAAGCCGTTGATGAAATCAATAAGGATGATTCGTTAGCTGTGGTTAACGGCACACACATTGACTATTCCGCTCGTGATAAACAGTTGGCGGTTATTAAGGAACTTTGGCAGCGAGCATACGGTGAAGTTGACCAAGCGAAGACTTTGGACGAAGCCTATGCCGTTATTTCAAATGATGGTGAATCATTGAAGAACATGCACAGTGAGAAAAAGGCCGCCCGTGAGAAGTTGAAGGCCAAGGCTGAGAAGGGACTATCTGATTTAGAAGAGATTCTTAAGCGTGACCGTTCTGGAAAGCGCTATGTTGATCAGACGCGTGCCAAGGCCCAGGCAGCGATTAATGCTGACCTAGAGAAGGCTTATAACGAGATTGATGACGCGACTTTTGAAAAAATTTCTGAAAAAATTTCGGATACAAGTGAACAGTTAACAAAAGACATTGATGCTGCTTTGAACAAGAAGCGTTATGCCGGTAACTACGATGCGACCCGTAAGAACTGGTGGAACCAGTTTGTCGCTGTTCGAGACCAGGCAATTGCTGATTTGAATAAGCGTAAACAGGATATCGCGCAATCGCCATATAACGGTAATACCAACCTTACGATTGGTGAAATTGACCGTCAAATCGCATCCATTATGGATATTTCACAGGAAGTGTGGAATGAAATCTTTGCGAAGCGAATGCCAAAGCGGACGAACGTAAAGGCTTATGATCGTGAAGTGAAGAGGAAGGGAAAGCAAGCTAAGACTTACTTTGCCGTCATGGATAAGAAGACCGTTGTGAACGGTACTTTGAAGGAACAGATGGATCGTGTCCGGGACATTAGCGGAAAGAAGACATCTGCCCGTCAAAAGGTTGCTGAAGCAGCGCAAGCGGCTATTAAGGACATTGAAAATCAATCTGCAACGATGACGTCTGATGAAATGCAGACGGTGATTGATGGCTTGAACAAAACCTATGATGAACAGGTCATGATTATTGACCGTATGAACGACGCGGCTGATATCGATGCTGCTGGGGATGCGGCCTCCAAGAAAATTACGGACCAGAAGGATAAGGATAAGAAGGCGGCAGCCAAGTCCATGGCAGACCGTCAAAGTGAATATGCTGCTAAGATTCAAGCGGCAGTTGACGCGGCTAAATCGGCAATTAATCATTCTGCACTTTCTACGGCTGAAAAGGCCCTCCAACAGGAATCTGTTCAAAAGGCTGGGGATGCTGCCATCGATAAGGTGAAGGCAGCCCATACGAAGGTTGATGACCTGGTCAAAGACTTTAACGAGGGGATGGCCACTGTTCAAGGTTTGACGAATGAACAGAATAAGTCACGTCAGACTTTGGCAGATAAGGCCCAGACGGCCATCGATAAGATTAATGGTGAAAGTCGTTTGAAGGAAAGCGAAAAACAAGCCTTAATCAAGAAGGTCAACGATGCACTTTCAACTTATCAGCAGGCAGCCGACCGAACGACCACCATTAAGGATGCACAAGATGCTGCTTCTAATGCAGACTTTGAGACGCTGTTGAAAGACGTAACGAATTTCTCAAATATTCCAAATGATAAGCAACCCGTTGTTTCAACTGACGCCATTGCTGCTATTAAGGATGCGGTCGCAAAGGCTAAGGCTCAAGTTGAAGCGGATAGCTCACTTTCTGATGATTCAAAGCGTAACCAGAAGAAGGCGATTGACGCCGCTGCTTCAGCTGCGATGACGAACATTGAAAATGCCGGTAATGATGCTGCAACCGTTAAGACTGCTGTTTCGAATGGCGTTGATAACATTTCAAAGTTGCATGATTCAAAGAATCAACTGCATGTTGATGCTGAAAAAGCAGCTGCTGATGCTCGCAATGCAGTTGAAAAGGAAGCGACTTTCTCAGATGCTGATAAGGCAGAACGTAAGCAGTTGATTGATAATGCCTTGCGTGATTATTTGGCCGTTGTGGACGGTGTTTCTGATGCTGGCAGTGTGACGGCACAAAGCGCTAGTGCACATGGAAAATATGTATTAGAATTAGCGAAAGCACAGACACCGGGTACTACCTTTGATGCCATTCGTGGCGAGGCTTTGTCAAAATTGGAAGCAGCATACAATGCGAATAAGCCAGGAACTTCTGCTAGCCAAGCAGCTAAAGATGCTTATGAAACGCTTTATAGTGATTCGAAAGCGATCATCAACAATTCTAAAAATGCGCAAGAAGTTAAGGATAACTTGCCTGGTGCTCTTGACCAGTTGAAGAACATTAATGCTGATAAGGATTCAGCCAACGCTTCTTTCAAAGAACGTGCTCAAAAGGCATTGGATGATTTGGCTGCCTCAGATGCGCCATCTGACCAAAGCAAGCAGTTGAAAGAGACTTTGGAAAAGGCCTTAGATGCTGCTGTTGACAATGTTGATAAGCAAACATCACGTGAAGGTGTGGCGAATGCCAAGGATAATGCCGACTTAGATGCAGCCATTAAGAATTCATACGTTCACGATTCGTTGGCTAAGATTCGTCAGGACGCCATTGATCAAATTAATGATTTGGCGGATTATGAACAGTCATTAATCGATGATGGAATTCCTAATCCTGATTCTGAAGAGATTGTAACGAAGGAATCAACATTTAGTGCAGATGAGAAGGCTAAGCAGAAGGCCTACATTGAAGAAAAGCGCAATGCTGCGCTTGAAAAACTTAACGATTCTAGTCTGACGACTAAGGGTGAAATTGATAAAGTCGTTGAAGAGACAAGCCAATTAATCGATGGTATTACTGAAGCTAAGCAGGAACTGCTTGATGCAATGACTGCTGAACACGGTAAGGCTGTTGATGCTATCAATGGAAACAAGAACCTAACGATTGCTGAAAAGAAGGCAGCAATTGAAAAACTTGATGCTGCCTTTAAGGCCGCGGAAGCGAAGGTTTCTGACGAAACGGACTTTTCTAAGCTCGAAGGCATTGATACGGATATAGAGGATAAGGATGAAAATGTCCTCTATACGACGACTGACTATTCAGAGAACCCACATTTCAAGGAAATGAAGGGACTGTTAGATGCTGTTACGGGTGCTGAACATGCGTCCTTGGACAATCAGAAGAATACTGCAGCTGAAGCACTTCGTCAGTATGCAAAGGATGAGTTTGAAAAGGCTGCTACTGAAGCTAAGCTAAGCGAAGCTGAAAAAGTAAATGCTAAGACTGCTTTGGATAAATTTGTTGAATCTGTTATTAGTTCAAACATTGATGTCGTAACTGAAGCTGAAGACATTGCTGGTGCTTTGGCACAATCTAAGACCGCGGTTGATAACTATCTCGATTTGAAGAAGGATGCCTATAAGACGATTGAACAAGCTGCTCAAGATGCTAAGAATTTGTTGAATAACTTAGCTGGGGATGCTTCTGATACTAATTCTGCTAAGGGTAAGGCCTACGCCGAAATTGATAAGCTTGCTGAAAATGCAGATAAAACAATTGATGACGGTGAAGGCAAGGCCGACGATGTTCAGTCAAACACTCAAAAGGGTGTGGATGAGATTAAGAAGGCGGCGGCTGGATTGCTGGTTCAGGCCGCAGCGGACAAGGCCAATGATTACATTGACCAGTTGAAGTTGAATGATGAAGACAAGGCGCAGGCCAAGGAAAACATCAAGAACGATTTG
>NZ_FOLI01000014.1 GCF_900112405.1 Fructobacillus durionis | reverse complement strand
TGCCGACTAACGGTATTACGAACAGCTATATATCAGTCATCTTAATATAATCCGTCTAAATTTAGTCTAACTAAAATTCACTGCTCATAATTTCTATATTCTAATAAAAACTTCATCATTTTTCTTTTGCTTTTAAATCCAATCATATTAGAAAGATTTTGACCGTCTTTTCTAACCTTATTAGATATATTCTTTAAATCACTAGCAAGATTTCCAAAACCATAGTTTGGATCAATTTTATTAACTAGTTCAACAATTGGTAAGATAATAGAAGATACTCTATTAGAATAAAGAGTCTTTCCTTCATCAGTGCTAATATTAACTATCACGTCTTTCCAATTGTATCTTATTTTAGGAACAGTCCTTAGCTTAACATCTACCAAATTAGAATTATGAGCACACTGATTACGAGCAAAAACTATTGTACCAATCCACGATTCAAGCATTTTAGGTGTACATCCAAAATCTTTAGAAATTGATAGCTTCATTTGTGGTGTCATTATTTCAAATAGATGCTGAATTTGACCAAATGATAATAACTCTACTGCTAACCATATGCTAGGATATTCCGTTCCTTTTTTTGAATTTTTATTATATTTGTATCCAATCTTGGTGAAATTTTCTGTTCGTTTATATTCTTTCTTATTTTCTTTTGAAATCATTGTTAATAACTGTTTTTTTATAAACGTCTGTTGATTAATTATGTATTCATCAGAAAATATATTTGTATCTGCCCAACTCAGAAAATTAAGATAATTGAATGCTCCAAGACTTCCCAGTTCATATGAAATTCTATTTTTAAACGCCAATTCAATAATTTCAATCATATCAAGTAAATGCATACGAAGATTTTTATCATGGTAATACCTTCTAACGATACTACTAAATAAAAGACCACCATATTCTCCATCCCTAATGAATGGTTCTGCGTATTCTTTTATTTTATAATAACCAATATTTTTTAGTTGCTGTTCAGCATTTACATCATCAATTATCATTCCACGATCATTAAGTAGTTCTATAAGGTCATTTGTTGATAGGTTAGCAACCATGTGTATCTCCGAAATTTATGTATAAAAAAATCCCAGACTCATTTGCCTGGGAACTTGATGTAAATAAAGTATATCCCATATTACTTTTTTTGTAAACTTTATTAGCATACTTTTCTTTATATTTTTATGTACGAGCCGAAGCCCATTAATTATGGATGTGCCAAAAACTTATCAGCATCAAACCAAATCATGTCACGATATCCTGCGAAGTAGATACCAACAGCGTTAGAGTTGTTATCGTATGCAGCAATGACACCAGAGTTAACGCCATCCTTAAATCGAACAGTAGCTCCATCTTCAAATGAACGTCCTTCCGGATCAGATACATCTTCAAGCAATCCAGTAGGAATTCCGTTGTAATACCATGAATTTGGTTCAACGTTAAGGTCATCCGTCAAAACTTGGAACATGTCATATTGCTTCTCACAAGTTCGAATAGTGAAGTTTCCACGAATAGCCCAACGGTTATTCCACTTGTCTTGGAATTCCTTGATAGATGCTGAACGATTGTCTTCCTGCTGTACAGGTTGTGAAGTTTGTGCCGGTTGAGTAGCAACATTTCCATTACCACCAGCGATAATGTCGTTAGCCTTATCTGCAATCTCTTGCAGCTTATCCTTCAACTTACCAGGGCACGCTGTTGACGTGAATGATGAGTGTGGGAACAAGTTTTGATATGGAACAACTCGTCCAAATCCATAGCGCTGTGCAATATCAGCAACCAGCTTAGCGGATGCATCAATTGTCGCTTGTGCGATGTCATAATCAGGTGCGCCAGTCAGATTGGCATGTTCAATACCAATTGACGATGAGTTAGCATCCCAGTTACCTGCATGCCATGCCGTGTTGTCTTCATCAACGTATGACCGGATTTCTCCGTTTTGTCCGATACCGTAGTGAGCTGAAGCTTCACGGCTGTTCCAAATCCCCGGAACTGAGTTGTAATCAGTCGTTGCCATGTGATGAATGACAATTTTGTTAACTGTCTTATCACGCCCTTGCGTAAAGTGAGGGAATGACTGGAATCCATATTGTGTTGCTAATCCTGATACTGTCATGTATATTTTTCCTTTAAATTTCTTGTTCTGTTTGAACCTGTGTCGTTTGTTGTTCAACTTGAAAGTTCAACTGCGAAATTGCTTGATTGATATATGCTTCAATCTGTTGTTCATCGAAGTTCTTACCAAGCCCATTTGCATGGATTCGTTCTGCAAGCGTGTTTACTGCCTTAACTTTGCTTGAATCAGTAACAACACCAGCATTTGCAATAAACGCAACCGCTTGTTCTGCCCAATCACAGGCAGTCTTAATATGCTGATTGCGTGTGTGGGCTTTAATGTATTTAATTGAATAAACAATCAATCCAATGATTGTTCCACTTAATGCTGTTGCCAATGCAACTAAAATATCTTGAACCATTTTTCCTCCAATAAAAAAAGAAAAGATTAAGAAATCTTTTCAATCCGTTTAGAATAATCTTTACCATGCTTCTTAAGTTCATCACACATTTCTTGCATAAGTAACTTCATGTTATTGAATTTTCCATCCAATTCAGTGTACTGACTAGAAATTGTGTTGATGTACGTTTTAAGCTCTTGATTACCCTTTTTTAATTCTTCGTTATCTTCTCGCAGTTGCTTACAATCTTCTTTCAAAACAACGCAATCTTCACGCAAATCTTCTAACACTTGAAGCGTTGATTTGTATGATTCATTCATACTGTCTTGTTTCTTTCCAGAAAAAGCAAAATAAGCAGTTCCGAGGGCTACAACGGCACTAATAGCACCTGTAATAATATCTTTCAAATTGCTGCTCCCGTTGTGTTGCTAGGTGTTTCTATTCTGTAAATTCTTGACCAGTTATTTCTTGGAATTCATCCTTTGAAATCCATCCCACCTTTACAGTGTTTGTTACTTGCTTCAACGTCCATCCCTGGTTGTTGTAGAAGTAATTAATTGTTTGTCCTGTTTTTGAAAGTTCCATAGATTAAAGTCCTTTCATTTCTTGTTGAAGTTGACGTGCATACAGATCAGCGATTTGTGCTTGTAAATCTGGTTGCTTGTTTTCTTCTTGCTGCTTAATCTGTGCATTCCATTTAGCCAACTTAACTTCATCAGACTTCCATGAATCAGTTGATGGTACGTATACTGGGAACATTGTTCCTGCAGGGTCTACTGCCGTTGAATTAGCAGGTTGTGTGTCAGCGTTAACTGCTCCAGGTACTAACTCCTTCGTTGCTTCGTCGTATTTAAAATACCAAGTCATTTAGTCGCTCCTTTCAAGATGGGAAATCATCAACCGTCATATACGTTCCAAATAGTTTCAGAGATCGAAGATAGTTATCCCCATTTGAATAAAAATGTCTGGTTCCGTTAGACAAAACACCACTTGGTGAAATGCTGGATAGACTTCCATTGTCTCCAAGGTATATTGGTATTTTTGAATACGAATTTGGCCTATATCCGGCAGGAATGTTGTTGGCAATAACTTCATTATCAGCGAGCTCCCAAGAAATATTCATGAAGTCGTCAATTAAAATAGTAACGATATTTCCAACTCGATTTAGCCATAACGTCATACCGTCTTTTTGACATTTAACGGAAGTATAAATTCCTTTTTTCGTCATCATCTCATCATTAGCAATGACTTTACCAGCTTTAATATCCAAACCTTCTGCTACTGCATTAGCAACATCGGCAACGTTTGCTTTTTCAGAAATCTTAGAAGTAATTGATTGGCTTGAAGTAGTTGCATTTCCTTGTAAGTTTCCAGTAACATTTCCAACAACTCCGCCTGATGCTTTAATAGGCTTTTCGAAGGTGTTATTTCCCTTGAAATTATTATCTGCGTTTAGTTTTGCATAATTCGGTTCATTAGCTTTAATGTCGTCTAATTCTTTGTTTAACTCGTCTATCCGTTTTTTTGCATCCGTTAGCTTATTGTCAATTTCTAAGCTAACATCATTTACTAATTCTGTTGCTTTGTTTGCTTTATCGTTAAAGTCATCAGTGACCTGTTTAATACGTTCAGAAAGATTGTCGAATTCTCCGTTAATTAGTTTACTAGAGTTATCTAACTGTTCTTTTGTCGCATCGTTTAGTTTCTTAATTGTTTCATCAACAATTGAAACGTAGTCTTTAGCGTCTTCATTTGTTATATCAACGCTAGTGATAACATCAACATTAAATGAGGCCGTTGTCGCTGTACTGTCGTCTTTTGTGAACCGAAAGTAAGCCTCTTTATATCGACCAACACTAGAACCCATCTGCTTGTTAGGAGTGTATTCAATCAGTCCCTGCAGAATATCGATTTTAACAACGTTGTAATCAATCACTTTGGTGTTGGCTGCTGTCGTTCCATTAAACGAGACACTGACATCAGTTAAATCAAAAGGTTCGCCATTAGCCGTGATAGTTGCTCGAATCGTCTGGTAGTTACCATCGCCCTGCCTTAATTTATAAGTAGGGTTGTTAATATCAGATTTAGTTGTATCTAGCGCTAAATTAATCGCTTTGCTCATCGTATCCTCCTTCCTCTAATACTTCCATAAGGTCATCATATGCTTGTGCATCTTGTCCAGCCAATGGCTCTGAATATTCGCACATAGCGACATGCAAGGCAGAAAACTGTCCAACAATTTTTTCATTGAAAATGGACTGTTCAAAACGAATATCAGTTAACTCCCTTTGTAAAAGTAACCGCGAGTCATCGTCGGGAAAATCAGTGATATTTCCCTCGTCATTAATAGTTGCTCCGGACTCTTTAACGATGTTCTGCTCATCTTTTGCCAGTTCCATCATCTTCGCTTCAATATCCGCAAGCAACTTAGACCGATACCTTGATACCCTTCCGGCTAGTTTTGCATCCTTTAGAAAATTAGCAATGGACTGCAATTTACTGTTTTTAATTTTAATCATACGTATACATAACTCCCAATTGTTTGGCCATCACCAACACTTGTCGGAATAACAAATGTTGCTCCCTGCGATTTGTAGTAAGCCATGGTTGCCAACATTCCACTAACATCTGCACTGCCTCGAATCGTGATTGCATTATCAAAATTGACGTCATCACTAAATACAAAACCGGCTCTTGTATTGGGCAATCCTTGCCGATACCATGCCATTTTCATGGGATAGTTTCCATTTGGGTCTCCCTTATCTTTAGCTGACCAGGAAAAATAGTCACCATCAGAATTCAAGTTAAATGACATGCCGACAACGTTATCATTCCCAACCAAAGTACTTCGTCCGATATAACCAATTGACCGTCCTCGGTAATCAAAATTAATTCCATAATTGTTAAATGATGTCTTCATATCGCCAGTTGAAACTGTCATTCCAGACCATTCAATGGATACTGATTGATACTCGCCATTCCAGTTTGACTTAATGAATTGTGAAACATTACCAACTAGGCTGTTCACGTTAAGATTAATAACATCAATTTGGCTGGCATCAATCTGTCCACCCTTAATAAAGTTTGCAGACAAAGTTCCAGCAGTTATATTTCCAGCATCCAGATTGAGAACATTGATACGAGAGGCGTCAATGTTGCCTTCTTGTAGCATGTTGGCATCAGTCATCCCATTAAACTTAACCCACGTTTTTCCGGAGTATGAGTACATAGCAATGCCATTCTTTTCGTTGACATCTTCTTTAAACCAGATGTCTCCTTGTTGAGCATTTTTAGGCTCATCTGGGCCATCAAAACGAGTATGATCACCGCTCTGTTCGGCACGATTCTTTTGCCACTGGCTGTCTGTCTTTGCAGATAATACCCAAGCATTCCCGTCCCAGTAGTAAAGTTCCGTCGTACCATTGTCTAACTGTTTGTACCATACGTTACCCTTACGGGGACTTGCAGGGGCTTTAGGCCCAAATGTCGTGTCGTTATTACCCCCATGGCTCATCGTCCACGATAGCGTGTTAGACATGCTTTGAGCGGTTGATGAAATACTAGTCATAGTTTGCGTAATCGAGTTGTTAGACA
>NZ_FOLI01000015.1:2500-5320 GCF_900112405.1 Fructobacillus durionis | reverse complement strand
CGGTATACTAATTATTGTTCCTTGCGAGGGACAAGCGGTTATCAAGTTTTGCTTGATAATCACCAGCAAAACTCATCAAAATAGTTGTTGCACAAGTTGCTAACATCTGTTACAATAAATGAGTTGCCCAATCGGGTTAGCACATTGAAAACTGAACAAAACTTTGAACAAACAAATCTGTAACGAGATTTAGCTTTGACAGCTAAATCTAACAAATTTGCGAAGTCAATTCGTAACAAACAATAAACGGATAGGCGTTATCGGATAGATAACAAATAGTCAGTTTAATCGAAGAGCAATCTTCAAACTTTAACATGAGAGTTTGATCCTGGCTCAGGATGAACGCTGGCGGCGTGCCTAATACATGCAAGTCGTACGAACAGCGGAAAGTGCTTGCACTTTCCAAGTAAGTGGCGAACGGGTGAGTAACACGTGAATAACCTGCCTCAAAGTCTGGGATAACCACTGGAAACAGTGACTAATACCGGATAAAACCCAGTAGCACATGCTACAAGGTTAAAAGCTGCGTTTGCAGCGCTTTAAGATGGATTCGCGGTGCATTAGTTAGTTGGTGAGGTAAAGGCTCACCAAGACGATGATGCATAGCCGAGTTGAGAGACTGACCGGCCACATTGGGACTGAGACACGGCCCAAACTCCTACGGGAGGCTGCAGTAGGGAATCTTCCACAATGGGCGCAAGCCTGATGGAGCAACGCCGCGTGTGTGATGAAGGCTTTCGGGTCGTAAAGCACTGTTGTATGGGAAGAACGGGTTCATGAGGAAATGCATGAGCAGTGACGGTACCATACCAGAAAGGGACGGCTAAATACGTGCCAGCAGCCGCGGTAATACGTATGTCCCGAGCGTTATCCGGATTTATTGGGCGTAAAGCGAGCGCAGACGGTTCGATAAGTCTGAAGTGAAAGCCCACAGCTCAACTGTGGAATGGCTTTGGAAACTGTCGAACTTGAGTGCAGTAGAGGTAAGTGGAACTCCATGTGTAGCGGTGGAATGCGTAGATATATGGAAGAACACCAGTGGCGAAGGCGGCTTACTGGACTGCAACTGACGTTGAGGCTCGAAAGTGTGGGTAGCAAACAGGATTAGATACCCTGGTAGTCCACACCGTAAACGATGGATACTAGTTGTTAGAGGGTTTCCGCCCTTTAGTGACGAAGCAAACGCATTAAGTATCCCGCCTGGGGAGTACGACCGCAAGGTTGAAACTCAAAGGAATTGACGGGGACCCGCACAAGCGGTGGAGCATGTGGTTTAATTCGAAGCAACGCGAAGAACCTTACCAGGTCTTGACATCCTTTGAAGGTCTAAGAGATTAGGCTGTCTTCTTCGGAAGCAAAGTGACAGGTGGTGCATGGCCGTCGTCAGCTCGTGTCGTGAGATGTTGGGTTAAGTCCCGCAACGAGCGCAACCCTTATGTTTAGTTGCCAGCATTCAGTTGGGCACTCTAGACAGACTGCCGGTGACAAACCGGAGGAAGGCGGGGACGACGTCAGGTCATCATGCCCCTTATGACCTGGGCTACACACGTGCTACAATGGCGTATACAACGAGCAGCGAACCTGTGAGGGTAAGCGAATCTCTTAAAGTACGTCTCAGTTCGGATTGTAGTCTGCAACTCGACTACATGAAGTCGGAATCGCTAGTAATCGCGGATCAGCATGCCGCGGTGAATACGTTCCCGGGTCTTGTACACACCGCCCGTCACACCATGGGAGTTGGTAATGCCCAAAGCCGGTGGCCTAACCTTCGGGGAGGAGCCGTCTAAGGCAGGACTGATGACTGGGGTGAAGTCGTAACAAGGTAGCCGTAGGAGAACCTGCGGCTGGATCACCTCCTTTCTAAGGATAACCGGAACGTTACAGCGGCTTAGGTGCCAATTTGAATTGTTACAAAGTTTTGTTTAGTTTTGAGTGTGTCTACTCTACCGATTAGGTACGGGGGATTAGCTCAGCTGGGAGAGCACCTGCTTTGCAAGCAGGGGGTCATCGGTTCGATCCCGATATTCTCCATTGACTGGTCAAACAGTCAAGCTTGAACATTGAAAACTGAATAATCAAGAAAATCTTTTAAAATCAAGAAATTGATTCTTAAATAAACCGAGAAACAACACAAGTTCTTTAATAAAGAACGGTTTAATCGCAGGTCTGAAAAATGACCAACTCATAAAACTGATCCAACTGATAAAGTTGTGGTTAAGTGAATAAGGGCGCGTGGTGGATGCCTTGGCACTAGGAGCCGATGAAGGACGTGACTAACTACGATAAGCTTCGGGGAGCGGTAAGTACGCTATGATCCGGAGATTTCCGAATGGGGAAACCCAACATTTTAATGTTACTAGTAAGTGAATACATAGCTTACTAGAGGAATACGCTGTGAACTGAAACATCTCATTAGCAGCAGGAGCAGAAAGAAAAATCGATTCCCATAGTAGCGGCGAGCGAAGTGGGAAGAGCCCAAACCAGAGTGCTTGCATTCTGGGGTTGTAGGACTGTCGTTGAGTTACCAAATCAGCATTTAGGTGAAAACGTTGGGAAGCGTTATCAAAGAGGGTGATAATCCCGTAACCGAAAGATGCCTGATCTCCAGACAGTATCCTGAGTACGGCCGGACACGAGAAATCCGGTCGGAATCCGCGGGGACCATCCCGTAAGGCTAAATACTCCCTAGTGACCGATAGTGAACCAGTACCGTGAGGGAAAGGTGAAAAGCACCCCGGAAGGGGAGTGAAATAGTTCCTGAAACCACGACGCCTACAAGAAGTCAGAGCCCGTTAAAGGGTGATGGCGTGCCTTTTGTAG
>NZ_FOLI01000016.1 GCF_900112405.1 Fructobacillus durionis | reverse complement strand
TCATACGACTTACGAAAGAACAACGCTGTGAGCGTGTATTAAGGGGGATAAATGCAGTATGAATTTAAAGACCTAAATAAGACGACCTCGGCCTCTGCTGGTAAGTCGATTGAAAGCTTGACTTTTAACGGTATCAATTTAGAAAGTGAAATTGATGAGTTTCGAACGGTATCAGTTGACGGAAGAGATAACTATTCTCGAAAGTTATCAACTTCTGATAGCTTTGGCGATGGGGAGTTCTTTCTTCGCTCAAAAATTGAAAAGAACACGATTTCGGTTGTGTTCTTTTTAATCGCTGAAACAACAGAACAATTTAATCGGGCATTTACTCGTTTAAAGCTGTTACTACAGGGTGATGAAAAAGAGTTCTATTTTGCTGACGAACCAGAGTTTACTCGTATTGGGACAGTGACTAAGTTGACTAATGGAGAGCCTGGATCGTTGAGCGTTAAAGGAACCATTGAAATCACTATGTCCGATCCATATCGACACGGTCAAACAAAGACAATCGACGGGCAAAACGTTGTTTATATCAATGATCCACAGTTAACGTATCGACAGAATGTTGATTCTATTGTGGTAAATGTTGGTGAAAGCTCCACAAATGAAATTTTGTTGACCATTGGAAACGACTGGCGCTTGAAAATGAACGGTTCATTCCCATCATCGTCAACCATTGTATTAAATATCAATGATAGGTCACTAACTGTTAATGGTAATAGTGCCTTGAACACGATTGATATTATGCAAACCAATATTTTTGAAGCAACTATTGAGAAAGGGTCACAGGTTCGTTGTTCACAGGCGGCCAAAATGACGGTTGAGTACCGGGTTAAGCAGCTATGATTTATCTTTTTGATAAAAAACAAGAAATTGTGGGGATGCTTGATAAAGCAGATATGCTTGAAGCAAAGCTAGACCTAAAGATTAATACTGCGGCGAAGTTTGATTTGGCACTTCCGCCAACTAAAGCATTCGGCAACAACGTTCGATATGTTGGTGTTCCTCATCCGTTGGATGAAAGCAAGTACCTAATGTTGCGCTTGATGAGCGTTAAGGATAGCTCTGATAAAGTTGAATATTCTTGGTATGAATTGGCCTATCAAGAGCTAGGCAGTTACTCGTATATTAAGGACAGGCGTTTCGCTTCAGAGACAGCCGAAAACTTGATGAAAGTAGCACTTGGAGGAAGCCCATGGAAACTTAGAAAATGTAACGTTAATGCATCACTGCACACTAATTTTTACTATTTAAGCAATCTTGAAGCTATTAATACGGTCGTTAAAGGCCTTGGTGGAGAGATTGTTTTTTATGTGTCAATTTCGGGTAATAAGGTCACTGGCCGTTACATGGATTACGTGATAGCACAAGGCGTTGATACTTCTAAGGTATTTGTTCATGGGTCTAACTTGCTGAATGTTGAACGTACTGGAGACAACTCAAGCATTTATACAGCCATCTTGCCTCGTGGTAAAGGAGAACAAGTGAGTGAAGGAGATGGTGATACTCCAGATGGATATGGACGAAGAATTACCATCGAAGACTTGGACTGGAAGAAAGCGAACAATGACCCCTTAGACAAGCCAGTTGGGGATGCCGTTCTAGTCGATCCATTAGCTACTGCAGAATACGGACACATTGATGGTAGTCCTCGTTTACTGATTAAGACATATGAAGACATTGACGATAAGTGGGTGCTTCTTAACACGGCCTACCGTGACTTAATGCAGGAAAATCATCCAGCTTATCAGTATTCTGCTTCAGTAACTGATACGGATGGGCTTTCCCTTGGTGATACGGTGCTTATTATGCACAATGACCGAGACTTATCATATAAAACTCGAGTGTTCGAGGTCGAATATGACTTGATCACACCAGAAAATACGACATTACAACTTGGATCTGACT
>NZ_FOLI01000017.1 GCF_900112405.1 Fructobacillus durionis | reverse complement strand
AGTGAAAGACCATGATATATACGTCTATGACGGCTTTTACGAAACGGGGATGTTGAGTTCACCAATGGCTCGCAAATTAGCTCGTAGTGGTGCCTTGAGGGGCAAGGTGTATGCCGATAGCGCAGAACCAAGAACAATTGCTGAATTGCAGTCACAAGGCCTTAAGACGATTGTTCCTGTGGGCAAGGGTAAAGACTCGAATGTACAGCGTATGGAGTTCATGAAGAACTTTAAATACCACATTCACCCAAGTGCTAGTTTCTTAGTTGATGAAATGAGTACCTTCGCTTATCAGAAGGACAAGTTCGGAAAGTTCTTGAACAAGCCAGAAGATGGTAATGATCATGCTATTCAAGCATTAGGGTATGCGCTAGAACCAATCATCTTCACTAATAGCCAAGGAAAGTACATGAATTATCGAGAACGTGTCAAAGCAGTCAATGATT
Source organism: Fructobacillus durionis (assembly GCF_900112405.1). GTDB lineage: Bacteria > Bacillota > Bacilli > Lactobacillales > Lactobacillaceae > Fructobacillus > Fructobacillus durionis. The sequence continues at coordinate 1,312 of NZ_FOLI01000017.1, read as the reverse complement.
TGGGATTGCGATAGGAGTAGTATATGGAAACACTAGAAGCTGATAACGGTTATCAAACGAAGGCGGAACGATACTTGCACCATGCGTTAATGCAGTATCAAGAAGACCTTAACAACTTAACGCCAAAACGTGTGGGCGAATTCATCAAGCACCATTACAACAAGCAACGCCCTCGATTGCTTAATCTGGACAGTTATTACAAGGGTATTAATACCAAGATTAACAGCGAAGCTAGTCGTCGTATTGATGAGTATGGTGCTGATGTACGATTAGGTCATCCATTCGCTCAAGAAATTGTCGACTTTCATACTGCTTTCTCAGTTGGTAACCCAATTAATATTAGTGTTGATCAAGACCACAATGGCCAAGAGGATGAGCACCAACAGTTAGACAAGATTAACCATGAAAATGGTGTGGATTCACTCTTTTATGACCTGTTTAGCGACATGTCGAAGTATGGGCGAGCTTTTGCTAATGTCTACCGTGATGGGGATGTCGAGAAGATTACTCGGCTTAGCCCTACTAACACGTTTATGATTTATTCCAATGACGTGGACCCAGTACCAATTATGGCCGTTCGCTATACAGAACAGTCAAAGATTGATGACGACCTAGATTATCAACCATATGTAATTGAGACATGGACAGATAGTGAATACACAATTAGTGAACCTGTAGCAATTGCTGATGGAACAATTGTTAATGGGTACAATGTGACTAAAACGGACCAATTATCCACGCTTCCAGTTGTTGAATTTTGGAATAATACCCAACGAATGGGTGACTTCGACGGTGTTATTAGCTTGATTGATGCTTATGACGCTGCACAGTCTGACACGGCTAACTACATGCAGGATAGCAACGATGCCATGCTTGTTATTAAGGGTGACATTGATGATTTGCTCGATGGTGCTGAATTGTTTGGCAATCCAGATGATGAAGAATACTTAGAAAAGTTAGCTGAACAAAAAAAGAAGCTAATGGCAAGTATTAAAGAAGCTCGTACTCTCTTCTTGAAATCTGGTTCTACTGGTTCTGGTCAACAGACGACAGTATCTGCTGATTACATTCATAAGCAATACGATACGGCTGGTGTTGAAGCTTACAAGAACCGCCTGTACAAGAACATTCACTCATTCTCTCGCACGCCTGATGTTTCGGATGAAAACTTCGCAAGTAATGCCTCTGGTGTGGCAATGCAATATAAGCAGCTAGGCGTTATTCAATTAGCCAAGGCTAAGCGCCGATCATTTTCTAAGGGATTAAGTGAAATCTATGGCATTGTTGAAGATTTAGAAAAGGCAGCTTCTGG